>NZ_CP014513.1:2897264-4345897 GCF_001577365.1 Frondihabitans sp. PAMC 28766
GTTGGTGAGGATGAGCTTGGTCGTTTCGGTTCCGGCAGCACCGCCGATCGGGCCGACGGCTCCTGACAACTGGGATGTGGAGCACATGGTCGGGGCGGGCGGAGGAATCGGAGTGGGGGTGCCAGCGGGGGCGGGCGCGCCCGGTGTCGCAGTGGGGACGGGTTCGGCGGGTGCCGTGGAATCGATCGTGGGCGCAACCTGGACGTCACCGCGGCCGGTGTGGTTCGCGTTCGTGGCAGCGACCGCCGTGCCCACCCCGCCGATGACGAGAACGGAGGCAGCTAAGGCCACGATCAGCGTGACCCTCCGGGGCCGGGGCTGCGGTGTGTCTCGAGCCGTCTGGAGGACGAAGCTGCGGATTGCTGCGCGGCGAACCGGGTCATGTTCTGGGATCTCGTTCATTTCACCTCTCCCAACGACGTGGGGGTTGAGATGTGCGGGTTGATCTCGGCCGCGGCCTTCGCAAGTCGCGCTTTGGCGCGGGACAGCCTCGATTTGACCGTGCCCACAGGGACGCCCAAGACTTCGGCGGCGGCTGTCAGCGAGAAATCATTGATCACACAGAGCCCCAGCACTCTCTGGTCTGCCACGGAAAGCCGACGGAAGGCAGCTCGAAGCGAGGCGTCCTGCGCGGTGCGATCGAGCCGTTCTAGGATCTCCGTCGCAGGGTCGGGAGATGACTCCGACGGGACGAGTTTGGAAAGCAGAACGCGTTTTCGCTGTGCGCTGCGCCTGCCGTTCCGGGCGACATTGGTCGCCGTTACAAGAAGCCACGCCAGCACCGAACCATTGACCACACGCACCGCCTCCCGGCGTCGCCAGGCTTCGAGAAACACGATCGCCGTGGTGTCTTCCGCGTCGTGAGTGGACTCCGACATCCTCAGGGCGTGACCGTAGACGCGGCCGTAGTGCTCGTCGAAGACGACCCCGAACGCATCCGCATCACCTCGCCGAACGCGTTCCCACACCGCCTTTTCGTCAGTGGCTTCGTTCACAGCACCCGGCCCCCTCGTCCAAAACCTTCTTCTACCGGATAGTGTCGCAAGACCCCCGGAGGTTCCATCGAGTCAACACGGGTGACTCCCCGTCGTCGCCCCGGATCTCAGGCAATCCGCGAACAGTTGCAGGTGACTCTTGAGACGCCTCACCCAAGGGAACCCTTGGGTGCTGGGGCGTGGGAGGGCTCGGCTTAGATGAATCAGACACCCCAAGACAGCAGACGTGGGTTTCGATGTCTGTGACACCTAGGTGCGTCTCGATGACGCTGCCCGTGTCAGCCTTGTCAGTCGGCTTGGAAGGGGGAGACTTGGAGGAGGTCGTCGGTGGTTTTGGCGCATGCGTCCAGGCCCGGGTATGCGGCGAAGAGTGACGCTTTCTGGCCTGGCGGGTAGATGCGGAAACCGTCTGCGGTCGTTATCTGGCAGGCGCTGGGGACGACGTTAGCCGCTCCGAAGTAGGACATGGGAGCGAGGGCCTTCTGTCCTGTGGCAAGGGTGAGGGTCGCGCCTTTGGGGGCTTTGTTGAACTCTGCCGCCGCTCCGATTTGGGTACCGTCTGATTGGCCGACGAAGGACACCCCCGGGTAGCCCTGGATGGTGCACGTTGCCGGACCCTTGTTCGTCAGGACGACGGCCAACGCTTGGTTGTTCTTTCCTGGAGTCGAGCCCGGAAGGGGGTGCTTGATGACGGTCGCGGTCAGACTCGAGGTCGGGCATGGCTGCACGGTGCTTGCCGTGGACGGGGTTGGTGCTGCGGTCGTCGTTGTTTTCGACACCGTAGGTGAAGGCGTCGTGGTCGCCAGGGCCTGTTTCGAGTCGGTTGACGTGGGAGGGGTGGAGGTGTGCGTCGTCGAGCAGCCGGCCATCGTCAGGGCGATGACGGCGCAGGCGAGGAACATGCCGGTTCTTTTCATGAAGTGTCTTTCATGGTCGTGGGGTGCTTTGCGTGCGTGCGTGTCGAATGGTCCGACGGTGACGTCCCCCCTCTCGCTTGCGGCCACAGCACAACTGCAAAGGGTCCCTTTGCCAGGTAGTGTCACGAACCCGGGAAAGGTTCCATCCTCCCGGCCTCACGATGGCGATAACAGTTCGACAGGTGGCGTAAGGAACAAGTTCACGAGGACTGAGAGCCTGGCGACGCGGGAGGGAACACTGTCCGGGCAGTACTCAGCAGGGTCTGCCCAGACTTTGGTTGATAGTGGGGGTGGGTGTTTCCTACGCCGCGTGTGCGGCTGAGTAGATTGTCTCAAACTCGCCCGGGGTGAGCTTCCCGAGAGGCCTTTGCCGGCGGCGGTTGTACTTCGTCTCGATCCGGACGACCATCGCGAGGCGCAGTTCCTCCCGGGTGTTCCACCGGCGCGTGTTCAACACGTTCTTCTGAAGCAGGGAAAGAACGACTCCATCGCGGCGTTGTCGCTCGAGGACCCGACACGGCCCATCGAGCCACGCAGGCCGTTGTTCTTCAAAAGCCGGACGACCTTCTTCCAACGAAATTGGCTGCCCCTGTCGGAATGGACGATGGTGCCGGTCGGGGCGCGGAGGGTGATCGCGTTCCGAAGGGCCGCGGCGGCGAGTGCCGATTTCATGCGGGTGTCGATGGAGTAGCCGACGATCTTGTTCGACCAGCAGTCTTTGACCGCGCAGAGGTAGAGCTTGCCCTCGCTCGTGGTCCAGTGCTCGGTGATGTCGGTCAACCACACCTGGTCCGGTCCCGTTGCGACGATGCTGAAGTCGTGGGTCACTCGGCCCCTGTCGTGGACGACGCCGAGGAGGTCGTCGTGGACTGCGGGACCGGGTTTGTTGCCCTTACCGCGCCTTCGGTGGCGGGAGGCCTGCAATCCGGCGATGGCCGCCAGGCGCCACAGCCGGTTCTCGCTCGCAGTCGCGCCCTGGTCGGAGAGTTCGTCGGCGAGGAACCGATACCCCAGCGTCGGATCGTCGGCATGAATGTCCGGCAGCACGTCGATCAGATGAACATCGTCCCAGTCCCTCCGGGACACGGGATCCCGCAACCACTTGTAATAACCCTGGGTTGATCGGCCCAGGACCCTGCACGCCACCTTGACCGGCACCCTGATCGGGGCGCCGGCCGCGGCCATCTCACGGACGAGCGGGAAGACTATTTTCCCGGCAGGTTCGCCTGCGACAGATACGCTGCCGCGCGCCGCAGCACCTCGTTCTCCTGCTCGAGCAGCCGGATCCGCTTCCGCGCCTCTCGCAGCTCCGACTGATCGGCTTCGGTGACGCCAGGACGATTGCCGTCCTCGATGTCGGCCTTCTTCATCCAGCCATGCAGACATCCTTCGGAGATCCCGAAGTCCTTCGCGATCTGCTTTAACGGTGACTGGCCCTTCCGGGCCACGGCCACGACATCGTCGCGGAACTCTCTCGGGTATGCCTTTGCCATGATTGACGTCCTTCCAGCGAGAACGAATCCTCACAGGTCAGGTGTCAACCAAACCCTGGGCAGACCCAGTTGACGTAGGCATCAACCGATCCGCCGTCGCCCCAGGCGGATTTTTGGACGTTGATGATCGCCCAATCAGCGTGCGCATTTCGTTTGCGCCAGTCGAGACCCGATCCGGTGAAGCCCAATTCACGCAGTGCTGGGGCCACATCGAGGCGGAGCATGTCGCGAAAACGATCCCGAGCATCCAATGTCCAATTCTCCTGCCTCTTGACTATCGAAGGATCGGCCTGGTCGGCGGGCCTGACATTTACGCGACGACTCTCCAAGTCTATGGCGACCTCTGCTGGCATCGGATTTTGCATGCCCGCGCGGCGATTACGAATCGCGACATGCGACTTCGAGGTCCCCAGCGTTTCTCGCGAGTGTCCATGGACGACGGTCTACCGAACCATCGAGCACGCCAGGTTCGCGTCCACGTCCACTCACTGATCCCGACTCGGGCGACGTCATGAAAGTGGCGGCGCCCCGCCCCTGATTGGCCACGGAGGAACGGTTAGCGTGCATCGTCTGATGAGGCGCCGCCGACTCCTGCCCACTCGTGCAGGCTGTTCCGGACCTCAAGTGCGTGCTCGGCAAATGCGGAGAGAGTTCTTCCGCCGGCGTTTAATGCGGTGACCGGCGTGGAATGTTCTCGGCCGCGAGAGTCGGTCCACTTCACAAGCGGCCAGGGCGTAATCGACGTGATCGACTCGCGAGGAACAGTCCGTGACCACAACTGGCCGTAAACAACCATCTCGTCCTGACGAAGTATGACGCGTGAGCGAGGAATGCGAATCGCCGACACGATTCCGAAGAGTGCGGCTAGGACTCCGATGCCGAACCAGGGCCAGCCCGGGGAGTTCCAGGTCCCCTGCCACATGATGAACCCTCCAGCGAGAGCTACGAGGACACCGGCTCCGACCCCAAGCCGTCTGGTGAGTCGTAGCTGCTGGATGACGATGTCTGAGTTTGGGTCTTGGCTTTCCGAGTTCACGACTGCTAGGTAACTCGCGCGTCGACGCGTATGTCAACGTCTCGGTGCGGAACCAGTTCCGGACGAATCGGGTCGGAAACCCAAGTTGACTAGAGGATGTGCAGAGCGGCGAGAACGACGATGACAATAGCAACTGCGACTGCGGTCGCTAGGGTCCAAATCCACCAGGAGCGGGACTTTGTCGTGCGCGCCGCTTTGTCGACTGGCGATTCTGTGATGCCTATGTAGTCCAGAGCACGTCGCGCACGACTCGGCTTCTCATCCATGAGGCCAGACTGTCATCTTCCATTCAGCCGCGTGGACGTGCACTCGAGTGAACCTTTGGGCCGATGTTTTGCCGTCGGCGGTGAGCGGCACAACCTGCTGACCCCGCGCGCAAGCCGGGCCCCGAGCGTTCGCCCACGATGGTATTCGCCCAGGCACGGCCTGCGGACACTCGAGACTGCCGATCCCACTCCGCGACGATCGAAGTTGTTATCGCTTAGGAATTTTCAGCCAGGTCCATACAGCCAGGAGAGCAACAGCCAGGACGATAAAGACGATGGTCGTCCATAGGGGCGCGCCCCAGATCGGGCAAAGAATCGCGAAGATGACGCTCATGACTGCTACCGCAAAGTAGTAGACAGGCGGCTTGTTAGCGCGCCCCCGGGTTGGCTTTGAGACGCCGAGGAACCGGAGGATGGACTGTCGCATACAGCAGGGTGTCACGTCGGGGAAGTTTTTCGGAAGCCAGAGCCCTCAAGGCCAGCGTCCGCAGAACATCGTCGTGCGGGACAGCCCAGCGCCTGCCCGCGGCGCAACGGCTACTGGTCCGTGCGCCTGGATCGGAAGTACCTGCTAGCCCACGAGGTTGAAAAGCAGGTTGGCGACGTCGAGCCTCCACCTGATTGGGACCGACATGACGGCCGTCCTGATCAGGTCGTCCAGGTCGGCACCCGGCTCGTCGTGCAGAATCACGGAGGCTGGGAGGGGCTGCATGACGAATTCGTCATCGTGAAGCGTCGACGCATCGATCAGTATCTGATCGTGGCATTCATCCATGAGATCCGCGAACAGGTCGCCGCTATTCTCAACCCAAGAAGTGGGAGCGCCCGCAAGGCGCTTCAGCAGACTCGGGTCGACATGCCGTGACGGCATTTCAACAGCCATAGTGCTGATTTCGTTGTTGTCGCGATCGATCCACACTAAGTCAGGATATCGGCTCGCCTGAGCCGCATCTTGTTCTGCCGTATGGATGACTTCCGGGATCTCTACTTTCGTCTTGTCGGAGCGCAGGCCAAGCGGCGTCTCGCACTCGCGCAATCGCCGTTGGCACCTTCGTCGATAGAGCAGCTGGCGCACTTTCTCAAGCACGACGAGTTCGGTCTCCTGATCGAGCAACTCGGGGAAGAGCTAAGCCTGAATCCACCGATGGACGTTTAGTTGGGGTCGGCGCGTTAAACGGAGAATGCCTTTCTGATCAGGGAAAATAGAGCTTGTTCAGAGTCCTATTCGCCCGATAAGGAAGGCATCTCGCAGGTGCAAGTTTCTCACGCCGCCAGGACTGCTGCTGCGTCATTTGATGACCCGAATCTCGTGTCGACCGCCGGGCTGCTCCCGGTCATGCGCTTGGCCGAGACCGCCGGTCTTCGCAGCCTGGCCGATCAGTGGTTGACGGTTCCGTCGGACAAGGGTGCCAACGCCGGGTTGAAAGTCTCCTCCCTGGTGGCGGGGATGGTTGCCGGTGCGGACTCGATCGATGACATGGCGCTGCTGCGTCACGGTGGCACGGGCAAGCTCTTCACCGCCTGTTATGCGCCGTCGACGTTGGGATCGTTCCTGCGGGAGTTCACGTTCGGGCATGTCCGCCAACTCGACGCCGTCGCCTCCCGGCTCCTCGTGGGCCTCGCCCGGGAAACACCCCTTGTCCCGAAACCCTCCGGCGCAGGCATGGTCTTCGTGGATGTGGACGACACGATCATCGAGGTGCACGGGCATCAGAAGCAGGGCGCCGGGTTCGGATACTCCAAGGTCCGCGGCCTCAACGCACTCCTGGCGACCGTGTCCACCGACACCAGCGCCCCGGTGATCATCACCCAACGGTTGCGGAAGGGCGCGTCCGGATCGCCGCGCGGTGCTGCCCGGATCGTCGCCGACGCCCTGAAAACCGTCACAAGACTCCCCGGGACATCGACGGCCCCGGTGCTGCTGCGGGCGGACTCCGCCTATTACGGCTTCGCGACCATCAACGCGGCCCGGAAAGCGGGAGCGGCGGTGTCGGTCACGGCCCGGCAAGATCCGGCCGTGAAACGCGCGATCGCCACCATCCCGGAGAACGCGTGGACCCCGATCGAATACCCCAACGCGATCATCGATGAGGACACCGGCGCGTTGATCTCCCACGCGGAAGTCGCCGAGGTCCCCTTCACCGCATTCACCTCGAGGGCGAAGAAAGACCACACCCCAGGTCGGCTCGTGGTGCGGCGCATCCCGGAGCTGAACAAGAAAGATCTCGAGCATCCGACGCTCTTTGACACGCACCGGTTCCACGCGTTCTTCACCACCAGCGCCCTGGACACGGTGACCGCGGACCAGGTGCACCGCCGGCACGCGATCATCGAGCAGGTCAACGCCGATTTGAAGCATTCCGCCCTGGCGCACCTGCCGTCGGGGATCTTCACCGCGAACGCCGCCTGGCTGGTCCTCGCCGTCATCGCCTTCAACCTCACCCGCGCCGCCGCCACCATCACCGGGCAGGCCCTGGCGAAAGCGACCACCGCCACGATCCGCCGGAAACTGATCACCGTCCCGGGCAGGGTCGCGTCCTCCGGACGCCGCATCCGCCTGCACCTGCCCCATGCCTGGCCCTGGGAGGCCGCCTGGACCGCGCTGTTCGCTCACACGACAGGGCCACCCCGACGCTGATCAACCCCTCCGACCAGCCATCACGGCGCGACTAGGAACCAACAGTGGAACGATCAGGGCAGCAAGGCCCCAGGCTTCACCGCGCCCACCCGCACCCCGACGCTCACCCACCCCGCGACCCCACCCACCCCAGAAACATCGGTGGATTCAGGCTAAGGGACGCCGATGGGAGCGTACTTCCCGAGACTGTCAGCATTTTGGAGTCACTAACCGAGGTCATGGATACAGACGCTCCGTGGCTTCGGGATCTATGTGCTCGATGTATTTGACCCGTCTTGAGAGGTCGGGCCAAGAATTCGGCTTACAGTGAGGCCGAGTGCAGTCCCTTTCGCGCTCGGTAACGCCCTACGGCCACGCGCGACCGAGATGACCGCGACCAAGCATGCTCTTGCTGCTCCCCATCGTCATTTCCGTCGGCATCGCATGCCGACAGTTACCGCGACCGCAGTCGCTATCAGGATGACAATCAAGGGGACAACGAAGGCAACGGGGTGAGACGTATTGGCGTAGGAGCCAACGGCGACCGTCGAAACGATGCCGGCTGGCTTGAGGTGAATCACGTCGGCAGGTTATCTGATGCCACTAGGCAATGACGACGGACGCGATGCCTACGCGACAGGGCTTGATTGCAGGCCGGACGCTCTTCGTGCACGCCGATCAACGTTCGGAGTGGAACGGTCACTGCGCGTCAGTTGCGGCAGAGTTACACAGCAACGGGAAGCCGGTTGGGTCCGGGCCTTACAGTGGACGGCCACGGACTAGCCCTGGCCGTTCCTGCAGTGGGGCGCGACGAGTTGCGTCGCGATCCCGGTGTGGATGTCGTAGCTCCAGCCGGAAACACGAATGTCGCCAGAGAGATGGGTGTCCTGGAGGATGCGGTTCACGTCGCCGGGAACGGTGTCGGCCGGGTTGGTGACGGCGGTCGCGACGAGGGTGGAGCCGTCGAATCCGCGCTTGACGAAGCCAGCGCGGAGCTCGGCGTCGGCCATGAGGCCGGAACCGCAATCGGTGTGGTGCATGACCATGACCTCGAACCAGTCGGCGTCCGGTGTTTTGGTTTCGTGGAGGTAGCTGATCCAGGCCATGTCGTCGAGTACGGCTTGAGTCACTCGCCCTCCCACGCTTCGGGCGACGATCGCGTCACCCAGGGTCAGTTCGAAGACATCGCTGGGATCCACTCGCGGGTCGATGCAGGTGATCACATAGACCTGCTTGTTCGGGACGAAGGGGATCTGGGGAACACCCTTTTTAAGGTCCGTTTGTGCGAATTGGGTGTTAGCCGTTCGAAGTGCTTCAGAGTTGTTCATGACACCATCCTGAGCGCCGGCCCGACGGCGGACGATCGTGGTTCTGGCCAGTAGCCGCTGGCTTTCAGCCACGCCCGAGGGAATCTTGGCCGTGGAACTGGGCGCGGTAGTTGCTGGGCGTCGTGGCCATGGAGCGATGAAAGTGGGTACGCAGCGTTGAAGCGCTGCCGAGCCCGCAGTGGGCCGCGATGTCGTCGACGGATAAGTCCGTGGTTTCGAGCAGGCGGCAGACTTCGCGGATGCGTTGGGCAAGAAGCCACCGCATGGGGCTGTCGCCGACCTCGTCGACGAACTGGCGCGAGAAGGACCGGGCGGGCATTCCGGCGTGGCGGGCAAGACGGTCGAGTGTCAGGGGTTGTTGCATGTTCGTGATGGCCCATTCGCGGGTTGGCCCGAGGCCCCCGTCCTCGGGGAGGGCGCGGTGGGCGTATTGCGCTTGGCCGCCAGAGCGGTGGACAGCGACGACCATGCGTTGGGCGACCGCGAGAGCCGCAGCCTCGCCGTGGTCTTTGCGGACCATGTGAATGCACAGGTCGATGCCGGCGGAGAGGCCGGCGCTTGTCAGGATCTGCCCGGTGTCGACGTATAGAACGTCGGGACGGACCTGCACCCGGGGGTAGTCGTGTTGCAGGCGGTCGGCTTCCTGCCAGTGGGTCGTGGCGGGACGTCCGTCAAGAATCCCCGCGGCTGCGAGGGCGAAGGCGCCGATGCAGATGGATGCCACTCTCGCTCCCCGGCTGACGGCGGACTGCAATGCAGCCACGGTTGCATCATCCAGCGGCTCGCTGCGGTGGAATCCCGGCACGATGACCGTGTCCGCCACATCAAGGAGCCCGAGGTCGTTCAGGACCTCGATGCCAAAGCCCGTCGACGTGGGCACGAGCCCCGGCTGAGGCGTACAGACGTCGAACTGGTAGCGGTCCTGGACCGCTGGGTGGCCGAATATTTGCGCCGGAATCGCGAGGTCGAATGCGACCGTGTACGGCAGAGCGACCGCGACCACCCGGTGCCGTGCTGGAAGTCTCTGACGATCCACGCGCTTATCGTAGGAGCTCGACTGATCACCCGTCCGCAACAGAACGGGTTGCGGACCCTTTTCGGTCTTGCCTGCTTCGGTAACTCTTTGGCGTACGTCGCACGTGCTCCCTGTCCTGGCCTCAGTTGACCTGACCGGGAACCTGATCCGCGCGTTTTAGTCCAGCGCTAAAAGGGCTACGTCACGAAGTCAAAGTTTGTGCGCAACGGAGTTCGGGTTGCCTGGTCATACTTGCTTCATGGATCGCAACGAGGCATCTTCGCCGGGGGTTGTCTTCGAGACGGAGCGCCTCGACTTACGGCCGTGGCGGATGACCGATGCACGGTTTCATCGGAAGCTGTGGGAGGAACGCGACAAACGCGTCCCGGCCCACCGTCGGATCACGCCTGATGGTCGTCCTACCGTTGCCGAGTTGACTAGCTGGCTCAGCAGTTATGAGCCCGTGCCAGCGCCTGGCCTCCTGGTTGTGCAACCTAAGGGCGCGATGTCGCCTGTCGGGTACTGCGGGCTCATCCCGAACAGTGTCGGTCTCCCAGACGAGCCGGAACTAGCGTTCGAATTTCTCCGTACGTTCTGGAACCTGGGATTTGCTACCGAGGCCTCACAGGAGGTAATCGAACAGGCGCGGGCTATCGGCTATCGGCAGCTCACTTCCACGGTTCGAGAATGGAACACCGCTTCACTGCGAGTACTCGAGAAACTTGGATTTGAGGCCACCCGCGAAAGGGAGATCGCCGACGCACACGGCGATTTGCTCCTGCTGAGGATGATTCTTTGACTGTCGCCTCGGCGACCCATGGTCGAACGCCTATTGAGATGGCGTGGCCGTCCGGTCAGCGTTAGGTCGGTTTCGCCTGCGCCCTCGAATGATGAGAAGCAGAATGCCGAAAGTGACCAGGCTTGTTGCCATCAGATACACGCCCGTCCAGCGCAACGAGACAGGGGTACCGCCGAACACGAATCCCAGCGCAAAGCTGATGCCGACGAAGAAGATCGTCAACAAGAGAGCGGCCAGTGGCTCTAGCCACCATGGGCCGATCAGGTCCCGTCTTGAGAGGGATAGTCCCTTGCCTTGTCGGCGGTACGCGGTGAATTGGCGATCTCGTATGGCCACACCAATGGCAGGACCCCAGAATGCTCCCGCGGCGGAAACGGCCGGGTCCACGATAAGAGTCACTGCGAAGGTCACGACACAGGCGACGAGGTACCACCACGGAAAGATCCGGCGGAGTGGGACGATCCACGGCGTGAAGCGAGGTTCCCGAGCGTCCTTGCTGGGTCGTGACATCGCGGCTTCCTCACGAGGGTATGGATTTAGGAATGATGTGCCCTCCCACCCAGCGTGAGAATTTCGGACCTGTTCGGCTGCAAAGGTACCGGACCTGGCCCGCGTGCACCGTGCAGTGTTCGAGACGCGATCGTAGGCTCCGTCTATGACTTTGCGCGGGGTCCTCGACTACATCGGCATCACGCGCCAGAAGGGTGAGCGGAACTGGTTGCAGAAGTTGCTCGACCGGCGGCGTGCACGATAATCGATCGGCTGTCGAGACGGCGCGAAGTGGAGTTCTTCGCCGATGACCTCGTCGGGGGTGCGGCGGATGGGGTGCAGGATCTCGAGCGGGTCGGTCATGGTCTCTCCTCACGGTGGCCGAGAGAGCAAGACCGCACCAGAAGCCTCCCGGAAAACACGAAAGCTAACGACGACTGTCGTTGGCTCGGGGCTCTGGCTAGAAGTGATCGGGCGCTAGATGACGCCGGCTCTACCCAGAGCCGGTCCATAGGTCATGCGGATCGCGATCACAGCGTCGGCATAGGGCATGGGCCCGCGGTGGCTCAATACCTTGATCATTTGGACGGAGTGCGACCTGTGTTGGCGGGCTACCGGCCAATTACGCGTCGCCGGTGAGCACCGATTAGATTGAGGGTGCGACTGGCGCGGCCGGGGTCACCGGCGTGGAGCATGCGACTGACATCGACCGCCTGGGTGTCTTCTTTCCGCACGGACAGGAGCCCCAATGCGCTACGGCATGAACCCCCACCAGCAGGCACGAATTCTCGACGGGGTCGGCCCGCGGGTGATCAACGGCGAACCGTCGGTGATCAACTACCTCGACGCCCTTAACGCGTTCGCCCTCGTACGCGAGGCCGACACAGCGACCGGCCGCCCCTCCGCTACATCCTTCAAACACGTCTCTCCCGCCGGAGCCGCGATCGCCGGTGACGTCGACACCGTGGCCGCCGACCTCTGGCGAGTCCAAGGGGTCGCGCCTACGAGCATGTTCTCGGCGTACGTCCGTGCGCGAGACGCCGACCCCAAGTCGTCGTTCGGCGACGTCGTCGCGCTGTCGCGCCCGGTCGATCGGGAGACTGCCCAGTTTCTCCGGACGGTCATCTGCGACGCGGTGATCGCGCCCGGCTACGAGGACGGTGTTGCAGCCGAACTGAGTGCGAAACGGTCCGGGAGCTTCCTCGTGCTCGAAGCGGATGACATCCTGCCTGGCGTTCGTGGGCGAGAGCGGCGAGACGTCCACGGTGTGACCATCGAGCAGGATCGCGACACCGCTGACATTGCACTCGCGCTGCCCGATGACGGGTCGCTCGATCTCGCCACGCGCACCGACGCGATCCTAGGCCTGCTGACGGCTCGGTACACGCAGTCGAACTCGGTCGTCTTCACCCGCGCCGGAGCCGCGATCGGCATCGGGGCAGGCCAGCAGAACCGTGTCGACTGCGTTCGTCTGGCCGGGTCGAAGGCCCGCACCTGGTGGCTGCGCCGGCACCCGTTCGTCGACGGCCTCGCCTCCGTCGTCGGCATGGGGCGGCAGGATCGCCTCAACTGGCAGATCCGATTCGCCGGCCACGAGATGACCAGGGGGCAGCTCGAGGAGTTCACACAGCTTTTCGGCACAGAGGCACGCGCGCAGTACGACGACCCGACGTGGCGCGATGCCCACACGGCGACGCTTGACGGGGTGACGATGACCTCAGACGGTTACCTGCCGTTCCGCGATAACGTCGAGCACGCTGGCGAGTTCGGTGTCACAACGATCGTCGAGCCCGGCGGTTCGACACGCACCGCCGAGGTCGTCGACGCCGCGCGCATCCTCGGGATAACTCACGTGCAGACGGGGCTGAGGCTCTTCCACCACTGAGCCTCAGGTCGTTACACCCCACAAATCGGCGGCCCGAGGACCAGCTCCCCCGGCGAAAGTTCGTTCCCCCAGGCTGATCGGTCATCGAACCGGATCACAGGCGGTCGTGAACCGATCCGATCTCAACAGGCCGCCCGGAAGCGGGACGCCCTGCGGACGCCGAGGCTCGTCACAGGAGGACCACGCCGACTCTGCCTGCTGCTCGGTGGCATCGCCCTCGTCTGCCACGTCGCAAGATGGCCAATAAGTCCGACTACTAGACCGCCAACTGCAAGGCCGACTCCCCTATTGGCAGATGTTCTCACTGTCGTTGATGTCAGTAGCCGCACTCACTGCGGACGCTGCGTCGAGAGGAACCTGCTGAGCCGCGTCTGCGGCATCGGTCACGGCTTGGAGGTCGTATGTCGACTGGTAGTTGTCCATCGCAGTCTCAAGGTCGTCATTCGCGTTAGCCATCGCCGTTAGCTTGGCGGCCGCAGTCGTAGCGGCGGCCGCATAGTCAGGTTTCGTGAGCGATGCGAGTGCCGTGTAATTGCCGGCCACCGTGCGGGAGTCATTTGAGGCCTCGCTTAAGGCGGTTGCCGCCTGGGGGAAATAGTCCGGGCTCTGTGCAGCGCGTGCGAGGGCCTTGTGCGCGGCGTCGCTCGACGATGCCGAGGCTCCCGCACCGGCGACGAGGTTAGCCTTGGCCTCTGCGCAAGCATTGTTCTCCGGCTTCGCCTTCGGGGCGCTGACGCTCGTGGCGTCGTCTGACGTCGACGAGCATCCAGCGAGTAGCCCGGCCGCCACCACTGTGAGGGCGATCAGCGATCCGGTTCGGGTTCCGATCCTGTTCATAGGAAAGGAAACTATCGGTCCCGAGGAACCTTCACGACACCCCAAAACGAGGAGGACCTCGCGTCCACTGGACCCCCGGGCCGTCCCGAGCGTTTGCCTGCTCGTACTCGGGGCGGCTACCCGGCATCCCTGCTGACCTGGCACCCGTGCTCATGGCACTCGTGCTCCTAGCACTCGTTCTTCCGCGCACGGCCGCCCGCGCGAGCGCGTGCCCGCCTCGCGCGTGCAGGCGCTCACCCCCGACGCGCTCGCGCATGGTGCTGCACGCGCGGGGAGGAACGACCATGCCCAACTGGCAGGGCTCAAACCGGGTCCGGCGGCTCCCGCCCGACTTGCCCAGGATCCGTACCGAGGTGCTCGCTACAGCCGGCCACCGATGTCAGCACCTGCGAGCCGACAACGGCCACAAGTGTGGACTCCGGACAGAGCAACGACACGAATTGGGATATTCCTCGACTTGACCTGAGCCAACCACAGGTCGTCTCCTGGCGAGCAACTACGTCCGCAAGCCGGACGGTTATCGAGACAGCCACTGGGATACTGGAGTGTGCTTGAGCTACTGCAACCACAGGTGATGATATTCGCGGCGTGGGCGGAAGCGCATCGTGAGTGGGGGCCTGGTCTGCACGAAGACGGCTTCGGTATCAGCGCGCACGACGACGTCGAGACCGAGGACGGTTTCCGTGTGTGGGTCGGTGCTCTGAAGCGCGATCGTGGGTTGCATTGGTGGATCATCGAGGACAGGCGTGTGGTGGGCGGCATCGCGCTCCGAGCTTTCGATGATGAACGCGTGACGCAATTGGGTCACGTCGGCTACGGCATCCGCCCCTCAGCCCGAGGGCGAGGCATCGCTACGTGGGCGCTCGGGCAAGTGCTTACGCATGCTGCTCGCCTTACCATCGACCCGTTAATTGCTATCTGTCGTGACGACAATGAGGCGTCCATCGGGACGCTGGAGCACCATGGAGCGACCCTTCTTTCCACGGAGCTCCGCGGAGGCGTGAGGGTGAGGCGCTACGCGGTCCCGAAGACGGACTGACGTCTCAGTCAACGATCGGCCCGCAAGTCGGACCTTCACCATCCGGGCTGAACCCCGCACGACCGGGAACCTCAATCGTGCGCGGCAGCTCCCCCTTAGGATGCATTGCGAGTCTTGTGATGCGCGGCGAGACGGCGAATCATGGTCATTGTGGACATCGAGGGCATGCCGGAGGAAGAGCGCTTGGCGGTTTTGGCGCGACTTGATGCCGAACGTCCCGGCTCGTCCTCGCTCGCAGCTGGAACTCTCGCCGGACGAGCCACGGCTAATCGACCGAACGTCGCGATTTGGAATTATCAGCGCTACGCAGACGATCACTCAGACGTAAGCATTGATGACCTGATCGAGGTGAGATTTCCCGTGGTTTTCTTTGGCGGCGAGGAATTCACAATTGACTCGGCTGCGGAGTACCTGCGCACCGATCCGGTGCCTCCACTTAGCGTCTCCACCGTCAGCGACGTGATCGACATGTGGTCGGCGCTGCATACGGCCGGCATCGTGGGCTGGGACGCCGAACGCCGTGCCGTGGAGCACGTAAAGCCGCTCGGCAAGTACCGCACGGTCCTCCGAAAATGGCATGCCGAGCAGCGTGACGCCGCCACCGACATCGCGCGCGATTAGCTTCTCGAGGGGGTACTAGTAACGAGAATGCGCGGGCGTTGGGGAACCTTCTACGGTCAGACTTTCGAGCCACCGTCGCAAATTCGAAGAATCCCTCATTCGGCAGAGAGCGTCCCGGGTGAGCCGCGGCGCAGTACAACGCGTCAGTCCACCCTTGAGCTAGCTTTCGAAGTCGATTTCGGCGTCATCGGTTAAGAGGGTAAGGGTCCCGGCGCCGCGTGACACCGTCATGTCCTTACTGATGAACGCGGTGGCCCATTGCTCCTGGGAGCCGGCTTCGCCCGCGCAACTCATAGCCGTGGACGCCATCCTGGTGGTGTCCGGAACCAGGCTGCGGCCTTGTACGTCGACGGGCACGTTCACCGTGTTGCACGGGGTGTTCAGGACTGCCGTCAGTACGCCGTTCTGTTCAGTGAAGGCGAGCTTGAGGGGCTTTGATTGCAGCCACGAGACGTTGTCGCTTTTGTCGGTCCCGCCGGTGGACTTGTAGGACGCACCCGAGAGATCGTGGGCGCTTAGCGAGGCCGTTGCACTCGATTCGGGCGATTTGGCGCTGGCGCATCCGGTCGCAAGCAGTGTCAACGTGCCTGCCGTCAGGGTGAGGATGACCACGGCGCGGCGAACTGTGCGTGAGGGTCTGGGCGTCATGTTTCGCTCATTTCGGTACAGCGTCTTGCCAGGAAGGGGGCATCCTGTCCGGGTCGATCCATGGGATCACGTCAAAGCGATCGTAGGAGCCCCGGTGCGAAGTAGCAGGCCCCAGTTCGAGGATCACGAAGCGCCGATGAAGGAACGATGAACGTCCGCAACTGAGACGAGCTGTCACCGCCCCTTGCCACCTACGATGGGTTCGTCATTCATGCCTCGAATGACCTCGCAACATCCCCTAGATCACTAGAAGGAGGGCGCCGCGATGGGCATGTTCGCCACGTTCATATTCGCCGAAGGTCATTGGTCGGTTCAGGATGAACCGGACGAGTCGGGACACCCATCAGCTCTGACGTTCCTCTCCGCCTCGGTCCACGACAGCGACTTTGCGTCCATCACCTATGAGCCAGGCCCCGCTGCGGGAGGTCTGACCTATCTGGGGTTTCAACCGCGCGACTACTTCGAGGACACGACCGCCAGTGAAGATGTCGATCTCGACGCGCAGGCCGAGGGATTGGCGACCTGGGCTAAAGCCGTCACGGGCACCCCGGTATCAGCCGCCGACATCCGACCTCTGCTGGCCGAGGCGTTAGAAGAAGAACCAGCTGACGATTTTGTGGAGGAAACTCTGCAGCGGCTTATCGTCTTACTCGGTCTGCCCGTGCCGGTTGAGCTCCTCGAAAGTTAAGCGCGACCGCCATGGGGGCTGCGTCGACAACTTGGGTCACTTAGAAATGATCAGGTCTTGTCCGCTGTCTAATCCTCCCGCCCAGACTTAAGACGCTCGTTGCGGTGCACGGTGCAGGTTCCCGGGAGGGGGCGGAAGCGTCCTGTAGCACTCCGTCTGCTCGGGGCATGGCGGCAGGAGAAAAGACCGCTAATTTGATGAGCATGCGCATTCGAGTAGACAGTCTCGATCGGGAGCCCCTCAGCATCTTCCTTGAGCCCTGGGGAACCCAGTACTCGCTTGACGGAGACGATTGGCTCGACGTCGAAGTTCCAGACACTCAGCCTCCCCTCGAAGTCAGCCACCACGCCGAGGGAATCAGCCTTTCCTTTGCTACCGAAGAAATGCGGCTCATAACCAAGAAGGGCCGGATCCTAAGGCCGTGAGTCTGATCCGGTGATGAGTTGCCGTGCCCTCGTACGTTCAGGGTTCGGCCTCCGTCGTCTCGGCCGACGTTCGCCGGGAAGGTCTTACGGACAACCAGCGAAGGGAAGCAGAGGAGCGGTCTATCCGGCGTGGCCAGCGCTACAGGATGTCATCAACGTCGTTGATGTAGCGGCCGGTTTTCGCGTCGACTGGTGCGAACGTCAAAGTGAAGGGGCAACGAAGGGATGCCACCTTCGCCATCAGGCTCGCCGGAATTCGGACTCGCTTCTCCCAGTGATCGGTTTGCCCCCACCACGACAGGTCGACGTCGTAGTCGGCAGCGAGTTGGGCCAGAATCGGCCCTTTCCCTTCAAAGCGGTTGACGATCCACTCGAGGGCTCCGTACCCGATGGGATCATCTCTTGCTTCGACTGGAGTCGTGACACCCCATACCGACGTCGTTCGTCTTCCAGAGTGTTCGTCGCCGGGTAGGAAGAGGCCCCGTCTCTCGAACACCTCATCGGGTTCAAGTTCGATCAGGTCGGATAGGACGCCTGCCGGGTGAGTCTCGCTGAAAATCATCAGCGCCGCTCGGTTGCTGTGGATCACGGCGAAAGACTATCCACACCTGACATCCCGCTGCGACCCATCGCAGTTCGACCTTGCCCCTAAGCCGACCCCCCTTGCGAGACGTTGGATGCGCTTGTCGGTCGGGGCGAGTGATCTCCACCGAGCTGGAGGCTACGAGGCGAAGAAAGCGTTGGAGGGTTTGAGGAATATCAAGACTGTCGCGGCGACAGCTGCGAGCAGTCCGATAATGCCTAGACCGTGAAGGCTCCCCGCGGTGCTGAGCGAGAAGACGGTGACGACTGTGAGTACGACCCTGGCCCAAGGCTTCCCCCGGCGCATGAGCATGTCGAAGACGATGAAGGCAATCATGACAAGACCACCAATGACGATCCCCACGACGATGGCCGGCCCCACGAACAGCTGCGCTTGGGACGTGCCAACTCCATCCGCCACTTTGGCTACTTGTTCTCGACCCGCTGTTATCGATCCTCCTGCTGTTGAGAGAGAGACGACAAGGACAACGAGCTGCACAAGCGCCGCGAGCAAGAAGAGCCAGAACGCCACCGTGATGGACCGCGGCTGTTGCCGCGACGACCATTCCGACATGACACTCCTCAAGACAGGGCCTTCACCGGCTGTTGCAGGCAACTAAATCACGTTTCGGGGCCGGCCCTTAACCTAGTGGCGAGGGAAGCGTCGCTCTCAGATGCCGCCAGATGGGTGACTGCTTGGACCCGCCGCTCGTCACGAAGATCGGGTACCAACAGGACGGCGGCGAGACTTGCCTCTAACAATCGATCGCTGTTCCACTCTTGTCGGAACTTAGCGAGACACGACACCGGACGGATGGAAGCAAGTGGACCGTACCCAGGGCCGTAGACGCCTCAACGGCTTGGCAATCGCCGCGTTCTTTGTTTCCATTTTTGTCGGATGGCTAGGCGTCATTCTTGGTTTCGTGGCGCGTGCGCAAGTACGTCAAACGAGTGAGAGGGGTGCTGGGTGGGCGAGAGCCGCCATCATCATCGGATTCGTTGAGATCGGACTGTTCCTCCTCGGCGTCGTCCTCTTCGCCACGGTTGATGCCGGACCGCACAAGTGAACGTGTGGCGATAACGAGGGCCCGCAAGCCCGACGGCTATCGGACGCATGGAGAGGGTCCAGGAGGAGAATTCAGTAATGCGGGTCTTGAAAGTTGCCAATACGTCTGTGGCGGTTTCCTCGGAGCAAGAGAGCCGTTGGCCGGAGCTTGCGGCCGCATCACTCGAGGCGGTCAGCCAGGGGGTGCGTGAGGTACCAACCGTCTGGTTTAGGACCGACGAGGGTGTTGTGGGCTCCATTCCGGTGTCAGACTCCGCTGAGGTGGGCTTTGCCGATGAGGAGCACCCGGTCGGATTTCTAGGGGCAATCACGCATTTTGGTCCGGAGGCGGAACCAACTCACTAAGCAACGACCTTCGAGGCCGCGGAGGCCGGTCGAATTTGCCGGGCGTCTAGCGAGACGGGATCGGAGGCGCTGTGACGAGTTTGCTGTCAACGCCCGCCCGTGAGGCGAACGGCTTCCGATCGTCTACCGGAGACCGACTGGAAGAAGATCGCTACCTATGCTGGCGTTTCAAAGATGATTTCTCGGCCGTCTTCCTCGTCCCACTGCTCGCCGTTCTCGACGAACCCGTAGCTGTTGATGAGCGCGAGTGAGGCTGCGTTGTCTGGGCTGATGGTGGCGCGGACGGTCCGTACGTCCGGGTGGCGCTGGGCGACTGCGAGAAGAATTTCAAGAGCGTGTCGCGCATAGCCTCGGCGGCGGAACTCAGGGTCCACACGGTAGCCAAGCTCCACCATGCCAACCGCGTCTGGGGCACCGTGGAAGCCAGCCAAGCCGACAGGAACGGTGATGCTGGGATCGACGATCAGTCGAGTGACCCAGGCGGCATCAGAGGGGTGCTCTTTGATCTGCTTGCTTCTCATGCGCCACAACCCCGCGCAATCTGGTCCTGCGAGATACGGCGACACGTACTGCAATGCGAGCGACGCCGAGTCGCCCGCAGCCAGCCTGTGTAGGACACCTTCAGGCACAACGTCCAAGTGAATTTGCGACTGCTGAGGCCGGGGGTGATCCCACGGGAAGGTTGTAATTGTCATTGCCGGCAGCCTGACACAACGCCAGCGCGCGCGGCTGGCGATCCCTCCTCTTGCGTGCCGGCGACGTTCGCAGGGGAAGGGCTGGCGTGCAGGCACCAGCCTGTGGCCGTCCGCCGGAAAGTCGTGCTCTCGTCGGCTAGTGGCGTTCTTGAACAGCTGCTGCGAGCCACTCCCTATCGTCGACGTCGGCGCCGGATGACGTCAGCGATAGGGCGACATGACCGTCTTCTGAGTCCAGGGTCCATCGAGATGGATCCCTCAGGAGTTTCTCTGCGTCGACGTTCGCGAGGAGGAGAAACCGTTCCGTGAAGGAAGCGCGCACACGCCATTCCGCGCCGGGCAAATTCCATTTATTCGGAAGACTCGGAAGATATAACTCAATCCAGTTGCGGCGCAGCCAACTCGTCATGACGTCACTGCACTCACGTGCCGGCCAAGGTCCGTGAACGACATTCCCTGATGGAAGCAGGACGGTGCTTCCCGAAGGGAGCTCCCACAGCGCGGTCTCTTCGCGAACCGCAACTTGCATCTGCGCGACAAAATCGGAGTAGCTGTCTGGCATGCGCTCATCGTATGTTCTACGTCGGCGCGTGGTGCCCGCAAGCCGGACCCTAACCGTTCGCAAAGACAGGTCTTGTGGGTGACAGGCGTCAGTCGTATCCCGGTGGCATGAATGAGTTACTTGTGGGATACGCACGCGTGTCCACAGAAGAGCAAGACCTCACCGCCCAACGAAATGCCCTCGCCGCTTTCGGCGTCGGCGCTGACCGGATCTACGCCGACCAAGGCCTGACCGGCACCAACCGCGACCGACCCGATCTCCGCGAAGCGATGGCTGCCTGCCGCGCCGGCGATACGTTCGTCGTCACCAAACTCGACCGCCTCGCACGGTCGCTTCCAGATGCTCGCGACATCCTGGAAGAGCTGAGCATGAACGGTTCCGTTCACGACCCGAACGACGCCGTCGGCAGGCTGCTGTTCAACGTGCTCGCGATGGTGGCCGAGTTCGAAGCTGACCTGATCCGGATGCGGACCCGCGAGGGCATGAAGGTCGCTAAGGCGAAAAGACGCCTGCGGGGCAAGCAGCCGAAGCTGAAGCCGAACCAAATCAAGCACCTGTTGCTGCTCTACAACGAGGGGACCTACAACCAGACGGAACTCGCCGACCTGTTCAGCGTCTCAAGAACAACGGTCTACCGGACCATCGAACACGCCAAGCTCGCGTCCACGTCCACTCACTGATCCCGACTCGGGTGACGTCATGAAAGTGGCGCCGCCCCGCCCCTGACTGCCCACGGAGGCACAGCCTTCGTGCAAGTTCCCTTTCGTTGCAGCTTCCTATGCGACCCCCTGAGCCAGCCCTTGATTCACGGAGGTCGACTGATACCTTGCGGTTCATGTCTCTTCGAGGCCTTCTGGCTGCTTGGGTTCCTTCGACGGTGTCGGCAAAAGCTCATCTGCGACTAGTCGATGACGCAGTCAGTTGGGTTCGCGCTGCCGCTGACAGCGGCTTGGAGCTCATGTTCTTTCATCCGTCCCGCGACGACTGGGAACCGCCGACCAGGGCCGTTGCCTCTCTGGCCGATGACGCATCCCAACGAATGAACACATTCGACCGCTACCAAAGTCACGACGAGGGGCGGGCAGTCCTCGCCATCGTTGACAACTACACCGACTTCTCCATCGCACAGAACGCTGCACAGTGCTCGTATATGTCCGCCAAGTTCGGGTCTTTGGCACTCGTATCCCACGACCTTCTTGGCCTTGAAGGGTGGGCCCGCGCGACGGAGGCGCTTGACATGTCCACGGGGAGGAATTCCATGGACTCGTTCGCGGCCTCCCAGATCGAGTTGTTGCGAGACCTTGTCAGGGGTCTCGGGAGCCAATCTGCCGGGATGGGCCGAGACGCCGTCGAAAAGTCATTGCAACGGCTCAGGGAGCGAAACGACTTCGAACCCGGGATGGTCCAGGGATTCGCTATGGCTGACGGAGTGACGGGCAAACGCCTGGAGCACCTCGCCAGACTCCTGGATGGATAGGTCCGGCGCATTCGAGCAGCGAAGGTATCGATCGGCATGCCAGGAAACCTCCATCGGTCGCCGGGATCGCCGACCGCACGGGAACCTCTTATGGGACGGTTGAGTCACTGGAGCGGCGGTCTGTTCGAAACGTAGCGACCGATCGCGAGACCCGTCGTTGGTGCTCCAATCACGATGAGGACCGCCCCGATGATTCCGTGCCCGCTACCGACCAGCGCACCGCCGACTCCGACGACGACTAGGCCTATAACCGCCAGGAGCATCCAAGACCCACGCGTCATGCAACGAGTATGCGCCGGGGAAGGGTTACCCGACCAAGCAAATGCCCGGGTCGGAACGGCTTACGTGCGTTGGGCGCCGCGAATCCAAACTGTCTGGTTTATGAGCACGCTGCGCGTCCCGGGGGCGGAGTCATTGCTTGGTGCCAGAAATCTAGGCGCCCACTCCGGCCCGGGCTCACTCCGGCCGGGAAGTAAAGTGCTCAGCGTGAGTGATCTGCCAACGGTTCGGGACGTAAAGCTGGTCCTCCGGCATTTGCTTGAGCGGGCCGAGTTTCCGGGAGCCGCGCAATTTCTCGGGCAGGTGGACTTCATTGAGGGCGTGTCAGGCAAGATCGATTTTCTCGATTTGCACCTGTCGCCGTCTGCCCCCATGGCCCCCGGCTCGTCGAATCCACTGCCCACTGTCGGATACGTCGAGGATGCGGCCCACGAGTCCCTCGGCGAGATTCTGATTTGGGTGACTGGAGGCAAGATCCAGCGCCTCGAGTACGCCGAATACTTCCACCGATACGCGGCGTGGCCGACAGTCGCTCAGCTCTACATGGTGGGGTCGATACAGTCCGCTCGACCTTGGGCTGACACACCGCAATGAGGACGATGAGCGCGCGACCGCCCGGAATCCGAACCTCCACCGTGCCGTCTGTCTTGCGAGGCGAGCGTTTACCCCGCACGAAGCATTCGAACGGTCAGGTACGTCATCTGAAACGTCCTTTCGCGCACACGATCTTGCCGGAACTGCAAGGTGGATGCGGGCAGAAGCAGCCGCGCGTCCACACCCTGGTCGCGGCCAGACGTCTCGGCATCGCACAAGGGGGTCAGGACACCCGCACCCAGAATGATCCGAAGGTCACCCGCGACCCGGAGTCGACCTCGTAGCGCACTCCCGGCTCGAGAGTGAACGCCGAGCCGTCAGGGTAGATGAGGCGCGTGCCGTTGCCCGAGCCGGCGTCGGCGACCCAGAGCAGGCCGTCGAAGGGGCCGAAGGCGAAGTGGGTGCGCGAGATGGACTTCGCGTCGTCGACGACGGTGACGAGCCTCGCCTCCTGCGACCCGTCGAGCTGCTCGGCCAGCCTCTCGGCGGACGGGTTGCGGCCGACGACACCGTAGCCGGCGGTCTCGACGACCTGGCCGTCGCTGAAGGTCCAGGTGTGCGCGGCGGGCGGCGTGGGGCTCACGGGTGCCTTTCGGGGAGGTGCGGGCGGCGGCCACGAAGGCGGGTCGGTTGCAGCCGGGTCAGCAGAGACCGGGCGGTGAGATGGTACCGGAATCGCGGCCAGCGGGCCTCGTCAGTGGCCAGCCGACGGGATGCCTCGCGGGTGTCGCGCCAGAACGCGTCGACGTCGGCCTCGGCGAGCCGCTGCGACGAGAACACGCTGCGCTCGGCCTGCTCGGCGAGCCGCGCGACCTCGGGCGACCCGATGAGAGCGGCGACCTCCGAGCGGGTCGCAGCACGGGGCACCGGGTGGCCACGGTCGACGACGTCGTCGAGGATCTCGCTCCAGGCGCCGGTCACGACCCGCGCCTCGCGATCCTCCCGCAGTCGCCGTCGGCGTCGCAGCCAGCGCGCCAAGGCGATGCCCCAGAGCGGCGCGAGCACGATGGCGGCGATCAGGATCACGACGCCCGCGACGCGTAGGCCGGCGAGCAGCACGCGCAGCCAGGCCGGCTGCCCGGGGTCGTGCTTGGTCTTCTGGCTCTCGCGGTTCTGGGTGACCGCCGTGTCGTTACGGGCGGGCGGCGGGGGCGGCAGCACGGTCTGGGGCTGCGCCACGGACTCGCTCTGCTTCGTCGACTGCGAGGGGATGGGGCGCACGGCCGGGTTCGGGTCGACAGTGACCCACTGGCCGTTCGCCGCCTCGACCTCGACCCAGGCGGTGAGGTCGGCCCCGGTGAGGGTGACGCGGCCCGTCGCCTCCTGCGCCTTGGTAGGGGCGTAGCCGACGACGACGCGCGACGGGAAGCCGAGGCTGCGGGCGATCAACGCGAGCGCCGGGGCGTACTGCTCGGCGTCGCCGAGCATGGGGGTCGAGGTGGCCAGAGCGTCGAGCCGACCGGCGGAGTGCCCTGCGGCGCTGAACGGCAGGCCGGCATCGGAGTGGCTGACGTAGCCGGTGCGCAGCCAGGCGGTGACCGCGGCGAGCTTCTCACCCGGGGTGGTGGCGCCGTCGAAGTGCTTGCGTGCCGCCGAGATCAGGGTCTTCGGCAGGGTGGTCGCTTTCGGCTGCACTGCGTGACCCGGCGTGAGGCCGGCCACCCGGGCGTCACTGGCGGCCTTCGAGACCATAGTCGTCATCGAGTAGCGGTCGCCCCGGCCGACACCGCCGAGCACGGCACCGGCATCGGTATCGCGATCGTAGAAGAACGCGTCGCGGAGGGCCGATGCGTCGCCGCCCTCGAACGAGATGGACGTCAGAGCGCCGACTGTCGGCAGCCAGACGTCGGAGTAGCCGTCGACCGTCACGTGCACGGTCGCGCGCGTGCCAGTGCGACCCGATTGGTCGACGGTCGAGGCGACCCGGGCGAACGTGCCCGACGACGGGCTCGAGCCGGCCGCGAAGACCTGGCCGTCGTAGTCGTCGAGCGTGGCGACGCTGACCCGGGCGCCGGCGGGAAGGCCCGTCACGGTCAGCATGTCGGTCGTCTTGCCGGGTGGCGTGACGCTGTTGCGGTACGCGGCCAGTGGGCTGACGTAGTGGTGCGGATCGAACGGGGGCTGCACGGCTTCGCGCAGCACTTCGCGCCGACTGTCGGGTGCGCCGGCCGACGCGGAGACGATGCCCGCGCCCGCTGCGCTGCATAGGCCGACGAGCACGAGGGCTGCGACCAGGCGGCCAGCGCCGCCCGGGGCTTGGCGCCTGCGGGGCGTGCCACGGCGCGTGTCGGCCGCGTCGCGGTTCGCGTCGGCCGGGGTGGCGCGGATGCCGGCTGAAGCCGCCCAGACCAGCGCGACGACGGTGATCGCGACGCCCGTGGCGATGGGGTTCTGCCCGGCACGCGCCCCGAAAGCGATCGAGAACGCCAGCACTCCCCGGGCGCGAGGATCGCCCAGCCGGGTCGGCGCGCACGCAACGCGAGGGACACCCCGACGACGGTGCCGGCGAGCAACACGATGAGAGCGGGCTCGAGCAGCGCCTCGTAGTCGCCGAGCGGCAGGTCGACCGAGAGCATCTGCTTCCAGCTCGTCGCGACCCCGAAGACCAGACTGCGGAGGCCCTCGGCCGTCGGCAGGATGCGGAAGGTCGCCTGGGTGGGCACGGCCAGGGCGACCCCGAACAGCAGGAAGGTGACGGCGGTGAGCGCCGCCACCGCGTAGGCCGGGAGTCGCCGGGCCGCAGCGGCGACCGCGATGGCTCCGCCGAGCACGAGCGAGGCGACCCCGACGACCACGAAGGCCGAGCTCTCGTAGACCGGCCAGAGCGGCGTCGCGGCCAGAGCGGTGAGCAGGGCGACGAAGGCGGCGTCTCGGATCCTGCGCCGTGTCATGCCGGTGCCGGCCGCGTTCGGCCTCGTGCGGCGGCCGGCCCTGGTCTGACTCATGCTGCGGCAGCCTTCGCGAGGGCGCGACGCAGGTCGTCGAGATAGCCGATCTCGAGCACGCTCAGCTCGCCGAGCCGACGGAGGCCAGGAACCGCGCCGGGGCGGCAGACGACCGCGACGATCTCGACACCGGGAGGGAAGCGCAGCGACCACGAGCGGAGATCACGGAGGCTCGGCGCCGACCCGCAGACGAGGAAGACCAGCGACACGCCGACCACGAGGTCGTTCGCCAGAGCCGCGAGGCCGCCGACGTCGATGTCGGCCGTGTCGGCGACGAGCGTGCTGACGTCGTCGAGCAGGCTGCTGCGGCTGCGGGTCGACAGGATGCGGGGCGATCGGCTCGGCTCGTCGCCGGGGGCCGCGCGCGGCGGGCTCGTCAGCGCCGTGATGTCGCGCCCGTCGCGGATGGCGCGCAGGGCCAGCGAGGAGGCGGCGCCGACGGCGAGCTCGAACTCCGGCCCATCGAGGTAGTCGGAGGGCGCGAGGCTGAACGCCACGACGACGTGGCTGCGGCGGGTCTCCTCGAACTGCCGCACGGTCAGTGTTCCGGTGCGGGCCGTGCTCTTCCAGTGGATGTGACGCCGGTCGTCGCCGGGGCGGAAGTCGCGCAGAGCGTGGAAGGAGATGTCGCTGGCCGTCAGGTCGCGGGTCGGGCTGCCCTCGAGGTCGCGCACGAAGCCGGTGCTCGACGACGGCACCGTGATGGTCTCGGGGTGCACGTGTACGTCGTGGACGGTGGTCCACTCGACGTCGCGGCGGAAGAGGCCGACGGGGTCGCCCCGCACCGTCCGCACCGGGCCGACCTGTACGACGCCCCGCCGGTCGGCCGGCACCTCGAACTCGTTCGACGACGCCTCGCCTCCGATCGAGCTCGGCAGACGCAGGGGCACAAGCTGCTCCCCCACCTGCACTTCGAGGCGGGCACCCCAGTGTGGTCGCCGCGACGACGCGCCGAGCGCGACACGGGCCGCGACCGGGTGGCCGACGACCGTGCGGTCGGAGTCCACGACGAGCGACACCTCGTAGCGCGCCCGACCGATCAAGAAGAGAAGGGCGACGAGCACCAGGATGCCGAGGCTGGCCCCGATGGCCTCGAACTCGAGCCAGCCGACCACGAGACCCACGATGCCGGCCACGACTGCTGCGGCGACGACGGCCCAGCCGAGCGGTGTCACGACGCCGGTGACGGCGCGGAACACCCTGCGCGTACGGCGCTCGAAGCGGCTGCGGGCACGCCGGAGAGCGCGTCGGCGACGAGCCCTCGGGGTGCGCGCCACGGTGGAGTAGCCCGTCCGACCCGTGAACCCGGTCAGGCCCGTGCGCCCGGTCAGGCCGGTCTCGGTGCGGCCGCCGACGGTGCGGCCGCCGACGGTGCCGCCGTCGACCGTGCGGCCGTCGCGCCGAGTGCGGGGGCGCGGGCTCACACGGCCAGCCTCTCACTCGGCGGCACGACGTCGAGGAGGATGCGGCCGACGACGCTCGTCGCCGTCACCCCGTCGAATTCCGCCTCGGGGTCGAGCACGAGCCGATGCGCCAGCACGGGCTCGGCCAGGGCCTTGACGTCGTCGGGCAGCACGAAGGTGCGCCCCTCGGAGGCGGCCCACGTCATCGACGCGCGAACCAGCGCGAGGGCCCCGCGCACGCTCGAGCCGAGGCGGACCTCGCTGGCGTCGCGCGTGGCGTCGACGATGCGCGACACGTAGTCGAGGATCGCCGGGTCGGTCTCGACGCGCTTGGCCGTCTCGATCATCGACAGCGTGTCTGCCGAGCTCAGCACGGCGGGAAGGGTGCGGTGGTGCGAGCTGACGCGCGCCCCCTCTAAGATCTTGCGCGTCGACACTGAGTCGGGGTAGCCCAGCGACGTCTTCAGCATGAAGCGGTCGAGCTGCGCCTCGGGAAGACGGTACGTGCCCGCCTGCTCGATGGGGTTCTGCGTCGCGATCACCATGAACGGCTGCGGCACGCTGTGCGTCACACCGTCGACGGTCACCCGCGACTCCTCCATCACCTCGAGGAGGGCCGACTGGGTCTTGGGCGAGGCGCGGTTGATCTCGTCGGCGAGCAGGACGTTCGCGAAGACCGGCCCCGTGTGGAATTCGAAGATGCCGTTCTTCTGGTCGTACATGCTCATGCCGGTGACGTCGCCGGGGAGGAGATCGGGGGTGAACTGGATCCTGTTGCTCGTGCCCTCGAATGTCTGCGCGATCGAGCGCGCCAGGCTCGTCTTGCCCGTGCCGGGGAAGTCCTCGAGCAGCAGGTGCCCCTCGCTGACGAGGGCGGTCAGCGCGAGCCGGACGACGTGGGGCTTGCCGAGCACGATGGTCTCGATGTTGTCGGAGAGCCGAGTGAAGACCTGTCGGAACCAGGCGGCCTCTTCGAGCGTCAGGGGCGCGAAATCCTGGGCGTCGCCGCGTGCGGTCGTGCTCATGGTGTCTCCTTCGAGTGGTTCCGTGGTTCGTGCTGTGACGAGTGCCGCGCGGCGGGCTCGCCCGCCTTCAGGGCGTGGGTGGCGTCGCCGGCGGTGTCGCGGGGGCGAGGGTCGGCGTGAAATCGCCCAGCGACTTCGGCGTACTGCAGCTGTCGTCCGTGCTCAGGCCGCAGGCGCGCACGTAGACGTCGGTGTCGGTGCCGTAGCGCGAGGTGTCGTGGTTCGGCCCGGTCACGAATCCGCCGTTCCTGTCGATCGTGGCCCAGCTGTTGGGCGCGGCCTGGCCGTGGGCGACGAGGCCGTATTCGTAGTGGTCGACGTTCTGCGAGTCGCCGGGGCTGAGCGGGCCGATCTGGATGTCCATCGCCAAGCCGTCCGGGTTCGTCGCCAGCTGCGCCTGCGCGTTCGGCTGCGCGGGCAGGCGGTTGTCGGCGATTCCGCTCGTGAACGTCGAGCAGAACAGGCCGTTAGTGGCGTAGACGCGATACTGGGCGCCGTTGAAGCCCGGGTTGTCGTCGATCCAGCTCGTGTTGCCCGAGACGTTCGTGCCCGGCAGGGTGTTACCCGAGCACGACCCGGGAGCGCCCTGGTCGACGCGTTGCACCGAGTAGGTCAGGCCGGGTGCGCCGTTCGCCGAGCCCGCCGTCCACGTGACCTTGACCGCCGCGTGGCCGTTGTCGACGGTGAAGATCGGCGTCACGATCACGCCATCGGGTGGCCCGACCGCCGTGGTGCTGCCGGTGCCGGCGGGGCTCTGGTTGGTCTTGTTGTGCGCCACGACGCTCGCCGTGTAACTGCTGCCCGGATGGATGGCGGGGCCCTGCACGGGGGTGCTGGTACCCGGCGCCTTCACGGTCGTCGAGTACGAGAAGTCGGGCCCCGTCACCGTCACCGAGTAGGACGAGACGGGGCTCCCGGGCACGGAGGCGCCGGGCTGCCAGTTCACGACCAGCGAGTGCCCGCCCGGGTCGGCGGCGGTGGCCGTCACGGTCACGCTCGTCGGGGCGCTGGGCGAGCCGTCGACGACGACCGGGGCGCTGGCCGGGCTCGCAACACCGTCGCCGATGCCGTTGGTCGCCTTCGCCGCGAACGAGTACGCGGTGCCGTAAGCGAGTCCCGACACGACGCAGGCGTCGGGGTTGGTGCAGGATGCCACGAGGCCGCCCGCGGTCGACTCGACCGTGTAGCCCGTGATGGCCGAGTAGTTCGGGAAGGCGTGCGGGATCGCCAGCGTGACCTGGGCCTTCGCGGTGTCGGACGACACGACGACCGGGGCCGACGGCGGAGCGTCGGGCACGTCGCGGATCAGGACGCTGACTGTCGACGACGCGTCACGGGTGGGGTCGTTCGTGACGTCGCCCACCTCGTAGGGAATCGTCACCGTGCCAGTCGCCGCTGCCTTCGACACGGCGACACTCACGCGGCTGCGGTCGGCGCTCGTGCTCACGGTGACGCCGCGGGGCGTGGACCCTCCGCCGACGCTGACGACGTGCAGGGGCCGGCCGGGGAAGGGGTTCGTCGCCGCGTCGTTCGCCAGCACGTCGACGGTCGCGCTCGAGCCGCGGGTGATCGTCACGCTGTCGGGGATCGGGGCGACGATCGGCTTCGTCGACCGCACGATCGTGACCGCTATGACACCCGAGCGCCCGGGGCCGTGCTCGTCGCGCACTGAGACGACGATGCGGGCCGTCCGGCCGACGGACACGCCGTCGACGCCGCGGACGGTGAGGGTCGAACCGGACACGCTCGCCGTGGCGATCGACGGTGATCCTGAGACGGCCGAAAACGACAGCGCCGAAAGCCGATCGGGGTACGGGTAGTCGGTCAGAGCGAGCAGGTCGACCGTGGTCTGCGCGCCGGCCTCGAGGGTGATGTCGGCGCCGTTCACGACGGGCGGCTCGTTGCCCTTCGGGGTGACGGTGATCGGCAGGGTGACCGTCGCCTGGCTGCTCGGGTCGCCGGCCGCCCCGTCGGTGACCGTGAGCGTGATGGAGGCCGGGCCGAAGTAGTTGGCCGCCGAGGTGTACTGCAGCGTCTTGTCGTCGACGACGAGGCTCGCGCCGTTCGAATAGGTGGCCGAGACGCTCGACGACCCGGCGATGCGCACGGGCCGACCGCCGACGCCGATCAGCTGGTCGGCGAGGTGCACGACCAGGCGCGAGCCGCTGACCACCGAGAGCGCGGGGGCGTCCTGCCGGATCTCGGGCTTGCCGTCTTTCGACCCGGGCACCCAGATGAACGCGGTCGACGACGCGCTCGGATCGTCTCTCCGCGCGACGGTGAAGGGGATGATCTGGCTGCCGGCCGTGACGGTGACGAGCACGCTGCCGTCGGGCTGCACCGACGCCTTGCCGTAGCCGGGCACGACGTGCAGCGAGAGGTCGTCGGTCGACCCTTCCGAGAACGTGACCGCCTTCATCGCGTCGACCGAGACGGTGCTCTTGCCAGCGACGGCCTGGGTCGTCAGCACCACGTCTTGCGCGACGGGGCTCGCCAGCGGCGCCTTGCGGTCGACCGAGATGTAGAGCCACGCGCTCGCGGTCGCCCCGCGGGCGTTCTTGATCGTGTACAGGACGCCGTAGCTGCCGGGGGTCGAGGGCGCGGTCACCTTGACCGCGTCGGCGGTCGCGACCGGCTTCAGGGCGTTGCTCGACGCGTCGGCCGAGACGACCGTCAGCGGGCTCTGCGCCGGGTCGGAGTCGTTGTCGAGCACGTTCACTGTCAGCTTCGTGCCGGGGCGCGTGCGCACCAGGTCGTCGTCGGCCGTGGGCGCGAGCGCCGTGCCGCTGGAGGGGACGACGCCCACGCGGATCGTTCCGGTGCCGACCTGGCCGAGGCTGTCGACGACGGCGTACTGGAAGGTGTCGGTGCCCGACGAGTACGAGCTCGCCCGGTAGGTCATCGAGTCGGTGCCGACGTCGGAGATCGCCCCGAGGCGGGGAGCGGTCGCCTGCCCGACCAGGCTGACGGAGTCGCCGTCGGGGTCGATGCCCGCGAGCGGGATCGGGATCGTCACGGTGCCCCCGGCGGTGACCCGCGCGGTGACCGTCTCGGGCACCGGTGGTCGGTCGTCGGCCGGGTCGTTGCCCTTGACGACGATCGTGACGGGCGCCGTCGCGAACTGCCCGTCGGACTGCGTCACCTTGTAGACGGCGGTGTAGGTGCCGGCCTTCTCGGGGGCCAGGTAGCGCAGCTCGCTCTGGGCCGTGAAGAGCAGCCCGCCGCCCGAGGGGACGTTCTTGACGAGGCTGCCCGCGAGCACGAGGGGCTTGTCGTTCGGCTGGACGTCGTTGTCGAGCACGGGGATGTCGGCGACCGTGCCCACTCGCACGGTCACGTGATCGGGCTTCGCCACCGGTGCCTGCAGGCGCGACGGCTCGGGGATCTGCACGATCGTCACAGTCCCGGTCGCCGTGGCCTTGCCGTTGCTCACCGTGTAGTGGAAGGCGACCGGGCCGGTCAGGGTGCGGACGAGCCTCACCTTGACGGTGTCCTGGTCGACGATGCCCGTGGCGATGCTTCCTGACGCGGGCAGGCCGCTGAGGGCGGTCACGCTGAGGACTCCCCCGCCGGGGTCGGTGTCGCCGGCGAGCACGTCGACGATCTGGCTGTCCTGCAGGTACAGGAAGGCCGTGGTGGGAACCGTGATCGGCGGGAGGTTCTCGCTGGGCGGGTTCGCGACGTCGAGGCGGATGGTACCGGTCGCGGTCTGCCGTCCGTCGGTGACGGAGTACTGCAGGCGGTGACTGCCGGCGCGCGAGGCGGTGACGGTGAACGACCCGTCGGGGTAGTCAGGCTGGATGCGCAGGCTCGAGTCGCCGGCGGCCGGGCTCACGCCGTCGAGGCTGACCAGGCCGGTGCCGCCGCGCACGTTGGGCAGCGGTGCCACGGCGATCTGCTGGCCCGTGTAGCCGGTCACGGCGAACGACTCCGCGATGATCCTGACGGTGCCCGGCGGCCCCACCGTGACCGAGACGGTGCCGTTGCCCGATGCCGACCCGTCGGAGACCGTGAGCGAGATCGTCTTGAGGTCGCCGGACTCGCCGCCGTCGTGGAAGGTGACCTCGCCGTTCTGCGTGAAGGCGACGGTCGAGGGGCCCGCGGTCGAGGCGGAGGCGAGATAGATCGGGTCGCTGTCCGGGTCGACCCAGTCGGCGAGCACATTGAGAGAGACCGTGCCGCCGGATGCCACGGACGTCCGGGTCGGTCGCATCTGCCGTGGCGCGGAGTTCTCGCCGGGCGACCGGACGGTGATGGTCACGGTCGCCTGCGCCGACCCGCCGCGCCCGTCGGTGATCGTGTACTTGAACCGGACGACGCCCGACGCCGTGCCGCGCGTCGTCAGCTGCAGCTGTTGGGCGTCGTTCACGATGTCGAGCGCGCCGAACTGCGGCGAGACCGGCGTGACCGCGGTGATCACGAGCGGATCGCCGTTCGGGTCGCTGTCGTTGAGCAGCACCGGCAGGGTGTTCGCGCGGCCCGGCCGCACGCCGAACGAGTCGGCGACGGCGACGGGTGGCTCTTCGGCCGCGGCGAGCTTCGGCGGGATGTCCTTCTGCTGCTGCTTGGTGGTCTTCGTCTCGGACTTCGTGACGAAGTCCGACCAGTTGTCGATGAGCTGGCCGTCGTGCTGCACAGCCCAGGCATGGCCGTCGGCGGTGTCGTTGGCGACGACGTGGTGGCCGTTGACAGCCAGCGTCATGGCCGCGCCGGAGTCGCTGCCGGCCAGACGGATGCGAGTCGCGTCGGCGCTCGCGTCGCCGCAGAGGCGCACTGCCGTGCCGCTCGACCAGGCCCCGTACTCGCAGTCGTCGACGCGCACCGGCGCTGCGGCGTGCCCGCCCGTGCCGCGCTCGAGCGTCGACACGCGCTGGTCGTCGAGGGAGACCGCGACGAGACCGGCACCGTGCCCGACGAGCACGCGATCGCCGGTGACGGTCGGCTCTTCGAGCTGCGCCGTCTTCGGGTCGCGGACGGCCGAGCGCAGCGAGACGACCCGGCCGGCGACCCAGAGATCGTTCGAACTGGCGTCGTAGAGGGCCGGGCGCCCGGAGACCAGCGTGGCCTGCACGGTCGTCGGCGTGCCGGTGAAACTCACTCTCTGCGAGGTCGCCGCCTGCGCCCCGTCGGCCCCGAAGGTGCCGGTCACGAGTCGGCCGCTCTTCGCCCCGTAGCCGACGTACCGCCCGTCGGCGTCGATGGCCAGGGTCGCATCCACCCCGAGGCTCATCGTGGGCGAGCTCTTCGCCGTGAACTTCGGCAGGTCGGTGACGCGGGTGACCCACGCGTCGCCGGTGGCGGGCAGGTAGATGGCCACCCATGATCCTGCAGAGACGACCTCGGGAACGCCGTCGGGCAGCGGCACCGTGTCGGTGAGCTTGGACTCGGCCGGGTCGATCACGTCGAGCGTGTTCGAGGCCTCGTCGTGCACGACGAGGTGCGACGGAGACTGCAGGATCGAGAGGGACGTGCCGGTCGCCCCCACGGTGGAGGTCAGCTTGCCGATCTCGGCATTGGCGTCGCCGACGAGCCGCTGCGCGCCGTTCGCCACCCAGACCGAGCCGTCGTCGAGGTGCAGGTCTTGACGCGTGTAGCCGGGGGCGACGATGACGGCGACGGCAACGAGAGCCGCGACGACGACGGCCGACAGGGCCGTGACGGTGAGGGGAAGACGGGCTCGGAGCCGCGCGCGGAGGCGGGCGACGAGCCGGGAGAACGAGTGCCGCACGCTCACCCGCCCGCGCAGGTCGAGCTGCTCGGGGCGCCGTCGGTGCCGTCGCGGACGACCGTCACGGTGACGCAGGCCTGGCCCTGGAGGTCGCCCTTCGACAGGGTGAACGTGGTGCCCCGCTGCGTGGTGCTCTGGCCGCCGTCGACGCGCACGAGGTAGGTGTCGCCGGAGGTGAGGCCCGGGTCGCTCCACGAGAACTGCACGGTGTCGGACGTCGTGTTGGCACTGACCGTGCCGACCGTCGGGATGGCCCCGCCTCCGCGCCCGGCCACCGTCACGACAAGGACGATCGCGGCGATGAGCACGACGACGGCAGCCCCGATGACGGCTCGGCGCCGTGTCAGGGCCGGGCGGGAGGCCGACCGGGCTCCGGGTGCGGTGCGGATCTCGGTGGCGTCGGCTCGGCCCAGGGCGGCTCGGCTCAGCGCGTCGTCGACCGAGCCGGCGGCGCTGTGCCGTGTGCCGCGTGTCGTGTCGCCCGAGCGACGCGTGCGAGGCCGCCGCGTGGTAGTCGCCGTGCCTGTGGTGCTGCCGGCTCGGGATGCCCCGCTCGAGCGGTCCGCACCCCGACCCGCGTCGCTGTCGCCGGGGTCGTCGCCCGTCGGCACGGTGTCGAGGTGGGCCGCGTCGATCACGCTGCCGGCCGGGATGAACAGCGTCGACGGCCGCATGCCGAGCTCGGCTTCGACTGCCTGCAGCGACCTCAGCACGTCGAGTATCGAGGCCGGCCGCTGCGCGGGGTCTTTGGCGAGGCACGCCGCGAGGGCCTGCTCGAGCGAGGCGGGCACGTCTGCGCGGCCGATGGGGGCCACCCGGGCGCGGCCGACGATCCGCTCTTGCACGGCGTCGCGCGAGTTGTCGCGGCCGTCGGCTTCGAACGGCGATCGGCCGGCGAGCAGGCCGTAGACGGTGGCGCCGAACGCCCAGATCTCGGTGCGCACAGTGCCCTGCGTCGTGCCGCGGATCACCTCGGGCGCCGACCACGGGATCGAGAGGCCGAGCGCCTCCTGCCCCTCCGAGCGCACGAGCGTGGCGGCGATGCCGAAGTCGGCGAGCACCGGGCGGCCGTAGGTGGTGCGCAGGATGTTGGCGGGCTTCACATCGCGGTGCAGCACGCCGTCGCGATGCGCCGTCTCGAGAACGCTGCCGATCGCGATGGCGACCTGCAGCACCTCCGACACCGGCAGCTGCTCGTCGCGGAAGCGCCGACCGTACGAGTCGGGGCAGTATTCCATGACGATGTAGGGTCGGCCGTCGCTCGCGATCGCGGCCTCGTAGACCGTGAGGACGTCGGGGTGGTCGGCGAGCTGCGCCATGAGGGTCGTCTCGGAGACGAACATTGCGCGCGCATCGCTGTCGGCGACCCCGGGCAGCAGCACTTTGATGGCGACGCGTCGACGGGGCATGCTCTGCTCGTAGAGGAAGACGTCGGCGAAGCCGCCCGACCCGAGCGGGCGCACGGCCGTGTAGCCGGGAAGAACGGGCGGAGCCTCGGGCAGCCTACTGGGCACGCTGGCCCTCCCCGTCGCCGTCTCGGGAGGGGTTGGCTGCGTCCGCGGGTTTCGACGCGTCCAGCGGATCGGTCGGTAGGTCGACCGTGACGTCGTCGGCGAGCACCAGTCTGGTGCCGGCGATGAGCGGCAGGATCTCGCCCGGCTCGAGCCGATAGGGCGCGCCCGTGGGCGGCGCGAGCATCGTGCCGTTCGTCGACCACAGGTCGCGGCCGAGCACGCGACCGTCCGCGCGCGTCAGTTGCAGATGGGTGGCCGAGACGTGCGCCGTGCGCGACGCGACGACGACGAGGGCACCGTCGTCGACGGCGCGTTCGGCCGGCAGCCGAGGCGCTCGGCCGACGAACACGTCGCCGTCGATCTCGACGGTGCGAGGCCCGTTCGTGTCGGTGACGACGACGCGCAGGATGCGAGGCGCTCGGCTCGCCGCCCCGGGGCTGTCGCCGACCGCGGGCGCTCCCTGGAGTTCACCACCGCCGACGATCGTCGCGTCGAAGTCGGCGACGGCCCGGATCGCGGCGGCGGCTTCGTCGGGGGCGAGCCCGACCGGCGTCAGGACGGTCTCGTCGAGGTCGGGCTGCACCTCGGCGACGAGCTCGCGGCTCGGCAGCGGCTCATTCGTGAGGTCGGGCTCGGCGGGGGCCGGCGGCGGCTCGGAGGCCGCAGGCTCGGGCGGCGCGGCGGGGCGCTCGGTGTCGTCGCCCTCGGCACCGACGCGCGGGGCGGCGGAGGGTGCGCGCACGACCGCGATGACTCCGTGGACGACGTGCCCCGTGGCATCCTGCCCCCGGATCTCGACGGGGCCGCCCTCGGTCACGAGCACGAGTCGCACGTCGAGCCCGATCGTGAACTGGACGACGCCGGTGCCGCCGGCGGAGGGCCCTGCATCCGTGAAGCCGATGCTTTCGTATGAAGAACGATCGGGGGAGACGGAAACGCTGGCCGGCGTCTGCCAGGCCACCCGCCATCCCGTCGTCGTCATCACACCCCCGTGCGTTTTGCTCCCCCGAAGCCTACCGAATGCGGCCGCCGAGCATGCTCCCCCGAGCTGGGGCCTGTGGACAACCCGCGCACGCCTGTTGGCTCGACCGGGGTACACCCGCTGTCCTGCGACTTGCCCTCAGAATCTCCCCAGGGCAGGCGCGAGCGGGCAGAAACTGCGGATTTCAAGCCCGTTCTCCGCACTCTGTGCCCGCTCAGCGGCGGGTGACGGCTGCTACGGGCGGGCGACGCGGATCGACCCGGTGGGCGATGTCGTCGTGCGGATCGCGGGCATCGACGACGTGACGACCTGGATCGACGTCGTGATGGTGCGAAGCGACGACGTCGACAGCGTGGCCTGCGCATGCCCGTGCACAGGGAAGCCCCGGCGTGCGATGACGATGACGACGAGGCTCGTCGCGATCACGGCCGCCGCCGAGAACGGCAGCACGCCGAGGCCGGCCGCCCCGTAGACGCGCGCTCCGACGAACGCCCCGCCGGCGATGCCGATGTTCGACGCGCCGTTGATCAGGGCGCCGGCGATGTCGGGGCTCACCCCGCCGGTGCGGATCGCCGCGGCCATGAACAGCGTGCCGGTCGTGCCGTTCGCCGCCATCCAGACACCGGCGACGACGAAGGTGCCGAGCAGCGACCCGTGCACGAGCGGCAGGCACGCGAGGGCGGCGCCCATGACGGCGACCGCCGCAACGAGTGTCTGGCGCGGTGCGCGGTCGACGAACGCCCCGGCGAGCAGAAGACCCACGATGCCGGTGGCGCCGAGCACCAGAAGTGCACCGCCGATGGCATCCTGCCCCAGCCCGGCTTCTTCGAGGTACGGCCCGATGTAGGTGTAGACGACGTAGTGCCCGGCGAAGAGCAGCAGATCGGCGATGCCGACGGACATCAGCCCCGACCGTCGCCAGGCTCGCGGCGAACCGACGTGCGGCTTCGACTCGCCCCGCACCTGTGGCAGCAGAGTGGCAGCGATGACGGCCAGCACGGCGCAGACCACGGCCACCCCGCCGACGGCGACCCGCCAGCCGAGGTGCTCGCCGACAGTCGTCCCGACAGGCACGCCGATCACGAAGCCGAGGGACGAACCCGAGTAGACGAACGCGATGGCGCGCCCGGCCAGGCGCGGCGGCACGATCCTGGTCGCGTAGGCCGAGGCCACCGAGAAGAACAGCGCGTGCGAGATTCCGCCGATCACGCGGCCCGCGCAGACGATGGCGAAGCTCGGTGCGAGAGCCACCATCAGGTTCGAGACGGCGTAGCCCGCCAGAGTCATGACGAGCACGGTGCGGCGGGGGAAGCGCGAGGTGACGACGGTGAGAGGCAGCGCCAGGATCGCGACGGCGAGGGCGTAGACCGTCACCACGATCCCCATGGTCGACTGGCTCACGTGCAGCGACGCGCTCATCTGGCCGAGGAGGCCGACCGGCATCAGTTCGGTGGTGATCGCGAAGAACGTCGAGAGGCAGAGCACGGCGATGCCGATGACTGCCTTGGCCGCGAGGGTGTGGGGCTGAGGCGTCTGCACTTTCGGGGCTCGCGCTTTCGAGCTCGTCGAAGCGCTCGAGGGGTGCGTCGGGTGCGACTGGGTGCGCGGGGCGGTGTCGAGCATGGGGAGACCTCGTCGATGGGCGCACGACGACGATCCTGACGGTGAACGTCACGGAGATCCGTCTCGGGCGTCGGGAGACGCCGAGAAGACGGGAGTTGCGGTCGTCGCGGACTCTGCTGGTGGGATGGGCGGTCACTCGACGACGAGTGCTGTGAATCCAGTCTGAGGCCGACTCGTGCACGGCGCAACCCACCCGACCTGGGGGCCTCCGCAGAATCCCCTGCGTGCCACCCGACCCGCCGGGCGCGCGGGGTCAGGCTCCGACGAGCGCGAGGTGCGGCGTCGCGTCGACGTCGATGACGAGGCCGAGCACTTCAGCCCCCTCGGGCGCCTCCTCTTCGAGCATCCGGATCAGGGCGCGACGAGCGCTGCGTTCGCCGTCGAGCCGTGCGATCTCGCCGGCGGCGGTTCGGAACAGCAGGATTCCACGCATGACGCCTCGCCTCTCAGGACCGGCCGTTCGCCGTCGGATCGGTGAGCGTCCATCGGAGGCGGGGTCTCGGCCGTTGCTACACAGCCAAGCCTAAGCCTCGAGACTGCATCCTGCCCGATGCCGCCCCGTGCTGCTCGAGTAGGGCGGACGGGACTTGAACCCGTGACCGACGGATTATGAGTCCGATGCTCTAACCAGCTGAGCTACCGCCCCGCGCCTTCGTCGGCGCCCGTGCGGGCACCCTCGGCGTCGGCGGCCTGGGCGACCACCGGCTCACCACGATACAGCTTCTCGAAGGTGTCGAGGGTGCGCTTGATGTCGTGCGGCTCGATCATCTTGAGGCTTGCGCGGCGCATGGCGACGTAGTCGTCGTCGCTCTTGGTGAGCACCTCGGTGAGCTTTGCGGCCAGGTCGTCGGAGTCGCCCGGCTTGAAGAGGTAACCGTTCGAGCCCTGGTCGACGAGGTGCGGCAGGGCCATGGCGTCGGCCACGACGATGGGCAGGCCGGACGCCATGGCCTCGAGGCTGGCGATGCTCTGCAGCTCGGCGGTGGACGGCATGGCGAAGACGGTGCTGCCCGTCAGGGTGAGCCGCAGTTCGTCGTCCGAGAGGTAGCCCGCGAAGGTGACCCGGTCCGCGATCCCGAGGTCGACCGTCGTCTGCTTCAGCCGGCCGAGCAGGTCGCCGCCGCCGACGATGGTCAGGGTGGCGTTCAGGTCGGGCGCCAGCTTGGTCATCGCCCCCAGCAGCACGTCGATGTTCTTCTCGGCGGTGACGCGCCCGACGAACACGATGCGGTTCGTCTTCGGGCGGTCGCGGCGGGCCGTGTAGTCGTCGGCGGCGATGCCGCACGAGATGGCGTAGACCCCGCGGATGCCGGTGGCCGCCTCGAGGTAGTCGGCCGCCTTGCGCGTCGGCGTCGTGATGTCCTGCACGAGCTTGTAGGTGTTGGCGGCGTCCTGCCAGGCGAGCTTCGCGATCCAGTTCAGCAGCTTGCGGGGCATGGGCGGCGCATGTTCGATCAGGTTGTCGGGCATGAAGTGATTGGTGGCGATGACCCGGATGCCGCGGGCACGGGCGACCTTCGTCAGGCCGCGGCCGATGACGATGTGCGCCTGGATGTGCACGACGTCGGGCTGGAAGGCGTCGACGATCGGGCGGGTGTTGTGCTGCACCGCCCACGGCGTCGCGAAGCGGAGCCAGTCGTGCAGGGGCCAGCGTGTCGAGTTGAGGCGGTGCACGGTCAGCGTGGCGCCCGCGTGCTCCTCCTCGAAGGTGCCGTGGCGGCGCGTGGCGGCGGGGGCGATGATGTGCACGTCGTGGCCGCGGCCCGCGAGGCCGACGGCGAGACGCTCGGTGAAGTTCGCCGCCCCGTTGACGTCGGGAGGGAACGTGTCGCCCGCGATCAGGATCCGGAGCGGTCGACGGGAGGTGGCGTCAGGATGGTCGTCTGTCACAGCTGATTGAGTCCTTACCGGGGCGTCGAGCGTTCTGGCAGGCCCAGGCTAGCTCAGGCTCGTGTCTGCGGATGGTATTTCGCCAACTGGAACACGCCGAACACGGCCAGCGCCCCCGCGATGACGAAGAAGATCGACGCCCACCACGGAGCGTGCGACGCCTCGCCCAGGACGATCACGCCGATGCCCACGGCGACCATGGGGTCGATGACGGTGAGCCCCGCGATGACGAGATCGGGCGGCCCCGACGAGTACGCGTTGGTGACGAAGTAGCCGCCCAGCAGGCCCACGACGCAGAGGGCGAGGAAGCAGATCACCGTCAGCACGTCGATGTGGTGCCCTTCGACGCGGTTGATGATGATCTTCGCCATCGTGGCGACGAAGCCGTACATGAACCCGGCCCCGATGATGTAGAAGAGCGCCCGGATTCGCCGGCGGAAGAGCGAGAACGCGACGAGGAAGATCGCGAAGATCACCGCCAGGATCACGAGGACGACGACGATTTGTCCCGTCGTGATCCGGTGCTCCACGGCGGTGAGCGCAGCGACGCCCACGAACAGGGCCACGCCGCCGACGCAGAACAGGATCGAGCGCTTGGCCGGCCGGGAGAGCTTCTGATGGCTGGTGCGCGAATTCAGGATCGCCGTGACCACGAGGGCGACCGCCCCGAGAGGCTGCACGACGATGAGGGGTGCGAAGCTGAGGCTGGTCAGCTGGAAGACGATCGCGAGGGCGCAGAGAGCCGTGCCGATCACCCACGACGGCCGGCCGATCAGCCTCGTCAGCTGCTTGATGCTGAAGCCGGACGAGGCCCGGCCGAACTTCCGCTCGATCTTCGCCACGCCTCGATGCTGCAGCTGCGCGCCGATCGACAGGAACATGGCGCCGACGAGCGCTATCGGGATCCCCAGGGCCTGATACGGGGTCAGGGAGACCTGGTCGGCCAGGTCGCTGAGGTTCGAAGACACTCCCTCACGCTACCGCGCTTCGGTGCGCCGATAGGCTTGCCCAATGGCAGTCCGACCCATCACCATCACCGGGGAGCCCGTGCTCCACGAGCCCGCGCACGACGTCACCGATTTCGACGAGACGCTGCGCACCCTCGTCGCCGACATGCTCGAGACGATGGACGCCGCTCCCGGTGTCGGCCTCGCCGGCCCGCAGGTGGGCCTGCCGCTGCGCCTGTTCGTCTACTCGTACGTCGACGACGACGGGGTCTCGTGGCGCGGCGAGGCGATCAACCCGCAGCTCTGGCAGACTCCGCTCTCGATCGAGCCCCTCGACGACGAAGAGGAGTCGGAGGGCTGCCTCTCCATCCCCGGCGAGAGGTTCCCGCTGCGGCGTGCCGAGGGCGTGATCCTGCGAGCCGTCGACGTCAACCAGGAGCAGTTCGAGATCGAGGCCCGCGGCTGGCTCGCCCGCATCTTCCAGCACGAGTACGACCACCTCGACGGCATCCTCTACGCCGATCGCCTCGAGCACCCGTTCTCGAAGGCGGCCACCAAGGCCATTCGGAAGAACAGCTGGGGCGCTCCCGGCCAGTCGTGGGTGCCGGGGGTCGACCACCCCGAGGGGTGAGGCGCGTGGGGCGGGTGGTACTTCACACGCCCGAACCTTTGCTACAGTTGTGTGCGCCGCTTCGAGCGGCACCCTTCCTCGATAGCTCAATTGGCAGAGCAGCCGGCTGTTAACCGGCAGGTTCTTGGTTCGAGTCCAAGTCGGGGAGCTTGGCCCTCACGGCTCCACCCGTGGGGGCCATACTTTCTCCCGCTCGGTCCAGTGCTTGTCTGGGCTGCTCCGCGGCCGGGGCTTGTCTGGGCTGCTCCGCGGTCGGGGCTTGTCTCGGCTGCTCCGCGGTCGGGCCCAGCGGCTCCACCCGCTGGGCCTTCTTTGCGCCCGAAGCGTTACTCCCGCGGGAGTACGGCCCGGATGGGCCCGCGGGCTACCCTGAGCAGATGTGGCAGAACGACGATCTCCCGTTCGGCCGTCGCCGCCCCCGCGGCAGCATCTGGTTGCCCACCATCGTCTCGCTCGTGCTGCAGGTGCCGGTGGCCGCCGTCACCTTTCACGTCGCCCTCGGTGCCTCCGCACTGCCCGCGATTGCGGTGCTGCTCGGAATCGGCTCGTCGTTCGCGCTGCTCGCACGCCGCCGGTACCCCGGCCCGACTGTCGTGGCGGCGGGTCTGCTTTCGGCGTCGGCCATCGCATTCGGGGCCGGGCCTCCCCTTGCAGCCGTTCCGTTGGCGATCGCGGTGGTGAGTGGCATCCTGCACGCGGCTCGCATCTGGGTCTGGTCGACGCTCGCCGGCGTGGCGCTGGTGGTGCCGACCGTCGCCTACGCCGCCACGCAGACGCAGCTCGCGAGCATCCGCCCACTGGCCGTCGCCCTGGTGCTGTGCTTCTTCGTCGGGTTCGGCGAGGTCTTCCGCAACCGGCGCGAGCGCTTTCGCGAGGTCTCTCGCAGCATCGCCGCCAGGCGGCGCTCCGAGGCCGAGGCCGAGCGGCTACGCATCGCGCGCGAGCTGCACGATGTGCTCGCGCATTCGCTGTCGCAGATCAGCGTGCAGGCGGGAGTCGGGCTGCATCTCTTCGACGCGCAGCCCGAGCAGGCTCGTCACAGCCTCGAGGCGATCCGGCTCACGAGCGGCCAAGCCCTCGAAGAGGTGCGCGGCGTCCTCGGCTTCCTCCGCCAGGAAGGCGCCGTGCCCGGCGACGAGGCGGCCCGCTCCCCCGCCCCCGACCTCTCGCGGCTGCCGGATCTCGTCGGCACGTACACGGCATCCGGCCTCGACGTGACGCTCGATACCCGCATCGACGTCGACCCGTCGCGCCCCGTCCAGCTCGCGGTCTACCGCATCGTGCAGGAGGCCCTCACCAACGTCAGACGGCACGCGACGGCCTCCACCGCCACGGTCAGCATCACGGTCGACGGCGCGGGCTGCCGGCTGGTGATCGTCGACGACGGGCGGGCGCAGGACGCCACGGTGCAGCCCGGGCGCGGCATCACGGGCATGCGCGAGCGTGCCGAGCTGCTCGGCGGCACGCTCGCCACGTCGCTTCGGGCAGGCGGCGGCTTCGTCGTCGAGGCCGAGCTTCCGTCGCATCCTGCGCCCCGCCGCGCCCCGTCGGGTGACGAGGTGCGGCGATGATCCGGGTGGTCGTCGCCGACGACCAACAGCTGATCCGCGCCGGCTTCCACGCCCTGCTCGACTCGGAGCCCGACATCGAGGTGGTCGGCGAGGCCTCGACCGGCGCCGAGGCCGTGCGGGTGGCGCGGGTCGAGCGACCCGACGTGATCCTGATGGACATCCGCATGCCCGACGGCGACGGGCTCTGGGCCACCGGAGAGATCGTCGGCGACCCGGCTCTGGCCGGCACGCACGTGGTGATCGTGACGACGTTCGAGCTCGACGACTACGTCGCGCAGGCAATCCGGGCCGGAGCCAGCGGATTCCTCGTCAAGGACACCGAGCCGGTCGAGCTGATCCGCTCGGTTCGCGTCGCCGCGGGCGGGGAGGCGCTGCTCTCCCCCGGTGTCACGAAGCGGCTGCTCGTGCGAGTCGCGAGCGGGCTGAAGGCGCCCGCCGACCTCAGCGTGCTCGACCCGCTCACCGAGCGCGAGCGCGACGTGCTGACGCTGGTCGGCGCCGGCCTCACGAACACCGAGATCGGCGAGCGGCTCTTCTTGAGCCCGCTGACGGCGAAGACGCACGTCTCGCGCATCATGTCGAAGCTCGGGGCCCGAGACCGCGTGCACCTCGTCGTCGTCGCCTACGAGACGGGGCTCGTGCAGCCGGGGTGGTACTGACTGAAGTCCACCGGCGCTCATTCCACTGGCACCGGGGCACTGCTCGCAGCGCCGCGCCTGCTCCCCCGGGAGTACGCAGGTCGCTCTCGGCAGCGGATTCGCTCGCGGCCCGTGACGGCGAGGCTCTAGTCATGGCTCGCAGACAGCGAGCCCCGACCGAATGGACAGCATCATGACCGCCGCACTCGCCTCACTGCCTCTCGTGCAGCACGCTATCGGGCCCTGGGGGGACGGAGGAGGCTACGGGCCGGGCTTCGGGCACGTCGGTTTTCCGTGGCCGCTGGTCTTCATCCCCGTGTTCTGGCTGGCGGTGATCGTCGTCGTCGGGCTCGTGTTCGGGCGGAGGTTCAGGCGCGCTGCCGCGTCTCGGGCGCAGTTCGGGCCGCACGGCTTCGGCCCCGGGGCCGGCTTCGGCCCCTGGGGCCACGGCGGATGGGGTGCTGCCGTTGGGACCGGATCGGCCGAGCAGGTGCTCTCCGACCGCTTCGCGCGAGGCGACATCGACGAGGTCGAGTATCGCGCCCGGCTCGAAGTGCTGCGCGCCTCGCAGCAGGGCCCCGGCCCCGTCGCCTAGTAGCCCTGGGCGGGGTCGACCACCCCGATGAAGTCGCCGTCGCCGCCGAGCGCCCGCACGTTGTGGCGGATGCGCTCGGCGAGCAGCGGCGCCACCATGTCGGGCGTGTCGGCCTGGTGCGGCGTGATCAGCGCGCGGGCGTTCGTCCACAGCGGGTGGCCGTCGGGCAGCGGTTCGGGGTCGGTCACATCGAGGCCGGCGCCCCAGATCTTCTCGGCGTCGAGCGCCGCGACCAGGGCGTCGGTGTCGACGAGGCCGCCGCGGGCGATGTTGACCAGCACGGCCGTCTCTTTCATCGCGTCGAACTCGGCCTCGCCGAACAGCTTCGACGTGTCCGCGGTCATGGCCGCAGCGACGATCACGACGTCGGCGTCGGGCAGCACGTCGCCGAGTGAGGCGGTCGCCACGGTCTTCGCCGCACCGGGCACCGGGGTGGTGCTGCGCCGCACGATCGTGATCGACGGGGCGAACGGCTCGAGCAGGCGCATGATCTCGAGCGCGATACCGCCGGCGCCGATGATCACGACGTTCAGCCCGTAGAGCGAGATGCCCTTCGGCACGCTCGACCAGCCCTCGGCTCGCACGCGCTCGGGGAAGACGCGCAAGAGCGCGAGCGTCAGTGCCACGGCGTGCTCGGCGACGGGCTCGGAGTACGCGCCCTTGGCACTCGTCCACAGGGGCTTCGGCCGGTCGGCGTACTTCTTCATGACCGAGGCGAACATGTCCACGCCGGCCATCGGCAGCTGCACCCACTCGATGTTCGGGTGGTCGGTGAGCACGTGGTCGAGCTCGTCGATGGCCTTGTGGCTGAGCCACATGAGCCCGCGGGTCGAGTCGTCGACGGGGCCGAGCATGCCCCCAGCATCCTGGATCGCCTTCTCGATGTGGTCGGCCGACTCGGGGCCGATCGCGATCGGGCCCGGGGTGGGGCGGTGCGCAGGATCGAGGGCGGCCGACTCGGTGAGGACGGCGCGGTGGCCCCGCGGCGAGTCGCTCGGTGCGGTGGGGGTGTTCGACACGGTGGTGCTCCTAGGGCTTGTGCTTTTTCGGGGTGCGGTCGGAGTCGGGCACGATGTCGAGCGGCGACGCCTGCGACAGGGCCTTCACGTACGGGTCGACGGCATCGTCGAGGACGTCGTCGATGTCGCCGTAGCCGACGACACGCCCTTCGCGCAGCACTGCCATGCGGTCGGCGACGGCGCGGGCCTCGGTCACCGACGAGGTCACGACGACCGCCGAGAACTGCCGGTTGCCGTGCAGGGTGCGCAGCAGCTCGAGAACCGATCGCCGCACGAGCACGTCGACCCCCCGGGCCGGCTCGTCGGCGATGAGCAGCTGCGGCTCGAGCACGAGGCTGCGTGCCAGAGCGATGCGCTGGCGCTGGCCGGCGCTGAGCTCCCACGTCTGCTTGAGCATCGTGCTGAGCGGCAGGTGCACCGAGTCGACGAGGTTGGCGACGAGGCGACCGGCCTCTTTGCGATCGAAGCGTCGGTCGCGCTCGTAGAGCGGCTCGGCGACGGCCTCGCCGACGGTGAGGTCGGGGTTGAGCACGTCGCCGTCGTTCTGCGACAGGTAGCCGACGGCCCCGGTGAGTCGGTCGCGGCGGCGCTTGGACATGGTCTTGATGCGCTGGCCGAGCACGGTCAGCTCGCCGCCGGCGACGAGGGGGCGGCCTTCGGGCGGTCGCGAGCCGTAGGCGAGGCCGGCGAGGCCTAACGCGAGCGTCGACTTGCCCGAGCCGCTCTCGCCGAGGACCGCGAGGATCTCGCCGGGCTCGAGAGTGAACGTCACACCGTCGACCGCGCGCACCTCGGGTCGGCCGCCTCGCGCCGGGTACACCAGCGAGAGGTCGTCGGCGGTGATCACCGGGGCGTCGGGTTGGTCGGTGGGGGCGGTCACGCGGTGGAGCTCTCTCTCGTCGAGTCGCCCATTCGTCGGGCCGACCATTTCAAGCCTAGGCCGCGCCTACTCATTGCGGAGGAGCCGACGCGCCGACTCCACCTGCACCAGCTTCAGCTCCAGCTCGCGCCGCGCCTCGGGGTCGTCCTTGGCGTCGGTGCGGTGCATGCGGCCGAGCAGCTCGGCCTTCTGGTGCAGCAAATCGCGCTCGACCAGCGACGAGAGCACCCCGGTGCAGTAGAGCACCATGTCGCTGCCCTCGCGCTCGGGCAGCGGCCCGACGGCCAGCTCTTTCACCAGCGGCGCGAACGGGGCAGGGGTCTGCTCGAGCACGGCGCTGACGAAATCCTGCACGTCGAGGGAGTCGAGCGTGGCGGCGATCGCGTCGCGCACCGTCGAAAGCGAGCCGTCCGACATCTGCGCGAACGCCGCCTGCACCGTCAGCTCGCGGGGCGCGCTCTGCGGGTGCTGCAGGATCGCCATCAGAGCGTCTCGTTCGAGTCTCGTCGAGGGGTCGTCGGGCAGGCGCAGGATGCTCGCCCGCTCGTCGACCACCACCACCTCGGGCAGGCTGGTGATCGACTGACGGTTCGGGCCGCTCGACGGCGCGAGCCGCTCGACCGCCTTCGGGGCGTGCGCAGCCGCACGCCGCGCGGAGTCGACCGCGGTCTGGACCTCGGGCGGGTCGAGCCCCAGCCAGCCGGCGAGCGACCGCACGTAGCCCTGTGTCATCGACACGTCGCGGATGCCGGCGACGACAGGAGCCGACGCGCGAAGCGCGGCCACGCGGCCCTCGACGGTCTCGAGGTCGTGCCCGGCGAGCACCCGCTTGATCATGAACTCGAACATCGGCCGCTTGCCCTCGACGAGACGCCGCACGGCGTCGTCGCCGCGGTTCAGTCGGAGGTCGCACGGGTCGAGGCCGTCGGGCGCGACCGCGACGAAGGTCTGCGCGGCGAACCGCTGCTCTTCGGCGAACGCTCGGCTCGCTGCTCGCTGGCCGGCCTCGTCGGGGTCGAAGGTGAAGACGACCTCGCCGGCCGCGCTCACGTCGGAGCCGCGGCTGTCGCCGAGCATCGGCCGTAGCACTTTGATGTGGTCGACGCCGAAGCTCGTTCCGCAGGTGGCGACGGCTGTCGTGACCCCCGCGAGGTGACAGGCCATCACGTCGGTGTAGCCCTCGACGATCACGACGCGCTTGTCTTTGGAGATGGCTCGCCGGGCGAGGTCGAGCCCGTAGAGCACCTGCGACTTGTGATAGATCGGCGTCTCGGGCGTGTTGAGGTATTTCGGCCCGTTGTCGTCTTCGAGCAGCTTGCGAGCACCGAAGCCGATCGTCGCACCGGTGACGTCGCGAATGGGCCAGATCAGCCGCCCGCGGAATCGGTCGTACGCGTTGCGGTCGCCGTGGCTGAGGAGGCCGGCGGTGACGAGTTCCTCCTCGGTGAAGCCGCGGCCCTTCAGATGAGACCGGAGGGCGTCGAACGACTTCGGCGCGAAGCCGACGCCGAAGTGCGCCGCCGCAGCGGGGTCGAATCCGCGTTCGCCCAGGAAGCGACGACCGGGGTCGGCGTCGGCCGCCGTGAGGTGCTCGACGAAGAACTCGCGCGCCGCCTCGTTGGCCGCCAGCAACCGTGCGCGGTTGCCGTGGTCGCTGGCCTGCCCGCCGTCTTCGTAGTGCAGCGTGAAGTTGATGCGCGCGGCCATCCGCTCGACGGCCTCTTGGAACGTCGTGTGGTCGGTCTTCTGGATGAAGCTGAAGACGTCGCCGTCTTCGCCGCAGCCGAAGCAGTGGTAGCGGCCGACCTGCGGTCGCACGTGAAAGCTCGGGCTGCGCTCGTCGTGGAAGGGGCACAGGCCCTTCATCGAGCCGATGCCGGCACCCTTGAGCGTGACGTAGTCGCCCACCACATCGGCGATGTTGACCCGCGACCGCACCTCGTCGATGTCGTTTCGCTGGATCAAGCCGGGCATGAGCACACCCTAGGGCCGGCCACCGACACGCTCACGCGTGTACCAGGCGGTCGTGCCAGGCCATCGCGCTCTGGTCGGTGAGCGACGCGACCTGGTCGACGATCACGCGGCGACGGGCGTCGTCGTCGCCGGCTTCGCTCCAGTCGAGGGCGAAGCCAGGATCGAGGCTGGTCGGGCCGCCCTCCCACAGAGCGTCGGCAAGGGCGGTGAGCACCTCGCGCTGCTGGACGTAGATCGGCTGGCGGGTGCCCTGGGTCATCACGAACGCCGCGACGATGCCTTTGAGAGCCGCGATCTCGCCGATGATGTCGGCCGGGATCACGACACTGGCCGAGAAGCGGATGAGGCTCTTCTGCGGGTAGTGCTCGTGAGTGGCCTCGTCGGCCGAGCCGGCGAACCGGCCGATCAGCTGACTGGTCAGGTTTTTCAGGCGGGCCTGGTCGAGGCGGCCGCCGTCGTAGGAGTCGAGCCAGACGTCGAGCGAGCGCAGCCGGTTGAAGGCCTCGACGAGCTCGTCGCGGCTCAGCTCGCCGCCGACCCAGGCGTGCATCGAGTCGATGAGACCCTCGTGGCCGCCGGGCGCATTAAGCGAGGCGACCTGGATGTAGCCGTTGACGACGGCGTCTTCGAAGTCGTGCACCGAGTAGGCGATGTCGTCGCTCAGATCCATCACCTGGGCTTCGATGCAGCGCTGTCGGCGAGGCGCACCGAGGCGCAGCCATTCGAAGGCGGGGGTGTCGTCGTCGTAGAAGCCGAACTTCACCCGGCCCGACGGGTCGGCGACGCCTTGCGCTGTCGGCCAGGGGTACTTGCAGCTGGCGTCGAGGCTGGCGCGGGTGAGGTTCAAACCGTAGCTGCGGAACGGTGGGCCCTCGCTGTCGCCCGGGCCGATCACCTTCGGCTCGATGCGGGTGAGGAGGCGCAGGGTCTGAGCGTTGCCCTCGAAGCCGCCGAAGTCGGCGGCCCAGTCGTTGAGGGCCTTTTCGCCGTTGTGGCCGAACGGCGGGTGGCCGAGGTCGTGCGCGAGGCACGCCGTGTCGACGACGTCGGGGTCGAGCCCGAGGCTCGTCGCCAGCTCGCGCCCGACCTGCGCCACCTCGAGCGAATGCGTCAGCCGGTTGCGGGCGAAGTCGAGGCCGGCCGTCGGGCTGAGCACCTGCGTCTTGGCGGCCAGTCGGCGGAGCGCACTGGAGTGCAGCAGGCGCGCGCGATCGCGCGCGAAGTCGCTGCGGCGGCTCGAGTGCTGCTCGGGCAGCCAGCGCTCGGTGTCGCGCTCGACGTAGCCGAGCGCTTGCGTGGCAGCGGAGATCATGTGCGAGCCGGAGCCGCTGATCGCAGCCGCCGTCGCCGGGCTCGGGCTCGGTGAGCCGGAGGTGTCGTAGGTCGTCATCCGGCGGGCCTCAGCCGCCGCTGTGGTGCAGCTCGGCCGCGGCGAGCTCGCCGCGGAAGGCGTCGTCGAGCTCGCGGCTCTCGAGCCAGCGATCGGGCAGGGCGGGCTTCTTCGGGGTTCCGGCGCGGCCGCGCGGGCCCTCGGCACCTTCGCCCGGGTAGGGCTGGTCGCCGTCGAGCTGGCCCAAAAGGTCGTCGAGGGCGGCGAGGGTCGGCACCGTGGCCATCGCGGCACGCAGGTCGCCGCCGACGGGGTAGCCCTTGAAGTACCACGCGACGTGCTTGCGGATGTCGCGGCACCCGCGATCCTCGTCGCCGAAGAACTCGACGAGCAACTCGGCGTGGCGACGGAACGCCCTGGCGACCTCGCCCAGTGTCGGCTCGGCCTTCGCCTCTTCGCCGCGGAAGGCGGCCGCGAGGTCGCCGAACAGCCACGGGCGCCCGAGGCAGCCGCGACCGACGACGACGCCGTCGCAGCCGGTCTGGTCGACCATGCGGAGGGCATCGGCCGCCGACCAGATGTCGCCGTTGCCGAGCACCGGCGTGCCGGTGATGGTCTCTTTGAGCTTCCTGATGGCCGACCAGTCGGCGTGGCCGGAGTAGAACTCGGACGCCGTGCGGGCGTGCAGCGCGATCGAGGCGACGCCAGCGCCCTCGGCCGCCTTGCCCGCCTCGAGGTAGGTGAGGTGGTCGGAGTCGATGCCCTTGCGCATCTTGACGGTCAGCGGGATGTCGCCGGCGGCCTTGACGGCGCGCTCGACGATCTCGCGGAAGAGACCGAGCTTCCAGGGGAGGGCCGCGCCGCCGCCCTTGCGAGTGACCTTAGGCACCGGACAACCGAAGTTGAGGTCGATGTGGTCGGCGCGGTCTTCGGCCACGAGCATCGTGACGGCCTCGGCCACCGTGTTGGGCTCGACGCCGTACAGCTGGATGCTTCGAGTCGTCTCGCTCTCGTGGTGCGTGATGAGCCGCATCGACTCGGGCGTGCGCTCGACGAGCGCGCGACTGGTGATCATCTCGCTGACGTAGAGGCCTGCGCCGTACTCGCGGCAGAGCCGACGGAACGCGGTGTTCGTGATGCCGGCCATGGGCGCGAGCACGACGGGCGAGTCGACCGTGAGCCGGCCGATCGCCAAGGTGTCTGGGCGCTGGGAGCGCTGAGGAAGGGTGATCGTCATCGGTGTCGATTATCCCATCTCGGTGGGTCGTGGCCAGCCCGTCTCGTGATCCTGTGGACAACTCGGCGACCTGCCTCATCGATGTGGAGGGAATGCGCGAGGGCCCCCCATCGTTGTCGGGCTCGTGACCAGCACCGGAACAGACAGAGTCCTCGCCGACGCCGAGGCCCGAGGGCTCAGGATCGAGATCGCGCACCGCCCCGAGGCCGAGAGCCTCGAGCGGGCGGCCGAGTTGCTGGGCATCGAGCCCTCGACGATCGTCAAGAGCCTGGTCGTCAAGAAGCACGACGGCACCTTCCTCTTCGCCCTCGTGCCCGGAGGGCGCCAGATCTCGTGGTCGAAGCTTCGGGCCGTCGTCGGTGTCAACAAGCTGTCCATGCCGTCGCCCGACATCGCCCTCGAGGCGACGGGGTTCGAGCGCGGCACGATCACGCCGGTCGGCAGCTCGACCGCGTGGCCCGTCTTCGCCGACGAGCGTGTCACGGGCACCAGGATCGCCCTCGGCGCCGGTTCGCACGGCAGCAGCGCTTTCGTCGACGCGGACGCGTTGATCGGGGCCTACCACGCGACCGTCGCGGACATCACCGACGAAACGGTGCCGCGGGGCTGATCTCGCCTACGGGATCTAGAGAGAGGCGCCCTCGTCGAGAGCGGCGGTGACGGCTCGAGCCGACGCAGCCGCAGCCTCGTCGGGCGACGGCTCGATGTCGATCTCGGCGTCGCCGCCGGCGCCGGCGCCGGGCACCACGCATGAGTCGCCCTCGCAGACGACGGCATCGGCCGCGCCCAGCATGGTGAAGACCGGCGCCTGCGGCGTGCCGGTGGGCTCGGTGGTCATCGAACGACCTCGGCGTTCTCGCCTGCTCCGTCGGCCGCTACCGCCTCGGCGGCGACCGTCTGGAGGACCTCGAGGAAGGCCGCGGGATCCTGCGCCCCCGACACCCCGTACTTGCTCTCGAACACGAAGAACGGCACCCCGTTGATGCCGTAGGCCTGTGCCTGCGCCTGGTCGGCGCGCACGTCCGCCAGGAACTCGTCGCTCTCGAGCGACCGCACGACGTCGGCGCGGTCGAACCCGGCCTCCTCGGCGATGTCGGCGAGCACCTCGGTCTGCCCGAGGTGGCGACCCTTCTCGAAGTACGCGCTCAGGAGGCGCTCCTTCATGTCGAGCTGCGCGCCCTTCGACTTGGCGTAGTGGATGAGCTGATGGGCCTTCACCGTGTTGGTGTGGTGCATGGCGTCGAAGTCGTAGTCGAGCCCGACGCTGCCCGCGATGCCGGCGAGGTTGTCGAGCATGGCCTGCGCCCGATCAACGGGGAGGCCCTTGTGGCGGGCGAGGAACTCCGCCTCGTTGCCCTCGAAGTCGACCGGAGTGTCGGGCGAGAGCTCGAACGAGTGGTATTCGACCTCGACGTCGCCCGCGAACTGGCCGGCTGCCATCTCGAACTTGCGCTTGCCGATGAAGCACCACGGGCACGCGATGTCCGACCAGACGTCGACTTTGATGGGGCTCTGGCTGCTGTTGCTCTTGGTGTCGCTCACGATGGAGGCAACCTGGCATCGGCCGCCTGCATTCCCCGTGGGCGCCGCAGCGGCCTCCCGCGCACCTCACCGCTCTGGCGGTTCCAGCGCCCACGGGCCGTGCCTGCCGTGACTGTGCGGTCGGGAGAACCTGGCAGCCGAGGGCAGGCGCGTCGCCATTCGGCGAAACTCCAGCGCCGCCTCGATGGCCGCGAGAACCCGGGGCCATTCGTCGCGGATCAAGGCGTAGGTCAGGCGGAGCGCGTGCTTACCGTCGAGAGTGATGGCGAGGTCCTTGCGGCGGTCCTGCTCGAACGAGCTCTCGTGGAACTCGCGCCCGTCCACCTCGATGGCGACGACGCCGTTCACGACGAGGTCGATCCGGAGTGAACCTGGCAGCGGCCTCTGCGAAGTGATTTCGAGCCGGGCGAGACGAAGTCGCGTTCGCACGACGCTCTCGATGAAGCTCTCGCAGTGTCGGTCGCACCACTCCGTGATCCGCGCCAGATGACGCGGCAGGCGTCCTCGAAGCCACGCGAGGTCACCGTCATCGATGCGCTCCGTGTGGAGGGCCCAGTCGAGGGTCGATACGGCCTCCTCGAACGGCAGCCTGCGAATGGCGTGGACGAGAGCGTCCCGACAGTCGACCACGGCGATCTCGCCTCGCGCATGGACCTCAGGCAGGTCGTAGTGGACGGTGACGGAGGGCGGATGCCGACCGAGGCGTGCAGCATTGCGGCTGACACTGACCTCCAGGGGTGGGTCTCGCCACATCCAGGCACCCTGAAGGCGCAGGGCGAGGGCACCGGTCAGGCGTCCGCCGATCTCCCTGCATCTCGCGCGAGGATCGGATGGCGGCAGGATTGTGTACCAGCCCCGACGCACGCGTCGTATCTCGCCCGATCGCACCCCGGCTGTCAGTTCGCGGTCCGACGCAGCGATCGAGCCGCGATGTGCCAAGCCGCCCAAGTCCGTCAAGGTCTGCACTAGATCCATGCCCATAATGTGACATTTGTGGGCGCCATCTGGGGCGCCTGCCGCGCATCTGTGGAGAAGTTTCACGCGGCCCTGTGAGACCGGGTCGGGAATTCAGGTTGAGCGCCCGATGAGAACTCGGTCTGGCGCCGAAACGGGCGCCAGACCTGAATTCCCGCGGAGGCTAGGCCCCGACGAGCCGCGCCCCGAGGTACGCCTCGAGCTCGTCGAGCGGCACGCGCTCCTGCTCCATCGAGTCGCGCTCGCGCACGGTCACGGCGTTGTCGTCGAGCGAGTCGAAGTCGACTGTGACGCAGAACGGCGTGCCGATCTCGTCCTGGCGGCGGTAGCGCCGGCCGATGGCGCCGGCGTCGTCGAAGTCGATGTTCCAGAGCTTCCGCAGCGACGCGGCAACGCCGCGCGCGAGGGGAGAGAGGTTCTCGTTGCGCGACAGCGGCAGCACGGCGACCTTGATCGGGGCGAGCCTGCGGTCGAGGCGAAGCACGGTGCGCTTGTCGACGCCGCCCTTCGCGTTGGGCGCCTCGTCCTCGTGGTAGGCGTCGACCAGGAAGGCCATCAGGGCGCGGGTGAGGCCGAAAGCCGGCTCGATGACGAAGGGCGTCCAGCGCTCGTTCTTGGTCTGGTCGAAGTACGACAGGTCGACACCGGACGCCTTCGAGTGGGTCGAGAGGTCGAAGTCGGTGCGGTTGGCGACGCCCATGAGCTCGCCCCACTCCGAGCCGGTGAATCGGAACCTGTACTCGAGGTCGACGGTGCGCTTCGAGTAGTGCGAGAGCTTCTCGGTCGGGTGCTCGTAGCGGCGGATGTTCTCGGGGTCGATGCCCAGCGAGAGGTACCACTCCTCGCACGCGGCGATCCAGTAGTCGAACCAGTCTTCGTCGGTGCCGGGCTCGACGAAGAACTCCATCTCCATCTGCTCGAACTCGCGGGTTCTGAAGATGAAGTTGCCGGGCGTGATCTCGTTCCGGAACGACTTGCCGACCTGCGCGATGCCGAACGGCGGCTTCATCCGCGCGGCGTTCATCACGTTGGCGAAGTTGGTGAAGATGCCCTGGGCGGTCTCGGGGCGGAGGTACGCCATGCCCTGCTCGTTGTCCACCGGGCCGAGGAAGGTCTTCAAGAGGCCCGAGAAGTTCTGCGGCTCCGTCCAGGCGCCTGGCTGGCCGGTGTCGGGGTCGTTGATGTCGGCGAGGCCGTTGACGGGCGGGTGGCCGTGCTTGGCCTCGTACGCCTCGAGCAGGTGGTCGGCACGGAAGCGCTTGTGCGTGTGCAGCGATTCGACGAGGGGATCGGAGAACACCTCGACGTGGCCGGAGGCCTCCCACACCTGGCGGGGCAGGATCACCGACGAGTCGAGACCCACGATGTCGTCGCGGCCCTGCACCATGAACTTCCACCACTGCTGCTTGATGTTCTCTTTCAGCGCGGTGCCGAGGGGGCCGTAGTCCCACGCCGAGCGCGACCCTCCGTAGATCTCGCCCGCCTGGAAGACGAAGCCGCGGCGCTTGGCCAGGGCGATGACGGAATCGAGACGGTTCGGTGCTGCCACGTGTGTTGCTCCCAGGAGACGATCGACCCGTGCTGGATGCGCGGGGTTGGGTACAAACTCTACTGGGAGGTCCGACCGAGCGCCGCCGCGCACCGGTCGACGTCGGTGTCGTCGTTCCAGAGGTGGAAGGCGACGCGCACTCGCCCGGCGCGGCCCGACACGGTGAGGCCAGCGGAGGTCAGCCGACGCGCGTCGGCGCCGGAGGGGTCCTCCCAGGTCACGATCGCCTGGCCCTGCCGCGGCACCTCCAGCGCGTCGCAGAGCCGATCGCCGAGCCCGGCGGCGTGCCTCCAGACGTCGGCCAGAGAGACGGAGGCGAACAGAGCGAGGGCCGGGCGTGCACCGGCGAAGGCCTGCCAGGCGGGCGACACGTCGAATCGCCGGGCGTCGTCGGCCAGCGCGAACTCCGTGCCGTAGCAGGAGGCCCACACGTCGGATCCTGCGTACCAGCCCGCCTGGATCGGCCGCACCTCGGCGGCGAACGCCGGCGAGAACGTCGCGAACGCGACGCCGCGGGGCGAGCACAGCCACTTGTACGCGTGCGTGACGGTGGCGTCATAGCGGGAGGCGTCGACCGGCAGGACGCCCGCGGCCTGCGTCAGGTCGACGAGCGTGCGGGCCCCGACGCGGCCGGCTTCGGCCACGACGGCGGCGTCGTCGGCGACAGCCCCGGTCGCCGACTGCACGAGCGAGTAGGCCACGAGCCAGGTGTCGGCCGTGATGCTCGACGCCAGCGACGACGGCGGTACTGCTCGAAGGCGCACACCCCGGTAGGCCTGCGCCGCGAAGGGCATCATGACCGAGCTGAAGTCGCCCTCGATGCAGAGCACCTCGGCTCCGTCCGGCACGGAGGCCGCGATGACGGCGATCTGCGCCGACGTCTGCGACCCGATCGCCACCCACGACGCCGGCACTCCGACGACGCGAGCGAAGTCGTGACGTGTCTCCTCGACGATCTCAGCGTAGGCCGCCGGGTCGACCCTGCCGCTGGCCCATGAGTCGAGGTCTTTGCGCAGAGCGTCGACCGTGCCGCGGCACGGCAGCCCGCCGGTGCACGCCGCGAGATAGCCGGTGCCCCGGGCAAAGTGGTCGCGGGCGGTGTCGAGAGTCATCACCCCTCAAGAGTCGGGCGCAGGATGCCATTACACCAGAACACCTTCGGCATACGTTCGATAACCGGTGCTTATGATTGCGCGATGACCACGCCGCTCGACCTCCTCGATCTCCGCTGCATCCGCGCCGTCGCCGACGCGGGCACTATCACGGGGGCGGCGGGTCTCCTCGGCTACAGCCAGCCCGCCGTCACGCAGCGGCTGCGGCGCGCTGAGCGGCTGCTCGGGCAACCGCTCGTGCTGCGGTCGGGCCGTGGTGTGACGCTGACTGAGGCGGGTCGGCGGCTGGCGCGGCACGCCGTGCACGTGCAGGCGGCTCTCGACGCGGCCGAGCAGGATCTCGACGACCTGCTCGGCGGCTCCGGCGGCACGGTGCGCCTTGCGGGGTTCCCCAGCGCCTCGTCGACCCTGGTGCCCGCGATCCTGTCGTCGCTTCGCATCACGCACCCGAACCTCGTCGTCTCCTATGTCGAGGCGGAGCCGCCGGAGGCTATGCAGTTGCTCCGCGAGGGGGCGGTCGATCTCGCGCTGACGTTCACCTACCCGGGTGACGCGCGCAGCAGCGGCCGGGTCGACGACGACGGCGTCGTCGAGCGCGCTCTCTTCCGCGACACGATGCTGCTCGTTGCGCCGACGGGCACGTCAGGCGAGCTGGCAGACCTCCGCGACCAGCGCTTCATCGGCGGGTGCCCGCGCTGCCGCGGACATCTGCTCGCGTCGTGCCGCGCGGCAGGCTTCGAACCGGACATCGTGCTCGAGACCGACAACGCCCTGGCCGTGACCGGGCTCGTGGCGGCCGGGCTCGGGGTGGCGCTGCTGCCGGCCCTGTCGCTGGTTTCGGCCGCGCTGCCCGTCGGCGTCGACGTGCGGGCCATGCCGGGGTCGCAGGACCGCATCGTCCATGCGGCCACGGTCGTGGGCGCCGAGCGGGTGCCTGCGGTGGCGGCGTGCCTGCGGGTGCTGGCAGCCCTCGATCCTCGGCCCTTCGGGCTTCGCCCTGCCGGTACGCCGCCCGGCGCGCCGGTCGCCACGGCCGCGTCGACCGAACCCGTCGGGGCCGCCGGTTAGGCTGGTGGCGTGCGCAGAAGACTCCTGGCGGCCGCTGTCGTCACCGCGGCCCTGATCGGCCTCACCGGGTGCTTCCCCGTGGTGAAGAGCCTGACGCCGGTGGCCGGGGCGACTCCGGGTGCGCAGTCGGGTGCGGGCGGGGCCGCCACGTCGGCGCCTCAGCCCCAGGTGACGGGCGGGCCGAACTCGGGTTCGTCGGGGTCGAGCGTCGACCCGTCGAAGTTGGCGCCGGGCGGCACCCTGCTCAACCAGGTCAACTACAAAGATCTCACCATCTACATCTATCGGGTCGGGCAGCTGACCACGACCAAGCCGTCGATCTACCTGCACCCGAACGGCGACGACCCCTACCCCGCGGGCACCCACGTCGAGGTGACCGCCTACGTGCTGACCAACGACTCCGACCAGCGGCTCGACCTCACCGACCTCAGCGCCGACTACTCGTCGTACGGCAACAAGATCGCGACGCAGGACACCTTCGCCGGGCAGGATCTACTGACGCAGAAGGGGTACAGCACCGACCTGTCGACGCAATTCCCGAAGGGGGCGTCGACCTGGTACCTCCTGCCGGGCAAGGCTGTCGTCTTCGCCAACGCGTGGTTCTATCGCGACACCGACGGGCCGCTGACGCTGCAGTTCCTCTGGCCGAGCGAGCGGATCTTCCTCGGCGCCAACGTCTCGTTCTAGGCTGCCGCCCCCCTTACCTTTTCGGCACGTCCTTACCGCCCGGGCCGTCAGAACGAGCCGAAAAGGTAAGGGCAGGCGGGCTACTGCGCCGAGGCGGGCTTGTCGACGGCGCCGCCGAAGCGCCGGCCCCGCTTCGTGTAGAGGTCGATAGCGCCCCAGAGGTCTTCGCGCGTGAAGTCGGGCCAGAGCTGATCCAAGAAGACCATCTCGGCGTAGGCCGACTCCCACAGCTGAAAGTTCGAGGTGCGCTGCTCGCCCGACGAGCGCACGAAGAGGTCGACGTCGGGCAGCTGCGGCTGGTACAGGTGCCGCTGGATCACCTTCTCGGTGATGCCCGACGGCTTCAGCCGCCCGGCCGCCACCTCGCCGGCGATCGACTGGATCGCGTCGGTCAGCTCGTTGCGCCCGCCGTAGTTCACGCACATGTTGAGGGTCATCGTGGTGTTGTGCTGGGTCGCCGCCTCGGCCACCTGCAGCTCTTTGATGACGGACGCCCAGAGCTTCGGCCGACGCCCCGACCATCGGATCCTGACGCCCCACGCATCGAGCTGCTCGCGCCGACGGTGCAGCACCTCACGATTGAAGCCCATCAGAAAGCGCACCTCTTCGGGGCTGCGCTTCCAGTTCTCGGTCGAGAAGACGTAGACGCTGAGGTGCTTCACGCCCACCTGGATCGCCCCGGCGACGACCTCGAGCAGCGCCGCCTCGCCGGCCTTGTGCCCCTCGATGCGCGGCAGCCCCCGGGCGTTCGCCCAGCGGCCGTTGCCATCCATGACGACGGCGACGTGCTGCGGCACGGTGCCCGCGTCGTACTCGGGCGGCGCCTCGCCCCGCCAGTCGAGCGGCTTGAAGTCCATCTGCTCGGGCACCATGCGGCGGCCGAAGAGGCGGCGGCGCTCGGCGACGGCCGGCTCGGAAGTGCGGTCGGTGCGGGGGGTAGTGCTCACAGAAGCTCTCCTGAGGTGGGGCTGTGGATCGGCAGCGGCGCAGCGTGGCCTCGGGTCAGGGCGGTGGCGGCCGTGCGGTCGAGGTGCTGCAGCGACCTCAGCCCGCGCTCGAGGTGCCACTGGGTGTACGCGGCGACGACACCGCTGGCCTGGTTGCGCGTCGACTCTCCCGTCGCCTCGGCTAGACCCCAGTCGCCGCTGAGCAAGGCGCCCAGAAGCTGCAGGGTCGCAGGATCGAGGCGCGGAGCACCGGGAGGCGCGGCGGCGTCGGCCACGACCCCGCCCAGCTGCACCACGAAGGCGGAGTGCGGCCCGGGCACCCCGGTCACGGCGCAGTCGCCGAAGCTCGGAGCCCAGCCCGCGATGCTGAGTGCTCTCAGCAGGTACGAGTCGAGGATCAGCTGCGGATCGTGCTCGCGACGCGCCAGCGACCGCAGCGCGCCCACGAGCAGGAGGTACTGCTGGAGGCCCGCCTCGGCGTCGGTCAGCTTGTCGGCGGTCTCGACCATCACGTTGGCGGCGGTGTAGCTGGCGTAGTCGGAGACGATGTCGGCCCCGTACGATCCGAGCGACTCGGCCTGCGTGACGATGTCGAGGCTGCGGCCTTCGTAGAGCTGCAGGTCGGCGACCATGAACGGCTCGAGTCGCGCCCCGAACTTCGACGCCGTGCGCCGAACACCCTTCGCCACGGCCCGGATCTTGCCGTGCGACCGGCTGAGCATCGTCAGGATGCGATCCGCCTCACCCAGCTTGTGGGTGCGCAGGATCACGCATTCGTCTCGATACACCGGCACTCCCCCAGTATCCCTCCCATGGCAGACTCTTCTGGTGTCCGCCACAGTCCTCGCCATTCCCCTCTGGGCGAACCTTCTGGCCGTGGCCGTCGGCAGCCTGCAGGGGGCGCTCTTCGCCAGCCAGTTCCGCGAGCGGCGCGTCGACCTCCTCGGCGTTGCGATCATCGGCACGGCGACGGGGCTGGGCGGTGGCATCCTGCGGGACGTCCTGCTCGGCCAGCTGCCGCGGGCGCTCCAGACCAACTGGTACCTCACGGTCGCGGTGCTCGCGTCGCTGCTCGGCATGCTGCTGCAACGAGTGTTCAACCGCCTGGTCGGCCTCATCACGGTGCTCGACGCCCTGACGATCGGGCTCTTCGGCGCGATCGGCGCGACGACGGCTCTGGCAATGGGGCTGCCCGACATCCCCGCCGTCTTCGTCGGGGTGATCTCGGCCGTCGGCGGGTCGGTGCTGCGCGACCTCCTGATGAACCTGACCATCGCGATGATGCACGTCGGATCGCTCTACGCCGTCGCGGCCGGGGCCGGCACGGCCGTCCTCGTAGCGATGGTGGCTTTCGACGTGCCCACCTACATCGCCGCGCTGACCGGAACTCTGGTCACTTTCGTGATCCGGCTGGCCGCCGTCCGGTTCGGCTGGAGCCTGCCCGAGCAGCGCGCACTCTCGCGCCTGCCGCGCTGGCGCCGCCCGCGCTGACCCCGCCCCTCCGTTTTACCTATAGGCAAGCCGCCGCCGCACAGAAACGTCGGTGTGCGAGGGCCGCACCTATAGGTAAAACGGGAGGGGGTTTACCTATAGGTGAGCGATTGCCGCACAGAAACATCTATGAGCGAGGGCCGCACCTATAGGTAAAACGGGAGGGAAGCGTGGCTAGGCGGTGGCGAACTCCGGCTCGGCCACCTTCGAGCGCAGCGCCCGGTTGACCGCCGAGACGATGGCCTTGAGCGAAGCCGTCGAGATGTCGGCGTCGATGCCGACACCCCACAGGCGCGTCCCGTCGACGTCGAGCTCGACGTAGGCGGCCGCCTGCGCGTCGCCGGACGCACTGAGGGTGTGTTCGCTGTAGTCGTAGAGCTTGACGGCGACACCCTGTGTGGCGAGCACGTCGATGAAGGCGTCGATGGGGCCGGATCCGGCGCCCTCGGTCTCGACCATGTCGGAGCCCGCACGGAGCGACGCCGACAGGTGCGTCTCGCCCGACATGTCGCTGCGGGTGCCGGTGCGGGTCAACTCGAAGTGACCCCACTTGGCCGACTCGTCGCGAGCCGGTAGGTATTCGTCCTGGAAGATCTCCCAGATCTGCTCGCTCGTGACCTCGCCGCCGTCGGCGTCGGTGTGCGTCTGCACGACACCCGAGAAGTCGATCTGCAGCTTGCGCGGCAGGTCGAGCGCGTGGTCGGTCTTCAGCAGGTAGGCGACGCCGCCCTTGCCCGACTGCGAGTTGACGCGGATGACCGCCTCGTACGAGCGGCCCAGGTCTTTCGGGTCGACCGGCAGGTAGGGCACGGCCCAGACCAGGTCGTCGACCGACTTGCCCTGCGCCGCGGCATCGACGGCCATGGCCTCGAAGCCCTTCTTGATCGCATCCTGGTGCGAGCCCGAGAAAGCCGTGTAGACCAGGTCGCCTGCCCACGGGCTGCGCTCGGGCACCGGCAGCTGGTTGCAGTACTCAGCGGTTCGCTTGACTTCGTCGAGGTCGGAGAAGTCGATCTCGGGGTCGATACCCTGCGTGAACAGATTGATGCCGAGAGCTACGATGTCGACGTTGCCGGTGCGCTCTCCGTTGCCGAACAGGCACCCCTCGATGCGGTCGGCGCCGGCCATGTAGCCGAGCTCGGCTGCCGCGACGGCGGTGCCGCGGTCGTTGTGCGGGTGCAGAGAGAGGATGACGTTCTCGCGGTGGGCGAGGTTGCGGTTCATCCACTCGATGGAGTCGGCGTAGACGTTGGGCGAGGCCATCTCGACCGTGGCCGGCAGGTTGACGATCACCTGGCGCTCGGGGGTCGGCTCGAAGACCTCGATGACGGCGTTGCAGATGTCGCGGGCGAACTCGAGCTCGGTGCCGGTGAAGCTCTCGGGGCTGTACTCGTAGTAGACGGTCGTCTCGGGGATGGTCGCCTCGGCGACCTTGCAGAGACGAGCGCCCTCGAGGGCCAGGTCGATGATGCCCTGCTTGCCGGTGCGGAAGACGACGTCGCGCTGCAGGATGCTGGTCGAGTTGTACAGGTGCACGATGGCCTGATTCGCGCCCTTGATCGACTCGTAGGTGCGGTTGATCAGCGACTCGCGGGCCTGCGTCAGAACCTGGATCGTGACGTCGTCGGGGATGGCATTCTCGTCGATCAGGCTGCGCACGAAGTCGAAGTCGGTCTGCGACGCCGATGGGAATCCGACCTCGATCTCCTTGTAGCCCATCTTGACGAGCAGATCGAACATGATGCGCTTGCGCTCAGGGCTCATGGGGTCGATCAGGGCCTGGTTGCCGTCGCGCAGGTCGACGGCGCACCAGCGCGGCGCCCTCGTGATGCGCTTGGCAGGCCAGGTGCGGTCGGGCAGGTCGACCTGGATCAGGTCGTGGAAAGGGACGTATTTGTGGATCGGCATCCCGGACGGCTGTTGCGAGTTCTTCATGGTCTCTACCTCTTCGTCAAAGTTTGTCAGCCAGCCGGATGTGAAACCGGCACTGTGAACACCGCGACGAGGGAGGCCTTAGAACGAGGTCTCGTCGCGGCAGCTAAGAAGGAGCAGGCCGAACAGCACGAATCGACCATAGCACTACGCTGCCCAGGCGCTCACGGGCAGCAGAGCATCAGACGACGGATCGCAGGAGGCGAGGCACCTGCCTGATGGAGAGCTCGGGCAGGTACGCGCGGGCGAGCGCGGTGCCGATCGCCGGCAGCTCGAGCGGGTCGGGGTAGGCCATCAGAAGGGGCACGAACTCGGGCTGGAACTTCTTCTTGAAGGCCAGCAGGGTGGCGAACCCATAGGCCGGCTCGAGGGTGCGGGCGATGAAGCCGAGCAGCCGCTCGGTCTGGCTCGACTCGTCGTCGAGGGGCTTCGCAGTGGCGAGCGGTGCGGCGGAGAGACTCAGGAACTCGAGACCGTCCTCCTGCGCCTGTAGGGCGGCCTCGGCGATGACGAACTCCATCACCCCGGTCATGCTGTCGGGGCGGCGACGCATGAAGTCGAGCGTGCCGCCGATGACGACGCCGTCGCGGTAGGTCGGCAGCCAGCTCGTCACGGCCTGCACCCGGTCGCGTTCGTCGAGGGCGAGCATCAGCCGCACGTCACGGCTGCGGATCTCGTCGACGCCACCCAGGGTGAAACCGAGCTCGGGGAGGTTTTTCTCGGCGACCCACTGCTCGGAGATCTCGTCGATCTGGCGGGCGATCCCGGGCCGAAGGTCGGCGTAGTGGGTCCACTGCGCCCGCACCCCGGCCTTGGCAGCGCGATTGATGCTCGATCGGACGTCCTGCCACTTCTTGCCGGTCATGGCGAAGGTCGCGGGCCGGATCACCGTCTCTTCGGCCACGGGCAGCGTCGACCAGCCGAGCCCGGCGAACACCGGCTCGAGGTCGGCGTCGATGCTGTAGAACACCGGCGACAGCCCCCGGTCGTCGCACCACTCGGCGAAGTCGGAGATCACCTCGGCGGCGCGCTCACGACGGCAGAGCGGGTCGGCCGTGGTGATGGCGCGGCTCCCGACCACCCGGTACGCCACGGCCGCGAGGCCGTCCGCCGTGAACCAGTAAGAATTGCCCTCCCACGTCGCCATGTGCGACAGGTGGCCGTCGACCCCGCGGCGCAGGATGCGATCGAGAGCGCCTCGACGCGCGGCGGCGCGGGCTCGCGAGGTGTCGGAGGCCGCCAGGGCGAGCCCGATCACGGCGACGAGCCAGAAGACGGGGCCGACACCGAGATAGGCGACGCGCAGCGGCACGTCAGCAGGGACGGCTCCCAGGCGCTCGACACCGATGAAACCGACGGGCACGAACCGCTCGGGCACGCTGAGCAGCACGTCGGGCACCGAGACGCGCGCCGAGAAGCGGCCGCGTTGGAGCATCGCCACCACGAAGTAGAACGCCGACAGCGACACGAATGCCGTGACGAGGCCGGCGATGTAGCGCCGCACGATCGCCTCGGAGGCGCGCACCGTGAGATGCCGCAGGTTGACATAGACCACCACGGCAACGGCCAGCGGCACGGCCACCGACAGCCCGCTGAGGAAGAGGCGCTCGACCCGGTGTCCGGGCATGTCCTGGAAGGTGTCGCTGGTGAACGGCAGGACGCCCTCGAAGAGCGCAGCCAGCCCGGCCAGCAGGAGGTTGACGCAGATGGCGGCCCACCCGGCCACACGTCGGCCCCGACGGATGAAGGCCCCTGCGACCACGAGGATCACGAGCGGCAGGATGCTGAGCAACACGGTGCTCGGCCCGTGAAGACCGCCGAGCGCGACGTCGCGCATGCAGGTGCCGTTCGGGGCCGCCGGCCCGAGATCGCCGCCCGCGCGCTGCAGCGCCGCCCCGTGGAGCTCGGCCTGATGCAGGGCGGCCCGGCAGAGCGCCGGCAGGCGGTGGCTCGGCAGCACATCGCGGAAGAGTTCGCCGACGGGCGCGAGGATGCCGATCGGCGCCCGCGTCAGCAGGGTCACGACCGGGCCGAGGGCGGTCACGGTGACGACGACCGAGAGCAGCACCCGCGCCTCGTGATGCGAGCTGCGGGTCCAGCCGCGGTCGACGGGGCGCGGCTCGGGCCTGAGCACGCGGCCGAGGGCCAGCCCCGCCAGGGCGCCCACGAGAGCGTAGAGCCCGGCCGGATGCCCGTCGTAGAGCAGAAAGGTGACGATGCCGGCAAAGCCGAAGACCCGGATCCTGCGTCGCCAGAGCGGCCCGGCGAACGCGCTGGCGGCGAGGACGGCCCCGAGAGCGGGCGTGAACGGATGCAACGTGGTGTCGTAGGCGACTTGGAGCGCCCACGACTCCCCCACGGCGATGCCGATCGCCTGCGCGGCCACCCCGACGACCGTGGCGATGACGCCGGTGACGAGGTAGGCGGCAAGCGCCCGACGATGCCCCATCAGCCGCTCGGCACCGCCGACCAGCACCAGCACGGCGAGGACGGTCGCGATGAGCTCGGGCAGGCTGCCGCAGAAGAGGATCGAGGCGAGCGTCAGCGCCCAGGCGCCCGGGGTCGTCTGACCGCCGACCCCTGCGCCGACGACGTCGCGGAGCGCGTCTGCCGGCCCGTTCTGCCAACTGCCGGAGACGATGGCGAGAGCGACCAGCACGGCCGCTATGACGACGCTGACGGGCTGAGCGCCGAGCTCGACGACCACCCGGCGGCCGGTGGCCTGCCAGAAGCGCCCCGGCGAGACGTCGGGCCCACCCGTGCCGCGGCTGCTTCCGCCGCCGGCGGCCGTGACGACCGCGTCGATCTCGGCGCTCACGCTGCGCCTCGGAAGGTGCCGAGCCCGAGGGTCGACCAGACGACGGCGAATCCGTGGGCGAACCCGTTTGATGCCGTCACCCAGTCGTGGCCGCTGCCGGGTGAGACGTATCGGGTGACGTGCATCTGGGCGCGCCCGGCCGCCGCCGAGACCTGGTTCATGACAGTGGTGTAACGGGCATCACGTCGGCCGACTGCGAAGAACGCGACCGTGTCGGGGTAGGGGCCGTGCGCGGCCATGATTGCCTCGGGCTGGGCCGCCCGGTAGCGGCTCTCGTCGCCGCCGAAACCGTCGGCGATCGTCGCGGCGGTCGACGACAGTCGGGGGCCGAGCTGCGCCGAGACGTCGATGAACGACCCGAAGAGATCAGGATGCGAGGTGGCGAACTGCACCGCGCACGTGCCGCCCTGAGAGAACCCGCCGACGCTCCACGCCGACCGGCCGGCCTGGACGTTCAGGTGCGCGCGGATCCAGTCGGGCACGTCTTTCGTGAGGTAGGTGGCGCTGTTGCCGAGGGGTCCGTCGACGCAGAGCGGGTTGGCGTCGGCCGAGCTGAGCTGGTCGGGCACGACGACGATTGGCGCCAGCCCGCGGTGCGCCGCGGCGTCGGCGTCGAGGGTCGTCTGCACCTCGCCCGAGATCAGCACCGACGACGGGCTGCCGGGCTGCCCGGTCATCAGGATCACGACGGGCAGGCGGGGCGGGTCTTTCACGAGTGCCGCCGGCGGGAGGTACACGATGGCGTCGCGCGCGACGAAGCTCGAGTGCGTGCCCGCGATGCGCACGCTGCCGACGCGCCCGCGGGCGGGCAGGTCGCTCGGGGCGTGCCAGCGCGAGGCGAGGTCGGTGGTCGTGGCCGACTCGGCGGCGCCTTGCACGAGGGCCGGCAGAGCAAGGCTCTGAGTGTCTTCGACGCCCATGAGCTGCCCGAGAGTGCGGTACTCCCCCACGTCGCGGTTGATTGCAAGGCCACCGGCCAGCACGAAGACCGCGGCGCCGCCGAGGGCGAGGACTTTACGCCGGGCCGGGGCGAACAGCAGATTGATCACGGCGAGGACGACGCCTGCGACCATGAGGCTCGTCCAGATGCGCTGCACTGTGGTCGGCGACACCTCGAACACGTCGAGCACGTCGCCGATCAGCCAGATCGCGGCCCAGCCGATAGCGAGCCCGAGCGGGATGCCGATGACGACGTGCCGGCTCCAGGCGCGCCCTGCGGGTCGACGACGGGGGCGACGCACGAGCAGGACGACGAGGACGGCCGCCAACACGTCGACGAACACCAACAGCGACGTCGCCACGAGCGAGACGCTTGAAATGTCGGATGCAAATGCCACGGAAGACAAGTCTATGTGGTCAGCCCATGCTCGTAGGCGTAGACCACGAGCTGGACGCGGTCACGCAGCGAGAGCTTCGCGAGCACGCGCGAGATGTGCGTCTTGACCGTCGCCTCGCTCAGGTATTCGAGTCGAGCGATCTCGCTGTTGCTGAGGCCGCGGGCGGCCGACTGGAAGATGTCCCTCTCGCGAGTCGTCAGAGACTCGAAGGCGACCGGCACGGGCTTGGGCGCGGTCTGACGGTTGTCGAAGTGCTCGAACAGCTCGCGCGTGGCCGAGGCGGCGATCACCGAGGTGCCCGCGTGCACGGTGCGGATGGCGGCGAGAAGGAACTCGGGATCGCTGTCCTTCAGCACGAAGCCGCTGGCGCCCGAACGGATCGCCCGCGTGGCCGCCTCGTCGAGATCGAACGTGGTGAGCACCAGGATGCGAGGTGCGGGTCGCCTCTCGGCATCGGCCTGGGCGAGGATCGCCTGGGTGGCCGCGATGCCGTCCATCACCGGCATCCTGATGTCCATCAGCACGACGTCGGGTCGGGTGCGGGCGACGACCTCGACGCCCTCCTCGCCGTCGCCGGCCTCGCCGACGAACTCGAGGTCTTTCTGCGACGAGACCACCATGCGGATGCCGGCGCGGAACAGCGCCTGGTCGTCGACGAGGACGATCTTGATCGTGCCGGTCGGCGACGGTGCGGGTCTGGTGTCGGGTGCGATGCTCATCGCAGTCGGACCTCCTGGGTGAGCGCGGTGGACGGGATGTTGGCGCGCACGATGAACCGTCCGCCTGCCTGGTGAGTGGTCAGGGTGCCTCCGGCCAAGGTAGCGCGTTCGCTCATGCCGACGACGCCGTGGCCACGTCGTTCGTCGGGCCGGTACTGGCCGCTGGCCGTGAGCGCGTCGGGGTCGATCGGGTCGGACGGCCGCAGTGTCGATGCCACGACGATCGTGAGGTCGTCGGGGCGCCAGTCGAAGAGCACGTCGACGGTCGATGACGTGTCGCCGTGCCGGAGGACGTTCGTGAGCGACTCCTGCACGATGCGATAGATGGCGAGCTGGCGGTTGCTGCTCAACTGCGCCGGCACGCCGCTGGAGCGCAGGTCGATCGAGAGACCGGCGGCGGTCATCTGCTCGACGAGCCGCTCGAGGTCGACAAGCACCGGCTGCGGCGCCGCGCCCTGGCTGTGGCGCAGCTGGCCGAGCAGCTCGCGCACTTCGCCGAGCGCCTCGCGGGCGGTCGACGCGATGGTGCCGAGGCTGTCCTCGACGGTCGACGGGTCGGCGCGGTAGGCGTAGCGCGCGCCGTCGGCCTGGGCGATCACGACCGCCAGCGAGTGCGCGACGACGTCGTGCATGTCGCGGGCGATGCGGCTGCGCTCCTGCTCGACGGCGATGTCGCGTTCGGCCCTCGCGGCTTCCCGTTCGGCTCTCGCGGCCTCGCCCTCGGCTCGCGCCGCCTCGCGTTCGGCGCGGGCGGCCTCGCGTTCGGCGACGAGCTGGGCGTCGCGGCTCTCGCGGGCGGCGTAGCGGGTGCGCACCAACTGCCCGCCGACCCATGGCAGACCCAGGAGGGCGAGGAAGCCGAGGAAGGTGATGCCGATCTGCAGGAAGAGCCGGATCAGGTCGGTCACGTTCTCGACGCTGTGCGGCACGCCGAAGATGGCGAGCTGCGCGAACGTCACGTAGAACATGCCGACGGCGGCGCCCACTCCGACCGACGCCAGGCCGAGCCAGCGCAACCGCGGGCTGCCGTAGGCGGCGACGGTGTAGAGCACCGCGCAGATGGCGAGGTTCGACACCTGAGGCGTCGACAGCGTCAGCATCTCGAAGGCGGCGGTCGCCCAGACGACGCCCAGGGCGAGGCCCGGCGACCAGCGACGGAAGACGAGGGCCGCGACCATTCCGACCGTGATGACGAGCGACATCGGATTGGCGTGGAGGTCGAAGACGAGAGTCACGAGCCCGACGACGACGGCGATGACGATGTCGAGCACGAGCTGCTGGGTCGTCAGCCGGCGGAAGATCACGCGACCACGGTACGGGTCGGGCGGCGTCGACACGGTGCCGGACGCAACAGGCGCGACCTGCGATGGCGCGGAATCATCCGCACGATGTAGATCATCCGCACGATGGAGATCGTGCGTGCGCGGGATGCGCGCCCCGGTGGACATGTCGGCTTTCTCCTCTAGAACCCGAGACGGCCGAGCTGCTTGGGGTCGCGCTGCCAGTCTTTGGCGACCTTCACCCGGATCGACAGGAAGACCTGCTTGCCGACCAGCGGCTCGATCTGAGCCCGGGCCCGCTCGCCGACCTCGCGAAGACGCGCGCCCCTGTGGCCGATCACGATGCCCTTCTGACTGTCGCGCTCGACGAAGAGGTTGGCGTAGATCTCGACGAGCTCACGGTCGTCGCGCTCGACGATGTCGTCGATGGTGACTGCGAGCGAGTGCGGCAACTCGTCTTGGACCCCCTCGAGGGCGGCTTCGCGGATGAGTTCGGACACGCGATCCTGCACCAGCTCTTCGGTCACGACGTCGGCCGGATACAGCTGAGGCGACACCGGGAGCAGTCGGATCAACTCGGTCACGACCGTGTCGAGCTGGATCTTCGAGACGGCCGACAGCGGCACGATCGCCTCCCAGTCGCGCAGGGCGCTGACGGCGAGCAGCTGCTCGGCGACGGTCGTCTTCGAGGCCGCGTCGACCTTGGTGACGATGGCGACCTTCTTCGCGCGTGGGAACGCGTCGAGCTGCTCGTTGATGAAGCGGTCGCCCGGGCCGAGCTTCTCGTTGGCAGGCACGCAGAAGCCGATCACGTCGACGTCGCCGAGCGTGTCCTGCACGACGCTGTTGAGGCGTTCGCCCAGCAGGGTGCGCGGGCGGTGCATGCCCGGGGTGTCGACGATCACGAGCTGGCCCGAGCGGCGGTGCACGACACCGCGGATCGCCCGGCGGGTCGTCTGCGGCTTCGACGAGGTGATGGCGACCTTCTCGCCGACGAGGGCGTTCGTCAGCGTGGACTTACCGACGTTCGGCCGGCCGACGAACGAGGCGAACCCGGCGCGGTAGTCGGAGGGAGTGGTGGTCGTCATCGGGAGGCCCGTTCGTTCGGAGTGGTGGCGCTGGTGGAGTCGGCGGTGGCGCCGGTGGCGGACCTGCCCGCGGTGGTCGGCGAGTCGAACGCCGCCTCGGCTTCGGCGAGAGCAGGATCACGACGCACCAGCACGCTCTGCAGGTCGCGCCGCCGCCCCTCGGTGTGGTTGGCCGTGAGCACGAGGCCCGAGACCCGGGCTTCGTCGCCCCGCTCGGGCAGCCGGCCGAGAGCCTTCGTGAGCAGGCCGCCCACCGAGTCGACGTCGTCGTCGTCGAGCTCGATGCCGAAGAGGTCGCCGAGCTCGTCGACGGGCATGCGAGCGCTGACGAGCTGCACGCCCTCTTCGACCTCGCGGTGCTCGACGACGGTCTGGTCGTACTCATCGCTGATGTCGCCGACGAGCTCTTCGATCAGGTCTTCGAGAGTGACCAGCCCGGCGATGCCGCCATACTCGTCGACCACCATCGCGAGGTGGTTCTTCTGCAGCTGCATCTGGCGGAGGGTCTCGTCGGCGCGTTTGGACTCGGGGATGAAGACCGCGGGCTTCGCCAGATCTGCGGCGTAGCGAACCGACCCGCCGCGGCGCTCGTGCACGAAGCGGGCGGCGTCGCGCAGGTACATCACGCCGAGCACGTCGTCGCTGTCGCGCCCGACGACCGGCACGCGCGAGACGCCCTTGCCGAGGAAGACCGACATCGTCGCCTCGATCGTCTGGTCGGCGTCGACCGTGACCATGTCGGTGCGCGGGATCATCACCTCGCGCACGACCGTCTCGCTGAACTCGAAGATCGAGTGGATGAGGGTGCGGTCGTCCTCGTCGAGCACGTCGAACTCGGCGGCCTCGTCGACCATGCTGAGCAGCTGCTCCTCCGAGGAGAACGAAGCCGTCCGCGGTCGACCCGGCGTCACCCAGTTGCCGATGGCGACCAGTGCGTCGGCCAGCGGGCCGAGGACGATGCGGATGCCGCGGACCAGCCCGGACGCGGCCGTGACGAGGCCCCGCGGGTGCGCTCGGCCGACGCTGCGCGGGCTCGAGCCGACGAGCACGAACGAGGCGGCCGTCATGATCAGCGCCGAGGCGAGGAGGGCCCACCACCACTCGTCGATCGAGTAGGCGAACGCCAGAGACACGAGCACGGCGGCCACGACCTCGGCGAGCACGCGCATGAAATTGACGGCGTTGACGTGCGCACCGACATCTTCGGCGATGGCGCGAATGGAGCGCTGCCCGCGCGGGTGCGAGTCGGCCAGCTCGAGCAGGTCGTGTCGGCTGAGCACCGAGAGAGCGGAGTCGGTGGCGGCCAGGAAGCCGCCGAAGACGACGAGGACGACGGCCGCGGTGACGAAGATCGCGATCATCACGGTCGTCTACCGCGGCGAGTCGGTGGTCGCGAACGCGGCCAGAATTCGATCCTGGATGCCGAACATCTCGGCCTTCTCGTCGGGCTCGGCGTGGTCGAAGCCCAGCAGGTGCAGGATGCCGTGAGTCGTCAGCAACAGCATCTCGTCGAGGGCCGAGTGGCCTGCTGTGATCGCCTGGGCCGTCGCGACCTGGGGGCACAGCACGATGTCGCCGAGGAGGCCAGGCGGCGTCGGGTCTTCCTCGGTGCCGGGGCGCAGCTCGTCCATGGGGAAGCTCAGCACGTCGGTCGGCCCGGGCTCGTCCATCCACTGGACGTGCAGCTGCTCCATCGCGCCCTCGTCGACCAGCACGATCGCGAGCTCGGCCTCGGGGTGGACGTGCATCTGGTCGAGGGCGAAGGTCGCGAGACGCAGGATCATGGGCTCGTCGACCTCGATGCTCGACTCGTTGTTGATCTCGATGCTCACTTCGTCCCCTCCCCCGTGCGCCGCTCGGCCACTGCTCGCTCGTCGTCGCTGCGGCGAGCGGCCTGGCGCGCCAGCTTCTCGGCGTCGAACTTCGTGTAGGCGTCGACGATCTTCGCCACGAGCGTGTGACGTACGACGTCGTCGCTGGTGAGCCGGGCGAAGTGGATGTCGTCGATCCCGTCGAGCACGCGGGTGACGAGCTGGAGACCGCTCGCGCCGGTGGGGAGGTCGACCTGGGTGACGTCGCCGGTGACGACCATCTTCGAGCCGAAGCCCAGGCGGGTGAGGAACATCTTCATCTGCTCCGGCGTGGTGTTCTGCGCCTCGTCGAGAACGACGAACGCGTCGTTGAGCGTCCGGCCGCGCATGTACGCCAGCGGTGCGACTTCGACAGTGCCGGCGGCGAGCAGCTTGGGCACGATCTCCGGGTCCATCATCTCGTTGAGCGCGTCGTAGAGCGGCCGCAGGTAGGGATCGATCTTGTCGGTCAGCGTGCCGGGCAGGAAGCCGAGCTTCTCGCCCGCCTCCACGGCCGGGCGCGTCAAGATGATGCGCGTCACCTCGCGACGCTGCAGGGCCTGCACGGCCTTGGCCATGGCGAGATACGTCTTGCCGGTGCCGGCGGGGCCGATGCCGAAGACGATGGTGTTGTCGTCGATGGCCTCGACGTACTCTTTCTGGCCGAGCGTCTTGGCCCGGATGCTCTTGCCCTTGCTGCCGGTGAGGATCGACGTGCCGAACAGGTCGGCCGGGTGCCCCTGACCGCCCGAGAGGATGCGCCCCGTGGTCGCGACCTCGGCCGGGCCGACCTCGTGGCCCTGGCGAACCATGGTGATGAGCTCTTCGACGAGTTCACGCGCGCTCTCGACATCGGCGCGAGGCCCCTCGAGACCGACTTCGTTGCCGCGGACGAGCACCTGCACGGACGGGTGCTGCTTTTCGACCGCCCGCAGCAGACGGTCCTGCGGGCCGAGGAGCTGCACCATCGCGACCCCGTCGACGACGATCTCGGCTCGCGCGAAATCGCTCGGGTCGGCCGGGACTCCGGCGCTCGGGTTGTTGCTGGAGGTACTAGGCAAAAGAGCCTTCCTTGAGGTTCCCCGCCATGACATGGGCATGGACGTGGAAGACGGTCTGACCGACGGCTTCACCGGTGTTGAAGATCACACGGAATTCGCCCCGCGGGTAGTCCCCGAAGAGCTCCGGGTCGTGGCTGAGGGCATTCGCCGTGGCCACGATGTCTGCGAGAAGCGCGGGGTTGCCGGCAGCCAACTCGACGACGTTCGCATACTGCGGGTCTTTCGGCACGACGAGCAGGTGTACCGGCGCTTTGGGCGCGATGTCGCGGAAGGCGATGACAGTGTCGGTCTCGTGGACGATCGTCGCGGGAATCTCACGATCGATGATCCGCGTGAAGATCGACGGCTCAGTGCCGGAGGGCTCGGTGCTCATGCGTTCATCGTAACCGGGGCCGCCGACGCTCGGCCCGCCTCTCGCACGATCACCAGCGGCCCAGCCTGACACTCAGCACGGCGATCGCCGCGGGCCCGGCAGTGGAGGTGCGCAGCACCGAGTCGCCGAGGCGCACCGCGTGCGCACCCGCGCCGGCGAACTGCTCGAGCTCGTGCGGAGTGAGGCCGCCCTCGGGGCCGACCACGATCACCACGTCGAAGTCGTCGCCGATCGCGACCTCGGCCAGCGACTCAGAGGCCGTGGGCTCGAGCACCAGCACCACGTCGGATCCTGCGCGCCTCACCAGACCGTCGGTCGAGGAGACGTCGCTCACGACGGGCTGCCACGGTCGGATCGACTGTTTTGTGGCCTCGCGCACGACGGCGCGCCACCGAGCGAGGCCCTTGGCGACCTTCGGGCCCTCCCACCGCGAGATGCTGCGCCCGGCCGCCCACGGCACGACCTCGTCGACACCGAGCTCGGTCGCGGCCTGGACCGCGAGCTCGTCGCGGTCGCCCTTGGCCAGCGCCTGCGCCAGCACGAGTCGGCGCGAAGGCGCAGGATGCCACGTGACCGCTTCGGCGCGGATCACCAGCCGGTCGCCGCTCGCCTCCGTCACCGTGCCCTCGACGACGAGCCCCTGCCCGTTGCCCACCCGCAGACTCTCGCCGGGGCGGACCCGGCTGACGGTCACCGCGTGCCGGGCCTCTGGCCCGGTCACGACGACATCGGCGCCGACCGACGTCGTGTGCAACTCTTCGACGAGGTAGAAGTGCGCCACGATCAGAAGTTGAGGAACCGGTCGCGCAGCTTGCCGAAGAGCCCCTGCTGGAACTGCGAGAGCTGGGGCTTGTCGTTCTTGCGGCCCGACGCGAACTTCTCGATCAGCTCGCGCTCTTTGTGGCTCAGCTTGACCGGCGTCACGACCTGCACGCCGATCTTGAGGTCGCCGCGACCCGAGCCGCGGAGGCGCGTGACACCGCGGTCTTTGATCGTGATGACGTCGGCCGACTGGGTGCCCGGCTTCACCTCGACCTCGATGTCGCCGTCGAGCGCCTCGATGCGGGTCGAGGTGCCGAGGATCGCGTCGGCCATCTGCACCTCGAGGGTCGCGAGCAGGTCGTCGCCGTTGCGGCTGTAGACGTCGTGGTGCTTGACCTTGACCTCGAGGTAGAGGTCGCCGTTGGGGCCGCCGGCGGGGCCGACCTCGCCCTGGCCGGGCATCTGCAGGCGGATGCCGGTGTCGACGCCCGCGGGGATGTCGACGGGGATCGCGCGGCGCGCGCGGACGCGGCCCTGGCCTTGGCAGGTGGGGCACGGGTGTGGGATGACGGTGCCGTAGCCGCGGCAGGTGCCACAGGGGCTCGAGGTCATCACGTTGCCGAGCAGCGAGCGCACCGTGCGCTGGATCTGGCCCGAGCCGTGGCAGATGTCGCAGGTCTGCGGGCTGGTGCCCGGGGCGCAGCACGAGCCGTTGCAGGTGTCGCAGAGGACGGCCGTGTCGACCTCGATGTCGCGCTGCACGCCGAAGACGATGTCGTCGAGCTCGACCTCGAGGCGCAAAAGGGCGTCCTGGCCACGTTCGCGTCGCGACCGGGGCCCCTGACGCTGCTGTTGGCCGCCGCCGAAGAACGCGTCGAAGATGTCGCCGAAGCCGGCTGCGCCGCCGCCCCCGCCCCCTCCGCCGAATCCTGGCATCGGGCCGCGGTCGTACTGCTGGCGCTGCTGCGGGTCGCTGAGTACGTCGTACGCGTGAGTGACCTCTTTGAAGCGCTCGGAAGCGCTCGGGCTCGGGTTCACGTCTGGGTGGAGCTCGCGCGCGAGCTTCCGGTACGCCTTCTTGATCTCCTCCGGTGTCGCGTTGCGGTCGACTCCGAGGACGTCGTAGTGATCTGCCACTTGTCTCCGTTTTGCTGCTTGATTTCGTGTCGTCTCGGATCCTGTCGTGTCGAAGGATCCAGGTCTGTGGGCGGGCTGTGCGCCCAGGGAATCAGTGGTCGCCGAGAAGCCCGCTCAGGTAGCGGGCCACCGCGCGGACGGCCGCCATGTTGGTCGAGTAGTCCATGCGTGTCGGCCCCAGCACGCCGAGGCGGGCCATTTCGGCGCCTGCCGTGTAGCCGCTCGCGAGCACCGAGGTCTGGGCGAGGCCGAACGAGGCGTTCTCGCGGCCGATGCTGGCGACGACGTCGACCGCGTCGGAGCGCATCTCGCTGAAGAGGCGCAGCAGGGTGACCTGCTCTTCGATGGCCTCGAGCACGGGGAAGAGGTTGCCGCTGAAGTCGTCTTCGGTGAGCACCAGGTTGGCGGCGCCGGCCATGACCAGCTTCTCGGGGCGGCCCGCCGCGACCTCCTCGACCAGAGCGCGGGTCACCTGGCGGACGAGAGCCGCGCGGTCGGGATGGAACAGATCGGGCAGCGTCGTCAGCAGGGTCGCCGCTTCGGCTAATCGCTTGCCGCCGACGAGGGCGTTGACCTTGGCCCGCAGCTCGCCGAGGAAGGCCTCGTCGATGCCGGGGCGGACATCGAGCGTGCGCTGCTCGACGTGGCCGGCGTCGGTGATCAGCACTGTCATCACGCGCGTCTCGCTGAGGCGGACGAACTCGACGTGACGGACGGACGCGTGCGAGAACGTTGGGTATTGCACCAGGGCGACCTGGTTGGTCAACTGCGAGAGCAGCCGCACCGTGCGCGAGAGCACTTCGTCGAGGTCGGAGGAGTTGCCGAGGAAGGTCTCGATGGCCGTGCGCTGCGCTGCCGTCAGCGGGCGGAGGTCGGCGAGCTGGTTGACGAAGAGACGGTAGCCCTTGTCGGTCGGCACCCGGCCCGACGACGTGTGCGGGGCGGCGATCAGCTCTTCTTCTTCGAGGAGGGCCATGTCGTTGCGGATCGTGGCGGCGGAGACACCGAACTGGTGGCGGTCGACGATCGACTTCGAGCCGACCGGTTCGCGCGACTCGACGTAGTCGTGCACGATGACGCGGAGAACTTCGAGACCCCGTTCGCTGACCACCTGCACCTCCTGCTGGCACTCCATTAGCAAGACTGCCAATGGTACTCCACGCCCGCTGTTCGACCGTGTCGCGACCTCGGCGCACCTAGGCTCATCGCATGACCGGTGACTACAACCCGCAGCCACTCCGCCCTGATCAAGAGCGCCTCTGGGCCACGCTGACCCACGTCGGCGGTATCTTCTTCGGCTTCCTCGCGCCTCTCGTCGGCTACTTCGTGCTGCGCGACCGCGGCCCGTTCATCAAAGAGCACACGCGCGTCGCCCTGAACTTCCAGCTCACCATGCTGATCGGGCACTTCCTCGGTGTGGTGCTGCTGGCGGTGCCCTTCCTCGGTAACTTCGTCACGTTCGCCGTCTTCGTCATCACGATCATCTTCTCGATCGTCGCCGCCCTTGCCGCCCGCCGTGGCCAGTACTACCGCTACCCGCTCTCGATCGAGTTCGTCAAGAACTGATCCCCGTTCCGTTTTACCTATGGCTGAGCGTTTGCCGCACAGAAACTTCTGCGTGGCAGGGCCGCACCTATAGGTAGAACGGCCCCCCGTTTTACCTATGGGTGAGCGATTGGCGCATAGAAGTTTTTGTGCGGCAGGGCCGCACCTATAGGTGAAACGGGACGGGGTCAGTCGCCGAGGAGGCGACGCACCACGGCGTCGGCCAGGAGGCGCCCGCGCAGGGTGAGGCGCAGCGCCCCGGCCAGCGCCTGGCGCCCGTCGATCAGATCGTCGGCGATGAGGCCGGCCACAGCTGCCCGGCCGGTCGCGTCGAGCGACGCGACCGCGAGCTCGTCACGGACACGAACGGCCAGCAGGATCCGCTCGGTCTCGCGGGTCTCGGAGTCGAGCGTCTCGCGCCCGGCAGCAGGCGATACGCCCTCCGCGATTCGCGCGGCATACGCCGCGGGGTGCTTCACGTTCCACCAGCGCACTCCGCCGACGTGACTGTGTGCGCCCGGGCCCACGCCCCACCAGTCGTGCCCCTGCCAGTAAGCGAGGTTGTGTCGGCTCGCATGGGCGGAACCCCGGGCCCAGTTGCTGACCTCGTACCACTCGTAGCCGGCGGCGGTGAGGCGTGCATCTGCCAACTCGTACATGTCGGCCGCGGTGTCGTCGTCGGGCTGGGCCACCTCGCCGCGGCGAATCTGTCGGGCGAGCTTCGTGCCGTCTTCGACGATCAGCGAGTACGCCGACAGGTGGTCGGGCTGCTGCTCGAGGGCTTGGTCGAGCGAGCGCTCCCAGTCGTCGAGAGACTCCCCGGGCGTGCCGTAGATCAGGTCGAGGCTGACGTCGAGCCCGGCGTCACGGGCCCAGGCGACGACGAGCGGGATCCGCGCCGGGTCGTGGGTGCGCTCGAGCGTGGCGAGAACGTGAGGGACGGCCGACTGCATGCCGAAGCTGACCCGCGTGAATCCTGCCGCCTTCAACTCGCGGAGGTACGTCTCGTCCACGGAGTCGGGGTTGGCCTCGGTCGTGACCTCGGCGCCCGCCGTCAGGCCCCACGTGTCGCGGATAGCGTGGAACATGCTCGCGAGGTCGCTCGACGGGAGCATGGTGGGCGTGCCTCCGCCGAAGAACACGGTGGAGACTTCGCGCTCGGGGAGGGCGGCGGCGGCAAGGATACTGCCCGCCTGACCGACCTCGGCGATCGCCTGCGAGGCGTAGTCGCTGCGCTTCGCCCCGCGCAGCTCGTCGCTCGTGTAGGTGTTGAAGTCGCAGTAGCCGCAGCGGACGCGGCAGAACGGCACGTGCAGGTACACGCCGAAATTGCGCTGGTCCACGCCGTCGCGGACGCTGTCGGGCAGGAGGCCGTCCGCAGGCGCCGGGTCGGCGAGGGGCAGGGTGCTGGGCACGCCTTAGTCGCCCACCAGCACGCGGAGGTAGCGCTGCGTGTACTTGTTCTGCTGCACGCGCAGCAGGGGGGCGACGAGCTTCCACTTGAACGAGGCCGGCTTCGAGAACGCGCGGACCGTCAGCCACACCGAGCCGTCGTCGGTCTGGTCGATCACCCAACTCTCTTCGCCGCTCTCGGGGTGCCCCTCGAGGGTGCCGTAGGCGAAGCCCTTGCGCGTCGGCTCGTCGATCACGTAGACCACGCGCACGGGCGCCTCGACGTGGCGGCCGTAGGCCTTCATCTGCAGCGTCGCCGTCGTGCCGGCCGTGAGGAACGGCTCGCCCTCGGGCGAGAAATGCGATTCGCCGTCGGGGGCGGCGTAGTCGGCAGGATCCAGCGGGTTGCCCTCGTCGTCGAAGGTGACGGGCGTGTAGGCGCCCTCGTCGAGCGTCGGCACCTCGTCGACGCGCACGTCGATGCCGCTGCGCTCTTGCACCTTCCAGGTCATGATGGCCGACCAGGCCGCCTCGAAACGGGCGTCGCCGTGGCCGATGCGGGTGCGGTACTCGACGGGGCGGAAGCCCTGCGGCGGGTACTGCAGGAGGTCGGGGGCCTGCGTCGCTCCGACCTGCCCGTAGGTGGTCTGGGTATCAGTGTGGGTCTGTCGGCGCATCCGTCGATTCTAGCCGCGCCTCGTGCGCAGGTCGGCGGCGCGGTGCCGCGAGACTGGACGAGCCCCGGATGCTTAAACGCCGAGTGGGCGAGAACGCACCATCTCGGAGAGATGGACATGCATTCTCGCCCACTCGATGGAGGACGGAGGTGGTTGGAGTGCTAGACGCGGCTTCGGACGGCGCGGACGATCCAGCCGATGATGGCGATGACCACGATGATTAAGCCGATCCACAGCAGGAAGTGCAGTGCGGCGCCGATGAAGCTGATGCCGAACAGGATGATGCCGACGATGAGGACGATGATGAGAAGAGGAACCATGTGCTCAGCTTGCTCCCAGGCACGGCTCGCCGCTCGTTTTGTACCCCGGCCTGTAAACCTAGCCGAGCTACTTGGCCTTCTTCGCCGCCTCGGTGTCGCCTGAGAGCGCGGCGATGAACGCCTCCTGGGGCACGTCGACGCGACCGATGGTCTTCATGCGCTTCTTGCCTTCCTTCTGCTTTTCGAGCAGCTTGCGCTTGCGCGTGATGTCGCCGCCGTAGCATTTGGCGAGCACGTCTTTGCGCATCGCACGGATCGACTCGCGGGCGATGATCCTGGCCCCGATGGCGGCCTGGATCGGCACCTCGAACTGCTGGCGCGGAATGAGCTCGCGGAGGCGACCGGTCATCAGCACGCCGTACGCGTAGGCCTTGTCGCGGTGCACGATCGTCGAGAACGCGTCGACCTGCTCGCCCTGCAGGAGAATGTCGACCTTGACCAGGTCGGCATCCTGCTCGCCGCTCGGTTCGTAATCGAGCGAGGCGTAGCCCTGCGTCTTGCTCTTCAGCTGGTCGAAGAAGTCGAACACGATCTCGCCGAGCGGCATGTTGTAACGCAACTCGACGCGGTCCTCGCCGAGGTACTCCATGCCGAGGAGGGTGCCGCGGCGGCCCTGGCACAGCTCCATGATGACGCCGACGTAGTCTTTCGGCGCCAGGATCGCGGCCTTGACCATGGGCTCGGCCACCGAGGTGATCTTGCCGTCGGGGAACTCGGACGGGTTGGTGACCGTGACGGTCTTCTTGTCTTCGGTGGTGACCTCGTAGATGACGCTGGGCGCCGTCGTGATGAGGTCGAGGTTGAACTCGCGTTCGAGGCGCTCGGTGATGATCTCGAGGTGCAGGAGGCCGAGGAACCCGCAGCGGAAGCCGAAGCCGAGCGCGACCGATGTCTCGGGTTCGTAGACCAGCGCGGCGTCGGACAGCTTGAGCTTGTCGAGGGCCTCGCGGAGGATCGGGTAGTCGCTGCCGTCGATCGGGTAGAGACCCGAGAAGACCATGGGCAGCGGCTCGGTGTAGCCCGGCAGGGCGTCGGTCGCGGGCTTCGCCGCGCTCGTGACGGTGTCGCCGACCTTCGACTGTCGCACGTCTTTCACGCCCGTGATGAGGTAGCCGACCTCGCCGACGCCGAGCCCCTTCGACACGGTCGGCTCAGGAGACGAGACGCCGATCTCGAGGATGTCGTGGATGGCCTTCGTCGACATCATCTGGATCTTCTCGCGCGGCGCGAGGGTGCCGTCGATCATGCGCACGTAGGTGATCACGCCGCGATAGCTGTCATAGACCGAGTCGAAGATCATGGCGCGAGCCGGAGCGTCTTTGACCCCCTTCGGCGCGGGGATGCGGTTGACGACGACGTCGAGCAGCTCTTGAACACCGACGCCGGTCTTGCCGCTGACGCGCAGGACGTCCTCGGGCCTGCCGCCGATCAGCTGGGCCAGCTCGGCCGCGTATTTGTCGGGGTCGGCCGCGGGCAGGTCGATCTTGTTCAGCACCGGAATGATCTCGAGGTCGTTCTCGAGGGCTAGATAGAGGTTGGCGAGGGTCTGGGCCTCGATGCCCTGCGCGGCGTCGACGAGCAGGATTGCCCCCTCGCAGGCGGCCAGCGAGCGGGAGACCTCGTAGCTGAAGTCGACGTGGCCGGGGGTGTCGATCATGTTGAGCGCGTACGTCTGCCCATCGACCTCCCACGGCATGCGCACGGCCTGGCTCTTGATCGTGATGCCGCGCTCGCGCTCGATGTCCATCCGGTCGAGGTACTGCGCGCGCATGGCGCGGTCTTCGACGATGCCGGTGATGCCGAGCATCCTGTCGGCGAGCGTCGACTTGCCGTGGTCGATGTGCGCGATGATGCAGAAGTTGCGGATGCGCTCGGGCGCGGTCGAGGCCGGCTCGAGGGCGGTGGCGGCTTTGGGGCTCACGAAGTCTTTCGGGGGTCGGCGGGCGGTTCTGGCAATTCTCCCATGCCCACTACGCGGCAGGAACCGCCTGTGGAGAAGGCAGGGCGGAGATTCCGCGGGTCAGCGTCTCGGGAGACGCCGCGAGGCAGATCCTGATCCAGCCCTCGCCGGTGCGGCCGAAGGCGCTGCCCGGCGCGACGGCCACCCGCTTCTCGAGGAGGAAATCCTCGGCCCAGGAGGCGACGTCGCCGTTCGCCGCGTGACTCACGTCGATCCAGAGATAGAAGGCACCCCGCGGGTCGAGGTAGTCGATCCCCCGTGCCTCGAGCAGCTCGCGTGCCAGCCGGAGGTTCGACGCGTAGTGCTCGCGCGCATCCGCCACCGGCTGGTTGTCGCCCGTGACCGCCGCGAGGGCCGCGAACTGGTCGGGCTCGGCGACGCAGCTGATCTGCGCCTCCTGCACCGTGCGCATCGTCTCGGCCATGCCCTTCGGCGTCACGAGGTAGCCGACGCGGACGCCCGTCATCGCGTAGGTCTTGCTCAGTGAGAAGACGCTGAAGACGCGGTCGTCGTCGTCCAGGGAGGCGAGGCTCACGTGCTTCTCGTCGTAGGTGAAGTACTCGTAGACCTCGTCGCTGATCACCCAGAGGTCGTGCTGTTTCGCGAACGAGAGCAGGCGTCGCAGCACCGTCTCGTCGAAGACCCGGCCGAGCGGGTTCGACGGCGAGTTGACGATGATGGCGCGGGTCTTGTCCGTGACGAGGCCGGCGAGCTCGTCGAAGTCGGGCAAGAAGTCGTGGCTGGGCTTCAGCGAGTACGGCACCGGGTTCGCGTCGAGCATGCGGGCGTTCATCGTGAAGGTCGTGTAGCCGGGATCGGGCACCAGCACGTCGTCTCCTGCGGCCAGGAGCAACCCCATGCACTGGTGCAGGGCCTGTGTCGCGCCGATCGTGACCCAGACCTGCTCGAGGTCGACGAGCACGTCGTTCTCGCGGGCGAGCTTGGCGACCAGCGCCTCGCGCAGCGGCGTGATGCCGCCGTTCGGTGTGTAATTCGTCTTGTCGTCGGCCCACGCGCGGCGGGCGGCGTCGATGACGTGGTGAGCGACGGGCACGTCAGGCTCCCCCACCACGAGCATCGCGACATCGTCGAGCTTCATCGCGATCTCGAACACGCGGCGGATGCCGCTGCCCGGCACGGAAGGGATGTGCGGGGCGAGCTGAGGCATGTGACGATCTTAACTAGAGGCCGCGACTCGCCGGCGCTTGACAGAGGGGCCGCGACTCGCCCGCGCCCGTCGATTGAGTCTCTGCGGGGCTCCTGGTAGTGTGGACCCTTGGCTTCCGCTGCCGCTTCCCCGCTGCGCAGCGAATCGCAGCCATCGTTCGCTCTAGCGACCGGGTCTTCCCTCTAAAGACCTGTTCGGCTGCGATCATCACAACTACTCACGAAAAGGGCTCACCACAGTGGCAAACATCAAGTCGCAGATCAAGCGCATCGGCACCAACAAGAAGGCGACCGAGCGCAACAAGGCTGTCAAGAGCGAGCTCAAGACGGCCATCCGTCGCACGCACACCGCCATCACGGCCGGTGACAAGGCTGCCGCGACCAGCGCTCTGCTCGTCGCGTCGAAGAAGCTCGACAAGGCCGTCAGCAAGGGTGTCATCCACCAGAACCAGGCCGCCAACCGCAAGTCGTCGATCGCCAAGCAGGTCAGCGCTCTCTAGGTCAGTACCCGTAGGCCGGCGCCCTCTGGGCGTTTCGCTTCGTTTCGCTCGAAGGCCCCGCTCCCCCAGGGAGGCGGGGCCTTCGCCGTTCTCGGCCGCGCCCGCCCTTACCTTTTCGGCCTGTACTGACCCCCGAGACGATCAGGACGCGCCGAAAAGGTAAGGCTGGCGCGGAAAGCGCGGGGCCGGACGGGGCCAGCGCGGCGTCAGAGCGGGCGGCCCCGCTGGCTGATGAGCGTGACGACGCGCTCGAGCGCGTAGACGGGGTCGCGCTCGGCACCCTTCACCGCCGCATCGGTCGTGGCGAGCAGATCGATCGTGTTGCCGAGCCCCTCGTCCGTCCAGCCCTGCAGGTCGCGCTTGGCGCGGTCGATCTGCCACGGGGCGAGCCCCAGCTGCGACGCGAGCTGGCCGGCCGAGCCGCGCGCGCCGCTGACCTTGGCCATGGTGCGCACCTTGCTGGCGAACGCCGCCACGATCGGCACGGGGTCGGCCCCGGAGGCGAGGGCGTGGCGCAGCAGGATGAGGGCCTCGCCCTGGCGCCCGGCGATGGCGGCGTCGGCGACCTTGAAGGCATTCGTCTCGACGCGCCCCGAGTAGTACTTCTCGACGGTCGCCTCGGTGATCTCGGTGGCGGCGTCGGCGAGCAGCTGCTGGCAGGCGCTCGCGAGCTCGGCGAGGTCGTCTTGGAACGCCTGCACGAGGGCCCGGAGTGCGCCGGCGCTGACGCGTCGCCCCTCGGCTGCGAATTCGGCGGCGGCGAACTCGAGCTTCTCGGTGTCCTTCTTGAGCTCGGCGCAGACCACCTCGATGCCCGAGCCGAGGCCGGCACGCAGCGCGTCGAGTAGCTTCTTGCCGCGCACGCCGCCGCCGTGCCGCAGCACGAGGTAAGTGTCCTCGGCGGGGGCCGCGAGGTAGTCGAGCGTCTCGGTGAGGAAGGCGTCGGTACACTTCTCGACGTTCGTCACCCGGATCAGACGCGGCTCGGCGAAGAGCGACGGGCTTGCGAGCGTGATCAGCTCGCCCGGGGCGTAGTGGTCGGCCTCGAGATCGTTGACCTCGAGGCTGGGGTCTTCGGCGGTGAGCTGGTCGCGCAGCTGACGGACGGCGCGGTCGGCCAGGAACTGCTCGGGGCCCGAGACGAGGATGACCTGCGCCGGCCGGATGCGATCCCACGAGACCTGGTCGATGGCCACCCGTGCCTTGGTCGCGGGGCCGCGACTGGATGCCCTGGCAGCCATGATCCTCCTCCGGCGACCGCGCACACGGCCGCCCCGGAGCAAGCCTAGAGGCAGCTGCCGACACCGATGCCCGCCCCGCAGCGCTCGCGCGCGCCCCCGACTGCCACACGTCGATCCGCGACTCCCCCTCGCCCGGTTCGGTCGAGAGCGCCACTGTCCCGTCGCGGTCCGACCGCAACACGCGAGACCCCGTTCGCTCGAGCAGACGGATCGTCTGCTCTGTCGGGTGCCCGTAGGGGTTGCCCGCCCCCACACCGATCAGCGCCACTCGAGCGCGCACGGCCTCGTAGAGCGCCGGGCTCTGGTCGCGCGACCCGTGGTGCGAGACCTTGACGACGTCGACCGGCCCGAGGTCGGTGCGACCCTGCAGCCGCCGCTGCTCGGTCTCGCCGAGATCGCCGAGCATGAGCGCCGTCAAGCACCGGGCGCAGGATGCCGCGGGGCCGACCCTCAGCACCACGCTCGCCTCGTTGCCGGGCCGCGCCCCCTCGGGTGGCCACAGCGCGTCCAGAGCGAGCTCGCCGAGCGGCACCCTCAGCCCCGGCTCGGCGCGCACCACGTGCCGGGCCCCCAGCTCGCGGACGAGTCTCTCGTCGGCTGCCCCGTCGGTCGGGCCCACCACCAGTCTGTCGACCCGGCCGCGGAGCAGCGGAGCCGCGCCCACGTGATCCTTGTCGAAGTGAGTGAGCACGACCACGTCGAGACGATCGACGCCGGTGAGCTGCAGGCATCGGTCGAGGAGGCTCTCGTCGTCGCCGGTGTCGACCAGGGCCGTCTGGCCCTCGGACCGCAGCAGGACGGCGTCGCCCTGCCCCACGTCGCACTGGGCCATCCGCCACTCGGCCGGGAAGGAGAGTCGGCTGCCCACCTCGCGCCCGGCGATGACCGACGTCAACGGCAGGGCGACGACGAGAAGACCCGCAACGGCTACCCGTCGGCTGCGGCGGTACGGGATGGTCAGCACGACTGCGCCGACGAGTACCGTCAACAGGGCCGCCAGGAGAATCGCCGGAGCGTTGGCACCCCAGTCGATCCGGCCCGACGGCAGGCGTGACGTGAAGCGGGCGACGGCGGCGATCCAGGTGGCGGGGAGCCAGGCCAACGCGGCGACGGCGGTGGCGGCGGGTGGACACACCACCGAAAGGAGGCACGCGACGAGCCCGAGCACGGTGGCCACGGGCGCGGCCGGCTCGGCCAGCAGGTTGGCGACGACGCCGACGACGGGCACGCCCGGGTCGAGGAGGAGCAGCAGCGGCTGACAGGCGAGCTGCGCCGACAGCGGCACCGCCAACGCCAGCGCAAGCCCCTCGGGCATCACGCGGGTGAGGAGCGTTGCGAGCGGACCAGCGAGGACGACGAGGCCGGTCGTTGCGAGCACGAGAGCGCGAAGGCGAACGAGCGGGCGAGCCAGGGGTCGAACAGCAACATCGCGACGACGGCGAGCGAGACGAGCGGCAGGGCGCGAACGGGCCGGCCGAGAGCCGCGAGCACCAGGGCGACGAAGGCCATGACGGATGCACGAAGCACGCTGGGCTCGGGTGTGACCAGCACGACGAACCCGATGAGCAAAGCGCCGGCGGCACCCAGGCGAGGTAGGCGCGGAATACGGAGGAGCGCGCCGACGACCAGCACGGCAGCGACGACGACGGCGCAGTTGGCGCCCGAGACGGCGGTGAGGTGGCTGAGGCCGGCCGACGTCATCTCGCCGTCCAGGGTGCCGCCGACGGCCGAGGTGTCGCCCACGCTCAATCCCGGCAGGAGTGCGGCACCGTCTCCGGGCAGCGTGCTCGCGACGCGCACGAACGCTGCCCGAAGGGTCGCCGCCGCGCCGTCGAGCCCTCCGGCTCGCGACTCGATCGCCACGGGCCCCGAGGCTGTCATGAACGCTGCGAGGTCACCGCCGGCATCGGCCGCCGAGAGCGCCCCGTCGACCCGAACCCGATCGTGAATGCGGGGCAGCTCGGAGGCCTGCCCGACGGGCTGCGCGTCGAGCCCGGTCACGAGCACGGGCATCCGCACCTCAGTGGTCCCGCCCCGAGCAGTCACCTGGGTCACCAGGATGCGAAGCAGCCCCGCGCCTCGATCGGGCGCCGCCGTCACCGTCCCCACGACACTCGCCGTGGCGCGGTGCTCGAGCAGCCCCGGGGTGCGGTGCGGGGCCGTGAGGGTGGCCACGACGGTGACCGCCGACGCGGCCACCAGTGCGAGGGCAGCGACGGAGAGAGCGGAGACGAGCCGGCGGCGCCACCGTCGCCGCTGACCGAGGAGGGCTGTGCCCACGAGAGCGAGCCCTCCCGATCCGGAGGCCGTTGCGATGACCGGGACGGCCTCGGGCACCGGGAGCGACAGGACGAGGGTCACCCAGGCCGCCGCCGCCGGGATGGCGAGCCGGAGGTCGATCACGCTCGGCCCTGTCAGCGGACGGTGACGGAGTCGCGGAGCCGCTCGAGCTTCTTGTCGCCGATGCCGGTGACGTCGAGCAGGTCGTCGACCGACTCGAAGCGGGAGTGCTCGGCGCGCCAGTCGAGGATGGCCTGCGCTGTCGCCGGCCCGACGCCGGGGAGCGCTTGGAGAGCCGTCGCGTCGGCCGTGTTGAGGTCGACGGGAGCATCGGCCCCGGCAGGGTCGCCTGCGCCCGCGATCGGTGCAGCTGTCGGCGCCGGGGCCTCCCCCGGCTTCGGCACGACGATCTGCTCGCCGTCGACCACTGGGCGCGCGAGATTGAGCGCGGCCTGGTCGGCGGCCGCGGTGAAGCCGCCCGCCGCCGTGACGACGTCGATGGCACGAGCGTCCGGCGCCACCTCGTAGAGCCCGGGGCGAGCGATCTGCCCCAGGATGTGCACGAAGACCGTTCCGGCTGGGGACGGCGCCGTCGACGACCGGGAAGGCTCCGCGCCGACCGAGGAGGACGCGCCCGGAGCGTTCGCCCGGGCGCCCACCGGATCGGCAGCCTCGGCGCCGGCGCTCGACACGGCCGAGAAGACCACGCCGACCCCGAGCAGGACGATGACGGCGACGACCACGGCCCCCACGCCGAGGCGCCATCGGGGCGCCGAGCCCGGCTCACGGAAATCGCGCGGCGGTTGCACGAGGGTCGGCTCGAGGTCGTGGGACGAGGCGGGAGGGCGAGGGCTGAGCTGCTGCATGCCGAGACCGTAGCGATCGGTGAGGCCCGGCGTCGGACGGAGAAGGCCCCCCTGTGGAGACAGGGCGACCCGAGCCGATTGTGGAGGAGAGGACGATCCCGAGAACCGACCGATCCCGCCTACTTCACGGCGATGTTCACCACTCGCGGAGCCCGCACGATCACGTTGACGATCTCCTTGTCGCCGACTGCGCGCGCGACCGCGGCCGACGCCCGTGCCAGTGTCTCGAGCTCGTCCGACGAGATCTTCGGCGACACCTCGAGGCGATCGCGCACCTTGCCGTTGACCTGGATCACGGCGGTCACACTGGTCTCGACAAGCAGCGTCGGGTCGGCCTTCCGCCAGCCGAACGACGACACGTCGGAGTCGTAGCCGAGCAGCTCCCACATCTCGGAGGCCGTGTACGGCGAGAAGAGCGACAGCGCCAGCGCCACGGTCTCGGTGGCCTCGCGCACGGCGGGGTCGGCGGGGCCGGCGCCCGAGTCGATCGCCTTGCGGACGGCGTTGACGAGCTCCATCAGGCGTGCGACGACCACGTTGAACTTGAACGCCTCGGTGAGGCCGGGAGCTTCGGCGAGGAAGTGGTGCGTGACGCGGCGCAGCGCCTGGTCGCCGTCGGCCCACACGGCATCCGGCGATGAGGTGACGTCGAGCGCGAGGCGGTAGGCGCGGGCCAGGAACTTCGCGGCGCCCGCGGGAGACACGTCCTCCCAGTTGATGTCGTCCTCCGGGGGGCCGGCGAACGCCATCGTCAGGCGGATCGCGTCGACGCCGTGCGCGCGGAGCTCGTCGCTGAGGTTGACGCCGCCCTTCGACTTCGACATCTTCGAGCCGCCCGACAGCACCATGCCCTGGTTCAGCAGCGCGCTGAAGGGCTCGGTGAAGCCCACATAACCGAGGTCGAACAGCACCTTCGTGATGAAGCGCGCGTAGAGGAGGTGCAGGATGGCGTGCTCGACGCCGCCGACGTACTGGTCGACGGGCGCCCACTTGTCGGCTTCGGCCGGGTCGAAGGCGCGCGTGTCGTCGGTCGGGTTGAGGTAGCGCAAGTAGTACCACGACGAGTCGACGAAAGTGTCCATCGTGTCTGGGTCGCGGCGAGCCGGCGAGCCGTCACGAGGATCGGGCACCTCTACCCACGAGGTGGCGGCGCCGAGCGGCGACTGCCCCTTCGGCTTGAGGTCGAGCCCCTCGGTCGACGGCAGCCGCACGGGCAGCTGGTCTTCGGGCACCGGGATCTCGACGCCGTCGGCGCCGTGGATGATCGGGATGGGCGTGCCCCAGAAGCGCTGCCGCGAGATCAGCCAGTCTCGCAGGCGATAGGTCTTGGCGGCGCGACCGTCGCCCGAGGCGTCGAGGGCCTCGGTGATGCGCTTGATCGCGTTCGACTTGCTGAGCCCGGTGAACGGGCCCGAGTTGAGCAGGCGGCCTTCGCCGTTCAGAGCGACGCCGGTGACGGCAGGATCGACGGGTTCGAGGTCGTCGGGCAGGATGGCCACGCCGTTCTCGTCCAGCTCGAGCGCCGGGATCACGCCGGTGACGGGGGCGTTGACGTCGACGACCACTCGCACGGGCAGGTCGTACTTGCGGGCGAAGTCGAGGTCGCGCTGGTCGTGCGCGGGCACGGCCATGACAGCGCCGGTGCCGTAGTCGGCGAGCACGTAGTCGGCGGCCCAGATCGGGATCCGGTCGCCTGTCAGCGGGTTCTTCGCGTAGCGGCCGAGGAACACGCCGTTCTTGGGGCGGTCGGCGACCTGGCGCTCGATCTCGCTCGACTTCTGCACCTCGGTGAGGAAGTCCTGGAAGACGGCGCGGATCTGAGGGTCGTCCTGACCCGCGACCAGCTCTGCGGCCAGGTCGGATTCGGGCGCGACGACCATGAAGGTCACGCCGTAGAGCGTGTCGGGGCGCGTGGTGAAGACGGTGACACGCTCAGAGCGGCCCTCCACCGTGAACTCGACGTCGGCGCCGACCGAGCGGCCGATCCAGTTGCGCTGCATGGCGAGCACCTTGGGCGGCCACGAGCCTTCGAGCTGGTTGAGGTCGTCGAGCAGGCGGTCGGCGTAGTCGGTGATCTTGAAGTACCACTGCGTGAGCTTCTTCTTGACCACGACGGCGCCCGAGCGGTCGGAGGTGCCGTCGGCCAACACCTGCTCGTTGGCGAGGACGGTCTGGTCGACCGGGTCCCAGTTGACCCAGCTGTCCTTGCGGTAGGCCAGGCCTTTCTCGTACATCTTGAGGAACAGCCACTGGTTCCATTTGTAGTATTCGGGGTCGGAGGTGTGGATCTCGCGAGTCCAGTCGACCGCGACGCCGTAGGCCTTCATGGCGGCGCGTTGCTGATCGATGTTGGCGTAGGTCCACTCGCGCGGGTCGGTGCCGCGCTTGATGGCGGCGTTCTCGGCGGGCAGGCCGAACGAATCCCAGCCGACCGGGTGCAGCACCTGGAAGCCCTGCTGGCGCCAGTAGCGCGCCACGATGTCGCCGAAGGCGAACGCCTCAGCGTGGCCCATGTGCAGGTCGCCGGAGGGGTACGAGAACATGTCCATCACGTACTTGCGCGGGCGCTTGTCGGAAGCGTCCGACACAGTGAAAGGCTGGCGCTCCTCCCAGATCTGCTGCCACTTCTGCTGAAGGCGGGCGAAGTCGTAGGCGCGCTCGTCGACCAGGCCGGTCTCGCGCGCGGCGGAGGAGTTGTCAGGTGCCACAGTTGTGCTCAATTCACGTCTGGATGATGGAGCGGTGCCCGTCGACGTCGACCGTCGACGGGGCAGACCCGAACATCTAGGTTAGCGACACATCCAGAGAGCTACAGACGGACCTCTGTCGAGTCGAATGGTCGCCTGCGACGGGACCCGCGCCGAGCACCGCGAGCAGAGCGGCGGCCTTGGTGCGGATCTCGTCGAGCTCTTCGAGCGGCACCGACGACGCGGTGATGCCGCCGCCCACGCCGATGGACGCGATGCGAGTCGCCGGGTCGAGCACGATCGACCGGATCACGACGGACAGGTCGAGACTGCCGTCGAGACCGAAGCGGCCGACGGCCCCCGAGTAGATGCCGCGGGGCGTGGCCTCCCACCGGGCGAGCATCGAGACGACGCTGTGCTTGGGCGCACCCGTCATCGACCCGGGCGGGAACGTCGATCGCACCACGTCGACCGCCGTCACCTCTGGCGGCAGCTGCGCGCGCACGGTCGAGACGAGCTGGTGCACGTGCTCGTAGGTGTGCACGCCGAACAGCTCGGTCACCTCCACGCTGCCCGGCACCGCCACCCGGCTGAGGTCGTTCCGCATGAGGTCGACGATCATCAGGTTCTCGGCGTGCTCCTTGGGGCTCGCGGCGAGGTCGTCGATGAGGGCCTCGTCGTCGACGCGGTCGGCGCCGCGCGGGCGCGTGCCCTTGATCGGCATGCTCGTGGCGAGCCCGGAGGTGTCGACGGTCAAGAACGTCTCGGGCGTCGAGCTCAGGAAGGACACGCCCTCGAGGCGCAGGAAGCTCGCGCGGGGCGCCGGCGACGAGCGGCGCAGGCGTCGATAGATCGTGAGGTCGTCCTCCGCCACCCCGTGCACGCGCGCCGAGGTGGTGAGGCACATCACGAAGGCGTCGCCGTCGCGGATCGCCGACTGGCAGCGCGCGATCAGATCGAGATAGCCGTGCCCGGTGTCTGCCCACTCCGCTCGGGAGCGAGGCGCGGGGCCCGGTTCGGGCAGCGGGCGGTCGTCAGCCGTCGCCCACCAGCCGGTGAGCCCGTCGGCCCAGCCTGCGTTCTCCTCTCCCATCAGAACGAGTTCGACGGTGCCCGCGTCGTGGTCGAAGACGAGGGCCCGGTCGACCTCCAGGAGGGCCAGGTCAGGATGCGACGGGTCGCCGAGCGCGTCGGCCCAGCCCGCATCGCCGGGCGCGAGCAGGTACGCTGCGACGCCGTAGCCGATCCAGCCCCACCAGCCGAGCGGGTCGGCATCCTGTCGCTTCTGTGAGAGCGAAGCCGAGACGGTGCGCCAGGCGTCGTCGACGCTGCCGGGTTCGTGGACGGAGGCGCGCACGACACGACTCCCCCAGCCGATCAGGGAGCGACGGGGGTGTCCTTCGAGCGGCGCGGAGCCAGAGGGGTCGGCCTGGGCGCCGGCGTCGAGCCAGACCACGTTCTCGTCGCCTCCCTGGTCGAGGCGGGCGATGACGGTCTCCGCCGGGATCCAGCGGGTCATCGTCGTTCGGGTCGCGGTCCGCATACTGTTGAGGGTATGAGCGTCGACCCCGGATTTCTATGGGCGAGCGGAGTTCTCGTCCCGACCGGTGGGCAGACGGCAGCAGACGTGCGCGTGAGCGACTCGTGGCTGCTCGACGAGGGCCGCGTCCTGGCGCTTGAGCTGCATCGCGAACGGTTCGTCTCGTCCGTGTCCGAGGTCGCACCCGACCGCGTCGGCGAGGCGTCCGCCTTCTGGGCGGCGGCGATCCCCGAACTGCCTCACGACGGCGCGTGGTTCCCCCGCCTCGAGCTCGCCCTGCTCGACGATTCGGGCGACGAGCCAGGCGACGAGAGTGCGGGCGCCGCCGCCGTCTTCCGCCTCACCGTTCGGCCCGCTCCCCGCGCCACACCTCGATCGAGCTCGTGACGGCCTCCCACGACCCGAGACGGGCTCCTCTCGTCAAGGGCCCCGATCTGGCCCGGCTCGACGAGCTGCGCACCGAGGCGAGGGGCGCAGGATGCGACGAGGCCGTGATCCTGTCGGCCGACGGCACCGTCGTCGAGGGCAACTACACCTCGCTGGTGTGGTGGCGGGGCGACGCGCTCTGCGTCGTCGCCGACGAGCTGCCGCGACTGCCCGGGGTGACCGAGAAGGCCCTCGTGACCCTCGCGATCGCGCTGGGCGTCGAGATCCTGCCCGACGAGGTGATGCCGGGCGAGTTGGAGGGCCTCGAGGTGTGGGCGCTCAACTCGCTGCACGGAATCCGCATCGCCACGCGCTGGGAGGGCGGCCCCGACCTCGCTGAGCAGCCGGGGCGGTTGCGAGCGTGGCGGTCGCGCCTCGACGCGCTGCGGAGGCCGCTGCCGGGTGCCAGCCGTCGCCCGAAATAGGATTGTCGCATGCCAGGTAAGGTTCTCGTCGTCGACAGCGACATGGCCGCGCGCCGTGCGGCGATGGTCGCCCTCATTCCCGCGGGATACGAGCTCTCGGTCGCCGAGACGTCGTTCGAAGCGCTGAGCGTCGCCCAACGCGTCGTGCCCGATCTCGTGGTCCTCGGGGCGTCGATGACCGATGCGACGGGCCTCGCCGTGATCGGCCGCCTGTTCTCGAGCCCGGCGACGGCCGACGTGCCCGTCATCGTCATCGCCGACACGCTGCCGGCCGCGGATGCAGCCGATCGTGCCGGGGCCCGCGACGTCATCCCGGGGCCGGTCGACGCCGCTGCCCTCCAGAAGGCCGTGCTCGAGCACATCGACTTCCCCGGCGCGCTGCCGCAGGCACCCGCGGCCGTGCTCGGCGACCCCGAGCGCCTGGCCGTCGTCGAGGCCCTCCGCCCGGACGCCTCGGGTGCGCCGTCGCTCGACCGATTCACCGCGCTCGCCTCGAAGCTGCTGAAGGCGCCGGTCTCGGTCGTCACCCTCGTCGAGGCCGACGGCCAGACGGTCGCGAGCCAGACCGGTCGCGACTCCCTGGGCACGCCTCCGAAGAAAGTGCCGCTGACGCACTCCTTCTGCCAGTTCGCCGTCACGTCGCGCGAGCCGCTGCGCATCGACGACTCGCTGGGCCACCCGCTCGTCAGCGCGAGCCCGGCCATCCAGGAGGACGACATCCGCGCCTATCTCGGCGTGCCCCTCATCATCGGCGGCACCCAGGCCGTCGGTGCCCTGTGCGTCACCGACGGGGTGCCACGCCACTGGACGGACGACGAGACCGAGCTGCTCGGCGATCTCGCGGGCATCCTGACGGATCAGCTCGACACGACGGTGCGACGCGGGCGTCACGCCGTCGGCTGAGGCCACCGCCTCGCGCTCGCGTCGCTCGTCGAGCGCGCGGACTCGAGCGTGCGACCCCACTCGTAGGCGACGAGCAGGGGTTTGAGCAGAATGAACTCGCCGGGCAGCCAGTCGCGTCCGCGAGTGAGCCGCGGCGCGAGCGACGGGTCCTGCTTCGCCAGGTACCGGCGCGTGCGCCGCGCGTGGAAGGTGTTCGAGGCGACGATGATCGGCCCGGCCGCGGCGAAGAGGGGCCGTGAGAAGAGCACGTTCTGCCAGGTGTTCGTGGCGCGCTCGTCGAGGACGACGTTCTGCGCCGACACGCCCAGGTGCCGGACGGCGAAGTCGGCCATGACCGCCGCCTCCGAGCGGGCCGCACCGTGCGTGGCCGCGCCGCTGAAGACGAAGCGGGCGGGGCGCCGGTCGACCGAGCGCACGGCGATCCTGCAGCGCCATTTCTGCACCAGCCCCGGGCGGCCGTCGGCGCGCGACGGGTAGCCCGGCACCAGCACTGTCGTCGGCCCCTCCACCCGCGCGGCGCTCGCGCCGTCCCGCGCCACGCCGTCGCGCGACGCCCGCCACGTCAGCACTTCGCTCACCACCAGGATGCCGGCGGCGACTCCCCCGACGCCGACCCACACCCTCCGCCGACCCATCACGCCCTCACCCTACTGTCCGTCGCCCCGCAGCTGAGTGGCACGTCTCTGCGGCGGAAGGCACCGAATCCCGCGGGAATGCGCCACTCACCAGCGACCCCTACACGAGCCGACCGGCGGAGAGACGCAGGCGACGAGTGATGAGCTCGGGGGCGACGGGCACGTGCGAGATCAGGACGACCGTCGTGCCGGCGACGGACGCCCGCTCGACGAGGTCGTGCAGCAGCCTGTCGGCAATGGCCGCGTCGACTCCGGCGGCCGGCTCGTCGAGCACCAGCACCGGGAAGCCGCGCAACAGGGCCCGGGCGAGCGAGATCCGCTGGGCCTGCCCGCCCGAGACAAGCGCCCCGCGCTCACCGAGGCGCGCGTCGAGCCCGCCCCGTGCCGACAGCCACGACGCGAGCCCGACCCGGTCGAGCACTTCGACGAGCTCGTCGTCGGTGGCTTCGGGCCGGGCGAACAGCAGGTTCTGGCGCACATTCTCGTCGAAGAGGTAGGGGCTCTGCTCGACGAGGCCGACCGTCGCCCGCACCCGCTCGGGGTCGAGCGAGCGCGTCGAGACACCGCCGACGGCGTACGAGCCGCCGTGCTCGAGGAAGCGCACGAGCACCGCCGCCAGGGTCGATTTGCCGGCACCGCTCGGCCCCTCGATCAGCACGCGGTCGCCCACATGCACGTCGAACGAGACACCGCCGAGGCCAGGATGCGAGGCTCCCGGCCAGGTCGCCGTCACGTCGCGCAGCTGCAGGGCCGGCCCGCCCACGGCCGGCAGATCGACGGGCGTCGCAGCGGGCGCGTCGTCGGCGCGCTCGTCGACGACAACTTCGGCGGGGACGGTCGCGGGCACGGCGGTGTCGACGCGATCGGCGCTGGCGCGAACCCGCCGCCAGGCGATGACCGCAACCGGCACGGCGCCGACGACCTCGAAGACGGCCAGCGGGATGAGCGCGACGAGGGCGAACGCCGGGCCGGACAGCGGCCCGAGGGCCGGCGCCACCGCCCAGACGACCCCCAGCACGCTCGCCCCGCTGAGCAGCGAGATGACGGCTGCCACAAGGCCGGTGGTCGAGGCCTGCCGCAGGGACGCGCGCCGCAGGTCGGCGTCCAGAGTGCGTACACGGTCGAGCTGGCCGGCGACGGCGTCGAAGGCGACCAGCACGTCGAGATTCTGTACGAGGTCGAGCACGGCCGCGCCGAGCGCCCCGCGCCGGTCGGCCAGGCGCACCTCGGTGGTGCGCGCCAGCGAGTTCGCGACGAGGCAGCTCACCGCGAAGGCGATCGCCAGGGCGATAGCGAGCACGAGGGCGGCGACGGCCGAGATGATCAGCACGCCGATGCACGCGCAGAGCGCCGACAGTCCTGAGATCACCAGCGGCTGGACGACCCGCAGCGGCAGATCCTGCAGCGCATCGACGTCCGAGACGACGCGCGTCAGCAGCTCGCCGCGCGAGGTGCGACCGAGGCCGGCCGGCGCGACGCGGACGAGGCGCCGGTACAGCTCGGTGCGCACCACTGCCAGCTGCCGGAAGGCGGCGTCGTGGCTGGTCAGCCGCTCGAGATAGCGGAAGGAAGCCCGGGCGAGCGCGAAGAGGCGCACCGAGACGATGGCGATCGAGAGGAAGAGGATGGGGGGCTGCTCGGCGGCGCGAGTGATGAGGTAGGCCGAGACTGCCATGAGGGCGATGCCGCTCAGGGCGCTGAGCGCCCCCGTGGCCTTGCCGCGGTACGAGCGGTTCAGCGGCGGCTGCGCGGTTCGCAGCAGCGAGGCGGGTGCGGCTGTGCCTGTGCCTGTGCCTGTGCCTGTGGCTTCGGCCGAGGGCGTGGCCGACGGCTGCAGGATGCCAGTGCTCACGAGCTCATCACCGCCGCCTCCTCGATTGCGGCAGCACCCTGCGGCGCCGCCTCGATCACGACCGTGCGGTCGGCCCGCGACTGCACTCCCGGCCGGTGCGTCACGACGGCGACGGCTACCCCGCCCGCGGCCACGCGCAGCAGCCCGTCGACGAGAACCTGCTCCGACTCGAGGTCGAGGGCCGAGGTGGGCTCGTCGACGAGGAGGAGCCGCACGCCGGGGCGGCGCAGACGATAGAGGGCCCGCGCGAGTGCGACCCGCTGGGCCTGCCCGCCCGAGAGGCCGGTCCCCCCGGGCCCGAGCTCGCTGCCCGGGTCGATGCTCGACGCACCGGCCGTGGCCAGCGCGTCGAGCACCGCCGGCACGTCGACCTCGTCGCCGAGGGCGACGTTCGAGGCGATGCTGCCCGACAGGAGGCCGGGCTGCTGGCCCGACCAGGCGACGTCCGAGGCGTCGACCGGGCGGCCGGCGTCGCGCCAGACGATGTCGCCGCGCAGGGCCACCGTGCCGAGGATGGCGCCGAGCAGCGAGGTCTTGCCGACGCCGGAGGGGCCCGTGATGGCCGTCACCTGGCCGACCGGCAGATCGAAATCGAGAGGGCCGACGGTGGGGAGGCCGTCGTAGTCGATCGCCACGGCGCGAAGCTGCAGCACGTCGTGCCCGGTGACCGGGCTGGGAGTCTCAGCGGCGAGGCGTGCCGGCCCCGTGGAATCCTGCGACCCGTCGGCGGGGGCGCTCTCGTCGAGCACGGCGAAGACCTCTTCGGCTGCTGCCACCCCGTCGGTGGCCGCGTGGAAGTGCGCCCCGACCTGGCGGAGGGGCAGGAAGACCTCCGGGGCCATGAGCAGGAGGAACAGGCCGGTCTCGAGGCCGAGGCTGCCCGAGACCAGTCGCACGCCGATGAACACCGCGACGATGGCCACCGAGAGCGACGCCGCCATCTCGAGCGCGAAGCCGGAGAGGAAGGACACCTGCAGCACCTTCATGGTCTGCACTCGGTAGTCGTCGGTGAGCTCGCCGATCCTGCGCACCTGACGGCGCTCGCGCCCGTACACCTTGAGGGTCGAGAGGCCGTTGACGGCGTCGAGGAAGGACGACGCGAGGTGGGCCAGGCGATCCCACTGCCGTGCCTGCGCCGAGCGCGTCGTCCAGCCGATGAGGACCATGAAGACGGGGATCACGGGGATGCAGCACACCACGATGATGCCCGACAGCAGATCCTGCGAGAACATCACGATGACCAGGATCGGAGTCGCCAGGGCTGTCAGGATCAGCTGCGGCAGGTATTTCGCGAAGTAGTCGTCGAGCGCGTCGAGACCCGGCCCCACCAGCGTGGCCAGAGCGGCCGAGTTGCGCTTCGCGACCCAGGCGTGGCCCCGCGAGACGATGCTCTCGATCACGCGCGAGCGCAACTGGCTCTTGACCCGCACGGCCGTGCGCGAGGCCACCGCCTCGAGGGCCCAGCCGACGGCGCTGCGCAGCAGGATCGTGACGGCGAGGCCGACGAGGTACGGTGCGAGCCGGTCGGAGTGCCGGTCGACGACCACGACCACCGCCTGCGCGACGAAGAAGGCAAACGCCACCGTCAGGGCGGTCTGGACGAGGCCCAGCAGCGCCCCGGCGGCGAGGAACGACTTCACCGTTCGGGCGTAGCGGACGAGCCGCGGATCGAGCGGTCTCATGTCAGTGCGCCGCCGCACTCACCAGGGCGCGCGTCACGCGCCGCCGGAACATGTAGTACGTGAACCCCTGGTAGGCGAGGATCAACGGCACGAAGATCAGCGCGATCCAGCTCATCACCGCAAGCGTGTAGTGCCCGCTCGACGAGTTGGCGATCGTCATCGTGTTGGCCGGGTCGTTGGTGGCCACGAGGGTGTTGGGGAAGAGCGTGCCGAACAACGTGGCCACCGTGAACGCGATCGTGACAGCCATGAAGGCGAAGGCGACACCCTCGCGGCCTCGGAGGTTGGCGACGGAGGAGATGACCAGGGCCGCCACGGCGCCGATCGAGAGGAACAGCGACAGGCTGTTGCCGTGGGCGACGAACGTGGCGATCAGGAAGGCGCCCGCCACGATGACCGTCACGAGGCCCGAGCGGACGGCCAGCCTGCGTGCCCGCACCCGGATCTCGCCGTCGGTCTTGAGCGTCACGAAGATGACGCCGTGCGTGAAGAACAGCATCAGCGTCGCGAGCCCGCCGACGATCGAGTAGGCGTTGAACAACCCCGAGAAAGTGCCGATGTAGTCGAAGTTGTGGTCGAGCGCGAGGCCTCGCACGATGTTCGCGAAGACGACGCCCCAGAGGAAGGCCGGCACGACGCTGCCGACGAAGATCATGATGTCGAAGTTGCGCTTCCACTGGTGATCCGGCCGCTGATGGCGGTACTCGAACGAGACTCCGCGCAAAATCAACGCCAGCAGGATGAACACCATCGGCAGGTAGAACCCGGAGAAGATCGTCGCGTACCACTCGGGGAAGGCCGCGAAGAGCGCGCCGCCCGCGACGATGACCCAGGTTTCGTTGAGATCCCAGACCGGGCCGATCGTGTTGATCAGCACCCGCCGGTCGGTGTCGTCGCGGCCCAGGAAGGGCAGCGACATGCCGACGCCGAAGTCGAACCCGTCGAGGACGAAGTAGCCCGTGAAGAACAGGGCGATGAGCAGGAACCACACATCGGGGAGCGTCATCTCAGTACACCGTCGCTTCGTGGAGGAGCTTGCCCGTGATCTCGTCGACCTTCGTCGGCTCGTCCGGGCCCTTCTGGGCGGCCTTGATGATGAGCCGGTACTCGACGACGCCGAGGGTGCCGTAGATCGCCGTGAACAAGATCAGCGAGATCAAGACCTCGATGCCGGTCGTGCCCGGCGAGACACCGGCGCTCGTCTTCAAGAGGCCGAAGACCAGCCAGGGTTGCCGCCCCATCTCGGTGAAGATCCAGCCGATGGTCATGGCCATCATCGGCAGCGGGAAGCTCCAGGTGCCGACGCGCCAGATCCACTTGCTCTTCGGCATGCGGCCCTTCCGCATGACGAAGAGGCCGAGCAGCGAGATCAGGATCGCGATCATGCCGAGCCCCATCATCCAGCGGAACGACCAGTAGGTGATCCAGACGATCGGGTGGTAGTCGCCGGGCCCGTAGGCGGCGACGTACTGCTTCTGCAGGTTGTCGATGCCCTCGACGGTGCCGGTAAAGGTGTGGGTCGACAGGAAGGAGAGGAGGTAGGGCACTCGGATGCTGAAGATCTCGCTCGAGCCGTTCGGCGTGCCGAGACTGAAGACCGAGAACGACGCGTTGAAGCCGGTGGCCGTGTGATACAACGCCTCGGCCGAAGCCATCTTCATCGGCTGCGTCTCGACCATCGCGAGGCCGAGCTGGTCGCCCGAGAGGAGGGTGAGCACACCGCTCGCCACCATCATCCAGAGGCCGAACCGCATGGCCGGGCGCATCGTGTCGAGGTGCTGGCCACGCGCCAGGTGCCAGGCGGCGGTCGCCACGATCACGGCGGCGGTCACCATGAAGCAGGCGAACAGCGCGTGCGGAGTGGCCGTGAGAGCGACCTTGTTGGTGAGGACGGCCCAGATGTCGGTCAGCTGCGCTCGGCCGGTGGCCTTGTCGATCTCATAGCCGACCGGGTTCTGCATGAACGAGTTCGCCGCGATGATGAAGTAGGCCGAGAGGACGCTGCCGACGGTGGCCCCCCAGATGGCCGTCAAGTGGATGCCTTTCGGCACCCGATCCCAGCCGAAGATCCACACTCCGATGAACGTCGCCTCCAGGAAGAAGGCCAGGAGGCCCTCGAGGGCGAGCGGGGCGCCGAAGACGTCGCCGACGAAGCGGGAGTAGTTCGACCAGTTCATGCCGAACTGGAACTCCTGCACGATGCCGGTGACCGTGCCCATGGCGAAGTTGATCAGGAAGATCTTGCCGAAGAACTTGGTCAGCTGGAGATAGTGGGCGCGGCCGCTGCGGTACCAGGCGGTCTGGAAGACGGCGACGGTGAATCCCATCCCGATCGTCAGAGGGACGAACAGGAAGTGATAGATCGTCGTGAGGCCGAACTGCCAGCGCGACAGGATCAGCGGGCTCAGGATTTCGTTCACTCGTCGAGCGTAGGTCTGCACAAACGATCAAACGGAGCGCACAACCTGCCAAAACCCTGATGAACGCAGGGATTTCTCGACACCGAGAGTCTCGACGTCGAGATACTGCGTCAATCGTGACGAAGGGCGGCCTCGCGGGTGCCTCTACCCGCGTGACCGCCCTTCGAACCGTGCTAAAAAAACAGGTGTTGTCTAATTCTCGACGACGCTACTTGACGATGCCCGAACTCTTCAAGAACTTCTTGGCCGTCGTCGCAGGCTGCTCCTTGGTGGTCACGCTCTCGTCGTTGAGCTTGACGAGCTCGTCCTGCGTGAGCTTGGCCTGCACCTTGTTGATGACGGCCGCTGCCTTGGAGTTCACGTTCTTATCGACGATGGGGATGATGTTCTGCGGCAGGATCATGTTCTTCGGATCCTTCAGCACGACGAAGTCGTTCGCCTTGATGGCGGGGCTCGACGTGTAGATGTCGGCCACCTGCACCTGGCCGCTCTTGAGCGCTGCGACGGTGTTCGCGCCACCCGAGTCGGCGATCGCCTTGACCGTGCCGGTCACGCCGTAGACGCTCTTCAGCCCGGGGATGCCGTACGGGCGCGTGGCGAACTCGGCGTTCGCCCCGACTGTGACGGTGCCGGGATACTTGCTGAGGTCGCCGATGCTCGTGATGCCGTACTTCTCGGAGAAGGCCTTCGTGACGCTGTACGTGTCCTGGTCGGTCGCGGCCGCCGCGGTCAGGATCCGGAGGTTCGACGGCAGCTTCGACTTGAGCTCGGTCTCGATCTGCGACTCCGAGAGCGCGGTGGCGCTGGGCTCGTAGAACTGCAGAGCACCGCCCGAGTAGTCGGGGATGACGTTGATGCCGCCGGCCTTGAGGGCGGGCAGGTAGGCGGACCGCTGGCCGCTCGACTTGGTGGACGCGCTGAACCCGGCATTCGTCAGGGCCTGGGCGTAGGCCTCGGCGACGATCTGGTCGGAGTAGTAGGCCTGGTAGCCGACGACGATCTTGCCTCCCCCACCGCTGCCCGAACTGAGCGGACTGCTGGACGAGCACCCTGCCAAGGCCACCACGGCCCCGATCGCGACGGCGCCGATGAGCGCCAGCCGGCCTTTCTTCGCTGTGATCATGATTCGTTTCCTTCCTGGAGTGGGGAACCCACCACCGTTCGCGACCGGGCTGATCGCGAGCGGACGTTCTGTGTGCGGCCGGCGCGGACGCCGGCCGGAATGACGAGGCGTTGCACGACCGAGTACACGATCTCGAATGCGATGGCCAGAGCTACGACGAGGATCGCGCCGACGAGCATCGTCGTGTAGTCGTTGTTGCCGAGGCCGAGGAAGATGAAGCTCCCGAGACCCAGGGCGCCCACGTAGTTGGCGAGAGTCGCCGTGGCGACGATCTGAAGCGTCGCCGACCGGAGCCCGCCGATGATGAGAGGGAGCCCGAGGGGCACCTCGACCTGTGTGAGGATCTGCCACTCGGTCATGCCCATCGCTCGCGCGGCGTCGACCGTCTGCCGGTCGACGGCCTCGAGCCCGGAGTAGGCGCCGGCAAGGATCGACGGGATGGCGAGGATCACGAAAGAGATGAGCGGTGCGCGGAGACCCACACCGATGATGACGGCGAGAAGTGTGATGACACCGAGCGTCGGCAGCGCCCGAGCGCCTCCCGAGACGAGCACGGCGACCTGTCGGCCTCGACCGGTGTGGCCGATGAGAAGGCCGATCGGCATGGCGATCACCGTCGCGATGGCGAGGGAGAGAAGCGTGTACCAGAGGTGTTCGCCGAGTCGGGCGCCGATGGGATTGGCGACCGTCGACGCCCAGTTGCCGGGCGTGAAGATGTACTGCAGAGCGCTGCCGACGAAGTTCACGAGGCCACCAGGATCCGGCGTGCGGCGCGTGCCGTCGGAGTCCGTGTCGCGCGGGTCCACGGCATGAGGAGGCGACCGAGCAGCACCAGGAGGTAGTCGAGCACGAGTGCCAGTGCGACGGTGAGGACGATGCCGGTCACGATCTCCGCGATGATCGCCCGCTGCAGGCCGTCGGTGAACAGGGCGCCGAGACCGGGGATCCCGAGCACGCCGCCCACCGTGACGAGGCTGACCGTGCTCACGACCACCACCCGCATTCCCGCGAGAAGCACCGGGCCCGCCAGGGGGAAGTCGACGGCCCAGAAGCGCCCCCACGGGCTGAAGCCCACGGCGGTGGCGGACTGCGCGATGTCGGGGCCGACGGACTCGAGCGCGTCGGCCACGCTCCGCACCATGAGCGCGATGCCGTAGAGCGTCAGTACCACAATGACGTTGACTGGGCTCTGGATGGGCGTGCCGATGATGAGGGGCAGCACCACGAGCAGAGGCAGCGAGGGGATCGCGTAGAGCAGGCCGGCCACGGTGAGCATCGTGCCGCGGAAGATGCGATAGCGGTTGGCAACCCATCCGAGCGGCACGCTGATGACGAAGGCGAGCACGATCGGCGGAATGCTGAGCTCGAGGTGGGCCAGGAAGGCCGAGCCGACGTAGCCGACGTTCGACAGGACCCAGCTCACCGGTCGCCGCCCGCTGCCCCGCCCGCGCGGACGGTGGGCACCGAGCCCGTCAGGGTGCCGGCGGGGCGCCCGTCGTCGTCGACGAGGATCGAGCCCGTCGGGGTCTCTTCGATGTGCAGGGCGCGCTTGCCGCGGTTCGCCCCGATGAAGGTGGCGACGAAGTCGTCGGCGGGGTTCGAGAGGATCTCGGCGGGTGTGCCGACCTGGGCGATGTGGCCGCCCTTCTTCAGGATCACGACCTGGTGGCCGAGATAGAAGGCCTCGTCGATGTCATGGGTGACGAACACGACCGTCTTGTCGAGGTCGCGCTGCAGGCGGATCAGCTCCTCCTGAAGGTCGGAGCGCACGAGCGGGTCGACGGCGCCGAACGGCTCGTCCATGAGCAGGATGTTGGGGTCGACGGCGAGGCCGCGCGCGACCCCGACGCGCTGCTGCTGACCGCCCGAGAGCTGGCTCGGGTAGCGCTCGGCGAAGGCGCGGTCGAGGCCCACGGTGTCCATCAGCTCGAGCGCCTTGATCCGGGCCTCTTTCTTCTTGACGCCCTTGAGCATCGGCACGGTCGCGATGTTGTCGACGACCTTGCGGTGCGGCAGCAGGCCGGAGTTCTGCATGACGTAGCCGATGCTGCGTCGCAGGCCCACCGCCTCGAGGCCGCCGATGTCGTTGCCGTCGATCTGGATGCTGCCGGAGGTCGGGTCGACCATGCGGTTGATCATGCGGAGGATGGTGGTCTTGCCGCAGCCGCTCGACCCGACGAAGACGGTGGTCTTGCGAGAGGGGATGACGAGACTGAAGTCTTCGACGGCTCGGGTGCCGTCAGGATACTGCTTCGTCACGGAAGAGAATTCGATCATTGAGTGGCTCATTCCTCGTGACATCCACGAATCGACACTTGCCAGGGCGTCAAGCGAACCACAGTTCGAGCGGCGGTGTTAGTCGGAGGCCATCCGACGTAACGAAGTCCGAAGGATCTCGTAAGGATTCAGCGGGCGTGGTTCAGAGCCGTGTCGAGGTAGCCCGAGACCAGGGCGCGGCTCTGGTCGATGAAGCGCGCGTCGCCGGCAGGATCCGAGAAGAACGCGCGCGCCACGAGAGCACTCCCCGTCTCTGTCGCCACCTCGATCGCGAACTCGACGTCGGCGGTCCGCTCGATGCCGAACCGGTCGACGAGGCACGTGGTCAGCTGCTCGGCGAGCGGTCGCCGAGTGTCGGCCGTCAGGGCTTTGTCGGCCGTCTCGGAGTCGCCGAAGCGGATGGCCCGGAAGCCCGGCTCGGTGCGGTACATCTCGACGAGGGCGTCGATCACGATGTCGATCGAGTCGGCCCAGCGTGTGATGTCGCGCTCCGAGACGTCGACCGACACGCGGTCGACGAAGCGTTGCGCGCCCCGCACGGCCAGGGCCTCGACCACGGCGATGCGGTCGGGGAAGTACCGGTAGACGGTGCCGATCGACGCGCCGGCGCGCTCGGCGACCATCGCCGTGGTGAGGCGCTCGAACCCGATCTCGTCGATGATCGACGCCGCGGCATCGAGCAGTCCGGTGAGCCGCGCAGAGCTACGGGCCTGGACGGGCTCGTTGCGCAGTAGTGATGATCCCCCGGGCAGTGCTTCATTGACCTCGGTGACGAGCAAGGGTTCTCCTTTTGCGATTGCGACGACACGCTCCGTTTCACCGACGCGAGTGTCGGCGACCGCTGGAAGACTGACGGTCATGTGCGGAAGATTCGTGATGTCGCGCGCCTCGAGCGACCTGGTGGCCCTCTTCGACGTGGACGTGACGGGAGACACTCTTCCAGAGCCTTCCTGGAATATCGCTCCGACTGCCCCGGTGAGTCTCCTCGTCGACGCCGCACCGCGCGGCGACGACGCCGGCGGCCCTCCGGTGCGGCGGCTGGCGGCGGCCCGCTGGGGTCTCGTTCCGTCGTGGGCGGACGACCCGCGCGTGGGGGCGAAGGCGTTCAATGCGCGCATCGAGACGGCGGCCGAGAAGCCCACGTTCCGCGATGCGGTCGTCAGTCGGCGGGCGGTGATCCCCGCGTCCGGGTACTACGAATGGGCCGACGAGCCGGACGGCTCCAAGGCGCCGATGTACGTGACCCTGCCCGAGGGTGAGCTCATGCTCTTCGCGGCGCTGTACGAGTGGTGGCGTGACCCGGCCAGGCCGGCGTCGGATCCTGCGCGCTGGGTTCTGTCGACCACGGTGCTCACGCGCGACTCGTCCGGGCCCCTCGCCGAGATCCACCCGCGGATGCCGGTGCTCGTCGGGGCCGAACTGATGGAGGACTGGCTCGACCCCGAGACGGAAGGCGACGCCGACCTGCTCGAGGGCGTGTCGGGCGAATCGCTGCAGCACGCCGAGCGGTGCTCATTTCGGCGGGTGGCCGAGGTGGGCGTGCCACAATGATCGGATGCTGGGTTCCCGTAAGACCTACGCGCCCTCCGGCGTCGTCGGCAGCGGCGTGGAGCCGATGCTCCACCGCGCCGCTCGCATAGAAGACGCGCTGCACGCCTTCCGAGAGCGCAACGCCCGGCGGCGGGGTCAGATCCCGACCATCGTGCCGTACTCGGGTTACGGCGGGCCGGGGTGGATCCGCATCCTCTGCCGCGTCCTGCTCACGAAGGAGGGCGAGCGCCGGTCGAACGAGCACACGCACGTGCGCGGTTGGCGCAGCTTCACCAGCGTGCCGATCGACGCCGTGGTCGTCGAGGCCGTCATCGACGGGGTCACGCACCCCGTCACGGCTGACCGCGGCGGTGTCGTCGACGCCCGGGTCGAGGTCGACCTGTCGCCTGGCTGGCACACCATCACGCTTCGCACCGAGGGCTCGCTCGAGGTCGAGGCGCCCATCTTCGTGATCGACCCGACCGTGCGCTTCGGCATCATCTCGGACATCGACGACACCGTGATGGTGACGGCTCTCCCCCGCCCGCTGCTCGCGGCCTGGAACACCTTCGTGCTCGACGAGCACGCCAGGCGCCCCGTGCCCGGCATGGCCGTGCTCTACGAGCGCCTGCGCACGACCCACTCGGGCTGCCCGGTGGTCTACCTCTCGACCGGCGCCTGGAACGTCGCCCCGACCCTCTCGCGATTCCTGACCCGCAACTTCTACCCCCAGGGCCCACTGCTCTTGACCGACTGGGGCCCCACGCACGACCGCTGGTTCCGCAGCGGCCGACTGCACAAAGAGCAGTCGCTGCGCCGCCTGGCCGCCGAGTTCCCCGATCTCAAGTGGCTCCTCGTCGGAGACGACGGGCAGCACGACGAAGAGCTCTACGGCGAGTTCCTCCGCGAACACCCCGACAACGTCGAGGCCGTCGCGATCCGCCAGCTCTCGTCGAGCGAGGCGGTCTTCGCCGGTGGCCGATCGCGCGGCGAAGAGCACGAGCGGACCACGAATGTGCCCTGGCTGTACGCACCCGACGGTGCCGGGCTCTGGGATCAACTCGTGGCGAAGGGGCTCGTCTCCGAGTCGACGAAGTAGTTCATCTATAATAGTTGGATTTGACACTACTGAAGGCACCATGGCCTGCTAAAGTTGTTTTCATGCCCTTTGTAGAGAACATCGATGTCGCCACAGACCAGTGGGAGTCGCGGTTGGGCGCCCAGGTGCGGTCGCTCCGTCTCGAGCACGGCTCCGACCAGCAGTCGCTCGCCCGGCTCGCCGACGTCAGCCTCTCCTCGCTCAAGAACCTCGAGAACGGGCGGGGCAGCACTCTGCGCACCCTCGTTCGCATCCTGCGCGCCCTCGACGCGGCCTCCTGGCTCGACACCCTGGCGCCCGAGCCCACGGTCAGCCCCCTCGACGTGCTGCGCGGGCAGGCCGAGACGCCCCGCCGTCGCGTCTACCGCCCGCGAAAGAGCGTCTGATGGCCTACACGCCGGTCGCCGCCGCCGAAGTCACTGCCTGGGGCCTCCGTGTCGGAGCCGTCGCACCCGACCCGCGGCTCGGCGCCTACGTGTTCGAGTACTACCCCGATTGGGTCGCCCGCGGCATCGAGCTGGCGCCCCTCGAGATGCCGATCAGCCGGCGGCGGCACGTCTACCCGGCCCTCCCCGAGGCGACCTACCATCGGCTGCCCGCCCTGCTCGCCGACGCCCTCCCCGACGACTTCGGCAACGCCATCATCGACGCGTGGCTCGCCCGGCAGGGCATCCGGCAGAACGACGTCACCCCGCTCGACCGCCTCGCCTACATGGCAAGCCGCGCCATGGGCGCCCTCGAGTTCCGCCCGTCACGGGGCCCGCGGCAGCGAGTGGCCTCCGCCGTCGAGATGAGCGCACTCGTCGAGGGGGCCCGCAGCGTGCTCGACGAGCGGTTCGCGGGCGACCGCGAGACCGAGGCGGCGATCCAGAGCCTCATCCAGGTCGGCACCTCGGCCGGCGGGGCGCGCGCGAAGGCCGTCATCGCCTGGAACCCGGCCACCGGCGAGATCCGCTCGGGCCAGCTGCCGGCCGACCAGGGCTTCGAGTTCTGGCTGATCAAGCTCGACGGCGTCGGGCGCGATGCCGAGCTCGGTTCGGGCGGTGAGTACGGGCGCGTCGAGTACGCCTACTCGCTGATGGCCCGCGAGGCCGGGCTCGACATGACCGAGTGCCGCCTGCTCGAAGAGAACGGCCGCGCGCACTTCATGACGAAGCGGTACGACCGCGCATCCGACGGGGCGAAGGTGCACGCGCTGACGCTGTGCGGCCTCGCCCACCTCGACTTCCGGCAGCGGCAGACGCACGACTACTCCCAGTACTTCCAGGCCATCGAGGCCCTCAGCCTCGGGCCCGATGCCCGCGAGCAGGCTTTCCGGCGCATGGTGTTCAACGTGCTGGCTGCGAACTGCGACGACCACACGAAGAACTTCTCGTTCCTTCTGCCAGGGCCTTCTGCGTCAGGATCCTGGGGGCTCGCGCCCGCCTACGACGTCACCTTCGCCTTCAACCCGAACGGGCAGTGGACGTACCAGCACCTGATGAGCGTCAACGGCCGCTTCCGCGACATCGACCGCGCCGACCTCATGGCGGTGGCCGACCGGCATCTCGTGCCCGGGGCCTCGATGGTCGTCGACGAGGTGCGGGCCGCGGTCGCCGGCTGGCGTTCGCACGCCGATGCCGCGGGCGTGACGCGTTCCTCCGCGGCGGCCATGGCTGCCGCCATGCCGCACCTCTAGCCCGCCCCGCCCCACGGGGCGGGCCCCGACTCCGGTCGATTTCGGTCAAAACGGTCGGTTTAAACCGACCGTTTTGACCGAAATCGACCGGACTCGAGCGGGACACCCCTGTCCAGCAGAAGCCGAGCGAGGCGGCCGCGGGCGAAGGCGTCGCGCCATGTCCAGCGGATGAAGCCGCGGACTTCCGGCTGAGCCCGAATCCAGTTCTCGCGATCCTTCTCGCGGATGACGACTTCCTCCGGCGGCAGCCCGGACCACCGGCCGGAGTCGCGGTACTTCGTCTCGCCGTCGAACTCCCCCACGATCCCCTCTCGCTCCCAGAAGAAGTCGACGTCGGCGCTCTGCCCGAACAGGCCGGTGAAGGGATGCTGCAGGTCGGGCACCACGAGGCCGGACTCGTGGATGACCACCCGGCTGAGTGACTCGCCAGGCCGATTCGCCTTGGCGTTGGCGAACTCGATGGCTCGAAGCGCCTTCGCTCGACCGTGAATCGTGCCCTTCGAAGCAAGCCGCAGCAGCAGTTCGTCGTTCGTCACCAGTGATGTCCTGAGGCAGTGGTCGAGTGAGACGACAGCTTGGCGGAAGGTCGTCGTCGACGCGAGGTCCAGGGCCGTGCGCTCGGGAGTCGTCACGCGAACGCCGTGAGACGTGGTCACGTCGCCAGGCGGCAGCGCACCCACGTGCCACGAGGCGTACCGCGTGGTGGTCGCGTGAGACAGGGCGGGGTCGGTGACGTGCGCCCGCGCGGGCCAGGGGCCGAGTCGCGGCAGGCCCCAGAGCGCCGCCGCGGAGGCGTGCGAGAGCACGACGGGGGCCGAGAGGCGCGAGATGGCGGCGAGGCAGAGCATCGCGTGCCGCTCGCGCGCGTCGAAGGCGCCCCAGTGCTCGCGCCGCACGTAGCGGCCGGCGACGACACGGACGAGCTCGCCGCGGGCCGCAGCGCGGCGCACGGCCGTGTCGTCGAACGTCGGCGTGACGAGAAGGGCGGGGTGGGGTTCGAGGCGACCGGGTGGCATCCTGCGACCATGCCCGACGGCACGACGAAGCGCCGGCCCGGGGCGGCCTCCTGTGGAGAACCGCCCCGGGACCGGCGCCTGGGGAGGAGAGGTCAGTGACCTCGACCGGCGAGCATCTGCAGCACGTCGTCGTAGCGGCCCTCGACCTCGGCGTTGCGGAGGAACTTCACGCGCTCGACCATCACGTGCTTCTCGTCGGGGCGGTCGGTGAGGATCGACATGACCTCGTCGAGGTACTCGTCGACCGGCATCGGGCCGCCGGAGGTGTCCTGATCCTGGCCCATCAGCGAGGTGGCGACAGCCGGCGGGATCAGCTCGAGCACCTCGACCGAGGTGCCGTCGAGCTGCAGGCGCAGCGACTCGGTGAACGAGTGCACGGCGGCCTTCGTCGCGTTGTACGTGGGCGTCACGGCGAGCGGCACGAACGCGAGCCCCGACGAGACGGTCATGATGGCGGCGTCGGGCTTCTGCTGTAAGAACTCGGTGAACGCGGCCACGGTGCGGAGCGTGCCGAGCAGGTTGGTGGCGACGATGCGCTCGGAGGTGGCCAGGAAGTCGGCCGTGTGGAGGTCTTCGGGCTCCATGATGCCGGCCATCGTGACGACGACGTCGAGCTCAGGATGCGACGTGGTGACCGCCGTGAACGCCGCCACGATCGACGCGGGGTCGGCGACGTCGAGCTGAAGCCCTTCGATGGCCGGGTAGGCCTCGGTGCCTGCGTTGTCGCGCTCGATCTCGTCGAGCAGCTCGCTGCGCCGCCCCGCGACGATGACCTTGTTGCCCGCTTTCTGGAAGCGCTGGGCGAGGCCGAGGCCCAGGCCCGAGGTGCCGCCGGTGATGAGAATGGTGTGCGCTGTCGTCTTCATGTCTTCGATCCTGCGCCGTTCGGAACGGGGCCAGAAGGGAGCGCTCAGACCGGGACCGGGAGTCCGTGGCTGAGGCCGCGCCGAATGTCGGCGGCCGCCCATAGTGTTCGAACATACTTTCGAATACCCTGGAGGCAGAGCACATGAAGGCGGAGTCAGCATGAAGATCGACGAGCGGGTTCCGGTCGAGACGACCGAGGGCGGGGCTCCCCTGCGGTTCACCTGGCGGCGGGTGGTCTACGGCGTGGTGTCGTCACCCGAGGTGTGGGTCACCCGGCGCGACTGGTGGCGGTCGGCCACGAGGGCGCCCCGCGGCGAGGGGCGGTATCTGGTCGAGATGCCGGTGTGGCGGGTCGACGCGCTGCCGCTGACCGACGGCGCGCACCGGGTCGACGGCACGTTCGACCTCGCGCGCGATCCTGCCTCCGGCGAGTGGCTGCTGCTCGGGGTGTTCGACGACCAGGTCGACCAGCAGTTGTTCGCGTGACGTCGCGGTGCCCGGTGTTCCTGGCCGCGCCTTCATCCGTTCCACCGACTCGCCTGGTTGGATGAGCGCCATGCCCCTCGCGATCGAAGACTATGCACTGATCGGCGACTGCCACACGGCCGCTCTCGTCGGAAAAGACGGCAGCATCGACTGGCTCTGCCTGCCCCGGTTCGACTCCGCGTCGATGTTCGCGAAGCTTCTCGGCACCGACGACTCCGGGCGGTGGCTCGTGGCGCCCAAAGACGCGAACGCCACCTCCACCCGCCACTACATCGACGACACCTTCGTGCTGGTCACGACGTGGACGACGCCCACCGGCGAGGTCGAGGTGATCGACACGATGCCCTACGGCGACCGCCGGGCGGACGTGGTGCGGCGCGTCAAGGGCATCTCGGGCACCGTCACGATGGTCGAAGACCTGCGCATCCGCTTCGCGTACACGACGGCGATCCCCTGGATCCGTCAGACCGACGAGGACGCCCTCGACGACTGGAGCGCGAACGCCTCCGTCTCGACTGAAGACCCCGCCAACGCGCACCGCTACGGCTCGCTCATCGCCATCGCCGGCCCCGACGCCGTGATCGTGCGCGGGCCGCGGCTCACCGCCTCCGACCACACGCACCAGGCGACGTTCGAGGTGCAGGAGGGGGAGACGGTCGACCTCTCCCTCACCTGGTACCCCTCGCATCGCGAGCCGCCGGCCCCGATCGACGCGGGCAAGCGCATCGACGAGACGGTGGCGTGGTGGCAGGAGTGGGCCTCCCACTCGGACGCGCCCGCCACCTACGACGAAGAGGTGCACCGGTCTCTGCTGCTGCTTCGCGCACTCACCCACGAAGACACCAGCGGCATCGTCGCCGCGGCCACGACGAGCCTCCCCGAGCAGTTCGGCGGCAGCCGCAACTGGGACTACCGCTACGTCTGGCTGCGCGACGCCTCGATGACCCTCCAGGCGCTGATCCTGCACGGCTTCGCCGACGAGGCCGCCGGCTGGCGCGGCTGGCTGCTGCGGGCGATCGCCGGCGACCCGGCCGACGTGCAGATCATGTACGGCCTGAGTGGCGAACGCTATCTGCTCGAGAACACCATCGACGAGTTGCCCGGCTACCGCGACTCGAAGCCGGTGCGCACCGGCAACGGCGCCTACACGCAATACCAGGGCGACGTCTTCGGCGAGGTGATGGTCGCCCTCCACGACGCGCGCGAGCTCGGTGTCGAAGAGGGCGCCGACTCGTGGGCGCTGCAGCGCGCTCTCATGCAGTACGTCGAAGACAACTGGGACCGCCCCGACAACGGCATCTGGGAGATCCGCGGGCCGGCCCAGCACTTCACGCACTCGCGCGTCATGATCTGGGCCGCCCTCGACCGGGCGGTGCGTGGCGTGCAGCAGTTCCACCTCGAGGGCCCCGTCGACCGCTGGATGGCGCTGCGCGAGAAGGTCCGCGACGAGATCGAGACCAACGGCTTCGACAAAGAGCGCAACACCTACACGCAGGCGTACGGGTCGCACGAGGTCGACGCCTCGCTGCTGCAGCTCTCGCAGGTCGGCTACGTCGACGCGCACGATCCGCGCATGCTCGGCACAGTGGCGGCCATCGAGGCTGATGTCTCCCAAGGCGGCCTGCTGAAAGACGGCCTGCTCGTGCGCTACCGCACCGAGTCGGGAGTCGACGGCCTCACCGGCACCGAGAACCCCTTCCTCACCTGCTCGTTCTGGCTGGCCGAGCAGTACGCGCGCTCGGGCAGGATCGACGACGCGACCGAGCTCATGGACCGCCTGGTCGGCTACCGCAACGACGTCGGCATGCTCTCCGAAGAGATCGAGGTCGCGACCGGCCATCACGCGGGCAACACGCCCCAGGCTCTGTCGCACCTCGCGCTCGTGCGCGCGGCGGATGCCATCGAGGCAGCCCTCGACCATTCGCGCGGCAACCGCGGGCGACGCCTCGCCAGCCAGACGCACCCGCACGACGACTCGAAGCCCGCCAGCCAGCACGACCCGCGCAGCGATGATCCTGCGACGGGGTCGCGCTCGAACATGACCGACGGCGGCGGCACCGTGACCGACGTCGCCGCCGCCGGCGGCCCGCCCGATCGGTACGGTGACGACCTCGGGGCTGATCGCACGAAGAGCAGCTGACCTCGCCCCACTGTCGCGAAGGCCGCGCCTGTCAGGGCGTCGTCGATGCCGTTGGGGAGGATCCTCGCGCACAGTTCAGAGAGGATCGTGATTTTCCGAAGGGAGTCTTGACGCGCGAGGAGGAATGGATCCGGTTTCGTCGCGCGTAGGGAGGAAAACACTCGCATCCAACCCGCTCAGGAGGAACGGAATCGCGCATTCCCTCCCGAACGGTGCCCTCCTTCCGAACGGCTTCCTCCCTCACGTGGTTCTGACGCCGCAATTCCCTCCCGCAACGCAGAACGCCCCCCGCGCAGCAGCGTGGAGGGCGTTCGGGCTAGCGGAGCCTGGCCGGAGCCAGTGGCTTACGCTTCTTTCGAGGTGGTCCACTCGGCAGGTCCCGAGGAGCCGGCGGCGTACTTCTCGAGCGGCACCATGTCGGACTTCCATGCGGTGATGACCGGCGCCACGATGGCCCAGCAGCGCTCCGCGACGTCGCCGCGAATCGAGAGCGTGGGGTCGTCGTGGAAGATGCCCGAGAGCACTTCGCCGTAGGGGGTCAGCTCGGGCTTGCCGAGGTCGGTCTTGAGGATCGACTTCTCGAGCGAGAACGGATTGCCCTTGCCGTTGGTCGTGACGCCGAGCTCGAGGGTCTCGGGGCTGATCTCGATGCGCAGGGTGTCGGGGGTCGACGCGCCCTTGAGACCCGCGGGGAGCACCGGCACCGGTTTGAAGGTGATCAGCACCTCCTTGCGGATCTTCTCCATGCCCTTGCCGGAGCGCAGGATGAAGGGGACGCCGGCCCAGCGGCGCGTCTTGATCTCGAACTCGACCTCGGCCAGCGTCTCGGTCTGCAGCGCGTTGTCGACGCCGTCCTCGTCGGAGTACGACGGCACGTCTTTGCCGTCGATGGTGCCGGCGGTGTACTGGCCGCGGCGGCTGGAGGTGACGGGGTCGCCGTCCTTCACCCAGGTGGCGCGGAGGACGCGGGCGATCTCGCTGCGGAGCTCGACGGCGTCGATCGACGCCGGGGCGTCCATCGCGATGACCGCCAGGATCTGCAGGAGGTGGCTCTGGATCATGTCGATCAGGGCGCCGGCCTTGTCGTAGTACTGCGCGCGACCCTCGAGCCCTAGGATCTCGTCGTAGAAGATCTCGACCTTCTCGATGTTGTCGCTGTTCCAGACCGGCTCGAAGAGGCGGTTGGCGAAGCGGAGGCCGATGATGTCGAGCACCGTCGAGCGACCGAGGAAGTGGTCGGTGCGGTGGATGCGCTCTTCGGGGACGACCTTGAGGAGCTCGGCGTTGAGGTCGCGCGCGCCCTCCTCGTCGTTGCCGAAGGGCTTCTCGAGCGCGAGGCGGAGGCCGTCGGGCACGGTGATCTTCTCGAGGGCCTTGATGACCTTCACCGAGATCGCGGGCGGGAGGGCGAAGTACATGACCGGCTCGCCCTCGGAGGCCTCGAACAGCTTCTCGAGGTGCGCGGAGTCGGTCGGGTCGCCCTGGATGTACTCGCTGGAGGCGAGGGTGCGCTTGGCGAGGTCGCTGCCGGCGTCGCCGTTGAACGCCGTCTTGACGACGTCGTCCCACTCTTTCGGGCTGCGTGCGCTGCGGCCGGTGCCGATCAGCTTGACGTCGACGCCGCGGTCGCTCTTCAGCAGGCTCGCGAGGCCGGGGAGGAGGAGGCGCTCGGTGAGGTCACCGGAGGCGCCGAGGATGATGAGTGTGCTCGTCTCGGTCATCGGATGGACAGCTCGAGACGCGTGCGGATGTTCATGGGGTCCTTTCAGGAGTGGAGGCCACGAGGGTCAACGCGCCGGCACAGGAAGCATTCCCCGGATGTCGACAATGCGTGTCGCAGAAGGCACGGGCGCGAAGAAGGCCACGTTGCCTCGTCGAGCGTACTCCCGCGTGGTGACCTACACTGTTCGAACACACGTTCGAACGGATCGGAGACGCGGTGTCGTTCACCCACTTGCACGTCGCCTCCTCGTTCAGTGCCCACTTCGGCACCGCGTCGCCGCTCGAACTGGCCGGCCACGTTGCGTCCCACGGGGCCGATGCAGCCGCGATCACCGACCGCGACGGCCTGTACGGCGCGATCCGCCACATCAACGCCTGCAAGGTGGCGGGCATCGACCCGATCGTCGGGGTCGAGCTCGGGGTCTCCCCCGAGGCGACCGCGTCGTCGAGCACCACCCGTCAGCGCACCGCCGCCGAGACCGATCGGGTCGTGGTGCTCGCCCACGGCCGCATCGACGGGGCCGGCTGGGCGTCGATGTGCCGCCTCATCAGCGCTGCCCACGGCCGGGCCACCCGAAAGGTCTCGGGCAGTGCCAACAGTGTCGCCACGATCGCCCACTCGCGCATCCGGGCCTTCCTCGTCGGCGAAGACGGGGCGACCGGCACCGTCCTTCTCGGCCCGGACTCCGACGTGGGCCGCGCGGTGGCCCGGGGCGAGCACTCCGTCGCCCTGGCTCTGCTGGCCGACTGGTGCGCCATGGTGCCGGGCGGCATCGTCATCGAGGTGGTCTGCCACTTCACCGAGCCGGGCGAGAGCCGGAGCCTCCGCCATGCGAGCCGCATGCTCGAGCTGGCCGACCAGACCGGGGTGCCCGCGATCCTGACCAATGCCGTGCGTTACCGAGACCCCGACGGCGCCGTCACTGCCGACGTGCTCGATGCGGCAGGTCACCTCCAGGCCCTCGGCACGTTCCTCCCCCAGCCCAATGCGCAGGCCTGGCTCAAGGGCCCGGGCGAGATGCGCGAGCTCGCCCTTCAGATCGCCGGCTCGTCGTCGCTCGACCGCAGTGCCGCCGAGGCGATGCTGCGCGCGACCGAAGAGCTGGCCGACCGCTGCCGCCTCGACCCCGACGGCGATCTCGGCTGGCGCCGTGCGAAAGTGCCCGAGCTCAGCGCGATCGGCGTCGAGGGCGACCCCAACGTGGTGCTGCAGCGGCGCGCCGAGGCGGGCATCACCGAGCGCTTCGGCGACGTGTCGATGTCGAAGCGCGAGCAGATCGAGCGCAGGATGCGAGACGAGCTGCAGACGATCACGGGCTTCGGCTTCGCGGGCTACTTCTTGACCGTGGCCGACGTGTCGAAGATGATGCGCGAGATGAGGGTCCGCAACGCCGCCCGGGGCTCGGGTGCCGGCAGCCTCGTCACCTACCTGCTGCGCATCTCGAACGTCGACCCGCTCGAGCACGACCTGCTGTTCGAGCGCTTCCTCGGCAACAAGCGCGAGACCCTCCCCGACATCGACATCGACGTCGAGTCGGCGAGGCGGCACGAGGTCTACCGGGCGATCTTCGACCGCTACGGCAGCAACCGGGTCACGCTGATGTCGATGCAGTCGACCTACCGCGGGCGCGGTGCCGTGCGCGACGCGGGGCTCGCCCTCGGGCTCGACGAGCACCAGATCGACCTGGTCGCGAACAACGTCTGGCGCTCCAACGCCCGCGACATGCGGCAGGCCCTCGACGAGAAGCCCGAGCTTCGCGAGATCGCCCAGCTCGTCAAGACGAACGACCAGATCAACCTGCTCGTCGACCTCACCGAGCGTCTCGACCGCCTGCCGCGGCACATCTCGATGCACCCGTGCGGGGTGATCCTGGGCGACTCCGACCTGCTCAGCATGACCCCGGTGCAGCCGAGCGGCATGGGCCTGCCGATGAGCCAGTTCGACAAGCACGACATGAACGACGCGGGGCTCTTGAAGCTCGACGTGCTGGGCGTTCGCATGCAGTCGTCGCTGGCGTTCGCGCTCGACGAGATCGAGCGGGTCAACGGGCCCCGCACCGCGGTCGCCGGCGCCCTGCCGATCGACGTGCCCTACATCAATCGAGAGGGCCGCATCGAGCTCGACGCGATCCCCCACGACGACGAGCCGACCTTCGAGGCGATCCGCACCACGCACACGCTCGGCATGTTCCAGATCGAGAGCCCCGGCCAGCGCGAGCTGATCGGCAAGATGCAGCCCGACCTCTACGAAGACCTCATCGCCGACATCTCGCTGTTCCGCCCCGGGCCGATGAAGGGCAACATGATCGCGCCCTACCTCGACACCAAGCACGGCTTCCAGCAGGCCGACTACGTGCACCCGTCGTTCGCACCGTTCCTCCAGGACAGCTACGGGGTGGTGATCTACCACGAGCACGTCCTTCGCATCCTGCATGCCACGATGCGCATCTCGCTGGCCGAGGCAGACGAGATGCGTCGGCAGATGACCAAGCGCGACGACCTCGAAGACGAGTTCAGACAGAAGACCAAGGCCAACGTCGACGAGAAAGGTCGCAGGCGGTACACCGACAAAGAGATCGATCGCATCTGGGCGGTGCTGAAGGGCTTCGGGTCGTTCGGGTTCTGCAAGGCGCACGGGGCGGCGTTCGCCCTGCCGACGTATCAGAGCGCGTGGCTCAAGACGCACTACCCGGCCGAGTTCCTCGCCGGCATCCTGACCCACGACCCCGGCATGTATCCGAAGCGGCTGCTGCTCACCGAGGCGCGCCGCATGGGCATCCCGGTGCTGCCGCTCGACGTCAACGCCTCCGACGAGGTCTTCCACGTCGAGCGGGTCAGGCCCCCGCGCACGCCGATCGCGCGCTCGTATCCCGGCGACCTCGGCATCCGGCTGTCGCTGATCGATGTGCAGGGCATCAGCGAGAACGAGCTCACCCGCGTCATCGAGAACCGCCCCTACACGTCGATCGCCGACTTCTACCAGCGGGCGACTCCGTCCAGGCGGCTGCTGCTGCGGCTGGCGCAGGTGGGTGCTCTCGATTCGGTGGCGGGGCCCGGCCGCACCCGCGGCGACGTGGTGGCGCGGGTGCGCCAGCTGATCGGCCGCACCACCAGGCCGAAGACCGAGGATGCTGACAACCAGCTCGACTTCGACGTCGACGAGTCCGCATCGGTGCCGGTCGGCACGCCCGACGTGTCGACGCGCGAGCGGGTCAGCGACGAGCTCGACATCCTCTCGATGGAGGTGTCCGAGCATGTCGTCGAGAGCTACCGCCCGATGCTCGACGCCCTCGGGGTGACGCGGGCCGCTGACCTTCGCGACCACTGGAACGGCACACGGGTGCTCGTCGCCGGCATCCGCATCGCCACGCAGACCCCGCCGATGAAGAGCGGCAAGCGCGTCGTGTTCATCAGTCTCGACGACGGCTCGGGGTGCTCCGACTCCACCTTCTTCGAAGAGGCGCAACAGCGAGCCGGGTCGCTGCTCTTCGGCACCAAGCTGATGCTGATCCAGGGCCGAACCCGTCGCACCGGCGAGCGGGGCATCTCGCTCGAGGCCGAGAACGCGTGGGATCTCAAGACGCTCTGGCGCGACTGGAAGGCGGGCCGCCTCGAAACCGGCGCCCTGGGCGACGCGGGCGCCGACGCCGACGCCGACCTCGTAGGGTGAGGCCATGCCGCTCGCCCGGCGTTCGGACAAGCCACTGCGTCGCGTCGCGATGTCCGAATCGCGGGCCTACGGCCGGCCGTCGCCCGGCCACCACGAGGCGCGCGAAGTAGGGTGAGCGGCATGAGCGATCAGGCGACCAGCGACACGAGTGAGAGCACCCCGGGCAGCTACGTCACCCCCGGCCAGGAGTACACCCGCGACACCAACTACATCGAAGACCGCATCACCCGCGACGCGGTCGACGGGTGGCCCGTCGAAGCCGGCCGCTACCGGCTCGTCGCCGCCCGCGCCTGCCCCTGGGCGAACCGCTCTGTCATCTCGCGTCGGCTGCTCGGCCTCGAGGATGCCATCTCGCTCGGGCTGCCGGGCCCGACGCACGACGCGCGCAGCTGGACCTTCGATCTCGACCCGGGCGGCCTCGATCCTGTGCTCGGAATCCACTGGCTGCAGGAGGCGTTCTTCAAGCGCACGCCCGACTACCCGCGCGGCATCACGGTGCCGGCGATCGTCGACATCCCGACCGGCAAGGTCGTCACGAACAACTTCCCGCAGATCACCCTCGACTTCGCCACCGAGTGGGAGGGGTTCTACCGCGATGGCGCGCCCGACCTCTACCCCGTGCACCTCCGCGACGAGATCGACGACGTCGCCGAGGTGATCTTCCGCGACGTCAACAACGGCGTCTACCGGGCAGGCTTCGCCGGGTCGCAGGGCAGCTACGAACGCGCCTACACGCGCCTCTTCGACCGGCTCGACTGGCTCGAGCATCGACTCGAGACGCAGCGCTACCTGGTCGGCGACACCATCACCGAGGCCGACATCCGCCTGTTCACGACGCTCGCCCGCTTCGATGCCGTCTATCACGGCCACTTCAAGTGCAATCGCAACAAGCTCGACGAGATGCCGGCGCTCTGGGCCTATGCCCGCGACCTCTTCCAGACCTCCGGCTTCGGCGACACCATCGACTTCGAGCAGATCAAGCGGCACTACTACATCGTGCAGAGCGACATCAACCCGACCGGGATCGTGCCTCTCGGCCCCGACCCGCGCGGCTGGCTCACGCCGCACGGCCGCGAAGACCTGGGCGGGCGCCCGTTCGGCGACGGCACTCCCCCGGCGCCCCCGCGTGCGGGCGAAGAGGTGCCGCCCATCTTGGCGGCCTGAGAGGTGTGACCACTCCAACCGAACCGACACCGCAGGATCCGACGACCCGCGCCCGCCTCGAGACCGTGCGCGACGAGGCGCTCGCCTTGGCGGCCCAACTGCAGCGCGACATGGTGGCGGTCTCGGAGGCCCGCGACGCGTCGAACGTCGACGACGAGCACGACCCCGAGGGCTCGACGATCGCGTTCGAGCGGTCGCAGCTCGAGGCGATCCGGCGGTCGACGCTGGATCGTGCCGCAGAGGCGGCGAATGCGCTCGACCGGCTGTTCGGCGGCCAGTACGGCTTCTGCCTCAACTGCGGCCGCCCCATCGCCGCCGCGCGTCTGGAGGCTCGCCCGATGGCCGCGCTCTGCCTCGACTGCGCGAGCTGAGGTTTCTCGCCGTCGGCGGCACCCGCGTTTCGGCCGACGTCTCAGCGCCGCGGCGCGGGGAGCACAGCCGAAAGCCCGGGCGTCGCCGCGGCGCCACGGGGCCGCGGCGCCGCGGCGCCACGGCAGTGAGTTCGCTCATCGCACCAGCCTGCGCTCTTTCGCAGCGCGGGGTCGCGACGTAGGATTTTGGCAGAATCCGCGGCGCCCGACGCGCGGAGTGCAATCGACGACGATTGGCATTCATGGCAGTGAGCGAGACATCGATCAGTCCGTGGCTCTCCTCGGCCGAAGGAGGGTCCGTCTCCCCTGTCGCTCGGCGGCTCGTGGCGGAGTCGTGGGAGCGCGCCCTCAAGCGCAAGCTCGATCCCGAGCGGCTGCTGGCCGAGCTCGAACTGCCCGAGGACGACGTCGATTCGTACCGCCGTGACCACCCGCTGTCGCTGCTGCTGCCCGTCGTGCGCAAGCTGCTGTTGAAGGACATCGAGGGGTCCGGCCTGATCGTCGCTGTCGGCGACGAGTACGGGCGACTGCTCTGGGTCGAGGGCGATCACGAGGCGAAGCGCTCTGCTGAGGACATGCGCTTCGTCGAGGGGGCCGGCTGGGCCGAGAGCCGAGTGGGCACCTCGGCTCCCGGCACCGCCCTGGTGCTCGACCACGGCGTGCAGATTCGCGGCGAAGAGCACTTCAACCGGATGGTGCAGCAGTGGAGCTGCACGGCGGTGCCGATCCACGACCCGGTCAGCCGCACCGTCCTGGGCTTCCTCGACATCACCGGCGACGAACGCGCCGTCGGCCCGCACACCCTTCCGCTGCTCGAGGCGACCGCCGCAGCGATGGAGGCCGAGCTCATGGTGGCGAAGCTTCGGGCCACACCCCCGCGGTCGACCGCGGCGAGAGGCCGCATCGCCAGCGCCACGCCGCACAAAGCGACAGCGGCGAGCCTCGCGACCCTCGGCCGCGACGTCGCCCTGATCTCGGACGGCCGCAGGATCGTCTCGCTCAGCGCCCGGCACAGCGAGCTGATGACCCTGCTCAGCTGGCACCCGCGCGGCCTGTCGGCCGAAGAGCTGGCGCAGCTCACCTACGGCGACTCGGGTGTGGTGCTGACCCTTCGCGCGGAGATGGTGCGCCTGCGCCACGCGCTCGAGTCGCTGGATCCTCGTCTGGCCCCGCTCTCTCGCCCGTACCGGTTGCTGAACCCGCTCGACACCGACATCTCGCGCGTCGTCGCCCTGCTCGACCGGGGCGCGCACCGGCGGGCCGTCGAGGCGTTCACCGGGCCCGTGCTGCCGAATTCGACGGCGCCGGGGATCGAGGAGATCCGCGACAGTCTGTCGACCCGGGTGCGCGAGTCGCTGCTCGCCGACGCGTCGGTCGACGTGCTGCTCGACTACGCGGCGACGTCAGGAGACTGCGACCGCGACATCCTGATGGCGGCCCTCGCGATGCTGCCGCCGAAGTCGCCGAGACGTGCCGGAGTCGTGGCTCGCATCGAGCTGCTCGACCGCGCCTGACCGGCGATTTCGAGCAACACGCCTGCTCCCCGCGACACCCGTCGCCCGCAACCCTCCGCAACCTCGACGCGCCTACCTTTCGGGTGAGCCCGAGTGACCCTCGGGCGCCCAGACAACGACGTCGAAAGGGATGCGGCCATGACCGTCACCACTCCTCCGAACACCTACGCCACCCCGGGTTCGCCCGATGCGAAGGTGCAGTTCAAACCCCGATACGACCATTACATCGGCGGTGAATACTTCGCCCCGTCGTCGGGGCAGTATTTCGAGAACCCGTCGCCCGTCAACGGAAAGGTGTTCACCGAGGTCGCCCGCGGCAACGCCGCCGACATCGACAAGGCCGTCGAAGCCGCGTGGCGCGCCTTCGACTCGTGGAAGAAGACCACGATCACCCAGCGCGCGATCATCCTGAACAAGATCGCCGACCGCATGGAGGCGAACCTCGAGATGCTGGCGGTCGCCGAGACCTGGGACAACGGCAAGCCGATCCGCGAAGCCCTCGCCGCCGACGTGCCGCTGGCGATCGACCACTTTCGCTACTTCGCCGGCGCCATCCGCGCTCAGGAGGGCTCGACGGGCGAGATCGACAACGACACCGTCGCCTACCACTTCCACGAACCGCTCGGCGTCGTGGGCCAGATCATCCCCTGGAACTTCCCGCTGCTCATGGCCGTCTGGAAGCTGGCGCCTGCTCTCGCCGCCGGCAACTGCGTCGTGCTGAAGCCCGCCGAGCAGACCCCCGCCTCGATCCACGTGTTCATAAAGCTGATTCAGGATCTCCTGCCGGCCGGCGTCCTCAACATCGTCAACGGCTTCGGCGTGGAGGCCGGTGCTCCCCTGGCGGCGCACCCCAACATCCGCAAGATCGCCTTCACCGGCGAGACCACGACCGGGCGCCTCATCATGCAGATGGCGTCCGAGAACCTGATCCCGGTGACGCTGGAGCTCGGCGGCAAGAGCCCCAACGTCTTCTTCGCCGACGTCGCCGACGAGAAGGACGACTTCTACTCGAAGGCCCTCGAGGGCTTCTCGTTCTTCAACCTGAACTCGGGCGAGGTCTGCACCTGCCCGTCGCGCGCTCTCGTGCAGCAGTCGATCTACGACGGCTTCGTCGCGGACGGCATCGAGCGCGTCAAGCAGGTCAAGCAAGGCAACCCGCTGGCCCTCGACACGATGATCGGGGCGCAGGCGTCGAACGACCAGCTCGAGAAGATCCTGAGCTACATGGACATCGGCAAGCAGGAGGGCGCGAAGCTGCTGCTCGGCGGCGACCGGGCCGACCTCGGTGGCGACCTGACCGACGGCTACTACGTCAACCCGACGATTTTCGAGGGGCGCAACTCGATGCGCATCTTCCAGGAGGAGATCTTCGGCCCGGTGCTGTCGCTCACGAGCTTCAGCGACTACGACGACGCCATCAAGATCGCCAACGACACCCTCTACGGCCTCGGCGCCGGCGTGTGGAGCCGCAACGGCGCCCAGCTCTACCGGGCGGGCCGCGACATCCAGGCCGGTCGCGTCTGGTCCAACACGTACCACCAGTATCCGGCGGGAGCCGCATTCGGTGGCTACAAGCAGTCGGGGATCGGCCGCGAGAACCACAAGATGATGCTCGACCACTACCAGCAGACGAAGAACCTCCTGGTCTCGTACGCCGACGGCCCGATGGGATTCTTTTGATGGACACCGAGTCGGCAGCGGTTCAGGAGGCCGGGGAGGCGCTGTCGCGGGTTGACGTGACACCCGCGGCAGCGGCCTTCCTCGTGGAGCTGACGGCGAAGCACGGCCCGCTGATGTTCCATCAGTCGGGCGGCTGCTGCGACGGCAGCTCGCCGATGTGCTACCCGGTCGGGTTCTTCAAGGTGGGCGCCGTCGACGTCCACCTGGGCGACCTGCACGTCGACGGCCTCGATCCCATCGAGGTCTTCATGTCGCGCAGCCAGTTCGAGTACTGGAAGTACACGCACCTGACGATCGACGTCGTCGCCGGCCGTGGCGCCGGCTTCAGCGTCGAGAGCCCCGAGGGCAAGCGGTTCCTGATCCGCTCGCGAATGCTCGACGACGAAGAGCTGAAGGCCTTCGGCCTGACGGAGGCACTGGCCGCGCCGGCCGGCAGCTAGTCCGTGACCTGGTCCGACGGCAGCGCGTAGACGCCGTGGCCCACCCGGGCCACGGCGCCTTTGCGCGCGAGCACCGAGAGAGTCGAGAGCACACTCGAGCGGCGGTAGTCGGGCAGCGCTGCCACGATCTCGGCGGTGGTTGCAGGGCCCGGCCGCAGGATGCCCGGGATCCTGCTCGCCAGAGAGTCGTCAGCCGGGCCCGCGTCGCCCACCTGGGCCTCGGCCCCCGATGATTCGGCCGCGTACTCGCGACGCGCCTCGTCCAGGCTCTCGGCCGAGACGTGCGCCACGGCGCCCACAGCCTTCGCGTACGGCGCCAGGGTCAACGACTTGCCGACCCGGTTGTACACGTTGGACGCACTCGTGCCCTCGTGCGCGGCGATCTCAGGATACGAGGCTCCGCCCAGCAGCAGCACCGCCTCGCCTTCGAGCCCCAGCCACTGCCCGAGGCGTGCGATCTCCCACCCCGCCGTGGTGACGGCCGACCCCCAGACCTCGATGTCGTCAGCGTGCTCGGCGGTCAGTCGCCCCAGATCGTCGAGGAGCCCCTGGATGCTCTCGCGGGCGTCGGCCACGATCTCGGCGGTGAACCGGGGCGGCGTGCGAAGTTTGATCGATCGTGACATTTGTGAAAGGATAGCGAAGTTGCCCGGCGACCCGGGCACACTCATTCTTCCCTTTTGGAGTTCCCATGGCTTTCGCTATTGTGCGTGCCGGTGGTCGTCAAGAGAAGGTCGAGGTGGGCACGATCGTGACCGTCGACCGTCTCAAGGCGAATGCCAGCGACACCGTCTCGTTCGTTCCCGTCCTGCACGTCGACGGCGACACGATCCTGTCGGGTGACGCGCTGTCGAAGGTCACGGTCGAGGGCGAGGTTCTGAACGACCTCCGCGGCCCGAAGATCGTGATCCAGAACTACAAGAACAAGACCGGGTACAAGCGTCGCATGGGGTTCCGTGCCGACCTGACCCGCGTCAAGATCACGTCGATCAAGACCAAGTAGAGGCGGCTGGACAATGGCACACAAAAAGGGCGCAAGCTCCACTCGTAACGGCCGCGACTCGAACGCGCAGCGCCTCGGCGTGAAGCGCTTCGGCGGCCAGGTCGTCCTCGCGGGCGAGATCATCGTGCGTCAGCGCGGCACCCACTTCCACCCCGGTGTGAACGTGGGCCGTGGCGGCGACGACACCCTGTTCGCCCTCGCCCCGGGCGCGGTCGAGTTCGGTGCGAAGGGCGGCCGCAAGGTCGTCAACATCGTGAGCACCGAGACCGTTTCGGCCTAACGAGGCTTCATGAAAACGGGCGACCGACCGGTCGCCCGTTTTTTGCGCGTCCAACCATTACGAAACGTAATAACTCGCACAGGACTCTAACGGGGGCCTCCCCTCGCGCGACACGCCCGACTAGTGTCGAGCGGGTTGGTCTCCTTGTTCGCACATGATTCACCGACTCGCGGGTTGCAGTTCACCGTGAGCGGGCAATCCGGTGGTGGACTTGGTCACGAACACCTTGCAAGAGCGTGGGCGTCAAGTTCGCCCACGTCACAGCACACTGAATGCGAGAATCATGGGCGAGCGCCCTCGACAACAGCGCATGGCCGAACACCCTCGGCCTGACCACTTCATCCTGCACCTGAGCGATACGCATCTGATCGCGGGTGACGGCGACCTCTACGGTGATGTGGACAGCGAAGGCCGTCTCCGCCAGATCATGGCCGAGCTCGAAGACTCCGGGGCCCGCCCCGAGGCGATCGTCGTGACCGGTGACCTCGCCGACAAGGGCGAGCCGGGGGCCTATCGCAAGCTGCGCGGCCTCCTCGAGCCTGTCGCTCGTCGCCTCGGCGCGCAGATCATCTGGGCGATGGGCAACCACGACGACCGCGGCGCCTTCCGCCAAGAGCTCTTCGGGCAGATCCCGAGCGACCGCCCCGTCGACTTCGTCTACGACGTCAACGGCCTGCGCGTCATCACGATCGACACGACGGTGCCGGGCCAGCACTACGGCGAAATCACGGGCGCACAGCTCGACTGGCTGGCCGAAGAGTTGAGCACGAACGCCCCCGACGGCACGATCCTCGCCATGCACCACCCGCCGGTGCCCAGCATCAAAGACCTCACGGTGCTCGTCGAGCTGCGCGACCAGCCGGCCCTCGCCGAGGTGCTCGAGGGCAGCGACGTGCGATCGATCATCGCCGGCCACCTGCACTTCTCGACCAACGCGATGTTCGCCGGGATCCCCGTCTCCGTCGCCTCGGCCACCTGCTACACCGCCGACCTCAACCTGCCGACGAATGCCACGCGGGGCCAGGACGGCGCTCAGGCCTACAACCTCGTGCACGTCTACCCCGACACCATCGTCAACTCGGTCGTGCCGATCGGAACGTTCGCCACCGTGGGCGAGTACGTGCCCCCGGCAGTCGTGGCCGCCCGCCTGGCCGACGCCGGCATCGTCATCCCCGCTGCTCGCCCGCGCCACCGCGCCGTCCCCGCCGACGAGCTGGTCGTGCCCACGCACGACCGCGACCTGTCGCTCACGGGCCCCATCGGCACCCTGTAACCCGCCGATCCTTACCTTTTCGGCAGGATCTGATCGTCCAAACGGTCGGAACGTGCCGAAAAGGTAAGGGGTAGGGGCGTTAGTGCTCCCAGGGGGCTTTGAAGGGGAAGTAGCGCTCGAGGAAGTCGGTGACGACCGCCGTGCGCTCTTCATCGCTGACCTCCGGGAACGAGCCGTCGTTCAGGCAGAAGAAGTCGTAGGAGCGCTTCTTGAGCAGCTCGTTCAAGAACGCCAAGCCCGACACCATCGTCGTGTCGACGTAGCTGACTTTGGCGCGCTCCTGCACGATCGCCCGACCGGTCATCAGCGCGTAGTAGTGATAGAGCGAGTTCGTCACCGAAATGTTCGTCTTGGCTCTGAAGGGCGACGCCGCCGTCTCGCTGAACTCGTCGGCGAACTCGTGCTCCATCTCGGTGAGCACGCTCTTGCGCAGCGGCGCGGCGGTGTGCTCGAGGTGCCGAGTCGTGACCCGGCCGAAGCGCTGCTGCAGAAGAGCGCGGTTGACCCGCGCGGAGTTCTCGAAGCCGCTCCGCTCGGAGTTGTTGAGGCCGAGGCCGATGCGGGTCTCCGCTTCGATGAACTTCGTGAGCGAGCCCGGCGAAAAGAACATGCCGGGGCCGACGGGCCGGCCGAAGAACATATCGTCGTTCGAGTAGAGGAAGTGCTCGCTGAGACCCTTGATGTGGTGCAACTGCGACTCGACCGCCTGCGAGTTGTGCGTCGGCAGCACCGACGGGTCGGCGAAGAACTCCTCGCTCCGAACGATGCGCACCCGCGGGTGGTCGGCCAGCCAGGTGGGGGCCGGCGAGTCGGTGGCGATGTAGATGTTGCGAACCCACGGCGCGAACATGTAGACACTGCGAAGCGCGTACTTGAGCTCGTCGATCTGGCGGAAGCGGGCGACCGAGTCGTCGCCGTCCCCCACCACGTGGTGCTTGGCTTGCCGGGCGCGGGCCCGCTGGTACTCGACGGAGTTGCCGTCGACCCACGAGAAGACCATGTCGATGTCGAAGGTGATGTCGGTCGCATGGTCTTCGAACATGTGCTCGAGGGTGACCCACTGCATGCCGTAGCGCTCGATCGAGACCTGCACGGCCTCGTCGCGCGGCAGCTCGCGGCGCATCAGGGCGTTCTCGCTGGGGGCGAGCACCTCGGTGTCGGTCGTGATCCAGAACTCGATCTGCACGGCCATCGCGGCACCGTATCGCAGGCGCCCGATCGGCTCGACGCGGGGGCGGAAGAGGCGCAGGATGCGTTCGCTCACGTCGCCGAGACCGTCCTCGGCCACGAGCACGGCCCGCTGCCTGCCTGGCTTGGAGTAGAACGGCTCACCGTGGACGGCGGCCCCGAGCGCCGCCTCGAACGCTGCGCGGTCGCCCTGGTCGATCGCAATGACCGGGCGCTCTTCGTTGCCGCGCACGAGGAGGTGAGGGATCTGGGAGTCGTCGAGCACGCGCTTGATGAAGGCGAGGTCTTCGAGCATGGACTGCTGCGGGGTGAGGTGCCCGTTGAGCAGGGTGAACTGGCCCTTGCGCATGACGATGTCGTCACGGTCGAAACCGCCGGATGACGCGCGAGGGTCAGAAGAGGACTCTCTGCTGCGCCGACGATCTCCGTGGCCATTCAGACTCCGCTCTAGCCCGGCCCCGGTGGCCGAATGCTGCAATCCGACGATTTTACTCCGAAGCCGGGCACAACACGGCGCACGGCCGTCCGAGTGCCGTCAGCGGCGGCGCTGCGCCGAGCTGCCGGCGCGAGCGGGCGCCTGCGCCTCGGGCGACGGCACACGGATCCGAATGGCGGCGACGATGAAGACGACGGCCGCGATGAACTGCAGGCCCTGCCACACCTGGCCCTTCAGCGGGATCACGTAGACGGGGTTCCAGAGCACGGCGATGGCGGCGAGGAAGGGCAGATAGCCCCAGGCACGGCCGCGATAGCCGAAGACCAGGACGATCAGGGCCAGGATCGCGACGACGTACCGGATGATCGTGAACGCGCTGCTGTCGAGCAGAGCGGCCCCAGCGACGAGGACGATCGCGCCGAGGATGCCGGGGGCGAGCGCCGGCCGGAGGAACGCGGCCTTCTGCGGAGTGGGCATGGCCTCCAGCCTACCGCCGCGGGGCGCCTGTCCCAGACGGCCGAGGCAGGTGGCGAGAGGCCGGCTACGCGGATTCCGACGGGCGGATGATGCTGATCGGCCGACTCATCGGCGGCTCGTCGCGGAGGCGCTCGAGGCCCGGCCGCAGCTCGGAGAGCCACGCCTGGTATCCCTCCTCGGTGAAGTGCAGGCCGTCCTCTGTGAAGTCGGGGTTCAAGACGTCGCCCGTCGCCAACGCGGGCCAGAGATCGAGGTACTGCGCGCGGACGGTCGCGGCGAACTGGCGGAGGTGACGGTTGGCATCCTGAATGCGGTCGCTGTAGTCGGAGCCGCGCGGCGGGATCGACTGCAGCAGCAGTCGCACCCCCGGCAGAAGGCGGCGCAGGTCGACCATGATCGTCTCGATCGTGCGCACGACCTGCTCGACGCTGCGGCGTTGCGCGAAGTCGTTGGTGCCGATCAGCAGCACGACGGAGTCGGGGTCGGCCGCGACGACGTCATCGAGGCGGGCGATGACGTCGGCCGTCGTGTCGCCGCCGACGCCCTGGTTGATCACCTCGTCGTCGGGGAACCAGGCGGCCCAGTCTCCGCCCTCGGTCAGGCTGTCGCCCAGGAAGAGCAGCTTCTCTGCGGTCATCGGTGGCCTCCCTCGTTCGCCGTCACGCGGTGACCGCGGCGACGGGTTCGTTCACAGCCGTGGCCGCGATCCTGTTCAGCATTCCCGAGAAGATTATCCCGTGGAAGGGCAGGATCGAGTACCAATAGATCCGCCCGCTCAACCCGGTGGGGAAGAAGACGGCCCGCTGGCGGTAATGGGCGCCGTCTCCGTGCGGCTCGACCCACATTTCGAGCCAACCGCGACCGGGCGCTTTGAACTCGGCTCGCAGGCGAAGGAAGCGGCCTCGGTCGATCTTCTCGACGCGCCACCAGTCGAGGGCGTCGCCCGGGCGCAGGGTGGTCGCGCTCCGGCGCCCGCGGTTGAGGCCGACTCCCCCCGCGAGGCGATCCATCCAGCCTCGGGCCGCCCACGCCAGCGGGAAGGAGTACCAGCCGTTCTCGCCGCCGATCCCCTCGACGACACGCCAGAGCTGCTCGGGCGAGGCCTCGGTGTCGGTCTCGCGGTCGTCGGTGTAGACCGTGTGGCCCGACCATTCGGGGTCGCTCGGCAGGGGGTCGCTGGGGGCGCCGTAGACCGACGAATCCTGCCAGCTCGTCTCGACCTCGCCGTCGCGCATCCTGCCCAGGGCGAGGCGCACGGCGCGGCGGTAGCTCGTGAGGCCCTCGGGCGGCGGCGGCACGACGTCGACGATGTCGTTCTCACGCAACACGCAGTCGTACTGCAGCGACTCGATGATGGGCACGGCCAAGGATCGAGGGATCGGCGTCACGAGGTTCACCCACTGCGAGGCGAGCCACGGCGTCAGCACCGGCAGAGGCGCGATCGGGCGCTGCGTGAGACCCGCTTCGACCGCGTAGCCGTTCATCATCTGGCCGTAGCGCAACACGTCGGGGCCGCCGATGTCGAAGGTGCGGTTGACCTCGGCGGGCGCGTCGGCCGAGCCGATCAGGTAGTGCAGGACGTCGCGGACGGCGATGGGCTGGATGAAGTTGCGCACCCATTTGGGTGCGGGCATGTAGGGGATGACATCCGTCAGGTGACGGATCATCTCGAACGACGCCGACCCGGATCCGATCACGACCCCGCCTGGAGCGCCACGGTCGGGACGCCGCTGGCGAGCAGCGTGTCGCCGACGCGCTTGCGCGACTCGAGATGGTGCGACAGGGGGCCCTCCGGGTGGAGGCCGCCGAGGTACACGATGCGCTTCACGCCTGCGTCGGCCGCCGCCGCGGCCATCGTCTCGGCTGCCAGCAACTCGGCCTTCTCGAAGTCGCCGCGGCCGGCCATCGCGTGTGCGAGGTAGTAGACGACCTCTTGGCCATCCACGGCCTTCGCGACCGACTCGCGGTCGGTGAGGTCGCCCTGCACGATGTCGACCTGAGACGCCCACGGCACGTCACGCAGCTTGTCGGGGGTGCGCACGAGCACGCGGACGTCGAAGCCCGCTGCGACGAGACGTGGGGCGAGACGACCGCCGATGTAGCCGGTGGCGCCGGTCACCAGCACGCGACGAGCGCGGCCAGCACCGTCGGCCTCGTCGCGTCGGACGTCAGCCGTCGTGTTCTCGTCGGCGGTCGGAGCTTCTTCGGGTGACATCGGCCCAAACTACACGCGGGCGGAGCGACACCTTCTCAGCAGAGAGGCGTCAGACCCGTTCGCTCGCGAGCAGCTGGCGCACGGCCTCGACGTCGTTCGCGATCTGCACGACGAGGGCGTCCAGGCCCTCGAACTTGACGTTGCCGCGGATCCAGTCGTGGAAGTAGACCGTGACCTCTTTGCCGTAGAGGTCGGGCTTCACGTCGAGCAGGTGCGCCTCGACCTGCTTTTCGGGCACGCCGTCGAAGGTGGGGTTGTTGCCGACCGAGACGGCGGAGTCGTACACCTCGCCGCCGACCGTGACGCGTGCGGCGTAGATGCCGTCGGCGGGCACGAAGCCCTCGCTGCGGGGCTCGAGGTTGGCCGTGGGGAAGCCGAGTTCGCGGCCGCGACGCTCGCCGTGCACCACGACACCGCGGACGGCGGGGCGGCGGCCGAGCAGAACCGTCGCGTCGGCGATCCTGCCCTCATCCAGCAGCTCGCGCACCCAGCTCGACGAGACACGCCGGGTGCCGTCGCCGGGCGGGCTGTCGAGCACGACGTCAGGAACGATGCGCACCTCGAAGCCGCGGTGGGCGCCGAGCTCGCGGAGGGTCTCGATGGTGCCCGAGCCGCGCACACCGAAGCGGAAGTCGGTGCCGACCAGCACGACCTCGGCCTGGAGTGTGTCGACGAGGATCGTGTCGACGAACTCTTCGGGGCTGAGCGACTGCAGATGGTGGTCGAAGGTGAGCATCAACGTCGCCTCGACACCCGTCTGCTCGAGCAGCTCGCGCTTCTGCTGGTTGCTCGTCAACGCCACCGGCACCGCATCGGGGCGCAGGATGCTGAGCGGGTGGCGATCGAAGGTCACGACGGCCGACACGAGATCGCGGTCGCGCGCGGTGCGCTCGAGGTCGGCGATGACCGCCCGGTGGCCGAGGTGCACGCCGTCGAACTTGCCGATGGTGACGGCGGACGGCCCGAAGCCCTCGGAGACGTCGGCGGGAGACGTGAAGAAATCCACGGCTCAGACCTCGGCCGGGGCCGATGCGAGGGCGTCGGTGCGAGCGGGCCGGGTGTGACGGAGCCAGAACATACCGACGATCGGCAGGGCGAGCGGCACGAAGCCGTAGCCGATTCCGAAGTACGTCCAGACCGTGGAGTGGTCGGAGTGCGCGTATTTCGACGACGGCACGAAGACCGACGGGTCGATGATCGACATCAGACCGACGAACAGCACGCCGACGAGCTCGAAGGTGATGGTGGCCCAGGCGACGGCGTACGACTTGCGGCCGGGCACGATCAGGGCGATCGTCGCGACGATGTAGACCAGACCGGACAGGCCACTCAGCGAGTAGGCCAGGGGCGCCTCGTTGAACTGCGTCAAGATCTGGAACACCGATCGGGCGGTCGCTGCGAGAGCGAGGATCGCGTAGATCGCGATGAGCACGCGGCCGAAGCCAATGGCGCGTGTCGACTTCTTCTGAACCATCATCACAAGGATATGGCCCCCGCGTGGCCCGTGGAGACCGTCATCGGTGCGCGGTCCAGATCTGCAGCATCCTGACGACCATGACGGCGACGGCGAACGTGCCCGCCCCCAGCACGACGTTGCTCCAGCGGCTGCGGTCGACGAGCGCCCAGACCACCGCCAGGGGCGGCAGCAGGAGGGCGACGACGATGTAGATGTAGAACTCGACGACGCTGCCGGTGGCGTGGTTGCCCGTGGCCGGGGCGACGATCGCGACCACCAGCTGGGCGATCAGCAGCAGCCAGACCAGGGCGACCGAGCCGACCGTGTAGTCGTTCGGCTGGCGCTTGGCGAGCCCCGTCACGACGCAGAAGAGAGTCGCGGCCATGCCGACGCCGAACTGCACCCAGGTGAACCACTCGATCACGACAGCACCTCGTTCGTGGGGAAGTTGACGATGGGGCGAGCGGCGCCGCCCCGGACGGTGACGAGGCCGGCGAGGCGCCCATCGGGGGTGAGCGCCGCAGTCGGGCTCTCGGAGTCGACGACGCCGGGTGCGACCGTGACCCTCTTGCCGTGGCTCAGGTCGACGGTCTGGTCGGCCGTCATCGACCACACCGGGAAGAGCCGCTGCGCGACGGCGGCAGGATCGAGGAGGGCGCGGCCGACCGCGTCGGGCTCGGTCTGCAGGGCCTCCAGCTCGCTCGCGTCGGCCAGGTCGAACGGCCCGATGCGCGTGCGTCGCAGCGCGGTCAGGTGGCCCCCGACGCCGAGATCTGCGCCCAGGTCTCGCGCCAGAGCGCGGATGTAGGTGCCGGAGGTGCAGTCGACGACGACGTCGAGGTCGATGACGGGGCTGGCGTCGACGATCTCGTCGCGCCGCTCCAGCACATCGAAGCGCGACACGGTCACGGGTCGGGCCTTCAGCTCGACCTCGACACCCTCGCGAGCGAGGGCGTAGGCGCGGCGGCCGCCGACCTTGATGGCGCTGACCGTGGTCGGAACCTGCGCGATGTCGCCGGTGAGACGCGTGACGCCCGTGGCGATGGCACCGTGCGTCACGATGTCGGTGTCGACCGGCGTCGTGCTCAGGATCTCGCCGTCGGCGTCGTCGCTGGACGTCACGACCCCGAGACGGATCGTCGCCTCGTAGGTCTTGTCGAGCCCGACGAGGAAGGTCAGCAGGCGCGTCGACGAGTTGATGCCCACGACCAGGAGGCCGGTCGCCATCGGGTCGAGGGTGCCGGCGTGCCCGACTTTGCGGGTGCCGGCCGCTTTGCGGACGCGCGAGACGACGTCGTAGCTCGTGATGCCCTGCGGCTTGTCGACGAGAAGGATGCCGCTGTTCACGATGGACCAGGCTACCGGGTCACCGGTTGCGGCAGGTGCCGACGGGCCCGCGGTCTCTCGTCAGCAAGCGTCGTCGAAGAGCCGCCGCGGGTGCTGGGGTCGGTGTTGTCGATCACGGCGGTCGCCCGGGCACGGCCGGCGAGGCTGCGGTCGGCCGCGTCAGAGCCGGTGACCCAGATCGAGTAGTTCCAGAGGCCGGCGAGCTCGGGGTGGTCGGTGAGGGCGCCGTCGACGAGCAGCAGGACGTCGCCGACCTCGCCGGGCTCGCGAAGCGGGTCGATCACCTCGGCCCGGAACGACTTCTCGTCGTAGGGCTCGGCCGCAGCGGGCAGCGAGGCACGCGCGGCGGCGTGGCCCAGCGCGACGATCGAGGCGCCGAGATCATCGGCGAAAGCCGCGACGGCGGCGCGGTCGGGCCCGTCGAGGGCGACGGGCGCACGGCCGACCGAGTAGTTGTGCAGGATCTCGGTGCCGAGCGCCTGAAGCGTGTCACCTTTCTCAGGTGCCCAAGTGGTCATGCTGCAGAGCTTAGGCTCGACCGGTGACAATTCAGCCGCATCCGATCTCGGCCGGAGTCGTCGCCTGGTACCGCGAGAACAAGCGGGACCTGCCGTGGCGGCAGGCGGGCTTCTCGGCCTGGGGCACGCTCGTGAGCGAGTTCATGCTGCAGCAGACGCCCGTCGTGCGCGTCGTTCCGCGGCTCGCCGAATGGCTCGACCGGTGGCCGACGCCGTCTGCTCTCGCCTCCTCCCCCGCGTCCGAAGCCGTGCGCGCCTGGGATCGGCTCGGCTACCCGCGGCGGGCGCTGAACCTGCACGCCTGCGCCACCGCCATCACCGACCGGCACGGCGGCCTCGTGCCGAGCGACGTCGACGACCTGCTCGCGCTGCCGGGTGTCGGCGACTACACGGCCCGGGCCGTGGCTGCCTTCGCCTTCGGCAAGCGGGTGCCGGTGGTCGACACGAACGTGCGTCGCATCCTGGCCCGATCCGTCGAAGGCCTGGCCGAACCCGCGGCGGCGAACGCCAAACACGACCTGCCCCTGATGGAGTCGCAGCTGCCGCAGGATCCGCAGGACGCCCACGACACCAACGCCGGGGTGATGGAGCTCGGAGCGCTCGTGTGCGTCGCACGAAACCCCCGTTGCGACGTCTGCCCCCTCATCGACGAATGCGCGTGGGTGCTGGCCGGGCGGCCCGAGCATGCCGGGCCGCCGCTGCGGAAGCAGGCGAAGTTCGAGGGGTCCGACCGTCAGGTGCGCGGCCTCATCATGGCCGAGTTGCGGGCGAGCGACATCCCTGTGACCGCGGCCGAGATCGAGGCAGTCTGGCCCGAGCCCGTGCAGCGCGCGCGGGCACTGGCCGGCCTGCTGCGCGACGGCCTCGCCACGGGCACGGCTAGGCAGGGCTACACCCTCCCCGACTGAACACGGAGACACCGACAGCCTTACCTTTTCGGCACGATCCGACCCGACGGACGGGGAGGACGAGCCGGAAAGGTAAGGCCGGGTGGGGTCGAGCGTCTAGCGGGTGCCGCCGTCGGGCTCGTCGGAACCCCCGGCGATGCCGTCGCGCGGCGGGTCCACCTCGCCTGGTTCGTCGACCTCATCGAGGTCGGCGTCGTCGTCGCGGGGCTCGCGCGGCTTGACGTACGGGTCGGCGTCGCCGGCGTACTGCGCCGTCTCGGCCATGCTCTGGCTGTCGGCGTCACGCTGGCGCGCCTCGTTCAACAGCTTTTCGATCGAAGCGGCGTTCTCGGGGATCCCGTCGGGGATGAACTCGAGCGACGGCGTGAGCCGCGCCGTGATGTTCTTGCCCACTTCGGTGCGGAACATGCCCGTCGCCGACTTCAAGGCCGCGGCCGAGTCGGCTCGCTCTTCGTCGGAGCCGTACACCGTGTAGAAGATCGAGGCATGCTGGAGGTCGCCCGTGACCTTCACGTCGGTGATGGTGACGAAGCCGATCCGCGGGTCTTTGATGCCCTTCTCGAGACGTCGCGCGACGATCTGCTGAATGCGGTCGGCCATCTTGCTGGCGCGCTGTGCGTCGACCATGTCGTGTTCCTTTCAGGGGGAGAAGGCCCGCAGGATCCGGGGGATCCTGCGGGCCTCATCGTGTCGCGTGACTACGCGCGCACCTTCTCGACCATCTCGATGGTCTCGATCTCGTCGCCGATCTGGATGTCGTTGAACTTGCCGAGACCGATACCGGCCTCGAAGTCCGTCCGCACCTCGGTGACGTCGTCTTTGAAGCGGCGCAGCGAGTCGATGGCGAGGTTGTCGCCGACCACCACACCGTCGCGGATGACGCGCGCCTTGGCGTTGCGCGTGATCGTGCCGGATCGCACGATGACACCGGCGATGTTGCCGACCTTCGACGAGCGGAAGATCTCGCGGATCTCGGCGACACCCGACTGGACCTCTTCGAACTCGGGCTTGAGCATGCCCTTGAGCGAGTTCTCGATGTCTTCGATGGCCGCGTAGATGACCGAGTAGAAGCGCACGTCGACACCCTCGCGAGCAGCACGCTCGCGAGCCTTGGTGTCGGGTCGTACGTTGAACCCGATGATGACCGCGCTGTCGACGGTTGCGAGGTTGACGTCGCTCTCGGTGACGGCACCCACACCGCGGTGGATGATGCGCAGCTGCACGCTGTCGTCCACCTCGATCTTGAGCAGCGACTCTTCGAGCGCCTCGACGGCACCCGAGACGTCACCCTTGATGATGATGTTGAGCGCTTCGACCTTGCCCTCTTCGAGTGCACGGGTGAAGTCTTCGAGCGAGATGCGCTTGCGGGCCTTCGCCAGCTGGGCATTGCGCTCGACGGCTTCGCGCTTCTCGGCGATCTGACGGGCCGTGCGGTCCTCCTCGGTGACGAGGAAGGTGTCGCCGGCTCGCGGAACGCTCGAGAGGCCCTGCACCAGGACGGGGCGCGAGGGGTAGGCCTCGTCGACCGCATCGCCGTTCTCGTCCATCATGGCGCGGACGCGGCCGTAGGCCGTGCCGGCGACGATGGCGTCTCCGACGCGCAGTGTTCCCGACTGGATGAGCACCGTGGCGACCGCACCGCGGCCCTTGTCGAGGCGAGCCTCGATGGCGACACCACGTGCGTCCTTGGCGGGGTTCGCCCGCAGGTCGAGACCGGCGTCGGCCGTGAGCAGCACTGCCTCGAGGAGGCCGTCAATGTTCGTGTTGTTCCGAGCCGACACGTCGACGAACATCACGTCTCCGCCGTACTCTTCCGCGACGAGGCCGTACTCGGTCAGCTGCTGACGCACCTTGGCCGGGTTCGCACCCTCCTTGTCGATCTTGTTGACCGCGACCACGATCGGCACGCCGGCCGCCTGGGCGTGGTTCAGCGCCTCGACCGTCTGCGGCATGATGCCGTCGTCGGCCGCGACCACCAGGATCGCGATGTCGGTCACCTGCGCACCACGGGCACGCATTGCGGTGAACGCCTCGTGGCCCGGGGTGTCGATGAAGGTGATGGCGCGCTCGACGCCCTCGTGGGGGGCCCAGACCTGGTAGGCACCGATGTGCTGCGTGATGCCGCCGGCCTCGCCCTCGACGACGTGCGCGTTGCGGATCGCGTCGAGGAGTCGGGTCTTACCGTGATCGACGTGACCCATGACGGTGACGACGGGGGGACGGATCTCGAGAACCGACTCGTCTTCGTCTTCGAGCTCTTGCTCGAGGTCGATGTCGAAGCCTTCGAGCAGCTCTTTGTCTTCGTCTTCGGGGCTGACGACCATGATGCGGTAGCCGAGCTCTTCACCGAGCACCTCGAAGGTGGCCTCGTCGAGCGACTCGGTCGCCGTGGCCATCTCGCCGAGGTGGAACAGCACGGTCACGAGGTTGCCGGGGCTGGCGTCGATCTTGTCGGCGAAGTCGGAGATGGACGCGCCGCGACGCAGACGGACGATCGTCGTGCCGTCGCCTCGAGGGACGCTGACGCCACCGAGCGACGGCGCCTGCCGCATCTCGAATTCGGCCCTCTTCGTCCGCTTCGACTTGCGTGCCTTGCTCTTGCCGCCACCGCGACCGAACGCGCCGGCGGTACCGCCGCCGGGGCCACGGCCACGACCGCCGCCACCCGCGGGGCGGGGGCTGGTGAAGCCGGGGCGGAAGCCGCCCGGAGCACCGGCGCCGGGAGCACCAGGGCGCTGGAAGCCGCCCGCACCGGGACGACCGCCGGCACCCGCGGGTCGCTGGCCGAAGCCGCCGGGGCGACCGGGGCCGCCCGCGGGACGAGGGGCGCCAGGGCGCGGCGAACCGGGGCGCGGCGCCATCGGGCGCGGGCCGGCGGCACCACCGGGGCGCGGGCCGGCAGCGCCGGATCCGCCCGGGCGAGGAGCCGACGGGCGACCCATGCCCTGGTTGGACGAGTAGGGGTTGTTGCCGGGGCGCGGCGCGCCCGGGCGGGGGCCGCCGGGGCGCGGGGCACCCTGGGCAGCGGCCGGCGCTTCGGCGTCGGTCTTCAGCGCGTTGCGAGCGGCCTCGGCCTGAGCCTGACGCTCGGCGACCGTCAACGGCGCCGGAGTGACCGGAACCTGGTCGGCGGAGGCCTCAGTGGGAGCCGCCTCGGCAGCGGGATCCTCGGCCGGAGCCGGGGTGCGCGGGCCGGGGGTCGGAGCCGCGGGGGCGGGTGCGGCCGGACGCGGGGCACCAGGGCGGGGTGCACTCGACGCCGACGGAGCCTGCGCCTTGGCGGCGGGAGCCTTCGCGGCGGGTGCCGCAGTCTTCGTGCCCTGGTCGGCGAACGCAGCACGGAGCTTGCGGGCGACCGGGGGTTCGATGCTGGACGACGGGCCCTTGACGAACTCACCCATCTCTTTGAGTTTTTCGAGGGCGATCTTGCTTTCGATACCGAGCTCGCTTGCGATCTCGTGTACGCGTGGTTTAGCCACGTTGTGTCTCCTGTCTCGGGCCTCCACCCGGAACAGGGGAAGGCCTTCAGTTGTGGACGGAACTCATTTCGAGCCGCTCATTAGTTGTCCATAAGCTGTTCAGCCGGTTTCTTCAGTAGTGGTGCTCAATGGAGGGGGTTGTTCGAGAGTCTCGATGTAGTGCAAGACCTCGCTAGTGTCGGGCTCGGAATCGAGTCGCAACGCACGGCGGAAAGCCTTGCGCCGGACAGCCGATTCGTAGGCCTGCATCGTGGGGCTCAACCATGCGCCCCGGCCGGTCATGGACGCTGTGGTGTCGACCACCACACGACCATCTCGGGCGACGACCCTCAGAAGAGAGGGCCGGGGAGCGCGTGCTCGAGAGCCGATGCACGTTCGGACAGGAATCATCTTACCCCCTGGGTGCATTCGGTCGGGTGACGCCACGGGCGAACCCGGCGATCCTGTCGCCTGATCGCCGCGACGAGGTTCAGTCTTCGAGGATCGAGTCGGGCTGGATGTCGATGCGCGCGCCCGTGAGCTTGGCGGCGAGACGGGCGTTCTGGCCCTCTTTGCCGATGGCGAGCGACAGCTGGTAGTCGGGCACGAGCGCCCGGACGGCCTTGGTCGAGGCATCGATCACGAAGGCGCTCGACACCTTGGCCGGCGACAGCGCGCTGGCGACGAAGGTGGGCAGGTCGGGCGAGTAGTCGACGATGTCGATCTTCTCGTTGCCCAGCTCGGCCGTGACCGCGCGGACTCGCTGGCCCAGCTCGCCGATGCAGGCGCCCTTGGCGTTGACGCCGGGCTCGGTGGCGCGAACGGCGATCTTGGTGCGGTGCCCGGCCTCGCGGGCGAGCGACACGATCTCGACGACCCCGGACGCGATCTCGGGCACCTCGAGTGCAAAGAGCTTGCGCACGAGCGACGGATGCGTGCGCGACACCGTCACCGACGGGCCCTTGAGGCCCCTCGAGACGCTCGTCACGTAGACGCGGATGCGGGTGCCGTGGGCGTAGTTCTCGCCGGGCACCTGCTCTTCGGGGGCAGGATCGCCTCGAACGAGCCGAGGTCGACGTGCACCATGCGCGGGTTGGGGCCCTGCTGGATGACGCCGGCGACGATCTCGCCCTCGCGGCCCTTGAACTGGCCGAGCACCTTGTCGTCGCCGATGTCGCGGAGACGCTGGTTGATGACCTGCTTCGCGGCGAAGGCGGCGATGCGGCCGAAGTCTTCGGGCGACTCGACGGCCTCGCCGACGACGTTGCCCTCGTCGTCGTGCTCGATCGAGAAGATCGAGACATGGCCCGACTTGCGGTCGAGCTCGACGCGGGCAGGAGCCGCTGAGCCGTGCGCCTCCGGCAGGTCTTCGTGCTTGACGTAGGCGGTGAGAATGGCCTGCTCGATGATCTGCACGAGTTCGTCGAAGGGGATCTCGCGTTCGCGCTCCATGAGCCGCAGCACTGTCAGGTCGATGTCCATGGCCTAATCAAGCCTCCCTATTCACGAATGACGCCCATCCCTCGGTGGCGATCGGCAACGAGGAGTCTACCCGTTCACGAGAGCGCGGCGACCGCCTCGGCGACGGGAACGGGCGTGCGCTCGCCCGTGCGGCGATCCCACAGCTCGACGATGCCCTCGCCGGCACTGCGGCCGACGACGACGATCTTCGGCACGCCGAGCAGCTCGGCGTCGCCGAACTTGACGCCGGGCGAGACCTTCGGGCGATCGTCGTAGAGCACGTCGAGGCGCTTCGCCTCGAGGTCGGCGACGAGCTTCTCGGCGACCTCGTAGACCACCTGGTCTTTGCCGGTCGCGACGACGTGCACGTCGAAGGGAGCGACGTTCTCGGGCCAGACGAGGCCCTTGTCGTCGTTGTTCGACTCGGCGATGACGGCCAGGATGCGGGTGACGCCGATCCCGTACGACCCCATGGTGACCGTCACCTGCTTGCCGTTCTCGTCGAGCACCTTGAGCCCCAAGGCCTCGGCGTACTTGCGGCCGAGCTGGAAGACGTGGCCGATCTCCATGCCGCGCGCGGTCTCGATCGGGCCGGAGCCGTCAGGAGCGGCGTCGCCCTCGCGCACCTGGGCCGCCTCGATGACACCGTCGGCTGCGAAGTCTCGGCCCATCACAAGGCCGGCGACGTGCACGCCGTCGACGTTCGCGCCGGTGACCCAGCTCGAGCCCTCGACCACGCGCGGGTCGACGTAGTAGCGAATGCCCGTCTCAGACTCTTCGCCGAGCACCTGCGGGCCGATGTAGCCCTTGATGAGGAGGGGGTTCTTCGCGAAGTCGGCCTCGCCGGCCGCCTCGACCTCTGCCGGCTGGAAGGCCACTTCGAGGCGCTTCATGTCGACATCGCGGTCGCCGGGCAGCCCGACGCCCACGATCTCGCGGGTGCCGTCGAGGTGCGTGAGCGCGACGATGACGTTCTTGAGGGTGTCGGAGGCCGTCCACTCCCCCGCATCCCTGGGCGACGACGCGTTCAGCTGTCGCACGAGCGTGTCGATCGTCGGGGTGTCGTGGGGCTCGAGCAGGGTCGCTGCGGGAAGGCCGTCGAGCGGGATCGACTCGGGCACGATGGTGGTGAACGCCTCGACGTTGGCCGCGTAGCCGCCGACCGAGCGGACGAAGGTGTCTTCGCCGGCCTCCATCGGGTGCAGGAACTCCTCGCTGCGCGACCCGCCCATCGCACCAGCGTCTGCCTTGACGATGACGTACTCGAGGCCGAGGCGCGTGAAGATGCGCTCGTAGGCATCGCGCTGGGCCTGGTAGCTGAGGTCGAGCCCGGCGTCGGTGTAGTCGAACGAGTACGCGTCTTTCATCGTGAACTCGCGGCCGCGCAGAAGACCGGCACGCGGCCGGGCCTCGTCGCGATACTTGTCCTGGATCTGGAAGAGCGTGAGCGGCAGGTCTTTGTACGACGAATAGAGGTCTTTGACCAGCAGCGTGAACGCCTCTTCGTGCGTCGGCGCGAGCAGGAAGTCGGCGTCTTTGCGGTCTTTCAGACGGAACATGCCCTCGCCGTACTCCGTCCAGCGCCCGGTCGCCTCGTACGGCTCGCGCGGCAGGAGCGCGGGGAAGTGCACCTCTTGCGCACCCGCGGTCGTCATCTCGTCGCGGATGATCGCCTCGATCCTGGCCTTCACCCGCAGACCCAGAGGCAACCAGGCGAAGATGCCGGGAGCCTGGCGGCGGATGTAGCCGGCACGGACGAGCAGCCGGTGGCTGGTCACCTCGGCGTCGGAGGGGTCTTCACGGAGGGTGCGGACGAACAGCTGCGAGAGGCGAGTTGACACAGCCCCAGCTTATCGGGGCGGTTCAGGCAATCAGGACGGCCGGGGGCTCACCAGGGCTTGCCGCCGTAATCCTCGGGGTTCTGCTTGAAGTACCGCTGGCGGTCGTCGTTCTGCTGCTGCTCGGTCTGGGCCTGCTGATCCTGCTGCTGCAGCTGCTGCAGGGGGTCGCTGCCCGAGCCGGACGACCCCTGGCTCTGGCCAGAGCCGCTGCCGGAACCCGACGAGCCCTGGCCCGACGAGCCCTGGCCCGAACCGCTGCCGGAGCCCGACGAGCCCTGCCCGCCCGGGCCGGACTGCCCGCTCTGACCACCCTGCTGCTGGCCGCCCGAGCCGGTGTTGCCCTGCTGGTCTCCGCCGGCATCCTGCTGCGCCTGCTTCTGCTTCTGTTCGAGGCGGTTGCGCGCGTCGTCGAGCGGCTTCTTGGTGCTCGGCGCGTCGTTCGTGACCGGGTCGGTGAAGCAGCCCGTCGGCGCCGCCTTCTCGAGGGCGAGGGCGTGGGCGTAGAACGTCTCGGCCTTCGTGTAGGCCTGGTCGAGCACCGCGCCGTCACCCTGCTGCTCGACGACGAGCACGAGGTCGGTGCGCACGCGGCAACTCGCCTGCACGTCGTCATTCGGCACCAGCGTGAGCGCGCGTTCGAGTTCGGGCCGCGCGTCGGTCAGCACCCCGATCTGCGCGAGGGCGGTGCCGCGGTCGAAATGCTGCACCCACGGCTCGAACACGTTGGCGATCGACAGGCCGTCGGAGGTCGCGATGCTTCTGTCGTAGGCGTGGTCGTCGTAGGTCGCCTGCGCGGTGCCGGCGAGGATCGGCATGCTCAAGAGCTTGAGGGCCACCAGGATCACGACGACCACGACGGGCGCCGAGAAGATCATCAGGCGCCGTCGAAGTCGCCGGCGGTACTCCGCGACCTCGGCGGGGACGACACCGGCCGCGGCCTCCGCATCGAAGTGCTCGGGAGGCGACGGCGGTGCCACCGGCGGCAGGAGGGTCGTGCTCATGTGGTGCCTCCCTGGCTGGTTCGGCGGGGGCGCTTCGGCGGCCGGACGTCGCCGAGGGCCCGGACGACGACGGCGATCTCGATGAAGAGCAGTGCGAAGAGGGGAATCGCCGGGACCCAGTAGAGATCGAACAGCGTCGCCGTGCGTCCGGCCGCGCTGACGATCTTGCCACGCTGGGCCTGGTCGACCACGGGCGTGAGAGAGGCACCCGCGACCGAGTGGAGGTAAGGCACACCGAGCTGCGACGCGATCGCCTGGAGGTTCGTCGGGTCGATGCGGGAGACAGCATCCGGCGACCCGGGCTTTGTCTTGTCTTTGATGTAGCCCTTGGTGGAGTATTCGTCGCCGTAGCCGTCGAAGACCTTCATGCGGCCGCCGGTCGACGTGCCGAAGCCGAGGACTCCCCCGCCGTCGGTGTTCGCCTTCGAAGATGCGAACGACCCCGGTGTCTGGCCAGAGGTCTGCTCGCCGTCGCCGAGGTAATAGACGACATTGGCTCGCTGCGGGTTGCTATTGTGGGCCGCCGCGAGCGTCGACGCGAGCAGCGTGTTCGCCTCGGAGATCGAGCTGCCGTGCGAGTAGAAGGTGACCTCTTGGCGCATCGTCTTGACCGCGGTCGTGAGCGCGGAGGTGTCGGTGGTGAGCGGCACCCGCTGGATGGCGGTGCTGTCGAACGTCAGCAGCGAGAAGCGGGCGCCGGCGAGGTCGTTCGTGATCTGCTCGATGTCCTGGCGCATGCCGACGAGGCGGGGTTGATCGCCGTTCCAGTCTTGAGCAGCCGAGCTGGAGGTGGTGTCGACGACGAAGAAGACGTTGAGTTGCGAGACCGACGACGCGGCCGAGCCGCCACCCACGCCGGGCCTCGCGACGATCACGACGAGCAGAGCGACGATCACGGCGCGGCGGATCCACGCGCGCATCATGCGGCGATCGGCGCGCTCGGCGAACACGCGCCACAGGGCGAAGCCGAGCACCACCACGGTGAAGGCGACCAGCAGGCCGACCGGCAGTATCGGGCGCCACGCGAGGCCCGTCACCGTCGCACCTCCGTCGCTGTCGTGCCCGCGGTCACAGTCGCACCCGCGGTCACAGTCGCACCCGCCAGAGCAGAGCCAGCACGGCCATCACGAGCAGCATCAGGGTGATCGCGAGCGGGACGGGGTGGTCGGAGATCACGAGCGTCTTCGACCCGGTGAAGAGGCCGGCCTCTTGAGCGTCGATCTTCTGCACGATGCTCGGCACGGCGTCGTGGCTCGACAGGGCGTAGAAGCCGCCGCCGGTCGACAGGGCTTCGTTCTTCAGGTCGAGGGCGACGGAGTTCGTCGCCGTGTCGGACGAGTAGTCGACAGGGTCGATCGCGTAGACGCGCACGTTGCGCTTCGTCGCGAGTGCGGCCGCCTGCTTGAGGGTGAGCAGCGGGCTGCCGTTCACGTAGTTGTCGGTGGCCAGCACGATCGACTTCGGCCTGGTCGACGACTTGTCGCCGTCGAATCCGAGCACGCACGACCCGAGGCCGTCGCCGATCAGCGAGGCCCCTGACCCGAGGTCGGTGCCCGTCCAGTAGCGCAGGCCGTCATTGCCCTGCGACCGGAACGAGTCGCGATACTTCGTCAGCTCGGTCTTCACGTAGCCGTAGTCGTCGGTGAGCGGGAAGACGGTGACGGCCGAGCTGTCGAAGATCGTGAGGCCGATCCGCTCGCCGTGCAGGTCTCCGGCCAGGGTGGCGAACGTGTCGGCGATCTTGGCGTCGACGTCGGTCATCGAGCCGGAGACGTCGAGGCAGAGCATGATGTCGCGCTTGTACGACTGCGGCTCGACGACGTCGACGCTCGAGACGCGAGACGCGAGCAGGACGCCGGAGCCGGCGGCGACCACGACCACGACCAGAAGGCCCGCGAGCAGGGCGCGGTAGCGGCGGAGGATGCGCCGGTACTCGGGCAGCTCAGTGAGCCGCTCGCTGTGCGCGACGGGTGTGCCCGAGCGACCGCCGCCGTCGCGAGTGCGCCGTCGCCACTCGCGGTAGACGAGGGCGCCGGCCACGGCCAGCGCGAGGGCCACGAGTGGCATCCACCAGAAGATCAGCTCCATGAGCGCACCACCTCGCGGGCGGTCTCGACGGCGCGGCCGGCGTCGCTCGCGGTCTGTTGCCGGAAGGCTGGCGGGTAGTACTGCTCGACGGCCCCGGTGACCGTGGGCAGCCGCGCGACCCGCAGGTCGCTCAGGGTCATCACCTGAGCGTCGACGCCCGACGTCTCGAAGGCGAAGAACCGCAGGAGGAGGCTGAGCCGCCCGGCGACGGCCCGCTCGGTGAGGTGCCCGGCGCGGAACTCGGCGTCGACCTCGTCGATCATCGACGAGTACTTCACCACGAGCTGCCGCAGGTCGGCGGGCTTCGCCGCACCGGCGACGACGGGGCGCGGGAGTCGGGTGCGCGAGAACCGCACGACGAAGACGTACCAGGCGACGACGAGGGCGACGAGCAGGGCGCCGATCACCAGGTAGAGCACGAAGTGCTGGTACTGCGACGGGCCGAAGAAGCCCCTATCGTTCAGCACGGCGATGCTTCTCGAGCAGGGCGAACAGGCCGGGGACGACGTCGGTCTGGCTGGCGATCCTGTGGCTCGTGACCCCCAGCTGGCGCAGCTGCTGCTCGGTGTCGACGAGGGTCTGCACGGCCGTCTCTTCGAACAGCGCGCGGAGTCGCTTGTTTCCGCGCACGTAAGCCGGGAGGGCCGCGACCTCCTGCACGTCGTAGACCTCCCCTGAGGTCTCGTCGCGGCGCATCAGGTCGGCGTCGCCGATGGTCAGCCACAGGATCTCGTGCTTCGCGCGCAGTCGACGCAGCGTCGCCTCGTGCTCGGGCCCGATCCGCACGTCGTCGGTCACGATCAGGAGCATCGAGCGCGTCTTGAGACCGCGCGCGACGGAGTCGAGGAGCCCCCGCACGTCGCTCCGGGGCGCTGTCAGAGTCACCCGCTCGTCGATGGCCCTCAGGAGGCGCTCGAGGTGCTCGTCGCGCTGGCCGGCCGGGTAGCTGCGGGTGCCCTTCTCGTCGCCGACGACGAGCGACACCACGTCGCCGTGCTGTGCCGCGATCCACGCCAGGGCGCCGGATGCCATGACGGCGATGTCCTTCTTGCTCTCGCCGCTCTCGGCCGTGGCCGCCATGTTGCGGCCGGTGTCGACGAGCAGCACCAACTGGTGGCGGCGCGACGCGATGTAGCGCTTGACGAGAGGCTCGTTGTGGCGCGCCGTCGCCTTCCAGTCGATGTCCTTGACCTCGTCGCCCGGCACGTAGGCGCGCAGGTCGTCGAAGTCGTGGCTGCGGCCACGGTGCACGGAGGCGTAGCCGCCCTCGAGGAGGTCGAGGGTCTTGCGGTGGGCGTAGATCGACATCTTCGTCCGGACGCGCAGCAACAGGCCGGCCACAGGCGCTATGGGGTCTGCACCGCGCCGAAGACGGCGTCGATGATCGTCTCGGGCTTGACCTCGTCGGCCGCCGCCTCGTAGCCGAGGATGAGTCGGTGGCGCAGTACGCCGTGGCGGAGGTGCTTGACGTCGTCGGGGATGACGTAGTCGCGGCCGTTGAGGAGGGCGAGCGCCCGAGCCGCCTGCGTGAAGGCGATGCTGGCCCGAGGGCTGGCGCCGAACTGGATGTAGTCGGCGAGGGTGCCCGGGATGTACTGCTGGGGGTGGCGCGTCACGTAGATCAGCTGGACGATGTAATTGACGATCGAGGCGTCGATGTAGACGCGCTTGACCAGGCTCTGCAGCAGGCGGATGTCGTCGAGGTGCACGCCGGTCGTCGCGTCGGAACCGGCGCCGGTCGCGTCATCGTAGACCCCGCTCTCGATGCGGCGGATGATCTCGGCCTCTTCGGCGGGCGAGGGGTAATCGAGGATTTCTTTCAGCAGGAACCGGTCGAGCTGCGCCTCCGGCAGCTGGTACGTGCCCTCCTGCTCGATCGGGTTCTGCGTGGCGAGCACGAGGAACGGCTGCGGCAGCTTGTAGACGGTGCCGCCGATCGACGTCTGGCGCTCTTGCATCGCCTCGAGCATGGCGCTCTGCGTCTTTGCGCTCGAGCGGTTGATCTCGTCGAGCAGCACGAAGTTGGAATGCACGGGGCCGAGCTGCGTCACGAAGGTCGATGACTGCGCGTCGTAGATCTGCGTGCCGGTGATGTCGCTCGGCAGGAGGTCGGGCGTGCACTGGATGCGCCGGAAGCTCGCGTCCACCGCCTGCGCCAACGTCTGAGCCGCGGTCGTCTTGGCGAGCCCGGGAACGCTCTCGAGCAGCACGTGGCCACCGGTGATCAGCGCCACCAGCAGGCTGTCGCGGAGGCCCACCTGGCCGACGACCTTCGCCTCGAAGGCCTTCGTGACACGCCCGACGATCTCGCGCGAGCGAGAGAGCTCGTCGGCGGTGATCGGCGCGGGGGCCGCGGGCTCGGAGCGGGCGGACGTCGTGGTGTCGGTCACCAGGACACTCTAAACCAGCGGCCCGAGAGGAACGGTTTTACCTATAGGTGCGGCCCCACCGCACAGAAATTTCGGTGAGGGAGGGCCGCACCTATAGGTAGAACGGGAGGGGGTCAGGCGGTCACGACCTCGGGCGAGCCGACGGCGCCGGGGCCCATCTCGTCGGCCAGGCGGTTCGCCTCGCGGATGAGCGTCTCGACGATCTGGTCTTCGGGAACCGTTGCGATGACCTCGCCCTTGACGAAGATCTGGCCCTTGCCGTTGCCGGAGGCGACACCGAGGTCGGCGTCGCGCGCCTCACCGGGGCCGTTGACGACACAGCCCATGACGGCGACGCGCAGCGGCACGGTCATACCCTCGAGGCCGTCGGTGACGTCGTTGGCGAGCTTGTAGACGTCGACCTGGGCCCGACCGCAGCTGGGGCAGCTGACGATCTCGAGCTTGCGCTCACGCAGGTTGAGAGACTGCAGGATCTGGAGGCCCACCTTGACCTCTTCGGCCGGCGGCGCCGACAGCGACACACGGATCGTGTCACCGATGCCCTCGCCGAGGAGGATGCCGAACGCGGTCGCGCTCTTGATGGTGCCCTGGAAGGACGGGCCGGCCTCGGTCACGCCGAGGTGCAGCGGCCAGTCGCCGCGCTCGGCCAGGAGGCGGTACGCCTTGACCATGACGACGGGGTCGTTGTGCTTGACCGAGATCTTGAAGTCGTGGAAGTCGTGCTCTTCGAAGAGGCTGGCCTCCCACACGGCGCTCTCGACGAGAGCCTCCGGGGTGGCCTTGCCGTATTTCTGCATGATGCTCGGCTCGAGCGAGCCGGCATTGACGCCGATGCGGATCGACACGTCGGCGGCCTTCGCCGCCGCGGCGATCTTGCCGACCTGGTCGTCGAACTTGCGGATGTTGCCCGGGTTGACGCGGACGCCCGCGCAGCCGGCGTCGATGGCCGCGTAGACGTAGTTCGGCTGGAAGTGGATGTCGGCGATCACCGGGATGTTGCTCTTCTTGGCGATGATCGGCAGCGCCTCGGCGTCGTCTCGGCTGGGGACCGCGACTCGAACGATGTCGCATCCTGAAGCCGTCAACTCGGCGATCTGCTGGAGAGTGGCGTTGATGTTGGTGGTGGGAGTGGTGGTCATCGACTGGACGCTCACCTGAGCGCCACCGCCGACGAGCACCTTGCCGACTCTGATCTGGCGCGACTTGCGGCGCGGGGCAAGGGTTTCGGGGATCTTGGGCATTCCGAGGTTGACTGCAGGCACGCCCTCATCGTAAGCCTCGGTGCTGACAGCCGTGCCCGAGAGATGACGGGCACTCAGGGCTTACGAAGCGATGGGGTTCACAAAGTCGGCGTAGATCAGCAGGGCGCTCATCACCATGAGCACGGCCGACACCGCGAACGTCAGCGGCAGGGCCTTCGCGATGTCGATGGGCCCCGGGTCGCGGCGCTTGAAGAGCTTCGCGAAGAAGCGGCGGACGCCCTCGATGATGGCGCCGGCGACGTGGCCCCCGTCGAGCGGCATCAACGGCACCAGGTTGAACACGAACAGGGCGACGTTCAGGCTCGCGAGCAGGCCGATCAGGACGCTGAGGCGGTCGCCGATCGAGGCGGACGTCGTGCTGGCGACCTGCCCGGCGAGCTTGCCGACGCCGACGACGCTGACCGGGCCGTTGGGATCACGGGTGCCGCCGCCGAAGGCCGCCTGGGCGACGCCGACGAGGCGCTCGGGCAGGTGGATGATGAGGTTGCCGACGGTGGTGACGTTCGTCCAGACCGTGGGCAGCACGTCGGTGGCGGGCTGCTGCACTCGGCCGTAGGCGGCGCCGATGCCGACGAATCCGACCTCGTCAGTCTCCTTCTTGCCGGCGGCGTTCGTGACGTAGTTGCCGGACGCGTCGACCTTGTAGCGCTTCGTCAGCAGCGGCGTGACCTTCAGGGTCGTCGTGACGCCCTTCCGTTCGACGACCATGTCGAGGGTCTTGCCCGGCGCCTTCTGGATGATCGAGGTGGACTGATCCCAGCTGGTGACCTTCGTGCCGTCGATCGAGACGATCCTGTCGCCCGAGCGGAGGCCTGCGGCAGCGCCCGGTGAGGGCGTGGCGCCCGTCGGGCAGGTCGTCGACGTCGACGAGGCGGGCAGGACGCACTGGCTGACGGTGTCGACCGTGGTGGTCTCCTGCTGCGTGCCGAACCCGCAGAGCACCACCGAATAGAGGACGATCGCGATGAGCAGGTTCATCACCGGGCCGCCGAGCATGATCGCGATCCGCTTCGGCACGGCGAGGCGGTAGAAGGTTCGGCCCTCTTCGCCCGGATCGACGGTCTCGGCGCTGGCCTCGCGGGCATCCTGCGTCAGGGTGCCGAAGAGGCTCGTGGTCGAGGTGCGGCCACCCGAGGCACGGGCGGGGGCACCCGACGACTCGAGGGCGTCCTCGGCGACGAGCAGGGTCTTCTGGGGCGGGAACATGCCGGCCATGGAGATGTAGCCGCCGAGCGGAATGGCCTTGATGCCGTACTCGGTCTCGCCGCGCACTCGCGACCAGAGTGTCGGGCCGAACCCGATCATGTACTGCCCGACCTTCACGCCGAAGGCCTTGGCCGGCAGCAGGTGACCGATCTCGTGCAGCCCGATCGACACGACGAGGCCGACGGCGACCACCAGGATGCCGATCACATAGAGCAGGACAGTTTCCACCTCGCAACAGTACGGGAGGTTGTCAATGAACTCACCGGACGTCGGCCGTGCGCGTCGCCAGCGATCGGTAGCGTCGCGGTTTGCCCTCGCCGAGATCGGCCACGGCGGTCACCCGGGTGACCTGGACGTCGCGGCCGAGGAGGAGCGAGAGGGAGGCCTGGATGCGCGAGGCGTCGCCCTGCGCGATGACGGCCGTCACGGATCCTGATGCCGCCTGCTCGACGGCCCAGCCGAGGGCGCCCCAGGTCTGCAGGTGCTGGGTGAAGTCGACGGAGGGGACGATCGACCCGTCGACCCCGAGGAAAGTGGTGGCCTCACGCCCCTCGAGGTCGGCGAGGGCCAGACGGCCGTCGACCCGCACGAGGCGGCCGTAGTCGGACGTGCGATAGCGCACCAGCGGCAGCAGCGGGTTCTCTCCCGCCGTCACGACGATCTCGCCGAACTCCCCGTCGGGCAGGATCTCGCCGTCGGGCGCCGCGATCTCGACGACGACCCGGCGGTCGAGCACGAAGCGCGGGCCGCCGTCGACGCTGACCGCGATCGGGCGCGTCTCGTGCAGCCCGTACAGGTCGATGATCGGGCAGCGGTAGGCCTCGTTCAGGGCGAGGCGCAGCGGCTCTTCGAGGTGCATGGCGCCCGACACGATGGCGAGCGGGTGCAGGGCCGCCCGGAACGCAGGATCCAGCAACTCACCCAGGCTCGTCGGGTTGCCCGAGAGCACCTGCGGCTGCTGACTCGCCAGGAAGGTCGCACGCCGGCCCGGCTCGCTCCACTGGTCGGGGTGGAGGTTCACGCGGGCCAGGGTCGCGAAGCCGAAGCTCGAGGCGAGCGAGGCGTAGGTGAAGGCCTGGCGCTGGTGGACCAGCTGTGCGACGGCCATGCGCGAGGCGTCGGGATGCCAGTCGACGCCCTGATCGCGGACGAGCGAGACGAGGAGGTGGAGGGTGCGGGCGACCTCTTCGATGTGGTCGGGGATGAGGAGCGCGCGGCCGGTCGTCCCCGAGCTCGACCCGTGGATCATCTGGTCGAAGTCGGCGCCCTGGGGCACGAACGCCGAGACGTCGTCGACGAGGTCGTCGCGCGCGACCAGCGGGAAGTCGTCGAGGCGTTCGAGAGGGCCCGGGTGGTCGCGGTAAGCGAGGAGGAGACGGGCGACGGCCAGGTGGGCGTCGAGCCAGCCGTCGAGGGCAGCGGTGTCTGGGCGCGGAGGATGCCGTCGGCGGTCAGGCGGTCGCCTGTGGCGTGCGTCCAGGCCGGGGCCAGCGGGTGGCGACGGAGGGCCTCGAGGCGCGCGGCGGCCTCGGGGGTCATCGTCGGCCAGCGCTCGGCGTCGGTGAGCACGGCGGACGCGCCGGGGCGGTATTCGGCGAGGCCCAGGGGGTCGGTCGCGTCGGGATCCTGAGGTTGCGCGAGGGTGGCGTGACCGGCGTGACCGCCGCTGCCCGCGGGGCTCATGCGGGGCTCATTCGGGGCTCATTCGGACGAGTACCGGGCGGCAGCCTCACGCGCCCGCGCCTCGGTGAGCTGGCGGGTGACGTCGAGACGGTGCTGCTGCTGGGCGAGCGCGGCGGCCATCGCCTGGTTCCGCTGCAGCGAGTCGCGCATCGCGAAGAGGCTGCGCGCCGTGTCGATGTCTTCGCCGCCGGGCAGGAAACCCGACCAGAGCAGCAGCGTACGGGCGGCCTCGTCGCGGCGCTCGGCATCGCTCACCCACTCGCTCGGATCGACGGCACTGGAGAGCCGCCACGCCAAGGCTGCGATCACACGCGGCGCCCAGAACTGCGTGATCGGCGGGGTGGTCGGGCCGAATTCGTCGTCGCTGGCATAGACCCACAGGGTGATCGCCGCGGCGCTCCGGGCGGCGTCGGACGAGCCGGTCGAGATAGCGGTCAGCACGTCGACGACGTCGCTCGGCAGACCGTGCGCGGGCGGCCCCGCGGTCTCGCCGAGGAAGATCTGATCGAGCACGTCACCGCCGAGCGCGACGAGATCGACGCCCTCCTCGACGAACGACTTGGGCACCGACGAGATGCGCGACGCGATCTCGTCGGCCGTGGGCCCCGGCCTGGCGGTCGCCCAGGCCTGCGTCTCGTCGTCGCCGCGGGCGAGCCAGCGGTCGAGCGCGCTCGGCTCGCCGGCCGGCCCCGAGTCGGGCCCGGCCTGCTGTCGACGGAAGCGCGAGAAGAAGTCAGCCACGGGCCTCTCCCGGTGTGTAGGCCGCAAGACGGTCGGCGAGAGCTGCGCAGGCCGCCGGGGCCTCGGACATGCTGTCGATGTACAGCGTGTCGTAGCCGGCGGCTCGCGCGGCCTGCTCGATCGAGTGGCCGTAGTCCTGCACGATGAGCGTGGCCGTGTCCAGGCGCCCACGCACCGTGGCCGCGACGGTCTCCGCCCCAGGCTGCCCGGCGCCGAAGAGCGATGACAGACCGTCGTCCGACAGGATCACGACGTGGCGGCGCACCTCGCTCGACCGCCGTGCCGCCCGGTACCGCGAGGCGTACAGGTCGAGCGGGAAGGTCGTGCCGCCGCCGAAGAACGTCGTCAGGGCGCCCAGGGCCTCCGTGCGGTCGCGCGTGAAACCTGTCGTGCCGCTCACCTGCCCGGGGCCCGAGAACGACGACACCCGCGCGCGTCCTCCGCCCTGGAAGGTGGACAGCAAGAGGACCGTGCCGGCGAGGACGGCCGGCGAGCCGCTGATCGGCGACGGCATCGACCCGGACGAGTCGATGTAGAGGTCGAGCTGCACGCTCTCGAGAGTCGGCGGGGGCGTGTCGGGCAGCTCGGTGCGGCGCCGGGTCGTCACGCCCGGCACGATGATGGCGCCCTGGGAGAGGGTCGCCGGCCAGTCGATGTCGGCGAAGTCGTCGCCGATGCTCCACTCGTCGAGGGGCCCGGGCACGGACTGGTCGCTCTGCGTCGCCTCCTGAACCCGCTGCTCGAGCGGTTTCACCCACGGTTTCGCCTCCGACTGGTACCAGGCCGACAGCACGGCGCTCTGGTCGCTCGACGCGTAGAGCTCGAGCGTCGCCGCAGCGCCGTAGCCCTGCGCGTCGGTGTCGGACGTCGGCGAGCCGTCGTCGGAGGGTTCGGGAAGGCCGTCGGCTGCAGGATGCGTCGGCTTTTCACGCATGCGGGCGTCGGCGAGGACGGCCACGAGCTCGCCCGGCGTCGCGGGGCGCGCATCGAGCTGACCGCCGCAGACGGCGACGGTCACACCCCCTCCCCCGGCGCGCTCGAGCTCGACGAAGTACGGCGCGGCGATCATCCCGAACCGGAGGGCGCCGCTCACCGGGTCGGCCCCGAAGGTTCGCACCGTGTCGGCCAGAAGGCTCGCATCGAACGCGGGGTCGGTCAGCGACAGCTTCTCGAAGGCGGTTCGGGCATCGTCGGTCATCGGGGGCAGCGCGGAGGGGCTTCCGGGTGGCGCGGGCGCGGGCGCAGGCGGCGGGGCGACCGTGCAGAGCGTGCCCGGCGGCTTCGACCAGACGATCTCGTACGCGCGCATCACGCACCACCACAGGCGGTCGCGAGTGCTCTCGCGCGACAGGATCCGCCACATTTCGATCATCTCGGGCTCGTGCGGCAGCGATTCCGCGCGCTGGTCGCGGAGGCGCTGCAGCTCGGCGACCCGCACGTTGATCAGCATGTCCGACCACACGTTGGCGCACCAGCTCGCACGCCCGGGCACTGCGGTCGGGCTCACCCCGGTGGCGGTCAGGGCTCGGGCCATCTGGTGGCGGATCTTGAGGTCGTCCTGCCGAGTGCTCGGCGACAGCACGTGGTGGCCGATCTCGTGGGCGAAGATCGACTCGAGACAACCGCCGACGTCGCGGGCCGACGGGTCGTCGAGGTCGAACCAGACCTGCGGCGGGAAGGAGAACCAGGCGAATGTGCCCTGGTGGGCACGAGGATGCGCGAGGGCGTCGTGAAGGGAGACGCCCCAGAGAGCCTGGCCGGCGACCCAGGCTTCGCGCTGATCGGCCGTGAGCGGCAGTGGCTTCTGAGAGAGTCCGCGGCGGCCCGTCGACAGCACGGGGCTCACGCGGCGGCCCCCGCACGACGAACGCGAGGTATGACGTGGGTGCGGTCTCGAGGTGCGCAGAAGCGGAGCCTCCGGCAACGACCGAGGGCCCCGGATCCTGCGGGTCGACCCTCGCAAGCCGCGTGCCGAACACATCGGTCGAGATCGACCAGCGCTCGTCACCGGTGCGCACGACGAAGTGCCCCGGCCCGACGGTCTGCGCCTCGACCGGCGGCTTCGACCATGGCCCGCCCAGGCCGCGGAAGCCGCCGACGCGCGCGACGACGGAGCCGGGCTCGGCGCCGGGCCAGGCGAGGGGGTCGCTCTGCTGCGCGGCGGCGAAGCGGGCGACCGCGTCGGGGTGGAGGCCGAGCGCAGCCGCCGCAGTCGCTGCGTCGACCTCACTGTGGGGCGCCAGGAGGCGACGGAGGGCATCGGCTCTCAGCTCGACGACTCCCGCGCGCCAGGCGGCCAGCGCCGACAGGGTGAGGAAGCCTCGGTCGCCCGCGATCGCGGCTGCGGCCGACAGAAAGTGTGCGTAGAGGCGGGGTTCGCCGCCCCAGTTCGCGACGTTGTCGGCGGACTGCTCGACATCGAAGCCGTCGACCTGCGGCAGCCTGACGTGGCGCAGGTCGTCGACATCGAGGTCGGTGTTGACCGCGTGGCCCGCTCGACGACTCACGCCGGGCCGCCATCCAGCCACAGCAGGTAGTTCGTGTACCGCTGGTGGAGGTACTTCAGGGCGAGCAGATCGTCGTAGTGCCGCCCGTAGAGCTTGCCCTGCCCGGCCACCTGGGCGATCTGCGACTCGATGGCGGTGATGCGCCGCGACGCGTCGACGGCGCGGAGACCGTCGAGGCCTCGGGCGAGCTCGGCGAGCAGGGTGCCGACCGCATCGGCGCGGTCCAGGTTCAGCGACGCGAACTGGCGCCTCGACTGCGCGAAGAGGTCGGCCAGCCAACTCACCTGGTCGGTGGCCAGCTCGGCGTCGTCGACCTGCTCGAACCGCGGGTGCGCCCGGTTGGGCAGCAGCTTCCCGCGAAGGGCGAACGGCAGGATCGCGGCCACGTCGTCGATCGACACCTCGGGCTGGCCCCGGAAGTAGGCCATGGCCTTCGCGAACGTGATGAGCGTCTGGAGGGCGCGCACCGACAGGCTGTTGATCGTCTGCGCACCGAGATCGACCTGCAGGTCGGCGCCCGAGTTGCTGTCGATGACCTGGGCGACCTCGCCGCCACCGGTCGCGACGGTGTCCTTGGTGCGGTATTCGAACCGCCGCCCGCCGTGCTGCACGAACTCGAAGTGCGACGCGAAGAACTCCACCTGGCGGCGCACCGCCGCCGGGACGGGAACGGCCCGGACGGCCGCTTCGAGCGCGCGCTGCTCGGGCGGGTTCAGAATCAGCTCGGCCGGCACGTGGTCTTCGGGCTTCTCCCCCGCCTCGATGCGCGTGACGAGCTCGTCGAAGAATCGGCTGTTGAAGCCCATGGCCGCGACAGTGACGTCCATCCGGTCGCGGAGGGCTTGGATGACGGGGAAGGTGCCGCCGCCCGCGTCGTCGTTGGCGGTGAAGAACCAGCTCTCGACACCCGACTCGGGGCTCGTCGAGAGCATCTGGTCGTGGCTCTCGACGTAGCCCTCGGCGACCATGGTGAGAAGCGCGGACTGCGTCTTGGTCGGGATCCTGTTGTATTCGTCGACGATCTTGACGGGTCGCGTCAGCCAGCCGCGCCACGCGATGGAGATCTCGGCGAGGCTTCCGGCCTGCACGAGATCGCGCGGCAGCGGCAAGCCGACGAGGTCGCTCACGGTCAGCTGCGGCTGGCCCTGCTGCACGCTGCGGCGCACGTCGGCGGGCGATGAGCCGGTGAGCACGCCCATCAGAATCGCCAGGGTCGTCTTGCCGCGCCCCGGCCCGCCGACGAGCAGGCACTTGCCGCCGACGGCCATCGTGAGGAGGGGCAGGAGGACGTTGGACGAGTACGACTGGTCGGTCGGCAGGTGGAGCTCGGCGCCCGCGTCGCCGAGTTCGAAGTGGACGGGCTCGCCCTTCGAGAACTCGACGTCGTAGTAGGGCGAGATGACGGCCTGGTTGACGAGCCAGAAGTACGCGCGGCGCAGCTTCTCGTCGAGAGCGGCCTCGGGTGCGGGTGCGGGCGGCGCGAACAGGTCTTCGGCGCGGAGACCCTCGGGCGGCGGATACTGCCCGGCCCTCGTCGGTGACTGCGACAGTCGGCTCCAGCGATCCCCCATGTTCGCCACTCTAGCGATCTCGCCGGCCCTGATGGAGGGCCTCTGCAGGAGTCGAATGGCGGGCAGGCCCGTCTGCGGGCTCGGGCGCATCGGCCACGCCGTCGCTGAGCGGGCTCGCAAACGTCAACGCTCGGCGCACTGCCTCATCGATGGCCCGACTGGCCTTGGCGACTCGCTCGACGACCGAGCCGCGGACTTCGAGCCATGGTGTCGTCCGGGTGCCGAGTTCGTCTCGGAAGCGCTGCTGCATGGCGTGCCGGATGTGCTCGCCGTCGCGCAGGCCGTCCTGCACGAACGGGATGTCGTCTCCGGTCAGCACGTACAGAGCGGGCCGGTGGGCGTCGGCGGCCGAGAGCAGACGCGGCGCGGGCGTGCCGACGTAGCGCTCGTGCCAGAGCGCCGTGGCGAGGACGTCCGTGTCGCAGATGATCAGAGGCTTCGGCACGCGCCGCAGCGCGTCGTCTTCCAGAGCGATCTGACGGTCGACGATGAGGTCGAACTCGTCGCTCCGCCATTCGGTCTCGAGGCCGCCCTCGCGGGTGATCGTGTGCTCGCGCCCGTACTCGGGCACCCACAGGGTGTCGTACCGCTCGGCGAGCGCCTCCGCCAGCGTCGTCGTGCCCGTCGACTCCGCCCCGAGCACCACGATGCGCGGCGTGAGGTCGCGGCGGACGGCCGACGAGAGCGCCCACCAGCTGCCGGCGAGATCGGCACGGACGGCGGTGCCCGACATGGGCGTCTCGACGCGGTCGGGATCGACTCGCACCCAGGCCGCGCCGAGACGGGCCGCCAGTTCGCCGCCGTAGGCGTCACTCGAGAACACCGCGTCGATCGGGCCTGGCAGGAGGCTCTCGATCGCGCGCATGTGCTCCTCCCAGATCGCCGCCGACGCATAGTCGATCGGGGCGTCGTCGAGTCCTGCGACGACCGTGGCCGTCGGATGGTCTTCGCGCAGCCAGGCCACGCGGGTCTCGAGCGCGATCGACTCGACGCTCGCGCCCAGCACCTCCACGACGAGTTCGTCGCAGGCGCGGAGGCCCGTGCGGATGAGAGCCGAGTGCCCGGCGTGCAGCGGATAGAACTTGCCGAGAACGAGGCCGCGCCTGAAGCGCTTGCCCGGCGCGGGCTCAGCCACGGGTGCGATCCGGGTCGCCGATGACGAGAGCCGCCTCGGCGGGCGGCACGTCGGCTCCTGCCGCCACGCCTGCTGCCATTCCTCCGCCGTGGCGACGAGCCACGACCCAGGCGCGGTAGCCGACCACGGCGATGCCGATGAAGAGCAGGTAGAGCAGGCCCGTGATCCACAGGCCCTTGACGAGGTAGAGGCCGACGTAGACGATGTCGACGGCCAGCCACACGAACCAGTTCTCGATCCAGCGGCGGTTGAGCATGTACTGGGCCGTCAGGCTGACCGCCGTGGTCGAGCCATCCGCGAGCTGCGTGGTCGAGTTCGTGAAGGTGCTCAGGATCCAGACGAGCGCGACCCCCATCGCCACGGTCACCACGACGAGCGGCAGGATCGCACGGCGCGGCGTCGACACGATCAGGGCCTTGTCGTCGCTGGCCCGGTTTTGCACCCAGCCCACCCAGCCGGCGACTCCGAGCACGAGATACACGACCTGGAGGCCGGCATCGGCGTAGAGCGCACTCTGCACGAAGAGCCAGAGGAACACGATGTTGTTCGCGAGGCCGATGGGGAAGTTCCAGATGTTGCGCCGGGCGGCCAGGAGCACGCACGCGGCGCCGGTGACGAACCCGAGCATCTCGGTCCAGTTCGCGGCGAGCCAAGACATGAGGCCAGCTTAGGGAACGCTTCGTCTAGGGCGGGGCGTCGGCTCGCCGGGTGCGTCGCTCCGGGGCTCCGGCGCTCAGCGGGTCAGGGGCTCAGCGGGTCAGGGGCTCAGCGGGTGACGGGCTCAGCGGCTCAGCGGCTCAGGACGCGATCGGCCTCGGTGCGGGCCCAGCGCTCGGCATCGAGCACGCCGGCGAGGTCGCTCGCCTCCGGGGTGTGCGCGTCGACGACGCTGCGGATCGTGTCGACGATGTCGAGGTAGCCGATGCGCCCCTCGTGGAAGGCGTGCACGGCCTGCTCGTTCGCGGCGTTGAACACGGCCGGGTACGTCGACGCTGCCCGACCGACCTGCTTGGCGAGCTCGACCGCGGGGAACGCCTCGTCGTCGAGGGGCTCGAAGGTCCAGGTCGACGCGGTCGACCAATCGAGGGGCGCGCCGACTCCCGGCACCCGGTCGGGCCAGGCCAGGCCGAGCGAGATCGGCAGACGCATGTCGGGCGGCGACGCCTGGGCGATCGTCGAGCCGTCGACGTACTCGACCATCGAGTGCACGATCGACTGCGGGTGCACGGCGACGTCGATGCGGTCGTAGCCGACGTCGAAGAGCAGGTGCGCCTCGATGATCTCGAGGCCCTTGTTGACGAGGGTCGAGGAGTTGGTGGTGACGACGAGACCCATGTCCCAGGTGGGGTGCGCGAGGGCCTCTCGCGGGGTGACGTCGCGCAGCGACTCGCGAGAACGGCCGCGGAAGGGGCCGCCCGACGCGGTCAGCACGAGGCGGCGCACCTCGTCGGCAGAGCCGGCGCGAAGGGCCTGGGCGATGGCGGAGTGCTCGGAGTCGACCGGCACGATCTGGCCGGGCCGAGCCGCCGCCTTCACGAGGTCGCCACCGACGATGAGGCTCTCTTTGTTGGCGAGGGCCAGAGTCGCGCCCGAGCGGAGCGCTGCGAGGGTGGGGCCGAGGCCCACCGAGCCGGTGATGCCGTTCAGCACCACGTCGGTCTCGATGTCCTGCACGAGCTGCACCGACTCGTCGGTGCCGAGGGCGGTGTGCTCGACGCCGAACTTCGCCGCCTGCTCGGCGAGCAGCTCGCGGTTGGACCCTGCGGAGAGGCCCACGAGCGTGAACAGGTGCGGGTTGGCTTCGATCACGTCGAGCGCCTGGACGCCGATCGAGCCGGTGGAGCCGAGGACGGTGATGCGGCGCATAGCCCCAGCCTACGGCCGCTTCGCGACTGCGGCTTCTGCGCGAGACGCCGAAGGCGGCTCCTTCAGGGATTTTCGTGCGATCGCACACGACGCGTCGTCCCGCCGGAGTCGGACCGGTCGTGACCCGTGTGCTCGCGCTTTCAGGACACAGCGAGGATGTCGATCACGAAGACGAGCGTGTCGGTGCCCTTGATGCCCGCGGTGTCGTTGCCGGCCGTGCCGTAGCCGTCGGCGGGCGGCAGGATCGCGAGCACCTGCGATCCGACTTTCTGCCCCGCGATGGCCTTCTTGAAGCCCGGCACCACCTGCGTGAGCGAGAACGTGGTGGGCCCGCTGCCCCAGCTCTGGTCGAACACCTTGTCGGTGCGCCAGAGGGTTCCCTGGTATTGCACAGTGACCGAATCCGTGGCGCCGACCGTCTTGCCGGTGCCCTGCTTGAGCGTCTCGAGCTGGAAGGTCGACGGCGGCTTCGTCGCCGGCAGCGTGACCTTCGGCTGGCCGCCCTTCGCGAGGGTGACGCGGGGGAAGCCGGCCTTCGGTGCCACGGGCGTGCCGGTGGCCTTCGTCGAGACGGGTGACAGCAGATCCATCACGATCACGATGTCGTCGCCGGCTGCGACTCCGAACGACTCGGAGCCGTTCGACCCGAACATGTCCGCCGAGTCGGCCACCGTCACGGTGCGCGAGCCGATCGGGGCGCACTGCATCGCGTCGACGAGACCCGGCAGGTAGAGCTTGTCGCTCACCGTGAACTGCGTGGCGGCCATGCCCTTGTAGCCCGCCGTCGACACCTTCTTGCCGGTCGTCGCGTCGTAGATCGAGAAGGCGACGTCCAGCAGGCTGCCGGTCGTCGCCTTCGCACCCGTCCCGTGGATGACGGTGGTGCGCTGCGTCTTCGAGACCGTCAAGCCCTTCTCGAACGAGACGGTGGGCTGCGTGCCGAGGGTGCCTGCGACCTTGACGGCCTTGGCTGCGGATCCTGATGCCGGAGCGGTACAGCTCGTGTCGGCCTTGGCCGTCGAAGACGTTGACGGGCTGGGCGTCGACGATGACGTGCAGCCGGCGAGAGCCAGCGCGGCGACAGGGATCACGGCGAGGGTGGCGAGAAGGCGAGAGCGGCGCATCGGGGCCTTTCAGGGTGCGGAGCGGAGGCCGCAGCAGTCTTGCGGACGAGTCAGGCCGGAAGCTGAGTGCTCGTCTGCGCTGCCACCACCGTCGGCTCGTGAGTCACGGGAAAGTTGACGCTCGAGGCGATGTAGCACTTCTCGGACGCCTCGTGATGCAGCTCGAGGGCCCGCGCCACCATCGACTCGTCGGTTACCGTCACGTGCGGGTGCAGGGTCACCTCGGTGAAGTGGCCGCCGCCGTCACGCGTCTGAACCATCGTGCCGGTCGCCTCGTCGTCGTAGCCCGTGACGACGACACCATTGATCGAGCACAGCCACAGGTAGCTCAGCAGGTGGCACTGCGAGAGGGCACCGACGAGCATGTCCTCCGGGTTCCAGCGGTCGACGTCGCCGCGGAAGGGCTTGTCGGCCGAACCCAGCACGTCGGGCTTGCCCGCCACGGTGAGCGTGTGGTCGCGCCCGTACGAGTTGTAGTCGGCAGTGCCGACGCCGCGGTCGCCCGTCCAGTGGGTGTGCAGCGTGTAGTGGTGGTCGAACATGGGCGCGCCTCTTTCTCGAACCACCATCGTTACACTCCCCCTCATGGACAGCCAGCACCACGACCGCCCGACCGCCCCTCCATCGTCTCTTTCGGGCCGCGATCCGCTGGGCAGTCACCCGCTGGGCCGCGATCTGCTGGGCGGTCACCCGCTGGGCGTCGAGGGCTCGGTCGAGCTCGCCGTGCTCGAGCGCTCCGGCATGATCGAGAGTCGCCACATCGGCGCGGCAGCTGTCGTGGCATCGGACGGCACCCTGCTGCGCGCCGTGGGCGATGTGACCGCGTCGGTCTACCCGAGATCCTCCCTCAAGCCCTTCCAGGCGCTGGCCGTGCTGCGCTCGGGCGTGGACCTCGAGGGGCCGCAAGCGGTGCTGGCCATGGCCAGCCATGCGGGCACACCGGCGCACCAGGCCATCGTCCTCGACATGCTGACGCGCGCCGACGCCACCGTCGACGACCTGCTGTGCCCGCCCGATTGGCCCTACGACCGGGCCACCGCCCGCGCGGCCGACGCGCCGACCCGGCTCTTCATGAACTGCAGCGGCAAGCACGCCGGGTTCCTCCTCGCGTGCCGGCACAACGGTTGGCCCGCCGGCAGCTACGACGACCTCGACCACCCCTTGCAGCGGGCCATCCGCGCCACCATCGCCGAGTACACCGGCGAAGAGGTCGACCACGCGGGTGTCGACGGCTGCGGAGCCCCCGTCTTCGCCGTCACCCTGCGCGGTCTCGCGACCGGCATCGCGCGCCTGACCCACTCCGCCACGACCGACCAGGATGCCGAGGCCGGTCACCTGGTCAGGGCCGTCCTAGCCGACGCGTGGGCGCTCGACGGCCCCGGCCGAGCCAATACGGTCACCATCGACGAGCTCGGGCTGCTCGCCAAGCTCGGCGCCGAAGGGGTGATGGTGATGGGCACCACGTCAGGAGTCGCCGTCGCGGTCAAGGTGCTCGACGGCAACCTGCGGGCGGGCACGCTGGCGGCGCTGCAGCTGCTCGTCGAGGCAGGAGCCGTGGACGCGTCCGCTGCCGCGCGGGTGCTCGATCGGACGCTCGAGCGGGTGCTCGGCGGCGGTGTCGTCGTCGGGGCGATTCGTGCCGGGGCGGGCCTCACTGCGGGCTGACTTTCGCCGGTGTGAATCGTGCCCCGGTGGCGGCGGGTGCGATCGCCCGGGAGGAGTCCGGTTGGGGTAGGATGCCGAGCTCTTCCTCCGCAGGCCGTGTCGATGGATCTCGCGAAGCCATGAGGCTCACCACTCGAGGTCGACGGGAACCCAGCGCCCGCGCGCCTCCGAGGGGGTGCGCGCGCAGGCGGTGCCGTCGGGGGCCAGCCACACCTCGGCGCCCAGGTAGCCTTCGTCGGCCCGCGAGGTCTCCCCCAGCTCGATGAGGCAGGAGCCGCCGTCGACCAAGGGCTCGTGCCATTTCGAAACCCGGTCGCGGCCCGGCGTCGCCGCGCGGTTCGGCTCGAGGCCCGGGCCCAGCAGCGCCGCCGCGTACGACTCCGCTACGAGCCTGGCGAGGACGGGCGGCCCGAGGACGCGCACACCGCGGTCGGCGCGGACGACGAGCGGTGCCCCATCGAGGCGGAGCAACTCCCCCGTCGAAGGCGAGGCCTCAGGCCCGGCACGCACGAGCACATCGACGGCACCGCGACCCAGCACCAGTACTGCCGGGCCGGAGGCCGTCGGCAGCCTGGCCTGCGGGGCCGCCACGGCGGCCTCCAGCGCCGCCCGAAAGCGGAGCACGCGGCGCTCGGCCACCTCGCGGAGAGCGGTCTGCAGAGTGGCGCGATCGTCACGAGAGCGGCGGCGACTCCGAGTCGCGAAAGTGGTCATGCCTCCAGTGAAGCCGACTCGGCGCGGCCACAGGGGCCCTTCGCCCACTCTGTGGAGAACCCTGTCCCTGTGGACAATCCCAGGCCGGTGGAAGGATCCGGCTGGGCTCTCAGCTGACGATGAAGAACTGCTCGCCGATCTCGACCCGCGCCCCACGGGGCACCCGCACGCGTTTGCCCGGCTCGGCCCGCTTCGCGGCCTCCGACGGCAGCCGCACGACGGTGCCGTTGCCCGACCAGCGGTCGGCGACCCAGAGCGAGCCGTCGTCCTGGCCGAACTCGAGGTGCGTCTTCGACACGGACTTGCCGGGGTCGACGATCCGCACGAGCAGGTCGATGCTCTCGCCGGGCTGAGGCGTCGGGGCGCGGCCGACGAGGCCCGACCCCTGCACCGTGAAGCTCTCGCCGGTGCTGAACTGCAGCACGTACGCGTCTCCGAGCGGTTTGCGGGCGACGATGCGCGTCTTCTCGACGTCGTCGGTCAGAGATCCCACGGCCCACGGTGCGGCCGAGCGGGGTGTCTCAGGGGCCGGAGGCAGCGGTGCCACGACGGGTTCGGCCGTCTGCGGCGGTGCGTCGAGCGGGGTCGCGTGCAGAGGGGCGAGCGCAGGATCGGCAGCACGCTCGGCTTCGGGCACCACCGGCACGTCGTCCACGCCGAGAGGCCGGGCGGCGACGCCCGCCTCCGGGTCGCGGATCGATTCGTCGGCGACGGCAGGCGAGGCGTCGTCGCTCGAAGGCATCGGCGGGACCGGGCCCGCCGAAGGCGTCGGTGGTGCGGACTCGGACCAGAGCTTCGGCGCCTCCTGCTGCGGGCGGCGGCCGAAGAGGCGACGCTTCTTGGGCGCTGGCTCGGGGTCCGGCACGAACGGGGGCGGGGACTGCTCGGCCGGGGCGACGGGCGTGGGGGCGAGCGGAGCCGGGCGCGGGGCGTGTGGGGGCTCGGCAGGCGAGGTGTCAGGCGAGGCATCCTGAGGCCTGTCGGCAAGCGAGCGGGTGGGGGCGTCATCCGGGGCCGGCTCGCGGGGCTCCGACGTCGTGGGGACTGTGACCGGGCCGGTGAGGATCGGCGTGATGGGGCCCGTGAACGACTGGGCGACCGACTGCACGACGGTGCCGCACTCGCCGCAGAAGATGTCGTCGGCGCTCAGGTCGGCGCCGCAGACGGTGCAGCGCAGCCGGCCGTCTTCGCGGGCGGCGGTCGGGGCGACCAGCGGGGCGATGACGTTCGTGTCGCCGGGCTCGGGCTCGGAATGCTGCTCGGGTGCGCGAAGACTCGACGCGGAGGCCGGGTCGGGCTCGGAATGCTGCTCGGGTGCTCGAAGACTCGACGCGGGCTGCGAGTCGGGCGTCGACTCGCGCTCGGCAGGCGCGGCGAGCTCGAGGGGCGCGCCCGGCTGGGACGCCTCGGAGGAGCCGCCGTCGGCCAGGCCGGCATCGGGCTCGGAGGCGGCAGGATGCGAGTCGGGCGCGTCGGCCTCAGCCCCTTCGGCCGGAGTCTCGGTGACGGGCGTCAGCGATGCCGTCCACAGCGGAGCCGACGTCGGCCGGCCGCCACCGGACGACACGCTGCCCGGAGGCCGGAGCGGTGCCGGCGGCCCGTCCCGGCCGGGGTCGACGGGCGGCTCTTCGATTGCCGGCTCGACGGGTGGCAGCGGATCGTCGTGCGGAGCGGAGATCGCGTCATCTTCATGGCGGACTGCCTGCGGCGGACTGTCAGCGCCCACGGGCTCGTCGCCGACGTCCGTCGACAACGCATCGTCGGCCTCGGGAAGGGCTGCCGCGGAAGGTGCACTGACGGGCGCGCCGTCGTCGTCCTCGTCGAGCGGAGAGGGTCTCGGCGCATCCGGGATCGCTTCGGCAGCCTTGCCGTCGCGGCCGTCACCACCGCCGCCCTCTCGCTCGGCCACCCACCACGGGGTGCCGGATGGGACCTGAGCCGCGGGCGGCTCCTGCAGGCTCCAGGCCGGGATCTCGGTCGCGGAGGTCGCGGCGGCAGCCTCGTTCTCGGCATCCTGCTCGGCGCGGAACGCCGCGACATCGGCACTTGTGATCGCGCGGCCGCACTGGCCGCAGAACATGGCTCCGTCGGGCAGCGGGCTCGAACAGGTGGGACAACGCATAGGCGGTGATGGCTCTCTAACGCTTGGAAGCTTTCGGGCCATGGTATCCGCGCAGCGACTTCGTCGAGACGCGCGCCCGGAATCGCTGCCACCGGGTGAGGCCCGCGTCGAGGTGAGCGCGCATCTCGCCGACGGCGTTCCAGACCCGGTCGGCGTCGGCCGGGTCGACGCTCTCGGGCGCGAAGACGGACCGATCGACGACACGCGCGAGCACGGCCGGGCGCGACCCGCCGACGGCCGCCGCGACCTCGGCTCGGGTCGCCGACGGCCCGGGCGAGATGCCGTGGTCGACGACGGCATCGTGGAATTCCTGCCACCCGCCCGTGATCCGTCGGCCGGCGTCGCGCGAACGGCGCCGACGCAGCCTTCGCCGGGCCTTGACCCCCACGATCGCGATGAACGGGGCCATGATGAGGCCGGCGACGAGCAGCACCCAGGCACCGATCCGCACGATGGCGAGCACCACGGCGATCCAGGCGGGCGGGAGGGCGGGGCTGTCCTGCTTGCTCTGCGGCTGGGTCTGGTTGTTCGGCGGGTCGGCCTCCTGCGGGGGCGGCTGCACTACCGATTGCGGCCGCGAGATCTGATTCGGATCGGTCTTTTTGACGTCGGGGATCTTTCGCGGCGTGGGGTTGGGGTCGAGCGTGACCCAGCCGAACTGGGCCGTGTCGACCTCGATGACGGCGGTGATGTCGGATCCGGTGAACTTCTGGGCTGCGCCCGTCGCTTCCGTTCCTGCCGAAAAGCCCAGGACCACGCGAGCCGGGAAGCCCAGCTGGTCGGCCATCAGGGCGGCCGCTGCGCTGTACTGCTCGGCGTCGCCGATCATCAGGGGGTCGGTGAAAAGCTGTGTGAGGCGATCGGCCCCGTGCCCGGATCGACTCACCGGCTCGTTCTCACCCACTCCGTGGCTGACGTAGCCGTTCTTCTTGAGACCGTTGATCGCTGCGAGCAGACGCGCGCCCTGGCCGCTGACACCGTTGACGTAATCGCCCAGCGTCGTCTTGAGCGCGACGGGCACGTTGGTCGGCGTGGGCACCGAGGCCGGGCCCGGCGTGAGCGAATCGAGCTCGGACGTCGACGGCTGGGCGGGCACGACGGCGTCGAGCGAGTACGAGACGCCCCCAGGGATGCCGCCCACGACGGCCGCCGTGCCGGTCGTGTCGTTGTAGAAGAACGCGTCGCGAAGGTTCGCCGAGTCGCGGCCGCTGAAGTCGATCGACTCGAGCTTGCCGACCGTCGGCAGCCAGACGCCCGAGTACGAGTCGACGGTGACGCCGATCGACGTCTGACGGCCGACGACCTTCGACTGGTCGAACGACGTCGGCACCCGCGTGAAGGTGCCCGAGTCGCCCGACGTGCGGCTGCCGCCGACCGAGAAGTCCACGCCGTCGTAGGTGTCGAGGGTGGCGATCCGCACGAAGTCGCCCGCCGAGAGGCCCGTCACCGACAGCTGGTCGGCGTCGACCGCGGGGGTCTGCTCGTAGGCGCGGAACCCGCTGAGGGGGCTGACGTAGGCACGCGGGTCGAAGGGCTTGGCGATGGCGTCGCGGGCGACCCACCGCGCATGGCTGGGGCTCAGCACTGTGGTCGCGCCGGCCGCCACGGCCCCCGCGACGACGAGAGTGACGACCGTGCCGCCGATGGCCCGGCGAGCCACGGCGCCGTTGCCGGATCGCACGGGAGGCGTCCCGCCCCGCGCCGTGATCTGTCGGCGCGTGGCTCGTGTCAGTCGGGCGATCGCCAGGCGCCGTCGCCTCAGCCGCCACCACACCACCCAGAGCACCGATACCACCAGCAGACCGAGCCCGGTCGCCAGCGGCAGCAGGGCTTCGGCCGAGCCCAGCACGATCCCGCCGAGGAAGACGACAATCGGCGGCACGAGAGCGAGCTCGGGGCGGCGAGACCGCAGCGCCGTCGTGACGCCGATCACGGTGCCCGGCAGCAGCAGCACGAACGCCGGCACCAGCAGGGCCTGATAGCCGCCCACCGGCAGCGTGATCGTGATGAGCTGCTTCCAGCCGAGCGCGACGCCTGAGGCGAGCTCGCGCAGCCCGTCGAGAGTGGGCAGCACGCCGAATTGCGTCTGGCTCGGCACTGCCACGGCCACGCCGAACACGCCGAAGGCCACGATCGTGACCAGCAGGATCCAGAAGCTCGAGAGACGCAAGAACGTGCCGACCAGGGCGATGGCCGACCCGACCACCAGGCTCACCGTCACGAGGACGACGAAGTCCGTGCTGCGATACACGGGCCACAGCGTGATGGCGGCGACCGCCATGATCACGGCGAAGCCGAGGCACTGGAGGAGAGCGAAGCCGAGGGACACGCGCACGCGAGTGGCACGGGGTCGGAGACCGGCGCCTCCTGATCCTGCGGCCTGTTGCGAGGCCCTCGGCCGATCTACCGCAGGCGCGCTCACACCGACACCACCTTGGCGAGGGACTGCTTGAGGTCGTCGAGGTACCCCACCGTCAACACGGTGAGGTCGGCGACGCGCCGCATGCCGGGCACGGTGTCGGGGTCGCACACGATCGCGACCGCCTCGACGCCGGGAGGGAACGCGGCGGCGGCGGCCCGCAGGTCGGTGATGCGAGTGGTCGACCCGACGACGAGGAAGGCGACCGAGACGCCCGTGACCTGCTCGCCCGTGACCCGGGCCACGTCGGTGATGGCGAGAGCGGACTCCGAGAACGTGACGAGCGAGAGCTCGTCGAGCAGACGCGTGCGCGTCAGCGTGCTGAGGCTCTTGACCGCGAGTGTCTTGCGCTTGGCGAATTCGGGCGTGCGCTCGCTCACGACGACCGACACCTCGCGGGCGTCGCGGATCGCGCGGATGCCGAGGGAGGCGGCGACGCTCACGGCGAGCTCGAACTCGTCTTCGGTGGCGAAGTCGGCGTTGGCGAGGCTCAGAGCGATGACGAGGTGGCTGCGCCGCGTCTCTTCGAACTGCCGCACCATGTAGGCGCCGGCCTTGGCCGTGGACTTCCAGTGGATGTGGCGGCGCTCGTCACCGGCCACGTACTCGCGGAGGGCGTGGAACGAGATGTCGCTCGGGGTGAGGTCGCGCGTCGCGTTGCCCTCGAGGTCGCGGATGAGCCCCGTGCTGGTCGAGGGGATGCCGATGGTGCGGGGGTGCACGAAGAGGTCGGTCACGCCCGTCCACTCCACCTCGCGGCGCACGAGCCCGATCGGATCGCCGCGCACCGTGCGGACGGGCCCCACGGGAATGACCCCGCGGCGTGAGGTCGGCACGGCGAACGACTCCTCGACGGAGTCGCCTCCGCGAAGGCCAGGCAGCGTGATCTCGGCGAGCCCTGTCCCGATCGGGATTTCGACCGTGACGCCGAGCACACGGCGCCGCGTCGGGTTCGTCACCGTGACCCGGCCGTCGGCGTCGTCGCCGACGGCGACGCGCTCGTGCGGCAGGTCGAGCGAGATCGTGAAGGCGTTGCGGCCCACCGCCGAGAGCGTCGCCAGCAGGAGGACGACGACCGACGCGAAGCCGATGGCGATGAGCTCGATCCAGCCGAGGGCGTAGCCCGCGATCAGAGCTGCCGGTGCGACGCCGAGCATGGCCCAGCCGACCGGCGTGACGACGTTCGAGGCCGCTCTACCCCATCGGGCGACAACCGCCGCGAACGACCGCCAGAGCCGCACCAGGAAGACGAGGAGGTCGGCGCTGAAGCCCGTGCGGTTGCCGACGATGCGCGTGCGGGCGTTGGTCAGCCCCTGCGTGCTCGAGAGCGTGTCGACGCGCCCCTCGCGGGCGCTTCGCCCTTCGGGGGATTCCGGGCGCGTCAGACTCATCCGGTCGCCGCCCGGCGCGGGAGGGTCACGCGCTCACCCGCTCGGCGGGCGGCGGCACCTCGATGAGCAGCTGGCCGATGATGCTCGACGGGGTGACGCCGTCGAACTCGGCCTCGGGGTCGAGCACCAGGCGGTGCGCGAGCACGGGTTCGGCGAGCAGTTTGATGTCGTCGGGGGTGACGTAGTGGCGCGAGTTCGATGCGGCGTACGTCTTGGCGACGCGGACCAGGGCGAGGGCTCCTCGCACGCTGACCCCGAGGCGCACCTCGGGCGCGTTGCGGGTCGCCTCCACGAGACGCGCGACGTAGTCGGCGACGACCGGGTCGACGTGCACTGTGCGAGCGAGACGCGCCATCTCGGTGATGACGGCCGCCTCGACGACCGGCGCCAGCGAACCCTCGTGGACGCGCGTGGCCGAGCCCTCGAGGATGCGGAGGGTCGCCGCATGGTCGGGATAGCCGATCGACGCCTTCATGACGAAGCGGTCGAGTTGAGCCTCGGGCAGGCGGTAGGTGCCGGCCTGCTCGATGGGGTTCTGCGTGGCGATCACCATGAACGGCGCTTCGACCGGGTGCGTGACGCCGTCGACGGTGACGCGCGACTCCTCCATCACCTCGAGCAGGGCTGCCTGCGTCTTGGGGCTCGCACGGTTGATCTCGTCGGCGAGGACGATGTTCGCGAAGACCGGGCCCGCGTGGAAGTCGAACTCGCCGGTCTTCTGGTCGTAGATGCTCACGCCGGTGATGTCGCCCGGCAGGAGGTCGGGTGTGAACTGGATCCGGCTGCTGCGCGCCTGAACCGTCTGCGCGATGGCCCGCGCGAGGCTCGTCTTGCCGGTGCCCGGGAAGTCTTCGAGCAGCAGGTGGCCCTCGCTGAGCAGCGCCGAGAACGACAGCTTGATCACGAACGACTTGCCGAGCAGCACCTTGTCGACGTTGGCCACGAGGCGCGCGAAGATGTCGGCAAACCAGGTGGCCTGTTCGGGCGTCATGCTCATGCTGTCGGGGTCCTTGTCTGTGGAGGGCGCTGTCGTCGGGCTGCGGTCGTCGGGCGGCTTTCGACCGCGGCTAGCCGCCGCAGTCGATGGCCGGAGGCGCGGGATCCTGGAAGCCCTGCACCGTCGCCTGCACCTTCACCTGCGTCGCGTTGTCAGGAACGGTACTAGTTGTGGTGAACGGAGTGCCGTCGGGATCGCCGCTGACCCAGTTGTCAGTGCCCGGGACGAGCGGCTCGTTGAACTGCACCGAGTAGCTGTCAGGGTTGATGCCCGAGCCGTTCTGCGGCGGGTTGGTGCTGAGGGTCTGCCCGGGGACGCAGACGTTCACGGTCGTTCTCGTGCTGATCGGTGTCGCCATCACGATCGTGGACTTCGGGCCGCAGATAGTCCCGGCACTGTCGCGGCACCCGCGGAACAAGAAGCTCTGCGAGTTGCCGTAGACAACAGCACCCGACGTGTTCAGGCTCGTCAGGAAGTCGCCGCGGTTGACGGTGTTCCAGGTGGAGCCGTTGTCAGTGGAGACCTGATAGAGCACTGCCGTGCCCGACGCCACGGAGAGGGCACTCGGGTCGCTGTCGACCTGCACGTCGAAGTAACCGGTGTTGTTGTTGTTCGCGACCGTGACCGTCGCAGACGCTTGACCCGGCGCGGCCAGACTCTGGATGCTGTTCGACTTCGAGGCCGAGCAGAACAGCCCGTTGTCGCTGTAGACGAAGTAGGTGTACGACTGTCCGTCCTGCGCCGACGAGTCGACGCCGCCCGGAGCCGAGATCGCGCCCGGCTTCGAGGTCGGCGAGCACGCGGGGGCCGGCTGATCGGCTCCGTTCGCGCGGGCGACCGTGTAGGCGACGCTGCCGCCACCGGCAGGATCGCTCGCGGTGTGGGTGATCCGGACGTTGCCGCTCGCGTTGTCGGCGAGAGTGGCCGTCACGTTCACCGTCGACGGCACACCGACGGCCGTGCCGGTGGCTACGGCGCTGCGGGCCCAATCGGCGGTGCTGGACACCTGCGCCGAGTTCGTCGCGTAGACCTGCACGCTGTACTGCGCGCCCGGCGTGAGACCGCCGATCGACGTCGACGTGGCCGATGCGGGGACGCTCTGCGTGCCGGGGGCGCCCTGCCCGGCGATCTCGACGACGTAGCCCATGACAGGGCTGCCCTTCGCAGGCGTCGGGACGGTGCTCCAGTTGACGTTGAGGGCCCCCGGGCTCGACGACGAGGGCGTCACGGTGACACCCGTCGGCGCCGACGGCACGTAGTCGGCGCTGTAGGACGGGCTCGACGGGCTCTGCGGCGAGGTGCCGATGCCATTCACGGCCGCGACCCTGAACGTGTAGGGCGTCGCCGGGTCGAGGTTGGTCAGGGTGCAGAGGGTCGAGGTGCCGCAGTCTTTCGTGTAGCTGCCGCTGGCGGACGAGCCGGTGAGGCGGTACGACGTGATCGCCGAGTTGTTGGCGAGGGGCGCAGCGTACGACAGCGTCAGCTGCCCGCCGACGAACGTGCCCGAGCGGATGGGCGCCGCGGGCGCCGCCGGGACGTCCTCGACCGAGATCGTGACATCGCCCCAGACATAGCGCGACGGGTCATTGGTGACGTCGGCGATCTCATACTGCAGGTGCGTGTCGAGCGGTTTCGCCGATGACGAGACGGCCACGCTGAGCCGGCTGTTGTCGGCGCTGGGTGTGATCGTCACCCCAGGGGGGACGGATGAGCCGTCGACGCCCCGGATCGCGAGGACGCGAAGCGGCTGCCCCGGGAAGGGGTTCGTCGCCTCGTCGTTCGCGAGCACGTTGATGACGGTCGTCGAGCCGCGCTTCGTCACCGCGGAGTCGGATGCGGCGATGGCGAGGGGCCGCGTCGAGCCGACGACGGTCAGGTCGATGCTGCCCGACTGGCCTGTCGAGGCGGAGTCGCGCACGGTGATTCCGAGGCTCGTCGACGAGCCCTTGGTCGCGTCGGAGTCGGCCTTGACGGTCAGGGACTGGCCCGAGATCGAGTACGAGAACCCGGGGATGCCCGACGAGGTCGCCTGGTAGCGCAACTCGCCGATGTCTTTCGGGTAGTTGTAGGTCGTCAGCTTGGTGAGGTCGAGTGTGCGCGTGTCGCCCGGCTCGAGGTCGAGCGTCGCCCCGTTGAAGACGGGTGGCTGGTTGGCGCGCGGGGTGACCTGGATCGGCAGCACCAGCGTCGCCGTATGCCCGGACGGGTCGCTCGTCGACGTTCCGTCGGTCACCTGGAACGAGATCGACGCCTGCCCGAAGAACGCGGGCGCCGACGTGTAGGTCAGCGTCGTCGAGTTCGTCACGAGATTCGAGCCGTCAGCGTGAGTCGCACGGACAGTGCTGCTGTCGGTGAGGCGGACGCCGTTGGGGTTCGTCGAGATGACGTACTTGTTGATGTCGATGGTCAAGGTCTTCTCGCTGACCACCGAGAGAGGCGCCGCGGCCTCGTTGATCTGCGGGAGGGCGTCGTCGAAGCCGGGCACCCGGATGAAGGCGTAGGCGCGGATCGACGGATCCTCCGGGTGGGACACGTAGAACGGGATGATCTGGCTGGTGTTCGTGACGGTGACGCGGATGCGGTGGTTCGAGGTGACCTGGGCGGTGTCGCCGTAGCCCGGCAGGAGGCCGAGCCCCAGGCTCGACACGTTGCCGTCGGCGAAGAAGACGTTCGCGAGCACGTTCACGTCGACGGTCTTGCGGTGCAGCACGTCGGCCAGCGTGAGCACGCTGTCCTGCGCCTCGGGGTAGTTCAGGGCGGCGCCCGGCTCGACCTTGACCGTGATGAAGTTCGACGAGCTGCCTCCGACGTCGTTGGCTACCGTGTAGACGAGGCCGTAGGTGCCCGGGGTCTTGGGCGGCGTGATCCTGACGATGCCGCCTGTCTGGATCTCGGCTGTCACGTCTTTGTTGTTGGGCTTCACACCGGTGAGGTGCAGAGCGCCGCCGTCGGGATCGGAGTCGTTGGCGAGGGCGCGCACCAGGATGCTGCCGCCCGGCCGCATCGTTACAGCGTCGGCGACCGCGATCGGGTTGCGCGCGCCCTCGGCTCGTGGCGAGATGCCGACGCGGATGGTTCCCGTCGCGCGGGCTCCCAGGCTGTCGATGACCGAGTAGGTGAACGAGTCGGTGCCGACCGAGTAGGTGCCGGCCTCGTAGTCGATGTAGTCGGCCCCGACACTCGTGACATTGCCCTTCTGCGGGTTCGAGTCGACGCCGAGCAGCTGCACCGAGTCGCCGTCCGGGTCGATGTTGTTGAGGGGCACCTGGATGCGGACGGTCTGGCCCGACACGACCCGCGCGGTCAGCGCCTGGGGCACCGGCGGGTTGTTCGTCGCGGCATCGGCCTCGCGCACGGAGATGCTCACCTGAGCCGTCGCCCGCTGGCCGTCGGTGCCCTCGATTGCATACTCGGCGGTGAAGTTTCCCGGCGTCTTCGGGGCGAGGTAGCGCAGCACGGTGCCCGAGACGAACAGCAGGCCGCCGCCGGACGAGACGTTCTTGACGAGTTTCGGCTGGAGGGTGATGGCCTCGCCGTCGGGCTGCTCGTCGTTGGCGAGCACGTCGATGTCGATCGCTTCGCCGACGCGCGCCGTCGCCTGGTCGTTGGTCGCGATCGGAGGCTGCAGCACGGCCGGGCGAGGGATCTGGATGACGGTGACCGAGCCCTGCGAGGAGGCGAGGCCGTTGGTCACGGTGTAGGTGAAGGAGACCGGCCCCTTGTCGAGCGGGGCGGTCAGCGTGATCCGCAGGTAGCGCTGCTCGAGCACCTGCACCTGCACACCCGACGAGACGGGCAGGGCGGTGGTCGAGGTGATCATGAGCACATTGCCCGCCGGGTCGAAGTCCGAGGCCGTGATGTCGACCTCCTGCGTGCTGAGGCTCTGCACGAACACCGACTTGGGCGTCGTGATCGGCGGTGTGTTCGGCTGGGGCGGGGCCTGGACGTCGACGCGCACCGTGCCGGTGGCGGTCTTGTTGCCATCGGTCACGGTGTACTCGAGGTTGTGCGTGCCCACCGCAAGGCTCACGAAGGTGAACGTTCCGGCCGCGTAGCTGGGCGTGATCGTCGCACCGGCCTTGGCAGGCACGCTGTTGAGCTTGATCGTGCCCGTGCCGCCCTGGGCGTACTGCAGCGGGCTCACCGTGGTGACCTCGCCCGAGTAAGCCTCGACCGAGAACGACTCGGCCGTCAGCGGCACCTGGCCCGCAGCTGACACCGTGATCGTGAGGGATCCGCGGCCGACGGCCTTCCCGTCGGAGACCGTCAGCAGGATCTCCTGGGTGGAGGGCCCCTTGCCCGCGTCCTGGTAGACCACTTCGCCGGTCGGCTTGAAGGTGACCGTGCCGCCGTCGGCGCCCGTTGCGCTCGTGAGATAGAACGGGTCGCCGTCGGGGTCGACCCAGTCGCCCAGTGTGTCGACGGTGACGCGACCGGACGAGGCCACGACCGCGTGGGTCGAGCGCACCTGCGCGGGCGCGCCGTTGACACCCGGCGGCTTCACGGTGACGACGACGTGGGCCGTCGAGCTGCCGCCTCGGCCGTCGGTGATCGTGTAGTCGAAGCCGATCGTGCCGGACGCTCCGGCGGTCAGCGTGATCAGGATCTGCTGTGCGCTCGAGATGATGTTCACATGCCCCTCGCCTGCGGGGACGCCCGTGACGCTGGTGATCACGAGCGGATCGCCGTTGGGGTCGTAGTCGTTGAGCAGCACGGGCAGCACCGTGGCCCGGCCGGGGCGCGCCCCCATGGCGTCGGCGACGGCGACCGGCGGTTTCTCCTGCACCTCGAGCTTCTGCTGCTCGCGGTCGTTCTGGGTCTGCTGCTGCTGTTGCGTCTTGTCGTCGGTGATCAGGTCGCTCCAGTTGTCGATCAGCTGACCGTGGCGCTGCACCGCCCAGCTGGAGCCGCCGGCGGTGTCGTTGAGCACCACCTTCGGGCCGTTGACCTGGAAGGCGAGAGACGCGGACGCCGGCATTGACGGCAGCTTCTGCAACTGGCCCGACGACGTGCAGTCGTTCCAGCCGGCACCGTCGGTCCACGCCGCGTAGGTACAGCCGCCGACGACGACGGGGCGGGCAGGATCACCGGCGCGCCCCGACACGCGCGACGTCACGGCGCCCGAGAAGGAGACGTCGAGAAGCCCCGACGTCGCCGCCACCCGGACGACCGAGCCGGTGTCGGACGACTGCTGGAGCGCCACGCGGCCGGTGACGCGCCCGGACAGGTCGACGCGGTGGCCGTCGACGACGAGGAGGTCGCGCGTGGTGTCGAGCACGGCCCAGTGCCGCCCGACCGACGCGACCTGAAAGGAGTCCGTCTTGCGCATCGAGACTCGCGTCGACGACGAGACGCCGAACGACGAGACCTGGTCGACCCGCGAGAGCTGGCCGCTGTCGGGCGAATAGGCGACGAGGGTTCCGGAGGGCGTGATGCCGGTCACGACGTTCGAGCCGAGGGTGAGCTCGGCCTGCGCAGTCGCGTCGAACGCCGTCAGCTGCGACACCGGGGTCGACCAGAACTCGCCCGTCTTGCCGGACACGATCACGGCGGTGTCGCCGGCGAGCAGGACGTCGGGCGCGTTCGGAGGCAGGGGAACGGTCTGACTCACGGATGCGCTGCTGGTGTCGACGGCGCCCACGGTCGCGTCGCTCTCGTCGAGGAGGAGGACATGATCGGCATCCTGCACCACCGAGAGATCGGTGCCGGTGCTGCGGACGGCTGAGTTCAGCTGAAGGACGGCGGGGTTCGCGCGACCGATCGCGGTCTGCGAGTCGTTGACGACCCAGACCGTGCCATCGGACAGGCTGACGCGCTGCGCCTGATAGCCCGAGCTCGTCAGACCGATCGTCGCCGCCACGGCTGCGATCACCACCGCGACCAGCCCCGTGGCTGCCATGGAGCGGTGCGACAGGAGCCAACGGACGAACCGGCTCACTCGCTGCCCTTCGCCGAGGCGCACTTCTCGGCGCTCTGGGGCCCGTTCTTGCCCGCTCGGTTGACCGTGACCGTGATGCAGACCTGCTGCCCGGGAGTGACCGGGGCCAGGAACGTGTTGGACTGCTGGGTGCTCTTGTTGTCGGTGCCGGACGTCACCACGTACGTGTCATCGGTCTGCAGCCCGGGATTCGCCCAGCTGAACTCGATCGACGAGCCTCTCGTGGTCGCCGAGATGTCGGAGACGCGGGGCAGGTCGGACGAACCCTGTCGGATGAGCACGAGGGCGGCGATGCCGCCGAGCACCAGCACGCAGACGCTGGCGGCGATGAGGAGCCAGGCGAGGTACTGCACGCGCCGCGGAGTGTGTGCCTCGGGGCGGGTGCCGGTGCTGCGCGGGATGGCGTTGCTCAGTGACGCAGCCCCTGCTGCCCCGCCACCCGTGCGCGCCGCACTGTTGCGCACGGCGACGTCGAGCCCGCCCGCGGCGCCGAAGCGCTCGACCGGGCGGCGGCGGCGCTGACGACCGCCGCTGCGAGCCACGGGCACGCCCTCCGAGCCACGCACGCGCGTTCGGTCTTCGAGGTCGGCGACCGTCGCGAGCGCCCAGTCGTCGACGGCCACCTCGAGCGGAGTCTGGGCCACGCCGAGTTCGGATTCGACCTGCTGGAGCTCGCGGACGAACTCGAGGACGCTGCCCTGGCGGTTGTCGGGGCGGTGCGACATCGCCTGGCGGAGGGCCGCCTCGAGGCTCGGCGGAACGTCGGTGCGGCCGATCGGCTGGATCTTGGCCTTCTCGATGCGCTGCATGAGGTCGCTGGAGGTGTTGGTGCCACCCATCACCTCGAACGGGCTGCGCCCGCGAGCAGCGAGTAGACGGTGGCGGCGAGCGACCAGACCTCGGAGGCGACGGTGCCGGGCGTGTCGTCGCGGAGCACCTCGGGCGCCGACCACGGAATCGAGAGCCCGACGACCTCGGCCGGTTCGCTCTCGCCGAGCGACGCGGCGATGCCGAAGTCGGACAGCACAGGGTGGCCGTAGGCCGTCGTCAGGATGTTGGAGGGCTTGATGTCACGGTGCAGCACGCCCTGGCGGTGGGCCGTCTCGATGGCGCTGCCGATCTTGACGGCGATCCGCAGGACATCGGCCACGGGATGCGCTCGCGACGGTACCGCTCGCTCAGCGACGACGAGCACAGCTCCATGACGAGGTAGGGCCGGCCGTCGGCCGACACGCTGGCCTGGTAGACCGTCAGGATCGACGGGTGGCCGCTCAGCTGCGCCATCAGGTTCGCCTCGGCCTGGAACATCTGGCGCACCTGGTCGTTCACGACCTCGCTCAGCATCACCTTGACTGCCACCTGGCGCCGCGGCATGTTCTGCTCGTAGAGGAAGACGTCGGCGAAGCCGCCCGACCCCAGCACGTGCATGTGCGAGAACCCGGGCAACACCGGGGGCTGCGACGGCAGGCGTCGTGCCATGTCGCCCCCTCAGAAGCTTGGATGAGAGCGCCGTGACAGCGCCCCGTCGAAATGCCGATCCGTGTCATTGTAAGCGGACACGCCTGTAGCCCGAGGGGGTCGGGGGCCTATCTGTGGACAACTCGAGGTCCCCCATTTCGGGGGCGTGGCGCGTCGGCCACTCTGCCGCCGTCGGGCCGTGGAGGGGTCAGCGGCGCGGCAGCTGGTCGGTCGGCAGGGTCGCCTCGATGTCGTCCCGGTCGCTCGACTCGCGCACGTCGACCACGACGGCCGTCACGTTGTCGCGGCCCCCGGCCGACACTGCCGCAGTGACCAGCGCCGTCGCCGCGGCCTGCGCCTCGGGGTTCGAGACGAGCACTGCGGCGATCGCCGTCGCGTGCAGCTCTTTCGTGAGGCCGTCCGAGCAGACCAGCAGACGAAGACCCGCTCGGGCCGGCACTCGCCAGTAGTCGGGGCTCGGCTCGGCGCCGAAGCCGATGGCCTTCGTGATCACGTTGCTGTCGGGGTGGTTCTCGGCGTCGTCGGGGTGCAGCATGCCGGCCTGCACCATCTCCTGCACCACCGAGTGGTCGACGGTGACCTGGCTGAGCTTGCCCGAGTCGAGCATGTAGACGCGTGAGTCGCCCACGTTGAAGATCGTGAAGTAGGGCGCGTCGCCGTCACGGGTCAGGATCGCACCGGTCACCGTGGTGCCCACGCCCAGTTCGGTGCCGACCGCTGCGATCTCGATGTCGTCGGTCGCGAGCCGCAGTGCCTCCTCCAGCGCGTCGGTGTCGAAGAATTCGTCCTCGGCCGCCTCGTCGAGCCGCCGCACGACGGCGTCCGACGCGACGTCCCCGGCGCTGTGGCCGCCCATGCCGTCGGCCACGACGAACAGCGGCGCCCGGGCGATGTAGCTGTCCTCGTTGTGAGCTCGGCGAAGGCCCACGTCGGTGGCCCCCGCCCAGTCGAGCACGACGGCGGAGGTGGCCGAGAGGTGGATGGTGTGCGCGGTCGTCGACCGGCCGATCTCTGTCACAGGGGTGATTCTTCCTGGGGAATGATGCGCGTAAGGGGCAGGATCTCGAGATGGTTCCCGTCACCTATGTCTACTATCGTGCCCGCGAGCACCACGATCGACTCGCCCTGCCGTAAAGCCACAGGAAGACGCCCCGGAATGGTCACGCGGGTGCCGTTGGTCGAGCGCAGGTCGGTCACGACCACCGCGCTGCCGTCCTGACGGATCTCGACGTGCGAGCCCGACACCTCTTTGTTGCGGGACGGTACCGCGACGAGGCGGGGCTCGGGCCCGGTGACGACCCGCGGGGCGGACGGGCGGCGACCGACGATGACCGGGGTGTCGAGCACGATCGCGGCGGCGCCGACGCCCACTCGGTGGTAGCGGCGCGGGGTCGACACGGTCATCGGCACACGCTACCAACTATCGGGGCTCCGTCCTGTCCTCCACAGGCGGGCAGGTCGCTGCATTCATCCACAGGATGCCGGATCGGTCGCGCGCGGCCCCGACCGCCGTGCCTAGTGTGCCCGCCATGACCATCCCCAGCCAGCACCTCACCCCCGCGTTCCCGTCCCCCTTCCCGTCCGACCTCTCCGCCGTCGTCGACACGGCGATCGTGACCCACGACTCACCCGTCGGCCTCCTCCGAATCCACACGCGGCACGGCTCGATCGTGCGCCTCGACATCGACGCCGACGACCCGGCCGCCGTCCGCCCGAACCTCCCCGAGGCGCCGAACCCGCTGCACGACGAGGCGAGGCGGCAGCTCGACGACTACTTCGCCGAGAGACGTCACTCGTTCGATCTGCCTCTCGGCCAGATCGGCACGGTCTTCCAAGCGGAGGTCTGGTCGGCTCTGACCGAGCTGCCGTTCGGGTCGGCGACGTCGTACGGCGAGCTGGCAGAGCTCACCGGTCGGCCGACCGGGGCACGCGCCGTCGGCGGGGCGATCCGCGCCAATCGCATCGCGCTGCTGGTGCCGTGCCACCGGGTGCTCGGCGTCGGGCGCCGCCTGACCGGCTACACCCCGGGGCGGGGCATCGAGACGAAGCGCTGGCTGCTCGAGCACGAGGGCATCGAGTTCACCCAGCCGGCGCCTCGCAAGACGTTCGACCGTGTCTCCCCTCTCGCTGCGTCCGAGCCGTCCGCGATGCTCGCGCTGCCTGCGATGGCGCCGGTCTTCGACGCCTGGGCCCTAGAGCCCGAGAACGCTTTCAGAGACGACGACGAGCCCGGATTCTTCCCGTTCGACGACCATCCCGCAGCCGCGCGCCCAGTCGACGAAGTCGCCGACGGAGGCCAGCTCCGGCCGTGACTCGACGAGGCGCGACACCAGGGTGCCCTTGGTCTTCTTGTTGAAGTGGTTGAGGGCGCGGCGACGCCCGTCGGCGTCCGACACGATGCGGGCGTAGGCGCTGCCGGGCGGAGCCGGGCCGAGGTCGACATAGGCCTCGCTGCGGAGGTCGACGACGGGAGCGCCCCGCAACACGAGAGCGCGCGCGACCGGTGCGGCCCACGTCTTCGCCAGCGACACCCCCGGCAGGCGCGAATCGTGCGAGAGGCGGTACGCGGGGATGGGGTCGAGGGCGCCCACGAGGCCGAAGAGCGCCGACTGGATCGCGACGTGCTCGCCGGCCCAGGCCGTCGCCTCCTGCGACAGAGCCGCCGCCCCGATCGGGTCGTAGACCACACCGGTGTATCGCTCGAGAGCAGGCAGTGTCTCGGATCCTCTCAGCGCGCGGTTGCGCTCGACCTCGAAGCGCAGGCGATCGCTGATCTTGAGCGCAACCAGAGACGCGTCGACGTCACGACTGAGACGGACGAGGGCGGCCACCACCGAACGGCGAGGCCGGTTCAGGGCCGGGAAGGACAGCACGTCGAAGTCGAGCGACGAGCCCTCGACTCCGCCATCGCGCTTCGTCTCGGACGGCGGCAGCAGGAAGAGCATGGGTTCACGGTCTCAGTTCGGGGGCGGGCGGACGGGCACACGAAACCGCCCGGTGCCTGCGAGTGCAAGCGCCGGGCGGTCGTGAGGCTGAGGAAGCGACTGCTGTCAGGAAACGAGCGAGGCATTCCGCGACACGATGGTGACCGTGTCGTTCTCGACCGACAGGAAGCCGTCTTCGGCGTTCGCCTCGACCGTGGCGCCATCGCTCAGACGAACGCGAACCTGGCCGGTCGCGAGGATCGCCAGCACCGGCTCGTGTCCGGGCAGGATGCCGATCTCGCCCTCGGTGGTGCGGGCAGTCACCTGCGCCGCCTCGCCCGACCAGACCTGCTGGTCGGCCGACACGACGTTGACATTGAGCGGCATGATCAGCCGTTCTCTTTCTGGATCTGAGCCCACTTCTCTTCGACGTCCGAGATGGAGCCGACATTGAAGAAGGCCTGCGTGGCGACGTGGTCGAACTCGCCGTCGGCGATCGCGGTGAACGACTCGATCGTGTCTTTCAGCGGCACGGTCGAGCCCTCGACACCGGTGAACTTCTTCGCCATGTAGGTGTTCTGCGAGAGGAACTGCTGGATGCGACGAGCGCGGGCGACGGTGATCTTGTCTTCTTCGGAGAGCTCGTCGACACCGAGGATCGCGATGATCTCCTGCAGCTCTTTGTTCTTCTGAAGGATCGCCTTGACGCGGATCGCCGTGTTGTAGTGGTCCTCGCCCAGGTAGCGAGGGTCGAGTATGCGGCTGGTCGAGGTCAGCGGGTCGACTGCCGGATAAAGACCCTGCGACGCGATTTCGCGCGACAGCTCGGTCGTCGCATCGAGGTGCGCGAACGTCGTGGCCGGCGCCGGGTCGGTGTAGTCGTCGGCGGGAACATAGATCGCCTGGAGCGACGTGATCGAGTGACCGCGCGTCGACGTGATGCGCTCTTGCAGCTGGCCCATCTCGTCGGCGAGGTTCGGCTGGTAGCCCACCGCGGACGGCATGCGGCCGAGCAGAGTCGATACCTCGGAGCCCGCCTGCGTGAAGCGGAAGATATTGTCGATGAAGAGCAGCACGTCCTGGCGCTGGACGTCGCGGAAGTACTCGGCCATGGTGAGGGCCGAGAGGGCGACGCGGAGACGGGTTCCCGGCGGCTCGTCCATCTGGCCGAAGACGAGGGCGGTCTTGTCGAAGACGCCCGCCTCTTCCATCTCCATGATGAGGTCGTTGCCCTCTCGGGTGCGCTCACCGACACCGGCGAACACCGACACACCGCCATGGTCCTGCGCGACGCGCTGGATCATCTCCTGGATGAGGACGGTCTTGCCGACGCCTGCACCGCCGAACAGGCCGATCTTGCCGCCCTGCACGTACGGGGTGAGGAGGTCGATGACCTTGATGCCGGTCTCGAACAGCTCGGTCTTCGACTCGAGCTGGTCGAAGGGCGGCGGGTCGCGGTGGATCGGCCAGCGCTCGGTGATCTCGACGGTCTCACCGGGCTCGAGGTTGAGGATGTCGCCCGTGACGTTGAAGACCTTGCCCTTCGTGACGTCGCCGACGGGCACAGAGATGGGGGCGCCCGTGTCGGTGACCTCCTGGCCGCGCACGAGACCGTCGGTCGGCTTGAGGGCGATCGCGCGGACGAGGTCGTCGCCCAGGTGCTGGGCGACCTCGAGCACGAGCTCGACGGTCTGGTCGCCGATGGCGATCGTCGTCTTCAGGGCGTTGTACACGCCCGGGATAGCGTCGTGCGGGAACTCGATGTCGACGACGGGGCCCGTGACCCGGGCGATACGCCCGACTCCGGGGGTCGCCTCTGCCGCGACTGGCGCGGTGGCGGTGTCAGTCATGGGATTCTCTCTCTTCCGGTTACTTCTTCTTGGTCGAGCTCAGGGCGTCTGCGCCGCCCACGATCTCGGAAATCTGCTGTGTGATCTCGCTCTGACGCGCGTTGTTGGCCAGGCGCGTGTAGTCGCGGATCAGAGTGTCGGCGTTGTCGCTGGCCGACTTCATCGCCTTCTGACGGGCCGCGTGCTCTGAGGCCGCCGACTGGAGCATTGCGTTGAACAGGCGGCTCTCGATGTAGACGGGCAGGAGTGCGTCGAGCACGTCTTCAGCCTCGGGCTCGAACTCGTAGAGCGGCAGGATCGCGTCGTCCTCCGGCTCGTCGATGCCCTCGACGACCTCGAGAGGCAACAGTCGCACGACCTCGGGCGTCTGCGTCACCATGCTCACGAAGCGGTTGTAGACGACGTGGATCTCGTCGACGCCGCCCTCGCTCGAATCGGTGAGGAACTTGGAGACGACGGCGTCGCCGATCTCCTTGGCCGTGTCGAACTCAGGCTGGTCGGTGTTGCCGGTCCAGGTCTGCTCGGAGTCTCGCTGACGGAAGGCGAAGTAGCTTGCGGCCTTGCGACCGACGAGGTAGTAGACGACGTCTTTGCCCTGGTTGCGAAGCAGCGTGGCGAGCTCTTCGCCGGCCTTCAGGACATTCGACGAGAAGGCCCCGTTCAGGCCTCGGTCGGACGTGAAGAGGACGATCGCGGCGCGATCGATCGACTCGGGCTCGGTCGTCAGCACGTGGTCGACGTTCGAGAACGTCGCCACCGCCGAGACCGCACGCGTCACGGCGCGCGAGTAGGGGCCCGAGGCGGCCATCCGGGCCTGCGCCTTCTGAATGCGCGAGGCCGAGATGAGCTCCATCGCCCGCGTGACCTTCTTGGTCGTCTGGGCAGAGCGAATGCGCTGTCGGTAGACCCGAAGTTGCGCTCCCATGTGTCTCCTGTTGGTGTCGGTGAGGTGGTGATCGTCAGAAGGGGGCCGACGCGGAGGCCGGCCCCGGTTCGGCTAGCGAGCCGACTTGACGATCTTCTCCTGGTTGACGTCGTCGGTGTTCGTCGCTGTGAACTCTTCGCGGCCGACCGAGGCGAGCGGCTTGCCCTCGCCGGTCTGGAACTCCTTCTTGAAGTCGTCGACGCCCTTCTCGAGGTCGGCGACGATGTCGTCCGAGAGCACATTCGTCGACGCCAGCTTGGTCAGCACGTCGCCCGTGCGGCCGAGGTAATCATGGAACTCGGCCTCGAAGCGCAGGATGTCGGGCACCGGCACCTCGTCGAGCTTGCCGTTGGTGCCCGCCCAGATCGAGACGACCTGCTTCTCGACGGGGAAGGGCGAGTACTGCGGCTGCTTGAGCAGCTCGGTGAGGCGAGCGCCTCGGGCGAGCTGACGGCGCGACGCCTGGTCGAGGTCGGACGCGAACATCGCGAACGCCTCGAGCGACCGGTACTGGGCCAGCTCGAGCTTGAGCGTGCCGGAGACCTTCTTGATCGACTTGACCTGGGCGTCGCCGCCGACTCGCGAGACCGAGATGCCCACGTCGACCGCAGGGCGCTGGTTCGCGTTGAACAGGTCGGACTGCAGGAAGATCTGGCCGTCCGTGATCGAGATCACGTTGGTCGGGATGTAGGCCGAGACGTCGTTGGCCTTGGTCTCGATGATGGGCAGGCCTGTCATCGAGCCGGCGCCCAGCTCGTCGGACAGCTTCGCGCAGCGCTCGAGCAGACGCGAGTGCAGGTAGAAGACGTCGCCGGGGTACGCCTCGCGTCCCGGCGGACGACGCAGCAGCAGCGACACGGCGCGGTACGCCTCGGCCTGCTTGGACAGATCGTCGAAGACGATGAGCACGTGCTTGCCCGAGTACATCCAGTGCTGGCCGATGGCCGAGCCGGTGTAGGGCGCGAGGTACTTGAAGCCGGCCGGGTCGGAGGCGGGCGAAGCGACGATGGTGGTGTACTCCATCGCGCCGGCGTCTTCGAGCGCGCCCCGGACGGAGGCGATCGTCGAGCCCTTCTGGCCGATGGCGACGTAGATGCAGCGGACCTGTTTGTTCTCGTCGCCCGACTCCCAGTTGGCCTTCTGGTTGATGATCGTGTCGATGGCGATGGCCGTCTTGCCGGTCTGGCGGTCGCCGATGATCAGCTGACGCTGGCCACGGCCGATCGGGATCATGGCGTCGATCGCCTTGATGCCGGTCTGCATGGGCTCGTGCACCGACTTGCGCTGCATGACGCCCGGAGCCTGGAGCTCGAGGGCACGACGACCCTCGGCCTCGATCTCGCCGAGGCCGTCGATCGGGTTGCCCAGCGGGTCGACGACGCGGCCGAGATAGTTGTCGCCCACGGGCACGGAGAGGACCTCACCGGTGCGAGTGACCTCGAGGCCCTCGTCGATGCCGGAGAACTCGCCCAGCACGATGACGCCGATCTCGTCCTCGTCGAGGTTCTGGGCGAGGCCCAGGACGCCGTTCGAGAAGCGGATGAGCTCGTTCGCCATGACGCCGGGGAGACCCTCGACGTGGGCGATACCGTCGGCGGCGTCGATGACGTGGCCGACCTCGGTGGTGGAGGTCTGCGAGGGCTCGTACGCCGACACGAAGTCTTTGAGGGCGTCGCGAATCTCGTCAGGACTGATCTTGATGTCTGACATCGTGATTCCTTGTCGTAACTGGAAGTGCTGCGTGAAGGGCTTACAGGCCCCGTGGCTGGTGGTCGGCCTGCTCAGCCCGCGAGCTGAAGGCGGAGGTCGGCGAGTCTTGTCGACACGCTACCGTCGATGACCTCGTCGCCGACCTGCACTCGGAGACCTCCGAGGATCGCAGGGTCGATGACCTGGTTGACGGTGAGGCTGCGGCCGAACTGCTTGGCGAGCGATCGCTCGAGGCGAGTGATCTGCGCGGGTGCGATGGGCGCCGCGGTCGTGACGATCGCCACGAGCCCGTTCGCCTGGTCGGCCACGATGGCGGCCGCATTGCGCAACAGCTCGCCGATGCGACGGCCGCGAGGCTGCTGTACCAGCTGCGAGATGATCGAGATCGTCGCCTGCGACGCCTTGCCGTCGAGCAGACGACCCACGAGCGCCGACTTCGCCGGGCCGTCGCTGAGCTTGGTGCCCACCGCCAGCTCGAGGTTGGCGTCGGACGACACGACCTCGCCGAACGAGAACAGCTCACCCTCGATCGAGACACCGGGTGCCGCCGACAGCGCGATCGCGCGGATGCCGATCTCCTCGACACCGGCCAGAAGGTCGGTGTGAGACGACCAGCGGGTGCCGACGATCGTGGTCAGCAGCGCGCGAGTCGACTCGTTGAACGCGTGGAACACACGATCGATGAACGCCTTCTTGCCGGTGACGTCTTCGGCCGGGTCGGCCAGGTAGGCCAGCAGCTTCGACGACGAGCCGATGATCCGGCCGGCGTCGAGCAGTTGCTCGCCCGTGGCCAGGTCGACAGCGCCGCCGAGGTCGGACAGCACATCGCGTGCGCCGGCCAGGGCCTCTCTGGTCATCGAACCCATGGCTAGTTGCCTGCCTTCGACTGTTCGTCGGCCTCGAGCTCGGACAGGAAGCGGTCGACGATGGCCGAGGCCTTCTTGTCGTCGGTGAGGCTCTCGCCGATCACGCCGCTGGCCAGGTCGATCGCCAGCGAGCCGACCTCGCTGCGCAGCGAGACGAGAGCACTCTGGCGCTCGGCCTCGATCTGCGACTGCGCGTTGGCCGTGATGCGATCCGCGTCGGCCTGAGCCTGAGCGGTGACCTCTTTGCCGATGCGGGTGGCGTCGGTGCGGGCCTGCTCACGGATCTTGGCGGCCTCAGCGCGGGCGTCGGCGAGCTGCTTGTTGTACTCGTCGAGCGCTGCGGCGGCCTCAGCCTGAGCGTTCTCGGCCTTCTTGATGCCGCCCTCGATGACGTCGGCGCGCTCGTCGAGCATCTTCTGCATGCGCGGGATCGCGACGACGATGACGACGACGAGGATGACGACGAAGCAGAGGCCACCCCAGATGAGGTCGGGGGTCTCGGGAATGAGCGGGTTCTGATCACCCGCCGCCACCACCAGGGAGTGTGCGCTAGACATGCGTCAGCCTTACTTCGTGAAGATGAAGTACGTCGCGATGCCGATGAACGCCAGCGCCTCGGTGAAGGCGATGCCGATGTACATCAGAACCGTGAGACGGCCCTGCAGCTCGGGCTGGCGAGCGACGGACTCGATGGTCTTGCCGACAACGATGCCCACGCCGATGGCCGGGCCGATCGCCGCGAGGCCGTAACCGACCGTCGCGATGTTTCCGTTGATAGCAGCGAGAACGGTTGTTGCGTCCACGTGTGTTTCCTTCCGTGATGGCGGATCGGGCGGATGCCCGGGCCGTTGTTAGTGTTCGTCGTTCAGCGCGAGCTGAACGTAAACAGCGGTGAGCAGTGAGAAGACGTACGCCTGCAGGAAGCCGACGAACATCTCGAACAGGGTGAAGACGAAGCCGAAGGCGAGCGTCCCGATGCCGAAGAGAGCGAAGAGGTTGTGCGACTCGAAGAAGAAGAACGAAGTCGCGCCGAAGAACAGCACCAGCAGGAGGTGGCCGACGATCATGTTCATCAGCAGTCGCAGCGTCAGCGTGATCGGTCGCAGCACGAAGGTCGAGACGAACTCGATCGGCGTCACGATGATGTAGAGCGGCCACGGCACACCCGGGGGCACGAGGGCGTTCCTGAAGAACTTGCCCGGGTGCTTCTTGACGCCGGCGTAGATGAAGGCCACGTAGGCCACGATCGCGAGGATCGCGGGAACACCGATCAGTGAGGTGCCGGCGATGTTGATTCCGCCGATCACACCCGTGAGGTTGAAGAACAGCACCATGAAGAACACGGTGGTGAGCAGCGGCAGGAAGCGGCGACCGTCCTTCTTGCCGAGGATGTCGTTGGCGACGCTGCTCCGCACGAAGCCGAGCCCGAGCTCGACGACGCTCTGGAAGCGGCCGGGCACGAGCTTCATCTTGCGGGTGCCGAGGACGAAGATCAGCACGAGGATGATCGTCGCGAAGAATCGGGCGAGCATGATGCGGTTGATCTCGAAGGGCGTGCCGACGAACAGGAGACCCTGAGGGAAGAACTCAGTGATCGATGGGCCTTGGAAGCCCCCGCTGCTATCGCTCGCGGCGGCGAGAGGATGCAACAGGGTGATGGCGTTAGCTAACAGCGCTATCTCCTGATTCGGGACGCGGACACTCGATGTCGGGCACGGTTCAGCTTCGCGACCGATGTCGATCTTGGAACGACACCTGTTGCTCAACACCCCGCGCACGACACCGCGAGACGCGGCGATGATCTATGGGGAAGCGACCCTTCGGCAGTAAACAGGCCGGGGACACGAACAAATACAGCCTATCAACAGAATCGCCTGAGTCGAACCAAACGGGGGCCGGATCGCGCGATTTCTGGTTCGAATCAATGGGTTTGGGAGCCCCTTTCGTCGCCCGGAAGGGCGATGTCGCTGACGTAGGGCATGCGAGAACGCGTGACGACGACGACGTCGACCACGAGGCTGCCCACGACACCGACCACGATGCTCACGAACATCACCAGGGTATTCACCCACGTCGCATCCTTCAAGAGGATCACGATGACCAGGAAGATGATGAACTTGAGCAACCAGCCACCGAGCACGATGCCGAAGAACGCCCCGCTGATGAGCGTTCCGCCCGAGACACGGAGGGCGAGCAGGATGCTCACAGCGGTGAGCCCGGTGAAGACGAGGGCGAGAGCCGTGCCGATGAGGGCGCCGACGACACCCGTGGTGCCGACGGTCAGACCCCCGACGATGCAGCCGACCACCGCGATGCCGAGTGCGAGCAGGCTGCCGAGCCGCAGGATCCTGGTGTAGATGCGGTTGTTGGCCGGGTTCATCGTTGCGGGGGTGCTCATAGTGATCTCTCGGAGTCGTGGGCCGGCGAGGGCTTTGCGGAGGCCGCACCGGTCGATTTCGACGGCGAAGTGGCGGGGAGGGCAGCAGGCAGGCTCGGAGCGGGGCCGGTCTGCCCGCGGCGGGCCGTGACCACACTCCGCTCGTCGTCGACGCTCGGCTTGGGCGCGGTGGCTGCGCGCCGGCCGCGCAGGTCGAGCGGGTCGAAGCGCTCGACGCTCGCGATGACGTCGTCGGCGACGGAGGTGGTCGCGACGTTCTGCGCGGCGATCTCGACGCGTTTGCGGCGGCTGAGGGGCGCGAGAGTGAGGGCGGCGCAGACCACGAGGCCCACGGCGAGGAAGACGAGCACCCAGCGCGCAGGGATGAAGACGAACAGCAGGCAGCCGATCGAGACGACGGCTGTCCAGCCGTAGAAGATCAGGACCGCGTGGAAGTGCGAGTGGCCCATGTCGAGCAGGCGGTGGTGCAGGTGCTTCCGGTCGGCGCTGAACGGCGACTTGCCCGCGCTGACCCGGCGCAGCACTGCGAGCCCGAAGTCGAGAAGCGGCACGATCAGGATCGCGAAGGGCAACAGGATCGGGATGAACGCGGGCAGCAGGGTCGAGCGGTCGGTCGAGGCGGGGTCGATGTTGCCCGTCACCGAGATGGCACTCGTGGCCATGAGCATGCCGGTGAGCAGTGCGCCCGCGTCGCCCATGAACAGGCGAGCCGGGTGCCAGTTGAGCGGCAGGAAACCGAGGCACGCGCCGATCAACACCGCGGTGATGAGGGCGGCGAGGTTGAAGTAGCCGTACTCGCTGCTGTTCGAGAGCACGAAGCTGTAGATGAAGAAGACGCCGTTGGCGATGATCGTGACACCGGCGACCAGCCCGTCGAGACCGTCGATGAAGTTGACGGCGTTCATCACGAGCACGATTGCGAGCACCGTCAGGATCAGCGACATGTAGCTCGAGCCGATGGTGAGTCCGCCGATCGGCAGCGACACGAGCTGCACGCCCTGCCAGGCGAGAAGGCCGGCGGCGAGGATCTGGCCGGCCAGCTTGGTCATCCAGTCGAGATCCCAGAGGTCGTCGATGACCCCGATCAGGACGATGATTCCGGCGGCCGCGAGGATCGCGATCACGTGGCCCGGCTGCTCGAACACCAGCCGGAAGTAGTCGACGTGGGCGATCAGCGGGAAGACGAGCCACGCGGAGAGCAGGGCGACGACGACGCCCGCGAACATGGCGATGCCACCAAGTCGGGGCGTGGGGTTGGTGTGGACGTCGCGCGCCCGGATCTTGGGGGCGAGCCGGTACTTCGTGCCGAGTCGCCAGGCGAGCACGGACAGCGCGAAGCTGACGACGGCCGAGATGGCGGCGGCCAGCAGGTAGTACCTCACGGAGAGACCTCAAGTGAGCCGGCTGTCATACGACCACGTCGCTTCCGGCCACCCGTCGGATGTCGTCGTCCGAGATGACCCCGTGGCGCACGATCCGCAGCACTCCCTCGTCGGCTGCCGTGGCGTCGATGATGGTCGAACCGGAGTTCGCGCCGGGGCGCCTCTCGTAGCCGAGACCCGCCTGGCCGCCGTCGAGGTAGACCTCGACCGACTCCCCCAGCATCTGGGCGGCCTCGGCCGCCGTCAGAGCCGCCGGCTTGCCCGTGAGGTTGGCGCTGGAGACGGCGAGCGGCCCGGTCTCTTCGAGCAGCTCGAGCACGAGCCGGTTGCTCGGCTGGCGAAGGGCGACGGTGCCGCGGGTCTCACCCAGATCCCACGCGAGCGACGCCTGTGCTCGCAGGATCACGGTCAGGCCGCCCGGCCAGAACTCGTCGAGCAGCGGCTGGATCAGGTCGGGAACCGACTCGGTCAGGGCCGCGAGGGTCTCGGGGCCCTTGACGAGCACTGGCGGCGGCGACTGGCGTGTGCGCCCCTTGGCGTCGAGGAGGCGCTGCACGGCCGCGGAGTCGAACGCGTCGGCCGCGAGGCCGTAGACGGTGTCGGTCGGGAGCACGACGAGTTCGCCGCGAGAGATCGCTTGGCGGGCGAGGCGCATCCCGGTGAGGAGGTCGGCGTCGACGGTGCAGTCGTAGATGGTAGGCATGACCTGCGCAATTGTAGTGGGCGGGGGCGTGGCCACTTCTGAGGGCTCGCCCAGGGCTGTCACCGGAGGGCGGTGGTGGTGCGATCCCGCCGGGTGAGGTCGGGGTGCGTGGCGGTGGCGCGCCAGCCGTCGGCGTCCAGCAGCGCCCGGATACGCGAGCCCTGCTCTTCGCCGTGCTCGATGACCAGGGTGCCGCCGGGCACGAGCAGCCGGAGGGCGCGCTGCGAGAGGCTGCGGATCACGTCGAAGCCGTCTGCGCCCCCGTAGAGCGCGAGGGCAGGATCGAACAGGCGCACCTCGGCGTCGCGCGGCACCATGCCGTCGGGGATGTACGGCGGGTTCGACACCACGACCGCGACCCTCCCGTCGAGTTCGGGGAATGCCTCGGCCAGGTCGCCGACGAAGAGCTCGACGTGGGCGCCGGTGGACTGGATGTTGCGGCGCGTCCAGACGGCGGCTTCGGGCGACAGCTCGACCGCGTAGACCGTGGCACGGGGCACCTCGGTGGCGATCGCGAGGGCGAGCGCGCCGCTGCCGGTGCCGAGGTCGATGGCGATCGGGTTCTCTTCGGCGCGGGTCGACACCGCGTCGATGGCGATCTGCGCGACACCCTCGGTCTCGGGCCGCGGCACGAACACGCCGGGGCCGACGTGCAGCTCGAGCGCTCGGAAGGGCGCGAGGCCGGTGAGGTGCTGAAGGGGCTCGCGATGGGCGCGTCGATCGAGCAGGGCGGCGAAGTGCGCGGCGTCGTCGCCCGAGACCGTGCCGCCGACGAGCGCCTGGACCGCGACCTCGCCGCGGCCGAGGCCGAGCACGTGCGCAAGCAGCAGCTCGGCGTCGACGGCGGGCGAAGGGATACCGGCCTGCGTCAGGATCCTGCGCCCCTCGGCGAGGAGGGAGGAGACCGAGACCGGGCCGTCGGTCGCGGGCGGAGTCACTAGCCCTGGTCGCCGATGTCGGCCAGCTGCGCCTCTTCGTCGGCGAGGATGCACGACTGGACGACCGGCTCGAGAGCGCCGTCCATCACGGCGTCGAGGTTGTACGCCTTGTAGCCCGTGCGGTGGTCGGCGATCCGGTTTTCGGGGAAGTTGTACGTGCGGATGCGCTCGGACCGGTCCATGCCCCGGATCTGGCTCTTGCGCGCGTCCGACGCGACCGCAGCCTGCTCTTCGGCCTGGCGGGCGAGGATGCGGGCACGAAGCACGCGCATGCCGGCCTCGCGGTTCTGCAGCTGCGACTTCTCGTTCTGCATGGCCACGACGATGCCGGTCGGAAGGTGCGTGATGCGCACCGCCGAGTCGGTCGTGTTGACCGACTGGCCGCCGGGGCCCGACGAGCGGTAGACGTCGATCTTGAGGTCGTTCTGGTTGATCTCGACCTCTTCGGGCTCGTCGACCTCGGGGAAGACGAGCACGCCGGTCGTCGAGGTGTGGATGCGCCCCTGCGACTCGGTCGCCGGCACCCGCTGCACGCGGTGCACGCCGCCCTCGTACTTGAGGTGCGCCCAGACGCCCTGAGCCGGATCGTTCGACGACGACTTGATCGCCACCTGGACGTTCTTGTAGCCGCCCAGATCGGACTCGTCGCGTTCGAGCAGCTCGGTCTTCCAGCCCTTCGACTCGGCGTAGTGCGTGTACATGCGCAGGAGGTCGGCTGCGAAGAGCGCGCTCTCGGCGCCGCCCTCGCCGCCCTTGATCTCCATGATCACATCACGGCCGTCGTCAGGATCACGAGGGATCAGGAGGCGACGCAGCTTCTCTTCGCTCGCCGCCAGAGACTCCTCGAGAGCCGGGACCTCGGCGGCGAACGCCTCGTCCTCGCCCGCGAGCTCGCGGGCGGCCTCGAGATCGGAGGCGCCCTGCGTCCACGCCGAGTGCGCAGCCACGATTCGACTGAGCTCGGCGTACCGGCGGTTGATCTTCTTGGCTCGGGCCGCATCCGCGTGAACGGCAGGGTCAGAGAGCTGAACCTGCAGATCGTCGTGCTCGGCCAGCAGCACTGCCACTGACTCGAACACGATTACTCCTGGTGGCCGTTGGCGGCCGGAACCGACTTCTGCACCTGCACCAGGAACTCGACGTTCGACTGCGTCTCTTTGAGGTTGCGCAGCACGATCTCGAGCGCCTGCTGCTGGTCGAGACCCGCGAGGGCACGGCGGAGGCGCCAGGTGATCTTGACCTCGTCAGGGCTGAGCAGCATCTCTTCGCGACGCGTGCCCGAGGCGTTGACGTCGACGGCGGGGAAGATGCGCTTGTCGGCCAGGTGGCGCGAGAGGCGCAACTCCATGTTGCCGGTGCCCTTGAACTCCTCGAAGATCACTTCGTCCATCTTCGAGCCGGTCTCGACGAGGGCTGTGGCCAGGATCGTGAGCGAGCCGCCGTTCTCGATGTTGCGAGCGGCGCCGAAGAAGCGCTTCGGCGGGTAGAGCACCGACGAGTCGACACCACCCGAGAGCACACGGCCGGACGCCGGGGTCGAGAGGTTGTAGGCGCGGCCGAGACGGGTGATGGAGTCGAGCAGCACGACGACGTCGTGGCCCAGCTCGACGAGGCGCTTGGCGCGCTCGATGGCGAGCTCGGCGACCGTGGTGTGGTCTTCGGCAGGGCGGTCGAAGGTCGAGGCGATGACCTCGCCCTTCACCGTGCGCTGCATGTCGGTGACTTCTTCGGGGCGCTCGTCGACCAGGACGACCATGAGGTGGACCTCGGGGTTGTTCTGGGCGATTGCGTTGGCGATGGCCTGCAGCACCAGCGTCTTGCCGGCCTTCGGCGGCGACACGATCAGGCCGCGCTGGCCCTTGCCGATCGGCGACACGAGGTCGATGATGCGGGTCGAGAGCTTCGACTGCTCGGTCTCGAGGCGCAGGCGCTCCTGCGGGTAGAGCGGCGTGAGCTTGGAGAACTCGACGCGCTTGGCGGCGTCGTCGATGGTCTGGCCGTTGATCGAGTCGATCTTGACGATCGCGTTGTACTTCTGACGACCCTGCTGGTTGTCGCCCTCGCGCGGCTGGCGGATGGCGCCGACGATCGCGTCGCCCTTGCGGAGGTGGTACTTCTTGACCTGACCGAGCGAGACGTAGACGTCGCTGGCGCCGGGCAGGTAGCCGGTGGTGCGGACGAAGGCGTAGTTGTCGAGCACGTCGAGGATGCCGGCGACCGGGATCAGCACGTCGTCTTCGGTGATCTCGGGCTCGAAGTCGTCGTTCTGGTTCGAGCGGCCGCGCTTGCGGTCGCGCTGACGGTTTCGGCCCGAACGGCTGTCGTTATCGCCGCTCTGCTGCGCGGCGGCCTGGTCTTTCTGAGCCTGGTTGCCCTGCTGAGCCTGCTGGCGGCGGTCGTCGCCGGCATCGCTGTCCTGCTGGCTGTTCTGCTGGGCGTTGTTCTGCTGTGCGGCCTGCTGGTTGCCTTGCTGACCGCCGTTCTGCTGGTTGCCGCCCTGCTGGTTGCTGCCGTTCTGCTGGTTGCTGCCGTTCTGCTGGTTGCCGCCCTGCTGGTTGCCGCCCTGCTGGTTGCCGTTCTGGCGGTCGCCCCGGTTGCGGTTGCGGTTGCGACGGCTGCCGCCCTGCTGCTGGCCCTGGTCCGCGCCTTTGTCGGAGTTCTGCGCGGCGGCTTCGGTCTCTGTCGCGGCATTGGTGGCGCCCTCGGCGTCGCCCGACTCGACACGCTGCGTGGCAGCCTCGGCGGCGGCCTCGGCCTCGCGCTGCTCGCGGAGGCGAGACTGCTCGGCGCGGGTGCGGTCGGCGCGCGACTGCCGCGGCGGCAGATCGAGAGTGATCTCGGGCTTTGCCTCGGCAGCGGTCGTGTCTTCGGCCGCGGCCTCGGTCGCCTTCGCTGCGGTGGCGTCGGTCGCACGGCGCGAGCCGCGGCGACGGCGGCCACCCTCGGCGGGAGCCGAAGCGGTCTCGGCGGTGGGCGCGGTGGCCTTGGTCGACACGACGGCTGCGTCACTGTCGGCCGCGATGGCCTCGGCCGAGGCGGGCACTGCTGTCTCGGCAGGAAGCTCGATCAGCGGGGCGACGCCGGAGTCACCCTGGTTGGCGTGGCCGGACGCGGACACCGGTGCGGTTGCACCGGCGCTGCTCGCGCGGCGCGGGGCGCGCTTCGCGCGGGTCGGCGCGGCGGCGGCCGGAGCCTCGGCAGCGGCGGCCTCGGCAGCAGGCGCCTCGACGGTGCGGGGCGCGGCGGCCGGCTCGTCGAGCGTGGGCTGCGCGGCGGCAGCGGCCTCGTCGGAGGCAGCGCCATCGGCGACGGCCTTGACGATCGCGGGCACCTCGACGCCGGGCACGCCCTGCGCTGCGGCGATGGCCGCGACGAGGTCGCCCTTGCGCAGCTTGGAGATGCCGCTGATGCCGAGAGTCGAGGCGATGGCCTGGAGTTCGGGAAGCCGCTTCGCCGTGAGGGAGGCGACGGACTCGGTGATGTTGTCGGTCAAGAGATGGGTTCCTTTCGCTCCCCCGCGCGGATCGGCGGGGGTGAGCCGGTCGTGCCTTGGGCAACGACCACGCGCAGGCTTACATCTCTCTGGGGATTGTGCGGTTGCACATCGAAGGGAGAAGGTGCGCGCTGGGGTGAGTACAGGAGAAACGTGCAACCCGGGCTTCACGGCACATGCTCAGAGAGCAGACGACGCGGTTTCTACCGGGTGCGGCACCACTGTAGCACCCTTGAGATCGACGGCCAGCATCAGCGGGCGCCAGTCGCCGACGGAGTGCTCGGCGATCAGATCGGCGGCGAAGAGACGCTGCGCCGGGTCGCTTCCGAGCACCAGGATCGAGGGGCCGGCTCCCGACACGACCGCGGCGAGACCCGCGTCGCGCAGCATGCGGATCAGCGCGTCGGTCTCGGGCATCGCACTCGCCCGATAGCTCTGGTGCAGGCGGTCTTCGGTCGCGGCGAGCAGCAGCTCGGGGCTCTGGATGAGCGCGGCGACGAGCAGGGCCGATCGGGAGACGTTGAACGTGGCATCCTCGTGCGGCACGGACGCGGGCTGGAGCGAACGGGCCAGTTTCGTCGAGAGGGTCGACTCGGGCACGAACAGAACGGGAGACACGCCGCGGTGCACCAGGAGGCGCTTGTAGGAAGGGCCGTCGGAGGTGGTCCAGGCGATGGTGAGACCGCCGAAGAGGGCCGGTGCGACGTTGTCGGGGTGCCCCTCGAGGTCGGTCGCCAGGCCGAGCAGTTGACGGGCGGAGACATCGACGACGCCCTCGAGCAGCCCCTTTGCCGCCATGATGCCCGACACGATCGCCGCGGCCGACGACCCCAGGCCGCGACCATGCGGGATTTGATTGTGCGCCTCGAGCACGAGACCCGGCAGGGGCTGGCCCAGCTTCGCGAACGCGTGCGCGATGGCGACGGCGACCAGGTTGGTCTCGTCAATCGGCACCTCGCCGGCACCGACCCGGTGACGTTCACGACGACGCCGGGCTCTCGGCGCGCGGTCACCGTCAGCTCGTCGTAGAACGCCAGTGCCAGGCCGAGCGTGTCGAATCCCGGGCCCAGGTTCGCCGACGTCGCGGGGACCCGCACGAGCACACTGCGGCCCGTGAGGTCGACGAAGCGGCTGCGAACGGAGGCTCCCGTCGCGCCGCCGGCAGTCGACGGCGCAGGAGATGCCCCCTCGGGCATGTCACTCATGTCGTGGCTCGTACCAGTCCGAGCACATCGGCGACCGCGGCCGTGTCGACGCCGACCACGGTCGGCCTGACCTCGCCGCCGTCTTCGGTCTTGAGGGCCCACTGCGGGTCTTTGAGCCCGTGGCCGGTGACCGTCAGCACCACTCTCGATCCTGCCGGGACCTGGCCGGCCTCGGCCCGCTCGAGAAGGCCCGCGACGCTGATCGCCGACGCCGGCTCGACGAAGACGCCGACCTCGCGCGAGAGGATGCGGTGCGCCTCGAGGATCTTCGCGTCGGTGATCGCGCCGAAGTAGCCGTCGGTGAGCTCGCGCGCCTCGAGAGCCAACTGCCAGGAGGCCGGGTTGCCGATGCGGATGGCGCTGGCGATGGTCTCGGGGTGCTTGACGACCGAGCCCTCGACGATCGGGGCGCTGCCTGAGGCCTGGAACCCGAACATGCGGGGCAGCTTCGAGGCGCGACCGGCCTCGAGGTCTTCGCGGTAGCCCCGCGTGTAGGCGGTGTAGTTGCCGGCGTTGCCGACCGGGAGGTAGTGGAAGTCGGGCGCGTCGCCCAGCACGTCGACGATCTCGAAGGCAGCGGTCTTCTGGCCCTCGATGCGGTCGTTGTTGACCGAGTTGACGAGGTGCACCGGGTAGTTCGCGGCGAGGTCCCGAGCGATGTCGAGGCAGTCGTCGAAATTGCCCTGGATCTGCAGCAGCTGGCCGTTGTGCGCCACGGCCTGGCTGAGCTTGCCCATGGCGATCTTGCCCTCGGGCACCAGCACGGCGGCCGTGATGCCGGCGTGAGCGGCGTAGGCGGCGGCCGACGCGGACGTGTTGCCGGTCGAGGCGCAGATGACGGCCTTCGCACCGTGCTCGACGGCCTTCGAGATCGCCATCGTCATGCCGCGGTCTTTGAACGAGCCGGTCGGGTTGATGCCCTCGTACTTCACCCAGACCTCGGCGCCGGTGCGCTCGCTCAGTGCGCGCGCCGGGATGAGGGGCGTCCCGCCCTCGCCGAGCGTGACGATCGGGGTCCGGTCGGTGACGTCGAGACGGTCGGCGTATTCGCGCAGGACACCCTGCCACTGGTGGGCCATCAGGCTCCTTCGACTCTGAGCACGCTCGTGACGGAGTTCACGACGGCTGCGGTGGTGAGAGAGGCGACCGTGGCGGCGAGCGAAGACTCGCGGGCACGGTGCGTCCCGATGATCAGCGTAGCGGTGGCGGATTTCGCGCCCTGCGCTGTGACGCCCGATGTCTGCTCGACTGTCTGGACGCTCACGTCGTGCTCGGCCAGGATGCCGGCCACGGTGGCGAGCACGCCGGGCTGGTCGGCGACGTCGAGGGTGATCTGGTAGCTCGTCGAGACGTTGCCCATGGGCAGGACTCGGAGACCCGCGTGGTTCGACTCGGCGAGGCCCGGGCCGCCGATGACGTGGCGTCGGGCTGCCGAGACGAGGTCGCCGAGCACCGCCGAGGCGGTCTCCACTCCCCCGGCGCCGGCGCCGTAGAACATGAGGTCGCCCGCGGCCTCGGCCTCGACGAAGACGGCGTTCTTCGCGCCGTGCACCGCGGCCAGCGGGTGGCCGAGCGGCACGAGCGCCGGGTGGACGCGCGCGCTCACACCGTCGGTGCCGTCGTCGTCGACGAGTCGCTCGCAGATCGCGAGCAGCTTCAGCACGTAGCCCGCCTTGCGCGCCGCCTCGACCTGCTCATGAGTGACCTGGGTGATGCCCTCGCGGTGCACCGCCATGAGGGGCACCGTCGTGTGGAATGCCAGGCTGGCGAGGATCGTCGCCTTCTGAGCGGCGTCGTACCCCTCGACGTCGGCCGTCGGGTCGGCCTCGGCGTAGCCGAGCTCGGTCGCGATGGCCAGGGCGTCGTCGAGCGACTCGCCGAGGGTGTCCATTCGATCGAGGATGAAGTTGGTCGTGCCGTTGACGATGCCCATCACGCGCACGATGCGGTCGCCCGCGAGGCTCTCGCGCAGCGGCCTGATGATGGGGATCGCCCCGGCGACGGCGGCCTCGTAGTAGAGCTGGGCGCCGACCTGCTCGGCGGCCTCGAAGAGCTCGGGCCCGTGGCTCGCCAGAAGGGCCTTGTTGCCGGTGATCACGTCGGCGCCCGAGCCCAGAGCTTCGAGCACGAGCGTGCGCGCAGGCTCGATGCCGCCGATGAGCTCGACGACGATGTCGGCCCCCAGGATCAGCGAGCGGGCATCGGTCGTGAACAGCTCGCGGGGAAGGTCGACGTCGCGCTCGGCTTCGAGGTCGCGGACGGCGATGCCGGTGAGCTCGAGGCCTGCTCCGGCGCGGCCGGCCAACTCGTCACCGTGCTCCAGCAGGAGGCGGGCCACCTGGCTGCCGACGGAGCCGGCGCCGAGCAGCGCCACTCGGACATTGCGGTATTCGATCATGTGGTGCTTTCCGTGTCGAGGCCGGCGTCGCGCGCCAGCAGGTCGTCTTCGCTCTCGCCGCGGACGATGACGCGCGAGCGCCCGTCCAGGACGGCGACCACCGGGGGCGGCCGACGTGGTTGTAATTGCTGGCGAGGCTCCAGCAGTACGCGCCGGTGACCGGCACGGCGACGAGGTCGTCGGGCTCGACGTCGCCGGGCAGGTAGTCGGCGAGCACGACGAGATCGCCCGACTCGCAGTGCTTGCCCGCGATCCTGACGAGCGCAGGATCCTGATGGCTCACCCGATTCGCGATGCGCACCGAGTAGTCGGCCCGGTACAGCGCCGTGCGCGCGTTGTCGCTCATCCCGCCGTCCACACTCACGTAGCGGCGCACGGCGGTGGTCAGGTCGTCGACGGACACCTGCATGTCTTTGATCGTGCCGACCGTGTAGAGCGTCGCGCCGGCGGGGCCCGCGATGACGCGGCCCGGCTCGACGGCGATGACGGGGACGTCGATGCCCAGGCGCCCGCACTCGGCGGCGACGACGTCGGCGATGCCGCGCGCCAGGTCAGCGATCGGGGCCGCGCTGTCGGCGCGGGTGTAGTTGACTCCGAAACCGCCGCCGAGGTTCAGCTCGGGCACGGGGCCGCCGGCGAGCAGGTCTGCGTGGAGGCCCAGGAGACGCGAGGCCGCCTCGCCGAAGCCCTCGGTGCCGAAGATCTGCGAGCCGATGTGCGAGTGCAGGCCGAGGAAGCGCAACTCGGGGTGCGACCGGATCTCGGCCACGGCCGCGGCGGAGTCGGCCAGGGCGATGCCGAACTTCTGGTCTTCGCGAGCGGTGGCGAGGTACTCGTGGGTGGAGGCGTGCACGCCGGAATTGACACGCAGACGGACGCTCTGACGGCGATCGTGACGGGACGCCGCCTCGGCGATCCTGCCGATCTCGACCAGGGAGTCGATGACGATGGCACCGACGCCGGCGTCGACCGCCCGATCGATTTCGCGGCGCGACTTGTTGTTGCCGTGGAAGCCGATGCGGGCCGGGTCGACGCCCGCGGCCAGGGCTACGGCGAGCTCACCGCCCGTGCAGACGTCGACGCCCAGCCCGGCAGCCGTGACCCAGCGGGCCACCTCGGCCGAGAGGAAGGCCTTGCCGGCGTAGTAGACGTTCGCGGACGAGCCGATGCGGCCGATCTCGTCGCGGAAGGCGGTGACCGCGGCCGTCGCGCGCGCGCGGAAATCTGCCTCGTCGACCACGTAGAGAGGGGTGCCGTAAGTGGCCGCCAGCTCATCGGCGGACACGCCGCCGATGGTGAGCCTCCCCTCGGCGTCGCGCCGGGTCGTCGCGGGCCAGACCTCGAGCGGGAGGTCGTTGGCGTCGTGGGGCACGGTCAGCCACGACGGGGCGAGCGGGTTCGCGGCGGCCATCAGCAGGTTCCCGTCTTCGAGAGGGCGCTGTCGTCGAGCGGCAGCCCGGTCGAGCGCAGATCGAACGTCGCCGTGCCGGGCGCCACCTCGAGCCCGGTCAGGCGGGCGCTCGTCGGCAGCGACGATGCGATGCAGATCGTCGGCGGCTGCGTCTTCAAGAACGACAGCAGCGAGCTGACGTCGATCGACGAGTTCGACGACCGGATGGCGGCATTCGTCGGGGTGAGCGTGATGGCCTTGCCACCGGAGGCGATCGTCGGTGTGGCGGTGACTTTGTATTGGAGCTTCAGGCCCAGGATCGAGATCGAGCTGTCGTACGAGAACGACCCGGTTCCGAGCGCGATGCTGCCGCTGGCCTTCTGCAGCAGTTTCGACTCGTTGAGGCCGTTCTGGTCGACCGTGAGCTTCGCCGTGATCGGCCCCGTCGTCTTGCCCTCGGCCAACGGAACGTCGTCGGCGGTGGCCGAGAACGTCACCGGCACCTTCTGCACCACGAGGTCGTGCGACGTCAGCGACACGTCGTCGAGGCTGCCGTGGAGCAGCTGCAGGATCACCGAGAACCCGTGGATCGACACGTCGACCGACCCGGTCGTGCCCGCGGGCAGCGACGAGTCGATGCGCTTCTCGGCATCCGCGTCGGCGACTCTCCGCACGACGAGCTCGGCGATGACCGCCAGGATCGCGAGCACGACGATCACCACGACCACCGCGACGAACACGCGAGTGCCCGTGCGGCGGCGGCGCGGTGCGGCGCCGGGCAGGGTGGTGCCGTTCGAGGCGTCGACCATGCCTACATCCGCTCGGGGGCCGAGACGCCGAGGAGGCCGAGACCGTTGCGGATCACCTGCCCCGCCGCGTCGTTCAGCCAGAGGCGGGTGCGGTGGAGGTCGGTGACCTCCTCGTCGCCGAGCGGGGTCACGCGGCAGGCGTCGTACCAGCGGTGGTAGGTGCCGGCGACCTCTTCGACGTAGCGGGCGACCCGGTGGGGCTCGCGAAGCTCGGCGGCCTGCGTGACGACGCGGGGCAACTCGGAGAGCGCGCCGAGCAGAGACGCCTCTGTCGGGTCGGTCAGCAGCGACGCATCGAAAGCGCTGCGGTCGACGCCTGATGCTGCCGCGTTGCGGTCGACGGCGCAGGTGCGAGCGTGCGCGTACTGCACGTAGAAGACGGGGTTCTCGTTGCTGCGCTTGGTGAGCAGGTCGAGGTCGATGTCGATCATCGAGTCCATGGACGAACGCACCAGTGAGTAGCGGGCCGCATCGACGCCGACGACCTCGACGAGATCCTCCATCGTGACGACGGTGCCGGCGCGCTTCGACATGCGCAGGGGCTCACCATCGCGGATCAGGTTGACGAGCTGTCCGATCAGGATCTCGAGGTTCTTGCCCGGCTCGTCGCCGAATGCCGCCGTCAGCGCCATCAGTCGGCCGATGTAGCCGTGGTGGTCGGCCCCCAGCAGAATGAGGTTGCGCTCGAAGCCGCGCTCTCTCTTGTTGAGGTAGTACGCCATGTCGCCGGCGATGTAGGCGGCCTCGCCGTCGCTCTTGATGACGACCCGGTCGCGGTCGTCGCCGAACTCCGTCGTGCGGATCCAGGTCGCACCGTCGGCCTCGTAGACGTGGCCGAGGTCGCGGAGGCGGTCGAGGGCGCGGTCGACGGCCTTCGTCTCGAACAGCTCGTTCTCGTGGAAGAAGACGTCGAAGTCCACGCCGAACTCGTGCATCGAGTTCTTGATGTCGGCGAACATGAAGTCGACGCCTACGGCTCGGAACAGCTCTTGGGCCTCGTCGCGGGGCAGATCGGCGATGTCCTCGTCGTAGGTCTCGATCACACGCGCGGCGATCTCGGAGATGTAGGTGCCGCCGTAGCCGTCTTCCGGGGTCGGCTCGCCGAGGGCGCTGGCGAGAAGGCTGCGCGCGAAGCGGTCGATCTGCACGCCGTGGTCGTTGAAGTAGTACTCGCGGGTGACGAGGCCGCCCTCGGCCTCGAAGACACGAGCGAGGCTGTCGCCGACGGCCGCCCAGCGGGCGCCCCCGATGTGCATCGGGCCGGTCGGGTTCGCCGAGACGAACTCGAGGTCGATCTTCACGCCCTGGTAGTAGTCGCCCGTGCCGTAGTCGGCGCCGCTCTCGACGATCGTCTTGGCCAGGGCACCGGCTGCAGCCGCATCGAGGCTGATGTTGATGAATCCGGGGCCCGCGACGTCGACCGTGGCGACGCCGTCGATCTCGGCGAGGTCGCCGGCGATGTCGTCGGCGAGGGCGCGCGGGTTCGTGCCGAGGCGCTTGGCGAACTTCATCGCGACGTTGGACGCCCAGTCGCCGTGATCGCGGTTCTTCGGCCGCTCGAGCACCACGTCGGCGGTCGTGACCTCGACCGGCGCGAGGGCGGAGTCGGCGGCGCGTCGGCGCTCCACGATGCCCTGGACGATGGCGAGCAGTGAGGCTGCGAGTTCGGCGGGAGTCACGGTCGACAATCCTACCGGGGCGCGCCGGGCAGTCCGCCGGTGCCGACGCCCGGCGTGGCCTCGCTGCTCCGTCGCCGGCCTCGCTCGGATGACTTGCCCTGGCGGAGGCACGATGATGGTCTCCATGCCCACGGCCTCCCGAACCCTGCCCGTCCGTGCCCACAACATCCCGCAGGCACGGCGCCTCGCCTCTCGAGCGACCGCCGCGGCCGCTCTCGCCCTGCTCGCCGCGGCGGCCCTGACGGCGTGCACGTCGACCTCGGCCAAGCCGTCGCCGACGACCGCGGGCTCCGCTCCCGCTGCGGCGACACCCACGGGCACCTCGACCTCGAAGGCCGGGGCGACGAACCTCGACTCCAGCCCGCTGCACGTCTCGTGCGCCACGCTCGCGCCCAGCGCCGTCATGCAGGCGACGTATTCGGGAATGGTCGCCGACAGCACGCCCGTCGTGCCCGCGAACACCGACGCGGCGGTCATCGCCGCCGACAAGGGCACGGCCTGCACCTGGAAGGACTCCTCCAGCGGCGCCACTCTGACCCTCGCCGTCGGCAAGTACTCGGCGAACAGCGTCACGCGCCTCGAGAACGCCCTCGTGACGGCGAGCCAGCCCGTTCCGACGTTCTCGGGTGAGGGCTACTTCTCTCTCAGCGGCAAGACCGGCACGGCCGAGGCGTTCACCGGCGACTACTGGGTCGTCGCGATTTCCGACTCGCCGGTCTTCTTCGAGCCCGGCGGGGCCGAGCCCATCGTCGACGCGGCCCTCGCGGCTCTCAAGGCCCGCGGCTAGGACACACCGGGCGTCTGGAGGGTGGCCGCTGACGGCCGCTGTGTCGCCCGTTCGGTCACGGCCAGAGCAGGTTCTTCGCCCAGGCCGCGCCCTGGCGGTCGTATCGCAGCCGAACCTGGTCACGGCCGGTGGTCGCCTGCCAGAACTCCACCGAGGTGGGCGCGACCCGGTAGGCCGTCCAGTCGTCGGGGGCGAACGAGTCGTCACGCTCGACCAGCTCTTTCGCGGCGGCGAGGCGAGCCCTGGCATCCTGCGCGTCGTCGACGGGGTCGCTCTGCCGCACGGCGATCGCGACCGCGCGGGAGTCGGGGTGCCGGGCCGTGAAATCGCGCACGCTGACGTCACGTGGGCCATGGCCGGCCTCGCCCAGGATCCGGACCTGCCGCCCCTGCTCGCGCCAGAACAGCGTCAGCGCCACGCGCGGGTTGATGCGCAACTGACGCCCCTTCGGGCTCGCCGACGAGCTGGCGAACCAGAACGCGTCGTCGACGTCTTTCAAGAGAAGCGTGCGGGCCGTCACCTCACCCGCCCGGTCGGCGGTCGAGAGGGTCATGGCGTGCGGCTGCGCGACCCCGCCCTCGACGGCGGCCGTCAGCCACTCGAGGAAGAGCGCGATCGGCTCGTCGGGCGCCGCATCCGTGTCGAACAACGGCATGTCGACGGGGAAGACCTTCGCCTGCCGCAAGAGGTGGCGCACGGATCGGTCGCTGTCGCTGGGGCTCATCGCTCCAGCCTGGCCCACCCTGCGCGGTGGTGCCCGCCGCGTCGAGACACCACCGATCGGACGCCCGCGCGCCCGACACGCCGTTCACTTCGTCTGATCGGAGGTGCGTCGGCGGGTGGGGATCCGCTGGTCGGAGCGCTGGGCGGAGGGCTGCTAACCTAGACACCGCCTGAGCCCCCATAGCTCAGGGGATAGAGCACTGCCCTCCGGAGGCAGGGGCGACAGTTCGAATCTGTCTGGGGGCACTTCGATCGGGCTTGCATGTTCGCGGCATGGCCGCTTCCCCGCGATCTCGTGCCGTGCCTGTTGCCGCGTGTCGTTCCACCACGCGCGCCGGCTTGCTCGCTTCGCTCGCCGCCATCCGCTGGCGTTACACCGCGCCCAAAGAAGAACGGCCCGACGCCGAAGCGCCGAGCCGCAAGAAGTGAAGAGACAGCCGCGATCAGCTGTACGTGAGGGCGATGATCGCCACGTCGAGCGAGCCGTAGGCCCCCTCGGCACGAGTCGCGCTGCGCACGCGACCACGAAGCACTTCGAACCGGCCCTCGTTCTCGCGAACGAAACCGATCACGCCCGCCGTCGGCGTCGAAACCCGACTGCAGCCGTCCCCCAGAGGGACGACCTCTGCCCGCGACGTGCGCTCTAGAACAGCTCCCATGGTGTCCTCCCTCAACAACGTTGTCCGTCGCTGGAGCACCAGCAACCGTTAGACAGAACTGTACCCTCCGAGCGGGGGACAAAGCACCCCCGAACTCTTGGGAAATGCCTGTGGAATCGACTTGTTTCGGGTTACAACGATTCAGGTGGCGATGACATCGTGAGACTTTGGCTCGGCCGGCTTCCGGCTCGTCAGCGTGACGCCGACGCTGGCCGCCGACACGAGCACGAGCGCGACGATCTCGCGCAGGGCGAGGCCCTGGTGGATCACCACGAGACCGGCCAGCGCGGCGACCGCCGGGCCGAGGCTCGACAGCACTCCGAAGACGCGCGTCGGCAGTCGGCGCAGCGCGATCATCTCGAACGCATAGGGCAGCACGGAGGTCAACAGCGCGACCAGCACGAAGATCAGGGCGAGCCCAGGATCGAGGGCGATGGCCGTCGCCGCCCGGCCCGCCCCGAACGGCGCGACGACGATGGCCGCCACCACGATCGCCACCACCAGCCCGTCGATCCCTCGATCAGGCGGCCCGCGGTCGAGCTGGCGAGAATGTACCCGGCCCAGAACGCCGCCGCCCCGAAGGCCAGCACGACTCCCCCGAGGGCGATCGAGCCCGACGACCCGAACCCGAGCAGCAGCACCCCGGCCAACGCGACCACGGCCCACAGGGCGTCTCGCCAGCGTCGCGTCTGGGCCAGGGCGACGACCAGCGGCCCCATGAACTCGAGCGTCACGGCGCCGCCGAGTGGGATCAGATTCACTGCCAGGTAGATGAGCGAGTTCATCCCGGCGAGGGCGAAACCGAGCACCACCGCCGCCAGCCACTGCTGCCGCGTCCAGTGGCGCACCTTGGGGCGCACCGCGATCACCAGGATCACCGCGGCGAAGACGAGGCGCAGCGTCGCGGCCCCGGTCGGCCCGACCTCGTCGAAGTGGAGACGCGCGATCGCGCTGCCGAACTGCACCGAGAAGATCGCCGCCACGGTGAGCAGGGGGGCGGGAACGCGGGGCACCTGTCAATTAACCCATACCCTCGCCACGCGACGTGGATAGACTCCGGCCATCGGCGTGCCCCCACGACGGGGGCCGACGGGATCAGCACGACAGGCATTCATCATTCTGGGGAGCAACGTGAACGGCACCGATCAGGCGCAGGCTTCGCACCGGAACCCTCGCCGGGAGGCCGCGGCGCGGGTGCGCCTCGCAACCTTCGGGGTGCTGGTGGCCGCGGTCGCAGCACTCGTCTTCGCGCCGGCTCAGGCATCGCATGCCACGTCGCCCGTCGACCTGAAGGGCGCGTACGTCCTCGACGAAGCCAACGTTCTGAGCAAGTCCGACACGACCTCGATCACGGCATCGCTCAACAAGCTCAACAAGGACACCGGCATCAACCTGCTCGTCGTCTACGTGCCGAACTTCTCAAATCCTGCCGACCGTGCTTCGTGGGGCGCGAAGACCGCCGACCTCAACAACCTCGGCACGAACGACGTCCTGCTCTCGATCGCGGTGCAGGATCGCCAGTACGACGTCTCGAAGGACTCCGGCTCGAAGCTCACCACCTCGCAGCTCGCCTCGATCGAGACCAAGGATCTCGTGCCCCAGCTGCGCGACTCGAAGTGGGCGGCAGCCGCGACCGCGACCGCCGCCGGCATCGACAGGGCCGCAGGGCCGGCCGATCTCTCGTGGGTGCCGGTCGTGCTGATCATCGTGGTCGTCGTGATCCTGGCCATCATCGTCTTCGTGGTGATTCGCCGCCGACGGAGCAGAGCGGTCGCCCTGCAGAAGTCGCAGGCGTCGCAGGCCGAGCTCGACCGCAAAGCCGCAGGGCTGCTCGTCGGGATCGACGATCAGATCACGCAGGCCTCGCAGGAGGTCGGCTTCGCGATGGCACAGTTCGGCGAGCAGGCGGCGAAGCCGTTCGCCGAAGCCTTGCGCAGCGCCAAGGACAAGGCGCGGCAGGCGTTCGAACTGCGGCAGAAGCTCGACGACGAGATCCCCGACACGCCCGAGCAGAAAAGGGCGTGGACCGAGCAGATCATCGCGCTCTGCGAAGGCGCGCACTCCGACATCGAGGCGCAGTCGGAGGCCTACGACAAGCTGCGAGCGTCCGAGGCGACCGTCGTCGACGACACTGCGCGGCTGCGCACATCGGCCGCCTCGCTCGCCGATCGTGCCAACGCCGCCGACAGGACCCTGACCACGCTGACGGCGACGTATTCGGCGAAGGCCGTGTCGAGCATCGCGCAGAACCCCGACCAGGCCGACCGCCTGCTGCAGTTCGTGACCGAGACGGCTAGCGAGGCCGAGGCGCAGATCGCCGCTGAGAAGAAGGGCGAGGCAGTCGGCAGCGTGCAGCAGGGCCAGCAGGCGCTGGTTCAGGTGACGCAGTTGCTCGACGCGATCGACAAGGCGCAGGATGCCCTCGGGTCGGCGCAGTCGTCGATCGACGCGGCCTCGGCAGACCTCCGCTCCGACCTCGTGGCGGCCCAGAAGATGCCCGCAGGGTCCGCGCCGGAGGCCGAACTGCAGCAGGCCGTCGGTGAGGTGCAGCAGGCGCTCGGGTTCGCCGACGGCAACCGCGACGACCCGCTGGCCGTGCTCGACCGGCTCACGAGCGCGAACACGCGCATCGACACCGCCATGGCAGCCGTCCGCGACGCCGAGGTTGCTCGCCAGCGCGTCCAGGCCACGCTCGACCAGGCGCTGCTCAACGCGCGCAGCCAGATCAGCGCCGCCCGCGACTTCATCGAGACGCGTCGCGGCGCGATCTCAGCCGGGCCGCGAACGCGGCTCTCCGAGGCCGAACGTCACCTCTCGACCGCGGTGAGTCTCGCCACGACCGACCCGGCGAACGCCGTGGCTGAGGCCCAGCAGGCCGCCGCCATGGCTAGCGCGGCCGCGAACGACGCCAACGACGAGGTCGGCATGTACCAGCAGCAGCCCGGCTTCGGCGGCGGCGGCCTCGGTGGCCGCGGCGCCGGAGGGGCAGGCCTCGGCGGGATCCTGACGGGCGTCATCATCGGCGGCCTGCTTAACGGCGGTGGCGGAGGCTTCGGCGGCGGCTTCGGCGGAGGCGGCGGCTTCGGCGGAGGAGGCGGCTTCGGCGGAGGAGGCGGCGGAGGCGGCGGCGGAGGTCGCGACGACAGCGGCGGCAGGTTCTGAGCTTATTTGCTTCGTGCGGCAACCCACTCCGCGCAAAAAGCGCATCCTGGGTCGCTGCACGAAGCGTCACGGTGACACCTCACACAATCCACAACGAAGGGAAAAGCGCATGGCAAAGCAGACGATCTTCGGGCGCATCGCGCAGCTCACGAAGGCCAATGTCAACAACCTCATCGACCAGGCCGAAGACCCCAAGCTGATGCTCGATCAGCTGGTCCGCGACTACACCAACTCGATCGCCGACGCCAAGAGTGCCGTCGCCGAGACCATCGGCAACCTGCGCCTCCTCGAGCAGGACCACAAAGAAGACGTCGACGCGGCCGCCGACTGGGGCACCAAGGCCCTCGCCGCGAGCAAGAAGGCCGACGAGCTGCGCGCCGGCAACCCGGTCGAGGCCGACAAGTTCGACAACCTCGCCAAGGTCGCCATCGGCCGCCAGCTCTCGAGCGAGAAGGAGGCCAAAGACGCCGAGCCGACCATCGCTCAGCAGACCGAGGTCGTCGACAAGCTGAAGAAGGGCCTCACCCAGATGGAGCAGAAGCTCCAGGATCTCAGCAACAAGCGCAACGAACTCGTCGCGCGCTCGAAGATGGCCGAGGCTCAGGGCAAGGTCAACGACGCCATCGGCAGCATCAACGTGCTGGACCCGACGAGCGACCTCGGCCGCTTCGAAGACAAGATCCGGCGCGAAGAGGCGAAGGTGATGGGCCAGCAGGAGCTGCAGTCGTCGAGCCTCGACGCGCAGTTCGAGAGCCTCGACGACCTCGACGCTCAGACCGAGGTGGAGGCGCGCCTCGCGCAGCTGAAGCTCGGCGGCGGGTCGAAGCCCGTCGAAGAGTGGGAGTCGAAGCCGCTCGGTTCGTGACGGTCGTGCCAGACTGACCGGGTGAGGTTCGTTGCAGTTCCGCAGTGGCAGGGTTCGCCGTCGTCACGCGCCATGAGACTGTCCGAGGGCGCCAACGCGATCCTGGGCGATCTCCCGGCGCGGTCCAGCACCATGGTCGAGGTGCCGGTGGGGGCGGGTGACGCCCTCGGCACGACCATCCACCGATTGTCGGCCGTTGCTGCGGTGACGCAGGGGCTGACCGATGCGCTCGAGGCTTCCGACGAGGTCGCCCTCGTCGTCGGCGGCGATTGCGGCGTCGAGTACGCCGCCGTGCGGCACGCCCTCCGCGAAGACACCTGCGTGGTCTGGTTCGACGCCCACCCCGACATCCACTCCCCCGAGTCGAGCGAGAGCGGCGCCTTCAGCGGCATGGTGCTGGGCGCCCTGCTCGGCCGCGCCGACGATGAGCTCGGTTCAGCCGGACTGCCGATCGGCTCGCGCCTCAGCCCCGACCGAGTTGTCTTGGCGGGCACGCGGTCGTTCGACGACGCCGAAGATGCCTACGTCGAGTCGTCGGGCATGACGAGCGTCTCGGCGTTCGAGCTCGAAGCCCACGAGGTCGTCGAGGCCGTGGCGGCAACCGGCGCGGACAGTGTCTACATCCACATCGACCTGGACGTTCTCGACCCGGCCTCGTTCGACGGTTTACTCGACCCGCAGCCGTTCGGGCTCGAGCCCGCGAACCTCGTCGAGACGATCACGGCTCTCCGCGAGCGCTTTCCTCTCGTCGGTGCCGGCATCTGCTCGTTCGCACCGGCCACGGCCGAGGCCGCGGGCGACGACCTCGGCACGATCCTGCGCATCGTCGGTTCGCTGGCGAGGTAAGCCGTAGCATCGGGGCATGACTCCGAGCACCAAGGCGAAGAAGCTCCTCGACCTCGACCCCGATCGGCCCCGCGTCACCGTCGAGAAAGACGGCCACGTGCTGATCATCGGCCTCGACCGCGAAGAGAAGCGCAACGCCGCCGACCTCCGCATGCTGAACGAGCTGGCTCTCGCCTATGGGCGTCTCGAGAGCGACCCCGACCTGTGGTGCGGCCTGCTCTTCGCTCGGGGCGAGCACTTCACCGCCGGGCTCGACCTCGGCGACGTGGCGAAGGCCGTCACCGCCGAGGGCCTCGACATCGTGCCCGAGGGCGGCATCAACCCGTGGCAGGTCGACGGGCAGCAGCTGTCGAAGCCCGTCGTGATGGCTGTCCAAGGCACCTGCCTCACCCTCGGGGTGGAGCTCGCCCTGGTGAGCGACATCGTGATCTCGGCGAAGACGACCCGGTTCGGCCAGATGGAGGTGCGCCGTGGCATTCTGCCGTTCGGAGGCGCCACGACCCGATTCCCCGCGCGAGTCGGCTGGGGCAATGCGATGCGTTGGATGCTGACCGGCGAGACGTTCGACGCCCGCGAGGCTCTGCGCATCGGCCTGGTACAGGAGGTGGTCTTCAACGACCAGGTCTACAACCGCGCGTACGACCTGGCCCACAGGATCGCCGAGCAGGCCCCGCTGGCCGTCCAGGCCACCCTGGCCAACGCGCGCCTCGCCGTGCGGGACGGCGAGGGCGAGGCCGAGAAGGCGCTTCAGTCAGAGCTCGTGCGTCTGATGCAGACCGAGGATTCGCGGCTCGGGATGCAGTCGTTCCAGCAGCGCGGCGACGCGGTCTTCAGAGGGAAATGAGCACAGGACCGGCTTGGGGACGAACAGACGCCAGAAGGCCCGCTTCCCTGCGAGGGGAAGCGGGCCTTCGAACGCGGCTGACCGGTGGTCTTACGACTTGAAGACGTCTTTCACGTCTTCGCCGGTCTTCTTCACGGACGCAGAGGCCTGGTCTTTGTGACCCTCGGCTTCGAGCTTGTCGTTGTCGGTGGCCTTGCCGACGGCCTCCTTCGCCTTACCGGCGACGTCCTGGGCGGCGTTCTGGATCTTGTCGCTGAGTCCCATGAGAGACCTCCTTGCTCGAGAGAAGTCGGCGCGGTCGCGTCGATGTCCTGGACGCTACGCGGACAGGGCGGGGGACGCTCACAGCGAACGCTCAACCACTCGTTCTGCGGCCAGATGGGCTTCCTCAGCGCGCGGGCGATACGGTCGACCCATGACGACTTATGACCTCATCGTGATCGGCGCCGGAGCAGTGGGAGAGAACGTCGCAGACTATGCGACCCGCAACGGCCTGAAGGTGGCTCTCGTCGAAGCCGAGCTCGTCGGCGGCGAATGCTCGTACTGGGCGTGCATGCCCTCCAAGGCTCTGTTGATGAGCTCCACCGTCCTGGACGGCGCGAAGGCCGTGGGCGGTGCCCGCGAAGCCGTGACCGGCGATCTCGATGTGCAGGCGGTGCTGAATCGCCGAAACTCCTTCACGAGCAACTGGGACGACTCGTCCCAGGCCGGCTGGGTCTCGGGCGCCGGCATCGAGCTGATCCGCGGCCACGCGACCATCACGGGTGTCCGCGAGGTCACCGTCGACGGCGAGGTCCACACCGCGAAGTACGCCGTCGCCGCGGTCACGGGCTCGAACGCCCTCATGCCCGACGTGCCCGGCCTCCTCGACGCCAAGCCGTGGTCCAACCGCGAGGCGACCAGCGCGCAGAGCATCCCGTCGAGCCTGATGGTGATCGGCGGCGGCGTCGTCGCAGCCGAGATGGCCACGGCCTACCAGCAGCTCGGCGCGAAGGTCACGCTCGTGGCGCGGGGCGGCCTCCTCACCACCAACGAGCCCTTCGCCGGCGAGTTCGTCGGCGACTCGCTGAAAGAGCTCGGCGTCGACATCCGCCTCCACACCGAGCCGACCCGCGTCGATCGCGATGAGCACGGCCTCGTGACGACCACCCTCTCGGACGGCACCAGCGTCGTGACCGACGAGATCCTGGTCGCTACCGGTCGCGTGCCACGCACCAACGACCTCGGCCTCGAGAACGTCGGCCTCACCCCGGCGACTGGCTGACGACTGACGACACGCTGCTCGTCGAGGGCACCGATTGGCTGTACGCCGTCGGCGACGTCAACCACCGAGCACTGCTCACCCATCAGGGCAAGTACCAGGCGCGCGCGGCCGGCGAGGTCATCGCGGCTCGTGCCCTCGGCACGCCCGTCCACGCCGAGCCGTGGGGCGCGCACGTCGCGACCGCCGATCACGCCGCGGTGCCCCAGGTCACCTTCACCACGCCCGAGATCGCGAGCGTCGGGTTGACGGCCGACGCAGCGACGAAGCAGGGCATCGACGTCAAGGTGGTCGACTACGACCTCGCGGCCGTGGCCGGGTCGTCGCTCAAGTCGGACACCTACAAGGGACAAGCCCGGCTCGTCGTCGACGAGAGCCGCAAGGTGATCGTGGGTGCGACGTTCGTCGGCCCCGAGGTCTCCGATCTGCTCCACGCAGCGACGGTCGCCGTCGTCGCCGAGGTGCCGATCGATCGCCTCTGGCACGCCGTCCCCTCCTACCCCACAGTCACCGAGGTGTGGCTACGCCTCCTCGACACCTACGGCCGCCCCTCCTGATCCGCGTGCCGTGAAGAACCCCCTGCTCGACTCCGCGGTCTCCCGGGCGGGATGCGCCGTCGCCACCGGCGTCGGCCTCCTGCTCGGTGTGCGGCTGTCGACGGGCAGGATCCGCACGCGCGGCGACCTCATCGTGTGTTCCGGCCTGCCGCGGTGGGCCTTCGGTCGCGGCGGCACCTGCATCGGGCGCGTGTACCTCACCCGCGACAACGACGGCGACGACGTGCTCGACCACGAGTCGGTGCACGTCGAGCAGTGGCAGAAGTACGGCATGCTGATGCCGATCCTGTATGCGATCGCGGGGCGTGACGCCTCGACCAACCGATTCGAAATCGAGGCGGGCCTCGAGAAGGGCGGCTACCGATGACCGGTGAGCGCACTGTGATCCTGACCGGCGCCTCGAGCGGCATCGGCAAGAAGGCGGCGATCGCCCTGGCAGAGGGCGGGGCGGAGGTCGTCGTGGTGGGCCGCAACGCCGACCGCACGCGAGCCGTCGCCGAGCAGATCGGCGGCGCCTTCCACGTCTGCGACTTCGATCGCCTCGAGCAGGTCCGAGCCCTGGCCGGCACGCTGCTCGAGAACCATCCGCGCATCGACGTGCTCGCGAACAACGCCGGCGGGCTCGTCAGCCACCGCGCCATCACGGCCGACGGCTTCGAGCGCAGCCTCCAGTCGAACCACCTCGCCCCCTTCCTGCTCACTCGCCTGCTGCTGCCGCGCATCATCGAGAGCGAAGGGCGTGTCGTCTCGACGTCGAGCACGGCCAACGTCATGGGGCGGGTCAGGCTCGACGACCTCAACTGGGCGAAGCGGCCGTGGGCGGGCGGTTGGCTCGCCTATGGCACGAGCAAGCTGCTGACCAACATGTTCATCAGCCAGCTCGCCTCCCGGGCGCCGATCCAGGCGTACGCCTTCCACCCCGGCTTCGTGTCGACCAGCTTCGGCACCGACTCGGGTGCGATGCGGGTGCTGAACTTCGTGACGCAGGGCAACTACGGCATCAGCGCCGACGCGGGCGCCGTGCCCCTCATCCAGCTCGCCGGGCCGACCACGGTGGGCGTGCCGAGCGGCACCTACTTCGACCAGCTGAAGCCGAACGGGATGCAGTCTCCTCAGGCGAAGAACACCGCCTTGGCTGAAGTCGTCTGGGAGAAGACGTCGGACATGGTGGGGCTGCCGATCGAACTGTGACGTCGTCCCCTCGACGCGACCGCCTCACGTCACAGTTCGCTGGACATCGAGAGACCGCGCTCCGGATGGTTAGGTAAGGCATGCCATAGTTAGGCTGTGCTTACTTCGACGCCGACCCGACCGACGCAGAGCCCCTACCGGGTCACCGTGCGCCGCGTCAGCCGACTCAGCCCGAGCTTCGTGCGCATCACGTTCGGTGGCTCCGAGCTCGTGCACTTCTTGGACACCGGTCTCGACCAGCGCATCAAGCTCGTCCTCCCGCTGCCGGGCTCCGGCTTCGACCACTTCCCGACCGAACACGGTCCCACCGAACACGGTCCCACCGGCGACGACGCCTGGTCGTGGTGGCAGCTCTGGCGCGAACTGCCCGACCACCGGCGCAACCCGCTCCGCACGTACACCGCCCGGGCCATCCGCCGTGACGAGGCCGAAGTCGACGTCGACTTCGTCAGCCACGGCGACGGCGGGCCGGCATCTGCCTGGGCCGAGTCGGCCGTGATCGGCGACGAGATCATCATCGTCGGGCCCGATGCCCGCGGCGGGCAGGCGCCGGGCGGCATCGAGTGGCACCCCGGCACGGCGCGCACGCTGCTGCTCGTCGGTGACGAGACCGCGGTGCCGGCCATCACGGCGATCCTCGAGCAGCTGGCAGAGGATGCGACGGGGTGCGTCTTCCTCGAGGTTCCGCACGCTTCCGACATCCTCCCTCTGCTCCACCCCGACGGCGTCGACGTGCACTGGCTCCCTCGCCACGCATCCGACGACAGCGCCCCGCCGTACGGCGAACCCCTCATCGCCGCCGTCCGCGACTGGACGAGCCGCTTCGTGACGGCTCAGCACCATGGCAGGCCGGGCGACCAGGTCACCCCGGGCGACATCGACGTCGACCACGAGATCCTCTGGGAGGTTCCCGAGGGCTCCGCGGCCGGCGGCGACCTCTATGCGTGGCTCGCCGGCGAGGCATCCGCCATCAAGACCCTCCGCCGCTTCCTCGTCAGCGAGGTCGGCATCGATCGCTCGCAGGTCGCCTTCATGGGCTACTGGCGGCACGGCAAGTCCGAGAACTAGCTCCCTGGCGCTGTCCTCCTGAGGCACCCCTGCCTTCGGCGCGCTCACCCCACGAAAGGAACCCCCCTTCCTGTGTCCACACCACTCCTCCGCCGCATCGCGACGGTCGCCGTCGCCGCCGGTCTCGTGATCGGCATCGCGGCCTGCAGCACCCCGTCGTCCTCCGGGTCGTCGTCCGACACGAAGGCCTCCTCGTCGACGTCCGGCGTCGACAAGGGCGCCTTCCCCGTCAGCATCAAGTCGGCGCTCGGCACGGCGACCATCAAGTCCCAGCCGAAGCGCGTCGTCACGATCGGCTGGGGCACGACCGACACCGTCGTCTCGCTCGGCGTCGACCCCGTCGGCATCGAGAAGCAGAGCTTCGGCAACGACTCCACCGGCGACTACCCGTGGGACACCGCGGCGATCAAGAAGATGGGCGGCGCCATCCCCCAGACGTTCGACGTCTACCCCGACATCGACGTGGCCAAGATCGCCTCGCTCGACCCCGACGTGATCCTGGCGCCCCAGTCGGGCATCACGGCGGCGCAGTACAAGACGCTGAGCGCGCTGGCCCCGACCGTCGCCTACCCCGGCAAGCCGTGGCAGACCACCTGGGACACCCAGATGCGCATCATCGGCAAGGCCCTCGGCAAGACGACTCTCGTCGACAAGCAGATCGGCGACCTCAAGACGACTCTGGCGAACTACTCGACGAAGAACCCCGAGTTCAAGGGCCTCACCTTCGCCTACGTCTACTCGGCCGAGCCCGGCTCGCTGTCGATCTACCAGCAGGGCGACCCCGCGTCGAGGTCGTGAAGGCGCTCGGCCTCACCGAGACGAAGAACATCGCGGCCCTCCCCGCCTCGAAAGACACGTTCACGTCGGACATCGGCCTCGAGAAGGCCAACCTGCTCGACAAAACCGACATCCTGTTCACGTGGTTCAACGACACGGCCAACCAGAAGCAGATCGAGGCACAGCCGCTGTTCGCGCAGATCCCGGCCGTGAAGCGCGGCTCGTACGTGCCGAACGTCGACCAGAAGCTCGCAATGGCGTCGACCTTCATCACGCCGCTCAGCGTGCCATACGCCCTGCCGCGCTACACCGCGATGATCAAGAAGGCCGCCTCGAGGGTTGGCTGACACCGCGTCACCAGCACTCCCGCGGGCCGGGCGCACGTCGCCCGGCCCGTCGGGCGCGCCTGGTCGCGGCCGCGGGGCGCGTCGACCACGGGCGCGCACGCTGGCACCGGCGCTCGCCCTCGCCGCCGGGATCCTGGTGCTCGCGGTCTTCCTGAGCCTCGCCGTCGGCACGCAGGCCGTGCCGCTCGCCACGGTCTGGCAGGCTCTCGTCCACCCCGGTCACGCGTACGACGACACGGTCGTGCAGAGCAGGATCCCGCGCACCCTGCTCGGCCTCCTCTGCGGCGCCGCCCTCTCGGTGGCGGGCGTGATCGTCCAGGGGCTCACCCGCAACCCGCTCGGCGACCCGGGCCTCCTCGGCGTCAACGTCGGCGCCGCCGCCACCATCGTCACCGGGATGGTCTTCTTCAGCTCGGGCACGGGTCAGGAGCGCGTCTGGCTCGCCCTGCCCGGTGCCCTCGCCGCCACCGCCGCGGTCTTCCTGCTCGGGTCGGGCCGCCGCGGGGCGACACCCGTCCGGCTGGTGCTGGCCGGGGCGGTCATCACCGCGGTCGTCGGCGCCTACATCCAGGCTCTCACCCTCAGCAACCCGTCGGTCTTCAGCGACTACCGCTTCTGGGTGATCGGCTCGCTCGCGGGCCGCGACTCGTCGCTCGTCGCCCAGGTGCTGCCCTACCTCGGGCTCGGCTTCGTGCTCGCAGCCCTGCTGCCGGGGTCACTCAACGCGCTGGCGCTCGGCGACGACACCGCGACGGCGCTCGGCGCGAAGGTGGGTCGCACGCGCATCATCGGCGGCATCGCGGCCGCCCTGCTCTGCGCGGGTTCGACGGCCGCCGTCGGGCCCATCTCGTTCATCGGGCTCGCGGTGCCCCACATCGTCCGCACCTTCACCGGCGCCGACCACCGCTGGCTCCTGCCGTTCGCTGCCCTCGTGGGCCCGACCCTTCTGCTGCTCGCCGACGTGCTCGGGCGCGTCATCGCCAGCCCTCAGGAGGTGCAGGTCGGCGTCATCACCGCCTTCCTCGGCGCTCCCGTGCTCCTGTTCGCCGTGCGACGGATGCGGGGGCGCGAATGACCAGCACCGTCTCGGCTGCGTCGGCGGCCTCGGGCGACGCCGCGACCCTTGTTCCGCGCCCCGTCATACGCGTCGGATCCTGGCTGAGCCTTCCCTACTCTCCTCGGGCCCTCGTCGTCGGTGCCGTGTCGGCTCTCGTGCTGCTGGCCCTCAGCGTGGCCACCCTCAGCACCGGGTCGCTCGGCATCCCCGTGCCCCGCCTTCTCGCGTCGATCTTCGGAGAGCAGGATGCGCGCGCCGCTTTCATCCTGAACATCTACCGCGGGCCCCGACTCGTCACCGCCATCGGCGTCGGGGCGGCGTTCGGCGTCGCAGGCGCACTCTTCCAGACCGTGACGCGCAATCCGCTGGGCAGCCCCGACGTCATCGGGCTCTCGTCGGGCGCCAGCGCGGGGGCGGCGACGTTCGGGTTGCTGATCCCCGGAATCCTGTCCGTCCCTCTGGGCGCCCTCGTCGGCTCGGTCGTCGCGATCGGGCTGGTCTGGGTCGGCACGGGTCGAGGGTTCACTTCGCCGAGCCGCATGATCCTCGTCGGCATCGGGGTCTCGGCGATGGCGCTCGCCTTCGTGCAGTTCGCCCTCACGCGGGTCGGCTCGCAGGATGCCGTGCAGCTCGCCGCGTACATCAGCGGCACTCTGGCCGACCGATCGTGGAGCGACGCCTCGGTGATCTGGCTCGCCGTCGTGATCTTGGTGCCGTGTGCCGTGCTGCTGGCCCGCCGCCTCGATCTCGTCGAGATGGGCGACGAGATCGCAGACGCGCTCGGTGCTCGCACCGGGCTCACCCGCACGCTCGTCGTGCTCATCGCGCTCGGGCTCGCGACCGCGGCCGTCGCCGCGGCCGGGCCGATCTCGTTCGTCGCGCTCACCGCGCCGCAGGTGGCGAAGCGGCTCGCTCGTGCGCCCGGCGCCGGCCTGATCCTGTCGGCGGTGGTCGGCGCCTGCATGATGGTGCTCTCCGACTACGTCGTGCAGTTGGGTCTCTTCGGCGTGCAACTGCCCGTCGGCCTCCTCACCGCCTGCGTCGGCGGCGTCTACCTCGGCTACCTGCTCGTGCGGGAATGGAAGAAAGGCACGGTCTGATGGCCACGCTCAGTGCACGCTCCCTGCGTCTCGGCTACGACGATCGGGTCGTCGCCGACGACCTCTCGTTCGAGGTGCCCGACGGCGAGCTCACCGTCGTCATCGGCCCGAACGCCTGCGGCAAGTCGACACTGCTGAAAGCCCTGGCCCGCACCCTCAAGCCGCAGGCCGGGCAGGTGCTGCTCGACGGCCGGCCGATCTCGTCGTACCGCAGCAAAGACGTAGCCAAGCGCATCGGCATGCTGCCGCAGAGCCCGATCGCCCCCGAGGGCATCGTCGTGCGCGACCTCGTCGGGCGGGGGCGCTTCCCCCACCAGGGCCTCCTGCGGCAGTGGTCGGCCGCCGACGAGGCGGCCGTGGCCGAGGCTCTCGAAGCGACCGGCGTCGCGTCGTTGGCCTCGCGCCACGTGTCCGAGCTGTCGGGCGGTCAGCGACAGCGCGCGTGGATCGCGATGGCGCTGGCGCAGGAGACCGAGCTGCTGCTGCTCGACGAGCCCACCACCTACCTCGACATCGCCCACCAGTACGAAGTGCTCGAGCTCTGCGCCCGCCTCCACCGCGAGGGCCGCACCCTCGTGGCGGTGCTGCACGACCTCAACCAGGCCGCGCGCTACGCCACCCACCTCGTGGTGATGAAAGACGGCAGGATCATCGCCGAGGGTCGCCCCGCAGCCATCGTCACCGCGTCGCTCGTCGAAGAGGTCTTCGGCCTCCCCTGCCAGATCGTCGACGACCCGCAGGCGCACACGCCGATGGTGGTACCGCTGGCGCGGCTCGTCGCGTGAGCGATGGGGCTTTGTCGGTGCGAGGGGCGTGCGTAGGGTTGGCGGCGTGACCTCTGACGTGGGCGGGCTGCTGCCGGCGCTGCCGTTCGAGGCGGCGGTGCACATCGAGCTGCTGCTGGCCAGCCCCACGCATCGCTACGACGGCCGGCCCGCCGACGGCGCGGCTCCCGCCGACGGCGACGAGACCCCGTCGAGCATCGAGCTGCGCGCCGGGCTCGGGATCGTCGGTGACCGCTATTACGCGAAGCCCGCGCATCGGCATGCCTCGGTCACCGTGATGGCGGGCGAGGCACTCGACGAGGTGGGCCGTCTCGTCGGAGTGAGCCATCTGGATCCTGCGGCCACTCGGCGCAACATCGTGCTGCGCGGCCTCGACGCCGACGCCCTGCGCGACGTGGTCTTCAGCCTCGACACGGGCGACGGGCCGGTCGTGCTGCAGGGCAACCGACCGGCGAACCCGTGTGCGTGGATGGACCGTGAGCTGGCACCCGGGGCATTCACGGCCATGCGCGGGCGCGGCGGGATGCGGTGCGAGCCAATGACCTCCGGGCGGCTCTCGCTCGGCCCCGCCGTGCTGCGCTCGTCGGCCTCCGTTTTCCGCGCGCCGCGCAGCATCGCTGAGGCACCACCGATCCGACGGGAATCAGCCCCCTGCGACATGAATCCGGTCTGATCGGTGGTGCCTCGAGGCCCGGGGAGACGCGCGGGAACGAGCGAGCGGGCCGGGGCAGAGAGCCGGGGGTACGGTCGACCAATGCCTACGACGACCCATGACGAGAAAGCCACCGCCCGCGACGCCGAGGTCGCGGCCCTCCACCCCGATGTCGCCCGCCACCACGTCCGCGCCACCTTCCCCGCCCGCATAGTGCTGCGCGCCGTCGAGAAGCAGGAGACGGGCGAGAAGAAGCTTCCGGTCGTCGGCGACTCGTACCTGACCGTCGTGGTGGCCGGCGGATCGATCCTGTTCTACGCGGACGAGGACCCGGTGTGGCTGGCCGCCTCCATCCCGACGGCGCAGGTGGTCGGCGTCGGCAGCGCCACCGAACCGGTCATCGAAGCGCAGCCGTTCGTGCCGCTGCTCCGCCTGTCGATCTCCGAGCCGGGCACCGAGCCGCTCGACCTCGACCTCGAGCTGTTCGAGTTCGACGGGGTGGCCCTCCACCGCCAGACCGACATCGCCGACGCGCAGGCGCAGTGGCGCGCACTCCTCGCCGCATAGCGCACTGTCGGCCTGTCTCCGGCCCCGGCCCTGACCTGAACCTCCGACCGGACACGTTTCGACCCCGAAATTGTCCGGTTGGAGGCTCAGGCCCCGCGGGCGCGCCCCCTCCGGCGATCACCCCAGCAGCTGCACTCTGGAACGCGCGGAAGCAGTCGTCGCAGGCCCCGTGTCGCCGTGCGATGCGGCTCGCCCGGCTGCTGCCGACGGCATTGCTAGCACGTGAAGCTCATCCGCCGAGCCTAGCGACGAGCATCTTGTCTCGCCGACAATGCGAACGTCAGATAAGGCCGAGCTGCTGCAGGATGCCGACCTGGTCGGTGGAGCCCCAGCGGTCGCTGGCCTTGCCGTCGCGGTAGCCGATGACCTGCACGTTGCGCACGGTGAAGCGCTTGCCGGTCGGCGCGTGCCCCATGAAGTCGCCGGTGTGCGTGCCGCTGAGGTTCATCACGGTGATGATCTTGGTCGGGGTGGCGATCGTCTCGATGACGTCACGGTCGAGATCCGAGAACGACTTGCCGAACTGCTCCCAGAACCAGGCGATCCCCGATCCGTCGGCCGGTTGGCCCTCGGCCGGGTCGTGGTCGGTGAAGTCGTCGGTGAAGCGTTCATTCAGCGGCAGGTCGGTGTCGCGCATCCGGTCGCGTGCCTCGAGTGTCGCCTGGCCGCCTTCGGTGATCTCGGTCGCCATGTCGCGTCCGTCCTCTCGTCGTGGGTCGCACTCGGGTGCGCGACCTCCGACCGGTCTACGCCGCAGCGCCTGTGCCGCAGCCAAGCGCGTCAGCCGGCGCGGCGGACTTCCGCCAGGTACCCGGCGTCGCGCTCGTACATCTGGGCGTTCTCCACCAGCTCGGGTTTGCCGAGCTCGACGGCCTTGTCGCGTGAGAGGTCGGCGAGGTCCCACAGCCGGATGATCGCGACACGCAGCACGTCGTCCCAGGTCGCGTCCGAGCCGTACGACCGCAGGATCCTCTCGGTGCGACCTCTCGCCTCGGCCATAGTCGGCGCGCCCGCGGGTGTGTCGGCCCCGAGCGGCACGACTCGCGTCGCGAAGTAGGCGAGATCCCACAGCCGGGGCCCGGGTGAGCACATGTCGAAGTCGATCGCCCCTACGATCCGGCCGTCGCGGAATCCGAGGTTGTGCGGCGAGAAGTCGTTGTGACAGATCACCTCGGCGGGCACCTTGGTGCGTGACTGCCACACGGAGTCGTCGAGCCCGAAGCCGATGCTGGCGTCGTGCAGCTGCCGTAGCATCCGGGCGCCGTCGTCGAGCACACCCTCGGCCCACACGTACTCGGGCAGGGGATACACGGGCACGTCGGCGTCGAGGAAGGTGAGGCGTTCGTGCTCGCCCTCCACCGCCAGCGGCTTCGGCGCCCAGTCGATGCCGGCCATCTCGAGATAGCGCAGGTAGCGGTGCACCGTCGGCGTCCACGGCCCGGCGACGCGCACGACCGTGTCGCCCTCGCGCCGCACTTCGTTCATGTTGCCGCCTGCAAGGCGGACGGAAGGCACAGCGCCGCCTGCAAGGCGGACGGAAGGCACAGCGCCGCCTGCAAGGCGGACGGAAGGCACAGCGCCGCCTGCAAGGCGGACGGAAGGCACGGCGCCGCCTGCAAGGCGGACGGAAGGCACGGCGCCGCCTGCGAGAGGATCGTCAGTCATCCCGCGACCCTACCGAAAGACCGGCTGGAGACTGATCGGGTCGCCGTCGAGTAGTGCCAGACCGGCTTGCACCTGGCTGAGGCACGTGCCGTAACGGAACAGCCATTGTCCGAGTTCATGCAGCCTGAGCCGACCGATGGGAGACTCGATGCGGACTTCGGCAAGCAAGTCGTCGAGATCCTGCGGTCCGGTGAAGGCCGCAAGCCGTTCTGCGACCGTGTGAACGATGATCGTGCCGAGTGGACGCCTGCACGCCTCGTGGATCGCCTGCGCGGCGAGATGCGGCTGAGGCCCCGACCCACGTCTTTCGCACGCGTCCGGTTCAGGAAGCGGATCGCAGCCCGTCGGAGACCAGATAGCGGGCCGAGGCCGGGTGGCCCGGGCGCGATTCATCGAACGGGCGTCGAGCCGCCCTTGCTGTCGAAGTCGGATGTGGACGAGGCGCCGAAGCGCTGACTGCGATTCATGTGTGGCGCCCTTCGCGGCGGACGCAGGCCATCACCAGGCTCGAGCGGAGTGCCGAGCGGGAGCACCACGGTAGCGCACGTTCTGCCGCCCGCACCAGCCCTCTGTCGCGAGCCCCACGGCGCAGGCTCAGCGCGACCAGGCCACGTTCTCGGCGCGGAGGCGCGCGAGTAGGTCGGCCTGGGCGACGGCCCAACTCATGTAGCCGGCCGAGACACGCTCCATCTCGGCGGGGTCGGCGGGCCCAGGAGCCGACGGGCCGATGCGCTCCAGCCGCGGAGGCTCGAGGTAGCGCACCCGATCGCTGCAGAGCGACCGCGTCACCGCGTTCAGATCCTTCGCGACGTGATCGACGCGACCCCCGATCGGAAGGTTCAAGAACGGCACAGTGCTCGGCGGCTGGATCCCCATGAAGACGACGTCGACGACCGACGACACACCGGCGACGAGGGCGCGGGTGAAAGCGCTGAAGGCCGCGGCCCACTCGCGCGCCGGCAGCAGCTGCAGTGCGTCGCTCACGCCGACGACCACCACGACCGCGTCGTAGGCGTGCAGGTCGATGCCCTCGAGAAGGCTTTCGGCCGTGGCGAGGCGTGCTGCAAGATCGACGACGAGGTCGACTTCGACGGCGCGCGCGGTGCGATACGAGAGCTCCCGCGCAAGGTGGCCGGGGATGGCGTCGTCCTGGCTGGCAACGCCCCAGCCGCTCAGCGCGCCGTTGCCGACGAGCAGCACGCGGTCGGGGTTGTGCCCGGGGGTGCTGACCGTCGCGGAGCCCTCGGTCGAATGGAGGGGGCTGACAGGAAATCCGGATCGCAGGATCGCACGCGCCTTGCCCTGCATCATCGGCCTCACGACCGGGTTGACGAACGATCCCATGCTGTTGCCCCTTTCGCGCTGTCCCGAGCGCACCTCCAGGTGTAGGCCATCCCCGGCCCACACCGCCTCCCCCAGTGCGGGTGCCGCGTGCCCCGCCCGGTCTCCTGCCGCGTCCGGCGAGGTGACGGCGGGGAAGTGTGTTCTCGAAAACGTCGATTGCGTCCAGAGCCGATCAAGCTTTTCGCAAACACTCTCCTGCTCGGTGCCGACGCTCTCCAACGGCTGGCGGCGGTTCGCCCGGACGCTTCTCGTCGCGGTCATCCTCGTGATCGTGCGCTGCCGGGTCTCGGGCGCATCGATCGATCAGCTGCTGCAGGAGGAGCCCGACGGCCCGCTCCTGCCGCATGCGGCAGGCCGGGTCAGTCCTGCGACACGAAGAGGACGCCGACGACGGCGATCGCGCCCGAGACGAGCATCCAGGCGACCGCGCCTGCCGGGGCAGCGGTCAGCTCGCCGAAGACGAGGCCGGTGAGCAGCACGCCCGTGAGCGGGTCGACGACGGTCAAGCCGGCGAGCACGAGAGTCGAGGTGCCCTTCGCCTGGGCGTTCTGCACCCACGACGACCCGAGGAGGCCGGCGGCGCCGACGAAGAGGAGTGCCACGACGAAGAGAACGCTGAAGTTCAACGAGACGAGGTCGTGCAGCAGCTGCTGGGCGAGCGTCGCGACGAAGCCGAACATGACCGCCCCCGCCAGCGAGTAGGCGAGGGCGCTGCGGTTGACCCGGTGCAGCAGCAGGCCGAGAGCGGCCACGATCACCAGGATGCCGAGCACGACGATGAGTTCGCCCGTCGTCACCGTCGGCGTGCGGCCGACGAAACCTGCCGTGATCACGAAGCTGGCGATGCCGACGATGCAGAGGACGATGCCGAGGAGGCGTCGGCGCGAGAGGCCGGTGTGCGTTCGTCGGGCGCCGAGGAAGGCCGTCACGATCAGGCCGATGACGCCGATGGGTTGGACCACCACGAGGTTCGCGAGCAGGAGGCTCGTCAGCTGCATCACGATCGAGATGCCGATCAGGGCCGCACCGCCGAGCCAGACGGGGTTGAAGAGCAGGCGACCGAAGTTGCGTCCGCTCAGCGAGTCGGTGCGGTCACTGGACGTCGCGTGCACGCCACGGTTCTGCACCTCGGTGCCGATGGCCAGGCAGACGGCGCCGACGAAGGCAAGCAGGATCCCCACGGCACGACTCTGTCAGACGGCCGCTGAGAAACCTGTAAGGCCTCACCGAAAACCGATTGCCGGAGCTCCGAAGGGGGCTAGACGGTCGAGGTCGGCGCCTGGAACAGCTCGGCGAGATCGTGCCGCAGGTCGTACGCCAACCCGGCCTCACCGCCGATCCAGAAGACGTAGTCGCTGTCGACGAGGGCCTCGCGGTCGACGAAGAACTCGCCGAGCCACGCGCGCACGGCCCGCTCGAGAGCCATGCCGGGCGCGCAGCCCTCGCCGGTGCCGGGGCGGCCGCTGCGGCGCGATCGGTCGAGCCACGCGACCGACACACGGCCGGGCGTTTCGAGAGGGAACATCTGCGACGCGTCGTCGACCTCGATGAAGACCTGGCCGCGGGCACAGATCGGCAACACCTCGAGCATCGTCTGGATGCCGTCGATCGACGAGGCGTCGCCTGCGAACAGGATGCGAGTGGCGCTGGGCTGGAGGGCGGGCTCACGGGTGTCGAGGAACATGTCCTTCTCAATATAGGTAAGGCTTACCTTCTGCGCTACGTCGTTCGTCACATCCGAGGAAACTCGCAGGCCTCGTGATACTTTTCTCAGTGGCCCCGGGTTCAGCAGCGACCCGCGGTGGAGGGCGATCGGGCGTTCACCAGCGACGAGCGATTCAGCACCGGCATCCTGTTCAACAGCAACAGGGCGCCCCTCCACAGCACCGTGCTCACCGACGACACGGTGGTCCGCCTGTCCTGCGACGAACAGTGGCCACGAACCCCGCGACGATCGCAGCCGGTCCCGAAAGGTCTGCCCCAGCCATGCGCCTCACCCAGCGCCTTCGCTCCACCCGCCTCCTCCCACTCGCCGCCGTCACTGCGGCGGCCGCCCTCGTGCTCGCCGGCTGCTCGTCGTCGGGCACCACGACGAAGTCCACTGGAGCCGCGGACACGGGCGCGACGGTCAACGTCGGCCTCGTGCTCGAGCCCACCGACCTCGACATCCGCACGACGGCCGGCATCTCGCTCGACCAGGTGCTGATCGACAACGTCTACCAGGGTCTCGTCGGCCGCACCTCGACGAACAAGATCGTCAACGTCCTCGCGTCGAGCCACACGGTGTCGTCCGACGGCCTCACGTACGACTTCACGCTGCACAAGGGTGTGACGTTCGACGACGGCGCCACGATGACGGCGCAGGATGTCGTCTGGTCGCTCGAACAGGTCAAGTCGAATGACACCTACCAGAACAGCACCGATCTAGCGGGAGTCACGAGCATCACCGCCCCCACGGCCGACACCGTCGAGCTGAAGCTCGCGAAGCCCGACTCGCAGCTGCTGTGGGCGCTGTCCGGCCGCGCCGGCCTCGTGCTCGAGAAGGCCGCGACGAACGACCTGAAGACGACCGCCAACGGCACCGGCCCCTACAAGCTGCAGAGCTGGAAGCAGGGCGACAGCATCCACCTGACCCGCTTCTCGACATATTGGGGCACCAAGGCCAAGGTCGCCGGAGTCGTCTTCAAGTACTACACGAGCCCGTCGGCGGCCATCAACGCCGTGATCTCGGGCGACGTCGACGTGCAGACCGCCGTCGACCCGACTCTCGACGCGCAGCTCAAGGGTGTCTCGGGTGTCAGCCTCAAGTCGGGCAAGACGACCGACAAGTACACGCTGGCGTTCAACGACGCGATCGCGCCGTTCACCGACATCCGGGTGCGCGAGGCGATCCGCGAGGCCATCGACACGAAGGCCCTGATCAAGGCGCTCGGCGGCGCCGGCGTGCAGCAGGGCGGCCCCATCCCCCAACTCGACCCCGGCTATCAGAACCTCGACAGCGTCGACGCCTACGACCCGTCGGGCGCCAAGAAGCTGCTGAAGGCCGCGGGCAAGACCGGCCTCACACTGAACCTCACGTATCCGAACATCTACCCGGCGTCGATCGGCGACGTGCTCACCACTCAGCTCAAGGCCGTGGGCATCACGCTCAAGGTCAAGCAGGTCGACTTCACCACTTGGCTCAACACGGTGTTCACCGCCCCGACGAACGGCTCGCCGCGCAGCTACCAGTTGAGTATCGTCGACCACGCCGAGTCGCACGACTTCGGCAACTGGGCGAACCCGCAGTACTACTTCGGCTACGACAACAAGCAGGTGCAGGGCCTCTACGCCCAGGCCCTCGCCGCGACCTCCGACTCGGTCGTCGATGCGAAGCTCGCGCAGGCGGCGAAGATCGTCTCCGACGACGCGGCCGGCGAGTGGCTCTACACGGCCACCACACTCACTGCGGTCCACTCGGGCATCACGGGCTTCCCCTACTCCAGCACCTCGGCGCGACTCGACCTGGCGAACCTGCAGAAGTCGTAGTGACGCGATTCGTCCTGGGGCGGGTCGTCCTGCTGCTGATCGGGCTGCTGGTCGCCAGCGCGCTGATCTTCTTCACGCTGCGCCTGCTCTCGGGCGACGTCGCGCAGGTGATCGCGGGCACCCAGTCGTCGCCGGCCCAGGTCGCGGCGATCCGGAAGTCGCTGGGGCTCGACCGCCCGCTGATCCTGCAGTATCTCGAGTGGCTCGGCGGCCTCGTGCACGGCGACCTCGGCACCTCTCTGGTGACAGGGTCGTCGGTCTCGTCGCAGCTGGTGCAGAAGTTCTCGGTGACGCTGCCCCTCGCCGGGCTCTCGCTCGTGTTCGGCCTCGTGCTGGGCATCCCCCTCGGAGTGCTGTCGGCACTGAAGAGGCGGAAGCTCTCGGGCACGGTGATCTCGATCATCGCGCAGGCGTTCGCCGCGGTGCCGGCGGTCTGGGGCGGGATGATCCTGATCGCCGTGTTCGCCGTCGCGATCCGCGTCTTCCCGACGCAGGGCTACCCGACCGACGGTTGGGCCGAGCCCGGGCAGGCGCTGCGGAGTCTGATCCTGCCGGCTCTGACCCTCGGAGTGATCGAGGGGGCCGTGATCCTGCGCTTCACGCGCTCGGCGACGCTCGGCGCCCTCGGGGAGGACTACGTGCGCACCGCCGCAGCGAAGGGGCTGACCCGCACGCAGGCCGTCATCCGCCACGGGCTGCCCAACGTCATGCTGAGCGTCGTCGCGGTGCTCGGCGTGCAGATCGCAGGGCTGCTCGTCGGGGCCGTGCTGGTCGAGCAGCTCTTCGCGCTGCCGGGGGTGGGCAGGATGCTGGTCTCCGACGTCGGGGTGCGCGACCTCACCAAGGTGCAGGGCGAGCTGCTGGCACTCACGGGGCTGGTGCTCGTGCTCGGCTTCGCCGTCGACCTGATTCACCGTCTCGTCGACCCGCGACTGCGGGAGCGTGACTCGTGAGCGCGGTCGAGACTCGGACCGACGAGAGACGGACGGGCGGAGAGCCCCGCCGTCGGCAGACGTGGCTCACCGAGCTGCTGCGGCGGCCGGCCGGGGTCGGCGCCGGCGTCTGGATCCTGCTGCTCGTCGCGTCGGCGATCGTGTCGAGCTTCTGGACCCCGCACGACCCGTTCGCGACGAACCCGTACGCGGCGTGGCAGGGGCCCTCGGCGGCGCACCTCTTCGGCACGGACAGCATCGGCCGTGACATCTTCAGCTACGTCTTCGCCGCCACGCGCACGACACTGATCGTGTCGGTGCTTGCCGGCGCGCTGGCGTCGCTCGTCGGGATCGGCCTGGCAGCCCTCGGGTCGCTCACGGCGCGCTGGGTGCGCGAGGGCACCGCGGTGCTGCTCGACATCCTGATCGCCTTCCCCGTGATTTTGATCGCGATGCTGCTCTCGTCGATCCTCGGCGGCTCGCTCGGCGTCGTGATCGCCTCGGTCGGGATCGGCTTCGGCGTCAACATCGCTCGGGTCTCGCGTGGCGAGGTGCGGCGGGTGCGCGGCACCGATTACGTGCTCGCGGCGAGAGCGAGCGGGCTGTCGTCGCCCGGAGTGCTGATGCGGCACATCCTGCCCAACGTCGCCCCGGTCTTCATCGTGCAGCTGTCGCTGGCGATGGCGACGTCGATCCTGTCGGAGGCCGGGCTGTCGTATCTCGGCTATGGCGCCTCGGCGTCCACGGCGTCGTGGGGCCGGCTGCTGAACGACCTGCAGGTCTATATCGCCATCCACCCGGGCAGCGTGGTCTGGCCGGGAGCGGCGATCACGCTGAGCGTGCTGGCGTTCAACCTGCTCGGCGACGCGCTGCGCGAAGCCACCGACCCGCAGCTCCGGCGTGGAAGGCGGCGCTCATGACTCTCGAGGTGACCGGGCTCACGGTGGAGATCGGCGGCCGCGTCGTGGTCGACGACCTCTCGTTCACAGTGGCCGACGGGCAGCGGCTCGGGCTGATCGGAGAATCCGGGTCGGGCAAGTCGCTGACCGTGCTCTCGCTGATCGGTCTGGCCCCCGAGGAGGCGACCGTCACCGGAAGCGTCCGGCTCGACGGCGACGAGGTGCTAGCGCTCTCCGAGCGGCAGCGGGCAGCACTGCGGGGTGCGCAGGTGGCAGTGGTCTTCCAAGACCCCCAGACGGCATTGAACCCGCTGCACACGATCGGCCGGCAGATCGGCGAACCGCTGCGCATCCACGAGGGTCTCTCGAAGAAGGCGGCTCGCGATCGCGCGATCGAGGCCGCGCACGAGGTCGGTCTGCCCGACCCGTCCACCATCGTCGACCTCTACCCGCACCAGCTCTCGGGCGGGCAGCGACAGCGCGTCGGCATCGCCACGGCGCTCATCAGCCGGCCGTCCCTGCTGCTTGCCGACGAGCCGACGACGGCCCTCGACGTCACGACGCAGTCCGAGATCCTCGACCTGCTGCAGCGCCTCGTCGACGAGCGCGGCATGTCGCTGGTGTTCGTGACCCACGACCTGGCGGTGCTCGCGCAGATCACCACCGACGTCGTCGTGCTCTCGGGCGGGCGCTCGGTCGAGAGCGGGCCGATTGCCGGCATCCTGCACTCCCCCGTGCACCCCGTGACGCAGAGCCTCGTGGCCGCCGCCCGCGACACCACCTGGAGCGCCTCTTGAGCACCCTTCTGTCGGCGGAGTCCATCTCGCGCGACTTCGTCCTGCCCCGGCGGTCGATCTTCACACCGGGCGTCGTGCGACACGCTCTCGTCGACGCGTCGCTGACCGTCGGCGAGGGCGAGAGCGTCGGGCTCATCGGAGAGTCGGGCAGCGGCAAATCGACGCTCGTGCGGATCCTGCTGGCACTCGACGCCGCATCCGCGGGCACCGTCTCGTTCGACGGGCAGCCGGTGCGACCCGGGCGTGCTCGCGATCTGCGGTGGCTGCGGCGGCAGACGGGCATCGTGTTGCAGGATCCCTACGCCTCGCTCGACCCACGGATGCGCGCCTTCGACATCGTGGCCGAGCCCCTGCAGGCGCTCCACGTCGAGGGCGACCACCGTGCCCTGGTCACCTCGATGCTAGACCGAGTCGGCCTCGGAACGTGGAGCCTCGACCGCTACCCCCACGAGTTCTCGGGCGGGCAGCGGCAGCGCATCGCCCTCGCCCGCGCACTCGTGCACCGGCCGCGGCTGCTCGTCGGCGACGAGCCGCTGAGCGCGCTCGATGTGACCGTGCGCGCGCAGATCCTCACGCTGCTCGCCGAGCTGCGCGACGAGATGGGGCTGTCGCTGCTGATCGTGTCGCACGACCTCGGGCTGGTCAACCACCTGTCCGACCGGGTGGCCGTGATGCAGGGCGGCCGCATCGTCGAGCAGGGCTCGACTCATCAGGTGCTGCACGCGCCCCAGCACGACTACACGCGGCGCTTGATCGCCGCCGTGCCCACGCTCGACGTCGCTCCCCCGCGCGAGTAGCGCGCGCCTCCCCCGAGAGTGCGCAACTCGCGGCTCACTTTCGTCGAAGGTCGCGATTTGCGCACTCTCGATCGGCGGATCACCACTGCGGCGGGTACCGCCTCTGCCACTTCAGCCGCCGCTCGAGCTGCGCCCCGATCGAGAGCAGCACGTCTTCGCGCCCCGGCCGCCCGATCAGCTGCACCCCGACGGGCAGGCCCGCGGCGTCGACGTGCACCGGCAGCGAGATCGCCGGCAGCCCCGCCACGTTGACGAACGAGGTGAACGGCGCGTAGAGGCACTGCTGCTCGAAGTTCTTCTCGGCGTCCTCGCTGTCGTACCAGCCGATCGGCCTCGACGGCAGCGCGAGGGTGGGCGTCAACACCGCGTCGAAGGCGTCGAACTGCCGGATCACCGACCGCTCGTATGCGGTCAACCCGGCCAGCGCCTGCCCGAGGTCTCTCGCCGACAGGGCCCTGCCGCGCTCGACGAGCCAGTGCGTGATCGGCTCGAGCAGGTCGAGGTCGGCCCCCTCGGCGGGGATCGACGCGGCGCCGGCCTGCCAGAGCACCGTGAACCAGCGCCCGTAGTCGGAGGGCGCGAGGGCCGCCTCGTCGAGGCCGTGGCCGATCTGCTCGAGCTGGGTCGTTGCGACAGTGAGGGCTTCGAGCACGCTGGTGTCGAGCCGCACGTCGTACACGTCGTCCCAGGGGCTCGTCGTCATGACGCCGATCTGGAACCGGCCCTCGCCGCGCACCGCCGACCCGAGCCATGAGCCCTCAGGATTCGACGGGGCCCGGAGAGCGTACAGGTCGCGCGGCACCCCGGAGTCGGGTGCGACCATCGCGTCGAGCAGCATCCCCGCGTCGGCCACGGTGCGGGCGAGCGGCCCGCCCACCGAGAGACCGCCGAGGCTCGCGATCCCCGACTGCGACGGCACTCGCCCACGGGAAGGCTTGAGCCCGACGAGCCCGGTGGCGGCCGCCGGGATGCGGATGCTGCCGCCGCCGTCGGAGCCCGGCGCGAACGGGACGAGCCCGGCCGCGACCGCAGCAGCCGCCCCTCCGCTCGAGCCGCCGGGCCCGAGTGAGAGGTTGTAAGGGTTGCGCGTCGGCGGCCCGATCAGCGTCTCGGTGTAGCTCGTCAGACCGAACTCGGGCGTCGCCGTCTTGCCGAGGCTGATGGCGCCCGCCTCGTCGACGTCGTGTGCGATGCCGGACGACACCCTCGGCGTCCTTCCCTTCGACAGGCGAGACCCCGACCAGGTCGGCACGCCCTCGCGGTCGTACAGATCTTTGTCGGCGAGCGGCAGGCCCCACAGCGGTGCGGCCGTGCGGCCCACTGCACCGAGCGCGTCGGCTCGAGCGCGCGCGGCCTCGGGCGTGACGGTCGTGAAGGCGCCGAGAGCGCCGTCGATTCGGTCGATGCGGTCGAGGTAGTGGTCGACGAGCTCGCGGGGCGAGACCTCGCCGCGGCGCAGCCAGTCGTACTGCTCCTGGGCGCTCAGATGATGGAGTTCGAACATCGCCTGCGAGCCTACCGAGATGTGGTGGACACCGGGCCGGACCAGAGCGTATGGTTCAGTCAACGTCGAGGCCAACCACCTCGGCGATGGAGTCCAACCAACTCCGACAGGCAAGTTCTCGAAGGCTCGATCGACCGTTGAAGGTGATCGCCGTGGATCAGACGGCAGTGCGCGACAGGCGTCTTCCGACGTCGCCGCGCGCCTTCGCGCTGGTCCGGCTGCTGCTGATCGCGGGCTTCGTCGGGGCGGCTTTGATCGTGCTGAGCGTCTTCTTGTCGTCGCAATCGGCCTCCGCGGCGACTCCGGCCGCCGCGCCTTCTGCCGCCGCGCCGCCAGCCGCCGCACCGGCCCCGACCTCCGGCGGCCTCGCAGGCTCGCTGACGAAGGTCGTCGAGCACGTCACCACCCCGGTCACGCACCTCACGACCCCGGTCGTCTCGGGTGTCGCGAAGACCGCAGGATCAACTGTCTCCACCGTCACACACGTCGCCACGCAGGCCACGGCCCCCGTCCCTGCCGTGCAGCACGTCGTCCAGGCCGTCGCCCCGGTCGTCCCCCAGACGCTCACTGCGGTGTCCTCCGCGAAGCCGGTCGATCACATCGTGGCCCCGGTCGCGAGGACGGTCGACAAGGTCGTCAACAGCGTCCCGGTCGTCGCTGCGATCACCGGAGAATCCCCGGTCAGCACGCTCACGACTCCGGTTGTCAGCACGGTCGACACGACGGTCGCGGCACTCTCGTCGGGCGTCGCCTCGACCGCGCCGACCGGCCCCACGACTGTTCCTGTGACCGTCACCGTTCCCGTCGTCGGCGTCTCGCCGATCGCGCCGGTGACACACACCGACTACCCGGCCCCCGGCATCCTGCGCTCCTCGTTCGTCGCCTCGGCCGTCGCCCAGGCCGCTTCGGGCAACTCGTCTTCGGCGACCGGCGCTCCCGCCGTCGTCGCCGCCACGACCCCGTCCGTCCCCGCGGCGAGCCCGCTGGGTGCCTCCGCCACGTCGAACACGGGCGGCTCCACCCCCGCGAACGGCTCGACCCCTGCACCCGCGCCGGCCTCCCCCGCGTCGCCCGACCGTGCCCCCGCCCTTCCCGACGGCAGCCTCGGCGGCTCGGCGGGCGCCGGTTCCCCTGCCGCGGGCGGTTCGGCCACCGCGCTGACCGGCGACGCCTTCGTGCGTCCGGCCCTCCTTCAGCTCTCCACCGGCGCCGGCAAGCGCGAGATCGTGCCTGCCGCGCCCACGTTCGACTCCGACACGACTCCTGACTGAGACGGGTCACCGCCGCGTTCGTCGCGGTCACTGACCCTCGCCGCCTCGTGCGGCATCTCCCCGGGCGCTCAGCGCTCACCGTGTCACTCATACGCGTGCCAAGGCACGTGCGACTTCAGGAGTACGACCATGAACAAGTACGTCTTCCGCGGGCTCATCGGAGCCTGCTTCGTCGGAGGCCTCTGGGCCGTCGGCGCAACGGCGGCCAACGCCGCCACGACCACAGGATCCGACGCCCTCGCGTCGGGCACGCAGGTCGCCTCGGCCATCACCGCACCGGTGCATGCCGCCGGCAACGCCATCAGCGTGATCGGCCGCTCGACCAGCACCGGGTCGGCCGTGCACGCCGCTGCCCCCGCTGCTGCTTCGGCTGCTGCGGCGCCGGCTGCGGCACCCGCTGACGCGCCGACCACCACGGGCAGTCACGGCATCCTCAGCGGCACCCAGGGCATCATCTCGGTGCACGTGCCGGTGACGGTCGGCGGCAACGCCGTCTCGGTGGCCGGCAACTCGGCATCGTCGCACTCGGCTGCTGCCGCTCCGGCTGCGCCTGCTGCTGCGGCCGCTCCGGCTGCTCCCACCGCCGCCGCTCCCGCTGCCGCGCCGACCACCTCGGGTGCGCACTCGACGGCTGGCGGAACACAGGCCGTGGTCGGCGTCACCGCCCCCGTCACGGTGGGTGGCAACGCGATCTCGGTGCTCGGTGACAGCACGTCGACCGGGTCCTCGACCACGTCGGCTCCTGCGCCCGCCACCAGCGGTGCAGGCTCGTCGGCCAGCACGACCGGCTCGAACGGGATTGCCTCGGGCAGCCAGGTGCTGCCGGACGTGACGCTGCCGATCACGGTCGCCGGCAACGGCATCTCGGTGCTGGGCGACTCGTCGTCGACGGGCTCGACGTCCGGTTCGCCGGCCGCCTCGACTCCGACCGAGACCACGACCGCTGCCCCGAGCACCTCGGGCAGCGATTCGACCCTCGGTGGCACGCAGGCCCTCGTCGGCCTGAACGTGCCGGTCACCGTCGCCGGCAACGGCATCTCGGTGCTCGGTGACTCGTCGTCGACTGGTTCGTCGACTGGCTCCGCAGCGGGCTCTACCGGTGGTTCCGGCTCGGGCACGACCGGTGCCGGCAGCACCACCACCGGCAACGGCAGCACCCTCGGGGGCACCCAGATCGCTCCCGACGTGACGGCTCCCGTCACGGCTTCGGGCAACGCGATCTCCGTCCTCGGAGACTCCACCTCGACCGGCAGCACGACGGGCACGACCGGTGGTTCCGGCTCGGGCACGGCCGGCACCGGCAGCACCACCACCGGCACCGGCAGCATCCTCGGCGGCACCCAGATCGCACCGATCGTGTCGCTGCCCATCGACCTCGGCGGCAACGCCGTCTCGGTGATCGGCACCAGCACCACCACCGGTTCCACGACCGGCGACCCGTCGACCCCGGGCAACCCCGGCACCCCGACTGGCCCCACCGGCCCGACTGGCCCGTCCGACCCCGGCACGCCCAGCAACCCTGGTACGCCCAGCAACCCTGGTACGCCGAGCACCCCGGTGACCGACCCCGCCGGCACGACCGTCAGCACCTCGACGGGCTCGGGTGACGTCGTCACCGGTGCTCTCGACACCTCGCTCGCCGGAGCCACCTCGGCCGACGTGACCGCAGCAGCCCTGGGCGGCAACACCGCGCTCGCCGCCGACGGCACCCTGGCCTACACCGGCAGCGCCAACCCGCTGGTCGCGATCGTGACCGCTTTGCTCCTGCTGCTGGGAGGTCTCGGGCTCCTGATCAGGGCTCGCCTGCGCAGCTAGCCGCCCTTCGCACCGACTACCATCCCACGGCCAATCGGCCCGCCGGCACCCTCAGGTGCCGGCCGGGCCGATCCGGCATGCCCGCCCCGCCTCCGGGGTATCCCTTTCTCTGCGAGCGACTTCAGTTCTGCCTGAATTCAGGCGCAAGTGACGTCGCCCTGACTGAAGAGCTGTTGGAGCCAGCGAACCTCGCACCGGTCGAGCCCGAGAGGGGTTCGTCGGCCGTCGAGATAGTCCGCGGACCACCTCCGGGGCCGATCGGCCACTTATCTCCGCGGAGCGCGGTCGATCGGGCGAATGAGCTCCAGATCGACGGCAGTCCGAAGCCGATCGTTCTTCGGCTCGCGCGGCGCGCGTTTCACGATGACCGTGCGGCCTTGAGGTCGAGGTCAGCTGTGGAGAACGGGCGAGCCCTCGACGCGCGTCACAATGTCGGCGAGTAGCTTCACCGTTTCGGGCTTCCAGAGGCGAAAGAGACCGGCGAAGTAGACGTAGAAGTAGCCGTCCGCGAATTCGAAACTGAACTTGTTCTTCTTCAGGAGTTGCACGGTGTCGGCATCGAGGATCGCCGTCGCCGCCGCTCGATCGGCCGGCTCGCAATACACGTCGAAGGCGCCGAACGACTCGGGGTTCCGAGGAAGCTCGATCCGACTCAGGCGGCGCATCTGCTTCACCTTTGAGGGGCAGAACAGCGCATTGGGCAACGAAGCGGCCAGGGGCATCCGGAGATAGCCCCACCCGATCGGCGTCCAATTCTTTCCGCCGTTCCGCGTAAAGCTATATCGATAATTGCCCCATTCGACAAACGGCAGCCGACTAGACCGCATCACTTCGAACGACACCAGGTCACGGCCGAGCCGGAAGAGAATCCCTCCGAAGGGCGGCTCGCTGTGCGAGCGCGAAAGGAAAAAGTCGAAGCCTTTGGCAGCGGCGAAACATGACTCGACGACCAAATGCCGAGGCTGATTTCGCACCAGGCCGAAGATCTTTGGCAGCCCAAAACCGAGCGTGAACAGAACCGTCGCGACACCGACGGTGAAGAGAAGCCACCCGAGGCCTTTCTGGAAGCTCGACATGGCGAGACCCTGATTGGCCAAGCCGAGAAAGATGAAAAGCGCCCCACCTCCGGTCGCCACAGAGACCGTCGTGATGACGTCGGTCACTTTGACTGGCAGACGAGTGCCGGACGCCTTCGCCTCGTCAAGAAACGACTTGACGCTAGCCTCTGACGGCGCCTCACCCAGTGGCAGTACGTCGATCTCCATAGATCCTCGACCTCTTTCACATCTTTGGATACCCCGCCACAAAGCCCTAGCAGCCGTGATACGACCGGGTTGGGCGCGGGCAGGAATGACTTCATGTCGAATCGGCCAGGCTCGTCATTCAGCGAGTCGGCGTCCAAGTTTTTGCCGACCCTAGTTGTCGGCGCGGTGGCTGCCCTCAATCCTGGACACGACGTCGGCGAGCAGGAGCACCGTGTCAGGCTTCCAGAGGCGAAAGAGCCCGGCCTTGTAGGCGGAGAAGTAGCCGTCGGCGAACTCGAAGCTGAACTTGTGAAGCCTCAGGAGTTCCAGGGTGTCGGCATCGAGGACCGCCGTGGCCGCCGGTCTGTCCGCGGCTTCGCAGAAGACGTCGAAGGCGCCCAGGGGCTCGCGGCTCTGAGGGAGCTCGAAGCGTGTGAGCCGACGCATCTGCTTCACCTGTGAAAGACAGAACAGCGCATCGGGTGCGCGCTTCGCCATGGGGACGCGCAAATAGCCCCACCCGATCGGTGTCCTGTTCCGGCCCCGGTTGTGGACGAAGCTGTAGCGATAATTGCCCCATTCGACGAACGGCAGCCGGTTCGACTTCATGACTTCGAATGACACCCGATCCACGCCGAGGCGAAACAGGATGCCCATGAAGGAGGGCTTTGCGTGAAACCGAGATAAGAAAAAATCGAAATCGTTCGCCGCTGCGAAACGCTGCTCGACAACCAGGTGCCGAGGCTGATCACGGGCGAGCCCAATGATCTTCGGAACCCCGTAGAAGAAGGCGAAGAGGAAGAGCAGTACGCCGACCACGAAGGACACGGAACCGAGGACACCCTGCCAGCGTGACGCAGCGTAGGCCCAATTGAACACACCGAGCAGGACGAACAGCGCGCCGCCACCAGCGACCACGGAGGTGGTCACGACGACATCGGTGACCTTCACCGGAAGCCGCGTGCCGGAAGACCTTGCTTTATTGACGAACGCCTGGGCTTCTGCCTTCGACGACAGATCTGTCAACGGCGTCGCATCGATTTCCACAGGCCCTCTACTTCACCTAGAGCTTCAAATTCTTGCCGATTGGATGTTCTCGAGTAGCAGCGTCTGGCCGTCCCAAGCGATGTCGTTCTCAGGTCCAACCCCGCGAACGTGAGTCGACTCAAGATCCATTCCGGTATGGACGAGATCGGCCTCGGACCCGCAGGATTCAGTCGCACTGGTCCTCCTGAGCACTCTCGCCGTCGGTCGGCACTGTGCGGAGGAATGACTACATGCCGGCGGGACTCGCTCAAAGACCACTGCACTGCGATTTCACGCCCTGCATTGGGAGGTTCCGAAGCGTTCCGTCAGCGCGGTGGCAAGACGAGCCAGGCTCGCAACCGTCTCGGGTTTCGACAGAGCGAACAGCTCCGCCCGGTAGAGGTAAAGGTAGCCGTCCGCGATCTCGGCAGTGAAGTGCTGCCTTGCAAGCGATTCCAATAAATGCCCGCCAAGGAGTGAATCAATCGCTGGACGATCCTCCGGGCTACACCGCAACTCGAAGGGTTCGACAGACGTTGCAGCTATGGGTAACTCAACTGCGGAGAGGGAGTTCATCTGCTTCACGGACTTGAGACGCAACAATGCGTTCGGAATCTTCTTGGCCACCGGGATCATGAGGTAGCCCCAGGCCCAAGGCGTAGAATTCTTTCCCCTATTTGTTGGAGTACTGAAGCGATAATTTCCCCACTCGACGAATGGCGCCCCGCGAAGCCGCATGACTTCGAACGCAACTCGCTCTTGCCCGAGCCGGAAGAGGATCCCGGAATGAGCAGCTCGAGTGTCGGATCTCGAAAGCGTGAAGTCGAAGCTGTTTGCCTCGGCGAAACTGGACTCGGCTAAAACTCGCTTCGGCTGCCGGACACACACATCGAGCAGCTTGGGGATGCCCCACCCGAGGCCGAAAGCGAAAAGGAGGATGCCGACGATGGCCACACCTAAGCCCAGGTAGTGGAAAGTCCGCGTCGGATCGAGAAAGAAACTCCAGGCACCGACAGCAATCACGACGACGCTACCAATGAGAAGTGCGGCGACAAGAAGGAGCGAATCTTGCGGGCGCACAGGGAGCCGGGAGCCGACTCAATTGACGTCGTCGAGGAACGACCGGATGTCGGATTGCGAGGGCTGTCGCTCGAGCATGCTGGTGTCGATGTTCACGAAGCGCCATCTTCCATTTCCAGGAGACGCTCCTAGCTCTCCGACAGTCGAATTGCCTCGACGCGGGACACAATTTCAGCGAGCAGGGTCACCGTCTCGGGCTTCCAGAAGCGGAAGAGGCCGGCGAAATGGACGTAGAAGTAGCCTTCAGCAAATTCGAAACTGAACTTGTTGTTCCGCAAGAGCGCAACCATATCCGAGTCCAGCACCGACATCACTACCTTCTCGTCGCGCGGTTCGCAGTAAAGGTCGTAGGGCGAGACAGACGCGGGACTCCGAGGGAGATCGATTCGCGTCAGGCGACGCATCTGCTTCACCTTCGAGAGGCAGAAGAGTGCATTCGGCACGTTTCCGGCCAATGGCACGCGAAGGTAGCCCCATGCCACGAACGTGACGTTGCGACCTCCATTGCGCTTGAGGCTGTATCGATAGTTACCCCACTCCACGAATGGCAGCTGGTTTGATCGCATGACCTCGAAGGACACCCGGTCCTCACCCATTCGGAACGGAATCCCGGTGAAAGGCGGCCTATCGTGAGGGCGAGAGAGACAGAAGGCGAAGTCGTTCACAGCCGCGAACCGTTTCTCAACGAGAAGTCGCCTGGGCTGGTTTTTAACTAGGCCGACGATCCTTGGAACGCCATAACCAACGGCAAAGACGAACGCAAGCACGCCGAGCGAAACCAAGACGTATCCGAGGACGCGAATCGGTCCCTCCTCGGTGGGGCCCCAACCCGGCCACCCGAGGCCGACGAACATAAGACCGCCGCCCGCGACTACTGCATGCGTCGTCACGACGTCGCTCACCTTGATGGGAGGTCGCGTATCTGACGATCGGATTTCCTGGACGTAAGTCGCCACATTAATTTTCTTCGGCGCTTCGAGAAGCGGCGCAGTTTCGAGCTTCACTTGCCCCCTATTTCCTGGCTACTACGCGTTGGCGACGAAACTGCGCTCGAGTCGCCGCATCGGGTTATCTCAAGCCATGTCGACAGCGGGCTTGACCCCGCTTCACCTAGCTGCGTCGCATCGATCCACACGGCCTTAGCTCACAATCGTGACGCCGGACAAGGGGGCTCGAGGAAGGTCGTCTCTGCCGGTCGCGCCCACAGGGCCCTGTCACTTGCCGACCACCCGCGTGTTCTCGACGCGCGTCACGATGTCGGCGAGAAGGTTTACCGTTTCGGGTTTCCAGAAGCGGAAGAGGCCAGCGAAGTAGACGTAGAAGTAGCCGTCCGCGAACTCGAAACTGAACTTGTTCTTCCGCAGGAGTTCAACGGTCTCGTCGTCGAGGATCGCCGTTGCCACGAGTCGATCGGCCGGCTCGCAATACAGGTCGAACGCGCCGGATGGCTCAGGATTCCGAGGAAGCTCGATCCGGGTCAATCGGCGCATCTGCTTGACCTTCGACAAACAGAAAAGAGCGTTCGGCACATTGTCTGTCAGGGGCACCCGCAGGTAACCCCACGCCACGAACGTCACGTTACGTGCCCCCGCGGGCTTCAGGCTGTACCGGTAGTTGCCCCACTCGACAAACGGCAACCGGTTCGAACGCATCACCTCGAAGGACACCCGATCCGTCCCCAGCCGGAAAGGGATCCCCGTGAATGGCGGTTTCGCATGAGATCGAGAGAGAAAAAAATCGAACCCGTTCGCGATCGCGAACCCCTTCTCGACAAACAGGTGTCGAGGCTGAGCCCGTGCAAGACTGACAATCCTCGGAATCCCGTATGCGACGGCATAAAGGCTTGCCAATGTGCCTGCAATGAGAAGCGCTGAGCCGAGAACCGCCTGGAGAACCGAGTCCGAGAAGCCTCTGTTGACGAGTCCAATGACGATGAAGAGAAGGCCGCCTCCAAAGGCGACAGCGGCAGTTGTCACGACGTCAGTGACTTGAACGGGAAGGCGAGTACGCGAGGCTTTAGCTTCGTTAAGGAAGGCACTCACATCGGACTTCATCGGTTCGAGGCCTAGTGGTGTTGCGTCGATTTCCACAAACCCTCTTCCTCTTCAGCTCTTCGAATTCTTGGCGACAAAACCCTTCTCAAGTTGTTGCATCAGGCTATCCCAGGTGGTGTCGATGCCCGGCTTAACGCCCCGGGCGACGTTCGGGTCTAGGTCGATCCCTGGGTCAATCACTTCGGGATCGCGCCCGAGTGCCTTATTGACAACGAAACCTGTTGCGGCGCCGGCCGCGGCGCCGGCGCCTCCGAAATGACCTGCCACGAGATCTCCGTGTGACTTCTCTGCCGCCTTTGATTGCTCTTCATGCTTCTCTGCCGCCCGGACTGAAGAACGCGGCCGGGTGGGCACATCGGCCGAATCTGTCGATGGTTTTGTCGAGTTCACAAGAGGAAGGTCGCTTGACTCGGCCTCCGCCCTTAGCAGGGGTGAGACCTCCTTGCCTTCTTGGGCACCCCGCCAGAGGCCAAACCCTCCGTCGCCCACCCCGCCTCCCACTGCCCCCGAAGCGGCACCGATTGCCACAGACACGGAGACTTCCGACCAGTAGCTCTCGCTTCCTGCTTCGGGCAGGTTCTTCACAGCGGCGTATCCGCCTCCGAGAACGGCCCCCTCCGCTCCGCCGACGAGGCCTTTGGCAGCGACCAAGAGGACGTGATTCCCGAATCCAGAAGTTTCGAACCGGTCGCCGATCGACGTCACGACGTTCGACACCTTCTCCATCACCAGCAGCGCCCGACCGATCTGCAGCCGGAACTTCTCGAGGGTCGAGGCCACCTTGTAGGCGGCCGCAAAGGCCTCGGCGGCGTCGGCGCCCTCCGCAACTGCATCGCTGAGGCCCGCGGTGAAGAACGTCAGAGCGAAGCCGGCAGCCGTTTGAACGCCGACGGCGATGAGCAGTTGCTCGAGGATCGTCGTGATCAGGTCGATCGTCTCGTCGGCGATCCTGGCGAACTCCTCGCAGGCGTCATAGAGGTCGTTCGGGGCCTGCGAGATGCGACGCGCGAAGTCGATGACGGGCTCCACCGCGTCGTGGATGCGAGCGATGTCGGGGGCCTTGATGGACGAGAGCGGGTCGAGCAGGGGCGCGATCGATTGACTCGTGATGCGGTTGAGATCATTGCCCAGGCGGGCCCAGACGGTGCCGGCCTTGCGGATCTTGCCAGTGTCCGCATCCGGGAACTCCAGCGACATCACCATCTGGACGATCTGCCAGCCGTCGGGAGCATTCCCATGGCCGCCCCGCAGCGAGGGGATAGAGCCGAACGTGGTGGCCGACGACCCGGCGGGCAGCTCGTAGCCGGCCGGCTCGCCCGAATGGCCGGCCGACGCCCACTCGGCGGCGGCGTGAGTGTGGGCCGAGACGAGCATCCGGTCGGCGATTCCGTCGAGAGCGGACGCGAGCGTCGCCGCATTGCGGATCAGTTGTCGTGCACTCTCGTCGTGGCCGTCGGCGAACGCATCGCCTGCGGGCCCCTTGCCCGCCGAGTTGTGCGAGTCCGCGTGACCGCCGATGGCGTGCTGCACGGCCTCGCGGACATCGGCCGCCGCCCGTCGGGCGTTATGGCTGACGTCGACGTACCGGTCGGGATCGACGTCGAGAACGGAATACGTCAATGTTTCAGCTCCAGACCCGCGCCGAATGATCGGCTGCGGCCTCGTAGTTCGTGTTCGCGGCCATGGCGCGGTCGGTGATGTGCTGCGAGGCGGTGATCATCGCTTGGGCCCCCGTGGCCCAGAGAGCGTGGAGCTCTCGGAACTGCGCATTGGCAGAGCCGGTCCACTCGGCCGAAACGGCTTCGGTCGCCGCCTGGGCCTCGCTCATCAGTTCGTTTCCGAGCGCCGTGATGCGACCTAGCTCGCGGATCAGCTCGGCCATCGTGCCGCTGTCGACCCTGTGACGCGCCATGTCACGCCCCTCGCTTTTCGGTGGAGACGACAGCGGACGCGCGCGTGACAGTCACGCTCGAATCGCTGGACGCCCGAGTCACATCGCTCTCGGTCGTCGCATACACGCCGGACGACTCGGCGAGCAGCGCTGCGATCCGTGAGAGTGCAGCGTGGACCTCGTGCGCACCGTGATTCCACTCGACGAAATCGCCCCGAAGGCTTCGGCAGCAGCGCCCGACCACTCGGAGTCGATCACGGTTACGACGAACGAGTTGAGAGCGACGACGCGCCGCTCGAACTCGGCTGAACGATCGGCGAGGCGAGCGGACGCCTGTTCGACGGCCTCCGACGAGACGGAAAAGGACGACACGCTACCCCCGATTGACCTGATCAACGGATTCACCCCGAATCCGACATACGAAACAATACGGCCTGCCCGTCGTCTGGTCAATCCGAACGATGAAGTGGCACGTACTCGTGCCAGCCGCCGCCTCCGGGTGCTCCTTCCTCTACGACCGACTTCAGTCCTGCCTGAATTCAGGCGCAAGTGAAGTCGGCACCACCAGAAACCTTGCCCGGCCGGGGCAAGGCACCGGCCGAGAAATCCGGAGCCACTACGGTGATCACCATGGGCTACCTGCTGCTGGCGTTCGCGATCGTGAGCGAAGTCATTGCCACCACGTTTCTCCGGGTGACGAGCGGGCCGAAAGCGCCGGTGTGGCCCTACGTCATCGTGGTGATCGGCTATGTCGCCTCGTTCGTCTTCCTGCAGCGGGCGCTCAACACGGGCATTCCGCTCGGCATCTCGTACGCGATCTGGGCCGGGATCGGCGTGATCCTGGTGGCCGTGATCTCATGGCTGGTCTTCCACGAGTCATTGACCCTCGTGCAGATCGGCGGCATGGTGCTCGTCATCGCCGGCGTGGCTCTGCTCGAGCTCGGCGGCCGGCACCACACAGCATCCTGACGCCAGAAGAACGCGCCACGAACACACGGGACAGCCACGTCAGTCGCGACGCCGCGACCGCTTCTTCAGCGTCTTCTGCATCGTGACCGTGCCGAGCCACCGGTCGAACTTGAAGCCGACCCTGCCCATCCGGCCGATCTCGACGAAGCCGAACGACGCGTGCAGCCGGATCGACGCCTCAGCGCCCTGGTCGGCGATGACCGCGATCACCTGACGGATGCCGACCTCTTCGCACGCGGCCAAGAGAGCGGCCAGCAGTTCGCGCCCCAGGCCCTTGCCTGTCGACGCCGGGCCCAGGTAGATCGAGAGCTCGACCACGGTGCGGTTGACGCCGCGGCCCGACCACGGCTCGACGTGCGCGTAGCCGAGAAGGGTGCCGGCGGGCGACACGGCGACCAGGAAGGGCAGGCGCAACTGCGTCGAGCGCGCGAACACGGTCTTCCATTCGCCCATCGACTTCGGCCGCGCGTCGAACGTCACCGTCGAGTTCGCGACGTAGAGGTTGTAGACGTCGCGCACGGCCGGCAGATCGGCAAGGAGAGCCGGAAGAATATCGTACGAGAAGGGCTGCTCGGGTCGCGGCTTCGGCCTCAGCGCGCGCGGCAGCTGGCGACGCGGCTGGTATTCCTCTTCGAGCACCCGCTCACCCTGCCACGTCCGGCAGCCGCCAGTCCACCGGCTCGGCGCCCTGCGCGACGAGCAGCTCGTCGACCCGACTGAACGGCTTCGACCCGAAGAACCCCCGCGACGCCGACAGCGGCGACGGGTGCGGCGACTCGACCGTCGGCACGTCGCCGAGCAGCGGCTTCAACTCCTGGGCCGGTCGACCCCACAGGATCGCGACGAGCGGCTTCCCGCGCGCCGCAAGCGCCCGGATGGCCTGGTCGGTCACCACCTCCCACCCTTCACCGCGGTGCGACGCAGCCTCCCCGGCCGCACGGTGAGCACTCGGTTGAGCAGCATCACGCCCCTCGACGACCAGGTGCGGAGGTCGCCATGAGCGACCGGTGCAATGCCGAGGTCCGACTGGAGCTCGCGGTAGATGTTGGCGAGGCTCCGTGGCACCGGCCGCACGTGCGGGTCGACCGCGAACGACAGGCCGATGGGGTGACCGGGCGTGGGGTAGGGATCCTGCCCCACGATCAGCACCCGGACGTCGTCGAACGGGTAGGTGAAGGCGCGCAGGACATCGGCGCCGGCCGGCAGATAGTGATGCCCGGCGGCGACCTCGTCGCGCAAGAACTGGCCCATCGTCGCCACCTGGCCGGCCACGGGCTCGAGAGCACGTGCCCAACCAGGGTCGACGAGCTCGGAGAGAGGTCGCGGCTCCACGGTCACTCCACGCCGAGAGTGCCCACGCTGACGCCGACGATGTCGCCCGACTCGTCGTCGAGCTGCGGCTCGACCCGCCAGACGCTGCCATCGCCGATGACTGCGAGGGCGCCTTCGCCGACGACCAGCGCCGTGTTCTCGTCGATGGCGACCCCGCCCGAGACGAGACCCGCCTCGGTCGCGGCGATGAGACGCGTCAGGGTGCCCCACTGGGCGGCATGCACGTCGATCGCGAGGTCGACGAGGCCGAGGCCCTGCGCCAGGGTGACCTCGTCGAGATCCTCGCCGGAATCCTGCGGGCACACCTCGACCCCGCCGATGCGATAACCGCCCAGGATCGCCGTGTCGGCCGCGATCATCGCCCCCGCCGAGAAGCCGAGGTACGGCAGCCCGTCGGCGACCAGAAGGCGCACCTGGTCGACGAGTGGCACGACCGCCTCGAAGTAGGCGGGGGTGTTGCCGCCGCCGATCAGCAGCGCGTCGATGTCCGACAGGACGATCGTGTCGAAGACGTCGCTCGAGACGACCTCGGTGACGAGCGGCTCGCACGGCCCGACGGACGCGAGCATCGCGGGGAATCCGCTGCGGAACTCGGCCGACGGCACGTCGTCTTCGACGACGATGAGCACGGCGATGCGGGGAACGGCGCGGCCGATGCGGGCAGCGCGGGTCGCGGCCTCGGCCACGAAAAGTTCGTAGACCTCGGTGGCCTCGATCGACCAGCCGCCTCCGACGAGGTGGATGCTCACGTGCTCACCGTCACGGGGGGCAGGGCGCTCCACGGGAAGGTGATCCAGTCGGCGGTGTGGCGCCACACGTGATCCGGCTCGAGGATGGTGCGCGGCTTGGCGTAGAGGCACACCGTATGCACGTCGGCGCCGATGTCGCGCAGCAGGCCGCGGACGAGCTCGAGCGTGCGGCCCGAGTCGGAGACGTCGTCGACGAGCAGCACGCGCTTGCCGGCGAGGGCAGGAGCGTCGAGGGCAGGAGGCAGGATGACCGGCCTGTCGAGCACCGAATCGACCCCGGTGTAGAACTCGACGTTGATCGACCCGCACATCTTGGTGTCGAGCGCGTACGAGATCGCCCCGGCGAGCACGAGACCGCCGCGCGCGATGGCGACCACCACGTCGGGGCGGAACCCCGAGGCGAGGACGTCCTGGGCGAGCTCACGGGCGGCTTCGCCGAATTCGAGCCAGCCCAGGATCTCGCGGGTGGAATCCCGCCCGGCATCGATCGGGGCGTCTTCGGGGAGGAGAACCATGGAGTCCACCGTAGTGCGCGCGGGTGCCCCCGGGCGACGGTCGATCGCCGCCTCGAGCGACGATCGACGGTGTCAGGCCTCGCGCGACCAGACCGGCCGGAACTGGATGCTGATGCGCGGCCCGACGGCCCGCTTCGTCTTGGCGATGGAGTGCTCGTGGGTGCGCTGGCAGCTGCCGCCCATCACGAGCAGGTCGCCGTGGCCGACGGGGAATCGCCGCACCTCGCCGCCCGAACGCGATCGCACGGCGAGCGACCGGGCAGCGCCCACCGAGACGATCGCCACCATCGTGTCGCGGTCGATGGCCGGGCCCACCTTGTCGCCGTGCCAGGCGATGCTGTCGTCGCCGGTGCGGTAGAAGCAGAGCCCCGCCGTCTCGAAGACCTGCTGGGGCGGCCGCCCGTAGTGGTCGTTGAGCTTCTGCTGGGCCTCGACGAGCAGCGGGTCGGGGAAGGCGTCGTCCGACCCGAACCACGACACCAGGCGCGGCACGTCGACGACGCGGTCGTACATCTCGCGGCGGTCGGCGTGCCACGGCACCTCGTCGACGAGTCGTTCGAACAGCTCGTCCGAGCCGGTGACCCACCCGGGCCGCACGTCGAGCCAGGCGCCCTCGCCGAGGTCGATCCGCTCGACCGCGTCGCCGAGCGCGCCCAGCCGCGGCGCGGCGACACCGTCGGCCGCGGGCGCCTCGAAATCGTCGAAGAGCGAGGTCTGGAAGGAGATCGACATGACGAGAACGATACGCGTCTTCGAACGTATGTTCTAGTCGGGGCTCAGGTGAGCAGGTGCGGCTGGTAGAACATCGAGTGCGGGTCGACCTTCTTCTTGATGGCCGTGAGCCGCGCGAGGTTCATCCCGAAGTAACTCTGCCCGGGTGACGGCAGAGAGGGGTCGGCGTAGTTGACGTACGCCGCGTCGCCCCAGTACGGCGACATCGTCGTGCGGAACCCGTGCACGTACTGGTCGAACGTCTTGGTCGGCGCCCCGTCGGCGAAGGTCGCTGTGTACTGCACGCTCATCAGCGCCGTCCGGTGCGGGAAGGCCGTGTCGGCCACGGCGATCGCGCCGGCCTTGCCGCCGAGGGCGTCGAGCGAGATGCCACCCTCGGTCATGCCGACGACCTGCTGTGCCGCCTCGACCGAGCGCACGAGAGCGGTGATGCCCGCGGCCGAGAGCGTCGCGGTCGGCATGGTCGACGCGCCCGACTCGGCGACGCGCGTCAGCACCCCTCCGGTGCCGGTCGTGCACTTAGAGGCGGGTTCGCCGGCGCATCCGGCGTAGCGGAGCATCGCATCCTGATAGGTGTGGGCCGTCGCGACGTTGGTCAGCGGCTTCGTCTTCACCGCCGAGAGGAAGGGGGCGAGCACTGTCGCCACTAGTGCGGACCCCGTCCACGTGCCCGACACCGTCAGGACCGGCCCGCTCGGGTGCGTCGTGCCGCCGAGCAGCTTGAGCGTCGACCACAACTCGTCGTCCGCACCCGGCGCCCAGGTCTGCCAGGCGTCGATCACCTCGGCGGCGGCGGTCCACGGCCAGGTCAGGGCGAACATCGTCACGCTCGGGGCCGGCTGCGTCGCGAACGTGAGCGAGGTCACGATGCCCACGACTCCCCCGCCACCGCCCCGGCACGCCCAGAACAGGTCGCTGTCGCGGCTCGCCGAGGCCTGGTGCACGACCCCGTCGGCGGTCACGATCTCGACGCCGGTGAGCTGGTCGCAGGTGAGGCCGAACGAGCGGACGAGCACGCCGACTCCCCCACCCAGAGTGAGGCCGCCGATGGCGACCGTGCCGCAGGATCCTGCGCCCAGAGCGCGGCCCGCCGACCCCAGCACCTCGTAGACCTTCGCCATCGGCGCCCCCGGCCCGATGGTCGCCGTGCTGCCGTCGGCCGAGAGCGTCACGCTGTCGAGGCCCGCCGTGCTGATCACGAGCGAGGGCTTCACGTCGGTGCCGCTCGCCCCGCCGGCCGACCAGCCCGCGTAGCAGTGCCCGCCCGAGCGAACAGCCAGCGGTGTGCCGGTGTTGCGCGCGAATGCCAGCCCGAGGGCGACGTCAGCTGCCGACGCGGCCTGCAGGATGCCGAGGGCTGAGCATCGTCGAATCGCGGATTCTCCGTCAGCTTGGCCGCTCCATAGCCGCCGCTCGACGGGCGCAGCAGGATGCCACGCACCGCGCTCGAGAGAGAAGCCCAGCTGTCGGGGCCGGTCGGCGTCGCCGCCGCACTGCTGCTGGTCGGAGGTGGAGTCGGTGACGACGGCGTGCAGCCGGCGAGCACGACGGCCGAAGCGGCGGCGGTACCCATGGCGGCGGAGCCGGTGAGAAAGGTGCGGCGGGAGAGCGAAGACACGGCTCGACCCTACGTCGCCTGAACGCGGCCGGCACCTCGGCACGCGCGCGCCCGCCACCTACCATGGGCTCCACAGGAGGCGACGCGATGAACCGCACGGCAAGCAGGGCGACTCGACGCGGCGCGCCCGGGCGTCGGGTCGCGGTCGCCTACGCGATCCTCGCGGCGGCCATCGCCGTCATCGCCGTCATCGGCACCGCGCTGCAGCCCAGCTACGGGTCGCTGCCGCCCGAAGGCGGCGTGTCCGTGCTGGATCTGCGCTCGGCCCCGACACCGACCGGCTGGTCGCTCGACCTCGGCGCCGTCTTCGCGCCGGGGGTGCCCGGATCCTGCCTCTCGTTCCAGTCGGGTGCGCTGTCGCCGACGCTCGAGCTCGTGAGCGCAACGGTGCCGATCACGAGCTCGACGCAAGAGAACGCGCTCTGCAGCCCGGGCACGAGCGAGGTGGAGGGTCGACTCGCGGCCATCGACCCACGGACCGGGCACCCCCAGTGGCTCCGCAGCCTGGGCGGCGACCTGAACACGACCGTGTCGTCGCTCGTCTGGCACCGATCGGCAGCCAGCGGCGACATCGTGGTGGGCGTAAACGGCTCGCGGGGCGCCTTTCTGGTCGACCTCGACGGCAGAACGGGGCGCCTCATCGACAGCGCCCAGGTCGATTCGCCGGACGCCGCGATCAACTTCGCAGTCGAGGGCAACCTCGTGCTGAGCGCCGAGCCGGATGCCGGCGGCGCACTCGAGGTCTACGAGCTGCGCGACGCGAGGCACCTGTCGAAGAAGATCTGGTCGAAGCAGCTCACCTCGTCGGCGCAGCCGCAGCTTCTGCCCGACCGCCTGATCGTGCCCCTCAGCCCGGGCACCGTGTCGGTCGACGGCCGCACGGGCCGCGAGACCCCCTGGGCGAGCGACCTGACCGGCATCGAGGGCGCGCGCGTCGTCGATGGCGGGATCCTCGGTGTCACGATCCCCCAGGGTGTCGGGCTCGGCTCGTTCGTCGAGCTGCTCGACGCCGACGGCAAGTCGGTGTGGCAGGTGCCGGCGCTGGCGGTCTCGAGTCTGGAGTCGTCGAGATCCTGCATCACGATGACGTCGGTGACGTCCAAGCTGACCTGCATCGCCCCGAAGACGGGCGACGAGCGCTGGTCGGTCGACTTCACCGGGCTGACCGACGGCACGCCCGAGGGCTCGACGACCGACGACATCGCCACGATCGGCCCCGTCAAGACGGGCGACACGACGTTGCGCATCGTCACGCTCGACGGCGCCACGGGGGCGACGCGAGCTACCGCGGTGATCCCCCGCGGGTCGGACGTCGTCGCCGAGTCGATCGCCACCGGCTTCGCCCTCGACGCATCGACGGCCCGAGGCCGCTCGTCGCTGACCGCGTTCGACCTCTCGAGCGGTCGCACGCTGTGGAGTATCTCGGCCGGCACGATCCAGCACTGGGGCGCGCGCTTCGTCGAGATCGACGCGACAGGTGTGGCGTACGAGCTGGTCGACGGGCGAGCCGACCCCAGCCATGACATGCTCGGCGGATGAATCGCAGCGCCTTCTCGCGAATGGTCCTTTCGGCCGCCGCCCCCGCCGACCTCGTGCTCTCGATCGCTGCGGCCGCCGGGCAGAGCTTCACCGAGACGCTGCTGGTCGCCCAGGGCGGCACCGAACTCGACGTGCACGAGATCGTGGACGACCGCGGCACACGCCTCCACACGGTCACCATCGAGGCCGGGCGCTGCGAGATCGACTACCGGGTCGAGGTCGAGGGGCGACAGGATCCGATCGCTGTCGCCGACCTCGACACCATCCAATATCTGCGCCCGAGCCGCTACTGCGAATCCGACACCCTCTTCCCGACCGCGCGCAGCGAGTTCACCGGCCTCCAGGGGCTCGACCTCGTGACGGGCGTCTCGTCCTGGGTCGGCGCCCGCCTCTCGTACGTGCCGGGTGCGAGCACCCCGACCGACGGCGCCGTGCAGACGCTGCTCGACCGGCGCGGCGTCTGCCGCGACTACGCGCACCTCGTCGTCGCCCTGCTACGGGCCCTCGACGTGCCCGCCCGACTCGTCTCGGTCTACGCGCCGGGCCTCTGGCCGATGGACTTCCACGCCGTGGCCGAAGCCCTCGTCGACGGCCGGTGGTACGCCGTCGACGCGACGGCGCTCGCCCCGCGTCAGAGCCTCATCAGGATCGCGACCGGTCGGGACGCCTCCGACACCGCCTTTCTCTCCTCGTCCGGAGGCTGGGTGAAGCTCCTCGATCTCGAGGTCGGCGCCGTCGTCGACGTGCTGCCCCGCGACGACGTCACCGAGCTCGTCTCGATCGGCTGACGCCCCGTGCCGAGAGTGCGCAACTCGCGGCTCACTTTCGGCCGAGGCCGCACTTTCCGCACTCTCGGCGCTACTCGCGCACCTTGAGTTCGCCTCGGGCCAGCTTGGTCGAGGCGGCCTGGGCGACCGGCTTCACGGTCACCAGGTCGATGTTGACGTGGCTCGGCAGCTCGACCGAGTGCACGATCGCCTCGGCGATGTCGTCGGCCGAGAGCGGCGCGACGACACCGTCGTAGACCGCGTCGGCCCGCGCCTGGTCGCCGTCGAAGCGGATCAGCGAGAAGTCGGTCTTGACCATGCCGGCGCCACCTCGATCACTCGCAGCGGCTCCCCGTTCAGCTCGAGCCGCAACACCGCGGTGAGCGCGTGTTCGGCGAACTTCGCCGCGTTGTAGCCACCGCCCTTCTCGTACACGGCGTGACCCGCGATCGACGTGATGGTCACGATGTCGCCCGACCCTGCATCCTGCGCCCCCTTGCGCAGCGACGGCAGCAGCGCGCTGATCGCACGCTTGGTGCCGAGCACGTTGACGTCGAACATCTTCTGCCAGTCGTCGACGCTGCCGTCTTCGACCGTGTCGAGGCCGGACGCACCGCCGGCGTTGTTGACGAGCACGTGCAGCGGCCCGGTCTCTTCGACGTGCTGCTTGAGGGCGGCGATGTCGTCGTCGCTCGTCACATCGGCCCGGAACCAGGATGCGCCGGTGCGGTCAGCGAGGTCTTTCAAGCGGTCTTCGCGGCGCGCGACGGCGAGCACGTCCCAGCCGTGCTCACGAAAGAGCGTCACCGTGGCCTCTCCGATGCCCGAACTCGCCCCTGTGACCAGTGCTCTCTTCGCCATGCTGCGCTTGTGCCTTCCGTCGTCGACTGCTGTCCGTCAAAGCTAGCGCGCCCGGCTGTGGTGGCGTTGCCCCGGGGCTGTGGCCGTCGGTGCCTCCCGGTTCGGGAGGAAGCCCCGCGCCGCAGGGAGGTAAAAGCCGCGCTCGCGCGATCTGCGGAGGAGATCGCCCACCTCAGCACAGCCCCGGGAGGATGCCACCCCCTGCTTTCCTCCTGAACAAAACGCGGCCGAAAGGCCAGCACCCGGCCTACCGGCTTCCTCCCCGGGGAGGCAGGTCGCCAGGAGAATCGACCGTTGATGGACGCGTGAAACCGACGTGCCGCGCGCCCGGGGTTCGACGCCCGACCTCAGCGGTCGCCGTCGGGCATGCTCTTGTCACGAGCGGGGTAGAAGCCGACGTTCGTCTCCGCGACGTAGGCGTGCTGGACGCCGCCCGAGGCGGTCATCCGGATCGTGAAGTCTCGCGCGTTGCCGGAGTCGGCCTTACTCGCGAACCTCGGAAAGATGACGATGGCGACCCGCGAGTGCGCCGGGACGGGCGCTCCCTCTGCCCGTGCTCGCCATGCACGAGCTAGTGCCGTTGTCGACCTGGACGTCCGGTGCCCACCGTGACCACTGCGAATCCGACGGCAGCCACGACGGCGGAGAACTGAGGAGGAGGCGATGACGATGCGACCCTCGTTCGGCATACCCGAAAACCAGCGGGTCAGCGCAGGCGCGGCCGTCAGTCGCGGCCCGGCAGCATGCTGAGGGCCTGAGAGCGCTGGGCGAGGAGGTCGGCGTAGGTGCCGTCGCGCTCGGCCCATCGGAGTCGCTGCGCCGCCCGGACGACGATCTCGTCGGCTGCATCGGCCGCGGTCAGGAGGGCGATGACCTCGTCGAGGTAGTCGTCGAGCGGGAGTGCGGCCGGGTTCATGCCGCCCTGCGCCTCGGTTGCGACCGCCGGCGGAATCAGTTCGGTCACGCGGATGCCTCAGTCGGCGAGTTGCGGGCGCAGGGCCTCGGTGTAGGCGTGCACGCCGGCTTTCGACGCGCCGTAGGTCGGCATGATCGGGAACGGCAGGAACGCGATTCCGGACGTGACGGTCACGACGGAGCCGGGGTCGGTGACGTCGACGGTGACCGTCTCGAGATCCTGAATGCCTGCGATGTTCCGACCGCCGACGACACGGTGCTTCCGGAGACGACGAATCGGATCGGCTAGTACTTGAGCGCCCGCCGCGGGTTGGTGACTCCGAGCGAGCCGGTCTCGCAGGCGGCCGGCCCCTCGCCGGAGGCTCCGCCGACGTGCTGCACCCCGTGGTCGGCCCTCTGCAGCTGAATCGCGAAAAGGTTCAGATCGACGACCTCATGCTCGTCGTCTACTACCCCGCAGCCGGGTCGGCATCTGCCGAGAGACTTCAGCTGCTCGCATCGCTGAGCGGCCGCGCCTGACCGCTGCGGCCCTGAGCTACGAGAGCCGCCCGCGCCAGGTCCGAAGGGCGTCTCGATCGTCTCGGTCCATGCTTGCCCGCGCGAGAGGGTGGTCGAGATCCAGGCCTGAGAGAGCCGATCGGAAAGCCCCCTCGGTCGTCGTTCCGCGGGCTGATGGTGCGGATCCGACGTCGTAGAGCGCGCCCCAGCCCGCATCGGACAGCCGGTCGACGTTCTCACTGCGGAAAAAGACTCCGCGAGTCGTCTCCGTCCTGTCGCGCCTCCGAAGGCCGCCCAGGTCGAGGGCGTTGGCCAGCCCCTCGGCGACGAGTGTGCGGCTCTGCGGGTCGATGTCGTCCGGCGCGCCCGGCATCATCCGGCCTTGTCGGCGGGGCTGGAGCCGAGTGATGCGACGGAGACCACCTCGCCCGTGGTCGCGCGAATCAGCTCGAGGGCCGATCGGTGCCGGGCGGGGGTGTAGTCGGCCGACGCCTCGGCCACGACGAACGCCTGGATGTCGTTTGCGAGCGCATCGAAGGTCGTCGCGAGGATGCCGGCCGACGCGAAAACCCCCGCAATGACCAGCTGATCCCGCCCGAGCCGTCGAAGTTCGACGGCGAGATCCGTTGCGAAGAACGCACTTTACGAGCGTTTGCCCACCCAGACGGCGTCCCCGAGATCACCCAGTGAGGAGACGCTGGCCTCGGCGTGTGACGGGCCGAGGCCCCACAGGCTGCCGCCGAGACCGCGCTGATCGATGGATGAAGCCGGCCGCGGCGCTGATGCCACGACCGGAACGCCGTTCTTGCGCGCCCAGTCGACGACCCTCTGAGACTGTTCGACGACCACACGGCGTACACGCGGCGGCAGCACATCGACGTAGTACGGCAGAAGATCGTGGATCAGCACGGCGGCTCGAGCGGTGTCGACTCGCCAGCCTCGTTCGGTGCCTCCGACGACGAGCTGTCTCACGTCGTAGTCCTCCACGGCGGCATCGAAAGTAGGCATGACGTCGATCCTGCCTCATGGCCGTCACGGCGCGGTGTCGACCACCGACGACGAGTCAGATCGGTGCACGGAGACCTCTCTACTGGTCGAGGGCCGTGCAGGCAGCGCCATCGACGCCGAGGCCGACGGACGCAGGAATGGTTTGAGTGCGGATGGTGCCGAGAGCGCCGGTCGTGGCCAACTGGAAGTCGGTAGCGCGCCCGGCCATGGCGCCGTCGGCCAGCGTCATGCTCGTGATCACCGTTGCGAACGAGTGCGCAGCGATCGTGGTCGAACCGTCGGGTGCGACCGGTGAGCTCTTCGCGACTTCGCTCGAGGAGACGGCCACCGTGGCCTCCAGACGGTAGTGGCGGATCTCATCCGCATCCGCGCCGGCTTTGATCGTCACTCGGGCGGAGGCGAGACCGACCAGCATCGTGGCCCGCAGACCTCGGATCGTGACGGGCGAACCCGACGTGTTCTTGATGACGAAGCTGGCCGCCATCGAACGGAAGTGGGCCGCAGCCGAATCGGGCGGAGACCCGCAGACCCCGATGCTCGGCACCTGGATGGGCTCGGAGGTGTTGGTCGCGACGCCGAGACCGATCGCTCCGACGACGGCCAATGCCGTCGATACCCCCAGTGCCGCCCGCCCCACGTTCATCCTCGGAGCGTATCGGCCGGCCTTCGCTGTCGCCACACCCCGAAACGGGTCTCATCCCGCTGGCCGTGCCAAGCTGAATGGACCCTTCCCGCCGACCCGAAAGACGGCTCATGCGCATCGTCGCGTTCATCCTGGCCATCGTCATCGCGACCGCGCTGCTGATGGGTGGGGCTCTCCTCCTCATCACGCGGACCGACGACGCCCATCAGGTGTGGGTGTTCGTCGCCACGTTCGCGATGATCATGTTCGTCTACGGGCCGCTGACCCTCGGGTCCTTTCGGGCCTACTGGAACGTCGCAGGATCAGCGAGCTCTCGCCGCTACTTCCGGCGCACGGTCTGCGTCGTGGTCGGCCTCGAGATCCTGGCGGCCGTCGTCATCGTCGTCTACGCCCTCTCCACCGCAGCAAGCGCCTTGATCCCCGTTCTCTTCATCGGCAGCGGAGTCGTCCTCACCGCGCTGGCTCTTCTCATCGGGCCGGCGCTCTACCGCTACGACGAGGCTCGACGGCCGGCGTCCTCCGATTGGGTGGCGATCGAACCAGCGCTCATCCGTCGCCGGATCGTGGCTGTGGCGATCACGTTCCTCGGTGTCCTCGCGCTGAGTGTCATCGCCTTCACAATCCTTGATGGCGTCGCTCCTCACTCACTGACGATCGGGCAGGATTTCGCGTTCGCGGTGGAGTTCGCCTGCTTCGTCTCGGCTTTCGTGGCCATCTTCTCGACCGTCGGCTGGAACCGCCGGATGCGCGACATCACCGACCGCGACCCGTCCCGGCTCCGCCGAGTCGCTCGGGTCGTTCTGCGCAACAAGAAAGAGGACCTCGACGAGCAGGATCTCGAGGCGGCGGCCCGGTACGCGGCCTTCATCCCGATCACGATGACCTTCCAGATCGCCTACTTCATCCTGCTGTATGCGGGCATCGTGCTCGAGCAGGTCGACCAGTTGCGAGACGGCGACTCCGATCACCTGGCGGTCCCTCTCATCGCCCTCTTCGTGGCGATTCTCGTGATCCTGGTTCCCTTGCAGATCACGCGCATCCGACGCGCCCGTCGCTACGCCCGCGAGCACCCGGTGGGGCTCACCGCGCCATCGGCTCAGTGACGCGGCTGCGGAGTGTGCTCGTGCAGCGGGTCGGCGGCGAATGCGCGCTCGTAGATGTCGTAGACGACCGCAGCCTTCGCGTCGTTGTAGCGACGAGACGGATCAGCAGCGGCTGCCGTCTTGGCGTCCGAGTAGAGCTGACGCTCTTCGGGGTGCGAGACGAGCCATTCCGCGAAGAGCTCGTGCCGACGCGGCTCGACGGCCGACGGGCTCCACACGTGCAGATTGGTGTTGGGTGCGGCGAAAGTCAGCTGGCGGTGAGGATCGCCTGCCATGTCGTCCCGGAAGATGAGCGTGAAGCCGGCCGCTTCGAGCTGCGGCACGTAGGTCATCTCGTCAGAGACGTCGTCGACGACCAGATCGATGTCGATGACGGGTTTCGCGACGACGCCTGGTATCGCGGTCGAGCCGACATGCGTTAACCGATGGATCCCACCCGGCAGTGCAGCCTCGATGACACGACACACCCGGTCGAAGTCGGTGGCCCAGGACTCCTCATGCGGGCGGAGGGCACCTGGCTCCGTCTGACGATGAGCCACCCGCTGCGACTGGCGAACCGCATTGCTGCCCGGCGCGAACGGGCGCCACAGCGGATGGAGGGCCATGCCCTCATCTTCCACCCCGCGAGTCGACGAATACATCTGTCGAGGGTGGCGATGTCCGCCCACCGAGCCATACGGTGCAGGAATGAACCAGCGAATCGGAATCGCCGCGGCAGGGGTCGCCTTCGTGGTCGTCTATGCGACGGTCCAGGCCCTGGAGTCGCTTGTGTTCGATCCGCTCGCTGCCGTGCCGGGCCATAGCCTGGGCCAGATCCACGGCCGCCTGCTGAAAGACGGAATGGACGTGACAGGGGACATCGTCATCGTCATCGTCATCGCCGCGATCGGGGTTGCTCTCGCTGTCGTTGCGGCACTACTCGGGCTGCGCAAACGGTTGGCTCCCCTCGACATAGGCCTCCCTTTTCTCGGGATCATCACTCTGGGGGCCGTCATGACGTTCGGCAACGGATCGCCCTGGGCATGGACGTGGCCGACGCGTACGGCATCGGCGGCGAAGATCACACGATCTGGGCCGGCGTTCTCTATGCGACGAGCTTCACAGCTTTCCTCGCACTCGCGGTCATCGCCCTCGCCAGGCTCGTTCGGGCCCGATGCAGGCCCTCGACCCTGCGTTCGTAAAGCAAGGTCGTCGGCGAGAAAAGGTCGGACGCGGCCCGCTCGGGTCACCCAGCCGGGTGCTGCTCGTTCCAGGCGAGGGCGGCGTCGTCGAGGGCATAGCCGAAAACATCGGCGAAATATTCGCTGGCCGACAGGGCATCCTGCTGTCGTCTGGCCAGGCGGAGAAGATCTGACACCGTTGCAGACACGGTCGCTGCGTATGTCCCGACCGCCTCGAAACCCAGCTGCGCCGCCGCGGACGTGTCGAGAAAGAACGGCGGCCACGTGTCCCACGGGCTCGCGCCGAACTGCGGCGGGGCGTCGTCGCCGAGGGGCACGACCTCGGCCTGAATGCCCGTCGCCGCCGCAATGGCCAGGACGACATCGCGAGCCGTCGGCGACCCGGGGTCCGCTGCATTCAGGATCCTGTCGCCCGGTCTCTCCGCGCACAGACGAACCAAGCGCGCCAGGTTGGTGGCCGCAGTGGGGTGATTGCCCGTGAGGCCCCCATGCGCCAACGGGATCTGCCGCCGACCGTCGAGCAGACGCTTCACGACGAACCACTCGCGGGCAGGATCAGCCCCGGTTCCATGAATGCGCGAAGGCCTCAGGATCGAGACGGGCACGTCGGCATCCTGCAGAACGGTCTCGGCTGCGACCTTGTTCGCCCCGTAGCCCTCGCGCGACCGGTAGTCGCCCGAGAAGTCCGGCTCGAGAACGGCCTGCATCTCGGTGACGGGGCCACCGAAGCCCGGAGCCTCGTCGCTGTTGCTGTGACGACCTCGGTCGTCGACGTAGACGGCCTTGCTCGAGAGGACGACAGCTGAGCCGAAGTCCCGCCGAAGTGTCATCAATGCGCGGGCGTCCTCGGCGGTGTAGCAGACGCAGTCGATGACGACGTCGGCGCCTTCGCTGAGGACGCTCGCCAGCTGGCCTTCGTCGCGGCGTTCCGAGCGCACGAATGTGACGCCGATGTCGCGCAGCTCGTGGGGGAATCGACCCGCGTCTCGGCCCGTTCCCGCGACGTCCCAGCCGACGGCCGCGAGGTCGAGCGCAATGGCTCGGCCCGTCACACCGTTCACTCCGAGGATCACCGCTCGCATGCCTCCACGCTAACTCGAACCGCTGCCCGCGCTGGCTGACGTCGCCGGGCCGAGCCCCCCTAGCGACACCCCGAACTTCGGCCGAGGTCCCACCGCCGCGGCGCGGGGACCATGGCCGATAGCCGGGGTTTCACGGCTTACGCGGCGCCCGCCACGTACCGAGTCAGGGCGCCACGCAACCGCACGACTCCCGCAGGATCAGGCGCGGCTCGTGCAGCTCGTGCAAGTCGAGCGCGTCGAGCGCGTCCGGTGCCGGTCGGAGGACCGCGGCGACGGCCTCGACCGCCATCTCTTGGACGGGCTGCCGCACGACGGTCAGGCGAGGGACGGTGTATTCGGAGTCTTCGGTGCCGTCGAACGACACGATGGCCACGTCCTCCGGCACTCGCAGCTTCAGGTCGCCGAGGGCGCGGAGGAGCCCGACCGACTGCATGTCGGAGCTGACGAAGGCGGCGGTCGGATGGTTCGGAGAATCGAACATGCGGAGGCCGCCGGCGTATCCGCCCGCCCGCGACCACGGTTCACGGGCGATCGGGCCGTCGAGAAGACCGGCTTCGCGTGTCGCCGCAAGCCACCCTCGCTCGCGGAACTCGGGACTGCCACCGGCATCGGCACCGATGATCAGGCCGACCGACGCGTGGCCGTGACCGATGAGATGCTTCGTCGCCTCGTAGGCGCCTGCCCGGGCGTCGAGCCCGACACTGACGAAACCGGGGATCTGCTCGAGGACACCGAGAAGGACCGTCGGAGTGCCCTCGAGAGGCAGGCTGGCCAGGTCGGGCCGCGACAGCGTCGTCATCAGCAGCAGACCGTCGAGCTGCCGGCCGCCGAGCTGCGCGATGGCCCTGTGCTCCGAGCCGGCGTCGCCCTCACTGTTCGCCAGAAGGACGGTGTACCCGCGTTCGGCCGCAGCGAATTCGATCGCCAGAGCCCATTCGGCGTACAGAGGGTTGCCGATCTCGGGGAGGACGAGGCCCAGCATCTTCGTCGAGCCGGTGCGGAGCGCTCGGGCGCTGACGTTGGGCCGGTATCCCAGGATGCTGATCGCGTCCGTCACCCGCTTCGCCGTCGCCGGCGCGACGGCCCGCGGCCCCCCGTTGACCACATAGCTCACGACCGCAGTCGAGACCCCCGCGTAGCGCGCCACGTCCGAGCGAGTGACGTTGCCGCGAAGCGTCGGCTCAGACGAAGGCATGGCTCGCTCCCTCTCTCCTGCGACCGTCAATGGAAGTCGTTCCCGAATCTACACGCACTGGCGTTATCGATTGATCTACACGTGTTGCAGATTTTCATTTTCGGCCCGTCACGGCGAGAAAAACGCTTGCCTCGGCCAGAGTTACACGAGTAGATTGCGTCTCGTCGTTCAGACAGGTTCCACCTACAAGGGAGTAGATGATGGGAAATCTCGCATGACGCAAATCGCAACAGGCGCACCGGTCGTCACACCGACGACCAAGCCCCCGAAAGTCGCACGCCCCGCCGAGAGAAGACGCGTTCTGACCGCCTACGGGCTGTTGGCGCCGAGTCTGTTCGGCGTCACGATCTTCCTCGGAATCCCCGTGATCCTGGTCGTGATCTTCTCCTTCCTGAAGTGGAACCTGCTCACGGCCCCCAAGTTCGTCGGGCTCTCGAACTACCTCGACGTCTTCCAGCACGAGGGCGCCGGGCACGCACTGCTCGTCACCGTCTACTACTTCCTCCTCAACATCCCCGTCCAGACGGCACTCGCTCTCGGCATGGCGCTGCTGATGAACCGCAAGGGGCGTTTCACCGCCCTCATCCGCGTCCTGTGCGTACTGCCGTACCTGGCGACCCCGGTCGCCATGGGCGTCGTCTGGCAGTGGATCTTCGCGCCTCAGACCGGCGTCGTGAACACGCTGCTGCACACCGTCGGCATCGCCGGGCCCGACTGGTTGAACTCCCCCGGGTGGTCGATGCCGGTCGTCGCCTTCGCGAACATCTGGCAGTTCGTCGGCTACAACATGCTGTTCTTCCTCGCCGGGCTGCAGGCGATTCCACCGATGCTCTACGAGGCATCCGCCATCGACGGGGCCAGCACCGTGCAGCGGTTCTTCCGCGTGACGCTGCCGCTCTTGCGCCCGACGATGCTGTTCGTGCTCGTAACCGGTGCCATCGGCTCGTTCCAGGTGTTCGACTCCGTCTACGTGATGACGAACGGAGGGCCCGGCAAGAGCACGACGGTCATGAACATGCTGATCTACCAGAACGGCTTCATCGGCTTCAGGATCGGCGCCGCCTCCGCGCTCTCGGTGATCCTGTTCGCCGTGATCCTGGTGGTCACCCTCGTCCAGTTCCGGTACTTCAACCGGCGCACCGTCTACGAGCTGGTCTGAGGCGCGATCATGACGACACTGACGAAACCCGCCGCCGCCCGTCTCACGAAGACGTCCACCGCGAAGAAGACCAGGCCGCCAGCCGCCCGAGGCATCCGCAGCTTCGTCTATGTGATCGTGCTTCTCGCGATCGCAGCCATCTTCATCACGCCCTACCTGTTCTCGGTGATGGCGGCCTTCAAGCCGCTGTCCGAGATCCAGGCGGACCGCGCGTGGGATCTGCCGAGCCACCCCACCTTCGACAACTTCGTGACGATCTTCACGCAGTACAAGTTCGGCACCTTCCTGCTCAACACGGCTGGGGTGACCATCATCATCACCGTCGGGCAGGTGCTGTTCTCTCTACTGGGGGCGTACGCCTTCGCGCGAATCCAGTTCCCGGGCCGCGAGGCGATCTTCTGGGGCTACCTCAGCATGCTGATGGTGCCCAACGTCGTCACGATGATCCCGCTCTACGTGATGATGTCGAAGGTCGGCCTGACCGACACCTATTGGGCGCTGTTCCTGCCGTACGTCTTCGGCACCCCGTACACGATCTTCCTCATGCGGCAGTACATCCAGTCGATCCCGTCCGAGGTGATCGAGGCGGCGCGGCTCGACGGCTGCTCTGAGCTGGGGGTCCTCCGCCGAGTGGTCGTGCCGATGTCACGCCCGATCATCATGACGGCCACGATCATCGCCGTGATCTTCTCGTGGAACAACTTCCTCTGGCCTCTCATCGCCACCTCGTCCAACGATCTCCAGGTGCTGAGCGTCGGCGTGGCGAACTTCAACTCGAACTTCGCGTCGCAGTGGAATCTCGTGCTCGCCGGATCTCTCGTCGCTCTGATACCGATGGTCGTGCTCTTCGTCCTCTTCCAGAAGCACATCGTCAACTCGGTGAACCTCTCAGGGGCGAACCGATGAACGCTGCGAAGACGTCGCGGGTCAGCCGTCGGCAGTTCCTCGGGCTCGTCGGGATCGCTGCGGGGGCGACGACCCTGTCAGGATGCAGCGCGGCCGGCTGGGGCTTCCGCGGCGGCAGCTCGACGTCGACCGAGTTGACCTACGCCCTGTGGGACCCTCACGAGCAGGTCGGCTACCAGCAGTCGATCGACGTGTTCCAGAAGCGGAACCCGGACATCCACGTCACGATCGAGCAGATCCCGTACAACAACTTCCAGCAGAAGATCACGGCGCAGTACATCTCGGGCGACGCGCCCGACGTGTTCTGGGTGAACACGCCGTGGCTGGGCGACTGGGCGACCGGTGGCCTCCTCACCGACATCGCGGGGCGCGTGAAGACCGCGGGCATCGACCTCGGCCAGTACGTGGACGGACTCGTCGACCTGCACCGCGACGGCTCGAAGCTCTTCGGCCTGCCGAAGGACTGGGACACGATCGCGATCTACTACAACAAGGAGCACCTCGCCAAGGCGGGATTCCGGACGGCGCCGACCGATCTGGCCTGGAATCCGACGGACGGCGGGACATGGCTGCACTTCCTGAAGCAGATCACCCTCGACAGCAAGGGCCGGAACGCCCTCGACGCCTCCTTCGACCACAGTGACATCGCCGTGTACGCGACGGCGATGACGAACGAGCTGCAGGCCATCTTCGGCAACTACATGGCGATGAACGGCGGCGGGGTCCTCCCCCGGTCCTATGCCACGAAGTCGATCTTCGACAGCGCCGAGAACCGGGCGACCATGTCGTTCCTCACCGACATGCTGCACGCGGCGCACGTCATCGTGCCGAACGGCGAGACCGGGCCGAACGGCGACTCGACGAACTCCGAGACGATCTTCGCCTCGGGGCGGATGGCGATGTGGCAGGCGGGTGACTGGAACACCGTGTCGGTGAGCCAGCTCTCGAACTTCCACGTCGGCGTCATGCCGCTGCCGTCCGGCCCGAAGGGGCGCATCAGCCTCATCAACGGGCTCATCGACGGGATCGCCAGCAACACCCGGCACCCCGAGGCGGCGTGGAAGCTCGTCGAGTGGCTCGGGTCGGCCGAGTCGCAGACGATCCTCGGCTCGGGCGGCTACGTCTGGCCGGCCATCGAGCGGCTCGACCCGCTCTTCCAGTCGTACTGGAAGAAGAAGGGCGTCGACGTCACGCCGTTCCTCACCGAGGCGAAAGGCCACACCGTCAACTTCCCGGTCGGCACCGGCCTGAACGAGGCGCTGACCGATGTCGCGACCGCGCTCGGGCCGACCTTCCTCGGCCAGGCGTCGGTGTCGAGCGGGCTCGCCAGCGCCACCGAGATCCTCGACTACCGCATCTCCTACGCGACCTCCTGAAGTCCACCCCCAGAAAGGACCACCCATGGTTTCCATCGGCATGATCGGAGCCGGGCAGTTCGCCGGCTCGTTCGCCAAGCTGTTCGACATCCACCCCGACGTCGAGGGGGTGTACGTCACCGACCTCCTGCCCGAACGCGCCCACGAACTGGTCGAGCGCGAGAGCCTCGCCGGCTTCGTCGAGGACTTCGACGCCATGCTCGAATCCGACGTCGACGCGGTCGCGATCTTCACGCAGCGCTGGACACACGGGCCCCTGGTGGTCCGCGCCCTCCGCGCCGGCAAGCACGTCTACTCGGCAGTGCCCATGGCGATCACCGAAGACGAGATCGCGGCCATCATCGAGGCGGTGAAAGAAACAGGCCTCACCTACATGATGGGAGAGACGAGCTACTACAACCCCGCGACGATCTACGCGCGCGACAAGGTGGCCGAAGGCGCGTTCGGCCGGATCATCTACGCCGAGGGCGACTACGTCCACGACATGGACCTCGGCTTCTACGCGGCCTACCAGTATTCGGGCGGCGAGAACTGGAAGGCCACGGCGAGCTACCCGCCCATGCTCTACCCGACGCACGCGATCGGCGGAGTCCTCGGCGCCATCCCGGGGCACGCTGTCAGCGTCAGCTGCATCGGCATCACGGACGACCGCGGCGACGGCGTGTTCGACAAGGAGGTCAGCCAGTTCGGCAACGACTTCTCGAACGCCAGCGCCCTGTTCGAGCTCGACAACGGCGCCGTGATGCGCACCAACGAGATGCGTCGCGTCGGGTACCCGTCGCAGATCCGCGAATCGCGCTTCCGGTTCTTCGGCACCGAGGCGAGCTTCGAACAGCTCGCGACGGTCAGCGTCTGGCAGGACAAGCACGATGTGATCGACGTCAGCGACAAGATCACGACGAAGCCGACGCTGTCGCACGACGACCCGGCACTGGCCAACGTGGATCCTGCCCTTCGCGACGCGTTCGTCTCGGGGTACGCCGAAGTGCAGGACACCAGCCGCCTGCCCGACGAGTACCGCGGGGTTCCGAGCGGACACGAGGGCAGCCACCACTTCCTGGTCGACGACTTCGTCCGAGCCGTCGTCGACGGGACCCTGCCACCGGTGAACGCGTGGGTCGCGGCCCGCTATACGCTGCCAGGCATCGTCGCGCACGAGTCGGCGAAGCAGCACGGCGCGCGACTGCCCATCCCCGACTTCGGCGACCCCGCCGAACCGGCGGGTGCCGCGGCCGGCGCAGGGGCCGCGACTCGAGAGGCCTGAGCGCAGGAGGCACGGCGGGCCGCCGCTGTGCCTCCTCCTCGGCTCCGTTCAGCAACTCGCACCATCCTTCGGCATGCCGCACCTCGCCTCGGCAGGGTGCGGCACGCCGCCCGCAGGTGGGATGGCCGCCGCCGGGTGCCGCGGCAGACCGCAGGCACCCGGAGGTTACGCCGCATGTCCGCCTCACTGGCCGACTCCGAGCCGGAGTCCCTAGGCTCGGCGCAACCCAACGTCAGGAGCCCCCATGACCGACCAGACCGCCTGGAAGTTCGAGACGCAGCAGATCCACGCCGGCGCTCAGCCCGACCCGACGACCCACGCTCGCGCCACCCCGATCTACAAGACGACCTCGTACGTGTTCGAGAGCGCCGAACAGGCCAAGAACCTCTTCGCCCTGGCCGAGTTCGGCAACATCTACTCGCGCATCATGAACCCCACCCACGACGTCGTGGAGCAGCGCATCGCCGCGCTCGAAGGTGGTTCAGGTGCACTTCTGGTCTCGTCCGGCCAGGCTGCCGAGACGCTCGCCGTGCTCAACATCGCTCGCGCCGGCGACCACATCGTGTCGTCGTCGTCGATCTATGGCGGCACGTACAACCTCTTCAAGTACACGCTCGCCAAGCTCGGCATCGAGACCACGTTCGTCGAGAACCAGGACGACGCCGACGAGTGGCGCCGCGCGGTCCGCCCGAACACGAAGCTGTTCTTCGCCGAGACGATCGGCAACCCGAAGATCAACATCCTCGACATCGAGCTCGCCTCGGGCGTCGCCCACGACAACGGCGTGCCGCTGATCGTCGACAACACGATCGCCACGCCCTACCTGATCCGCCCCTTCGAGCACGGTGCCGACATCGTCGTGCACTCGGCGACGAAGTTCCTCGGCGGCCACGGCACGGTCATCGGCGGCCTCATCGTCGACGGCGGCAAATTCGAGTGGTCGAAGAACGTCGAGAAGTTCCCCGAGCTGACCGAGCCCGACCCGTCGTACCACGGGGCCAGCTACACGACCGCGGTCGGCGATCCGCTCGCCTACATCATCAAGGCGCGCGTCCAGCTGCTGCGCGACCTCGGCTCGTCGAACTCGGCCGACACCGCGTTCTCGCTCATCCAGGGCATCGAGACGCTCTCTCTCCGCATCGAGCGCCACGTGCAGAACGCCCAGGAGATCGCCGAGTGGCTCGACGCCCGCGACGACGTCTCGACCGTCTACTACGCCGGCCTCCCCACGAGCCCCTGGTACGCCGCCGCCAACAAGTACGCACCGAAGGGCGTCGGCGCGGTGCTGAGCTTCGAGCTGAAGGGCGGCGTCGATGCCGGCAAGGCTCTCGTCGACGGCCTCAGCCTGTTCAGCCACCTCGCCAACATCGGCGATGTCCGCTCGCTGGTCATCCACCCGGCCTCGACGACGCACTCGCAGCTCACCCCCGAGCAGCAGCTCACGACCGGCGTCACGCCCGGTCTCGTGCGTCTCTCCGTCGGCCTCGAGAACATCGACGACCTCAAAGCCGACCTCGACGCGGGGTTCGCTGCGGCCAAGGCCACGACCGAGAAGCTCCTCAAGAGCAGCTAGGCGCCAGGAGCCGACGACATCCGTCGCGCAAGCTCCCCGAGACGGGCCGTGGTCACCGTGTAACACAGCGGCGGTCGCGGCCCGTCTCCTGTCACACTGAGAACAACATGGACTGGCAGACGACTTCTGAAGACACCGTCCCGTCGAGCGTCGTCACCGAGCGCACGCGCAAGGCGCTTCTCGGCAAACCGCCCGTCACCGGCGCCTGGCGCGAGGGCGACCCGCGGGCGATCGCCTCTTCGTCACGCTCGACGACCTCGCACTCGAGAGCGGCGTGGTGCTCGAGCGGCCGCGCATCGCCTATGAGACGTTCGGCACTCGGGCATCCGACGACTCGAACGTCGTCCTGATCCTGCACGCCCTGACCGGCGATAGCCATGTCGTGGGCGATGCGGGCGCGGGGCACACGACGGCAGGATGGTGGGGCGGCATCGTGGGCGAGGGCCTCGCGATCGACACCGACCGATGGTTCGTCGTGGCGCCCAACATGCTCGGCGGCTGCCAGGGCTCGACCGGCCCGCGACCCTCGACGCCGACGGGCTCGAGTGGGGCGCCCGATTCCCGGTGCTGACTATTCGCGACCAGGTGGCCGCGCAGGCGGCGTTCGCCGGTCGGCTGGGCATCGACCGCTTCGCAGCCGTCATCGGCGGGTCGATGGGCGGGATGCACGCGCTCGAGTGGGCCGTCATGCATCCTGATCGTGTCGAGCGCGTCGCCGCCCTCTCGACCACCGCCTTCACGTCGGCCGACCAGATCGCCCTCAACACGGTGCAGATCGAAGCGATCCACATGGACCCCTTCTTCGCCGACGGCGACTACTACGACGCCGCCGACGGCGAGGGCCCGTACCGCGGCCTCGCACTGGCGCGTCGGATGGCCCTGCTCAACTACCGCTCGCCCGACGAGCTCAACGCCCGCTTCGGCCGCAGCTGGCAGTCCGAGCTGTCGCCCCTCGTGGGCGAGGGCCGGTTCGCGGTGGCCAGCTACCTCGACTTCCACGGCAACAAGTTCACGCGCCGCTTCGACGCCAACAGCTACATCACGCTCGCCACCGCCATGAACTCGCACGACCTGGGCCGCGACCGCGGCGGTGTCGAGTCGGCGCTGCAGCGCATCACGGCTCGCTCGCTCGTCGTCGCCATCGACAGCGACCGGCTCTTCCCTCCGGCCGATCAGCACAGGATCGCCGAGGGCCTCCGCCCCGGCTCGCGGTACCTTGCCGACACCCCCGGCGCCGTCGTCATCGAGAGCGAATTCGGTCACGACGGGTTCTTGATCGAGAACGAATACGTCGGCCAGCACCTTCAAGCGCTGCTTGAAGGCTGAATTCGGGGCCTCCGAGCCATAATCGGCAACGGATCTGGGTGCTATCGGCCTCTTTCGGCCTCAGATTATGGAACGATGTGTCTAGGCGCCCTACCGACGCCGCCTCTCGACCCTCCAGGACACAGATGGATCTCTTCGCCCAGGAGCGCGATCGTCTCCTGCGGACGACGACGCGCTTTCTCGGAATCGCGTGCACCGTCGTGTCTCTGGTGTCGATCGGCTACCCCGGTGTGACCGACCTGCCTCGGCAGGCCGCTATCACGCTTTTCGGCCTGGTGATGATCGTCTTCTTCATCCTGATCGGCCGAAGTGGAAACATGCTGTGGGTCGTCTTAGGGCTTGCTTCGGGTCTGATCGCGGGAGGCATCGCGCTCCTGCCCGGGCACGTCGACGGCCCTCTCGCGACTGCGGTCATTCCGCTCGTCGGCGGTGCCGTCGCATCCTTCGCCCTGCTGCTCTCTGCGAGCAAGAAGCGCGTCGTGCTGGCCGCCGTCGCCGCGGTCATCGTCGTCGCGATGGTGATCGTCGGGATGCACTCGGTGCTGACCGTGCAGGTGGCTGCCGTCCTGCTCGGTTGGGTGCTCTGCTTCGTCGCCGGCTTCTGGATCGGCAACAGCGTGCCGCGTGCCGCTCGCCGCATCTACTCGATCGGCAACGCCCACCGTGCCGAGCGGCAGGCCTCCGAGACCGAAGCGCAGCGTCGCCAGGGTGCGCGCCTCCTGCACGACACCGTGCTCGCCACGCTCACCCTCCTCGCGCACTCCGGCTTCGGCGTCACGCCGGAGGCACTGCAGGCGCAGGCGGCAGAAGACGCGCGACTGCTCCGACACCTCCGCCTCGGCTCGACGCCGCAGCCGCAGGAGTCGGGCGAGTACAACCTCGAGACCGCCGAAGAGAGCCCTCTCGGCCAGACCCTCGAGTCGGTCAAGCAGCGCTTCGGGCGTATGGGGCTCGAGGTCAGCTGGCACGGCACCGGCCAGGTGCTGCTGCCCACCAACGTGCTCGACGCCTTCCTGCTCGCCCTCGCCGAATGCCTCGAGAACGTGCGCCGACACGCCGGCGTCACCGAGGCGCACGTCACGATCATCCACGACGAGACGATGGTGCGCGCGATGGTCACCGACGCCGGCGTCGGATTCGAACTGAACGGCATCTCCGAAGAGCGACTCGGCTTCAAGGAGAGCGTGGTCGAACGCCTCCGCGACGTCGGCGGCGGCGCCCGTCTCTTCTCCGCGCCGGGAGCCGGCACCACCGTCGTCCTGGAGGCACCGCGATGAGCATCGACGAGAACACCCTCGGAGTGCCCCGCCACCGTCGGGCCGCCCGCGGCCTGCCGACGTCGTCGACCGGAGCCCGCTCACTGCGCCAGGCCCAGCAGGCCGGCGCCACGCTCGGCACGGGCTACCTCGGCATGGGCGCGGCCGCCGTGACCGCCCTCCAGGCCATCTACGGCCTCATCTTCTTCCTCGTGCACCTGTCGGCGTATCCCGTCGCAGCGCCCGCGATCGTCGCCTGGCTGATCTACCTCGCTGTCTTCATCGGTGTCGTCACACTCGTGGCGATCCAGGGCGAGCGATTGACCGGCACGGTGATGATCGTCGTCTGCGCGGCCCTCGCCGTGGTCGTCGTGCTCGACTTCGTCGCTATCTGGCCGCTGCACAACGTCGGCGCCTACGCGACGGCGTCCATCTCGGTCGGGTTCGGGCTTTTACCCCTCATCACGCTTCGGCCGGCCCGCGAGCTCGTGATCGCCACCAGCGTGCTCTTCGTCATGTTCGTGGTCGCCGTGATCCTGACCACTCCGATCACTCCGAAGACGTTCCCCCAGCAGGTGTCGATGATCGGCCTCGCGATCCTGCCCGCCACGATCGCCATCTTCGCCGTGCAGGGCTTCCGGCGCATGATCCAGATCGAGCTCGACCGCGTGCTGGTGCAGAGCAACGTGTCGCAGCCCCGCTTCGCCGTCGGCATGCTCGCCAGCGACGAGCTGGCGCGCCTCGACCTCGCCGCCGAGAAACTGCTCGACGGCGTCGCCACCGGAGACGTGCCGCTGCCTCTCGAGCCGCAGGTCGCTTCCACCGCCGCCTCGCTCGCGACCGAGCTGCGTCTGCACCTCATCGAAGGCCGTCGCGAGACCTGGCTGTACCACGCCGTCACCGAGTCCGAATATCTCGGCCGTGCGGTCAAGCTCGCCGACCCGTCGTCGCTCGCCGGCCTGCTCACGCCCGAACAGCGCGACGGCCTCCTGCAGGCGGTCTGGCTGCTGCTCGGGGATCGTCGCACGCGCGCCGCCGGCGTCAGCGTCACCCTCACGCTCGGCCCCGTCGTGCAGTCGAACTCGATCGCCTCGATGGCCGGGCGCACCGTCGAGGTGCCGATCGACGTCACGACGACTGGCATCCGCCGCAACCGCGTCACCCCCGCGACGTGGAGCGCGCTGCAGCGCGTCGGCGACTATTCGACGTCGTCCCAAGACGGAAGTCTGCGGCTCGCCATCCGGTGTTCCGTCGAAAACCCCGCAGACTCCTAAGATTCGGTCAACACTGTGCACCACCCAGCCCTCAGTGAAAGAGAGAACACCCGTGCCTGATTCCGAAGGCCGTATCCGCCTCGCCCTCGTCGACGACCACAAGATGCTCCTCGGTGCTCTCAGCGAGTGGATCCGCGGCGCCGCCAGCGACATCTCGATGGTCTGCGCGGTCGCCTCGTGGCCCGAGCTGCTGACGCACCCCGAGTTCCCCGTCGACGTCGTGCTGCTCGACCTCGACCTCAAAGACAACCTGCCGATCTCGCTCAAGATCTCGACGCTGAAGACCGCGGGCGTGAAGACGGTGCTGATGAGCACCTACTCCGAGCCCAACGTCGTGCGCGAGGCCCTGGCGGCCGGCGCCCTCGGCTACCTCGTCAAGAGCGAGGACGCCGAGATGATCGTCGAGGCGATCCGCACCGCCTCCAACGGAGAGTCGTACATCTCGGCCGAGCTCGACCTGGCCCTCAATGCCGCCGAGGTCGGCGGCGTGCCGAAGCTCTCCGCCCAGGAGCGCCGCGTCATGGCGCTCTACGGCGGCGGTGAGCCTGTCAAGGCCGTCGCCTACCAGCTCGGCATCTCCGAAGAGACCGCGAAGAGCTATCTCAAGCGCATCCGCGAGAAGTACCGCGTCGCGGGCTTCGACGTGGGCACCAAGGTGGCCCTGCGGAAGCGCGCCATCCAGGACGGCATCCTGCTGCAGACGGACGACGCCGCGCCCTCCGGCTTCTAGCCGGCCCTCGACAACCGTACGTCACTGTCAGCCTTACCTTTTCGGCACGTCCTGATCGTCCAGACGGTCAGGATCAGCCGAAAAGGTAAGGCTGTGGCGGTTTCACCCGCTCAGAGGCCGCCGATGGGAACAGGCTGCGTCGTGGGCGACGGGCCGGAGATGCCGTCGCGCTGGTGTGACCGCTTCTGGAGCGAGAAGCTGACGACGGTCAGGGCGACGCCCAGGATCGCGAGGCCGAAGCCCACCCAGGCCGGCGCGCCGACCCCGAGACCCGCAGCGATCACGACGCCGCCGAGGTAGGCGCCGAGGCTGTTGCCGATGTCGAACGCCGAGTGGTTGAGCGCGGCGCCGATCACCTGAGCGTCGCCGGCGACCACCATCAGCCGGGTCTGGATGGCAGGGCTGATGACCGACCCAGCGCAGCCGAGCAGGAAAGCGAACACGAAGATGCCTGGCAGCGTGTGAGCCGTGAGGGCGTAGCCGGCCAGGGCGATCAGGAGCCCCGCGAAGCCCGCGAACATGGTGCGGGCGATGTTGCGGTCAGCGCCCCAGCCACCGAGGAGGTTGCCGATCGTCATCCCGATGCCGACGACCACCAGGACGAACGGGACGACGCTCTCTGGTGATCCTGCGCCCTGCGTCACGGCGGCGGAGATGTAGCTCTCGACCGCGAAGAAGCCGCCGAAGCCGATCGCCCCGACGCCCATCACGAGCCACACCTGCGGCTTCGAGAACGCGCTGAGCTCACGCTTGATCGAGGCTCCGTGCTCGGCCGGTTGCGGCGGCAGCGCGAACGCCACGGCGACGAACGTCAGTGCGAAGATCACAGCCACGACGAAATAGGCGACTCGCCACCCGGCGGCCTGACCCAGGGCCGTGATCAGCGGCACGCCGACGATGTTCGAGACCGTGAGGCCCGTGAAGACGAACGCGACGCCCTTGCCCCGGTTGCCCGGCCCCATGAGGTTGCCGGCCGCCAGAGCCGCAATACCGAAATAGGCGCCGTGCGGCAGGCCAGCTGCGAACCGCGCCAGCACGACCAGACCGAAGGTGGGCAGGATCGCCGACGCGACGGTTCCGACCACGAACGCCGCCAGCAGGATCAGCAGCAGCTTCTTCCGCGGCACATGCGACGTGGTCGCCGCGATCGTGGGCGCGCCCACCACCACGCCCAGCGCGTACGCCGAGACGAGGATGCCGGCGTGCGCCGTCGCATCCTCGGGCGAATGCGCGAAGGCGACCGGCATGAGGTCGCGAGCGATGTTCGGCAGCAGCCCCAGCGCGACGAACTCGGTCGCGCCGATGGCGAAACCGCCCATGGCGAGCGAGAGGAGCGCGAAGCGGCGTCGCGCCGCAGAGATCGGGGCGGCGCCCCTGCCGGGGAACGGGGCGGCGGTCTGGGTCACAGGGGTGGGGCCTTCACGACTCGGGGCGAACAGGTTGCGGCTCTCCATCGAGTCGATCGGGCTCGCAGCACCGCCGAACGGCCGCGCCGAAGCTCACAGCCAATGCTAGGGCTTCGCCGACCGTGCCCGGCACCCCCGTCGCGCAACTCGAACCCTCGCCGCCGGCTGACACGCAACGCCTAGGCATTGCGCCCACGCCGCCGGCGGGGGTAGAGCGAACGCGCGCGGGTCAGGACTCGTCGATGGCCCGCTCGAGGCGCTCGATCTTGCCGTCGAGCTCGCCGCTGTGGCCCGGGCGGATGTCGGCCTTGAGCACGAGCGAGACGCGACGGCCGAAGGGGGCGACCGCCTCTGTGGCCGCCTTGACGACGGCCATGACCTCGTCCCACTCCCCCTCGACCTCGGTGAACATCGAGGTCGTGCGGTTGGGGAGCCCCGAGTCGCGGACGACCTTCACGGCTGCCGCGACGGCGGTGTGGACGGAGTCGGGTTCGGAGCCGGCCGGGGGGCCGCCGCTGGGCGAGACGCTGAAGGCTACGAGCATGGGTTCATCCTGCCACCGTCGGCACCGACTCCGACGAGGAGACCGGTGACGGGCGCGTTGCATCCTGCCGCACCGAACCGAGTCGCACGAGCTGCACGACACCGACGACGAGCAGCCCGACCAGCAGCAGGTTGCGCGCCGTCACGACCACGAGCATCCACGGCTGAGCGAACACGAGGGCGTCGTAGTTCCAGGGGTAGATCACCTGAGTCAGGCCGCCGACGACGAGGGCCATCGACGCAGGCACGACGAACGAGGCTCCCCCGCGGCGCGCAAGCAGCAGGCCCAGGATCATCGGGGCCGCGATCCACGTCTCGTACTGCGGCGAGCCCACCTTGTTCGTGACGATGAAAGCGGTCACGAGGGCCAGAGCGAGAGGCGCCAGCACGGCGGTGGAGTGCGCCCCGCGGCGCATCGCGCGCACCCCGAGCAGGATCACGCCGAGCAGCACGACCGCCATGATCGGCGTCATGAGCTGCGAGACGAGGGCCGTGCCGGGCCCGGTCGTCTGGTAGGTCAGCAACCCGTAGTCGAACGCCGTCCTGACGCCGGGCACGTGCAGGCCCTCGAGCCAGAGCCACCACGTCGTGACGGGCGCCTCGATCTGCAGCCCGCGCCCGGCCTGCTGCCCGACGAAGCCGAAGATCACCCGAAGCGAGCCGCCGAAGAGCAGCACGACCGCCACGATCACGACACTCGTGCCGAGGGCGGCGACCAGAACCGGGATCCTGCGCTTCGACGCGATCACGACAGCGACCACGAGAGCCGCGGGCCACACTTTGATCCAGGTGGCCAGAGCCAGCAGGATGCCCGCGACGACCGGCCTCCGCACCGCGTACAACAGCCCGACGAGTGCGAGCGGCACGCTGATCGAGTCGAGTCGGCCGACGGCGATCGGGCCGAGCAGCACCATGAAGGCCAGCCACCACCAGCCGAGCGGCTGGCGCTCGCGGCCCCCGCGCGTCAGGTAGGCGAGAGCGATGCCATCGAGGATCACGACGAGACCGAGCCACGTCACCGAGTAGTGCGCCAGCCCGAACACGGCCGCGAGGAGCATGGGCGCGAGCGCCGCCGACGGGTAGACCCAGGTCTGGTCGACCCCGACCCAGCCGAGGCCGTGCGTACCCTCCTGCACCCAGTTGTGATAGACGGTCGTCACGTCGTTGAGGGGAGTGTTCGGGCCAGTGAACGACGTCGTCCAGAGCCATGCGTGCACGACGGCGAAGGCGAGCCAGAGCGCGGCCGTACGGAGCCCTCGCGAGTTCATGCGCCCAGGGTAGCGGTCGCTCGCGACGGGAAAGCTGCGCGCTACGAGAGCAGCGCCGCAATCGTGGCGGGTACGGCGTCGATCAGCGACAGTACCGTGATGGGGCCGCCGGCCGAGGCCCGCGCCGCGGCGAGGCCGTGCACGACGCTGGCGGTGGCGGCGATGCGAGCGAGGGCGTCGGCATCGTGCGCGATCTCGTCACTGTGCGTGGCGACGAGCGCCCCTAGGATGCCACCCAGCGCGTCACCGGCCCCGGCAGTCGCCAGCCAGGACGGCGCGCTCTCGGCGGCGAGTCGCACCCCTCCCGGCGACGCGACGTACGTGCGGTGCCCTTTGAGCAGCACCGTCGCGCCCCACTGCTCGGCCACCTGCGCCGCAGCCGAAGCCGGGTCGTCGGCGATGGCGGCGACCTCTCGCCCTGTCGCCTTGGCCAGCTCGCGGAAGTGCGGCGTCACGACGATCGGCCCCGTGGTCTGCTCGCGGAGGAAGAGCGCCCCCGCGTCGAGCACGATGGGCAGGCCGGATGCGGCGGCCTCGGTGAAGCGGTTCGTGGTCACGCCGTCGAGGGCGTCGGGGTCGATGCCCGACCCGAGCAGCCACGCCTGGACACGGCCCGGGCTCGTGACCGCCTCGGGGCGCCGGTGCAGCACGAAGTCAGAGGCTCGAGACGGGCCGAGGTAGCGGAGCATGCCGACTCCCGTGTGCAGCGCGGCCTCGACGCCGAGCACGGCCGCGCCCGGGTACTGGTCGGAGCCCGTCACCACGCCGAGCACGCCGCGGCTGTACTTGTCGTCGTCGTCTTTCGGCACGGCGATCCAGGCCCTCGCGTCGGCGGGAGCCCAGGTGGTGAACGTCGAGGATGCAGAGTCGGTCATGGCTCCGACGATAGGCGGGTGCCGCTAGCGTGGCTCTCATGTCCGAACCACTCGCACGCCGCCCGCTCTCGATCCCCGGCCGCACGGTCGTCTTCGACTATGGGGAGGTCATCAGTCGTACGCCCGCGCCCGAGTATCGCCGGGTGATCGAAGAGCTCGCCGGCGTCGAGTCGGCCGCCCTGTGGGCGAGCTACGAGAAGCACCGCGACGCCCTCGACGAGGGCAGCCAGTCGGTCGTCGACTACTGGGGCGCCATCGCGGCCGACACGGGGGCCACCTGGCCGATCTCGCGCGTGCACGAGCTGTGGGCCGCCGACTTCCCCGCCTGGCTGCGCCCCGAGCCCGGCACGATCGACGTCATCGCCGACTTGAAGGCCGGCGGCACCCGACTCGCGGTGCTGTCCAACGCCGGGTTCGACTATGGCGCGCCCCTCCGCTACTCCCCCGTCGGATCGCTTTTCGACGACGTCTTCGTCAGCGCCGAGCTGCACGACCTCAAACCGAGCGAAACGATCTACCGGCACGTGCTGACCGAACTCGGCATCACGCCGGAGGAGATGGTGTTCATCGACAACAAGCGGATCAACGTCGAAGGGGCCGAGGCGCTCGGCATCGTCGGACACGTCTTCACGTCGCCGCCCGAGCTGCGAGTTTTTCTCGAGACCCTCGCCTCCTGAATCCGGGCCCGGGAGACCGAGCCGGAATCATTCTGCGAGACACGCGTTGTCGTTGTCATGACCTCTCAGCTCTTCACGCCAATCACGCTGCGTCAGACCGAGTTCCGCAACCGCCTCTGGGTGCCGGCCATGTGCCAGTACTCCGTCGAGAAGCGCGACGGGGTGCCCACCCCCTGGCACCTCGTGCACCTCGGCTCGTTCGCCGTCGGCGGCGCCGGCGGCATCGTGACCGAGGCCACGGCCGTCGTGCCCGAGGGCCGCATCTCGCCTCAGGATCTCGGGATCTGGAATGACGACCAGCGCGACGCCTTCCGCCCCATCACCGACTTCGTCCACGCCGAGGGCTCGAAGATCGGCGTGCAGCTCGCTCACGCCGGTCGCAAGGCGTCGACCCCCCGCACGTGGGAGCCGCAGAACGGCACTCTCTCGGAGGCCGAGCACGGCTGGCCCATCGTCGCCCCGTCGGCCATCGCCTTCGAGGGCTACGACGTGCCCCGCGAGCTGACCACTGACGAGGTCGCGGGCGTCGTCCAGGCGTTCGTCGACGGCGCGATCCGCTCGCGCGATGCGGGCTTCGACTTCGTCGAGCTGCACGCCGCCCACGGCTACCTGATCCACCAGTTCCTGTCGCCGCTCAGCAACCAGCGCACCGACCAGTACGGCGGATCGCTCGAGAACCGCGCCCGCCTCGTGCTCGACATCGTCCGCGGCATCCGGGCGGCCCTCGGCGAGTCGTTCCCGATCATCGTCCGCTTTTCGGCCACCGACTGGATCGAGGGCGGCTGGGACGAGCACGAGACCGCCACCGTGGCATCCTGGGCCCGCGACGCGGGCGCCGACCTCTTCGACATCTCGTCGGGTGGCATCGCCGCCAACGCGGTCATTCCGGTCGGCCTCGGCTACCAGGTGCCGCTCGCCGCGAGCGTGCGCCGCGACGGCGACGTCGAGACCGGCGCCGTCGGCCTCATCATCGACTCGCAGCAGGCCGAAGACATCGTCTCGTCGGGGCAGTCCGACGTGGTGTTCGTCGGCCGCGAGTTCCTTCGCGACCCGCACTTCGCGTTGCGCGCCGCGTTCGAGCTGGGCGTCGAGCTCGACTACTACCCGCAGCAGTATCACCGCGCACCCTTCCACGCCCCCTCGTTCGCGTAGCCCCGTAGCCTCACCTTTTCGGCACGTCCTGATCTCCACGGAGGTCAGGACGTGCCGTTTTGGTAAGGCTCGGTGACTGCTAGCGGCGGCGCGTGGCGTCCTGGACTTCGCCGATGAGCTCCTCGAGGATGTCCTCCAGGAAGAGCACACCGCGCGTCGTCCCCTCCGGGTCGAACGAGCGCGCGACGTGCACGCCGGCTCGACGCATAGTCGCGAGGGCGTCTTCGAGCTCGGTGCCCTCGAAGATCGAGATGAGCTGGCGGATGCGCTTGGGAGGCACCGGCTCGAAGTACTCGCTCATGTCGAGGTCGATCACGTCTTTGAGGTGCAGGTAACCCGTCGGCTCGCCGGCATCGTCGACGAGCACGTACCGCGAGAAGCCGCTCTGTGCGACCGCCCGCTCGACCTCGGCCGGGGTCGCGGCCTCGGAGAGTGTCACGAGCTGGTCGAGCGCCAGAGCGACGTCGGCCACCGTCTTCTCGGTGAACTCGAACGCTGCCCGCAACGTGCCGGTGGTGTCCATCAGCACGCCTTCGCGTTGCGACTGCGCGACGATGGTCTGCACCTCTTCGACCGTGAACGCGCTCGTGGCCTCGTTCTTCGGCGTCACGCCGAACGCCTTCACCACGGCGTTCGTCAGCCAGTTCAGCGTGACGATCACGACGCGCAGGATGCGAGCGATGAAGACGAGAGGCGGCGCGAGCAGCAGGGCGGCGCGGTCGGGCACCGAGAACGAGAGGTTTTTCGGCACCATCTCGCCGAACACCACGTGTAAGAACGACACGATGATCAACGTGATCACGAAGCCGACGGTCTCGATCGCGCCTGAGCTCAACCCCGTCAAATGCAGCGGGCCTTCGAGCAGATGGTGGATCGAGGGCTCGGAGACGTTCAGGATCAGCAGCGAGCAGACGGTGACGCCGAGCTGACTCGTCGCCAGCATCAGCGTCGCGTGCTCCATCGCGAACAGCGTCGTCTTGGCCGCGCGGTTGCCCTGCTCGGCCTTCGGCTCGATCGAGGAGCGCCGGGCCGAGATGACGGCGAACTCGGCGCCGACGAAGAAGCCGTTGCCGAGCAGCAGCACGACGAGCCAGATGATTCCGAGCCAGTCGCTCATCGCTGCACCCCCTCGGCCGAGTGTGCCAGGCGGGTCGCAGCGTCTTGTCGGCCCACCGGATCCTGCACCGTCGCCTCGGCTGCGCCCGCTGCTTCGTCGACGACCGGGGTGAACCGCACGCGGTCGATCCGCCGGCCCTCGAGCCGCTCGACGCGGAACTCCCCCGCCTCGGTCGACACGATGTCGCCGACGACGGGCAGGCGCCCGAGCTCGCTCATGAGATAGCCGCCGACGGTCTCGTAGGGGCCCTCTTCGGGCACGCGCACGCCGGCGCGCTCGAGCAGCTCGTCGGGCCGCAGGAGGCCGGGGAAGGTCAGCCAGCCGCGCGACCGCACCACGTCGACGCGCGACCGGTCGTGCTCGTCGGACACCTCGCCGACGAGCTCTTCGATCAGGTCTTCCAGGGTGACGACACCGGCTGTTCCGCCGTACTCATCGACGACGACTGCCATCTGGTAGCCCTTGCCGCGGACGGCGCCGAGCAGCGAGTCGAGCTTCATCGTCTCGGGGACACGGATCGCCTCGGTCTGAAGGGCCGACACGGGAACCGCCTCGCGCTTCTCGCGGGGCACCGAGACGGCCTGCTTGACGTGCACGAGGCCGACGATGTCGTCGATGTCGTCGTCGGTGACCGGGAAGCGCGAATAGCCGGTCCGCCTCGCCTGCTCGAGGACCGTCTCGGCGGAGTCGGTGCGCGCGACGCTCGTCACCCGCGGGCGCGGCGTCATGACGTCGGAGGCGGTGTGCTCGCTGAAGACGAGCGTGCGCGCCAGCAGGGTCGCCGTGTCGAGATCGAGGCTGCCCTCGAACGCCGACCGGCGCACCAGCGACGTCAGCTCTTCGGCGGTGCGGGCGCCCGAGAGCTCTTCTTTGGGCTCGATGCCCATCGCTCGCAGCACCACGTTGGCGGTGCCGTTGAGAAGGGCGACCGCCGGCTTGAAGACCCGAGTGAAGCCGACCTGGAACGGCATGACCAGCCGCGCGGTCTGCAAGGGCAGGGCGAGTGCGAAGTTCTTCGGCACGAGCTCGCCGATGATCATCGACAGAAGCGTCGCCAGCACGATCGACGCGATCGGGGCAGCCACGTCGACGACCGAGAGGTCGAGGCCGAGTTGCCGGAAGGGATCCTCGATCAGGGTCGAGATGGCCGGCTCCATCGTGTAACCGGTGAGGAGCGTCGTCAGCGTGATGCCGAGCTGCGCGCTCGACAGGTGCGTCGAGGTGACCTTCAGCGCACCGATGGAGGTGGCGAGGCCCTTCTCACCGCGAGTCTGCCGGGCTTCGAGGTCGGCGCGATCGAGGTTGACCAGCGAGAACTCGCTGGCGACGAAGAAGCCGGTGCCGATGGTCAGCACGAGACCGATCGCAAGCAGGATCCACTCGTTCATCGACGAACGCTCCACAGGAGGAGGAGAGAGGTGGGCGAGACAGGTGTATGGGGAGGGTCGTCCATTGTCCGATCAGTTTACGGGCACACCCGCATGGATTCCAGAGAGGCTTCTACCAAGAGACAGGGAGCGGCTTGCCCTCCTCGTACCCGGCCGCCGACTGGATACCGACGAGGGCCCGCTCGGAGAACTCGCCCAGGCTTCGAGCCCCGGCGTAGGTGAACGAGCTGCGCACGCCCGAGGTGATCATGTCGAGCAGGTCTTCGACCGAAGGGCGCAGCGGGTCGAGATAGATCTTCGACGACGAGATGCCCTCGGCGAAGAGCGTCTTGCGGGCCAGCTCGTACGGGTCGAGGCGTTCGAAGCGGCTCTGGACGGCCTTGGTCGAGGCCATGCCCCAACTCTCTTTGTAGACCGCGCCGCCAGGATCGACCACGAGCTCGCCCGGAGCTTCGATGGTGCCGGCGAACCAGGATCCGATCATCACGCTCGCCGCCCCCGCCGCCAGAGCCAGCGCGACGTCACGGGGATAGCGCACACCGCCGTCCGCCCAGACGTGGGCGCCCAGGGCTCTGGCCGCCTCGGCGGTCTCGAGCACGGCTGAGAACTGCGGCCGGCCGACGGCCGTCATCATGCGGGTCGTGCACATGGCGCCCGGGCCGACGCCCACCTTGATGATCGTCGCGCCCGCACCCACCAGCTGACGGACGGCCTCGGCCGTGACGACGTTGCCGGCGACGATCGGGATGCCGAGCTTCAGCGACGCGACCGTCGAGACGGCTCGGATCATCGCATCCTGGTGCCCGTGGGCCGTATCGAGGACCAGGACGTCGACGCCGGCTGCGACGAGAGCCTTGGCCTTGGCAGCCACGTCGCCGTTGACGCCGAGTGCTGCGGCGACGCGCAGGCGCCCGGCCTCGTCGACCGCGGGGCGGTAGAGGTTCGAGCGCAGGGCGCCCTTGCGGCTGAGGGTGCCGATCACGTGTCCCTGGTGCAACACCGGGGCGAAGTCGAGGTCGGCGGCGACGAGCAGGTCGAAAGCGGCGCGCGGGCCGTCGATGTCGTCGGCGTCGAGCGAAGCCAGCGGCCCGTGGAGGAGGTCGCCCAGAAGCGCGTCACGAGGAGCGGTCGCCAGTCGGGTCGCCGACAGACAGCCGACGTACGTGCCGTCGGCCTCGTGCAGCACGATGCCCTGGCCCTCGACGGGCGGCAGGAGAGCGAGGGCGTGCTCGACCGTGTCACCGGGAGCCATCGTGTACGGGGTATCGTAGGCGACCGGCTGGTCTTTGACCCAGCGAATGGCCGCGTCGAGATCCTGCAGGTGCATGTCCTGGGGCAGGACGCCGAGACCGCCGCGGCGGGCGAGGGTGGCCGCGAGTCTCGGCCCCGTGACGGAGTTCATGTTGGCGGAGACGATCGGGATGGTGGCCCCGGTGCCGTCGCCCGGCGCGAGCGACACGTCGAGACGGCTCGTGACACCCGATCGGCTGGGCACGAGGAACACGTCGGAGTAGGTCAGATCGTGCGTCGGAGTGGTCTCGTAGAACCTCATGCTGACAACCTATGCCTTCCGCGAACGCGCGATCCTGTCGCGTAGTCGTCCCACATCTCCCAGCGCGAAGCGATTAGTCTTGACATGGTGTGGGCAGCGGAAGCCCATCACTGATCAACAATCAACGGAGAGTGGGCGATCGGCTGTGACTAGCCACGTGACCGGGACGACCGACGAGGGCGCAGCAGCAAGTTCTGACAGCGAGGACTGGGGAGCGAACGAGTGGCTCGTCGACGAGCTGTACGAGCAGTACGTCGTCGATAAGAACTCGGTCGACAAGTCGTGGTGGCCGATCCTCGAGAGCTACAAGCCGGCCGATGACGCGCCGGCCGCGTCCTCCACCGCTTCACCCGCAGCTGCCGCCCCGGCGCCCGCTGCGCCCGCGGCGTCGACACCTCCGACACCGGCCTCGGCCACGACCCCGACCGGCACGACCCCCGTGGTCGCCGCCCGCACGACCTCGGTCGCCCCGAAAGAGAAGCCGGTGCCCGCCGACGCACCGCAGGCCGCCGCCAAGAAGTCGGCCGAAGAGCCGACCGCCGAGCCCACGAACGTCGTGCAGCCCCTGCGCGGCATGTCGAAGAGCCTCGCGACCAACATGGACGCCAGCCTCACCGTGCCGACCGCCACGAGCGTCCGCACCGTCCCGGCCAAGCTGATGATCGACAACCGCATCGTCATCAACAACCATTTGCGTCGCGCCCGCGGCGGCAAGATCTCCTTCACCCACCTGATCGGCTGGGCCCTCGTCCAGGCCCTCAAAGAGTTCCCGAGCCAGAATGTCTTCTACGACGTCGTGGACGGCAAGCCCAGCGTCGTCACCCCGGCGCACATCAATCTCGGCCTCGCCATCGACATCCCGAAGCCCGACGGCACGCGCGCCCTCCTGGTGCCCGGCATCAAGAAGGCCGAGAGCCTCACCTTCGCGCAGTTCCTCACCGCCTACGAAGACATCGTCAAGAAGGCCCGCGCCAACAAGCTCACCGCCGACGACTTCGCCGGCAACACCATCTCGCTCACCAACCCGGGCGGCATCGGCACCGTGCACAGCGTGCCCCGCCTCATGAAAGGCGCCGGCGCGATCATCGGCGCAGGGGCCCTCGAGTACCCCGCCGAGTTCCAGGGATCCGCTCCCAAGACCCTCGTCGAGCTCGGCATCGGCAAGACGATCACGCTCACCTCGACCTACGACCACCGTGTCATCCAGGGCGCGGGCAGCGGCGAGTTCCTCAAGATCGTGCACGAGATGCTGATCGGCGAACGGGGCTTCTACGACGGCATCTTCGCGGCGCTCCGCATCCCCTATGCGCCGATCCGCTGGAACCCCGACATCAACGTCAACCTCGCCGAGCGCGTCGGCAAGACCGCCCGCGTGCAAGAGCTGATCAACAGCTTCCGCGTCCGCGGCCACCTGATGGCCGACATCGACCCGCTCGAATACCGCCAGCGCACCCACCCCGACCTCGAGATCGAGCGTCATGGCCTCACCTTCTGGGACCTCGACCGCGAATTCGTGACCGGTGGCTTCGGTGGTAAGCCAGCGATGCTGCTGCGCGACGTCCTCGGCGTCCTGCGCGACTCGTACTGCCGCACGATCGGCATCGAGTACATGCACATCCAAGATCCCGAGCAACGCCGCTGGGTGCAGGATCACGTCGAGGTGCCCTACACGAAGCCGACCCACGACGAGCAGATGCGCATCCTCGGCAAACTCAACGAGGCCGAGGCGTTCGAGACCTTCCTCCAGACGAAGTACGTCGGGCAGAAGCGCTTCAGCCTCGAGGGCGGCGAGTCGGCCATCTCCCTGCTCGACACGATCATCCAGGACGCCGCTTCGGCCGGTCTCCAAGAGGTCGCCATCGGCATGGCCCACCGCGGTCGCCTCAACGTGCTGACCAACATCGCCGGCAAGACCTACGGCCAGATCTTCCGCGAGTTCGAGGGCACCCAAGACCCGAAGACCGTTCAGGGCTCGGGCGACGTCAAGTACCACCTCGGCACCGAGGGCGAGTTCACGAGCGCCGCCGGCAAGAAGATCCCCGTCTACATCGCGGCGAACCCGTCGCATCTCGAGGCCGGCGACGGCGTGCTCGAGGGCATCGTGCGCGCCAAGCAGGATCGCGGCGCCCCGCTCGCCTACGGCGTCCTGCCCCTCCTCATCCACGGCGACGCCGCCATGGCCGGCCAGGGAATCGTGGTCGAGACCATGCAGATGTCGCAGCTCCGCGGCTACCGCGTCGGCGGCACGATCCACATCGTGATCAACAACCAGGTCGGCTTCACCACGTCGCCGAGCGAGGGGCGCACGTCGATCTACTCGACCGACGTCGCGAAGACGATCCAGGCGCCGATCTTCCACGTGAACGGCGACGACCCCGAGGCCGTCGCCCGCGTGGCCGAGCTCGCCTTCGCCTATCGCCAGGAGTTCAAGCGCGACGTCGTCATCGACCTCATCTGCTACCGCCGCCGCGGTCACAACGAGGGCGACGACCCGTCGATGACGCAGCCGCTGATGTACTCGCTGATCGACGCCAAGCGCAGTGTCCGCACGCTCTACACCGAGGCCCTCGTCGGCCGTGGCGACATCACCGACGAAGAGTACGAGCAGGCGCACCGCGACTTCCAGGACCGCCTCGAGCGGGCTTTCGCCGAGACGCACGCCGCACAGACCGGCTCGATTCCCGTCATCACCGACGACGGCGGCGCCGTGGCCGACCTCGAGCGGCCCGCCGCCCAGCAGGACGACTCGTCGGCATCCGACACGTTCGACACCGCGGTCGACGAGAGCCTGATCCACGCCATCGGCGACGCTTTCGACAACCCGCCCGCCGGCTTCACGGTGCACCCCAAGCTCATGCAGCTGCTCAAGAAGCGTGCTGAGATGAGCCGAACCGGCCAGATCGACTGGGCGTTCGGCGAGTTGCTCGCGCTGGGCTCCGTGCTCACCGAGGGCACCCCGGTGCGCTTCGCCGGGCAGGACTCGAGGCGGGGCACCTTCGTGCAGCGCCACGCCGTCCTCCACGACAAAGAGAACGACCAGGAGTGGATCCCCCTCCAGAACGTCACCGACAACCAGGCGAAGCTCTGGATCTACGACTCGCTGCTGAGCGAATACGCGGCCATGGGCTTCGAGTACGGCTACTCGGTCGAGCGCGCCGATGCTCTCGTGCTCTGGGAGGCGCAGTTCGGCGACTTCGCCAACGGCGCCCAGACGATCATCGACGAGTTCGTGTCGAGCGCCGAGCAGAAGTGGGGTCAGCGGTCGAGCGTCGTGCTGCTGCTGCCGCACGGCTACGAAGGCCAGGGCCCCGACCACTCGTCGGCCCGGATCGAGCGCTACCTGCAGCTCTGCGCCGAGAACAACATGACCGTGGCTCGCCCGTCGACCCCGGCGTCGTACTTCCACCTGCTGCGCCGCCAGGCCTACGCCCGGCCTCGTCGCCCGCTGATCGTCTTCACACCGAAGGCGATGCTGCGTCTCCGCGGGGCCACGAGCGACGTGAGCGACTTCACGTCGGGTAGGTTCGAGCCGGTGCTCGACTGCACGCGCGTGCAGAACCCCGAGGCCACCAAGCGCATCGTGCTGCACTCCGGCAAGGTGCACTACGACCTGCAGGCCGAGCTCGACAAGCGCGGGATCACCGACGAGATCGCTCTCGTCCGGCTCGAGCAGCTCTACCCGCTGCCCACCGCCGAGGTGAAGGCCGTCCTTGACCGCTACCCGAACGCCGAGCTGCTCTGGGCTCAGGAGGAGCCCGAGAACCAGGGTGCCTGGCCGTTCGTCGCACTCGAGCTGGCACCGGCGCTCGGCCGTACCATCACGGTCGCGTCGCGCCCCGCCTCGGCGTCCCCGGCCGCCGGCTCCTCCAAGAAGAGTGCTGCTCAGCTCACCGACCTGGTCGACCGCGCCCTGACCCTCTAGCCCCGCCCCCCACCCATTTTACCTATAGGTAAGCCCTCTCAGCATAGTTATTTCTGTGCGGGAGGGCTTTACCCATAGGTAAAACGGGCGCGGGCCGGGTCCCGTTCTACCTATAGGTAAGCCCTCTCCGCATAGTTACTTCTGTGCGGGAGGGCTTCACCCATAGGTAAAACGGGCGCGGGCCGGGTCCCGTTCTACCTATAGGTAAGCCCTCTCCGCATAGTTACTTCTGTGCGGGAGGGCTTCACCCATAGGTAAAACGGGCGGGCGGGACGGCGGGAGGGGACGGAAGGGGTCAGGCGATCTTGCTGTAGGCGCTGCCGGCGGCGTGGTAGCCGCGCTTCTGGTAGAAGCGATGGGCGGTCTCACGGGCTGCAGCCGAGACCGCAGCAAGAGTCGCAGCGTCGTGCGCTCGCGCCCAGGCCTCGAAGTGGCCGAGCAGTTGAGAGCCGACCCCGTCGCGGCGGGTGTCTTCGCGCACCACGAGCAACATCAGCTGCGCAGCCGGGCGGTCGGAGTTGTAGGCCCAGAGCACATGGCCTCCCGCGACCCCCGAGATCCTGCCGTCGGCGTCGCGCACGACCCACGTCTCGTACCCTGCCGCCGGATCGAGACGACCGAGGCGCGTCGCCATCTGGTCGGCATCGAGTGCATAGCCGAGAAGTCCGAGCAGGTGCACGAGGTCGGAGAGGTCGTCGGGTGTCGCCGGGCCCAGAGGCTCCACGGTGGCAGTCATGCTGCGACGCTACCGCACAACCCCGTGGCCGTCAGCGGTGCGTGGCCTGCAGATCGCGGAGCTTCGTCAGCACTTGCACGCGCAGGTCTTCGGGCGCCGTCTCGCGGCAGGCGCGCTGAACAGCCTCGGTCATGACCACGTTGACGTGGAACTCGCTCGAGCAGTCGGCGCAGCCCGCCATGTGCTCACGGATGTCTTGCGCGTCGTCGCGGGCCAGCTCGTTGTGCAGGTACTCTTCGAGCTCGGCCTTGGCTTTGTCGCAGCCGCAGTCGGTCATTTCTTGCTGCCCTTCGTGGTCGGTGCGGGCACGGCGATGCCGCGTTCGCGTGCATAGTCGCCGAGCAGGTCGCGAAGCAGGCGACGCCCTCGGTGAAGTCGGCTCATCACGGTGCCGACCGGAGTCTTCATGATGTCGGCGATCTCCTGATACGAGAAACCCTCGACGTCGGCCAGGTAGACAGCCAGGCGGAAGTCTTCGGGCACCTTCTGCAGCGCGTCTTTGACGGCGCTGTCGGGAAGGTGGTCGATGGCTTCGGCCTCGGCCGAGCGAGACGTCGTGGTGAGCGTCGCACTGGTGGCACCGCCCATCTGCCAGTCTTCGAGCTCGTCGATCGTGCCCTGGTAGGGGTCGCGCTGCTTCTTGCGGTAGGTGTTGATGAACGTGTTGGTCAGGATGCGATACAGCCAGGCCTTCAGGTTCGTGCCCTGCGTGAACTGCGCGAAGGCGGCGAACGCCTTGACGTACGTCTCTTGCACCAGGTCGGCGGCGTCGGCCGGATTGCGCGTCATACGCATGCCCGCGGCGTAGAGCTGGTCCATGAACGGCAGCGCCTGCTCTTCGAAGAGCGCTCGCACTTCAGTCGCCTCCGCGGCTTTGGCCTCGGGGGTCGTCTCGGTCGGCGTCAGGTCGTCGGGCGCTGCATCAGTGGGGGTGCTCATCAGCACCGATTCTAGTTGAGCGAGAGTCGGAGCCGGTCGTGTCATCACAGCTGCCACGGGTCCTCCTGGATAGGCGTGCATTACCCTTGACAACCGATGCAGGTATTCAGGTATTCCGACCCCGAGTTCAGCCCCTACGACGACGGCGGCGGCGGCGAGACCGTCAAGAAGGCCACTGTCGACGAGGGCTTCTGGGTCGCGCCCAGCGCCAGCGGCACGGTCACGGCGACGGTGTCGCTGCCAGGATCGAAATCGCTCACCAATCGCGAGCTCGTCCTGGCCGCTCTGGCCGACTCCCCCTCCCTGCTGCGCCTGCCGTTGCACTCGCGTGACAGCGCCCTCATGGTCGAGGCGCTGAAGAGCGTCGGCACGACGATCGACGAGGTGCCGAACGGCAGCGCATTCGGCCCCGACCTCCTCGTCACCCCGGGTGAGCTGACCGGCGGGACGTCGGTCGATTGCGGCCTCGCCGGCACGGTCATGCGCTTCATGCCGCCCCTGGCCGCCTTGGCCCGGGGGCCGGTCACGTTCGACGGCGACGTGAACGCCCGCCGCCGCCCGATGAAGACCACCATCGAGTCGCTTCGCGCTCTCGGCGTCGATGTCTCGGACGACGGCCGCGGCACTCTGCCGTTCAGCCTCTACGGCACCGGGGCGATCGAGGGCGGCGAGATCAGCATCGACGCGTCCGCCTCCAGCCAGTTCGTCTCGGGTCTGCTGCTGGCCGCGCCGCGGTTCACCGCGGGCTTGGTTCTCCGCCACACCGGCGAGACGCTGCCGAGCCTGCCGCACATCGAGATGACCATCGACGCACTGGCCGAGCGCGGGGTGACCGTCGACTCGTCCGAGCCCGGTGTCTGGGCCGTTCCCCCGTCGGTGATCCTGGGCCGCGATGTCACGATCGAGCCCGACCTCTCGAACGCCGCTCCCTTCCTCATCGCAGCCCTCGTCGCCGGTGGCCGGGTGTCGGTGCCGCACTGGCCGGCCGAGACCACCCAGGTCGGCGGCGATCTCGAAGACCTGTTGCCGCTCTGGGGCGCAACCGTCACCCGTGAGGGCCACACGCTCACCGTCGACTGCGGTGCGGGTCTCATCGGCGGCGGATCGTTGCCCGGCGTCGACCTCGATCTCTCACGCGGTGGGGAGCTCGCGCCCGCGCTCGTCGCTCTCGCGGCGCTGGCGTCGGAGCCCAGCACGATCACGGGTATCGGCCACCTGCGCGGCCACGAGACCGATCGCCTCAAGGCTCTCGCCGATGACATCAACGCACTCGGCGGCGCCGTCACCGAGCTGGAGGACGGTCTGCACATCGAGCCCTCACCGCTGCACGCCGGCCAGTGGCGCACCTACGAAGACCACCGCATGGCCCATGCCGCCGCGATCATCGGGCTCGCCGTGCCGAACGTCGAACTCGACGACGTGCGCGTCGTGTCGAAGACGCTGCCGCAGTTCGTCGAGCTGTGGACGGCGATGCTCGGACGCACCGTGAGCGTGAGCCCGGCCGACACGAGCCTGCTCGGGTTCTTGTAGGCGCCGGTGCTGTTGGTGGAGGGCCCGGCCACATGAGCTGGTGGGACGACGGTTCAGATACGGGCGACGACGAGGGCGAGTACTCCGAGTACGACGAGTCGTCGGTGCGCGTCAGGCCGAACCCAAAGGGCAACCGGCCCCGCACGAAGCAGCGCCCGGCCTACTCGGAGGCCGAAGAGGGCGTGGTCTGGACCGTCGACCGCGGCCGCTACGGCGTGCTGATGGACGCCGGCACCCCCGACGAGCGCGAGATCACGACGACCCGCGCCCGCGAACTCGGCAAGAAGTCGGTCGTCACCGGCGACCGGGTCGACCTCGTCGGCGACACGAGCGGCGACGAGGGCTCGCTCGCTCGGATCGTCCGAGTGCACGAGCGGTCCACGCTCCTGCGGCGGAGCGCCGACGACTCCGACGCCGTCGAGCGCGTGATCGTCGCGAACGCCGACCAGATGCTGATCGTCGTGGCCGCGGCCGACCCGGAGCCGAGACCGCGACTCGTGGACCGCTACATGGTGGCGGCCTTCGATGCCGGAGTCGAGCCGATCCTGGTGATCACCAAGACCGACCTGGCCGACCCTGCGCCGTTCGCGGCCCACTTCTCGTGTCTGGATCTGCGCATCCTGACGTCGTCGTCGGCGCGGTTCTCCGAGGAGGAGCTGGCGGGGCTGCGCGCCGTGCTCGACGATCACGTCACGGTGACCGTGGGCCACTCGGGCGTCGGCAAGTCGACCCTCGTCAACGCGCTGACCGGGTCGAACCGCGCCGTCGGCGTCGTCAACACCGTCACGGGGCGTGGGCGTCACACGTCGTCGTCCACGGTCTCGTTCAAGGTGCCGTCGGGCGGCTGGATCATCGACACGCCGGGCGTGCGGTCGTTCGGGCTCGGGCACGTCGACCCCGAGAACATCCTGCGGTCGTTCGCCTCGCACGCCATCCTGCCCGCCTCGCCATCCGAGCGCGAGGCAGCCGGCGTGCCCGCTTCATACAAGGCCCCCGCGGGCATCCCGCTGACCGAGGCGCACGACTGGGAGATCGTCGACCGCGTCGAAGACGGCGAGCTGGGCACGATCGGGCGCGAGCGGCTCGAGTCGCTGCTGTCGCTGATCGAGTCGAAGGGCGGGGCCGTCACCGGCTGAGCCGTCGGCCCTCGCCCGTTGCCTGCGCCGCGAGATCGCAGGTCATCCTGCCTCTCGTCACTCCGAGCGGCCGAAGCGCGACTTCGGCGCCACCCGAGGCTCGATACGCTGGCGGGGTGACTTCCACGCCTGCAGACAGCCCCGTGACCGGCCACGCCGACGACCTCGCGCTGGCCCTCCGGCTCGCCGACGAGGCCGACGCGATCAGCCTCGCGCGCTACCGGGCGGCCGACCTCGACGTGTCGCTCAAGGCCGATCACACGCACGTGACCGACGCCGACCGGGCAGTCGAGGGCAGGATCCGCGCGGTCCTCGCATCCGAGCGCCCGACCGACGCCTTCTTCGGCGAGGAGTCGGGCAAGTCCGGCTCACTTGAAGAGGGCGTCACCGCCCAGCCGCAGCGCCAGTGGATCGTCGACCCGATCGACGGCACCGCCAACTTCATGCGCGGCGTGCCCGTGTGGGCGACGCTCATCGCTCTCGTCGTCGACGGTGTCCCGGTGGTCGGCGTCGTGAGCGCCCCGGCTCTTCAGAGGCGCTGGTGGGCGACGTCCGGCGGCGGCGCGTTCGCGCTCGAGGCAGGATCGGGCACGGAGCCCCGCCGACTGCACGTCTCCGCGGTCGCGACCCTGGCCGAGGCCAGCCTCAGCTACAGCGGCCTGCAGTATTGGATGGAGGCCGGGCGCACCGAGCAGCTGCTGTCGCTCGCGCGGCAGGTGTGGCGCACCCGGGCGTACGGGGATTTCTGGTCGTACATGCTGGTCGCCGAGGGGGCGATCGACATCTCGGGCGAGTTCGACCTTCAGCCGTACGACATGGCGGCGCTGTACCCGATCGTCATCGAGGCCGGGGGCTCTTTCGGCGGCATCGACGGCGGGACGGGATCTGGCACGGGTCCGCCCTGGCGACCAATGGCATCCTGCACCCCGCTGTAGTCGAGGCGATCGCTCTCCCCCACACCTGAGGCTCGCCGGCGGTCGTCGGTGCGGAGAGGGCGAAGACGCATGGCCGGGGCCGACTCGCGATGCGATTGCGCCCTTTCGACGTCAGCCGGCCGGAGCCAGCCCGGCAGACGGGCTAGTGATGGTGGCCGGCGTGATCGTGCGGGGTCTCGTCCGCCTTCGGCTCGTCGTGCGACACACCCCCGTGTTCGTGCCCCATCTCCCCGTGATCGTGCCCCGCGTCCGGCGCCCCGCCCATCATCGACAGCATCGACCAGCTGCCCGAGCGCACGAAGACGATCAGCAGCAGCGCCCCGATCACGAGGAAGCCGATGTCGAGCCAGGTGGTGTAGTTCCACGAGACGCCGGCGTCGACGATCGTGACGTCGCGCTCGCGCGGCACGAGGTGCAGCGGGGTGAAGACGATCTCGACGAGGTAGCCGGCCACGACCATCGCGCCGTAGAAGATCGCCGTGATGCGGAAGGCCGCGCGCCCGCCGTAGTACCGACGGTAGATGATGATGATCGGCACGATGATGAGGTCGGCGAAGATGAAGCTGATCACACCGCCGAACGAGATGCCGCCGTTCCAGAGCACCGCGGCCAGCGGCACGTTGCCGACCGAGCAGACGAAGCTGACGGCGGCCAGGATCGGCCCGACCAGCGGCCCGATCACGAACGCCACGCCGGGGTCGTGCACGGCGAACACGGTCTGGAGCCACACCTTCGGCACCCACGCGTCGAAGCAGCCGGCGATCAGCAGCCCGATCACGATGTCGCGCAGCACCGAGGCCCAGTCCATGACGAAGTACTGCGACGTCGACACGATTCCCGGCCTCGAGAAGAGTCGTCGCCAGAAGCCCTGGTCGCCTCCGACCGACATGTCCATGCCCGCGTGGCCCTCCATCGATCCTGGGAGGCCGCGATCGGCCTGCTCGCGTGCGGACTCGGCGACCTTGCCGCGCATCCAGAGACGGAAGCCGAGGGCGACCAGCAGGATCATGAGCGGCCCGCCCACGAACTCGGCGACCGTGAACTGCCAGCCGAGCACGAACGCGAGGATGAGCCCGAGCTCGACGACGAGGTTGGTCGAGGCGATCTCGAAGGCCATCGCCGACGAGAACGACGCGCCCTTGCGGAAGAGCGCGCGGGCGAGCGCGACGGCAGCGTAGCTGCACGACGAGGACAGTGCACCGAGGCCGGTGGCCACCGAGAGCGCCCGCGGCGAGTCGTCGTTCAGCAGCTTCGTGATGCGCTCGGTGCGGACCACCGCCTGAATGACGCCCGAGAGGGTGAAGCCGAGGATCAGGGGCCACAGGATCTCCCACCCCATCGATCCGGCCGCCACCAGTGCGCGTAGCGCTGCGTCGAGGACGAACACGCCCACCTCCTGATGTCTCGGAACTCGAGCGCAAGTGCGACGAGATACCCCCGAGGGTATACCCGCCAGAAGGAGCCGTCGCGGTCTTGGCCCATTCTGGGCGCGCACCGGGCACACTTACCTCGATGTCGTCCCTCTCCGCTCCGCTAGCCTCGCACCATGGGCGTTGAACATTCCTTCGCGCAGCGGCCTCGTCTCCTCCTGATCGAAGACGACCCTGCGCTCGGCCCTCTCATCGAAGAGGTGCTCGCCGAGGTCTACGACGTGACGCGTCACGTCGACGGGAGGGACGGCCTCGTCGCAGGCCTCGACGGTGACTTCGACGTGCTGGTGATCGACCGCCGGCTGCCCTCCATCGACGGGCTCGGCATCGTCGAGCGCCTCCGTCGCGGCCGGGTCACGTCGCCCATCCTGATGCTGACGGCCCTCGGCACGGTCGGCGACCGCGTCGACGGCCTCGACGCCGGGGCGGACGACTATCTCGTCAAGCCGTTCGAGTTCGACGAGCTGCTGGCGCGCCTGCGAGCCCTCACCCGCACGTTCAGCGCATCAGGCGTCTGGATCCAGATCGGCGGCTGGCGCTTCGCCCCCGACGAGCACGTGCTCTCGTCGCCCTACGGCGACCACATCGTGCTCACCGAGCGCGAGTCCGACCTGCTCGGGGTGCTCGCCCGCGAGCCCGACCGCACCTTCTCGCGCGAACACCTCCTGCGGGTCGCCTTCCCCGCCGGTGAGAAACCCGGCACGGTCGACACCTACGTGCACTATCTGCGCCGCAAGACCGACAGAGAGGTCGTGCTGACCATCCGCAATCGGGGTTACCGACTGGGCACCCTGTGATGGCCGTCGTTCGACGCCGAGGGCCGTCGCTCCGGCACGGCCAGGGAACGCAGGATCAGGATGCGCTGGCCACCCGTGCCGCCTCCCGGTCGATCGGCTGGCAGATCATGCTCGCCTCCGCGGTGCTCGTGCTCGGCATCGTGGTCATCGCCATCGTCTTCCTGCTGCACCAGGCGCAGCCGCGCGAGCAGATCGACAACGACCACAGCACAGGCCCGCACGTCTACGTCGATTCGACCGACGTGCTGCAGGCGCTCGTGATCCTCGGCATCGGCGCCGTGGTCTTCGCCGGGCTCGTGAGCTGGATCATCGCGCGGCGGGCGGTGAAGCCCCTCGGCACCGCGCTTCGGCTGCAGCACCAGTTCGTGGCGGATGCGAGCCACGAGCTGCGCACACCACTGGCTGTGCTCGATGCGCGACTGCAGGTGCTCGAGAGGCGTCTCGGGGCGGTGAGCCCTCCTGACCGTGACGCCACGATGGCAACGGTCGCCGAGTTGCGGGCCGACTCCAAAGCCCTGGTCGACATCGTCAACGACCTGCTGCTCGCAGCCGGCGGCCCGGTCACGACGTCGGGAGCCGTCGAAGCCCTCCCGATCGTCGAGGAGGCCGTCGCGTCGCTGACGATCCTCTCGTCCGAACGCGGCGTCACCCTCGACTTCGAGGCGCAGGATGCCACGCGCCTGTCGGTGCCCCCGACCAGCCTCCGGCGCTGCGTGATCGCCCTCGTCGACAACGCCATCGGGCACTCGCCCCGGGGCGGCACCGTTCGCATCACGGCGGGGGCCCATGGCCCGCGCTTCGTCCTGAGCGTCGCCGACGAGGGGCCCGGAATCACCGGCATCGAGCCGAACCGCGTGTTCGAGAGGTTCGCCCACTCCGACCCGTCGATGACGGCCGACGACGAGCCGGGCTCCGCCCTACCGATGCGCCCGAGCTTCGGCATCGGCCTCGCGCTGGTGAAAGACATCGCCGACCGCCAGGGCGGCAACGTGCGCGTCGACTCGACCTCGACCGAGGGCACCACGATGGTGCTCGAACTCCCGGTAGCTCGCGCGTGACGCTCGGCTCGACCGGAATCGCAGTGGCGGCTCTCGTGGTGCTGACGGGCGCCATCGTCTTCTCGCTGCGACTGGAGCACCCCTGGTTGCAGCCGTGGGCCATCGTACGGGCCGCGGTGCAGCTGGGCATTCTGAGCCTGATCCTCGTGGGCGTGATCCAGAGCCCGGTATGGGTGGCGCTCTTCCTCACCGCGATGGTCCTGGCAGCAAGTTGGACGGTCTACACGCGGCTGAAGCTCGAGCGACGGGCGCTGCCCTTCCTGGTGCTCACCGTGGTCGTGTCGGCGGGTGTGCCGGTCGTGATCGTCTTCGCGTTGGGCGCGGTCGACCTGAGCCCGCGCTACGCGCTCGCGCTCGGCGGCATCATCGTCGGCAACGTGATGACGGTGACGACGCTGATGGGGCGACTGCTCGGCAGCCAGCTGCTGTCGGGGCGAGACGAGGTCGAGGGCTGGCTCGCCCTCGGGGCGACGCCGCGGCAGGCGGCTCAGGGCGTCGTGCGTTCGGCCTCGTCGTCGGCGATCATCCCGTCGACCGACCAGACGCGCACCACGGGCATCGTGACGCTGCCGGGGGCCTTCGTCGGCGCGGTCTTCGGGGGTGCGTCGCCGTTGGGCGCCGCGGAGTTCCAGATGGTGGTGCTCGCGTCGATCCTGGCGGCCGGGGCCATCGCGATCACTGCCATGACCTGGCGGTACGGCGCGCCGACACAGTTGCCGACCGAGCCGGCCCCCCTCGGCCGCTGACGGAAGCCCACAGTCGCCCGAAGGAGCGCTGGCGGCGGGGACGCCAGCGAAGAGACACAGTGGCACGACAGAGGCCGATGGTGGAGATGGGGGGAATTGAACCCCCGTCCATCGCTGAGATTGAACGCATTCTACGGGCGTAGCCGGATGAGTCGTTCTACTCGGCCCCCACCTTTGCTACCGGCATCTAGGTGGACGGGCCCAGTCACAGTGCAAGTCCCGAACGGCCCTGTGGCGCAACCGTTCAGCAAGCCCTCTAGCTGACGTCAGGGTCCGGATAGAGAGCAGTCTCCGGTCTGACGGACTTATGTGGCTCTACTGCTTACGCAGCGAGAGCGAAGTCAGTGCGCGATTTATTGGCACTTATTGTTTTCCAGAGATCGTTTACGAGATAACCCTGGATCCTCGGCCCGCTTCTCGTTCGCATACAGGCGATGTCGAAACCGATCATCCCCCTGAGTGGGCCTCTGTCGTGCTCTGTGCAGTTGTGAAGCGGCTCTCGCCGCCATTCGTGCCGCGCTGACGCGGCCTTCTATCGTAGCTCAGTCGCCGAGGTTGCGTCGAGCCGACATCGCCCGATCCGCCTCGCGCTTGTCGGTGCGCTCGCGCAGCGTCTGGCGCTTGTCGTACTCTTTCTTGCCCTTTGCCACCGCGAGCTCGACCTTCGCCCGCCCGTCGCTGAAGTAGATGCGCATCGGCACGAGGGTGTAGCCGCCCTCTTTGGTCTTGTGACTGATCTTGATGATCTGCTCTTTGTGCAGCAGCAGCTTGCGCTTGCGACGCGGCGAGTGGTTGTTCCAGGTTCCCTCGGTGTATTCGGGGATGTGCACCGCGTCGAGCCAGATCTCGCCGCCGTCGACGAAGCCGTACCCGTCGACGAGCGACGCCCGACCCTGGCGCAGGGCCTTGACCTCGGTGCCCGTGAGCACGATGCCGGCCTCGTAGGTGTCGTCGATGAGGTAGTCGAAGCGGGCACGCCGATTCGTGGCGACGACTTTCTCGCCCTTGTCTCGATCTGAGGTGCCCTTCGGCATGGCTCGCTCCTGTTGCTCCGTGCTGATGATTGCCGCCCTGTCCAGGGCAGCCCTCCAGTATACGGGGCGGATCAGACCTTCAGGTAGCGCCGGATCGCCACGTTCGCCGAGAGCGCGGCCAGCACGGCCCCGATCACGATCAGAAGCGGCACCACGAACACTGTCGCGCTCATCCCGACGAACGGCGTCGAGTTGAACGACACCGCCAGGTAGTCGCGCACGAAGAACTTCACGATGAGGTAGATCGCGCCTCCCGCGAGAACCGATCCCACGAGCGCGGCGATCACCCCCTCGAGGATGAACGGCGTCTGGATGAACCGGTTCGACGCGCCGACGAGTCTCATGATGCCCAACTCGCGCCGCCGGCTGAACGCCGACAATCGGATGGTCGTGGCGATCAGCAGCACCGCGGCGATGAGCATCAGGACGGCTATGCCGATGGCCGTATAACTGGCCGCGTTGAGCACCGCGAAGATCGGCGCCAGATAGCCCCTCTGGTCGACCACGCTCTGCACGCCGGCCTGATTCGACATGCTCTCGATCAGCACATCCGACTGCGAAGGGTTCTTGAGGTTCACCCAGAACGTCTCGTTGAGGTACGACGGCTGGACGAACTCGGTGGCCGGGCTGTTCGCGAACTGCTTCTTGAACTGGTCGTAGGCCTGCGTCTGGTTCTGGAAGTAGAACTTCTTGATGTACGGCTTGAGCGTCGTCGACTCGAGCTGCGCCTTGACCTGCGCCTCTTGGTCGGTCGTGGCCTTCGCGCCCGTGCAATTGCCGGTCGTGTCGGTATCGGTGCAGAGGTAGACGGCGACCTGCGCCTTGTCGTACCAGTAGCCCTTCATCTGGTTTATCTGCATCTGCATGAGCACCGCGACGCCGACGAAGGTCAGCGAGATGAAGGTGACGAGCACGACGGAGATCACCATCGAAAGGTTGCGACGGAGGCCTGAGCCGACCTCGCTGAAGACGAGCCCGAGCCTCATTTGTCGGCTCCCCAGGTGGGGACGGCCTGCGCCGAGACCGACGAGGTGTCGAGCTGCGGGGCGGGCACCGACTGGGTCGGGACGCCCTGCGTGACAGGAGCCGAGGCATCCTGCCCCACCTGCTGGATGGGCACCGCCTGCGTCTGGTAGCCGCCCGAGCGCTCGTCGCGCACGATCGTCCCGCCCGAGAGCTCGATCACGCGCCGCTGCATCTGGTCGACGATGCCCGCGTCGTGGGTGGCCATGAGCACGGTGGTGCCCGACGCGTTGATGCGGTCGAGCAGCGTCATGATGCCGGCGCTGGTCGAGGGGTCGAGGTTACCGGTGGGCTCGTCGGCCAGCAGGATCGCGGGGCGGTTGACGATTGCACGGGCAATCGCGACACGCTGCTGCTCACCACCCGACAGCTCGTGCGGCAGGCGCTGCGCCTTACCGGCCAGGCCGACCATCTTGAGCACGTCTGGCACCGCCTCTTGGATGTAGCCGCGGCTCTTGCCGATCACCTGCAGGGTGAAGGCGACGTTGTCGAAGACGGACTTCTGCGGCAGCAGCCGGAAATCTTGGAAGACGACGCCGAGGTTGCGGCGGAAGTAGGGCACCTTGCGGCTCGAAAGGGTGCCGAGCCGCTGGCCCAGCACGTGGATCTGCCCCTTGGAGGGCTTCTCTTCTTTCAGAACGAGGCGCAGGAAGCTCGACTTGCCGGACCCGGAGGCGCCGACGAGGAAGACGAACTCACCCTTGAGGATTTCAAGGGTGATCCCGTTGAGTGCCGGGCGGGGGTTGCCGGCATAGAACTTGGAGACCTCATCAAAGCGAATCATGACGGGGCAAGACTAGGCAGTGATCGCTCGTTTCGGCAGGAGGCGCGCCTCTCGGGCGAGCCTCGCAATCACCTGAGTGCGGGCCGAACGCGGGCCCCACACCGGGCGCCGTCATTCGTCGTCGGACCGCTTGCGCCAGCGGATGCCCGCCGAGATGAACCCGTCGAGGTCGCCGTCGAAGACGTTCGACGGGTTGTTGACCTCGTACTCGCTGCGGAGGTCTTTGACCATCTGGTACGGCGCGAGCACATACGAGCGGATCTGGTCGCCCCAGCTCGCGGTGATGTTGCCCGCGAGCTCTTTCTTCTTCGCGTTCTCGGCCTCCTTCTGCAGCAGCAGGAGGCGAGACTGCAGCACCCGCATTGCGGCGGCGCGGTTCTGGATCTGGCTCTTCTCGTTCTGCATCGAGACGACGGTGCCGGTCGGGAGGTGGGTGATGCGCACCGCGGAATCGGTCGTGTTGACCGACTGGCCACCGGGCCCCGACGAACGGAAGACGTCGACCCGGATGTCGTTCTCGGGGATCTCGATCGACTCGGTCTCCTCCATCAGCGGGATGACCTCGACCGCGGCGAAGCTGGTCTGGCGCTTGCCCGCAGCGCCGAAGGGCGACATGCGGACGAGCCGGTGAGTGCCGGCCTCGACGCTGAGCGTGCCGAAGGCGTAGGGCGCGTCGACCTCGAACGTGGCCGACTTGATACCGGCCTCTTCGGCGTAGCTGGTGTCCATCACCGTGGTCTTGAAGCCGTGCTGCTCGGCGTACCGGAGGTACATGCGCAGCAGCATCTCGGCGAAGTCCGCCGCGTCGACGCCGCCGGCGCCCGAACGGATGGTGATGACGGCGGGGCGCGGGTCGTACTCGCCGTCGAGCAGGGTCTGGATCTCGAGGGTGTCCATCATCGACTGGATGCTCTTCAGCTCGGCCTCGGCCTCGTCGGCCGACTCCTGGTCGTCGCCCTCGTTCGCCAGCTCGACGAGCACCTCGAGGTCGTCGAGCCGCTGACCGGTGTTCGTGATCTTGTCGAGCTCGGACTTGCGGTGGCTGAGATCGCTCGTCACGCGCTGGGCGTTGTCGGTGTCGTTCCAGAGGGCAGGATCCGACGCCTCCTGCTCGAGAGACGCGATCTCGGTCTCGAGGCGGTCGACTCCGATCACGGCGGAGATGTCGGCGAAGGTGGAGCGGAGGGCCGCGATCCGGTCGGAGAAGTCGAGCTCGATCATGGTTATCAATCTACCGGTGCTGCGCTTCGCGGCCGGGCGGCACGAGCCGCCTGACATGAAAAGCGAGTCCACCGGGGCGGCCCGACGCCACCCGGGCTCAACGGAGGACGCCCGCGTCGCGCAGCGCGAGCTCGGCCAGCAGCCGCTGCTCGAGGGCGTCGCCGGCGCTCCACGACGCTATGGGGTTCGGTGTCATCCGCATCAGCTCGGCGGTGTCGCCGGCCACGAGGGCTCTGAAGGCGAGCAGCTGCAGGCCGCCGTCGCTCTTCGAGAGCCTGCGGGCCTCAGCGGCGCCCCGGGCGAAACGCACCCGGCGCACGAGCCAGAAGCGCAGGATCACGAGGCTGGGCACGATGGCGAGGATCAGGCCGGCCGCCAGCGCCAGGTGACCGATGAGATCCTGCTGCTGCCTGCCGGCGTCGGCGAGGGCGGTGCCCGCACCCCCGGCATTCTCGAGAGGTGCACTCGCCGCGCCGCCGATCAGCGGGACCTTGCCGAGAGCGTTCGCCGCCCCGTCGAGCCGGTCGTGGAGCGATGTGCCGGCGCCCTCGACGGAGCGGCCGACGTCGGCGAGAGCCCGGATGAGGCCGGCGACGACCACCCCGATGGCGACCGGGTGTCGGCGACCGGGTGTCAGCGACCGGCGGTCAGCGACCGAGCTGCGGGGCGCGGTCGGCATAGCCCGCCGTCGTGGCCCGCGCGACGGCCCCGGGCAGCGCGGCGAGGAAGGCGTCGACGTCGGCCTCGGTGGTCGAGTGACCGACCGTGATGCGGAGGGCGCCGCGCGCCTCGTCGTCGTCGAGCCCCATGGCGAGCAGCACATGCGACGCCTCGGGGATGCCGGCCTGGCAGGCCGAGCCGGTCGAGACGCTGACACCCGCGGCGTCGAGCAGGAAGAGCAGCGAGTCGCCCTCGCAGCCAGGGAAGGTGAAGTGCGCGTTGCCCGGCAGCCGATCGACCGGGTCGCCGCGCAGGATCGCCGAGGGCACGGCCTCCTGCACCCCCCTGATCACCCGGTCGCGCAGGCGTGCATACGACAGGGCGTGCGTCGGCTCGGCCACCTCCGCAGCCGCCACTGCGAAGGCGACCGCGGCCGGGGCATCCTGCGTGCCCGATCGCACCTGGCGCTGCTGCCCGCCGCCGTGGATGAGAGGGACGACCGTCGTGGAGCGCGAGAGGACGAGCGCGCCGATGCCGATGGGGCCGCCGATCTTGTGCGCCGACACGCTGAGCGCGTCGAGCCCGGACGAGCGGAAGCCGAGGGGCACCTGCCCGTAGGCCGCAACCGCGTCGGAGTGCACCGGCACGCCGTGCTGCTTCGCCAGGGCGACGATCTCGGCCACGGGCTCGATCGTGCCGACCTCGTTGTTCGCCCAGAGGAAGCTGACCAGCGCCACATCGTCGTGGGCGTCGAACGCCGCCGCCAGGGCCGAGACGTCTATGCGACCGCGCTCGTCGAGCGGGATCCACTCGACAACGGCCCCCTCGTAGCGCTCGAGCCACTCGACGGTGTCGACCGTCGCGTGGTGCTCACCGCCGGGCACCAGGATGCGAGGCCTCGGCCGGTCGCTCTGCCTCGCCCACCACAGCCCCTTGATCGCGAGGTTGACAGCCTCGGTGCCGCCCGAAGTGAAGACGACCTCGATCGGGTCGCAGCCGAGCGAGGCCGCCACTGTCTCGCGGGCTTCTTCGAGCACGCGCTTGGCGTGCTGGCCGTCGCTGTGGATCGACGACGGGTTGCCGACCGTCGCGAGGGACGTCGTGTACGCGTCGATGGCCCGAGGCAGCATGGGCGTGGTCGCCGCGTGGTCGAGATAGACCGCCATCGCTGTGCCTCCAGCCCAGATTTCACGGGTGTTTCGGATGTCGTAAATCGGACACCGTCGCTGTTACTACTCTAGAACGCGTGTCTGACGTCGACCTCCAGAGCGAAGCTCCCGCCCTCGTCGACCCGCTGCGCGACCTCGGCGTGCAGCACGGGCCCGACGGGCCGACGCTTCGCATCTGGTCGAGTGCGGCCACCTCGATCGACCTCGTGATCGACGACGCACCCTCCGAGCGCGTCGTGCCGTTGATGCGCGACGCCCACGACGTGTGGACGGGCTCCGACCCGCGACTTGTGCCGGGCCGCCGCTACTGGCTGCGGGCCGATGGCGAGCCGCTCTCCGACGAGGGCGTCGTGACGCCGTTCGACGCGAACGTCGACCTGCTCGACCCGTACGCGCGGGGCCTCGCCCGCACGGGCAGCGGCGGCTGGCGCGGCGTCGTCATCGACGACTCGTTCGACTGGGGCGGCGTCGGCAAACCGCACACCCCGCTCGATCACACGGTCGTGTACGAGGCGCACGTGCGCGGTCTCACGCGGCTCGCGCCGAACGTGCCCGACGACCTCCGCGGCACCTACGCAGGGCTCGCCCACGACAGCACCATCGCCCACCTGAAACACCTCGGCATCACGGCGATTCAGCTGCTGCCGGTGCACCAGCACGTCGACGAGCAGCGGCTCGTGGCGCAGGGGCTCGAAAACTATTGGGGCTACAACACGCTGTCGTACTTCGCACCCCACGCCGGGTATGCATCGCGCGATGCGCAGCTGGGCGGTCCGTCGGCGATCCTCCGCGAGTTCAAGGGAATGGTGCGGCTGCTGCACGCCGCGGGCATCGAAGTCTGGCTCGACGTCGTCTACAACCACACCGCGGAGGAGGGCGAGGACGGCGGCCCCGTGACGAGTCTTCGGGGCCTCGACGGCAGCTACTACCGCCACGACGACCTCGGGCACCCGATCGACGTCACCGGCTGCGGCAACACGGTCGACACGTCGACGCCCGCGGGCGCGCGCCTCGTGCTCGACTCGCTGCGCTACTGGGCGAACGACGTGCAGATCGACGGGTTCCGCTTCGACCTCGCCGCGACCCTCGGCCGCGGCCCCGATGCGGTGTTCTCGCAGGACGACCCGCTGCTGGCGGCGATCCGCGACGACGACGCGCTCACGGGCGTCAAGCTCATCGCCGAGCCCTGGGACGTCGGTCTCGGCGGGTGGCAGACGGGCAACTTCCCTGCGGGCTGGAGCGAGTGGAACGACCGCTTCCGCAACCGGGCCCGCGACTTCTGGCTGCGCGACATCGCCGACGCCCGCGTCGGCGGCACCGCCCCCAACGGCCTCGGAAGCTTCGCCTCGAAGTTCTCGGGCTCGAGCAACATCTACACGCGCGAGCGGGGGCCCCTCGCGGGCGTCAACTTCGTGACGGCCCACGACGGCTTCACGCTTGCCGACCTCGTCTCGTACGACGCCAAGCACAACCTGCGGAACGGCGAGGACAACCGCGACGGCACGGACGACAACCGCTCGTTCAACCACGGCGCCGAGGGGCCGACCGACAACCCATGGATCCTGGACGCCCGTCAGCGCGCGTCGCGCAATCTGCTCGCGACTCTCTTCCTCTCGGCAGGCGTGCCCATGCTGACGGCGGGCGACGAGATCGGCCGCACTCAGCGGGGCAACAACAACGGCTACTGCAGCGACGACGAGACGTCATGGGTCGACTGGCAGCTGGACGACGAGAAGGCCGCGCTGCTCGCCGACGCCAAGGCACTGATCCGTCACCGCCGTCAGAACCCGGCGCTGCGGCCCAGCCGGTTCGGGGCGGAGGGAACGGTCACGCTCTCGGCCACCGACATGAGCTGGTACGCCGCCGACGGGGCGCCCATGCCCGACGACGCATGGAACGATCCGCACCGCCGCACCCTGCTCTACCTGGCCGCGTCGACCCCCGAGATCGAGGAGTTCAACCGGGTGCTCGTGGTCGTGCACGGTTCGGAGTCGGGCGTCACGGTCACGCTGCCCGACCACGAGGGCGTCACCGCCTACGAGCCGCTGTGGACGAGCGGCGACGCCTTCGAGGTGGCGCCTCGAGCGCCCGGTGACCAGTACGACGTGCTCGGGCCGACGGTGACGCTCTGGAAGGCGTCGTGACGGCATCCCCAAGAACCCCGGCGACTGCGGCCGTCGCCCGATCCTGACGCTTTCCGGCCCCTCGGCTGAGCGCGGGGGTACAGCGTCGGTGGCGCCGCGTACCGTGTCGCCCATGAGCGACACATCCAGCGAAGAGACCCTCGGCGGCACGCACCCCGACCCGACCAACCCCGCATCGAAAGACCCCGAAGAGTGGGTCACCGGCGACGAGCCGATCACGGCCGCGCAGAAGAGCTACCTCGACACCCTCGCCCGCCAGGCCGGCGAAGAGCTGTCGGCCGACATGACGAAGGCCGAGGCCAGCGAGCAGATCGACCGGCTGCAGCAGAAGACGGGTCGAGGCGCCTGACATCCGGGCCCAGAGCCCGAAGTGCCGCCCCCGGATCGGGTATCCAGAGGCGACACATCTCGGGTCTCCGCTGAGTTCGGGCGCGCCAGGGAGAGTCGACTGGCGCGCGCAGACAGGGTGAGCGTCCGGGCGCGTCGACGATCGCGGTGGCGGGTCCGCTTCGGGCGCGGACCCGGCACGCCGGTTGGCATGCGATCACAGTCGACACGACTGAGATGGCACCGGGCGTCGACGTCGAAGAGGTCGTCGAGACCGTGCTTCGCGTGCTTTCCCGGTGCGATGACGACATTACCGGTCCCCCATAGTGCCGACAAGCACTTTCATGCCTGCGCATGCACCCAAACCGGGGGCCACCCGTTTCGGGCCCGGCCCCACCCCCGCGTCCCCCGCAGGGGCCGACGTGTGGCCGGACCGGGTACGGTCGAGGCGTGGTGACACGTACAGAGTCCAGAACCGGGCAGAACTCGATCACGGCGCGAGTCGGCCGGATCCCCATCTCGGGCCTCCTCCCCGAACCCCTGACGACGCCTTCGACACGAAGGCCTTCGTCGGCGAGGTCGTGCCCTTCGAGGGGTCGGTCTTCCGCGAGGGACACGACATCATCGACGCCGCGCTCGTCGTCACCGACCCGACGGGCGCGGTGCAGCGGCACCGCCTGACCGCGGGCATCCCCGGCACCGACCGCTGGCACACCGAGTGGCTGTTCGAAACCGAGGGGCTCCACACCTGGCAGATCGAGGCGTGGACCGACGACTGGGCGACGTGGCTGCACACCGCCGAGATCAAGATCCCGGCCGAGCAGGACATCGACAACGTCTTCGCGACGGGCAGCGAGCTGCTGCAGCGCGCCGCGAAGCGAGACCCCGACAACGCCCTCCTGCGAGACGGCGCCAAGGCCCTCGCCAACGCGGGGCTGAGCCCGGCAGCCCGCCTCAGGATCGCCACCGACTCGCGCCTCGGCGCAGCCCTCTTCGCCCGCCCGCTGGCCAGCCTCATCACCCAGAGCGCCAAGAAGCACGTGCGTGTCGAGCGCAGCCGGGCCGCTGTCGGCAGTTGGTACGAGTTCTTCCCGCGCAGCGAGGGCGCGCGAAAGCGCGACGACGGGTCGTGGCAGAGCGGCACCTTCCGGACGGCTGCGCGGCGCCTTCCCGCCATCTCGCGGATGGGCTTCGATGTCGTCTACATCCCCCCGGTGCACCCGATCGGCCGCACCTTCCGCAAGGGCCCCAACAACTCGCTCGATGCCGGCCCGAACGACCCGGGCTCGCCCTACGCGATCGGGTCGGACGACGGCGGCCACGACGCCGTGCACCCCGAGCTCGGCACGCTCGCCGACTTCGAGTGGTTCGTCGGCGCCGCGAAGAACGCCGGCCTCGAGCTCGCCCTCGACCTCGCCCTGCAGTGCTCACCCGACCACCCGTGGGTGGCCGCGCATCCCGAGTGGTTCACGACACTGCCCGACGGCACCATCGCCTACGCCGAGAACCCGCCCAAGAAGTACCAGGACATCTATCCCCTCAACTTCGACAACGACTACGAGGGCATCAGCCGCGAGATCCTGCGGATCGTGCGCTTCTGGATCGACCGCGGCGTCACGATCTTCCGCGTCGACAACCCGCACACCAAGCCCGTGCACTTCTGGGAGTGGCTGCTCGCCGACATCCGCACCGACCACCCCGAAGCGGTCTTCCTCGCCGAGGCGTTCACCAAACCCGCCATGATGCAGGCCCTGGCTCAGGTCGGGTTCCAGCAGTCGTACACCTACTTCACCTGGCGGAACGCCAAGTGGGAGCTCGAGGAGTACCTCCAAGAGATCTCGCACGAGACCAGTGCGTGGTTCCGCCCGAACTTCTTCGTCAACACGCACGACATCCTGACGCCCTACCTGCAGTACGGCGGCGTGCCGGCCTACAAGGTGCGCGCCGCGATCGCTGCGACGGCCTCGCCGACCTGGGGCGTGTACTCGGGCTACGAGCTGATCGAGAACGTCGCGCGACCGGGCTCGGAAGAGAACATCGACAACGAGAAGTACGAGTACAAGCCTCGAGACTGGCAGGCCGAGGAAGCCGCCGGCGCGTCGATCGCTCCGTACCTCACGCAACTGAACCGTATCCGCCAGGGCCACCCCGCCCTCCGGCAGCTGCGCAACCTGACCGTGCACTCGAGCGACGACGACGCGATCCTGGTCTACTCGAAGTTCATCGACGGCCGCCACGTGCGGTCGGGGCGCTCGGACGCCGTCATCGTCGTCGCCAACACCGACCCGCATTCGGCCCGCGAGACGAGCGTCCACCTCGATCTCCGAGCGCTGGGCCTCGAGCCCGGCACTCGATTCACCGTGCGCGACCTCATCACGCAGGCGACCTGGGTCTGGGGCGACGACAACTACGTGCGCCTCGACGCCTTCGTCGAGCCCGCCCACATCCTCAGCGTCGACTTCAACCGCGCCCCCTAGGAGGCAGCACCCATGACCGACACCAGCATCTCCCCCGCCCCTCTCGTGCCCCCGCTCGACGGCCACGAGGCCTACCTCGTCTCGATCGGCAGGCACCCTCACCCCCATCAGGTGCTCGGGCCGCACCACGTCGACGCCGGCGTGCTCGTGCGCGTCCTGCGCCCGCTGGCCGAATCGGTGACCCTCGTCATCGAGAACGGCGGCCGGCTGGCGATGGCGCACGTGTCGCACGGCATCTGGGAGGCCCTGGCGATCATCGAGCCGGGCGCGTACCAGGTCGAGGCGACCTACGCCGGCGGGGGCTCGTGGACGAGCGACGACCCGTACCGCTTCTGGCCGACCGTCGGCGAGCTCGACCTCTACCTCTTCGGTGAGGGTCGCCACGAGAACCTCTGGCGCATGCTGGGTTCACACGTCGTCGAGAACATGGGCGTGCTCGGCACCTCGTTCGCCGTGTGGGCGCCGCACGCGCAGGCCGTGCGCATCAAGGGCGACTTCAACGGCTGGTACGGCGTCGGCCACTCGATGCGACGCATGGACGGCAACGGCATCTGGGAGCTCTTCGTGCCGGGGCTCACCTCGGGCACCTACAAGTACGAGATCCTGGCCGCCGACGGCCGCTGGGTCGAGCGAGCCGACCCGATGGCGCGCCAGGCCGAGATTCCTCCGGCGACCGGTTCGGTGATCACGAAGGCGTCGCACCAGTGGGAGGACGCCGCGTGGATGGAGGCACGGGCGGACGTCGAGCCGTCGACGAAGCCGATGAGCGTGTACGAGCTGCACGTCGGATCCTGGCGCCCGGGCTTGTCGTATCGCGAGCTGGCGGATCACCTGATCGGCTACGTCGGCGACCTCGGCTTCACTCACGTCGAATTCCTGCCGCTGGCCGAGCACCCGTTCGGCGGCTCGTGGGGTTACCAGGTGTCGGGCTACTACGCGCCGACGTCGCGCTTCGGTTCGCCCGACGACCTCCGCTACCTGATCGACCGCCTGCACCAGGCCGGCATCGGCGTGATCATGGACTGGGTGCCCGGGCACTTCCCGAAGGACGAGTGGGCGCTGGCGAAGTTCGACGGGCAGGCGCTCTACGAGCACAGTGACCCGCGGCTCGGCGAGCAACCCGACTGGGGCACCCTGGTGTTCAACTTCGGCGACTCGCAGGTGCGCAACTTCTTGGTGTCGAACGCGGTCTACTGGCTCGAAGAGTTCCACATCGACGGCCTCCGCGTCGACGCGGTCGCCTCGATGCTCTATCTCGACTACAGCCGCAACGAGGGCGAGTGGGTGCCGAACAAGTTCGGCGGCCGCGAGAACCTCGAGGCGATCTCGTTCTTGCAGGAGGCGAACGCCACGGCCTACAAGCGCAACCCCGGTGTCATGATGATCGCCGAGGAGTCGACGTCGTGGCCGGGTGTCACGCGCCCCACGAGCGACGGCGGCCTGGGCTTCGGCCTGAAGTGGAACATGGGTTGGATGCACGACTCGCTCGAGTACATCGAGCGTGACCCGCTCTACCGCGGCTACCACCACAACGAGATCACCTTCTCGTTCGTCTACGCGTTCAGCGAGAACTTCATGCTGCCGATCAGCCACGACGAGGTCGTGCACGGCAAGGGTTCGCTCTTCGGCAAGATGCCCGGTGACGACTGGCAGAAGCGCGCCAACCTGCGCGCCTATCTCGCTTTCATGTGGGGTCACCCCGGCAAGCAACTGCTCTTCATGGGCAGTGAGTTCGGGCAGACCTCCGAGTGGAGCGAAGAGCGCGGGCTCGACTGGTGGGAGCTCGACCAGCCGACGCACCAGGGGCTGCACTCGCTGGTGCGCGAGCTCAACACCGTGTACAACGCCGAAGCGGCCCTGTGGCAGCACGACTTCGACACCGAGGGCTTCGAGTGGATCGACGGCGGCCTCGCCGAGCAGAGCGTGGTCGCGTTCCTCCGCAAGACCACCGAGGGCGAGAAGATCGCCGTGTTCGCGAACTTCTCGGGGCAGCCGGTGCGTCTGCGTCTCGGGCTGCCCGTCGCGGGCGTCTGGCACGAGATCCTGAACACCGACGCGGCCGAGTACGGCGGGTCGGGCGTCGGCAATCTCGGCAGCGTCACCGCCAGCGAGACGCCGTGGGGCGGCAGGCCGGCCTCTGCCGAAGTCAACCTGCCACCGCTCGGCGTGATCTGGCTCAAGCTCGAGAAGTAGCCAGCTCTTCAGAATGCGAGGCGGCGGGCAGAGCGGCCGTCTTGCGATCGAGCCCCGCCCCCTCGATGTCGGCATCGGGCAGAATGCGGTCAAGCCACCGCGGCAGCCACCACGCCCCGTCGCCGAACAGGCGCATGACAGCGGGCACCAGAGTCATCCGCACCACGAAGGCGTCGACGAGCACGCCGACCGCGAGGGCGAAAGCCAACGGCTGGATGGTGCCGCGGCCGGCGATCGCCCCGTTGCCGAAGACGCCGATCATGATGAGGGCGGCCGCTGCAACCACCTTCGCGCCGTTCGCGAACCCGGTCGAGACGGCCACCGGCGAGGTGTCCCCCTGCGCTCGTCGCTCGCGCATGCCCGAGACCAGGAACATCTCGTAGTCCATCGACAGCCCGAACAGCACCCCGACCAGCAGGATGGGCAGGAAGCTCAAGAGGGGCGCCGCGGGGTCGACGTGGAAGAGCGTGCCGAGCCAGCCCCACTGGAAGACGGCCACCGTGGCGCCGAGTGACGCGCCGAAGCTGAGGAGGAAGCTCAGCGTGGCCTTCAGCGGGATCAGCAGCGAACGGAACACCACCATCAGCAGCAGGAAGGCGAATCCGGCGACGAGCGCGAGGTAGAACGGCAGTGCGTCGAGCAGGCGCTGCGAGATGTCGATCGCCACGGCTGTCTCCCCTGTCACCTGCAGCGACACCGTGGCAGGCAGGCCCAGTGACTCCGAGGAGCCGCGCAGGGCGTGCACGAGGGTTTCGGTGGCCGCATCCGACGGCCCCGTCTTCGGAATCACGGTGAACAGCGCATCCGTGCCGTGCAGACCGGACGGAACGACCCGGACGACGTCGTGGACATCGAGGGCCTTCATCAGACCGGGTACGTCCGCAGCGTCGACGTGCTGCGCGAGGACGAGGATGGGGCCGTTGAATCCTGCCCCGAAGCCCTCGGTGGTGAGGTCGTAGGCCGCGCGCGTCGTGGTGCCCGACGGGTCGGTGCCGTCGTTCGGCAGGCCGAGGCGGAGGCCCGCGACGGGCACGGCCAGGATGGCGAGGACGGCGACCGCGGCGACGGTGAAGACGACGGGACGACGGGTGACGAGGGCGACCCACCGCGAGGCCGGTGTGCGCCGCAGCGTGGCGGCCGTCTGCCCGATCCGGCCGCGTGCCCGTCGGCTGAGCACCTTCGTGCCGGAGATGCTGAGGATCGCCGGCGTGAACGTCAGCGAGACCAGCAGGGCTACGAAGACGCCGAAAGCCGCCGACAGGCCCATCTGGCTGAGGAAGCCGACACCGACGACCGACAGGCCGGCGAGTGCCACGATGACGGTTGCTCCGGCGAAGAAGACCGCCGAGCCCGCGGTGCCGGCCGCGAGGCGGATCGACTCCTGCACGCCCATGCCCGAGAGCAGGTTGCGCCGGTGCCGGTTGACGATGAAGAGCGCGTAGTCGAGGCCGACCGCGAGGGCCAGCAGGATCGCGAGGAGGGGCGCCGTCGAGTTCAGGTCGACGAACGCCGACGAGGCATAGATCGCGGCGACGCTCGTGCCCAGCCCGAAGAGGGCGGTCAGAAGTGGCAGCCCTGCCGCCAGGAACGACCCGAAGGTGATCAGCAGCACGACGAAAGCGATGACGATGCCGACCAGCTGGCTCGACGCGCCGTAGCTGTCCGGCACGAGACCCGATGACGCCTCGACCTGCAGGTGGCTGGTCTCGGCCGCCGTCATCGCCTTCTGCACGCCGGCGATCGTCGCATTCGACGGGTCGGACGCCGTGATGCTGACGCTCACGTAGCCGATTCGGCCGTCGGGCGAGAGGGTGCGTTCGGCAGCGGGAGCCGTGAACGGGTCGGTGGCGCTCGTCACGCCGGTCACGTCAGCCAGACGAGTGGACAGCGTCGCGACGGTCTTCTGGTCTGCCGCCGTCAGCTCCTGCCCCTTCGGAGCTGCGAAGACGACGTCTCCCCCGTTGCCCCCGGTCTTCGGGAACTCGTGGCCGACGCTGGTCAGCGTGTCGATCGACTGCAGGCCCTTGATACTGAAGGTCGAGTCGAGGGGCTTCGAGAAGGACGCGGCCGACCCCGCGGCGACGATGAGCATCACGAGCCACGCGCCGATCACCCACCACCGGTGCTGAGCGCTGAAACCGCCGATTCGCGCGAGAAGAGATGCCATGTCGAGAAGCCGCCTTTCGAGGGAGGCGACCCACCGCCGCCTCCGATCTCAGACTGGCGGGCCATCGGTCGGCACCCCACGGCCCAGGGGCGGGGGCCGGGTGGAAACAGCGAAGCGGGCCTCCACCCCAGGGTGGAGACCCGCTGGACCTATCGCACCGATGGTGCCCGCGGCACCGGACCTCGTGCGGGCCTCGGCCGCCCGGTGCTGCAGTCGCCGTCGGCGACGGCCGCCTCGTGTCTCAGTAGAGGAGCATCGTGAGGCGGCGGCGGGCGGCGACCACGCTCGGCTCGTCGATGCCGACGATCTCGAAATAATCGAGCAGCCGCGTCCGCACGGCGTCCTTGCCCGTCTGGTCGAGACGCGGGAAGGCCGTCAGGAGGCGATCGAACGCATCGTCGACATGCCCTCCGCTCACGTCGAGGTCGGCCACTGCGAGCTGAGCGTCAGCGTCGTCCGGCTTCGAGGCGCCCTCGCTCCGCACCTCGGCCATCGTGAGGCCCTGCAGGCGTGCCAGCAGCGACACCTGCGCAAGACCCGCGACGGCAAGCTGGTCGCGGGGATCCTGCGCGATGGCGGTGCGGTAGGCGTCCTGCGCCCCTGCGTAGTCACCGCGTTCGATCGCGTCATAGGCGTCCTGGTGGTGGGGCGGCAGCGGCTCGGGCTCGGGTTCTGCCGGCTCGCCGGTTTCGGCGGCGCCGTCGACGGCGACCGACCCGGTCACACCGTTCTGTTCGGCGAGCTGCAGCACCTGCTCGAGCACGTCGCGCACCTGGGCCTCGGGCAGCGCCCCGACGAAGAGCGACACCGGGCGGCCGCCGATGACGGCCGCGACCGTCGGGATCGACTGGGCCTGGAAGGCCTGGGTGAGCTGCGGGTTGGTGTCGGCGTCGACCTTGGCGAGCACCATGCGCCCGGCGTATTCGGTGACGATCTTCTCGAGGATCGGCGAGAGCTGCTTGCAGGGCCCGCACCACTCGGCCCAGACGTCGACGACGACGGGCACGGTGTTGCTGAGCTCGAGGATCGCCGAGAACGTGGCGTCGGTGACGTCGACCACGAGCGACGGCACACCGACCGCGGCCCCACCGTCGGGCGCGGGACCCGCGGCACCTCCGGCGGGCACGGCCGGAGCCTGCGCCTTGTTGACGAGAGACGACAGGTCGACGGCCCCGCGGAGACTCGCGGGGCTGGGAGGGACGTTGCTCATTTCACCTCTTTCGCTGAGATCAAAGCCTGACTGAAACCAAGCAGGACGATCTTGTCACTGCTGCCGACCGGAGGCACGGAGAACAAGAGCTGCACGCCGTACGTGGCCGTAATGCCCTTGATCGACTTGGCGACACCGCTGAGCGACTTAACCTCGCCCTCGGTGTTCACTTCGGCGCCGGCCTTGGTCGGCGTGACCGTCTCGATCTCGTCCAGGGAGACGGACACGATGGCGCCCGCGTCGTTCGTGGCCAACGCGATGCTCGGCTCGCTGTCGCCCGCGCTCGTGTAGGCGATCTTCGCCGTCGAGGGCAGCTTTTTCGCCTTGGCGTCTTTGTAGGGCTGGCCGATCTCGTTGCGCAGCGTGTCGCCCGCCGACTGGAAGTACTTCGCATCGACGCTGGCATCGCCGTTCTTCAGGATGTCGGCGTAGGCGGAGGCGAGCTTGTCGGGCTCGAGCTCGAGCAGCTTGACGTCGGGCGCGAGCCGTGCCGCCCCGAGCGAAGCGGGCGGAAGGTTCGTCAGCTGCGCCTGCGCCTCGAGAGCGACCAGGTAGTCGACCTTGTACGGGTCGCGAGCGGAATCCTGCTTGAGCATGACGCCCACTGGCGCGGCGGTGGTGCTCGACGCCGACTGCACGACGACGAAGACGGTGCGCGGCCACGAGTCGGACTGCTGCGGCAGCGTCAGCGAGAGCTTGCCGGTCGGGATCGACAGAGGTGCCGGGGCCGTCGGGTCACTCTTCTTGATGACGTAGGCCGCGGTGCGCTGAGCGAGGGCCGGGCCCTCGAAACGGGTCGCCGCGAGTTTCGCGTTGGAGGCCTTGTCGGCCTGACCCTGGACCGCGACGATGCGCTCGATGATGGTCGACGCCTGCGTCGTCGTGACTGCCGGAGGCTGAAGACCGGCGCCGTTCGACGGCGCCGTGGCGGTCGGCGTCGGCGTGGCGGCCGAGCTGGCGTCGTTCGACGACTGCGGCCAGTAGTCGGGCGAGCAGCCGGCCAGCCCGATCGTGGCGACGAGCACCGCAGGCACGACGGCGACGAAACGTCTCGCCCGTCGTCGCCCGGAGCCCTCGATGCCGAGGGCGGTCTTCCGGCCCGAGCGTACCGAGCGCGGGCGCTCTGACCGCGGCAGCTTCGGTCGACGGCCGCCCGTGCCCGACGTGCGCCGTGGGCCCCGCGTGCGCCGGTGGTGCACGATCGCCCAGATGAAGAGCAGGATGCCGATCACGAAGACCGCCAGGCCCGCGGTGATGAGCGGGCCCACGAGGGGGGTCGCCGTCGAGAGCGGCCAGGTCACCGAGATCTTCGAGGGGGCCGCCGTCGAGCCGCCGGATGCGACGAGGATCGAGATATCGTCGGGCGCGTCGAGCGAGAAGGTGAGCTTCTTGCCCGTGTACTGCTGGTACCAGAGGTCGGAGTCGGCCGGGTTCGGCACCGCCGACTCCGAGCCGGTCACGGTCTTCGACTTGAGCGCCATCGCCGTCTTGTCGAAGCGGATCGAGTTGTAGTCGGCGTCGCCCACCCAGCCTTTGATGTCGCTGGTGCGACCGTAGGCGGCGAACGCCGTGCCGGTCGAGCCCTGGATCGTGATCGACTCCCGGCCGGCGTACCCCTTCAGCGCCGACGCGGGGATGACGGTCAGCGGGGCGTCGGATTTCGTCGTCACCGACGACGTGACCGAGGACGGCGGGGCGAACACCGTCCGCTGGGCCAGACCGAGAAGCACCAGCAGAGCCGCCACCACGAGCGTGATGACAGCTATGACGAATCGCACGTTCTTACTCCCTTCGTGCCGCCATCCCGGATCGGACCGAGCTCGCCCGTCGGGCGCAGCGGCAGCGAATTTAAGACGGTTCAGGTTACCCGACGTCTCTGAGAGCAACCTACCCAGCCCTCGCTCGTCCCGTTCCCGCTAAAATACGGGGGTTCGCCCTTGACGGGCTCCAGCGCTATGACCCAGGAGACAACGTGGCCACTGATGAGGCAGAATTCGGCACCGAGCTGCGCGGCTACCGCAAAGAAGAGGTCGACAAGGCCCTGGGCGACCTCCGCCGCGAGCTGATCAAGGCCAACAACGACCGCGCCGAGGCGGCCGACCAGGGCCGGCAGCTCTCGCAGAAGATCGCCGAGCTCGAGGACGAGCTCGACGAGGTCGGCGCTCCCAGCTACCGCGGGCTCGGCGCCAAACTCGAGAACACCCTCCGTCTGGCCGAAGAGCAGTCGAAGGAGCTGATCGGCAAGACCGAGAAGGACGCCTCCGACCTCCGTGAGTCGTCGTCGGCCGAGGCTCAGCGCGCGCTGGAAGACGCGAAGGACCGCGCCGCCGACATGCTGGACGACGCCCGCGGCCGCGCGGCAGCCCAGGTCGAGGAGTCGACAGGCGAGGCCGATCGCCTCGTCGAACGAGCCCGCACCGACGCTGCCGCCCTTCTCGCGGACGCCGAGCGCGACGCCTCCGTCACGCGCGCCACCGCCGGCACCGAGGCAGCGGAGGCCCTGGCGACCGCCCACCGCGAAGCCGCCGCCATGCGCTCCGAGGCCGAACGAGAGGTCGCCGAGCTTCGTTCCACGGCAGCCGCCGAGGTCGCCGAGGCCCGAGAAGGCGCCGCCGACCTGGCCCGCCAGACGGAGGAGGGTCGCGCCCGCTTCGACAGCGACGCCGAGCGCCAGCGGGCCGCCCTCGACCTCGAGGCCAGCACGGTTCGCGACGACCTCGCGCGGCTCGACGAGACGACTCGCTCCGAGCTCGACCACGAGGTGACGAGCCGTCGGGACGCCCTCGACCGCGAAGTCCTCAACACCCGGGAAGAGCTGGCCGACGACGCCGACAACCAGCGGGCCGCCCTCGAGCGCGAGATCACCTCCGCACGCGCGACCCTCGAAACCGATGCCACGGCCACCCGGCTCGCCCTCGAGCGCGAGGCCGAGACCACCCGCGCCGACCTCGACCGCGAGGTCGAAGAAGCGCACAACGACATCGAGGCCGCGAAGACCGCCAGCCGCGAAGAGATCGAGCGAACCACGCGCCAGACGCGCGAGCAGATCGATCGCGACCTCGAGCAGACCCGCGAGGGGCTCGCTCGCGAGGTCGCCGACCAGGAGGCGCGGCTCGCCGCCGACGAGGCGCAGGCGAAGTCCGACCTGGAAGCCGATCTGGCCGAGACCCGGGCGCGGCTCGCCCACGACGACGAGGATCAGCGCGCGCGCCTGCGCAACGAGCGCGAGATCTTCGAAGCCGAGATCACCGCCGAGCGCGACCAGATCACAGCCGCTCTCGAGCGCGAGTCCGCCGAGGCGCGCACGAGCCTCGAGCTCGAGCTCGCGACGAAACGCGACGAAGCCGAGCAGGACTTCATCAGCCGCCACAACGACGCGGTCGCCGAGACGCAGACCTACCTCGACGAGGCCAACGCACAGCTCGCCGACGCTACCGAACGCGCCGAGACGAAGCGCCGCGAGGCCCGCGAGGCCGAAGAGACTGCCTACAACGAGGCGCGCACCACGCGCCAGGATGCCGAGCGGGTCGCCGGTGAAACCCTGAGCAACGCCCAGTCGCGCGCCGACTTCCTGGTGAAGGACGCCGAGCGTCACGCGCGCGACATCATCGGCGACGCCGAAGAGCGCCTCGCGGACATCACCCGCGAGCGCGATTCGGTCGCGGCCTACTTCGAGAACATCCGCGGCATGATCGGTCAGGCCGAACAGGTGTCACCCGAGTGAGGATCCACGGCGCCTTCCGACTCGGTCTGCTCGGTGGCCTCGGCGTCCTCGCCGCGATCCTCATCGGGACGGCCCTCGGCGAGCTCTCCACGATCCTGACCTACGTCGGCGTCGCCATCTTCCTCGCCCTCGGTCTCGACCCGGTCGTCGCATTCCTCGAAAAACGGAAGGTTCCGAGGGCACTCGCGATCACCATCGTGATGATCGCGGTGCTCGCCGCCTTCGTCGGCGTCGTCTTCGCGATCGTGCCGACGATCGTGAGCCAGACCACCGACCTCGTCAACAACCTCGCGACCTACCTGCAGAGCCTCACTGCTCAGCAGTTCGTCGACAACCTGCAGGCGCTCGTGCCGAAGAGCGTCTTCAACGTGCAGAGCGCCCTCAGCACCGTGGTGTCGTTCTTGACCGACCCGAAGAACATCGTGACGATCGGCGGCGGCGTGCTCGCTGTCGGCGTCGCCATCACGAACGGCGTCGCCGGCACGGTCATCGTGCTGATCCTGACGCTCTACTTCATGGCGTCGCTGAACAGCATGAAGCACGGGCTCTATCAGCTGGTGCCGAAGTCGAGCCGAAGCGAGTTCGCCCGTCTCGCCGACGCCATCAGCGCTTCAGTCGGGCGGTACGTGATCGGCCAGGTGGCTCTGGCGCTGCTGAACGGGGTCCTGAGCTTCATCGTCCTGTCGATCCTCAAGGCCGATCTGCCGGCCTTCTTCGCCTTCCTCGCGTTCATCGGCGCCCTGATCCCGCTCGTGGGCACGGTCAGTGCCGCCGCCGTGATCGTCGTCGCCCAGGTGGCGCTGCTGCCGACGTCGCCGGCCACCTGGATCTCGCTTGCCGTCTGGTATCTCATCTACATGCAGGTCGAGGCGTACGTGCTTTCGCCTCGAGTCATGCGGCAGGCCGTCAAGATCCCCGGCGTCATCGTCATCATCGCCGCTCTCGTCGGTGGCACGCTGCTCGGCGTGCTCGGGGCTCTGATCGCCGTGCCCGTCGCAGGGGCGGTGCTGTTGATCGTGCGCGAGGTCGTCATACCCCGGCAGAACGAGCGCTGACGCGGCTGACCCTGGCCGCAGAGGCGGCGTGAGCCCCCGAAGGCACGCGTCAGGCCGGCCAGACCTCGGCAAGCGGCAGGGCCTGCGGGTTGACGACCCGAACGATCTCGGTCAGCACCCGCCTGGTCTGGCTCTCGCCGACCCAGAGGTGCTTGCCGCTCTCGACCTCGATGAGCTCGGTCTCCGGCACCAGCGCGAAACGCTCACGGGCCTCGGCGGGGCGCAGGAAGTCGTCGAACTCGGGAACGACTGCGATCAGTCGGCTGCCCGAGCCCGCCCAGCGACCGAGCTCGGCATCCGTCGCACGCCGGAGCGGGGGCGACAGGAGGATCGCCCCGGCGATCCTGTGCTCGAGGCCGTGCTTGATCGCGACCTCGGTGCCGAACGACCACCCCACAAGCCACGGTGTCGGCAGGCCCTCGGCCTCGATGAACCGCACGGCGGCAGCGAGGTCGAACCGCTCGGTCTCGCCGTCGCCGAACTCTCCCTCGGACGTGCCGCGCGGCGACGACACGCTGCGGAAGTTGAAACGCAGCACGGCGAGGTCGGCCTGCGCCGGGAGCCGGGCGGCGGCCTTGCGGATGATGTGGCTGTCCATGAAGCCACCAGCGGTCGGCAGAGGATGCAGGGTCAGCAACGTCGCCACCGGGGCCCTGTCGACCGGCACGGCGAGCTCACCGACGAGGGTCAGACCGTCTTCTGTGTGCAGTTCGATGTCCCGACGGATGGCGGGCAGTTCGACCCCGCCGCGGATCTCGAACTCGGTCTCGCTCACGAGATCCTCCAGCAGTGGTTGTGCCAATGGCGTCGGGCGGCCAGGTCGGCCTCTTCGCCGAACAGGCCGTCGGCCCGCCACGCGACTATGTGAGGCGTGCCCTGCTCGATGGGCAGGCTGCAGCCGGGGCAGATGTACACCTTGACCGAAGACGTGCCCGCGATCGACTGCACGGTGAATGCGCGGCCGCGCCGCACCTCGGTGTGCTGGCCGCCGTAGAGGATGCGCGACAGGTAGCCCGACTCGTCGTCGTCGCGACCGGGATCGCGACGGGGTCGGTTGCTGCGGGGCATGGCTGCGATCGGGGTCGGTGACGGCGGCTCGGCCTTCGTCAACGACAGTGCCGATCAGTACCAGTTGTCGGCTTCGGAGTGGGCCCAGGCGCCGCAGGGGGTGCCGTAGTGGCCGGAGATGTAACCGAGGCCCCAGGTGATCTGAGTGGCGGCACTGGTCTGCCAGTCGGCGCCCGCGCTCGACATCTTGCTTCCGGGAAGAGCCTGCGGGATTCCGTAGGCGCCGCTGGGGTTGGACGCGTAGACGTTCCAGCCGGACTCTTTGTTCCACAGCGAGACGAGGCAGTTGAACTGATCGGTGCCCCAACCGTGCGCGGCGACCATCTGGGCGCCGATGGCCTGAGCACTGCCCGGGTCGGGCGTGCCGGCCGCCGGAGCCGTCGCCGTGGTGCTCGTGGTCGCCGCAGCGCCGGAGGTCGCGGTGCTGGCCGTGGTGGTCGGCGTGACGACGACCTTCGCCTTCTTGACGACGGGAGACGTGTAGTTGACGGTGTAGCCGTCGCGCGCCGCAGACGGATCTGCGGTGGAGGCCACGACGTATTCTTGCCCGGCCACGTGCGTCGACACGGCGGGGGTGACGGCGTCGGAAGCCGGAGCGGTGGAGGCGTACGCGCCCGAGATGGGGTTGATCAGCGAGCCGGAGATGAACGCGAACGTCGCCGCGAACCCGACGAGAGGGAGGACGACACGCTTGCGCGTGATGACCGGGCCGCGGAAGGCAGACGCCGTGGCCACCCGCGGCACTCCGACCTGAGTGCTGAGCGTTCGGGGTCGCTGAGCCTTCGAGGGGTGCTGACCGCCCGAGGGTTGCTGACCGCCCCGGCGGGTCGTGCGGACCTCCGGGGTCCTTCGACGCCCGACCGGACGGAACGATTACTACCGGATACGTGAACTGCCGCGTGCCTACCCATAAGTTCGTCAACTATAACGGACGGATCACGAGGCGCCAAGGGCGACTCACCGAACGGCGAGCATCACATCCACCACGCTGTCGAGAACGAGGTCGACCTGGCCCTCTCGGTACCCGCCCCGTTTGGCTCGGAAGACGCTCGTGCGCACGTCTTCGATACTGAGCGCTTCGCCCTCGGAGAAGTACCCCTTCAGCTGCGTCACGAGGCGATCGACGTCGACCGGGTGGTACCCCACGGAGAGGACGGACACGCGATCGAAGCGATGCCCCTCGGGCCGTTCGAGACGCAAGACGATGGCCTCGGCCATGCCGCGGGCCTCGGAGAACCAGGTCTCGTCACCCGTCTCGCGCAGGACACGATCGCGCTCACGGATCGCGAAGGCGTCTTCGAGTCTCTCGAGGGCCGAGTCGACAGGTGCCGGTTCGAAGCCGTGCTTGACCATGGCGAAAGCGGTCTGCCGGATGCTCTCGGCAGTCACGGCCGGCGCGTCGGAGTCTCCCGCGTACGCCTTCCGCGCCTCCAGCAGGAAGTCCTCGACCTGCTTCACGTCGTAGCCGCGCTGGGAACCGCTCACCTGGGGGAATGTCGAACTCACTCGCCCATTGTGCCGTACGCCGCCCTCGAAGAGCGTCAGAAGCGACTGTCGACCGGCTATCGACCGGCTATCGCGTGGCGAAGATCAGGTACAGCGCGTACGCGACGACCGCAGAGGGCAGGGTGCTGTCGAGCCGGTCGAGGAAGCCGCCGTGGCCCGGCAGCCAGGTCGAGATGTCTTTGATGCCGAGGTCGCGCTTGATCAGCGACTCGGTCAGGTCGCCCATGGTCGCCGTCAGCGTCAGGACCGCGCCGAGGACGAGGCCGAGCCACCACGGCTGGTGGATCATGAAGATCGAGATGATGACGCCGGCGATCATGGCGGCGGCGACCGACCCGGCGAAACCTTCCCACGTCTTCTTCGGGCTGATCCGGGGCGCCATCGGGTGCTTGCCGAACGACAGCCCGGTGGCGTACGCCCCGGTGTCGACCGAGATCACGACGATGAGCGTGCCGAGCGCCCACCACTGGCCGCCGTTCTGGGCGGTGAGCAGCACGAGGAACGACCCGAGGAAGGTCGTGTAGATCTGCACGAAGGCGCCCGACCCGAGGTCGCGCCAGAGATCGACGGCGCCAGTCCGTCGGGCGGAGCCGAGCTGCAGCGCGAGTCTCCAGAGGGAGACGAAGACGATGCCGCCGATGAGAGTCAGCCATTGACCCTCGGCCTTGAAGTAGAACGAGGCCGGCACGATGGCGATGCCGACCAGCACGCTCGGCAGCCGCGGAACGTCGCGGCCCGCCGTGCGGATGGCCGTCGTCAACTCGAAGACGATGAAGAAGATCAACACCACGGCGACGATCATGAAGAGCGCCTTGATGAGGATGAGGCTGACCAGCACGGCACCGCCCAGGCCGATGCCGATGCCGATGGCGGCCGGCAGGTTGCGGCCGGTCCGGGCCTTCAGCTTCTCGTTGCCGGCCTCGAGGCGGGCGCGCTGTGTGCGCAGCTGCTCTTCGATGTCGTGCCGAGCGTTCAGTGCTCGATCGTGGGTTCTGTCGTGCTGTGCGGGGGTGTGCTCGTCACCGTGTGAGTCGTCGTCCATAGAAGGCATCAGACCTCGAGGAGCTCCGCTTCCTTCTTCTTCAGGGCCTCGTCGATAGCGTCGACGTGGCTCTTGGTGATGGCCTCGAGCTCCTTCTCGGCACGAGCGATCTCGTCTTCGCCGACCTCGTCTTGAGCGTCGAGGTCGTCCTTGGCGCGGCGGCGGATGTTGCGGATCGCCACCTTGGCGTCCTCGCCCTTCGTCTTCACGATCTTGACGAACTCCTTGCGACGGTCCTGCGTCAGCTCGGGGATCGTCACGCGCACGATCGTGCCGTCGTTCGTCGGGCTGGCACCGAGGTTCGGGAATGTCGCGATGGCGCGCTCGATCTCTTTGAGCGCCGTCTTGTCGTAGGGCGTGACGATGAGCGTCCGTGCCTCGGGGGCCTGCAGCGACGCGAGCTGGGCGAGCGGCGTGGGCGTGCCGTAGTAGTCGACGGGGATCTTCTGGAACAGCGCGGGGTTGATCCGACCGGTGCGGACCGTGTTGAAGTCGTCTTTCGCGACCTCCACGGCCTTGCCCATCTTGTCGCGGGTCTCGGTCAGTACGTCAGTGATGGCCACAGTGCTCCTTATGTCTGGTTCAGCTTACCCGCGCGGGCCGGTGCATTCCGCTCCCCCGCCGGGCTCGTCAGTTGCTGACGAGAGTGCCGATGCGCTCGCCCCGGATGGCGCGGGCGATGTTGCCTTCGCCCTCCATGCCGAACACGTGCATGGGCATCCCGTTGTCCATGCACAGGCTGAACGCGGTCGAGTCGACGACCTTGAGACCCTGCACGAGTGCCTCCTGGTAGGTGAGGCGGTCGAACTTCGTGGCGTCGGGGTCGGTGCGCGGGTCGGCCGAGTAGACGCCGTCGACGCCGTTCTTGGCGACCAGGACCTCGTCGGCCCCGATCTCGAGGGCACGCTGAGCGGACACCGTGTCGGTCGAGAAGTAGGGCAGCCCGGCTCCGGCGCCGAAGATGACGATGCGGCCCTTCTCGAGGTGACGCCCAGCCCGGCGAGGAATGTAGGGCTCGGCGACCTGGGTCATCGCGATCGCCGACTGGACGCGCGTCGAGGCGCCGGTCTGCTCCAAGAAGTCTTGGAGGGCGAGAGCGTTCATCACGGTGCCGAGCATGCCCATGTAGTCGGCGCGACCGCGATCCATTCCGCGCTGGCTCAGCTCGGCGCCGCGGAAGAAGTTGCCGCCGCCGACGACGATCGCGACCTCGACGTCGGTCGACGCCTCGGCGATCTCCTGGGCCAGCTGGCTGACCACGTCAGGGTTCACACCCAGCGAGCCGCCGCCGAACGCCTCCCCGGAAAGCTTGAGAAGGACTCGTCGGCGTTTGGTCTTGGGGGTCTTCATGGGTCGTCTTCTCCCTCGTAGTGGCTCGTGTCAGGTTAGCGGGCGCATGGAAACGGGGCCCGAGACGATCTCTCGTCTCAGGCCCCGTTCACGGTTGGATTACGCGCCGACCTTGATCCGGGCGAAGCCCTGGACGGTCATGCCGGCCTCTTCCAGGACCTTCTGCACCGACAGCTTGCTGTCTTTGGCGTAGGCCTGGTCGAGGAGGGCGATCTCCTTGAAGTAGCCGGTCAGGCGACCCTCGATGATCTTGGGCAGAGCCTGCTCGGGCTTGCCCTCGTTCTTCGCGGTCTCCTCGACGATGGCACGCTCGCGCGCCACGTCGTCGGCCGGGACCTCGTCGCGCGACAGGTACGTCGGCGCGGCGAAGGCGATGTGCTGAGCGATCGAGCGAGCGGTCTCGGCGTCGCCGCCGGTGTAGCCCACGACCACGCCGACCTGCGGGGGCAGGTCTTTGGAGGTCTTGTGCAGGTAGATCGCGAACTCGTCGCCCGCCACGGCCTGGACCTGACGGAGCTCGACCTTTTCGCCGAGCAGGGCGGCCTCGTCGTTGACGAAGGCCTCGACGGTCTTGCCCTCGAGCGGTGCGGCGTTGCCGGCCTCGGCGGTGGTCGCACCCGAAGCCGCGACAGCCTTCAGGACGTTCTCGGCCAGAGCGATGAACTTGTCGTTCTTCGCGACGAAGTCGGTCTCGCTGGCCAGCTCGATGATGGTCGCGGTGCCCGCAGCCTCAGGAGCCGACGCCGTGACGAGACCGGCCGTCGTGGTGCGGCCTTCGCGCTTGGCCACGCCCTTCAGACCCTTGACGCGCAGGATCTCGATCGCCTTCTCGAGGTCGCCCTCGGCCTCGACCAGAGCGTTCTTGCTGTCGAGCATGCCGGCGCCGAGACGGTCGCGAAGGACCTTGACGTCGGCGAGTGAGTAGTTGGCCATAGATGTGCCCACCCTTTCGTGGATCAGGCTTGCGGAGAAAAGAAGGTGTTACTTGGAGGCAGCAGCGTCAGCGGCGGCGTCGATCGCAGCGGCGTCGGGGTCGACCGCGTTCGCGACCTCGGGGTCCGCCTCGGCGACGGGGCTCGCGACCGGCTCGCCGATCTCCTTGCCCTCGACCTGAGCGTCGGCGTCGTTCTCTTCGGTCGGCTCGGGGGCGTCGGTCTTCTTGCCCACGGAGGCGACGGCCTCACGCAGGTCGACGGCCTGGACGTCGTCCGCCTCGGTGGTCTGCGCGAGCAGCTCGGCCTCCCACTCGGCGAGCGGCTCGACGGGGGTCTCGCCCTCTTCCGGCTTCTGGTGACGCTGGATCAGGCCCTCGGCCGCGGCGTCGGCGACGATGCGCGTGAGCAGGCCCACCGAACGGATCGCGTCGTCGTTGCCCGGGATCGGGAACTGGATCTCGTCGGGGTCGCAGTTCGTGTCGAGGATGCCGATGACCGGGATGCCCAGCTTCTTGGCCTCGTCGATCGCGAGGTGCTCCTTCTTGGTGTCGACGACCCACAGGGCCGACGGCGTCTTCGTGAGGTTGCGGATACCGCCGAGCGTCTTGTGCAGCTTGTCGAGCTCGCGCTTCTTGATCAGGAGCTCTTTCTTGGTGAAGCCCTGAGTGGTGTCGTCGAAGTCGATCTCTTCGAGCTCTTTCATGCGAGCGAGGCGCTTCGAGACCGTCTGGAAGTTGGTCAGGAGACCACCGAGCCAGCGCTGGTTGACGTAGGGCTGGCCCACGCGGATGGCCTGCTCGGAGATGGAGCCCTGAGCCTGCTTCTTGGTGCCGACGAAGAGGATCGTGCCGCCGTGGGCGACCGTCTCTTTGACGAAGTCGTAGGCCTTGTCGATGTAGCCGAGCGACTGCTGCAGGTCGATGATGTGGATGCCCGAACGCTCGGCGAGGATGAAGCGCTTCACTTTCGGGTTCCAGCGGCGGGTCTGGTGCCCGAAGTGGACACCCGAGTCGAGCAGCTGGCGGATGGTGACGACGGCCATGGCCGTTCTCCTGTTCTACGAGCGCACGCGCGCACGTCTTTTCGGTTGAGTGGACGACCGGTCGGTCGCCGCTGCCTGGTGCCCGAGCGCACTCCCGCCCTCGTGAGAGGGACCGAGTGGGAGCGGAGGCCGGTGATGCCGCACGGGGCGGACTGGGCACGCGAAGTCAGCCTGCTGAGCAGACTGCGTGGCAATACTAACACCACGAACGCCCCGTCTCCCTGCGGAGGACGGGGCGCCCGTGACCGGGTGACCAGCAGGATCCTGGGGTCAGGCGCTTGCGGTCGCCCCCTGCAGCTCTTCGGTGCCCATCTCTTCGAGCGAGCGGCCCTTCGTCTCTTTGATCTTGAAGAACACGAAGAAGATCGACAGCAGCGCGAAGAAGGCGAAGATGCCGTACGAGAGCGTGAGACTGACTGCGGCCAACGCGGGGAATGCGACGGTAACCACGAAGTTCGCGATCCAGTTGGCGCTCGAGCCGATGCCGAGGGCTGCCGCACGGATGTTGGACGGGAACATCTCGCCGAGCAGCACCCACATGAGCGGGCCCCAGGTGGCGCCGAACGAGATCACGAAGATGTTCGCCGCGACCAGGGCGATCGGGCCCCAGGCGCCGGGCAGTTGGGGCGCGCCGTTCACCATGTGCGACTGGCTGAACGAGATGGCCATGAACGCGAGGCTGACGGTCATGCCGACGGAGCCCCACAGCAGCATGGGGCGACGACCCACCTTGTCGACCAGGGCGATGGCCACGAAGGTGACAGCCACGTTGACGACAGCGGTGATGGTGGAGATCAAGAAGGACTGCGACTCCTTGAAGCCGACGGCCTGCCACAGGGTCGTCGAGTAGTAGAAGATCACGTTGATGCCGACGAACTGCTGGAAGATCGCGAGGATAATACCGATCCAGACGATCGGTTTGAGACCGAAGCGGTTGCCGCGGATGCTCGACTTCTTGGTGAGGTCGGCCTCTTTTTTGATGGCGTCTTCGATGTCGTGGAGGTTCGTCTCGACCGTCTCGGTCGGGACGATCTGCTTGAGCACGTCTCGCGCTTCCTCTCGCCGCCCCTCGCCGGCCAGATAGCGTGGCGACTCGGGGAGCCGCAGGGCGAGGATGCCGTAGACGACCGACGGGATGATGCCGACGAGGAACATCCAGCGCCATGCCGCGAATGGGCCGATCATGGCGTCGGCGGAGCCGCCGATCACGGCGAACAGCTGGTCGGAGCCGAGAGCGGCGAAGATGCCCAACGTGATCGCGAGCTGCTGGAACGACCCGAGGCGGCCGCGGATGCCCTTCGGCGAGACCTCGGAGATGTAGGCCGGTGCGATGACCGACGCGATGCCGATGCCGAGACCCCCGACCAGACGCCAGATGATGAAGTCCCAGGTGGCGAACGCGAGACCCGCGAGGATCGAGCTGGCGAAGAACAGGATCGCCGCGATGAACATCACCCGGATGCGACCCCAGCGGTCGGCGAAGCGACCGCCGAGATAGGCACCCACGGCACAGCCGATGAGAGCCGAAGCGACGACGATGCCGGACGCGGCCGAGGGGATGTGGAAAGTCGTCCCGATCGAGTTGACCGCACCGTTGATGACGGACGAGTCAAAGCCGAAGAGGAAGCCGCCGATCGCGGCCACGATGGCGAGGGCGGTGACCCTCCGGTCGAGTCGTCTCGCTTCGTCGGGTGGGGTGGTTGTCGCTTCGGACACTTCAGATCTCTTTTCCCTCACGGGAAGGGGCGACTCGTGATCACCACTCCCCCACAATCGGTGCGCACGAGTCGTTGTGCACAACATGCACAATACTCCGATCCACGAGCCGGACCGGACGGTGCACTCTTGCCGCATGCGCTGTCCCACCGATTCTGCCCCTCGACTCCGTCGTTTGCCCGCCTTTCTGGTGCTCGCCGCCTGTGGCGCCCTTGTCAGCGCGCTGGCGGTCGCATCGCCTGCGGCGTCCCTCGGCTCCGTGGTCTCTGTGGGCTCCGGTGCCGCTGCGGGCCCCGCCGCCCGGAAAGCTCCGGGCGACCACGCACTGCCGCGCTGGTCGTGGCCCGTCCCGTCGCCGCATGACGTCATCCGCGGGTACGACGCACCGGAGATGGTCTGGTCTCCCGGTCACCGCGGGATCGACATCGCCGCCGCCCCGGGGGCGATCGTCCACGCGCCCGACTCGGGCCGCGTGCACTTCACCGGGACCGTCGTCGACAGGCCTGTGCTCTCGCTCGAGCACGCGGGAGGCGTCCTGTCGAGCTTCGAGCCGGTCGACGCGACCGTTGCGGCGGGCGAGGCGGTCTCTCGAGGCCAGGCGATCGGCATCCTGCGCCCCGGTCACTGCCCGGAGTCGGCCTGCCTTCACCTCGGGGCGCGCGTCGATGGCGACTACGTGTCGCCGCTGCTGCTGCTCGGCGAACTGCCGCCGTCGGTTCTGCTGCCGACGGAGTCGCTGCCGTGACGCAGTCTCTGTGGCGCGATGCCACCCTCCTGGTCGCGCCGCGTCAGGCGCGGGGGTGGGCCGACCGGTAGCTCTCGCGGAGACGTTCGGTCGAGACGTGCGTGTAGATCTGCGTCGTGCCGAGGCTCGCATGCCCCAGCAGCTCTTGGACCGCTCGCAGGTCCGCCCCTCCGTCGAGGAGGTGGGTCGCTGCCGTGTGCCTCAGAGCGTGCGGGCCGGCGGGGCCGCCACCGGGCAGCGGCTCGAGGATCCTGGCCACCAGCGTATAGACGGCCCGCGAACCGAGCCTCCGGCCGGACGCACCGAGGAAGAACGCCCTCGGGGCGGGGCCGCCACCGGGCACCAGCGCGGGCCGCCCACGGTCGAGGTAGGCCCCGAGGGCCGCTGCCGCCGGCACGCCGAACGGCACGACGCGCTGTTTGGCCCCCTTACCGAGCACGCGGACGGTGAGGCGCTCGAGATCGACGCCGCCGAGGTCGAGACCGACGAGCTCTCCCACACGGAGGCCCGCGCCGTAGAGCAACTCGATCACCGCGAGGTCACGGAGGGCCCCGGCGTCGCCGGAGGCCGAAGCGGCGGCGAGCGACGACAGGATGCCGTCCACTTGCGCTCGCGTGAGCACTCGCGGTAGGCGGCTCTCGGCTTTCGGCGCCCGGAGTCGGACCCCGACGTCGGCGCCGATGCGCTCGGACTCGTGCAGCCACTTGGTGAGCCCCCGGGCCGATGCTGATCTTCGGGCCAGAGTCGCCCGGGCCAGCCCGATCTCGCTGGCGGCCCAGAGCCAGTCGCGCAGTGTCTCGAGGTCGAGGCCGGAAGTGTCGGGCTCGCCGTCAATCCGCTTTCGCGCGTGGGCGACGAGCGAATCGAGATCGGTGCCGTAGGCGCGCACCGTGTTGTCGCTCAGCCCCCGCGCGTGGCGAAGGTGCGCCAGGAACTCTTCGACGTCGCGAGCCAGGGTCGACATGGTGGCCCCCAGTCAGTCGACGGGGCGCTTGCGGCTGAAGCGCTCGAACTGCTCGTCGGGCGGCAGAGCCTCGATCCGCGCGAGAAAATCGGAGTCGAGAGTGTCGACGGGCACGTAGTCGTCAACGGGAAGGGTCGAGTGCGTGATGCCGTCGGGGTAGACGTGCACGAGCGAAAACGTGCGGAGAGCGTCGATCTGGCGCAGTTCGCGGGGCGGGGCGGTGAGATCCATCGTGTTGCACGTGGCCGACGCGACGGACACCGGCACCCCGGCGAACAGCCCGAACGTCGAGTAGTGCAAGTGCCCACCCAGGATCGCGCGAACATCGGTGCCGCGCACGACTTCGGCAAGCTCGTCCTGGTGCTGCAGCTGCAGCAGGTTCATCAGCTCGAGCGGCGTCTTGATCGGCGGGTGGTGCAGGGCGAGCAGGGTGCCGTGCGGAGCAGGCTCGGCCAGCACCCCGGCGAGCCACTCGAGCTGCGCCCCGTCGACGTCGCCGTGGTGGTAGCCGGGCACCGTACTGTCGAAAGCGATGATTCGGAGGCCACCGACGTCGTACACGCGATCCTGGGGATGCTGTTCGTCGGCGCCTTCGAGCTCGATGCCGAAGAACTCTCGCGAGTAGACGGGGCGTGCGTCGTGGTTGCCCATCACCCAGACGAGTTCGGCGCCGAGCTCGTCGGCCACCGGTTGGACGATGGCCCGGAGGCGCTTGTAGGCCTCGGGCTGGCCGAGGTCGGTGAGGTCGCCCGTGATGACGATCGCGTCGGGTCGGCGGCCCGAGCGCTCCAGCTGTGCCAGCGCCGAGGTGATCTGCACGTCGGTGTCGATCACGCCGCCCCACGGTGCGCGATCCGCCAGAAAGTGCGTGTCGCTCAGGTGGGCGACGGTGAAGTCGGGTGCCGGCGGCCGGATGCTTGAAGTCACGCAGCCAGCCTAGCCACGCGGCTCGCCGGGGCGGGGAGACGCGCAGCGCACCCAGCCCGAGTCGCGCTCGGCCGCCCGCCCGTCGAGTTCGAGCACGGCCAGCGTCGCCCGCACCACGGCCTCGTCCAACCCGGCGCGGGCCGCGAGCTCGGCCTCGCTTCGCGCGCGGCGCTGCGAGAGCGCATCCAGTAGCCGCATCTCGTCGGGGCTGTCGCGTTGCGGACCCAGTCGCACGTCGGCGGCAACCAGGCTCGGCCGGATCATCTCCAGGATGTCGGCCGCGCTTGTCACGCAGGCCACGTCGGGGTCGCGCATCAGGCGATGGCATCCGGCGGAGGCCGGCGACGTGATGGGCCCGGGCACTGCTCCGATCGGACGATCGAGGGAGCGCGCGTGCGACGCGGTGTTGAGCGCGCCCGAGCGGTGCCCCGCCTCGACCACGACGGTGCCAGCCGTCAGTGCCGCGATCAACCTGTTGCGCTGGAGGAATCGCCACCGGCTGGGCGACGTGCCGCAAGCGACCTCGGCGATGACGGCCCCCTCGTCGGCCACCCTCTGCAGCAGGTCGTGGTTGCCCGGCGGGTAGTACTTGTCGACTCCCCCGGCCATGATCGCGATCGTCGCCCCGGAGGCTGCGAGGGTGGCCCGATGCGCCATCCCGTCGACCCCGTAGGCCCCACCCGAATGGACGCCGACGCCGAGGCCCACGAGCCCGTTGGCGAGCTCGGCCGCCACCTGCTCGCCGTAGGCCGAGGCCGCGCGTGACCCGACCAGGGCGACGCTCGGCCCGACTGCCAGCGTCTCGGGCCGGCCCCGCACCCACAGGGCCGCCGGGCCGTGGTCGCCGAGGCTGTCGAGAGCGCCGGGCCAGACGGTATCGCCCGGGACGACCAGCCGGATGCCGAGCACGCTCGCGAAGCGGAAAGCCGTCCGCACGACGGTGAGGGTGGAGCGCGGCGCCCATCGGCGTCGGGCCGCCGCGAGATCGACCCTATCGGCGTCCTCGCCGACGGCGGCCATCGACGCCTTCACCTCGTCATCGCCGGAGGCGAGTGACGCCAGCGCCCCGGCCGGCCCGAACGTCCTCCGCAGCAGACCTCCGACCCCGTCGCCGGGCTCGACGAGACACGACCACACGGCCGATGCGAAGACGTCGTCGTCGGGCGAGCGCCCCACACCCCGGAGCATGTCGGCGATCTCGGCATCGCTGAAGGCCGCGTAGAGGCCCGCCGCGATCACAGCGACCTCCTGAGCGCGAGAGCGCCGCCGACGTGGCTCGCATCGGGCCGGCCGATGCCGCCGAGATCGGCGAGCGTCCAGGCGAGTCGCAGCACTCGATCGTAGCCGCGCATCGTCAGCGAACCGCTTTCGAGCGCCCGGTCGATCGCCGAGGTCTGTTCGAGGCCGAGGCGCTGCTCGCCGCTTCGGAGCCACTGCCCCGGCACCTCCGAGTTGAGCAGCCACGGTGTGTCTCGAAGACGATGCCGTGCTCGAGCCCGTGCCTCGACCACGCGCCCGCGCGCCTCGTCGCTCGACACCGTCGTCGATCCGCCGTTGGTCGCCAGCCGGAACTGAGCCGAGTCGATTCTCGAGACCCGAAGCTGCATGTCGATCCTGTCGACCAGGGGGCCCGAGAGCCGCCCGAGATAGCGGCGACGCGCGGTCGGCGAACACGTGCACGCGATGTCGCGCGCGCCGTACTGCCCGCACGGGCAGGGGTTCGCGGCGAGCACGAGCTGAAAACGGGCCGGGAAGCGGGCTGTCGCCCGGGCGCGATGGATCGTGATCTCGCCCGACTCGAGCGGCTGGCGCAGGGAGTCGAGCACCGTCGTCGCGAACTCCGGTGCCTCGTCCAGGAAGAGCACGCCCCTCGATGCGAGCGAAGCCGCGCCCGGCCTGATCACCGTGCTGCCACCGCCCACGAGAGCCGCCGCACTGCACGAGTGGTGCGGGCTCTCGTACGGGGGCCGCACCTCCAGCTGGGCCTCGACGCCGAGCCCGCTCAGCGACCGGAGCGATGACACCTCCAGGGCCGCATCCGCCTCGAGATCGGGCAGGATGCCGGGCAGCCGCGCCGCCAGCATGCTCTTGCCCGCGCCGGGCGGCCCTACCATCAGCAGGTGGTGGCCGCCCGAGGCCGCCGCGATGAGCGCATCGACGGCCGCGGCGTTGCCGATGACGTCGGAGAGCTCGAGGGCGGTCGTCTCCGACTCCGCCGCTCTCGGTCGGACGAGCGGCTCGACCGGCTCGGGCTCGAAGTCGCCGCCGTGCCAGATGGCGGCGTCGCGGAGGCAGGCCACCGGCACCACCCGGATCCCCGGCACGAGCGACGCTTCATCGCCGTTGGCGGTGGGAACCATCACGATGCTCGCCCCGGCCTGCGCTGCACCGAGGACGGCGGGCAGGATTCCGTCCACCGGCCTCAGGCGCCCGTCCAGACCCAGCTCACCGAGATGTACCACCCGCTCGATCGACTCGCGATCGACGAGCTCGGCCGCTGCAAGAGCCGCGACGGCGATGCCCAGGTCGAACGACGAGCCGTGCTTGGGCAGGGCGGCCGGCGACAGGTTGATCGTGAGCTTTCGCGGCGGCAGGGCGCAGCCGGAGTTGACCGCGGCGGCCCGCACCCGATCGCGCGCTTCGCCCAGCGATGTGTCGGGCAGGCCGATCAACAGGAAGCCGGGTAGGCCGTCGCTGATGTCGGCCTCGATCTCGACGAGGGCTCCCGTGAGCCCCAGCAACGAGACGGCTCGCGTCCGCGCGACACTCACGGCGCCACCCCCTCGAGGTGCTCGATGATCTCCGACCCGTCGGGCCACACCGTGACGCCGACGACATCGATGCGGAGACCCCGCTGCGCGACCGCGTGCGTGCTCTTCCACACGACGGCGAGTCTGCGGAGTCTCGTGAGCTTGTCGGGCGTGACCGCTGCGAAAGGGTGACCTGCGGCATGGCCGCGGCGGGTCTTGACCTCCACGACCACGAGATCGCCCGCCTCGCGGTCCACCGCGATGATGTCAGCCTCGCCTTCGGGGCATCGCCAATTGGTCTCGAGCACGTGGTAGCCCGCGCGTTCGAGGTAGTGGGCGGCGACCTCTTCGCCGCGTCTGCCGAGTTCTCTGCTTGTCGTCATGTCGACCTCCTGCGATGAGGATGGTCGAGAGACGGTCGGCGACGAGGGCCGGAACGACGATCTGTGGACAACTCCGGCCGAGGCCCCTCCTGTGGAGGAGAGGACGAGCCGCGCCTACGGGGAGCGCCTACTCGTCGAGCGCGAGCTCTTTCGGCAGCTCGAGGTCGCGAGTGGTGAGCTCTTCGACGTTGACGTCTTTGAAGGTGAGCACGCGGACGGACTTCACGAAGCGGTCCGACCGATAGACGTCCCACACCCAGACGTCGTTCATCGTCAACTCGAAGTAGAAGTCGTGCTCGGTGTCGCGGCGCACGAGGTCGACCTCGTTCGCGAGATAGAACCGCCGCTCGGTCTCGATGACGTAGCGGAACTGCGACACCACGTCGCGGTATTCGCGGTAGAGCGCCAGCTCGACCTCGCGGTCGTAGTCTTCGAAATCGTCGTCGTCCATTGCCGGATCATCTTACGTCAGTGCAGCCAGGTGAGACGGTGCAGCGGCGAGGGGCCGAGGGCCTGGAGCGCGTCGTAGTGACCGGTCGAGCCGTAGCCCTTGTTGGCCTTCCAGCCGTAGCCCGGATGCACGTCGTCATGACCGATCATGAGCCGGTCGCGATGCACCTTGGCGATCACCGACGCGGCCGCGACCGAGCCGCAGTCGCGGTCGGCCTTGATCCGGGTCATGACACGCGGCGCCGACTTCAGTGCCGGCGTCAGGTAGTCGTGGTTGCCGTCGAGGACGACGACGGAGCGCAGGATCTCGACGCCCGCCTCGTGCAACTGCACGAGAGCCCGTCGGCCGGCCAGCCCCAGCGCCTTGATGATGCCGATCTCGTCGACCTCGTTCGCATCGGCGAGGCCCACGGCCGAGACGGCGCTCCAGTCGAGGGCCTGCGGGTAGAGCTCTTCGCGCCGCTTCTCGCTGAGCAGCTTGCTGTCGCGGAGCCCCTGCGGCAGAGGCTCGAACGTCGCGACGACGGCGCTCAGACCGACGGCCACCGGGCCCGCGATCGCGCCGCGGCCGACCTCGTCGCAGCCGACCACCCAGTGAGCGCCGGAAGAATGGAGCTCTCGCTCGAGCTCCATCGTCGGTTCGATCACTGCCATCACGATCCCATTGTGCGGCTAATTCTTGCCCGTCCCGTCGAAGACGTTCGGATAGTCGCTGATGAACCCCCAACGACTCGAGGGCCAGGTGATCACGAACGCCCTGCCGACGACGTCCGACTCGGGCACGAAACCCTTGCTGGGCGTGCTCGTCTGGTATCGGCTGTCGGCCGAGTCGTAGCGGTTGTCGCCCTCGACCCAGAGCGACCCCTTCGGCACGGTGACCGAGAAGTCGTTCTGCGACTCGCGGGTGACACCCGGAGGCAGCTTCGTGTACGGCTCGTCGAGCGGGACGCCGTTGACCGTCATCTGCCCGAACGCGTTGCAGCAGGCGACCTTGTCGCCGGGAAGGCCGATGACGCGCTTGACCAGGTGGTCGTCGCTGTCCTGTGTGCCGAGCCCGACCTGGGTGAGGGCCCACTGGATGCCGTGGATCACCGGGTTGCTGCTCGAGTCGCTCGCCGTCTGGGGCGCGCCGTCGAGCCATCCCCCGGGGTCTGTGAACACGATGACGTCGCCGCGCTTGATCGGCGAGACGTTCGGCACCAGCTCGTTCACGATGATGCGGTCGTTGATCTGAAGCGTGTTCTCCATCGAAGCCGACGGAATGTAGAACGACCGGACCAGGAACGTCTTGATGAGGAAAGAGATCAGCAGCGCCGCGAGGAAGATGATGACGATGTCGCGGAGGAAGCGCCAGCCGCCGCCTTTCCGCGGTGCCTTCTCGTCACCCGAAGGCGTCTGCAGGCCCCGCCGCAGTCGCCGCATCACGCCCGTGTCGTCGGCCGCTGTCTCGTCAGGCGCCGTCGCACCGTGCGATGCCGTGTCATCTGTCATGTTAATCACCGAACTCCCCGCTGAATGATACTGGGCGGGGAGCTCGGTTCTTGCAGAAGCGCTGGGAGCGCCTGACTAGTTGTCGCGCTTCTCTTTGATCTTCGCCTTCTTGCCGCGGAGCTCGCGAAGGTAGTACAGCTTGGCGCGACGCACGTCGCCGCGGCTGACCAGCTCGATGTGATCGATGACCGGGGAGTGCACGGGGAACGTGCGCTCGACGCCCACCTGGAAGCTCACCTTGCGGACGGTGAAGGTCTCGCGGACACTGTCGCCCTGGCGGCCGATGACGACGCCCTGGAACACCTGGACACGCGAGCGCGTGCCTTCGATGATGTTCACGTGGACCTTGACGGTGTCGCCGGCGCGGAAGTCGGGGACATCGCTGCGAAGCGACGCGGCATCCAGACTGTCGAGGATGTGGCTCATGATGGTTCGCTCTCTGCAACCGCCACAGGTCGACCGCGGGTGTGAATGATGGGAAGGAAAGTCGTGCCTCGGAAGGGCCGACTCCCCTGTGGCAGAGTCGTGCGCGGGCACAAGCGTCCATTGTGCCATAGACGGGCTCTGATCGGCTACGCCCGTCGCCGTAAGAAGACGCACCGAGCCGGGCAGGCCACAATGGTCTCATGATCGATCTGCGAACCCCGGCCGAGATCGAGGCGATGCGACCAGCCGGCCGCTTCGTCGCATCCGTCCTCGAAGCCACCCGCCACGCTGCCAACCCCGGGGTCAACCTCCTCGAGATCGACGCCCTCGCGCACCGCATGATCACCGCGGCCGGCGCCGAGAGCTCGTACATCGACTACCACCCGTCGTTCGGGGCGAGGCCCTTCGGAAAGGTCATCTGCACCTCGGTCAACGACGCGGTCCTGCACGGTCTCCCCCACGACTACCGTCTCGCCAGGGGTGACCTGCTCACACTCGACTTCGCAGCGAAGCTCGACGGCTGGGTGTCCGACAGTGCGATCAGCTTCGTCGTCGGCGGCGATGAGACTCCGCAGGATTCCAAGCTCATCGCCACCTGCGAGCGGGCGCTCGAGGCGGGCATCTCGGCCGCTCAACCCGGCGGTCGGCTGGGCGACGTCTCGGCGGCCATCGGCGCCGTCGCGCACGAGGCCGGCTACGGCGTCAACATGCAGTTCGGCGGCCACGGCGTCGGCACCGAGATGCATGGCGACCCTCACGTCGCGAACGACGGCCGCGCCGGTCGCGGGTTCCCGCTGAAGCCCGGGCTCGTCATCGCGATCGAGCCGTGGCTGATGGTGACGACCGACGAGATCTACACCGACAAGGACGGCTGGACGTTGCGGAGCGCCGATGGCAGCAGAGCGGCACACGTCGAGCACACCGTCGCCATCACGCCCGACGGGCCGCTCGTCCTCACCGCTCGCGGCTAGACCGAACTACGGCTGGTCGGGCAGGAGGTCCGGGCGGACACGACGCGTGCGCTCGACCTGCTGGTCGTGCCGCCACGCGGCGATCGCGCCGTGGTTGCCACCGAGCAGGATCGCAGGCACCTCGTGGCCGCGCCAGGCAGAAGGCTTCGTGTAGCTCGGGTATTCGAGCAGGCCGTCCTCGTGGCTCTCCTCGGTGAGGCTCTCGGGGTTGCCGACCATGCCCGGAACGAGGCGCCCGACGGCTTCGATCATGGCGATCGCCGCGACTTCACCTCCGTTCAGCACGTAGTCGCCGAGGCTGATCTCGCGCACCTCGACACCGGGACGCGTGGCGGCGTGGTCCATGACGCGCTGGTCGATGCCCTCATAGCGCCCGCACGCGAAGACCAGGTGATCGACCGTGGCGAGGTCTCGGGCCTCTTTCTGTGTGAAAGGTCGGCCGGCGGGCGACGGGACGATCACGACCGACGAGACACCAGGATCCTGCGGCTCGGTCTGATCGGCGACGGCCAGGATCGCGTCGAGCGCCTCGCCCCACGGCTCGGGTTTCATCACCATGCCGGCGCCGCCGCCGTACGGGGTGTCGTCGACGGTGCGGTGGCGGTCGTGGGTGTAGTCACGGAGGTCGTGGACTCGCACGTCGAGGAGGCCTGACTGGCGGGCCTTGCCCACGAGCGAGACGTCGAGCACCCCGAAGAACTCGGGGAAGATCGTGACGATGTCGATGCGCATCGCTCAGGCCTACTCGGTCGGATCGGCCGGTGTGGGCTTGGCCGGTGCCGGCTCGACGGGAGTCGACTCGTCGTCGGGGATCTCTTCGAAGAGCCCTGTCGGAGGCGTGACCGTGACGATGCCGGCGGCGAGGTCGACGCTCGGGACGATGGCGTTCACGAACGGCACGAGGACTTCGCCCGAGGTCGTGCCGACGGCGAGGAGATCCTGGGTCGGAAGGTGATCGACGCGCGAGATCGTGCCGACCTCGACGCCGTCGCGGACGACGCGGAGCCCGACCAGCTGGTGGTCGAACCAGGCGTCGGGCTCGTCCGAGACCTCGATGCCTTCGTGTTCGACCCAGAGGATCGCCTTGACGAGGGTCTCGGCGGTGGTGCGGTCGTCGACGCCGGTGAAGAAGCCGACCGGGTGCGAGTTGTACCAGCGCAGCTCTGCCAGCTCGAGGATCTTGCCGTGCCACGGCGACTCGTCGGGCACCTGGAGGGAGAAGACGGCCCCGGGCACGAAGCGCTTTTCGGGGGCGTCGGTGAAGAGCTCGAGCTTGAGAGCGCCCTTCAGCCCGTGAGCTTTGGTGAGACGGCCGACCCGGAGGCGGGTGCGCTCGTCGTCAGGCATGCGTCGGTCGGTCACCGAATCAGAAATCGGTGTCGACGACGTCGACCCGCACGCGCTTGCCGTCGGCGAGAGCCGTGACGAGGGTGCGGAGCGCCTTGGCAGTGCGCCCGGCGCGCCCGATGACGCGCCCGAGGTCTTCGGGGTGGACACGAACCTCGAGCACGTCGCCGCGCGGGGAGGTCTTCGAGACCACCTGCACCTCGTCCGGGTGATCGACGATCCCCCGGACGAGGTGTTCGAGTGCAGGTGCGAGCACTGACTACGCCTCGGTGCTGTCGGCCGGCTCGGTGGCGGCGTCGGCGGGAGCCTCAGGAGCGGCCGCAGTCTTGGCCGCTGGCTTCTCGCTCTTGGGAACGAGGACGGGCTTCTTCTTCTCGTCGGCGACGAAGGCCGCTTTCGGGGCCTTGGTCTTGACAGTACTGACGGCGTCTTTGTCGCCCTTGAAGCGACCCCAGTCGCCCGTCAGCTTGAGCAGCGCCGCGACCTGCTCGGTCGGCTGTGCGCCCACGCCGAGCCAGTACTGCGCACGCTCGGAGTCGACCTCGATCAGCGACGGCTCTTCGGTGGGGTGGTACTTGCCGATCTCTTCGATGACACGACCGTCGCGCTTGGTGCGCGCGTCGGCGACGACGATGCGGTAATACGGTGCGCGAATCTTTCCGAGTCGCTTGAGACGGATCTTGACAGCCACAATTCTCCTGTGTGCATTGTTTCGGTGCGAGTTGCTAGCCGTGAGCGTGGGGGCACACTCGGCTCGAAAGCTCTGATGGGGTCATGCTGATCACCTGATTAGAGGGTCGGGTGGTCGCAGACTCGACCTCTCATTGTGTCAGACCCGCCCCGTTCTGGCTAATCCCCCGCGCCAGGGGTTTGCCCGTGTCGGGATCGAACCCGTGCTCGATCATGATCCTCGCGATGTCCTCCTCAGCGGTCGGGCCACGCCGGGCTCGACGCGGCGCGGGCCACCGGTCGTCTTCGATGTCGCTGGGCGCGAAGTAACCGGCTCCGCGTCGCTCGTTCCAGCGCTGCCGGAGCTCGGCGACGCTCTCTTCCAGACGACCGATGGCACCGTCGTCCAGCCGGTAGTACCTCTCGTTCCAGTCGCGCCGGACTCTGACGAACCCGCTGGCGTGAAGGATTTTGAGATGCCGGGTCACGGCCGGCCACCCGATGCCGTAGTTGCACTGCACCATCTCGGCGATCTCGCGCACCGGCGCTTCCCACTCGGCGAGCAGATCGAAGAGGTAGCGACGACCGGGTGGGCCATCACCTGCCAGGGGTTCATCTGAGGGTTTCCGTCCGGTGCCATGCTGCCAGCGTCGTCGCTCGAGAAGAGGTGACCCCGCTTGTCCACAGGCCGGGGTCGGCTGGCGCCGTCACAGGTGCCCTGTGGAGGACAGGAGCGCCTTGGCCGGCGCACGTGGCCACGGGCTCGACCTCGGACCCCGACCCCGACCCCGACCCCGAAGACAGGTGTATCGCTTTTTTGGACTTACAAGTCGGCCTGAATTCAGGATCGGTCGGGCGGCATCGACTTCGCGAACTGAATTCAGGCCGACCTGCGCCGGCGGGAAGTGGACGGGACTGAATTCAGCCGCACGTTCGTTTCGCGGCCGCCGTGCGACTGAATTCAGGACCACCTTGGGCAGCGCGGCAACCCGGCACTGAGTTCGGGCAGACCTGTAAGTCAGAAAAAGCAATACCGCTTCCCGGGAGGTCGGCGCGGGCTGTTTGCCCGGACTCCGCCAGGCGTGGCCAGGCCCGGAGTCAGGGGGCGACGCGGCGGGCGGCCTCGAGGCCCTCGGACATGGCGCGGACGGCGTCGACGGCGCGAGCGTCGAGGGCGCCGCCGATGAGCGTGTGCGGCGTGCCGGCGGAGGCGAGGGCCGCGGCGAGCGACGCCACAGGCTCTTGGCCGGCGCAGACGATGACCGTGTCGGCGGGAATCGACGAGACGACCCCCTCCGGCGAGACGACCTCGAGCACGCCCGGGCGAACGGCCTGGTACGAGACGTGGTCGACGAAGTTCACGCCGGCGGCGCGGAGGCGGGCCACGGCGACCCAGCGCGAGGAGGCGCCGACACCGCTGCCGAACTTGCCCGAGCGGCTGATCAGGGTGACCTGGGAGCCCGGGCGAACCGGGTGCGGTCGGGTTGCGTCTCGGCGCTGCTGAAGCGACGCCCCGAACACGGCGTCGGTCGGCAAGTCGTACGAGCTGACGAACTCCGCGGCGCGCTCGGCCTCGTGGCCCGACTCGACGAGGTAAGCGGCTGTGTCGACGCCGATGCCGCCGGCGCCGATGAGGGCGACGGTGCCCGCCGGGACACCCTCGCGGAGGGCACGTTCGTACGTGACGACATGCGGCAGATCGATGCCGGGGATGTCGAGAGTACGCGGCCGGACGCCGGTGGCGACGATCACGTGGTCGAAATCGACGAGATCCTGTGCCCCTACGACTCGGCCGGTGACGACGGTCGCGCCCAGGCGCAGCAGCTCGTCGTGCATCGCGAGAACGGGGCCTGCGTAGTCTTCCTTGCCGGGGATCGAAGCGGCGAGGTCGAACTGGCCGCCCAGCGACGAGCGGGCCTCGAAAACGGTGACGGCGTTGCCCCGGCGGGCGAGATCGACAGCGGCAGAGAGGCCTGCGGGGCCGGCCCCGACGACGGCGACGCGCAGGATGCGACGGCTCGGCATGACCGGGAACTCCAGCTCGCGTGCCGCCCGCGGGTTCACGAGGCACGAGACCGGCTTGCCGAAGATCGACCGGTCGATGCAGGCCTGGTTGCAGCCGATGCACGTCGTGACCCGGTCGAAGTGCCCGGCGGTGCTCTTGGCGACGATGGCGGGGTCGGCGAGGAACGGCCGCGCCAGTGCCACGGCGTCGACGGCGCCGCGAGCCAGGACGTCCTCGACGTCGCGGAGATCCGTCATCCTGTTGCTCGCGATGACGGCTACCGCCGGTCGGGACGAGGCTCGCACGACTCCCGCGATGCGCTCGGCGTAGGGCACCCAGACCGCGTGCGGCACGGCGGCCTGCACGGTGGGCACCCGAGATTCGTGCCAGCCGACGCCGACGCTGATGCCGTCCACCCCGGCGTCGACCAGCGCGAGCACGAGAGCGTCGACATCGCCGGCAGTCGACGAATCGGGCATGAGGTCGTCGCCCGAGACTCGGAAGCCGACCGGGAACGACGGCCCGACAGCGCTCCGGACCGCCTCGAGCACGGCGATCGGGAACCGGCGTCGGCGCACGGCGTCGCCACCCCACTCGTCGTCTCGCAGGTTGGTGAGCGGAGAGCAGAACTGGTTGACGAGGTAGCCCTCGGACGCCATCACCTCGACAGCATCGAAGCCCAGTTCTTGAGCCCGGCGGGCGGCCGCCGCGTAGTCGGCGATCGTTCGACGCACTCCGGCGTCGTCGAGACTCACGGGCACCGCCCCCGCGCGGCCCGCCATGGCACGGCCGACGGCGCGACCGCATACTCATCCGCGCCGTCACGCCGAGTCAGGCCCGACGTCAGCGCGTAGCGACCGGCATGGAAGAGCTGCGCCGAGAGCGCTCCCCCGGCCTCGTGCACGGCGGCCGCGGCTCGCGCGAATCGTGTATCGGCAGCAGGATCACCCAGCACGGCGTAGTCGGCGCCACCGCGACCCTCGGAGTTGACCGCGAGCCCACCGGTGATGACGAGAGCAGCACCACCCTCGACGCGCTCCTGGTAGAAACGCGCCAGTGCGGCACCGCCGTCGTCACGGACCTCGAGGCCCGTATGCATGCTCCCGAGCACGACACGGTGCGGCAGACGCAGCGAGCCCAGCGACCACGGCGTCTGCGTGAGCGCCAGCAGGTCAGAGCCGGGGGCCACCGAGCACCGGGCCGGCCACTGCTGCGTCACCCAGCACGGCGTCGCGCAGGGGGCTCGTCGTGTCGGCCCAGAACGGCGGGGCGATGACGGTCAGACCACCGTCGACCGAGATCACCTGGCCGGTGATGTAGCCGGCCTTCTCGGAGAGCAGGAAGTCGACGGCGTCGGCCACCTCGTCGGCAGTGCCCTTGCGCTGCAGCGGGATCTTCGAGATGACCGACTCCATCGGCGCCATGCCGGGCACCGAGTTGTAGAAGTAGTCGAGCGAGTCGGTGTCGATGAGGCCGCCGTTGACAGCGTTGACCGTGATGCCTCGCGGGCCGAACTCGGTCGCCATGAACTTGACGTAGGCCTCGTTCGCCGCCTTGGCCGCACCGAGCGAGGCGTAGGTCGGGAACGCGCGCAGCGAGCCGTAGCTGGTGATCGCCACGATCCTGCCGCCGTTCGGCATGATCGCGGCCGCCGCCTGCGCACCCAGCACGAACGAGCGGATGTTGGTCGCGTAGTTGCGGTCGAGGTGGTGCAGCTTGAGCTCGGAGACCGGCTTGAAGGCCGATGCCGCCGCCGAGGCGATGAACATGTCGAGCTTGCCGTAGGTCTGCTTGACGACCTCGAACACGGCGTCGATCGACTTCGGCTGTTCGACGTCGAGCTGCACCGTGATGCCGTCGGCCCCGAGCGCACGGATCTCGGCGAGGGTGCCCTCAGCCATCTCGGCGTTGTTCTTGTAAGTGACGACGACGTCGACGCCCCGGCTCGCCAACTTGAGGGCGAGCACCTTGCCGATGCCGCGCGAGGCGCCAGTGATCAGGGCGACAGGACGGGAGGATGTTTCGGAAGCCAACGGGGGCCTTTCTGAAGAGATGAAATAATTGGATCTAGTAGTCGACGGCACCCGTGACGACGGCGCGGCCGACGACGAGCTTCTGGATCTCGTTGGTGCCCTCTTCGAAGCGCTGCGCGCGAGCGTCACGGTAGACGCGCTCGATCTTGTTGCGCTTCCAGTAGCCCTGGCCGCCGTGGACCTGGAGAGCCTTGTCTGTGACGCGCGCGAGCATGTCGACCGCGATCATCTTCGAGGCGCTCGAGAGCACACCGGCGTCGGCGCGGTCCTCTTCGTAAGCCTTCGCGGCCTCGATGACGAGGGCACGTGCAGCGGCGATGTCGGCATAGTTCTCGGCCAGGTAGAACTGGATCGCCTGGCGGCTGGAGAGCTTCTTGCCGAAGGTCTCGCGCTTGTTGGCGTACTCGACGGCGAGCTGCTGCGCACGCTCGGCCAGGCCGACAGCGCTCATGGCCACCGACACGCGGCTCGGCAGAAGGAAGCCGCCGAGGGCGACCTTGAGGCCGTCACCCTGCTCGCCGAGCAGAGCAGAATTCGGCACGGGCGTCTCGGTGAAGCGCAGGATCGCGTGGTCGGTGCCGCGGACGCCCATGGTCTCGGAGTCGTCGATCACCTCGGCTCCCGGCAGACCCGTGTTCGGCATGAGGAAGGCGACGAAGCCCTCTTTGTCTGTGGAACCCTCGATGCGGGCTGCGATCAGCCAGTAGTCGCACTTCACGCCGAACGTGATGAGGTGCTTCTCGCCGTTGAGGTACCAGGTGTCACCCTCGAGGCGGGCCGTGGTGCGGAGATCCTGACCCGTGCCGGCCGTGGCCTCGGTGAGCGTGAACGCGACCAGCTTGGTGCCGGCGATGGAGGGTTTGACGATCTCGTCCATCTGAGCAGGGGTCGCGAAAGGCACCATGGCGCGCCAGGTGCCGTTGATCACGTGGACGAGCATGCGGATCGACGCGTGCGAGCGCGACACGATCTCCATGAGCTCGAGGTAGCGCGAGAACGGAATGCCGCGGCCGCCGAGCTCGACGGGCGCCGCGAGGCTGAGGTAGCCGCGGTCACGGAGCTCCGGCAGAAGGCCGTCGGGCACCTGACCGGTGGCCTCGATCTCGTCGGCGTACGCCTCGCCGGGGCCTTCGACCCAGGCGGTGACGTCGGCCTTGATCGCCTGGAAAGCTTCTTCTGAAATCCGAGCTTCGCCGTCGAGGCCGGATACGGCGGGTGCAGCGGTCGTGGTGGTCATTTCTGGTTCTCCTTGACGGTGTCGCGGGCCACGAGGGCCGCTGCCTGGTCGCGCAGGACGTTCTTCTGGACCTTGCCCACGGCGTTGCGGGGGATCTCATCGATGAACTCGAGACGCTCGGGCCAATAGTATTTCGAGACCCCGGCGTCGCCGAGGTACTTCTTCATGTCGGCGAACTCGAGGTGCACGCCGGTCTTCGACGCCACGACGAACGCGCAGGCGCGCTCACCGAGTCGCGGGTCGGGCATGGCGACGATCGCTGCATCCGACACCAGGGGGTGCTGGTAGAGGAGGTTTTCGATCTCGACGACCGGGATCTTCTCGCCGCCGCGGTTGATCACGTCTTTGATGCGGCCCGTGATGTGCAGGAAGCCCTTGTCGTCGACGATGGCCAGGTCGCCCGTGCGGTACCAGCCGTCGGCCGTGAAGACGTCGTCGGTGAGGTCGGGCCGGTCGAGGTAGCCGCCGAACATCGTCGGCGAGTGCAGCTCGTAGTTGCCTTCAATGCCGGCGGGCAACTCGACCCCCTCGTCGTCGACGATGCGCAGGCGGATGCCGGGCAGCGGCTTGCCGTCGCTGCCCCAGGCGTCTTCGGGGGCGTCGAACGGCGTCGAGAGTGCACCGAGGCACGTCTCGGAGGTGCCGAAGGCGCCGAGAACACTCGTCTCGAGCACGGTGGTCGCCTTCTGGGCGAGGGCACGCGGCACGGCGGCGCCGGTTGCGACGAAGATCCGGAGGCTCTCGGGTTGCGGGATGCCGCCCTCGACCTCGGCCACGAGGTCGGTGAGGAACGGCGTCGCGCACTGCACGAACGAGGCCTTCGACGCGTGGAAGGCCTGCGTCAGCGCGACCTTCGCATCCCACACCGGCTGGATGACGCTGGCGACGCCGAGGCGCCACGACAGCAGCATGCCGTAGAGGAAGCCGGTCTGGTGGGCGAGCGGCGACGGGATGTACACGCGGTCGGCGTCGCCGAGGCCGAGGTGCGCGACCTCCATGGCGGTCGCCAGGCCCAGGGTGCGGTGCGGGTGCTGCACGCCCTTCGGCTCACCGGTGGTGCCGGAAGTGAAGAGCAGCTGGCAGATGTCCTCGGGCGTCGGCGCGAGCTCGCGGATGAGCGCGAGGTCGGGCGTGACGGCGCCGAGGGCGATGTCGTAGTAGCGCCAGTTCCACTCGGACGCTTCGACTCGTGAGGCGACTGCTGCCGGGATCGGCGTCGCGTCGGCGTGAGCACTCGAGTCGCCGCGGCTCTCCGAGCGCAGGACCACGACGTGCTCGAGCGAGAGGCGGCGCTTCTGGGCCTTGGCCTCGTCGATCACGTCGAGCAACTCGATGGCCGGGCGCCGACGGCGGAACAGGTTGGGCAGGAAGACGACGCGGGCACGCGACCGAGACAGAGTCATCGTGGTCTCGCGCGGGCCGAACACCGGCATGATCGGCGTGGCGACGGCCCCGATCTGGACGGTGCCGAGCGTGATCGCCACGAACTCCTTCCAGTTGGGCAGCTGCATGGCGACCGACTCGCCCCGTTGCACACCGAGCTCGATGAGCAGCTGCGAGACCTTGTCTGCTTCGTCCTGAAGCTCGCGCCAGGTGGTGGTGACCGGCTCGACGCCGCCGACCTCGATGACAGCCGCGTCGTTCGGACGGGTCTCGGCCATCTGCCGGACCTTCTCGCTGAGCACCAGCGGGTCGGCGTCGACGCCCCGCAGCTCGAGCGGGGCCTCCTGCTGCGAGGCCTCGCTCAGCTCGTCGCGCTCGAACTCGACGTTCTCGGGCGTCTCGAGCGTCTTGGGGTCGCCCATGTCGAGGTCGAGCCCGATCGAGGTCATCGCCTCGAGGAAGGTCGGATAGGAGATGCGGTACGCGCGCGGATAGGTCAATGTGGTCGCGCCGGCCGCCCGGGTGCCGGCGATCGCCAGCGACATGAGCACGCGGTGGTCGTTGAACGATGACAGCGGGGCGCCTACCAGAGGCTGTGTCGCGCCGGTGACCCGCAGCTCGTCGTGCGTCTGGGCGGCGGTGCCACCCAGGTTGTTCAACTGCAGCATCGCCGAGACGCGGTCGCTCTCTTTGAGACGGATGTGGCCGACGTTGCGGAAGATCGAAGTGCCCCGGGCGAAAGTCGCCATGGTCGCCAGGATCGGCAGGAGGTCGGGGATCGGCTGGCAGTCGATGTCGATGGCCCTGAGCGGCGCACCGTCGCTCACGATGCGGACATACCCGGTCTCCTCGTCGATCGAGAACCGAACACCCATCTCGCTGGCGAGGTCGAGGAACTCCGACTCGGGGTGGTCGGTCTCGCTGGTCTTGAAGGTGCGGAGCCCCGTGAAGAGCACGTCGGACGGGTGTATCGCGGCGGCGGCGATGCCGAAGGCGGCCGAGCCGATGTCGGCGGGGATCGTGTAGTCGGCGGGGGTGGCCGTCTGGTTGCTGGGAATCGTGAAGGTGAGCCAATCGTCGGAGTGCTCGACGGTGAGACCCCACAGGCGCATCATCCGGATCGTCAGGTCGACGTACGGCTGCTCGTTGAGCGTGCCGCCGGTGACGTGGACGACCGTGTCGGTCTCGGCGAACGGCGCGAGCAGGAGAAGCCCGGAGAGCCATTGGCTGAGGGTGCCGGCGATCGAGACCTCACCGCCGCGAGGGCGCTTCGGCTGGACGTGGACGGGCGGGCGATCCTGGTCGGCCTCGAGCTCGACGCCCATCTGCTGCAGGGAGTCGAGGAGGGCCTTGATCGGGCGCCGACGGAAGTACTTCATGCCCGTCAGGGTCATCGGCTGGTCGGCGAGCGACGCGAGGCCGACCATGAAGTAGAGCGTGGTGCCGGACGAGCCCATGTTGAGGAGGCCTTCGGCGCCCTTCGAGCCGTGGTCGACGATGTCGGTGGCCTGGTACGGCCCGCCCTCGACGATGTAGCGGTCGCCGTCGACCGTGATCTTCGTGCCGAGGGCTCGTAGCGTGCCGACGGTCCACTCGACCTGACGGGTGGTCGAGACGCCGGTGATGACGCTCCGGCCCGGGGCGAGCGACGCCAGGACCAGAGCCCGGTGCGCGTGGTACTTCGAGACGGGGATCTCGAGTTCGCCCTCGAGCCTGGTTGACGTGCCTCTGACGACCAACTGCATGACGTCCTCCTCCTGCTAGCCTGCGCGGGCACCACGCGGTGAAGGATTGAACCCACCCACCGCTGGTCCCGTCGAGATACGTTAGCCCACGGTGTCCCCCGGAGGGGGCTGCGCCACCCTGTCGGCGGCGCCCCGCGCAGAAGTCGTCAGAGACCCTGCAAAGATGAGCACCCTTCTTCGGAGGATATGGACTTGCCTCGGCCGGTCGGCCCCTCTGGCCTGGCAGGATGGCGCGCATGAGTCGCGCCCCCCGAATCCCCTTCGCCACATCGAGGCGGTCGACGCTCGGGCTGGAGTGGGAGCTCGCACTGGTCGACCGGCGAAGCGGAGAGCTGTCGCCGCGGGCTCCCGAGATCCTGTCGGCCCTTCGTCACCTCAACGATGACGGCGACCGCGTGACGAAAGAGCTGCTGACGAACACGGTGGAGATCGTCACCGGCGTCCACGAGCGGGTCGCCGACGGGATCGCCGACCTCGAGGCCACGATCGCGGCCGTGCGCGACGAGGCCGAACCCCTCGGCGCCGACCTGATGTGCGCCGGCACGCACCCGTTCAGCCAGTGGTTCCAGCAGAGCGTCACGCCCGACAGCGAGCGGTACGAGACCCTGATCGACCGCACCCGGTGGTGGGGGCGCCAGATGATGATCTGGGGCGTGCACGTGCACGTGGGGATCGATGACAAGCGGAAGGTGCTGCCGATCCTCAACGCCCTCCTCACCTACTTGCCGCACTTCCAGGTGCTGACCGCGTCGAGCCCGTTCTGGGTCGGCGAGGCCACCGGCTACGCGTCGAACCGGGCGATGATGTTCCAGCAGCTGCCGACCGCCGGCCTGCCGCCGCAGTTCGAGACCTGGGGCGATTACGAGTCGATGGTCGACGACATGACGCGCACCGGTGTGATCGACGACTTCTCGGAGCTGCGCTGGGATCTCCGGCCGTCGCCGACGTGGGGAACCCTCGAGATCCGGGTGTTCGACGGGATCTCGAGCGTGGCCGAAGTCGCGTCGATGGCGGCTCTCGCGCAGTGCCTCGTCGACGACTTCTCGGAGCGCCTCGACCATGGCGAAGAGCTGCCGCGGATGCAGCCGTGGTTCGTCCGCGAGAACAAGTGGCGCGCCGCCCGCTACGGCCTGGAGGCGATCATCATCCAGAACGCGGCAGGTGACGAGCGCCTCGTCACCGACGACACGCAGGATCTGCTGGTTCGGCTCGAGCCCGCAGCGGAACGCCTCGGCTGCCTCGACGAGCTCGCCGGGGTGCAGACGATCATGACCGGAGGCGCTTCCTATCAGCGGCAGCTCGCGGTGGCGGCGCGAAACTACGGGTCGCTCAAGGCCGTGGTGGCCTCGCTCGTAGCCGAGCTGCGCGACGGCGTCGCCCCGCCGGCTCGCTGAGCGGTCAGGCGTCGAGGAGGCCCGCGAGGCTGTCACCGTAGACGGCCTGCGCCATCTCGACGATTGCGTCGATCTGCGGGGTGCGCCGGTCGGCCTCGTAGACGAGCGCGACGTCGCTCGGCCCGATGTCGGTGAGCCGACGGTAGACGACGTCGGGACGCGTGTAGAACTGCGCGGCCGAATCGGGCAGGATCGCGATCCCGACGCCGGACGCGACGTACTCCAGCTTCTCTTCGACGGTGGTCGGCTTCGGCAGGTCGTCCGGCCGATCCGACAGGCCGTTCGGCCGCAGCTCTTCGGCGGCGTCGCGCCACTCCGGCACGGCATCGACGTCTTGCAGCAGTTCGAGCAGCGCGAGGTCGCGGACCGCCAGGGCCGCCCGCGCGGCCAGCGGGTGGTCGAACGGCAGGGCCACGACCCGCGGTTCGCTCGTCAGCCGCACGACACGGAGGCCTCGACGAGCGACCGGCATGCGGACGATGCTGACGTCCGCACGCCCGTCGTGGACGACTTCGATCTGATCGTCGTAGCCTGTGCGCAGCACGTCGACCCGGAGGCCCGGGAATCGATCGCCCATGGCCCGCGCGAGACCGGTGACGATGATCCCCGGCATGAAGGCGATGGTGAAGTGCGCCGCGCCCCGGCCGCGGATCCGGGCACGCCGTTGAAACGAGCGCGACGCCGACAGGAGCCGACGCGCCTCGTCGACAAGCGACTCCCCCGCCTCGGTGACCTCGGTGCCGCGACTCGAACGATCGAACAGGGTCACCCCGAGCTCGGCCTCGAGGGCCCGCAGCTGCCGGCTCAGCACGGGCTGGGCGATGTGAAGCCGCTCGGCCGCGCGGCCGAACGTGCCCGCATCGGCGATCGCCACGAAATAGCGCAGCTTGCGGAGGTCGAGATCGCTCATGCCCTCACGCTACGTCAGACGAGCACGCCGCCGCCGTCGACCACGAGGGTCTGGCCGGTGACGTAGTCGGTGTCGATCATCGCGAGGAAGGCCTTGGCCACATCGGAAGGCTCGGCCACGCGGCCGAGGGGAAGCGACGCGCCGGACGATGCGAATAGGGCGTCCTGCTCGTCCTGCGACATGCCGTTCCACACGGGTGTCCGCGTCAGCCCGGGCACGATCGTGTTGACGCGCAGCGGTGCGATTTCGATCGCGAGGGCCTTGCCTGCCGCGATCATGGCGCTGCACCAGGCGGACCCGATCGTCCAGGTGGGCCCTGGGCGAAGTGCTGCCGTCCCGCTGGTGAACGTGATCGACCCGCCGCCGTTCAGCAGCGGAAGCGACAGCCGCGCCGCCTCCAGCGCCGTGAAGAACCGCAGCTCGAACACTTTGCGGGCGGCCGCGATGTCGTAGTCGGCCAGGGCCTGGAACGTGAGGGTCTCACCCGCCGTGTAGACCAGGTGGTCGAAGCGGCCGAGAGCCTCGAAGAACGCGCCGAGGGCGAGGCTGTCGGTGAGATCGACCGCGAATCCCTCCGCCGAGGCCGGCAGCTGAGCGAGGGCTGCGTCGACGCTCGTCTGGCGACTCGAGACGACGACGACTCTGGCCCCGGCGTCGGCCGAGGCCAGGGCGGTGGCGAGACCGAGCCCGCTGGTGCCCCCGAGGATGACGATGCGCTTGTCGGAGAGTGACATGAGGTGCCTTTCCGTCGGTCGCGACGTGCGACCCGACAGAACGAGTCTCGGTGCCTACCGGATGCCGCGTCCAAGACCTGTTGGGTGCCCAGCCATACCGTGCGGGTATGGGCCGTCCCGCTGGGGCTGCGAGCCTCAGGAGGCGAGGTGCGACCGAGAGATGTCGGCGAGCGTTGCGGCGCCCGCCATCGTCATGGCCGTGTGCAACTGCACGCGCAGCTCGTCGAGCACGGCTTCGACCCCGGACGCACCCTCGACGAGGGCCCTCGCCGCCGGCCTCCCCACGAGCACCGCAGAGGCCCCGAGGGCGAGCGCCCGGAAGACGTCTTCACCCGAGCGGATGCCGCCGTCGACCCAGACCGGTGCACGACCGGCCACGGCGCCGGCCACCGACGCCAACACCGAGCTCGTCGTGACGACTGCGCCGAGCTGCCGCCCTCCGTGGTTCGACACGATGATGCCGTCGACGCCGGCCTCGACCAGCATCGCGGCGTCCTCGGCGGCGAGCACGCCCTTGGCGAGCACCGGCAGGCCGGTCACCTCGTGGATCCATGCGAAGTCGGCGACGCTCAGGTCGGCTGCGACCGCCGGCATGACGCCGTCCCGGAAGTTGACGGAGGGCGGGGCGATGTCGCGGATGGGAGACCGGAACGAGAAGTCGACCGGCACCGTCGGAGCGTCGACCGTGACCACGAAACCCAGCGCCCCGGCATCCTGCGACGCCTTGAGGTACGGGAGGATGTCTTCCCGCCGCGGCGGCACGTACAGCTGCGACCAGAACGGCGCCCCGTCGGCGGGGAGGTCGACCACGCGCGTCGCGCTGTTCGACGACAGCACGAAGGGCACACCGGCGGACGCTGCGCCGTGGCTGGTCGCCTTCTCACCCTCCGGGTGCACGAACGTCTGGCTCGCCCACGGTGCGACCAGGATCGGGCTCGCGAACGTCAGCCCGTCGTGCTGCCACTCGGTCGAGACGCGAGTCACGTCGCGCAGCACGCGGGGCAGGATGCGGAGCGCCCGCCACGCCTCGACGTCACGCCGGTTGGCCCCGCCGAGGTCGCCCTCGATGTAGCCGACGGCCCGCGAGTCGACGCTCCCCGGCCACACGAAGCTGTCGTCGAGCGGCCCGACGCCGGGCCCAGTGGTCACGGCGATGCCTAGCGGCCGAGAAACTTCTGGAGGCTGGCGAGCTCTTCTTCGGTCGGAGCCGCTTTGCCGCCCTTGCCGCCGCCGAGACCGAAGCCGGAGCCGCCGCCGACGTTGGCGGCGGGAGCCTTCTCGCCACTGGCGATCCGGGCGTTCTCAGCGGCGCGCTTTGCCGGGTTGCCGGCCTTCGAGCCCTTCTTCTTGGCGACCTGCTTGCGATTGCCGAAGCTGCCGCCGGGGATCGGCCCCATGCCGGGAACCTGCGGCACGCCGCCCTTGGCCACGGTCTTCATCATCTTGGCCGCCTGCTCGAAACGGTTGACGAGCTGGTTGACGTCGGTGACGGTCATGCCCGAGCCCCGCGCGATACGGACGCGGCGCGACCCGTTGAGGAGCTTGGAGTTGGCGCGCTCGGCCTTCGTCATCGACTGGATGATGGCCTCGGTGCGGACGATCTCGCCCTCGTCGAAGTTGTCGAGCTGCTCGCGCATGCCTTTCGCTCCGGGAAGCATGCCGAGCATGCCCTTGATCGAGCCCATCTTGCGCAGCTGCTGCATCTGCTTCAAGAAGTCGTCGAGCGTGAAGCTGTCGGTCGCGAACTTCTCGGCGATCTCCATCGCCTCTTTCTCGTCGAACGCGCCCTGCGCCTGCTCGATGAGGGTGAGGATGTCGCCGAGGTCGAGGATCCGGCTCGCCATGCGGTCGGGGTGGAAGGGCTCGAAGTCGTCGAGGCCCTCACCGGTCGACGCGAACATGATCGGGCGGCCGGTGACGCTCGCGACGCTGAGCGCCGCACCACCGCGGGCATCGCCGTCGAGCTTCGTCAGGACGACGCCGGTGAAGTCGACGCCCTCCTGGAAGGCCTTGGCGGTCGCAACCGCGTCTTGGCCGATCATCGCGTCGATGACGAAGAGCACCTCGTCGGGGTCGACGGCCTTGCGGATGTTGGAGGCCTGCTTCATCAGGTCGGCATCGACGCCGAGACGGCCGGCGGTGTCGACGATGACGGTGTCGTACAGCTTGTCTTGGGCGAACTTCACGCCGTTCTTCGCGACCTTGACCGGGTCGCCCACGCCGTTGCCGGGCTCGGGTGCGAAGACCGGCACACCGGCCTGCTCGCCGACGACCTGCAGCTGGGTGACCGCGTTCGGGCGCTGGAGGTCGGACGCGACCAGGACGGGCGTGTGCCCCTCCTTCTTCAGCCACTTCGCGAGCTTGCCCGCGAGGGTCGTCTTGCCGGCGCCCTGGAGGCCGGCCAGCATGATGACCGTCGGCGGGCGCTTCGCGAACTCGAGGCGGCGCTGCTGGCCGCCGAGGATCTGCACCAGCTCTTCGTTGACGATCTGGACGACCTGCTGGGCCGGGTTCAGCGCCTTGTTGACCTCGTCGCCGAGGGCACGCTCGCGGATCGCGCCAGTGAAGGCCTTGACCACGTCGAGCGACACGTCGGCGTCGAGCAGGGCGCGGCGGATCTCGCGAACGGTTCCGTCGACGTCGGCCGGGGAGAGTTTGCCCTTGCCGCGCAGGTTCGTGAGGGTCTGCGCGAGGCGGTCAGAGAGAGATCCGAAGGTTGCCATGGTCTCGCCAGTTTATCCGACGATGGGAGAGCTACCCGACGAGGTTCTGCACGAAGACGTGCGGGGTGAAGCCAGTGAGGTCGCCGATCTTCTCGCCCTGGCCCACGAGCTTGATCGGAATGCCGGTCTGCTCTTGCACCGCCAGCACGAAACCGCCGCGCGCGCTGCCATCGAGCTTCGTGAGCACCAGCCCGGTGACGCCGGCGTGCTCGATGAAGGCCTCGGCCTGAGCGAGGCCGTTCTGACCCGTCGTGGCGTCGAGCACCAGCAGAACCTCGGCGATCTCGGTCTGCTTCTCGACGACGCGCTTGATCTTGCCGAGCTCGTCCATCAGCCCCGCCTTGGTCTGGAGACGACCGGCGGTGTCGATGATGACGATCTCGATGCCCTCGTTCATCGCCTTCTCGACGGTCTGGAAGGCGACGGACGCAGGATCCTGGCCCTGGGCCTGCGGCTTGACGATCTGCGCGCCCGCCCGCTCGGCCCAGGTGGCCAGCTGCTCGACCGCAGCCGCACGGAAGGTGTCGGCCGCGCCGACGACGACCGAGCGGTCGAAATTGCGGAGGAACTTCGCGAACTTGCCGATCGTCGTGGTCTTGCCGACGCCGTTCACGCCGACGACGAGCACGACGGCCGGGCGGTTCGAGAGCTTGAGGGTCGGGTCGAGCTTCGACAGCCGCTCTTCCAGCGTCTCGCGCAGCATGCGCTTGAGGTCGGCGGGGTCGGTGGTGTTGTAGCGGGCGACCTTCTCGCGAAGGTCTTCGGTGATCTGCTCGGTGATGTCGGGGCCGAAGTCGGCGCCGATGAGGGAGGCCTCGAGGTCGTCCCACGTGGTGTCGTCGATCGCCTTGCGACCGAACACGCCGCGGAGTGCGCCTGAGAGCGACCAGGGATTTGCCATGGGTGCAACTTTAGCCGGGGCAGTGCGTTCGCTCTGACGCCCCGGTAGGCTGGGGACGTTGAAGGGGAGTATTCCCGTCTGCGGTGCGTCGTCAGTACGGATCAGATCGTTCTGGTCCCGGTGCATCGGCCTCGACTCCGGTTGTCAATCCGGTCGTGCGGGGCGGAAGAGACCTTCAGTACCCGAGTGTGCCTCACCGCGCGCCGTACTGAAGGAGCCGCATGGAAACCCCGTTCTACGTCTGGGCCCTCACGATCCTCTTCGTGCTCGGCCTGCTGATCTTCGACTTCTACAGCCACGTGCGCACGCCGCACGAGCCGACCATCAAGGAGTCGGCGACCTGGTCGATCGTCTACATCGCGATCGCGATCCTGTTCGGCGTCGGCATCGGCGTGACGAGCGGCTGGACTCTCGGCGGCGAGTACTTCGCCGGCTGGATCACCGAGAAGGCCCTCAGCGTCGACAACCTCTTCGTCTTCCTCATCATCATGACGAGCTTCGCCGTGCCGCGGATCTACCAGCAGAAGGTGCTGCTCGTCGGCATCGCGATCGCCCTGGTCTCACGCGGCGTGTTCATCGCCGTCGGCGTCACGATCATCGAGAACTTCGCGTGGGTGTTCTATGTGTTCGGCGCGCTGCTGTTCTGGCTGGCGTACAGCCAGGTGCGAGGCGGCCACGGCGACGAGAAGGAAGAGGGCGACAGTCGGCTGATCCGGATCCTGCGTCGCGTCGTGCCCACGTCGGACGACTACGACGGGCAGAAGGTCACCACCAAGGTGAACGGCAAGCGCATGTTCACGCCGCTTCTGCTCGTGATGCTCGCCATCGGCTTCACCGACGTACTCTTCGCGCTCGACTCGATCCCGGCGATCTTCGGCCTCACGCAGGACGCGTTCATCGTGTTCGCCGCGAACGCGTTCTCGCTGCTGGGGCTCCGCCAGCTGTACTTCCTGATCTCGGGCCTGCTCGAGCGGCTGGTCTACCTCGCTCAGGGCCTCGCGGTGATCCTGGCCTTCATCGGAGTAAAACTCGTCTTCCACGCGTTGCACGTGAACGAAGTATCCTTTATCAATGGCGGTCGTCCCGTCGACTGGATCCCCGAGATCCCCATCAGCGTCTCTCTCGGATTCATCGTGCTGACGATCCTCGTCGCCACCGTTCTCAGCCTTCGCAAGTCGACTGCGGATGCACGACGCGCCGAGCTCGCCTCCTGACACCGGTTCGACCGGCGCCGGGGGCGCACGGCTTTCACATCCATCGTCGGATCGAGGGCTGTGAAGCCCCCGCTCCCCCGCGCCACTGGCGCGGGTCATCGAACAGCGAAGAAGACACCGAAGAACATGCGCCTCGAACTGATCCGTCACGGACAGACCGACTGGAACCTCCACGACCAGCTGCAGGGCTCGTCGGACATCCCGCTCAACGCGACCGGCCGCGAGCAGGCGCACGCCGCAGCCGAGTTGCTGCGCCCCTACGATTGGGCGGCCATCGTCTCGTCGCCGCTCATGCGGGCTCGCGAGACCGCCCAGATCATCGCCTCGCAGATCGGCATCGAGCTCGGTGACGCCTACCCCGAGCTGATCGAGCGCGACTACGCGTCGCGCGAGGGTACCGTCGCGGACGAGGCCATCCCCGACGAGCCCGATGCCTCTTTCCCCGACATCGAGACCCGCGAGTCGGTCGCGGCGCGCGGCCTCGGCGCCCTCGAAGACATCCGCGACACCCGCCTCCCCCTCGACGACGACGACGCGAACATCGTGGTCGTCTGCCACGGCACCATCATCCGCTTCACCCTCGCCGCCATCCTCGGCCGCGAGGTCGGCCACATCCACAACGCGGCCGCCAACACCGTCGAGTGGGTGGACGGCGAATGGCGCGTGCTGACCGTCAACGGCGAGCCCGTCGACAGCATCGCGGACGAGCTCGACGAGGTCGCGACCGTGGTGGGCGACCAGGGCTGACGCGCCTTCGCCGCGGTCAGCGGCTCAGACCCTCGAGTGCGCACACCGCGACGGACCTGGGCCGACAGTCGTGTCCGGGCTCGAGGGTCGTGGCGATCAGACGTGGCGGCCGGGGCGAGGTGTGGCGTCGACGGGGCTCTGCGGCGGCGTGCTGTCGACCGGAGCCTCTGCCGGCGGCGTCGTGTCAGTCGAGGTCTCCGACGGCGGCGGGCCGTCGACCGGAGCACCGGCGGGCGGCGGCGCGTCGAGGGATGCCTGCCACGGCGAGCGCGCCTGGGCCCACGGTGCCGGAGCGGACGGCGCCGCGACGGGTGAGGGTGCGGGCAGCTGCCGGGCCGGCAGCGCGGCGGATCGCGGCGCGGTCTCCCACGCAGCCCGAGCGGCATCGAGGGCGGGCTGCTGCGGCGCCTGCCACGCGAGGGGTGGCGGCGAGGGCGGCCCGAACGGCGGAGGGGCCAGCCACCAGGCGACGGGCAACTGGAACTGCCACCGCGCCCGACGAGCGACCTTGATCCAGATGAGCCCTGCGCCGACGATGACGCCGGGATACACGAGGAAGACCACCAAGGGCGCCAGGAGGATCTGGAAGGACGCGAAGGCGGGAACCTGCAGGAGGCCCGCACCACCGTCCCAGAGCCCGTGTGCGAGGGCGACGCCGAGGTACGCGTAGACGACCCGCCAGGTGATGCGGAAGCGACCGTTTCGCGACGACGAGAAGAGCGCGGCGCCGAACAGCGCCGTGTACAGCGGGTGCAGCACGGGCGTCAGGATCGCGCGGGTCGGCACGAGAACCAACACGGCGCCGAGGTGCGACAGGTGCAGCTCGGCCGGCGGGTTCGCGTAGAAGTTGTAGGCGTACGAGAGATCTTCGAGCGCTGCGAAGCCGAGCCCGACGGCCCCGCCGAGGAAGAGGCCGTTGCGCATGCTCTTGTCGGCGAGCTTCCGTGACACGAGCACGACGGCGAGGATCTTCGCCAGCTCTTCCGAGATGCCGGCGAGGGCGAGCACTGTGATGCTCGGGGCCGTGCCGACGCCCGGCGCGGCCTTCGTCAGCAGCGAGTCGAACGTCGAGCCGAGAGTGACAGCGATGAGGCCGCCGAGACCGAAGGCGAGCAGGAGGCGAGACATCGTCATCGTGTCTCGCGGCCCGATCCTGTAGGCCATCGTGTAGACGAACGCCACGGCGACGGTCACGGAGCCGACCAGCAGGCCGACCGTCACATCGGCGCCGTTGTGCAGCAGCATCGCGCCCACGACGATCAGGTAGACGAACAGCACGGCGCCTGCGGCTCCGATCCAGAGCCCGCCGAAACGCCCGATCCACTTGTGGTTCGGTCGCTCTGCAGGCACCCAGATGGGCGGTGGCCAGTATCCCCTCACCCTCGAAGGCTACCTGCCGCGTGCTGTGAACGCCCCGCCCCGTTCGGGGCGAACCACGCCGAGGGCAGGATCACGCGGATGCGGGCTCGGTCACGACGCGCTGCCCCACGACGGCGGACACGCCGTCCTGTCGCATCGACACGCCGTAGAGCGCGTCGGCGATCTCCATCGTGCGCTTCTGGTGCGTGATGACGATGAGCTGGCTGGACTCGCGGAGATCCTGGAAGATCGTCAGCAGGCGGCCGAGGTTGGCGTCGTCGAGCGCCGCCTCGACCTCGTCCATGATGTAGAACGGCGAGGGCCGCGCCTTGAAGATCGCGATCAGGAGGGCCACGGCGGCCAGCGATCGCTCGCCGCCCGAGAGCAGCGAGAGCCGCTCGATCTTCTTGCCGGCGGGCTTCACCGTCACCTCGATGCCCGTCTCGAGGAGGTTCTCGGGGTCGGTCAGCTGGATGCTGCCCGAGCCGCCGGGGAAGAGGATCGGGAACACCCGGTTGAACGCATCGCGCGTGTCGTCGAAGGCGGCCTGGAAGATCGTCTGCATCTTCTCGTCGATCTCGTCGATGATCGTCAGCAGGTCTTTGCGGGTCGAGGTGAGGTCGGTGAGCTGGTCGGTCAAGAACTTGTGGCGCTGCTCGAGGGCGGCGAACTCTTCGAGGGCGAGCGGGTTGACGCGGCCGAGCTGGGCGAGGGTCCGCTCGGCCCTCTGCAGGCGGGCCTTCTGCTCGTTGCGGTCATAGAGCGTGGGTTCGTCGCCCTCTCCGGCGGCGGGGATCTCGACGTCGGGGCCGTATTCGTCGACCAGGACGCTCTCGACGAGACCGAGCTCGGACCCTGCCCTCTCGAGAAGGCTGGAGAGGTGCAGCTTCTTCTCGTAGATCTCCATCTCGAGGCCGTGCACGTTCTCGGTGACCGAGTGGAGGCGCTCGCGTAACACTCGCTCTTCCGCACGCAGTGAGGCGAGCTCGGCGTTCTGTGTCGATCGCTCGCCCTCACGCTCGGCGAGCACGGCCCGTGCTTCGGCCACCGAGCCGTCGACCGCGTCGAGCACAGCGGGCAGGGCGTCGAGCACGGAGGTCGTCGCGGCCATCTGCCGCTGGCGGATGACCGTCTGTCGGGCCTGCTCTTCGGCGGCAGCGCGCTGCTCGTCGAGCTGACGCTGCAGGTCTTTGGCGCGCGACGACTCGGCGCGAACCCGCTCGCGGATCGTCTCGAGCTGGATGCGCCGCTCGATTTCGACGCCGCGGGCGTTCTCGACCTCGGCGAGCATTCCGTCACGCTCGGAGACGTCCAAGATCGGGCGCGGCTGTGAGCTGTATTCGTCGGCGGCAGCGACGGCAGCGGCGACCGCACGCTCGGCCTGGTGTACCGACTCGACGGATGCCGACAGGGCGCCGGCGAGTCGCTCGGCCTCGGCCTCGGCCGCCTCGAGCTGCGCCCGCAGACGGCCGGCGCGCTGCCCGTGCGCGGCGAGACGGCTCTCGTGCTCGCGGGCGGCAGCCTGCGCCTCCTTGGCCGCGGTGCGGGCCGCGGCGAGCTCTTCACGCGCCGTGCCCAGTAGCCCCGCAAGACGCTCGATCTCGACGCTCACCGTCGTCAGCGCCTCGGCGGCGGTGTCGCGCTCGGCGACGAGCTCGAGTCGCGACCGACCGCCGGCAGAGCCGCCGCGCACGACGAAGTCGGTGAGCACCTCCCCCGCCCGAGTGATGACAGTGACGGGCACGGCGCCGCGCGCGAGAGCGGCCGAAGCCGCCCGCGCGGCCCCCAGATCGTCGGCGATGACCGTGGCCGAGAGCACCCCCAGGATGCCATCGGGCGCCTTCACGACGGAGACAGCGGCGACGACGCCGGCCGGCAGCGCCACGTCGGCCCGGGTCACGGGGCGCGCGGGGCTCCCCACGACGACCTCCACCCGGCCGAGCTCCTCGGCCGTGACGTGTTGCACAGCCCCCACCGCGGCGTCGAGGTCGTCGGCCAGCACCGCGTCAGCCACCGAGCCGAGGGCCGCGGCGATCGCGATTTCGTAGCCTGCATCGACCTGCACGTGCTCCGCGACGAGCCCTTGCACACCGGGCCGGCCTGACTTCACCAGGGCGCTCGAGGCGTCCTTCTGGTCGAGGGCGAGCGACAGGGCGCTCGTTCGGGCCGCCAGCGAGTCGCGCTCGCGCTCGGCGGTGTGGAGGGCGTCGCGGAGACGGTCGGCCTCGCCCTGGGCCGTCGTCGCACGCGCGTCGGCCGCGGCGGTGATCGCGTCGTGATCGACGTCGGATCCTGGTGCCTCGCCCTCGTCTTTCTCGAGGGCGGCGAACTCGGCGCGGCTGGTCTCCAGACGCGCCTGGGCCGCCTCGAGCGCATTGGTCTGCCGCAGCTGCTCGCCTCTGACCGCTGCGAGCTTGGAGCGCGCGACCTCCACGGCCCCGGCGAGCCGGGCGACCTCGAGGTCGTGCTTCGAGACGAGGGCGCTCTGCGCGGCGATCTCCTCGTCGAGGGAGTCGAGCGAGGCACGGGCGGTGGCAACTTCGGCTGCGGCCTGGGCGACGGCCAGCTCGGCTTCGGCCACGCCCGCCTGCAGGCGCTCGGCCTCGTCCTGCGCGTCGGCGACCATCCCGGCCGAGACGCTGGTGGCGACGCCGGGAGCGTCGGCCTGCTGCGCGAGCAGGGTGAGCTTCTGATTCGCGAGGCTGAAGAGGCTGCGGAGTCGCTCCTGAACGGATTCGAGGCCGAACGTGACTCGGCGGGCGTCGTCGACCGCATCGCCGACCATGGCCTGCTCGAGCCGCTGCTCGCGCAGCTTGTTCTGGTCGAGCTGCTCTTGCAGCACGATGCGCTCGCTCTTGCGCTCGTTCTCGTCTTTCGACTGCGCCGTCAGCACGGCTCGCAGCTGCACCACGTCGTCGGCGAGCAGTCGCGCCTTGGCGTCGCGCGCCACGGCGGCGATTCCCTGCGCCTCGCGGGCGATCTCGGCTTGGCGGCCCAGCGGCTTCAGCTGGCGCCGGATCTCGCCCGCGAGGTCACTCAGACGCGTGAGGTTGGTCTGCATGGCCTCGAGCTTCCGCAGCGTCTTCTCTTTGCGGCGCCGGTGCTTCAGGATGCCCGCGGCCTCCTCGATGAACCCGCGGCGCTCTTCCGGCGTGGCGCGCAGGACGGCGTCGAGCTGCCCCTGCCCCACGATCACGTGCATCTCGCGGCCGAGGCCGGAGTCGCTCAGAAGCTCCTGCACGTCGAGCAGCCGGCAGTTGTCGCCATTGATCGCGTACTCGCTGCCGCCGTTGCGGAAGAGCGTGCGGCTGATCGTCACCTCGGTGTAGTCGATCGGCAGCGCGCCGTCGGCGTTGTCGATGGTCAGGATCACCTGAGCGCGGCCGAGCGGGCCCCGGGTCGAGGTGCCGGCGAAGATGACGTCCTCCATCTTGCCGCCGCGGAGAGTCTTCACGCCCTGCTCGCCCATCACCCAGGCCAGCGCGTCGACGACGTTGCTCTTGCCCGAGCCGTTCGGCCCGACGACGCACGTGACCCCGGGCTCGAAGGCGAACGTGGTCGGCTGGGCGAACGACTTGAAACCCTTGAGGGTGAGGCTCTTGAGATACATGGCCGCCCCCTCTCGATCCTGCCGTCGCGGTGTGAGGGGAGTTTAGCGGCGCGGCGCCAAAACTCCGGCAACCGGCACACGCTCTAGCCCGCGGACTAGAGCGCACGCCGGTCTCCGGAGCGCGAGCGCGGCAGCCCGCCGGCGAGGAGACGCCGTGCCAACTCGTCGGGGTTCCGGGCGACGGCGTAGTCCCACCGCACGACCCGGCGTACCTCTGGCTGTGCTTCCAGCCGGTTCTGCCGCCGTTTCTCGTCGGCGACGGCCTGGGCGGCCGTTCGGCCGCGGAGGAAACGCTCGTCGCTGTACTTCCAGTCGCCGTCGAATTCGCCCGCGATGCCGAAGTCCGGCCACCAGAAGTCCGCGAACATCTTGCCCTGACTGTCCCGGAACAACTGCTGCAACACGGGCGCGGGAAAGCCTCGAGCCGCCATGCCGATGCGGCTGAAGGACTCACCGGGATACTCGGCCTTCTCCGACGCGAAGGCCAAGCCGGATTGAGCCGTGCCCAGACGGCGAGCCGACGGACGACGGGCCAACTGCAGTTCGATGTCCTCCCGGGTGAAGAGCCCTCGTGCAGCCCGTGATCGAAGACGAGCACCGCGGCCTCGAACGGGTTGGTCAGCGCGATGTCCGCCGCCGTTCGCGCCGGTGATGTCACTGACAAGCCATCCCAGTCGCGGGCATCGGCGTCGACCAAGTCGCCCGGCCGGCGTCGCACACGAGTGGTGCGGTTTGTCGTGGTTCGGGATGGATCGATGACATCGACGAGTGCCGGCCAGCCATCGTGCGTCGGAAAACCCCACGCGGCGGCGGCAGACCAGTGTGAGACGACCACGCGCCCAGGGAGTCTGTCGACCGTCGCGCGTATCCGCACGATGAACCGGTCACGTGGCGAGAGAGCATGCCACGCCCCCGATTCCAAGTAGACGCCAGGCGCCACTCTTGTCAGAGAACCGTGCTCCGCACGTCGACGGAGATCTCGGTCGTCCCGGTAGGTGACGACGATGTCGGACGAGCGGATCGGCTGGTGCGAGGAGTTCATCTCAGCATCGTGACGAATCAGGCCTGGGCCCGGGGGCCGCAGAGCAGATCTGTGGAGAAGTAACGAGAGTGTGGATAACCCGCCGCCCCAGCAACACTCCTGTCAGCGGCGTGTGCTCTATTCCGCGGGCTAGATCTTGTGCCGGTCGGCGGAGTTCAGGGGCTGAGGCGCTGGCAACGCGGGCAGAAGTGGCTGCCGCGGTTCATGAACTGCACGCGACGGATGGGTGTGCCGCACCGGGGGCACGGCTTGCCCTGCTGCCCGTAGGCGTTGAGGCTGTGCGAGAAGTAGCCCGACTCGCCGTTCACGTTCTTGTACTGCTCGTCGAAGCTGGTGCCGCCCTCGCCCAGTGCCTTGTAGAGCACCGCGCGGATCTCGATGAGCAGCAGCGCCACCTTCCGCGTCGACAGCGTGTCGCCCTGCTGGTCGAAGTGGATCTTGGACGCCCACAGCGACTCGTCCGCGTAGATGTTGCCGATGCCCGAGACGAGGGTCTGGTCGAGGAGGGCCCGCTTCACGCCCGAGCGGCGCGCGCGCAGGCGACGCGAGAACGCACGCTCGTCGAAGGCGGGGTCGAGCGGGTCGCGCGCGATGTGGGCGACCTGGTGAGGGATGCGCAGGGCCCAGGCCTCAGGATCCTGATCGGTCAAGGTCTCGGGCACGGAACCGACCGCGGGCGTGTGGCCCAGCAGACTCGACCCCGAGTAGCCGGCAGGTGCCCCGTCGGGCACCGGCACGGTCGCGTCGAGAGCCATCGAACCGAAGATCCGCTGGTCGACGAAGGCGAGGCTGCGCCGGCCGAGGTCGGGGTGGACGACGTCGAGGCGGATGCGGAGCAGGCGGTCGGAGGACGACCCCAGCGCGGGATCGCGCAGCAGCACCTGACCGCTCATGCCGAGGTGGGCAACGAGCGCGAGCGGTTCGGGCGCCACCGTGGCCGGTGCGAACGGGAACCAGAGGAACTTGCCGCGGCGAACGGCGGAGAGCAGCGTCGCCCCGGTCAACCTATCGACGAAGTCGTCGGCGGGGCCGTCGTGGCGGCGCAGGGATCGCGGCTCGAGGATCTCGACGTGCTCGACCACGGCGCCGGTGACGGCGGGATGAAGGCCGGAGCGGACGACCTCGACTTCGGGGAGTTCAGGCAAGCGGCGGCGGCCTAGATCGAGTCGGGCGAGTCGGCAGGAGCCGACAGCAGCGTCCACGCCTCGAGAGCTGCCGCCATCTCGGCGGTCTTCTTGCTGCTGCCGGTGCCCGACGCGATCTCGTCTTTGCCGAGGCGCACGACGGCGTGGAAGCGCTTGTCGTGGTCGGGGCCGGAATCGGTGATGACGTAGTTGGGCATGCCACGACCGAGCGACGAGGCGAGCTCTTGCAGGCTGGTCTTCGGGTCCATCGCGGCGCCGAAGCGCTCGGGGTCGGCGAGCAGGGGGGCGATCAGGCGCATGACGAGGCTGGTGGCGGCGACCGGGCCGGCGTCGAGGTAGGTCGCACCGATGACGGCCTCGACCGTGTCGGCGAGGATCGAATGCTTGTCGCGGCCGCCGGTCATCTCTTCGCCGCGGCCCAGCCGAATGTACTGGCCGAGCCCGATGATGCGGGCGATCTCGGCGAGGGCCACGGTGGACACGAGACTGGCGCGCCGCTTCGCGAGATCGCCCTCGTCGAGGTCGGGGTTCTCACGGAAGAGCATCACCGTCACGGCTTGGCCGAGGATGGAGTCGCCGAGGAACTCGAGGCGCTCGTTGTTGCCGATGCCGCCGTGCTCGTACGCGAACGAGCGGTGCGTCAGTGCCAATTCGAGCAGCTCGGGGCTGAGGGCGACATCGAGGAACGACACAAGATCAGCCCGGTCAGGGGCACTGTCGACGGACGGTGCTGAACCTGACTCGGGCTGACTCATGAGGTGATGTTACTGCGCTGTGCGGGCCGCGAAGGGGCCCTCGTCAGCCGCGAAGCTCGCCTAGCGAGTCGCGCCTGCAGCGATTCAGACGTCGGCGACCTTGCGGCCCTTGTACTCCAGGTACAGAGCGGTGCCGGCACTGTCTTCGACGACCTTCGCGCGGTGCGGGAGGCTGTAGACGGTCTTGCCGCCTTCGATGCTCTTGACGAGCGTGACGGGCGCGGCCTTCCACTGCGAACGGCGGGCGTGCGTGTTGCTGCGCGACTGCTTGCGCTTCGGAACTGCCATGACTGTCTCTTCTCTGTTTCGTACTGATCTGTGTTGCTCGGCGGCCCGCCGTCAGGCGTAGGCGCACGATCAATCGGTGGGCTTGGGGTCTCCGTCGGCCGTCACACCGTCGCCGACACGCTCGGTGAGCTCGGAAAGCTCTCCCAGCACGGCCCAGCGCGGGTCGAGCACTTCACGGGGGTGGTAGTCGACCATGTCTTCCACGCGCTCGCCCGTTTCGGGGTCGAGACCTGGGCAGTCAGGCCGGCAAACCGGTTGGAAGGGCAGTGAGAGAACCACTGCATCTCTCACCACTGGTTCAAGATCCACGTGATCGTCTTGAACCCGGTAGTCGAAAGCTTCGTCGTCAGAGTACGCGAAAAGCTCGGCGAAATCGACCTCGACACTCTGGTCGATCGGTTTCAGGCATCGGCTGCACTCGCCAACGGCCTCTGCCGACACGTGCCCCGACGTCAGGAGACCGTCGTGGAGCACCTCGATGCGCAGGTCGATCTCGAGCGTCGAGCCCTCCGGCACGGCGATGAGGCCTTCACCGAGCTTGGCGGGCACGACCAGGTCGAGCTCGCTCTCGCGCATCTCGCCCGGGCGGTGCACCAGGTCGTACACGGGAACCGTGTAGGGGGTCTTTTCGAAATGAGGCACGAGGGTCAATTGTACGCCCACAAGCCCCGTGCCGTCATCACTGTGCCGGGCGGGCTCTCGGTTCGACGAAGAGGCTGCGCGGCGCCAGCGTGGCGCGGGCCCGGGCGGCCGGCGACGAGTGCGACCGGAGCCCGCCGAGAACGACCCGAGCGGCGTCGTGCACCGACGCTGCCGCCGGCGAATCGCCGAACCGCTCCATCTGCACGGCGGCCAGCAGGGCGTCGACGGCCTCCTCGGCATCCTGCGACCCGGCGACCAGCGCTCGGAACCGTTCGGCCAGCACCTGGGGGGTCTCGCCGGGGTCGGCGGAGATGCCGAGGTCGCGCGCCGAGTCGACCACCTCGCGCCACGAGTCCAGGGCCGCGTCGGGCGGGCCCGAGCCCAGGCGCCGCCGCCGCCGCGAGGTGCGGAGCCACCAGGGCGTGAGAGCCAGCAGGATCAGCACTACGAGACCGGCGACGCCGAGCGGAAGCGAGTTCGTCGACGAGGTGCCGGCGGCCTGGGCGCTGGACGTGGCTGCCGCCGAGGTGGTGGGCACCGCCAGCTGCGACGGCGCGGCCGTAGCGGTCGGCACCGGTGTGTCGGAGGTCGACGGCGAGGCGCTGGCGCTCGGCGAGGCGCTGGCCGTCGCGCCGTTCTGCTGGAGGTAGGCGGCCGTCGTGCCCTGCCCCACCGTCGGCTCGAACGGCACCCAGCCGAGCCCCTGGAAGTAGAGCTCGGGCCACGTGTGCAGGTCGTCGCTCGTGACCGTCCAAGCCCCGGTGCGGGGGTCCTGCGTGCCGGGGAGGAACCCGACAGCGATCCGGGACGGGATCCCGAGGGTGCGCGCCATGACGGCCATGGCCGACGCGAAGTGGACGCAGTAGCCGCTCTTACGCTTCAGGAAGACCTCGATGGCGTCGAGACCGGTGCCGTCGTATCCCTCGCGCACCGGTGTCGTCGTCGAGTACGTGAAGTCGCCGTCCCGGAAGTAGTCCTGCAGGTCGACGGCAGCGTCGAACGGGTTGGCCGCCCCCTGCGTGACCTTCTTGGCGAGCGTGCCGATGTCGGCGGGCACACCCTTCACGTTCGTGTACGCCGAGAGGTCGGCCGGCGTGTCGCCGAGCGATTTGACGATCTGCGCGCGGGTCGGGTTCACCGGGCGCGACGTCACCGTGTAGTGCAGGCCGGGCGTGCTCTCGGACGTCGAGCGGACCGTCACCCCGGAGGCGTCGACATACTTCCACTTCTGGTCCACCCCGACGACCTTGGTGGCCGGGACGGGGATGGGCAGATAGGGGCTCCGCAACAGACTCACCGACACCTTGGTCGACTCGGTCGATCGGCGCGTCGACTTCGAGATGCCGGGCGCGGGCGGCAGTTTCGTCACCGTGTCGGCCGCCTTCAACGACACCTGCGCCGGGCTCCACCGCCGCCCCGAGAAGTCGACGAGGTCGACGAGCTTCAAGTACTCCCCCGCCGACGACGACGAGGTGTAACTCAGCACGTCGACTGAGGTGCCGCGGCGGAGGTCGTCGCCGAGATTGATCGCCGGGTTGACGCCGGTCGAGATGCCCGCGCCCGTGTTCGCGTCCTGGAGCACCGTCGACAGCGACGACGGCAGCAGGCTCGTGACGATGCCGGCGACCGCAAGGGCTGCGACGCCGGTGACCAGCGTCGCGCGGGAGGGGCGCCGCCCGGTTGAGATCAGGAGGACGGCGGCGTAGCCGACGACGGTGACGACCACCCAGAACCAGTTGGGCGACACCCCGGGATGAGCGACGGGACGGCGAGGACGACCACGAAGACGACGCCGGTGAGCGTCGGGATCCTGCCGGCACGTGCCAGGAGGTCCACGACGATCGAGGCGGCGGCGACACTCGCGATGACGACCGCCAGGATGGCGGGCGAGACCGTCACCGGCGCCTGGCCGGCCACGATCGTCTCGTTCGCCTGCTGCAGCAGAAGGCGCACCCGCTCGGCCGTCTCGCTGGTGGGGATGAACCCCAGGACGGCCGTGCCGCCCGACACGGTCACGACGCAGGCGATCGCCGCCACCACGAGGCCCGCGACGTAGACGGCCACCACCGGCCAGTGCACCGCGCGGGCCGACGCCATCGCCGCGAACACCAGGGCGGTCACGAACGCCACGCCGACGAGCCAGCCCGAACCCTGGAAAAGCGGCCCGAGGCTCGCGATCGAGGCGAACAGGGTGAACCAGAGGGCGAGCGTCAGCCCCCAGCGGGCGTGCCCGGGGGCGAAGCGGGCGGGTAGTTCGCCACCACCGTCGGACGCAGGCGGCGCGGGTCGGGTGACGAGGTCAACCACCGAAGACCCCCGCTGTGCTGAGCACCAGTGCGACGTCGCTGACCGAGTCGGCGTCGACGACGTGCCAACCGTCGGCTCGCAGGGCCGACGCGACGGCCGACGGCGAGTCGGCGGCCGTGTCGTCGGGCACGAGCGGGTCGAGGTCGAGGTGCACGACGACGGCGACACCGCTGACCCCGGGGCCACGAGTGCGGCCGAGCTGTTGCCGGTCGGCGTCGCCGAGGCTCGAGACGATTGCGATGACGGGCTCGCGGGGCGACGCCTCCGGGCTGCGGTCGGACGAGTCGTCGTCGAGCTCGAGGTCGGCGAGCAGATCGAGGAAGAGCGGTGTCGTCGACGGGTCGTGCACGGCGACCGTCGAGCCGTCGAGGGTGACCACGCGGGTCTGCGACCCCGCGAGCCCGTACGCCACGGCGATCGACGCGGCGGCCGAGACCGCCCACTCGAAGCCGTCGCTGACCGGCCGACCGGAACCGAGCGCAGGATGCCAGTCCCTCCAGTTGGCACTCGCCACCGGCACGATCACGCGGGTCGAGGGCAGCCCGTGCTGCTCCTCCTGCCGCACCATCAGTTCGCCCTGGCGCGCCGTGGCCTTCCAGTGCACTCGGCGCATGGCGTCGCCGCGGCGGTACTCGCGGGTGATCGGGTCGTCCTGGCCGCCGGTCTGGCTGTGATCGCGTCGCAGACGAGAGCCTTCGCCGAGCGACCGGCTCTCGCGCCCGAAACCGATGGGCACGACCTCGGGCAGCACCGTCAGCTCGCTGCGCCCGGGCACGGACACGAGTCGACGTGCCATCCCGAACCCCTCGACGACATCGACGAGGGCCGGGCCGACGCGATGACGCCCGCGGGGCAGGTCGTCCAGCACGAACGACACAGTCGAAGACGAGCCCGCCGGAATCGTCGTCACGACGCCTTCGCTCGAGTGCATCCGTCGCCAGCCGACGGTGTCGCGCACCCGCACCGACACCGCGCCGACCGATCCCGGCGCCCTGACGGTGACGCTCTCGAGCACCGACCAGCCGGCCACCGCACGATCGGGGTGAACCGGCGCGACACGACGACGGTGGGGACGCGGACGGAGACCGCGACGAGAGCGGCGAGAACGAGGGCCATGATCGCCAGGCCGCCGAAGAGGAGAGGGCCGGCGCCGAGCAGCGAGCCGACCAGGGCGACGGCCGCACCGGCCGCGAGCGCGCCGACGCCGCGGCGGGTGGGCCGGGGCCAGCGCCGTCGGAGGTCGTCCACGCTCTGTCTCTCAGACGGCGTCGTCGAGGGGAACCGGGGTGGACGCCACGATCGACGCGACGATGTCGTACGCCGCCGAGACGGCCCCGGCGCCCGCACGACCGGCGAGGATCAGGCGGTGGCCGAGAACGGCGCCGCTGAGTGCGTCCACGTCGTCGGGGATCACGAAGCCGCGCCCGTTGAGCGCCGCCCACGACTTCGCCGCCCGCATCAGCTGGAGGGTCGCGCGGGGGCTCGCGCCGAGACGCAGATCGGGGTGCGTGCGAGTCGCCTGGACGATGCTCACGGCGTACTGCTCGACCACCGAAGCGGCGTAGACCGACCGCACGGTCGTGATCATGCGGCGCAGCTCGACCAGGGTGACGAGGGGCCGCAGCGACTCGAGCGGGCTCGCCGTCTCGCGCTGACGGAGCATGCGGAGTTCGCTCTGCGCGTCGGGGTAGCCGAGCGAGATGCGCGCCATGAACCGGTCGCGCTGCGCCTCGGGCAACGAGTAGGTGCCCTCCATCTCGACGGGGTTCTGCGTGGCGACGACGAGGAAGGGATCGGGCAGCGGGTGCGAGAATCCGTCGACGGTCACCTGCTTCTCTTCGAGGCTCTCGAGCAGCGCCGACTGCGTCTTGGGCGACGCACGGTTGATCTCGTCGCCGATCACGATGTTGGCGAAGACGGGCCCGGGCTTGAACTCGAACTCGTTCTTCTGACGGTCGAAGATCGACACGCCCGTGATGTCGCTCGGCAGCAGGTCGGGGGTGAACTGGATGCGGCTGACCCGCGCGTCGACGGCCTTGGCGAGAGCCCTCGCGAGCTGCGTCTTGCCGACGCCGGGCACATCCTCGATCAGGAGGTGCCCCTCGGCCAGCAGCACCGTCAGAGCGGTCGAGATGGCACCCGCCTTGCCGTCGATGACCGTGCCGACGGCCTCGAGGATGTCGCGGGCGTGATGCTGCACCTCTGCGAGCTCCATCGCGAGTGGCACCGGCTGGGGCGAGGGGCCCTGTCGGGAGTCGTCCGGGGTCTGCGTGTCGGTGGTCGTGGTCGTCATCGGCCCGTACCGTCGTTTTCGTCGTCTTTGTCGTTCTCTTTGTCTTTGTCGTGCAGGTAGTCGACGACGCCTGCCGGCACGTAGGGCGTCACGTCGCCGCCGAGGCCTGCGACCTGCCGCACGAGAGAGCTCGACACGAGCGCGTGCGCGGGGTCGGGCAAGAGGAAGACCGTCTCGACGCCGGCGAGGCTGCGGTTCATGATCGCCATGGGCGTCTCGTACGCCACGTCGACCTGCGACCGGATGCCCTTGACGAGCACCTTCGCCCCGACCCGGGTGCAGTACTCGACGAGCAGCCCCTCGCTCCAGCTCGTCACGGAGACGTTGCCGAACGAGCCGCTCTCGGGGCTGCGCGCCTCGTCGAGGGCGAGCTCGATCAGCTCGACGCGCTTCTCGACCGGGATCAGGGCGTTCTTGGCGGGGTTGTGCACCACCAGCACGTGGAGTTCGTCGAAGATGGCGGCAGCCCTGGCGATGACGTCGAGGTGCCCGAGGGTCACCGGGTCGAAAGACCCGGGAACGACGGCGATCGTGCTCATTCGCACACCCTATCCGGCACGCGTGCCCAGCGGCTGAACGGGACGGGGACATGTGCTCCAGGCGTGCTGAGCCAATCTCACCCGGCTCGTCTCGTCGCCCCGCTCGGCAGCCGTCAATTCTTGGCCAGGAAGTCGCGGCTCGCCTCGTCGAGGCGCCGCGCCAGAGCGGCCGCGAGGGCCGGGTGGCCCGCAAGTGTCGGGTCGTCGCCGAGCACCTCGGCCGCGTGCTCGCGAGCCAGGGCGATCACGTCGCCGTCGTGCGCCACCCGCAGCAGGCGCAGAGACGAGCGGCCGCCCGACTGCATGCTGCCGAGCACGTCGCCCTCCCGGCGCAGGTCGAGGTCGATCTGCGCCAGCTCGAAGCCGTCGGTGGTCGACGCGACGGCCTCCACCCGCTGCCGGGCGAGCGAGCCCTCCTCGGCGCGCGTGACGAGCAGGCAGAGACCAGGATGCCCTCCCCGGCCCACCCGACCGCGGAGCTGGTGCAGCTGCGACACGCCGAACCGCTCGGCGTCCAGCACGACCATGGTCGAGGCGTTCGGCACGTCGACCCCCACCTCGATCACGGTCGTGGCGACCAGCACGTCGATGCCGCCGCGGGCGAACTCCTGCATGACGTCGTCTTTCTCGACGGACGACATGCGCCCGTGGAGCATCTCGATGCGGCGACCGGCGAGGGCCTCGGTGGTGCGGAGGGTGGCGAGCACGCGCATGACGTTGGCGATCTCGGGGCCGGGGCCGCGGATCCTGGGCCCGCGTGGCCCTCGCGATCGTCGGCGTGTTCGGCGCGGTCGGGGCTCGCATCGTCGGGCTCATCGCCCGGATCCGCGAACTCCGGCGTCTTGGAGTCGATGGCGGGGCAGACGACGAACACCTGTCGACCCCGGGCGATCTCTTCGGCGGCACGCGCCCACACTCGGTCGATCCAGGCGGGGCGATCCAGCGGCACCACGAACGACTCGATGGGCTGGCGGCCCCGCGGCAGCTCGGCGATGGTCGACACGTCGAGGTCGCCGAAGACCGTCATCGCGACGGTGCGCGGGATCGGCGTCGCCGTCAGCACCAGCACGTGCGGCGGCGTCTGGCCCTTGCGCCGCAGGGCCTCGCGCTGCTCGACGCCGAAGCGATGCTGCTCGTCGACGACGACGAGCCCGAGGTCGTAGAACTCGACGTTGTCGCTCATCAGCGCGTGCGTGCCGATGACGATGTGCGCCTGGCCGCTGACGATCGCGAGGGTCGCCCTGCGGCGCTCGGCCGTCGACATCTGGCCGGTCAGCAGCACCGGGCGCAAGCGGGCTGCGAGGTCGGGCCCGAGAGTCTTGACGATCGACCGAACGTGCTGCGACGCGAGCACCTCGGTCGGGGCGAGCAGCGCCGACTGGCCGCCGCTCTCGGCGACTGCGAGCATGGCCCGCAGAGCCACGAGCGTCTTGCCCGAGCCGACCTCGCCCTGCACGAGGCGGTTCATCGGCACGTCGGCCGCGAGATCGCGCCTGATCTCGTCGCCCACGAGCGACTGGTCGCCGGTGAGGTCGAACGGCAGCGCCGCGTCGAACCCGTCGAGCAGACCGCCGGGCTTCGCTACTCGGGCGACTGCGGCCGACCGCCGAAGCTCGGCCCGCTGCTGCAGCAGGGCGCTCTGCAGCACGAACGCCTCGTCGAACTTCAGCGTCTCGCGGGCCTGCAGGTAGTCGCGGTCTCGCTCGGGGCGGTGGATCTTCTCGAAGGCCTCGCGCAGCGGCATGAGCTGCAGCTCGCGGCGGACACCCTCTGGCACCGAGTCGGGCAGCGGCGGCAGCGTGTCGAGCACGACCTCGACCGACTTCTGCACCTGCCAGGTGGTGACGGTGGCGCTGGCGGGGTAGATCGGGATGGGCTGCTTCGCCCAGGCCTGCGCCGTGACGTCGCCGGCCTCGACCGCCCGCTCGTCGGAGGCGTCGAACAGCTCGTAGTCGGGGTGGGCCAGCTGGCGATTGCCGCGATAGTCGCCCACCTTGCCGGCGAAGATGCCGCGCTTGCCCGGCACGAGGTCTTTCGAGCGCCAGCCCTGGTTGAAGAACGTGAGGGTCAGGATGCCCTGGCCGTCGCCGATCCGGACCTCGAGAATCGAACCGCGCCGGGCCTTCATCGACCGCTCGCGGACGTCGAGCACCTCGGCCACGATCGTGACGTTCTCGCCGATCGCCAACTGGTCGAGGGCCGTCAGCTCGCCCCGCCGCGCGTACCGCCTCGGATAGTGGCTCAGCAGGTCGCCGACGGTCTCGAGCCCGAACGCGCGCTTCAGAGCACCCGCGGTACGCCCGCCGAGGGCGTTCGTCAGGGTCGTGTCGAGAGGCGAGGCGACGGAGGTGACCACCCCTTCACGCTACAGGCGGCCGCCGACAGCCGGTGCGCGGTCGCGGCCTGGCAGGATGGCGGCCCGGATGGTCGGCGCCCGCTTGCGGCCTGGCAGGATGGCAGGGTGACGCGCATCATCGCCGGGTACGCCGGATCCTCCACCCTCGCCGTGCCGAAGACGGGCACCAGGCCGACGAGCGACCGGGTGCGCGAGGCCCTCTTCTCGGCGCTCGAGGCTCGCGACGAGATCCGCGGGCTGCGGTTCGCCGACCTGTACGCGGGGACGGGGGCTCTCGGGCTCGAGGCGGCGTCGCGAGGCGCCGCGAGCGTCGTGCTCGTCGAGAAGGCCGGGTCGGCTGCCCGGGTGTGCCGCGAGAACGCACGGCTCGTCGCCTCCCGAGCCCCCGCGCCACGTCGCCCTCGATCGACGTCGCCCCGGTGGCGGTGCGCTCCTGGCTGGGTCACGCGCTGCCCTCGTCCCTCGACGTGGTACTGCTCGATCCTCCCTACGAACTCGCCGACGACGACCTCGACGGCGACCTCGCAGCGCTCCTGCCGGCCCTGGCCCCTGACGCTCTCGTCGTGGTCGAACGCCGCACGAGCAGCGGCGAGCCGACCTGGCCGCCCGGGCTCGCGCTCGAGGCGACCAAGTCGTACGGCGACACCGTGCTCTGGTGGGCCCGCCATGAGGATCAGCCGGTGGCGCCCGACCAGGCTTCGTAAGGGTCCCAGCCCGGCGCGTCGACGAGCTCTCGGCCGTCGAGTGTGACGCGGGGCGTGGCATCCTGCGACCCGTCGAGGCTGCGGAGCACCCCGATCGCGCGGAAGCCGCCGGGCAGCGCGACTCCCGGCGGGAACGTCGCGAGCAGAGAGTGGTCTTCTCCCCGCCGAGAGCCGCGCGCGGGTCGACGCCGAGGGCGTCGGCTGCGAGGTCGACGACGACACCCGATGCCCGCGCGAGTCGGCCTGCGTCGAGGGCGAGGCCGTCCGAGAGGTCGAGCATTGCGGTCGCCCCGGCCTCGGCCGCCAGGGCGCCGTCCGCGACCGGGGGCGTCGGCGCGACGTGCCAGGCGATGTCAGGATCACGACGGCGCAGCTCGGCCGCCAGCCTCGCGTCAGGCGTGCCCTCGTGGTCGACTCCCAACCGGAAGAGCATCTCGAGGCCCCGCCCCGAGCGGCCGAGCGCCCCCGAGACCGCGACGACGTCGCCCGCGTGCGCTCCGTCGCGCCGCACCGGATCTCGCCCCCCGAGGTCGCCGAACGCCGTGACTGCGATTGTGAAAGTCGCTGAGGCCGACAGGTCTCCGCCGACCACGCCGCATCCTGGTGCCATCTCGGCGCACCCGTCTCGCAGGCCGTCCGCGATCGCCTCGAGCACCGACACCGGCGTCTCGGGTGGCACGGCCAGGGCCATCACGAGCGCGGTCGGGCGGGCGCCCATCGCAGCCACGTCCGACAGGTTCGAGGCGGCGGCCTTCCAGCCGATGTCGTGCGGGGTCGACCACGCGAGCCGGAAGTCGGGGCCGTGCACCATGAGGTCGGTCGTCACCACGAACCGGCCGTCGGGCGCGGCCACCACCGCCGCGTCGTCGCCGGGCCCGAGCAGAGTGCTGTGGCCCTTCGGCAGTCGCGGCAGGATCCGCGCGAGCGTCGCCAGCTCGCCGATGCTCGCGACCGTCTCGGGGCCCGGCTCGGTCTCTGGCCGACGCTCGCTCGATGGGGGTTGCTCATGCGACTCACGCTAACGTGATCTTCGATGTCGCCCTCGCCCCGCCGCCGCACCCTCACCGCTCTCGTCGGGCTGGCGCTCGCCGTGCCGCTGCTAGCCGCTTGCACATCGACGGTGCACCTGCAGCCGGCCGCTGCGGCGAACACCGTGGGCTGCGCCGACCTGATCGTGCACCTGCCGAAGACCGTCGAAGGGCAGAAGATGCGCGACACCGACGCCCAGGGCACGAGCGCCTGGGGCTCACCGGCCAGCATCGTGCTGACCTGTGCATCACGACGCCGAGTGTCTCGGACGAGGCGTGTGTGACGCCCGGCGGTGTCGACTGGCTCATCTCGTCGACCGGCAAGGGCGACCAGGATCAGGTCTACACGACCTATGGGCGCAACCCCGGCGTGCAGGTAGTCGTCGACACGGCGGCGCTGCCCACGGCGAGCAACGCGCTCTTCGACCTCGCCGCCGCCGTCAAGCCCCTCAAGCAGACGCTCCACTGCGAGTCGGCGCAGTAGCCCGCCCGCCGCTGCCGCTCCCGCTCCCGCACCCGCACCCGCACCCCCCACCGGGCTACCGCACCACGCACCGGGCCGTCGCACCCCGCCTAGGGCGCCTGCGGCGGCCGCAGGAAGGTGTCGTCATATCGCCGCACGCCCGCCGCGCGGCCCGCCACCACTGCCACCGCGCGGCGGCACCTCGCGGCGGCCACCGCACCTCTCACCGGGCCACCGCTCCTCCCGTCAGGCCACCGCACCTCTCCTAGGGCGACCGTGGCGGCCGCGCGAAGGCGTCGGACCTGGGCACGCCCGCGGCGAGCAGCCGGCGCGCCAACTCGATCGGATTGCGCGCCACCGGGTAGTCCCACCGCACGATCTGATTCACTCGCGGCAGGACGGCGAGCCTTGCCTGCCGCCGCTTCTCGTCGCGAATCGCCTCCGCCGCCGTTCGCCCCCGCAGCCACCGCTCGTCCGAGTACTTCCAGTCGCCGTCGAACTCGCCCGCCACGCCGACGCTCTCCCACCAGAAGTCGGTGCAGCCGACGAGGCCACCCTGGTCGCGGAAGGGTTCTTGCAGGGTCGGAGACAGGATTCCGCGCTCCGCCATCCCGACCCGGCTGAAGGATTCGCCTGCGAACTCCGCCCTGCTGTCGGCGAAGGCGAGAGCAGCCGCGGCCGACTTCCGACGCTGGGCACCCGGGCGCCGAGCGAGTTGCTCCGCGACGTGATCGCGAGCGAATCCCCCGGTGTGGAGACCGTGATCGAGCACGAGGACGGCATGCGAGAACGGGCTCGACAGCGCGATGTCGGCCGCTGTGCGCGACGGCGACGTGAGGGCGAGCCCCTCCCAGGAGGCGACATCGGTCGGCAGGATCTCGCCGGCCCGACGGTGGAGGGTCGGCGTCAGCTGACTGCCGGAGCGGCGACGATCAATGACGTGCACTCGCACGGGCCATTCGTCGGGCACGGGAAAACCCCAGAGTGCGGCCGCAGACCAGTGGGAGATCACGACCGGGCCCGAGAGACGAGCGACGATCGCTTGGATCCGCGCGATGTACCTCTCGCGAGCCGCGAGCGATCGCCATAACCCGGCGTCCAGATACGTCCCGGGGGCGAGTCGCTGCAGTTCGCCCCTCTCGGCGCGACGCCGCAGGGCTCGGTCGTCGAGGCCCGAGCGGAGGGTATCGGCGGTGCGCAGGAGGCGAGGCTGGAGTTCCATCCCGCAAGACTGACCGACGGCCGCCGGCTGGTGGCCCGCCGCCGACGATCTGTGGACAACTCCTCGCCTGTGGAGGACTCGCGCACGGGTCGAGCCGCACGAAGGTGCCGCAGTCGCCGCACCTCCGATCCAACAGCCGCGCAGCGCCTAGGGCCGGTGCGGCATTCCGCCGGGAGGTGCGGCAGCGCGCCGCCGCGCGGGGCGCGGGCGCGCGCGCGGCGCGGCGGCGGCAGCTACCGCTGCTCGGCGACCCCGAGCGCGATGAGCTCGTCGAGCAGGGCCGGGTAGCTCAGGCCGGAGGCCAGCCAGCACGCCGGGAACATCGAGATCGGCGTGAAGCCGGGCATGGTGTTCAGCTCGTTCACCACGAAGCCGTCGTCGGTGAGGAAGACGTCGACGCGGGCGAGGCCCGCCCCGCCGATGGCCTCGAAGGCGCGAGCGGCGAGGCCCTGGAACTCGGCGAGCTCGGCATCGGTGAGCGACGCCGGGCACTCCAGGTCGGCTCCCGGGGCACCCAGGTATTTCGACTCGAAGTCGTAGAACCCGCCGCCCGACAGCACGATCTCGCCGGCGACGGACACCCGCGGCGCTCCGCCGTCCCGGCCGCCGAGCACGGCGACCTCGAGCTCTCGGCCGACGACCGCCGCCTCGACGAGCACCTTGTTGTCTTCGGCGAGAGCCTTCTCCATCGCTTTGGCGAGGTCGGCGAGCGACGACGCCTTCGAGACGCCCACGCTCGATCCTGCGCGCGCCGGCTTCACGAACACCGGCCACCCGAGCTCTTCGACGTGCTCTTCGATCACGGCGCGGCGGGAGGCCCACTCGTGGGCCCGCACGGTGATCCACGGTGCGACGTCGATGCCGGCCTGCTGCAGCACCGTCTTCGAGAAGTGCTTGTCCATGCCCACGGCGGAGCCCAGGATCCCGGCGCCCACGTAGGGCAGGCCGACCAGCTCGAGGAGGCCCTGCACCGAGCCGTCCTCGCCGTAGGGGCCGTGCAGGATCGGGAACACGACGTCGATCTCGCCCAGCGACGACACTTCGCCCGAGGCCGACACCACCATCATCTCGCGGGTGGCCGCCGACTCGGGCCAGCGCACGCGCGTGCCGTTGTCGTCGACCACGGGAAGGCGAGTCGCGTCGAGCGCGAAGTGCGCGGCGTCGTCCGGCTGCAGCGTGAACGCACCGTCGGCCGTGATGCCGACGGGCACGACGTCGTACTTCGTGCGGTCGAGAGCCGCGAGCACCCCGCCGGCCGTGGCGCAGCTGATCGAGTGCTCACTCGAGCGGCCACCGAAGAGCAGCACGACGCGGAGACGGGCGGGAGTGGGTGTGTCGGTCACGGGCGCCTTTCGACGGTGGGCTCGAGACCGGGCGGGCAGGCTATTCGCCCTGGGGCTCGTCGGTCTCGGTGAGATGCGGCGCGATGTTGCGCGGGTCCAGAGTACCGGCGAGCACCTCGGCGACCTGCGTCACGATGGGCATGTCGACTCCGCGAGAGCGAGCGAGCTCCAGGATCGGGGCGACCGACGCGAGCCCTTCGGCCGTCTGGTTCATCTGGCGCACCACGTCGTCGAAGCGATAGCCCTGGCCCAGCAGGCGCCCCGCGGTGTTGTTGCGCGACAGGGGCGACTGGCACGTCGCGATGAGGTCGCCCAACCCGGCAAGACCGGAGAGCGTCTCGGGCTTGGCGCCGAACGACACGGCGAAGCTCGTCATCTCGGCGAGCCCGCGCGTGATGATCGACGCCTTGGTGTTCTCGCCGTAGCCGACGCCGTCGACGATTCCGATGGCCACGGCAATGAGGTTCTTGAGCACACCGCCGAACTCGGTGCCGATCACGTCGGTGTTGACGAACGAACGGAAGTACGGGTTGGTCGCGGTGGCGGCGACGAGGGTCGCGGTCTCGAGGCTCTCCGACGAGACGACCGCCGCGGTCGGCTGCCGCTTGGCGATCTCGAGCGCCAGGTTGGGGCCGGACGCCACGGCGACCAGCGAGGCGTCGATGCCGAGCTCTTGACGGATCACCTCGCTCATCCGGAGGCCGGTACCCTTCTCGACGCCCTTCATCAGGCTGACGACCGGCACGCCCGCAGGGATGATCGCGCGGATCTCGGCGAGGTTCTGCCGGAGGGTCTGGCTCGGCACCGAGACGTAGATCTGCTCGGCGCCGTCGAGCACCGCCGAGATTCGCGACGACGCAGTCAGGCCGATCGGCAGGTTGATGCCGGGCAGGTAGTCGGTGTTGCGGTGGGTCTCGGTCACCTCGCGGGCGATCTCGGGTCGGCGCGCCCACATCGCGACCTCGGCCCCGCCTTCGGCGAGCACCTTCGCGAATGTCGTGCCCCAACTGCCGGCGCCGAGCACTGCGACACGTCGCTCGAGGGCCGCGGCCTGCACGACCGAGATGGCCTCGGTCGTGACGAAGCCCTCGCCCAGGGCGTCCAGCGACGCCCGGGGCCCGGAGCTTCGGTCGGAGTGACTGTCTCTAGGGCTCAAAGCGTCCGATCTCGGTCTGGTTGTGCTCGGCGGGGTCGTACAGGCGCTCGGGCGGAGTGCCGCCACGGATCTCGGCCAGCAGCTCGGTGATGCGGCGCATGACGAGAGCGGTCGCCTCCATCAGCTCGTGCTGGTCGAGATGACGGCCGCGATAGGCCGACAGGTCGACCGGGTCGCCGAAGGCCGCTCGGACGCGCTTGCGCGGGAAGACGTGGATCTTGTCGTCGCGCCCCAGGATGTCCTGCGCACCCCACTGCGCCATCGGGATCAGCGGAACACCGGTCGCGAGGGCGAGGCGCACCGCCCCGCTCTTGCCGCGCATCGGCCACATGTCCGGCTCGCGCGTGAGCGACCCCTCGGGGTAGACGATGACGCCCTCGCCGCGCGCGAGAGCCGCCCCGCCCGACTCGATCGGGTCGGCGCCGCGAGTGCGACCGGTGCGGTCGACGGGCACCTGCCCCGTCGAGCGCATGATCCACTTCAGCACCGGCACCTTCCACAGCGACGACTTCGCGAGGAAGCGCGGCACCCGGCCCAGGCGGAACAGGATCACACCGACGATCAGCGGGTCGTAGTTGCTGTAATGATTCGGTGTGACAACGAACGGGCCCGTGGCCGGCAGCTTGTCGGCATCTCGCACCGTGTACTTCGCCTGCGCCACCAGCAGCGGCATGGCGAGGCGACCGAGGACGCCGAAAGTGAGGTTGTGTTCGCGGATGCGCTTCGGCGATGGGGCGAGAGGCGCATCAGGATTAGTCGTCACCCTTCGAACGTGAAGTCCGCACCGAGCTTGCGAAGCTTCGCCACGAAGTGCTCGTACCCCCGCGCGATGATGCCGACGTTGGTGATCTTCGACTCGCCCTCGGCGGTCAGAGCAGCGATGAGGTGGCTGAAGCCGCCGCGCAGGTCGGGCACACGGATATCGGCGCCGTGGAGCGGTGTCGGGCCGGTGATGACAGCGGCCTGCTCGAAGTCGCGACGGGCGACGCGGCGCTCGACGTCTTTCAGGCCGTCCTTGTGCACCACGATCTGCGCACCCATGTCGTTGAGCGCCTCGGTGAACTGGAAGCGGTTCTCGTAGACCGTCTCGTGCACGATCGACACGCCGTGCGCCTGCGTCAGCGCCACGACGAGCGGCTGCTGCCAGTCGGTCATGAAGCCGGGGTGCACGTCGGTCTCGATGACGACCGGCTTCAGCTCGCCACCGGGGTGGAAGAAGCGGATGCCGTCTTCGTGCACGTCGAACTCGCCGCCGACCTTGCGGAAGACGTTGAGGAAGGTCATCAGGTCTTGCTGCTTGGCGCCCTCGACGAAGATGTCGCCCTTGGTGGCCAGGGCCGCAGCAGCCCAGCTGGCCGCCTCGTTGCGGTCGTTGATCGCGCGATGCGTGTAGCCGCGCAGCGACTTGACGCCCTCGATGAAGATGACCCGGTTGGGCTCGACATTGACGATCGCGCCCATCTTCTGCAGGATCGCGATGAGGTCCATGATCTCTGGCTCGATCGCGGCGTTGCGCAGCTCGGTGACACCCTCGGCGAGGACCGCTGTGAGCAGGACCTGCTCGGTCGCGCCGACGCTCGGGTAGGGCAACACGATCTCGGCGCCCTTGAGGCCGTTGGGGGCCGTCAGGTGGATGCCGTTGTAGTTCTTGTCGACGATCGCCCCGAACGCGCGGAGGGCGTCGAGGTGGAAGTCGATCGGGCGGTCGCCGATACGGCACCCGCCGAGGTCGGGGATGAACGCCTCGCCCAGGCGGTGCAGCAGGGGGCCGCAGAACAGGATCGGGATGCGACTCGAGCCGGCGTGCGCGTCGATCTCGGCGAAGTGCGCCGTCTCGACGTTGGAGGGGTCGAGGATGAGCTCGCCGCGGGCCGGGTCGGTGATGCGCACACCGTGGATCGACAGGAGCCCGCGCACGACGTTGACGTCGCTGATGTCGGGGACGTCTTTCAGGATGCTGGGGGTGTCGCCCAGCAGAGACGCCACCATCGCCTTCGTGGCGAGGTTCTTCGCTCCGCGCACCTCGATGCGCCCGATCAGCGGTTTGCCGCCGCGGATGATGATCTCGTCGGACTTCAGCCCGACTCGGGCACCCGCTGCTGCTGCATCCTGAACAAGGGAGTTCACTACTTCACCGGCAATGTCTTGGGCCGCCATGACGCGCGGCGCGATTCGAATTCTGTGATTGCGGCCTCGTCACGGAGGGTGAGGGCGATGTCGTCCAGCCCCTCGAGGAGACGCCACTTAGTGTAAGCATCGACTTCGAACGAAACCGTGAGCGGCGCGGCCGTGGCGTCGCCCCCGTTGGGGCGGCGACGGTGACCGTCTGCTCGGGGAGGTCGACCGTGATCTCGGGGGATCCGTGCCCGGCTGCGACCGAGGCGTCGATCAGGGCCCAGATGTTCTCGACGTCGGGCTCTGCGACGACCGCCGTGAGAAGGCCCTGCTTACCCGAGTTGCCGCGGAAGATGTCGCCGAAGCGCGGCGAGATGATCACCTCGAAGCCGAAGTCGCGGAGCGCCCAGACGGCGTGTTCGCGGCTCGAGCCGGTACCGAAATCGGGGCCGGCGACGAGCACCTTCGCGCCGAGGAACTCCGGCTGGTTGAGCACGAACTCAGGGTCTTGACGCCAGGCGTAGAAGAGCGCATCGTCGTAGCCGGTCTTCACCACCCGCTTGAGGAAGACGGCGGGGATGATCTGGTCGGTGTCGACGTTGGAGCGCTTGAGGGGCGCGGCCGTGCCGGTGACGACGGTGGTCTTATGCATCTGCCGACTCCTTGGCGATGGACACGTCGGTGGGGACGGCGTCGGGTGTGTCGATCCCGAGATCCCAGGGGCTGGAGAGGGTGCCGCGGATGGCGGTCGCCGCGGCGACGAGCGGCGACACCAGGTGTGTGCGCCCGCCCTTGCCCTGCCGGCCCTCGAAGTTGCGATTGGACGTCGACGCGCAACGCTCACCGGGAGCGAGCTGGTCGGGGTTCATGCCGAGGCACATCGAGCAGCCGGCGAAGCGCCACTCGGCGCCGAAGTCGGTGAACACCTTGTCGAGGCCCTCGGCCTCGGCCTCGATGCGGACGCGGGCCGAGCCGGGGACGACCATGACCCGGACACCCTCGGCCTTCGTACGACCTCGGACGACCGAGGCGAACGCGCGCAGGTCTTCGATCCTGGAGTTGGTGCACGACCCCATGAAGACGGCGTCGACGCGGATGTCCTTCATCGGCGTGCCGGCCTCGAGAGCCATGTAGTCGAGCGCGCGCTGGGCGGCGGCCGCAGCGTTCGGGTCGGTGTAGTCGGCAGGATCCGGGACGCTCTCGGAGAGCGAGACGCCCTGCCCCGGGTTCGTGCCCCAGGTGACGAACGGCTCGAGGGCGTTCGCGTCGAGGAAGACCTCGGCGTCGAACACCGCGTCGTCGTCGGTCGGCAGAGTGCTCCAGTAGGCGACGGCGTCGTCCCAGTCGGCGCCCTGCGGCGCGTGCGGGCGACCCTCGAGGTAGTCGTAGGTGATCTGGTCGGGAGCGACCATGCCCGCGCGGGCGCCGGCCTCGATCGACATGTTGCAGATAGTCATCCGGCCCTCCATCGAGAGCGAGCGGATGGCGCTGCCGCGGTACTCGAGCACGTAGCCCTGCCCGCCGCCGGTGCCGATCTTGGCGATGACGGCCAGGATGACGTCCTTGGCTGTGACGCCGGGGCGCAGCTCGCCCTCGACGGTGATCGCCATCGTCTTGAAGGGTTTGAGCGGCAGAGTCTGCGTGGCGAGCACGTGCTCGACCTCGCTCGTGCCGATGCCGAAGGCCATGGCGCCGAAGGCGCCGTGCGTCGAGGTGTGCGAGTCGCCGCAGACGACGGTGATGCCGGGCATGGTCAGCCCGAGCTGCGGGCCCACGACGTGCACGATGCCCTGCTCGGCGTCGCCCAGGGAGTGCAGACGGACGTTGAACTCCTCGGCGTTGTGCCGGAGGGTCTCGATCTGGATACGGCTCGTCGGCTCGGCGATCGGCTTGTCGATCGCGAGCGTCGGCGTGTTGTGGTCTTCGGTCGCGATCGTGAGGTCGAGGCGGCGAACCGGGCGGTCGGCCTGGCGGAGGCCGTCGAACGCCTGCGGGCTCGTGACCTCGTGCACGAGGTGGAGGTCGATGTAGAGAAGGTCGGGGGCGCCGTCCGTGCCCTTGACGACCACGTGGTCGTCCCATACTTTTTCTGCGAGCGTTCTACCCAAGGGTGTGCCCTCCATCGTCGATCAGCGGATCGAACGAGTCTAGCGCCGTGTTACGAGGGCGTTTCGAGGGCCCGCTAGCATGACGCCGAACGGGCCGCTTTCGACGGGCGACGCACAGGCGACCGACACGCGACGGAGGACACATGACCGGGTGGACGCCCGCGCCGCGCCGCCGCCGCCGCCTCTCCCCGCGAAACGCGTGTTCGTCGGCCTCGTCGCCCTCGGCCTCGCCATCGCCGTCGTCGCGGTCGTCGGCACGTCGCTGACGCCGGTCTACGGCGACCTCGCCCCCTGGCGCAGCACCCCCGTCGCCGACCTCCGCACCTCGCCGACGACGACGGGCTGGACGACGGACCTCGCCCGCGAGGTGCTGCCCGGCGTGCCCGTCCGATGCGCGGGCTTCACCTCCCAGCAGACGACAGGGCGTTACGTCGTCGTGACAGGGACTCCACCGCCCCTCGGCTCGACGACGGCGTGCTCGGCGCTGAGCGTCTCGCAGGTGCAGTCCACCATCGCGCTGCTGGACACCGACACGGGCCGGGTCGTCTGGACGCGCGACCTCGCCGCCTCGTTCCCGACCCTGGCCGGGCCCGTCGCCGTGGACGGCGAGCAGGTGCTGCCCGAGGCGTCGCGGGTGCTCGTGCAGCTGACCGTCGCCGACCACGCGGCGCTCGCCTCGCTCTCGATGACGACGGGAGACGTGACCTCGTCGATCGAGCTGCCGTCGGGAGCGGCCAACTCCGTGCCTCTCGTCGAGGGCACGCTCGCGATGTACAGCTCGACGGCGGCGCGCGAAGGGTCGACCCGGTGGATCCTCGCCGACGTGCGCACCATCGACCAGCCGCGCTGGGAGGGGCTCCTGCCCGACGCGACTCCCCCCGTGCTCACCGACCGGGCCGGGTTCGCCGAGGTCTCGGGGCGCAGCTCGATCATCGACGGGTCGACCGGGCACGTGCACCGCCTCGGCGACGGCTCGGTCTCCCTCTCGAGCGCGATCGTCGACGACGCCGGTCTCGTGACGACGCAGACCGAGCCGAGCGGGATCGTGATCAGCGGCTGGAGCGCCCGAGGCCTGCGGCTCTGGACTCGAGCCGGCGTCGGCGCCCTGTCGGGGACCTCCCGCGACTGCGTGCTCGTCGTCCTTCCCGGCACGACCCGCGGCACCTGCATCGACCAGGTCACCGGGCGGACGCGGTGGACGACCGACGTCGGCAACGGCGCCTTCGCCCTCGGAATCGCCGGCCAGACGAACGACGCGATGATGGTCTACCGCGACAAGGGCGACCAGACCGAGATCGACGTCTTCGACGGGCGGACGGGGCGACTGCTCTACCCGATCGACTTCGCCCCGGTCACCTACTCGGCCCTCGCCTCGCGCACCACCGGCTACCTCGAGCTGTTCTCGGACAGCGGGTCGCCCACCGGCATCGGGGCATTCGACATGACGTCCGGGCGGGAGCTCTGGCACCTCGACGAGGCCGAGACCCGGGACACGCTCTTCTGGGGAGGGCAGCTCGTGCGAGTGTCGGCGAGTGGCGTGGCGACACAGTTGGTCGACCGCTCGCGCACAGTGCTGCGCGAGTAGGCCCGGCACTGCGCGAGTAGGCCCCGCACTGCGCGAGTAGGCTCCGGGGCGTCGGCGAGCGCCGACGGAGGCCGGTCGCGCGAGGAGGCTCGATGGTCGAATCGGTCGACGAGCCGTGGATCCCGCCGCGGCCTCCGGCGTACACGAGCGCGTGGGGCGACAGCGATCAGCCGGTGCCCCCTCGACCCGAGCCGACGGCTGCCCCGATCCCGTCTGTCGATCGGGTCGCGCTGCCGGGCGGCGGGGCCGGGGTGCGCCCAGGCGTGCGGTGGCAGGCGGGGCGCCCGGGGGGGCGCATCGACCGGCTCTGGTCGGGATTGTCGGTGGGGCGCCGCATCCTGCTGTCGTATCTGGCCCTGGCGGTCGCCATCGCACTCGTGGTCTCGGTGGGAGGCGCACTGCAGCCCACGTACGGCTCGCTCGCGCCGTGGCTGGGCGCGCACGTCGACGATCTGCGGGCGGCGCCGTCGGCCGGGCCTTGGGCGATCGATCTGGCCGCGACGATCGCTCCGGGCACCCCTCCGCAGTGCCTCCGGTTCGCCGAGACCGACCTGGGGCCGGATCTCGCGGTGGTGCGCGTGGACGGATCGTGGGCGTACGGCCTGTCGACGGATGCGGCGTGCTCGGTCGTGCCCGCGGGCTACGGGTCCCGCGTGGCCCTGATCGATACGCGCACCGGTGACGTGCGCTGGGTCCACGACCTGTCGGATGACCTCGGGCAGGGCGAGGGCGTGGCCGTCACGTGGACCTCGGCGCTGGACTCCGATTCGCGCATTCTGGTGCGCGGGGGCACGTCGACCCAGCAGGTCGTCGAGACGCTCGGGTCGGCCACCGGCAAAGTGCTCTCGTCGACGGGGGCGCTGCCCTCGTCGCAGGACGACCGTTTCACAGCGTCCGGCCGGGTGGTCGCGACCGGGTCGCTCAGCCTCGACGACCTCGAGTACACCTACCAGCTGCGCGACGCGGACGATCTCTCGAAGGTGGTGTGGAGCGGTCACGGCAACGAGACAGCGACGATGATCGCCCTCGACGACCGACTCCTGCTCGGCGATCGCGGCACTCTGCAGGTGCCGCTGGCGACCGGGGTGGCGAGCGAATGGAGCGGCCCGGTGTCGACGTCGGCGGGCTACGCGGTGCACGACGACGTCGTCTTCGCCACGAACGTGCACGGGCTCGGGGTGACGACGACCGAGGCCCGGGGGTTCACCGCGGTCTCGAAGACGGGGGCAGTGCTGTGGCGGTCGGATCTCGACCTGCGCGGGTCGTACTCGATCACTCGGAAGTGCCTGGCTGCGACCGACTCGGGAGGCGACACCATCACCTGTCTCGACTACCGCACGGGCAAGCCGCTCTGGTCGTCGTCGGTGGGCGAGTTCTCGTTCGCGGGCAGCCTGCCGGGGCAGCGCAGCGACGACGTCTACGTGGTGACGACGACGCAGCACGCGCAGCTCGTCTCGCTCGACGGGGCCACCGGCCACGTCCGCTTCTCGACGGACGTGCCACCAGGATCCTCACCGGTCGCGTCCGGCCGCACCGTCGCCTACGTTCTCGCCACGGGCCTCACGGGCGCGCGGTCGACCCTCTTCGGTGTCGACACCTCGAGCGGGCATCGCCTCTGGACGCGCTCGTCGCAGGTGCAGGTCGCCGTGTGGGCCGGGCACGTGATCGACATCGGCATGGACGGGCTGGCGCGCCGACTCGGATCGTGATCCACCACGAGCTCGAGGCCCTAGTCTCGTCTCGATGCCTGACGAGACCGCACCCGAGCCCGCGCCCCCCTCCGTCTCTGACGAGGCGAAGCGGCCGACGGGTGCCGGGTCGGGGGCCATCGTCGAGCGGTTGGCGATCGACCGCCTCGTCACCTTCACCGACGCGGTCGTCGCCATCGCCATCACCCTGGTGGCCCTGCCGCTCGTCGACGTCGCCGGCGACATCCACTCCCCCGAGCAGTTCTTCGCCCAGAGCGGCTACGCGGTGACGGCGGCCGGTATCAGCTTCGCGGTGATCGGCACGTTCTGGCGCGACCACCACCACCTCTTCCTCCGCGCGACCGACTACCCGCCGCTCATGCTGCGCGTCGTCCTCGTCTGGCTGGCCTGCATCGTCTTCCTGCCCGTCGCGACCGTCATCGACGTGCGCAGCGCATCGGGCAACCGCACGGCGTACGCCCTCTACCTCGGCACGATCCTGCTGGCCATGATCTGCTTCCGGGTCGAGGAGGCCATGCTGTCGCGATCGGGCTTCCTGCGAGACAGTCGCGGGCGCGACGCGTCCAAACGCGAGCTCCTCATCGACTGGGTGCCCGTCGGCCTGATGATCATCGTCATCGCGATCACCCTGACGATCGCCGGCCGCACAGGGCTGTGGAGTCTGGCGCTGCTCGTGATCGCGTCACCCCTGCAGCGCTGGCTGCGCTGGAAGTACGTGGCCGACGCCGCGCTGACGTAGCGCGGCGCGACCGTCCCGTAGGGTGTCGATGTGCTCGTCACCATCACCACCGAACTCCCCGACGCGACCGACCTCGGCTACCTCCTGCACAAGCATCCGGCCCGTCTGCAGTCGTTCGATCTGAGCGTGGGCACGGCGCACGTGTTCTACCCCGAGGCGACGCCCGAGCGTTGCACCGCGGCTCTCCTGCTCGAGGTCGACGCCATCGGGCTGGCGCGCAGCAAGCGCTTCGGGGGGCGCGACGCCGACACCCTCGGCCACTACGTCAACGACCGGCCGTACGCGTCGACGTCGATGCTCGCGGTCGCTCTGGGCCAGGTCTTCCGCACGGCGATGACGGGCCGGTGCGACAGCCGGCCGGAGCTCGCCGCCTCAGACGTCCCGCTGGTCATCGAGGTGACCGCGCTGCCGGCGCGCGGCGACGCGGGTCTGGTCGAGCGACTGTTCGCACCGCTCGGCTGGGCGGTCGAGGCGCAGGCCGTACCGCTGGATCCTGAGTTTCCGAATTGGGGCGACTCCCGGTACGTCAACCTCACGCTGACCGGCACGCTCCGGCTCGCCGACGCCCTCCGGCACCTCTACGTGCTGCTGCCGGTGCTCGACGACGCGAAGCACTACTGGGTCGGCGACGACGAGATCGGCAAGCTGATGCGGAACGGCGAGGGCTGGCTCGCCGACCACCCCGAACGCGACGTGATCACGACGCGCTACCTCGCGCACCAGCGCTCGCTCGTCCGCGACGCGACCGAGCGGCTCGACGAGCTCGACGACTCGGCCGGCGACACCACCTCGCTCGAGGAGGCCGCAGAGACCGTCGACGCGCCCACGCCGCTGCGGATCCACCGGGCGGAGGCCGTTCTGCAGGCCCTCCGCGACGTGGGCGCCCATCGTGTGGCCGACGTGGGCTGCGGGCCGGGAGCCCTGCTGACGCGCCTCGTCGCCGACCCGGCCTTCACCGAGATCGTCGGCACCGACGTGTCGTCGGGCGCCCTGAACGTCGCCGAGACGCGCCTGCACCTGGGCGACCTCAGCGACCGGCAGCGCGACCGCATCCGACTGCTGCAGTCGTCGGTCACCTACGAGGACGACAGGATCACGGGGCTCGACGCCGTGGTGCTCATGGAGGTCGTCGAGCACATCGAGCCGACCCGCCTCGACGCGCTCGAGGCCACCGTCTTCGGGCACGCCGCCCCCGCCTCGGTGATCGTGACGACGCCCAACAGCGAGTACAACGCGCTCTACCCGCACCTGGCGGCGGGCACGATGCGGCACACCGACCACCGCTTCGAGTGGACCCGCGCCGAGTTCGCCGACTGGGCCTCCCGAGTGGCGGGCGCATTCGGCTACACGGTCGAGCACCGCTCGATCGGCGATCTCGACGCCGTGCACGGCTCCCCCACCCAGCTCGCGCTCTTCCGGAGGGTCTGACCATGCCAGAACTCACCGTCCCCCTGATGTCGTTGGTCGTGCTCGTCGGCACGTCCGGCTCGGGCAAGTCGACCTTCGCCGGGCGCGCCTTCGAGCCGTTCGAGACGCTGTCGAGCGACTACTTCCGTGGCCTCGTCTCGAACGACGAGAACGACCAGGCCGCGACGAACGCCGCCTTCGACGCCCTCCGCTACGTCGCCGGCAAGCGGCTGGAGGCCGGCCTGCTCACTGTGATCGATGCGACGAACGTGCAGCCGCAGGCCCGCCGCGGATTCGTCGAGCTCGCCCGCGCGCACGACGTGCTGCCGGTCGCCATCGTCCTGGACGTGCCCGAGAGCGTCAGCGTCGCCCGCAATGCGTCGAGGCAGGATCGCGACTTCCCCGCCTCGGTCATCAAGCGCCAGAACGATCAGCTGCGGCGATCACTGAAGTTCTTGGGCAAGGAGGGCTTCCGGCGCGTGCACGTGCTGCACGGCGTCGACGAGATCGAGGCCGCCACCATCAGGCGCGAGCCCCTGCTCAACGACCTCCGCCACGAGACGGGGCCGTTCGACGCCATCGGCGACGTGCACGGCTGTCTGTCCGAGCTCGTCACCCTGCTCGGGGTGCTCGGCTACGAGATCACGCAGGATGCCATGGGTCGCGCCGTCGACGCCCGTCACCCCGCGGGGCGCCGCGCCGTGTTCCTCGGCGACCTCGTCGACCGGGGGCCCGACGTCGTCGGCGTCCTCCGCCTGGTGATGGGTATGGTCGCCTCGGGCAACGCCCTCGCCGTGCCGGGCAACCACGAGAACAAGCTCGTTCGCGCTCTCGGCGGCAAGAACGTGCAGACCTCGCACGGCCTCGCCGAGACGCTCACGCAGCTCGCGGCCGAGCCGGACGCCTTCCGGGCGAGGTCGAGGTGTTCTGCCGCGACCTCGTCTCGCACCTGGTGCTCGACGGCGGCAAGCTCGTGGTGTCGCACGCCGGGCTGCCCGAGGCGTACCACGGCCGGGCCTCCGGCCGGGTGCGATCGTTCGCGCTGTACGGCGACACCACGGGCGAGACCGACGAGTACGGGCTGCCCGTCCGCTACCCGTGGGCGAACGACTACCGGGGCGACGCCGTGGTGCTCTACGGTCACACCCCGACGACGCAGTTGGAGTGGGTCAACAACACGATGTGCCTCGACACGGGCTGCGTGTTCGGCGGGGCGCTCTCGGCGCTCCGCTACCCCGAGCGCGAGACGGTGCAGGTGCCGGCCGAACGCGAGTGGTATGCGCCCGTGAGGCCTCTCGATCCTGCGGGCTCTTCGTCGGAGTCGCCGGGCTCGCAGGCCGGCGCCGACCGCGCGCCGGGCGTGCTCGCCATCGCCGACGTGCTCGGCAAGCACGTCGTCACGACGGGCCTGCACGGCAACATCAGCATCCGCGACGACCAGGCCGCCGGGGCACTCGAAGTGATGAGCCGCTTCGCCATCGACCCCCGGCACCTGCTCTACCTGCCGCCGACGATGAGCCCGCCGAACACCTCGAGCCTGCCCGACCTGCTCGAGCACCCCGCCGAGGCGTTCGCGTCGTTCCGCAAGGACGGCGTCTCGACGGTGATCTGCGAAGAGAAGCACATGGGGTCGAGGGCCGTCGTCTTGCTGACCCGTGATCCTGCCCGCTTCGGAGCCCCTGCGGGCTGGCTGGGCGTCGCGCACACGCGCACCGGGCGGCCGTTCTTCGACGAGCCGCTCGGCACCGCTTTTCTTGGGCAGCTGGACGCGGCCGTCGAGGGGGCCGGGCTGTGGAGTGAGCTCGACACGTCCTGGCTGCTCTTCGACGCCGAGCTGCTGCCGTGGTCGCTGAAGGCCGACGCGTTGATCCGCGAGCAGTACGCCTCGGTCGGCGCCGCCTCGACGACCGCGCTGCCGCGTGCCGTCTCGGCGCTCTCGCGCGCTGCGGCGTCCGGTGTCGACGTGTCGGCCCTTCTGGCGCGCACCTCGGCCCGAGAGGCAGACGCAGCGCTCTACGTCGACGCCTACCGCCGGTACGTGGCGCCGACCGAGGGCCTCGAGGGCGTGCAGCTCGCTCCGTTCCAGTTGCTCGCGTCGGAGGGGGCCGTGCACGTGACCCGCGATCACGCGTGGCACCTGTCGATCGCCGACCGCCTCGCGGCGCAGGATCCCGAGTTCATCCGTCGGACACGGTCGGTCACCGTCGACCTCGCCTCCGAGTCGTCCATAGCGGCAGCCACGTCGTGGTGGGAGTCGCTCACCGCCGACGGCGGCGAAGGCATGGTGGTGAAGCCGTTCGAGGGCGCCGTGCGCACCTCTCGCGGGCTCGTGCAGCCCGGCATCAAGGTGCGTGGGCGCGAGTACCTGCGCATCATCTACGGCCCCGACTACACCGAGCCCGCCAACCTCGCCCGCCTCAAAGACCGCAACCTGGGTCTCAAGCGCTCAATGGCCCTCCGCGAGTACGCGCTCGGCATCGAGGCGCTGGCGCGCGTGGTGGCCGGCGAGCCCCTGTGGAAGGTGCACCAGGCCGTCTTCGGGGTGCTCGCCCTCGAGTCGGAGGCCGTCGACCCGCGCCTCTGACCTCGCCTCCTTCCAGCTCCCTCCGGGGGACGGGCCCCCGGAGCCCGGGCGTACGGTCGCCCCATGAGCGACTTCACAGCAGCCGGGCCCAACGACCAGCACACCCGCCCGACGGGGGTCAGCGACAAGACGGTCGAGGCGCTCGGCAAGCTGAGCGAGGCCCTCGAGGTCGTCGAGACTGCGCGAGGGCACCTGTACGAGTTCCACCGGCAGTCGGGGCAGGCCGATCTGAACCTCGGCGAGGCCGTCGACCTCTTTCGCGAGGCAGGTCACGACGGCCTGGCCGACCGCTTGGCCGCAGAGATCGTCGGCCGCAATGTGGTCCACGGCCGGTGGACGTTCCAGATCGTCGAGGACTACGACGACAACTACTACTCCCCTTTCAAGCAAGCCGAGCAGGATGCGCGCGACACTCTCGTCGGAGGCCGCCGCCACCTCTTCGAGGCCGAGATGAAAGAGGACCGCCGCACCCACGGCGCTCCTCACCACGAGGCCCGCCCCGGCCCTGGCGCCTGACCCGGCGGCACTAGTGCTGCTTCGGCCGATCCCGGCCCGCCGCACCCGCAGTTGCAGCACTAGCGCCGAGCGAGAGGAGATGGTGGCCCCGCCCTCTTTCACAGCAGCCCCCTGAGCGCAATGCACGGCAGCGCCGAAGGCGCCGCCTCCTTCAGGCCTCGACTAGGCCTTCAGGCCTTAAATGGGCACAGAGATGCGAAATGGCCCTCCCGGAGGGAGAGCCGTTTCGCATCGTGACCCCAACCGGATTCGAACCGGTGTTACCGCCGTGAGAGGGCAGCGTACTAGGCCGCTATACGATGGGGCCGTTTTTGCGACTCGTCGAGTATGCCACAGCGCTCGTAAGCCAACAAATTGAGGCTACCTCGCGTCCATGCTTCCCTGATCCTGCCCTCGACGGCGTGACTACGCTGTCCCCATGCGAGTGACGAAGTACGAACACGCGGCTTTGGTCATCGACGACGGCGGGCGCCGTCTCGTCATCGATCCCGGCGGATTCACGAGATCTCTCGGCGGGGTGACCGACGTCGACGCGGTCGTGGTGACGCACGAGCACCCCGATCACTGGACGCCGACACAGCTGACTGCTCTGCGCGCGGCGAACCGGGGCGTCAGGATCCTGGGGCCCGCCGGTTTCGCTGCCGCAGCCCTCTCTGCGGGCCTCGAGGTCGAGACAATCACCGACGGAGACACCGTCGAGGTCGGGCCGTTCACGCTGCGATTCGCGGGGACGACTCACGCGGTGATCCACGAGAGCATCCCGCTGATCGACAACACCGGTGTGCTCGTCAACGGCGCGCTCTTCCACCCGGGCGACTCGTACACGGTGCCGCCCTTCCCCGTCGAGGTGCTTGCCGCGCCCCTGGGAGCCCCGTGGCTGAAGATCGGCGAAGCGATGGACTACGTCGCGGCGGTGAAGCCCGCGAAGATCTTCTCCATCCACGAGTGGACCCTGTCGGAGACAGGGTTCGGCATGCACCTCGACCGTCTGCGCGCCGTCGTCGAGGCGTCCGGCGGGGAGGCTGTCGTTCTCAGCCCGGGCGACTCGCTCGAGCTCTAGCCGCTGCCTAGAGCCCGGAACCCTTCACGCTCTTCTTGAGCGGGTCGTCGAGCTCGATGTAGCAGTAGGCCGAGCGGTCGCCGGCCTCGAAAGCTGTGGACGACGGCGTGAAAACGTCGAAGTCGACGCCGGAGTCGTTGTAGCTATCGCCCACGTAGGGCGCGAACTGCGCGAAGCAGAGCTCGTCGGCCTGGTCGTAGGTGAGGCGGCCCGAGCCGTCGGTGGTGTTCGGCACGGTCACGACGGCGAAGACCTCGCTGTCGTGCGACTGCGTGCAGGCGGTGGGCCGGATCTTGTCGGAGGAGTCGATCGCGTCGGCCGAGTCGAAGCAATTCCCGACCTTCAGTGACGTGACGGGCGTGGTACCGGTGAAGCCGTCGCCGCTGCTGTCGCTGCCGTTGCCCGGGCTGCTGCCCGAGCTGTTGCCGGCCGCCGACGATGTGGATCCGTGCGAGGCCGCCCCCCACGCGAAACCGCCGGCCAGGCCCGCGGCGAGCAGGACAGCCGCAACGACGCTGGCCAGTGTGATCACGAACGACCGTCGAGGGCGCGGTGGCGAAGGCCATGTCGGCTGCGTGGGCGCGAAGCTCGGCGTCATGGCGAGAGCCGTCACAAGACCCGAGTCTGCTGCGCCGGGATCAGCCTGAACCTGCCGACGGACGACGCCGACGAAGGCCGCTGCCACCTCGTCGGGCGATGCGGAGGCTCCGAAGCCGAGCGCCTCGGCCCGCCGATCAGCCAGGGCGATGCTCGTCAGCTGAGGGCCGTCGCCGATCGCGGCGAACCACCCGGTCGAGTCGGCCAGCAACTCGATCGTGCGCGCCGGGCCGACCCGGAAGACCAGCACCTCGCCCGCGTCGGTGCCGTAGTCGGACTCGCGGAAGCCGAGGGAGGCCCCGGGCAACTGCCGCGTGATGGCGGCCGCGACGGCGACCAGTTGGGCGCGTTCGGCGGGGTTCACGCGTCGAGCCGGGTGAGCCAGCCGTGCGGGTCGGGGCGACGGCCGTACTGGATGTCGGTGAGCTCGGTGCGGAGCGACAGGGTCAGCGAGTCGGGGCCGGCGACCGGCGACACGACCGAGAAGCCCTCGCCCTTCAGCTCGGCGATCGGCACGACGACCGCCGCGGTGCCGCAGGCGAACACCTCGACGATGTCGCCCGACTCGACGCCGGTCTTCCACTCGTCGAGGCTGACGCGACGCCGCTCGGTCTTGTGCCCTCGGTCTTCGGCGAGCTGCAGGATCGAGTCGCGGGTGACGCCCTCGAGGATCGAATCGGAGTCGGGGGTGACGAGCGTGCCGTCTTTGTAGACGAGCACCACATTCATTCCGCCGAGCTCTTCGATGTAGGTGGTGTCGACCGAGTCGAGGAAGAGCACTTGCGAGCAGCCGTGCGCATAGGCCTCCTCCTGCGGCAAGAGCGATGCGGCATAGTTGCCGCCCGTCTTCGCGGCACCGGTGCCGCCCTTGCCGGCGCGAGAGAAGTTCTCGGACAGCCAGATGGACACGGGCGCGACGCCGCCGGTGAAGTAGGCGCCGGCCGGGCTGGCGATCACGTAGTAGCCCACCTTGTGCGCGGCTCGCACGCCGAGGAAGCTCTCGGTCGCGATCATGAACGGCCGCAGATAGAGGCTCGTCTCGTCGGCGGTCGGAACCCACTTCTGGTCGACGCGCACGATCTGCTTGAGCGACTCGACGAAGTCGTCGACGGCGAGCTCGGGCAGCGCGAGGCGCTTGGCCGAACGCTGCAGGCGGCGCCCGTTGGCCTCGGGGCGGAAGGTCCACACCGACCCGTCGGCGTGGGCGTAGGCCTTGACGCCCTCGAAGATCTCCTGCGCGTAGTGGAACACCGAGGCGGCGGGGTCGAGCGAGATGGGGCCGTAGGGCACGACGGCCGCATCGTGCCAGCCGTCGTCGACAGTCCACTCGATCTCGACCATGTGGTCGGTGAAGTACTTGCCGAAGCCGGGGTCGGACAGCATCTCTTCGCGCTCGGCGTCGGCACGGACCGAGTCGCTGGGCGTCAGCTCGAAGTGGAGGGGGTAAGTGTCTTGCGTGGTTGTCATCGGGGCGTCCTATCGCGACGAGGAGGTGACCTGCGAGACGGCGGCGGCAATGGCGTCGCCGATCTCGGTGGTCGAACGGGTGCCAGCAGGCGCTGAGGCCGCCCGAGAGTCGATGTCTGCTTCGACCGCACGGGTGACTCGAGCGGCTTCTTCAGGCAGACCGAGGTGGTCGAGAAGAAGCGCGGTCGACAGGATCGCGGCGGTGGGATCGGCTTTCTGCTGGCCGGCAATGTCGGGGGCGGACCCGTGCACCGGCTCGAACATGCTGGGGAAGGCGCCTTCCGGGTTGATGTTGCCCGAGGCTGCCAGGCCGATGCCGCCGCTGATTGCGCCGGCCAGATCGGTGAGGATGTCGCCGAAGAGGTTGTCCGTGACGATGACATCGAATCTAGCAGGGTCGGCGACGAGGTGGATGGTGGCGGCGTCGACGTGCTGGTAGTCGACGGCGACCTCGGGGTACTCGGCCGAGACGGCGTCGACGGTGCGCTGCCACAGCGAGCCCGAGAAGACGAGCACGTTCGTCTTGTGCACGAGCGTGAGCCGGTGAGCCGGGCGTTTCGTCGCCAGCTCGAAGGCGTAGCGCACGACGCGCTCGACGCCGTAGGCCGTGTTGACACTGACCTCGCTCGCGATCTCGTGCGGCGTCCCCGTGCGCAGAGACCCGCCCGTGCCCGCGTAGGGCCCCTCGGTGCCTTCGCGCACGACCACGAAGTCGACGTCACCAGGCGAGGACAGCGGCGACGGTACCCCGGCGTAGATCGTGGTGGGGCGCAGGTTGACGTAGTGGTCGAACGCGAAGCGCAGCTTGAGCAGCAGGCCGCGCTCGATGATGCCGCCGCGAAGCGCAGGATCCCTCGGATCGCCGCCGACGGCACCCAGGAGGATGGCGTCGTAGGAGGCGATCGCCTCGAGGTCGGCATCGGTCAGGATGTCGCCGGTCGCCTTGTAGTGCGCGGCGCCGAGTTCGAACTCGGTGACGTCGAACTCGACCCCGGAGCCCTCGGAGACCGCCCGCAGGACCTTGAGCGCCTCGGCCACGACCTCGGGGCCGATCCCGTCGCCCGGGATGCTTGCGAGTCGGACGGTGCGGGCTGCCATGGGGTCTCCTCGGTAATCGTTTCGGAGACTCCAGCTTACCGACGCCAAAGGAGGCCTGCGGAGTTGCCCACAGGCCCCGCGACAGCAATCGCGACGAACGTCAGAGCGTGACGTCGATCTCGCGCATGACCTCGGCGTCGATGGCGCGGCGCACCTTCTCGAGCAGGCCCTCGGGGGCCGGGCTGTCGATGGTGAGCACGCTGAGCGCCTGGCCGCCGGCCGAGGTGCGGGCGATCTGCATGCCCGCGATGTTGATTCCGGCCTCGCCGAACTCCTTGCCGTAGACCGCGACGATGCCGGGGCGGTCGGTATAGAGCATGACGATGTGGTGGGCGGCGAGCGGCACCTCGACGTCGTAGCCGTTGATCTCGGTGATCTTCTCGACCTGTTTGGGGCCCGTCAGGGTGCCCGAGACCGAGATCTGGCGGCCATCGGCGAGAGCGCCGCGGATCGTGATGATGTTGCGGTACTCCTCCGACACGGCGTCGGTGAGGAGGCGCACCGTGACACCGCGCTGCTCGGCGAGGAGCGGCGCGTTGACGTAGCTCACGGTCTCCTGCACGGCGTCCGAGAAGACGCCCTTGAGGGCCGCGAGCTTGTAGACGCTCACGTCGTAGTCGGTCAGGTCGCCGTGCACCTCAACGTCGATCGTCGTGAGCGGGCTATCGGCGAGCCCGGCGAACACCTGGCCGAGCTTCTCGACCAGCGGGATCCCGGGGCGGACGTACTCGTCGATGACACCGCCGGCCACGTTCACCGCGTCGGGCACCAGCTCGCCGCCGAGGGCGAGGCGCACCGACTTGGCGACGGAGACACCCGCCTTCTCCTGCGCCTCGTCGGTCGAGGCGCCGAGGTGCGGCGTGACCACGACATTGTCGAGGGCGAGGAGGGCGAGGTTCGTCGGGGGCTCGGAGACGAAGACGTCGAGGCCGGCACCGGCGATGACGTCGTCGGTGAGAGCCTGGAACAGTGCGTCCTCGTCGATGAGACCGCCGCGAGCGACGTTGACGATGAACGCCGTCGGCTTCATCAGGGCGAGCTGCTCGGTCGAGATCATGCCCGTGGTCTCGGGCGTCTTCGGCATGTGGATCGTGATGAAGTCGGAGGTCTGCAGCAGCTCGTCGAGCGGCAGCAGGGTGACGCCGAGCTGCTGGGCGGGCCGGAGTGACGTAGGGGTCGTATGCGACGATGTTCATGCCGAAGGCCTGGAGGCGAGCGGTGATGAGAGCGCCGATGCGGCCGAGGCCGATGATGCCGACGGTCTTCTCGAGCAGCTCGACGCCGGTGAACTTCGAGCGCTTCCACTGCCCCTGGGCCAGAGCGTTGTGCGCGGCGGGATGTGACGGGCGAGGCTCAGGATGTGGCCGACGGTCAGCTCGGCGGCCGACACGATGTTCGACGTGGGCGCGTTGACGACCATGACGCCGGCGTTCGTGGCCGCCTTGATGTCGACGTTGTCGAGTCCGACGCCCGCGCGGGCGACGACCTGCAGCTGCGGGGCTGCCGCGATCGCCTCGGCGTCGACCTTCGTGGCCGAGCGCACCAGGATGGCGTTCGCATCGGCCAGCGCCGAGAGGAGGGCCGGGCGGTCGGTTCCGTCGACCGTCCGCACGTCGAAGTCGGGGCCGAGCGCGTCGACGGTGGCGGGCGAGAGTTCTTCGGCGATCAGCACGATCGGCTTGGCCACGAGTGGACCCCTTCTGCGTAGGACGCGACGAGTCGCGCCGCGGAGCCCGGCCATCAACCGACCGGGGGTGCCTTCAACCCTAGCCACGGGCATCCTGCGATCCGGGCCTCGACGGCGCCTCACGGCGACGAACCTGGGAATCCGCAGAGGTTGCCCAGCGGGCCCGGACCATATTGCCGCCGTCGCGCCGCCGTCGCGCCGCGACGAGACGGCGAGCTGCGCGAGCTAGAGCTGGTAGGCGCTCGAGATGTACGCCGAGATCGACGCGGCGACGGCCGACACGGCGCAGATCACGGCGAGCAGGGCCAGAAGCCTGCGCCCGAGCGAACGCCCGCGCCCCACCCACAGCGCGGCGGCGAAGCCGACTGCAGGTGCGATCACGGCGACGACCAACTGCGCCCACGGAACAGGTTTGACGAGGCCGGTCAGGTGGTTTGCGCGGTAGAAGTCGTAGTTCTTGGTGATCAGCGAGGGCACCGTGGCGATGTTCTGGACGGCCGTCCAGGTGTCGTCGGCCAGCAGCAGCGCGGTGATCGCGAGACACACGATCCAGACGACGAAGACTCCCGGTGAACGGCGCATGTCGCCGTCCTCGACGCGCGCGGCGTCGTCAGGAATCGAGGTGTCTGCGAGCACGGAGTCGCTCATACCGAGCCTCCCACGATGAACTGCCACGGAATCAGCACGAGGACGCCGACGAGCAGCCAGAGGTAGCGCTTGCGGCCGGGGCGCAACGGCGTCAACGCCACCGTCGCCACGAACCAGGCGGCGGGCGCCGCAACGGCGAGCACCTGGCCGACGTGCCACAGCAGCAGCGCGACACCCGCGAGGCTGGGCGCCGTGGCGCGAGTGACCGAGACGAGCCAGGCCACCGTGTAGAGCAGCAGGACGGCCGCGAAGACGCCGTGGGCGACCAGCGCGCCCGACGACATGACGCCCTCGGGCGGCTCGTCGTCTTCGCCATCGGCCTCATCGTCTTCGGCGTCGCGCAGCTCGACGGGCACCTCGACGACAGGGCCCTCGACGTAGCTCTTGTCGGACGACTCGCCCCAGCTCAGAGCCTCGTCGTCGGCCTCGTCGTCGTCGGTGCCGGTGGGCGCGTCGCCGCGGCCGGTGTCGGCAGTCATACGCCCACGCTCCGGGGCCGCACCGGGCTCGACGGGGCCGCAGCCGCAGCACGCGCCGCAGCACGCTCGACTCGCGTCGCCGACGCGTCGACCCCCCGGCGGATGGACGCGGTCTTGTCGCCCACTGCGGCGAGCACGGCCGGGTAGAGCGGGTGGCCCGGGTAGACGCCCGTGAGCGTCTCGGCGAGCAGGTCGTCCGAGACCCCCGACCGCAGGATCGACTGCAGCTCGCGACTCTCGACATCGTCGGGCACGTCGAAGTCGAAAGCGGCGCGGACGGCCCGCACGAGCGCCGGGAACGGCAGCCCGCGCTCGGCCAGCTGGGCCGCCGGGCCGACGAGGCGCTCGTGGCGGCTGACCTTGCTGAGCGGGTTGCGACCGACGCGACCGGTGGTGTCGGGCAGGTGGGGGTTGGAGATGCGACGCAGGGTGCTGTCGATGTAGGTCTGCTGCTCGGCTGGGTCGAAGCCGTACTTGTCGACGAGCAGGGCCTTCGTCTCGGCGAGCACGGCCAGCACCTCGACGAAGACCTCGGGCTCGTCGAGGGCGTCGCGGACACTCGCGATGCCGCGGGCCCAGCCGTAGTAGGCCGCCGTGGCATGCGCGGTGTTGACGGTGAACAGCTTGCGGTCGATGAAGGGGGCGAGGTCGTCGACCCACGAGACACCGTCGATGGTGGGTGGCTGGTGGCGACCGCGAAAGGGCGCGGTCTCGACGATCCACTCGGAGAACGACTCGATGGTGACGTCGAGGCCCGGCGACTGCTCGGGCACGATGCGGTCGATGGCGCAGTTCGCGAACACGACCGAGTCGGCTGCGAACTCGGTCGAGCCGACCTGCCGGACGAAGGCTGCGAGCGAGTCGCTGGCAGCGATGGCGGTCTCGCAGGCGATCACGACGAGAGGCTCGAGGTGGGCCGGGCGGTCGGCGAGGCCACGGGCGATCGCCGGGGCGAGAGACGGCAGGATGCGAGGACCCACCGAGGTCGTGACGATGTCGGCCGTCGAGATCTCGGCTGCGATCTCGTCGGCGTGCTGCCGGTTGTCGATCGCCCGGTAGCCCTCGACCACTCGCACCGTGGTCTCGTCGTCGCCCACCTCGTAGACCGAGTACGACGTCTCGCTCTGAAGGGCGCGCACGAGATCGGGATTGACGTCGGCGAAGACGACCTCGTAGCCGCTCGCGTGCAGCAGCTGCCCTACGAAGCCTCGCCCGATGTTGCCTGCGCCGAAGTGGATCGCCTTCTTGCTCGATGCCATCCAACGATCATGCCAGACCCGGCCCCGCCCTTCAGACATCAGAAAGGCCCCCACTCGAAAGGGATGCCCTTCTGTGACGTTCTTCGCTGCACGCGCCGCAGCGCCTTGAAAGTCGCTTGCGGGTCGCGCATGCCCATCGGTTCGCATCAAGCCAGGGCATGCATTTACATTTGAACTGTGACACTTGTGTACGGCAATCATCGAAAAGCACTGTCATGCGTCTGACGCCGGTAATCCCCCTGGTCATTTACATGCTCTGCTCAGCCTGCGCCGGGGCGGCGGTGGCTCTGGGCGCCATGAGCCTGCTGAGCGTCCCGGCAGACAGCGCGACCTCCGATCACCTGGGGATCGTCGCCCTTCTCCTCGTCGGGGTCGCTCTCCTCGGCTTGGCAGGGGTGTCGATCTACCGAGCACGACCAAGCCGTTCGGCTGGCGAATAACCGGACGACAGCGGTGCCGGCAGCGTCGTCCTGGCGCTGACAGCGGGCGGCTCCATCACCGGTCACACGAAGACGTCGAGCCCGTCTGCTTCGCAGACGGGCTCGACGAGTGTGACGATGTGGCTAGCGCGCGGCGTGGCCGTCCACGTAGTCCGCGTCCTGCTGCTTCCAGGCGAAGAGGGCGCGGAGCTTCTGACCCGTCGCCTCGATCGGGTGCTGCTCGGCGCGGGCGCGGAGGGCCTTGAACTCGGGAGCACCGGCATCCTGGTCGTCGATGAAGCGCTTCGCGAACGCACCCGACTGGATGTCGGCGAGCACGGCCTTCATGTTGTCCTTGACGTCGGGGGTGATCACGCGCGGGCCCGAGACGTAGTCGCCGTACTCGGCGGTGTCGGAGACGGACCAGCGCTGCTTGGCCAGGCCGCCCTCCCAGATCAGGTCGACGATCAGCTTGAGCTCGTGGAGCACCTCGAAGTAGGCGATCTCGGGCTGGTAGCCGGCCTCGGTGAGGGTCTCGAAGCCGTACTGGATCAGCTGCGAGGTGCCGCCGCAGAGCACGGCCTGCTCGCCGAACAGGTCGGTCTCGGTCTCTTCGGTGAAGGTGGTCTTGATGCCGCCGGCGCGGAGGCCGCCGATGCCCTTCGAGTACGACCAGGCGAGATCCCAGGCGGATCCGGTGCCGTCGACCTCGACGGCGACGGTCACGGGCACGCCACGGCCAGCCTCGAACTCGCGGCGCACGGTGTGACCGGGGCCCTTGGGGGCGACCAGGATCACGTCGACACCGGCGGGAGCCTCGATGTAGCCGAAGCGGATGTTGAAGCCGTGGCCGAAGACGATCGCGTTGCCCTCGACGAGGTGGGGGGCGATGTCGTCGCGGTAGACGTGGCGCTGAACCTGGTCGGGCGCCAGGATCACGATGACGTCGGCCCACTCGGAGGCGTCGGCAGGGGTGTGCACGGTGAAGCCGGCCTCTTCGGCCTTCTGGCGGCTCTTCGAGTCGGGCTTCAGGCCGATCACGACCTCGACGCCGGAGTCGCGGAGGTTCAGCGCGTGGGCGTGGCCCTGCGAGCCGTAGCCGATGACCGCGACCTTCTTGCTCTGGATGATCGAGAGGTCGGCGTCGTTGTCGTAGACGATTTCAGTCACTGGGTGCTTCTCCTATTGATGGGTGGTGCTTGCTAGTTCGCTAGTTCTTGAAGACGCGGTCGGTGATGCTCTTGGCGCCGCGTCCGATGGCGAGGAGCCCGGATTGCGAGATCTCCTTGATGCCGTAGGGCTCGAGCACGCGGAGGAGGGCGGTGGTCTTGCCCGTGTCTCCGGTGACTTCGATCACGAGGGCGTCGGTCGACACGTCGACGACGCTGGCTCGGAAGAGGTTGACGGCTTCGAGCACCTGCGACCGGGACGTGTTGTCGACACGCACCTTGATCAGCAGGTGCTCGCGCTGCACCGACTGCGAGTAGTCGAGCTCGACGATCTTGATCACGTTGATCAGCTTGTTGAGCTGCTTCGTGACCTGCTCGAGCGGCAGCTCTTCGACGTCGACGACGACCGTGATGCGGCTGAGGCCCGGGATCTCGCTCTTGCCGACGGCGAGGCTCTCGATGTTGAAGCCGCGGCGGGCGAAGAGCCCGGCGACTCGCGTCAACAGACCCGGCTTGTCTTCGACGAGGAGGGAGAGGACGTGGCTCATGCGTGGTCTCCGGTCATGTCGCCGTCGCGGGTGGTGTCGGAAGCGCTCGAACCGGGTGCCTCGTCGTCCCACTCGGGGGCGAGGGCGCGGGCGTGCTGGATCAAAGAGTTCGAGACGCCCTGCGGCACCATCGGCCACACCATGGCGTCGCGGCTGACGACGAAGTCGATGATGACCGGGCGGTCGTTCGTGTTGAGCGCGAGTGTGATGGCGGGGTCGATCTCGTCTTCGGTGCGGACCCGGATGCCGAGCGCGCCGTAGGCGTCGGCCAGCTTGACGAAATCGGGCACCATCCGAGTCTCGTGACCCGTGTTGAGGTCGGTGAACGAGTGGCGGCCCTCGTAGAAGAGCGTCTGCCACTGCCGCACCATGCCGAGCGACGAGTTGTTGATGATCGCGACCTTGATCGGGATGTCGTTGATGACACAGGTCGCCAGCTCTTGGTTGGTCATCTGGAAGCAGCCGTCGCCGTCGATCGCCCACACGACGCGATCTGGTTCGCCCACCTTGGCGCCCATGGCGGCAGGGACGGCGTAGCCCATCGTGCCGGCACCACCGGAGTTGAGCCACGCGTGCGGGCGCTCGTACTCGATGAACTGAGCGGCCCACATCTGGTGCTGGCCCACGCCCGAGGCGTAAACGGCCTCCGGGCCCGTGAGCTGGCCGATCCGCTGGATGACCTTCTGCGGTGAGAGCAGGCCGTCGTCGGGCTCGGTGAAGCCGAGCGGGAACTCGGCGCGAAGCTCCGTGAGGCGAGCCCACCAAGCGTCGAGGTCGACCTTCTGGCCGCCCGTGACCTCGGCGTAGGCGCTCTTCAAGTCGATGATGACCTCGCGGGCGTCGCCCACGATCGGGACATCCGCGATCCTGATCTTCGAGATCTCGGCCGGGTCGATGTCGACGTGCACGACCTTCGCCTCGGGCGCAAACAGCTCGGCCTTGCCCGTCACGCGGTCGTCGAAGCGGGCTCCGAGGGCGACGATGAGGTCGCTCTCCTGCAAGCCGAGAACCGCCGGTACGGTGCCGTGCATCCCGGGCATGCCGAGGTGCTGCGGGTGCGTGTCGGGGAAGGCGCCGCGGGCCATGAGAGTCGTGACGACGGGCGCTCCGGTGGCCTCGGCCAGAGCGAGCAGCTCCCGCGACGCCTCGGCGCGGATGACCCCGCCGCCGACGTAGAAGATGGGCTTCTTCGCCCCGGCGAGCAGCTGCGCGGCCGCAGTGATCTGCTTGCCGTGCGCCTTGGTGATGGGCCTGTAGCCGGGCAGCTCGACCGTCTCGGGCCAGACGAAGGGGGCTGTGTTCTGCTGGGCGTCCTTCGTGATGTCGACCAGCACCGGCCCCGGGCGGCCGGTCGAGGCGATCTGGTAGGCCGCGGCGAGGGTCGCAGGGATGTCCTCCGGCTTCGTGACCAGGAAGGAGTGCTTGGTGATCGGCATCGTGATGCCCACGATGTCGGCCTCCTGGAACGCATCGGTGCCCATGAGCGTCGAGAAGACCTGGCCCGTGATCGCCAACAGCGGCACGGAGTCCATGTAGGCGTCGGCGATCGCGGTGACGAGGTTCGTCGCACCGGGGCCCGACGTCGCGATGGCGACACCGACCTTGCCGGTGGCCGCGGCATAGCCCTCGGCGGCGTGACCGGCCCCCTGCTCGTGGCGAACGAGAATGTGACGGATCGTGGTCGAGGCCATCAGCTCGTCGTAGAACGGGATGATGGCGCCGCCGGGAAGCCCGAAGACGTCGGTGACGCCGAGCTTCTCGAGCGAGCGCAGGATCGCACCCGAGCCGGTGAGGACTTCGGGCGCGACCTGGCGCGCACGGGCGGGCGCCGTGGGCAGGGGGCTTGATTCTGGAGGCATCGGTGCCCATTTCCTTGGTGCTGGTGGTGAACGAGGGGAACGCCTAGTAGGTGACCGCCCCGACGGCGGCCGACTGGACCTGCCGCGCATACTTCGCGAGCACCCCCCGGGTGTACACGGGGGGCAGGGGCGCCCAGCCGTCACGGCGAGCTTCAAGCTCAGCTGCGTCAACGAGTAGGTCGAGCGAGCGAGCGGCGATATCGACCCGAATCAGATCACCATCGCGCACGAAGGCGATCGGACCTGCGTCGACCGCTTCGGGTGCTATGTGGCCGATGCACAGGCCGGTTGTGCCGCCTGAGAATCGTCCGTCGGTCAAGAGTAGTACATCTTTGCCTAGCCCCGCGCCCTTGATGGCCGCGGTGATCGCGAGCATCTCGCGCATGCCGGGGCCGCCCTTCGGGCCCTCGTAGCGGATGATCACGACGTCGCCCTTGGAGATGGCGCCCTCCGTCAGGGCGTCCATGGCGGCGCGCTCACGCTCGAACACGCGGGCCGGGCCCTCGAAGACGTCGGCATCGAAACCGGCTGTCTTGACGACGGCGCCCTCGGGGGCGAACGAGCCGCTCAGGATCGTGAGGCCACCGGTCGGGTGGATCGGGTTGTCGAGGGTGCGCAGCACCTTGCCGTCGAGGGCCTTCGGCTTGATCTCGGCGAGGTTCTCGGCGACGGTCTTGCCGGTGACGGTGAGGCAGTCGCCGTGCAGGAGGCCCGCGTCGAGCAGCGCCTTCATCACGACGGGCACACCGCCGTGACGGTCGACGTCGTTCATGACGTACTCGCCGAAGGGCTTGAGGTCGCCGATGTGCGGAATCGTGTCGCCGATGCGGTTGAAGTCGTCGATCGTGAGGTCGACCTCGGCCTCGTAGGCGATGGCCAGCAGGTGCAGCACGACGTTCGTCGAGCCGCCGAAGGCCATGGCGACGGCGATGGCGTTCTCGAACGCCTTCTTGGTCATGATGTCGCGCGCCGTGATCCCGTGCTTGAGCATGTTGACGACGGCCTCGCCCGAGCGGTGGGCGAAGTAGTCTCGGCGCCGATCGGCGGATGGCGGCGATGCGGAGCCGGGAAGGCTCATGCCGAGGGCTTCAGCGACGCTCGCCATGGTGTTGGCGGTGTACATGCCGCCGCAAGCACCCTCGCCGGGCACGATCGCGCACTCGATGGCGTGCAGGTCTTCGTCGCTGATCGTGCCGGCCTTCGAGGCGCCGACGGCCTCGAACGAGTCGATGATCGTGACGTTCTTCTCGGTGCCGTCGCTGAGCTTGACCCAGCCGGGCGCCACGGATCCTGCGTAGAGGAAGACGCTGGCCAGGTCGAGACGAGCCGCGGCCATCAGCATGCCGGGCAACGACTTGTCGCAGCCGGCTAGCAGCACGGAACCGTCGAGACGCTCGGCCATCATGACCGTCTCGACACTGTCGGCGATGACCTCGCGCGAGACGAGCGAGAAGTGCATGCCCTCGTGGCCCATCGCGATGCCGTCCGAGACCGAGACGGTGCCGAACTGAAGCGGGTAGCCGCCACCCGAGTGCACGCCCTCTTTGGCGCCCTGGGCGAGCCGGTCGAGCGACAGGTTGCAGGGGGTGATCTCGTTCCACGACGAGGCGATGCCGATCTGAGGCTTCTGCCAGTCGGCGTCGCCCATGCCGACGGCACGGAGCATTCCTCGGGAAGTGGTGGCTTCGACCCCGTCCGTCACGTCGCGACTCCGCGGCTTGACGTCCACGCCGAACTCGTTGAGTTTGTCAGGCATGCGTCTCAGTTTAGGGTGTCGGCACAGCCGTCTCCGACGCCGGGTCGGGGTCCGCCGGCACGGGAGCGACCACGAAGATCCCCGTCGAGAGATCCCACGTCGCCGAGATCGTGCTGCCGGCCACCACCGTCATCACGACGTGCACCTGAGGCGCAACGGCCGAGTCGTCTCGGGCGCACGAGATGCGTGCGCTGCCCGTGTCGGATTCGATGACCACGCAGAACGAACCGTCGGTTCCGCGAGCCAGCCAGACGCCGGCGCCGTCGGCTCCTGCCCCCAGATCGGCCGGTATGAGACGGGTCGACGACGCACGGATACCCTGCACGGGCGCACGCGTCCGGTCCACGGCGCCCTGCGGCACGTCGAAGTACGGCTCGGCGATCGACTCGAGCGCCGTCGAGAGGCCGACGGTCGCGGCCTCGACAGGAGCGCTCGTCTCAGCCGTCGGGGCCGCGACCGCGGGCGTCACCGGCTGCGCCGCCTCGGGAGACGATCGCAGGATGCCGGCGGTGACACCGGCCCCGATCACCCCGGCCAGCACGAGGGCCGCTGCTCCCCCGGCCAGGCGCACGCCGCTGCGGCGCGGGTGCGTGGCCGGGCTCTCGGACTCGGGCTCCTGCTGCGCCGGCTCGGCGGCGGACTCGTTGAGCAAACGCCGCAGCGCCTCGACGTCTGCTGCCGACGCGGGGCCGCCGCCGTAGACGCGAGCCTCGAGGGCGCGCCGGTCACTGGCATCCTGCCCGTCGTCGGGATGCGCTCTCGGTGCACCGCCGAAGCGCGACATAGCGGCACGATAGCCCCGTTTCGCGCCCCTGAGAAGAGCGGGCGTCGACGTGCCCGCTCTGCGTCTCAGGCCCCGACGAGCGAGGTGATCCGGTCGAGCTCGGCGCGGTGGGCTTCGCTCTCTGCCTCGAGATCGAAGTGCGTCTGCAGATTGAGCCAGAAGCGGGCGGACGTACCCAACGCTCGAGCGAGCCGCAGTGCCGTGTCGGTCGAGATGCCGCGGGTGCCGTGGACGATCTCGTTGATGCGGCGCGGGGGCACCTCGATGGCCTTGGACAGGCGGTACTGGCTGATGCCGAGGGGCAGCAGGAACTCTTCGAGCAGGATCTCCCCGGGGTGGATGGGGGCGTGCATCGTCGACATCGGAGTCTCCTTTCGCGGGTGAGGTGGTCGGGTTGCGGTGTTCATGGAATCGGTGCGATGTTCGAGCGTCTCAGTGGTAGTCGACGATCTCGACGTCGGCGGGGCCGGTGGGCGACCAGACGAAGCAGATGCGCCACTGGTCGTTGACGCGGATGCTGTGTTGCCCTGCGCGTGCTCCCCGAAGGGCCTCGAGTCGATTGCCGGGCGGAATCCGGAGGTCGACCAGCGACTGGGCGGCGTCGAGCATGAGCAGTTTGCGGTGGGCGATGCGCTGCAGCTCGGGGCTGAGGCGCTTGGCGTGCCGTCGGAGCCAGACGCTTTCGGTCGCTGAGTCGGCGAACGTCTGGATCACGAAACCATAGTAACGCTTTCCGTTAATAACGGCAACCGTCATGTCGATTCCGAGCGACGATCGAGGCCGCGGCCGTCGAGGCCGGTCGCCGGCAGAAGGGTTAGGCGCGACCCAGGTGCTCGCGCAGCTCGACGAGGTCGTCGAGCACGTGGGCGATCTCGGGCGGCCCCGCCACCCGGAAGGCTGCGGCGGTCTCGCCCGGGCCGACCTTCAGGCCGAAGTCGCCGGGGGCGAGCGCCAGGAAGCCGTCCTCGTCGGTGACGTCGTCTCCGGCGAAGAACACGGCAGTGGCCCCGGTGAGCGAGCGCAGGTGCTTCACCGCGTCGCCCTTCGTGTCCGAGCGGACGGCGAACTCGAGCACGTCTTTGCCGACACGCTCGGTGACGCCAGTCGTCTCCGCCTCGATGCGACTCCGCGCGGAGGCGAGCACGGCCGACGTCTCGTCGTCGGTGGCAAGCCGCGTGTGCAGGGCGAAGCCGGCGGGTTTCTCTTCGACGTGCACGGAGGCGTACGGCGCCGCGACCTCGTCGAGGATCGTGTGGACCAGACCGCGCATTTCCGTCTCGGCGGCAGTCAGCTGCACGTCCGATGCCCCGTCGACACGGTATTCGACGCCGTGCGAACCGACGAGCAGCACCATGTCGGGCACCTGCGCGACCTCGACGAGGCTCTCCATCGAGCGACCCGAGACGAGCGCGACCGACGTGTGGGCCGTCGTCGCCAGACGGAGGACGGCCGCCTGCGCTTCGGGCAGCGCCCGTGCCTTCTGCGGCGAGTCGACGGTCTGCGAGAGCGTGCCGTCGAAGTCGAGGGCGACCAGCAGGTGCGGGGTGGTGGCGATCAGGCCGAGGGCGTCGGCCATGGCGGTCTCGGCGCGCTCGGCGGCGGTCTCGCTCACGCGGCCGACCCCGTGCCGGTGCCGCTCGACTTCGGCGGTGCCGCGATCTTGTGGCCGGGGCGCACGTCGGCGAGGGCGTCGAGGAACTTCTCGGACCACTTCGCGACGTCGTTGTCGAGCACGCGACGCCGAAGGGCCCGCATCCTGGTGACCCGGTCGCGCTTCGGCATCGCGATCGCGCGCATGATCGTGTTCTTCAGGCCGCCAATGTCGTGCGGGTTGACGAGGAGGGCGCTGCGAAGCTCGTCGGCCGCGCCGGCGAACTCCGACAGGATCAGGATGCCGTCGTTGTCGTGACGCACCGCCACGTACTCCTTCGCCACGAGATTCATGCCGTCGCGAAGCGCGGTGACCAGCATGATGTCGGCGGCCAGGTAGAGCGCCACCATCTCTTCCTTCGGGTAGCCGTGGTGGTGGTAGCTGATGGCCGTGTGACTCATCGTGGCGTAGTCGCCGTTGATGCGGCCGACGGTGAGCTCGATCTCGTCTCGCAGGGCCATGTAGGCCTCGACGCGCTCGCGCGAGGGCGACGCGACCTGCACGAGGGTCGCATCCTCGACGCTGAGCCGGCCGTCCGAGAGCAGCTCGCCGAACGCCTTCATCCGATGCCGGATGCCCTTCGTGTAGTCGAGCCGGTCGACGCCGAGGATGACCGTCTTCGGGTTGCCGAGACCCTCGCGGATCTCATTGGCGCGCGCCTGGATGTCCGGGCGACGGGACAGCGCCTCGTAGCCGGCCGAGTCGATCGAGATCGGGAACTGCTTCGCCAGCACGCGGCGCACCTTGCGGCCGCGACGCGACAGCGGCGCCGACTCGTCGTCGACCGGCACGTCGATGTACGGGCGCGTCGTGGCGTAGCCCAGCAGGTGCCGCACCGATCGCGAGAAGTTGGAGGCGTCGTCGGCGCGCTGGAAGCCGATCACGTCGGCGCCGAGCAAGCCCTCGAGCACCTCTTCGCGCCATGGCAGCTGCGAGAAGATGCCGAGCGGCGGGAAGGGGATGTGGTTGAAGAAGCCGATGGTGAGGTCGGGGCGCACCTCGCGCAGCATCTTCGGCACCAGCTGCAGCTGGTAGTCCTGCACCCAGACGACGGCGCCCTGCTCGGCGACGTCGGCGGCGCGCTTCGCGAAGCGCTGGTTGACCTTGACGTAGGCCTCCCACCAGACGCGGTGATACGTCGGGGCCGAGATGACGTCGTGATACAGCGGCCACAGGGTGTCGTTGCTGAAGCCCTCGTAATAGCGCTGCACCTCTTCGGCGCTGAGCGGAACCGGCACGATGTTGATGCCGTCGTTCTCGAACGGGTCGACGTCGAGCCCGGCCTGGCCGGCCCAGCCGACCCAGGCGCCGTCGTTGGCGCGCATGACCGGCTCGAGCGCCGTGACGAGGCCGCCCGGCGAGTGCTCCCACTTGATGTCGCCGTTCTCGTCGAGCGTGTGGTCGACCGGCAGACGGTTCGAGACGACGACGAAACCGTACTTCTCGGGCTCTGACTTCTCATTTTCAGACATGCTCGGGGCTTCTCCTGCGGTCTCCCGGGAATGACTCCCCCGGGATTCCGAGGGTATCAGCGGCGGCTTGCCAGCTTGTGAGAAGTGCGGCAGTGGCATCGGCTGCCCGCGTGAGCGCGGTTCCGTAGCTGCGCCCGTATCCGGCCGCGTGCACCGCGAGAGGATGCAACTGATGCAACGGCACGCGGTCCTTCCACCCGTCGCGAAGCGGCGCGGCCTGGTCGTAGGCGGCGACCACGTCGTCGAGAAACGGGCAGCCGAAGAGCGCCAGCATCGCGAGGTCGGTCTCGCGGTGCCCGCCATGCGCGGCGGGGTCGATCAGCACGACGCCGCCGGCCGAGAACAGCACGTTGCCGTTCCAGAGATCGCCGTGCAGGCGTGCGGGCGGTTCGTCGTCGTCGAAGGCTCCGGCGGTGATCGCGTCGCAGGTCTCTCGGATCCTGCGGTATTCGTCGTCGCTGACACTGCCTGCGTCGCGGGCGACGTCGAGGTAGGGCAGTACCCGCTGGGGTGCGTAGAAGGCGCCCCAGGATGCCACGGGCCGCGTCGACAGCGGCCGCTTGCCGATGAAGCACGGGCCGTCGTATCCCGCCGGAGACGCCCCGAAGGCGTCCGCCCCCGCACCGTGCGTCGCGGCGAGTGCCAGCCCGAACGCGCGGGCCCCTTCGACCGTCGGCCGCGCCTCGTGGACCTCGTCGAGCTCGATCCTGCCCGCCTGGACGCTCTGCACGCCGACGACGTCGGCACCACCGCGGGCCGACGCCTCCCCGAGCCAGCGCAGCCCCGCCGCCTCCGCCTCGAAGAATCCGCGGGGAGCATCGAGCCTGGTCTTCACGAACGCCGTCACTCCCCCATCCAACCTTGTCGGGCCAGCGGGGCGTCCGTACCCCGCAGGCCTGCCGGATACGATCAGCCCCATGTCACACACCCGGGCCTATCGCGACGGCAAGATCGTCGGCGACGGCTTCCCTCTCGACCAGGTCAGCGACTATCTCGAGAACGGCGACTGCTTCGTCTGGGTCGACTTCGAGTCGCCGACGCAGAAAGACCTCGAGAAGGTCGCCGACGAGCTGAACCTCCACGAGTTGGCCATCGAGGACGCCCTGGTGCCGGGCCAGCGGCCGAAGATCGACCGCTACGAGAACTTCCTGTTCGTCACCGTCTACGACACGACGTTCGACGGCGAGTCGGGAGATCTCGTCACGAGCGAGGTCAAGGCGTTCGTGACGCGCCGGGCGGTCGTCACGATCCACGACGCCTCCTTCGACATCGAGCTGGTGCGAAAGCACTGGGACGACAACAAAGACCTCATCGACCACGGCGTTCCCTACCTGCTCTGGGGGCTCCTCGACGCGATCGTCGACCGCCAGTACCAGGTCGCCGACCAGCTCGACGATCAGATCGACGGTCTCGAAGACGGCATGTTCGACCCGAAGCCCCAGACGATGGACGTGCAGCGGCGGTCGTTCACCCTCCGGCGCAGCCTCGTCGAGCTGCGACGGATCGTCACCCCGATGCGCGAGGTGCTGAACACGCTGCTGCGCCGCGACGACATGAACACGACCAAGGGCATGGGCCCCTACTACCAGGACGTCTACGACCACGTGCTGCGGGTGACGGAGCAGACCGATTCTCTGCGCGACCTGGTGTCGACGATCCTCGACACCAACCTGTCGATCCAGAGCAACCGGATGAACCTCGTGATGAAGAAGGTGACGAGCTGGGCGGCGATCATCGCGGTGCCGACGGCGGTGACCGGATACTTCGGCCAGAACGTGATGTTCCCCTGGTACGGCACAGGGCTCGGGTTCGCGGTCTCGAGTGCTGCGATCGTCGTCCTCGGCGTGATCCTGTATCTGCAGTTCAAGCGTCGCGACTGGCTCTAGCCGCGACGGGCACGCCCGTATCTGTCATGACAGCGCCGGTCGAGCGTCATATGACGTTCACCGTGCCGCCACTGCGCGCGCCTAGCGTCGACGCCATGATCAGCGTCGGCATGAGCACCTCCTGCGCCTACCCCCTCGGGCTCGACTCCGCCTTCGAGCTCTCTCGCGAGGTCGGGTTCGACGGCGTCGAGATCATGGTCACCAACGATCCGGCGACGCACCGCGTCGAGCGCCTCCTCGAGCTCTCGCAGCAGACGTCGCAGCCGATCCTGTCGATCCACGCCCCCGTCCTCCTGCTCACGCACTTCGTCTGGGGCCGCGACCCGCGCGTGAAGCTCGAGCGCTCGGCCGAGCTGGCCGTCGCCGTCGGGGCGCCCACCGTCGTCGCGCATCCCCCCTTCCGCTGGCAGGGCGCCTACGCCGAGCGGTTCCTCGACATCGTGCGCGCGGTCGGCGACCGCTACGGCGTGACCGTGGCGATCGAGAACATGTTCCCGTGGAAGATCGCCGGGCGGTCGATGAAGATGTACGCCCCCGGCTGGGACCCCAGCACCATGGACTGCGACGCCGCCACCCTCGACTTCTCGCACGCGTCGCTCTCCGGCCGCGACTCGCTCGAGCTGGCGCGGGCTCTCGACACCCGCCTCCGCCACGTCCACCTCTGCGACGGCTCGCGCGCCTCCGACGACGGGGGCGTCTTCGACGAGCACCTGGTGCCCGGGCACGGCGTCGAACCCGTCGACGCCGTGCTCAACGAGCTCGCCGCCCGGGGCTGGTCGGGCTCGGTCATCGCCGAGATCAACACCCGCAAGGCCGGCACGCAGGATGCCCGTGTGGCGATGATGCGCGAGACGCTCGAGTACGCGCGCGACGCGCTGGTCGTACCGCGCCTGCACCGGCTCACTGCCTGAGGCCCCTGTTGGCGATTCAGGCTGTGCGCCCGATTCGAGCCCGATTCGAGGCCTCATCCGACACTCAGCCTGAATTGCCAACGGCAGGGGGCAAGATGAGCGGAGAGTCGCTCGCCCGAGTCGGGCCGGCGACCGGCGAATGGCAGGAGCAGGCATGAGCGACATCCGAGGCGGATCCTGGCGACAGGTTGCCAAGCGAGCGATGGACGCCGTCGACCAGAGCGGCGTGGTGAGCGACGATCGCAAGAAGTCTCTGCACGACCTGGCCGACCGAGCCGACCGGATCACGCACGACGTGACATCCGGCGGCCGCGAGATCGTCGACACGGCTGCGGCCTCCCTCGACAACGCGGCGTCGGCGCTTCGGGAGGCATCGTCGACCGTCCGTGACGCCAGCGCCGACGTGCAACGGCTCGTCAAGCGGCAGACGCGCCTCGTGGCGGGCGTCGGCGGCACCATAGCGGCAGCCCTCGTCGCCCTCGCCGTGGTCGAGGCACGCCGCCCTCGTCGCTGAGAAGGGGCTGACGGTGGCAGCTACGGGGCGACTAACGCCAGGGCGGCGACTGGCGGCGCCACCAGGGTGATGGCGAGGCGGGCCAGCGCGAACCGACCCCACGGCACCGACGACGGGGGAACCGGTGTCCGTCTCGGCCCGCAGCGTCCAGCGCGTGGGCTTGTTCGGTACACCCGCGGTGTCAGTGGTCTGGCCGACGAACTTGCCGTCCCCGTACCAGCGACATGGCCCTTGGTGCACTCGATGACCCCTTCTGGCCGATGCGCGATAGCCGCATCCGGGGGACGACAACGCAGTCTGTGCGCGCCTGCGAGTACGGTTGAGATCGTTTACGACAAGGAGCACGTGTGCGCAAATTCATCTTCAACGGAGCCGTCATCAGTGGCATCTTCAGTGGCATCAGCGCGCTGCGGGCGACGAAGAGCGGTCCTCGCGACTGGCGCCTCGCGTTGCTCTGGGTGAGCTGGGCCGCCTCGATCGCCATCGCGATCGGCAACGTGCGCGACAACGCCGAGCACGCCGACGACTAGTCGCTCGAGTCAGCCGCCGGGCCGAGTCGATCGCCGGCCCGATCGGGGTCGATCATCGGGATCTCCGACGAGAAGGGCACGGCACGCTCCGCGTCGGCGGTCTCGCCGGTGAGAAGCGCCGAGGCGTCGGCCGTCGATTTCGGCTGAGGCCCGCTGCTTGGCGACAGGTGCGGCCGAAGACCGTCAGATCGTGCGGGGGCGTTGGCGCAGCGCCTCGAGCGCCATTCCGTGGCTGGCATAGCAGCCGACCTCGACCGCCGTGGCCAGGTGCGCCCCGCGCAGGGCTGCGTAACCGTTCCACTGGACGCGGACGAAGCCGAGCACCTCGCCCGGTGTGGCCACCTGGGTGAGGCTGTCGGAGAGTGGCTTGGTGCTGATGTCCCGCGTGCGTCGCAGAGGGTTGCGGTCGAGAGGCGAGCGGTCGAATTCGGGTCGTACGAGTGTCACGTCGATAAGGGTATCCGCGGCACCTGTATCTCGTCCCCCGGTTCTCCTGAAGATCGTCACATGTTCACCTCGGGGCCGTGCATGTGCCGACTGGTGATGTCCCCCGTTTCGTCGATACGGTCGGTGGATGACGACCCCCATTCAGGGGGCCACAGCGCCCCCGAAGACGCACAGGATCACCCCGACGAGGGTTTCGTCGCGCAAGACTTCAGCCATGAGCAGGCGGGCTTCGAGAAGGGCCTGAAGCCGCGCCAGCTGCAGATGATCGCCATCGGCGGCGCCATCGGCACCGGCCTCTTCCTCGGAGCGGGCGGTCGCCTCGCCTCGTCGGGGCCGGCACTCGCCATCGTGTTCGCGATCTGCGGTGTCTTCGCCTTCTTCATCCTGCGTGCCCTCGGCGAGCTCGTGCTGCACCGCCCGTCGTCCGGGTCGTTCGTGTCGTACGCGCGCGAGTTCTTCGGCGAGAAGTTCGCCTATGCCGCCGGCTGGATGTACTTCTTGAACTGGGCGATGACGGCCATCGTCGACACGACGGCCGTCGCGCTCTACCTGCAGTACTGGAGCGCCTTCACCTCCGCGCCCGGCTGGCTGCTCGCCCTCTGCGCCCTCGTCGTCGTCCTCGCCGTAAACCTCCTGGCCGTCAAGGTGTTCGGCGAACTCGAATTCTGGTTCGCCCTCGTCAAGGTCACGGCGCTCGTCGTCTTCCTGATCATCGGGATCGTCTGGCTGGCGTTCGCCTTCCCCGTGCACCACGACGGGCAGCTGGTGCACACCGGCTGGGCGGTCATCGCGTCGAGCGGGATCCTGCCGAAGGGCCTTCTTCCCGCCGTCATCGTCGTGCAGGGCGTCGTGTTCGCCTACGCGGCCATCGAGCTCGTCGGCACGGCGTCGGGAGAGACGCAGAACCCGGAGAAGGTGGTGCCCCGGGCCATCAACACGGTGATCCTGCGCATCGCGGTCTTCTACGTCGGGTCGCTCGTGCTCCTGTCGCTGCTCTTGCCCTACACGGCCTACAAAGCGGGCACGAGCCCCTTCGTCACCTTCTTCTCGAGCCTCGGCAGCCCGCAGGTCGGTGACGTCGTCGGGTCGCTCATGAACTTCGTCGTGCTGACGGCCGCCCTGTCGAGCCTCAACGCGGGCCTCTTCTCGACGGGCCGAGTGCTGCACTCGATGGGTATGAACGGGTCGGCGCCGAAGTTCACGACCGTCATGTCGAAGGGCGGCGTGCCCTACGGCGGCATCCTGCTGACCAGCGCCATCACCCTGCTCGGCGTGGTGCTGAACGCCATCGTGGGGGCCGGCACCGCGTTCGAGATCGTGCTGAACGTCGCGTCTCTCGGCATCCTGACCGCGTGGGGCACCATCATCCTGTGCCAGATGCGTCTGCGTCAGTGGGCGAAACAGGGCAAGGCCAAAGAGCCGAAGTTCAGGATGCCCGGAGCACCGGTCACCTCGTGGCTCACCCTGGCCTTTTTGGTCGCCGTGCTCGTGCTGATGGCCATCGACTGGCCGATCGGCAGCTTCACCGTGATGTCGCTCGTCATCATCGTCCCGCTGCTGATCGTCGGCTGGTTCTTGCAGCGCGACCGCATCCTCGAGGCCGCGAAGATCCGGGAAAGCCTCACCGGCCCGTTCCCCGTCACCGGGCGCGATGCCCGGCAGCAGGCTCCCCGCGACGGGCGCTAGTCGCCCCAGGCTGCGCGGTGCGTCACGCTGATCTCGACGTAGTGCTCGGCGTTGGCGCGGATCTTCGCCTTCTCGGCGTCGGTCAGCGGTCGGCGCACCTTGCCGGGCACACCGGCGACGAGCGACCCGGGCGGGATCACGGTGTCTTCGAGCACGACGGTGCCGGCGGCGATCAGCGACTCCCGGCCGATCACGGCGCGGTTGAGCACAGTGGCCGACATCCCGATGAGGCAGTCGTCTTCGATGGTGCAGCCGTGCAGCACGGCGTTGTGGCCGACGCTGACCCCCTCGCCGATAGTGGTCGGCGACCCGACGTCGCAGTGCACCGACACGTTGTCCTGCAGATTGCTGCGGGCGCCCAGCGTGATCGTGTCGGTGTCGGCACGAACGATGGCGCCGTAGAAGACGCTGGCGCGGTCGCCGACCACGGCCCTGCCGATGACGGTGGCCGATGGGGCGAGCCATGCGGTGGGCTCGATGAGCGGGGCGTCGTCGCCCAGGGTGAGAAGAACCATGGCTCCACCCTGGCACCGTGCGTACAGTTCAGGTATGAGCCTCGACACCGCATCGCTCGGCAACATCCCTCTCACCACCCTGCGCGGTGAACACACCACCTTCGGCGCCTTCAGCGACAAGGTGGTGCTCGTCGTCAACGTCGCCTCGCGCTGCGGCCTCGCGCCCCAGTACGAGAAGCTCGAAGCCCTGCAGAAGAAGTACGGCGATCGCGGCTTCACCGTCGTCGGCTTCCCCAGCAACCAGTTCTTACAGGAGCTCTCGACGGCCGACAAGATCGAGGAGTACTGCTCGGCGACCTGGGGCGTGACCTTCCCGATGATGGAGAAGGTCAAGGTCAACGGTTCGTCGGCGCACCCGCTCTACAAAGAGCTCAAGCAGACGCCGGACGCCAACGGCAAGGCCGGCCGTGTCACCTGGAACTTCGAGAAGTTCGTCGTGCTGCCCGGCGGCGACGTGCACCGCTTCCGCCCGAAGACCGAGCCCGACGCTCCCGAGATCGTCGCCCTGATCGAGTCGGCCCTCCAGTAGCCTCGCCCGTCCTCCCCCGCGGCCCCCTCCCCGTTTTACCTATCGGTAGGCGTTTGCCGCACAGATATTTCTGTGCGGCAGCGGCTTACCTATAGGTAAAACGGAGGCGGGGGCGGGCTGACGGCGGCGAGGCTCAGCGCCACCACGAGTCGGCGGGCGAGACCGGGAGGCTGCGCTTGTGCTGGGTGGCGGCGTAGCGCGCCTCGAGCGCCTCGGCCACCGTGTCGTCGACGTCGTGCCCTTCCAGGTAGTCGTCGATCTGCGAGTACGACAGGCCGAGGTTGTCTTCGTCGGTCTGGCCGGGGTTGTCGTCGAGCAGGTCGGCCGTCGGCGCCTTGAGGTAGAGGCGCTCGGGTGCGCCGAGGTGCTCGAGCAGGGCTCGGCCCTGGCGCTTCGAGAGGCCCGAGAGCGGCAGGATGTCAGCGCCGCCGTCGCCGAACTTCGTGAAGAACCCGGTGATCGCCTCGGCCGCGTGGTCGGTGCCGACCACGAGCAGGCCGTTCTGGCCGCCGACCGCGTACTGCGCGATCATCCTCGACCGTGCCTTGACGTTGCCCTTGTTGAAGTCGGTGATCGGGCCACCGGTCGCCCGCACGTACTCGTCGGCGAAGCCGTCGACGGCCTGCTTGATGTCGAAGGTGAGCGAGTGCTTCGGGGCGATGAACTCGAGCGCCAGGATCGCGTCCTCCTCGTCGGCCTGGACCGCGTGCGGCAGGCGCATGGCCACGAAGTCGATGTCCACGCCGTCTGCTGCGAGCCGTTCGACGGCGAGCTGGCAGAGGCGCCCGGCGAGCGACGAGTCCTGGCCGCCCGAGATGCCCAGCACGAGCCCCTTGGCGCCCGTCTCCCGCAGATAGTCGGCGAGGAAGGACACCCGCGTCTCGACCTCGGCGCTCGCGTCGATGGTGGGGCGGACGGCTAGCTCTTCGATGATTCGTGCCTGTGCTGGTCTCATCCCGTCACGCTATCGCCCGCCGCCGGTGACGGCGCTGCCGGACACGACTATCTCGACATCGAGATAAACTGACCGTGATGACCACCCCGGACGACGACTTCTCGCTGCGGAAGATAGCTCTCGGCGCATTCGGCCCTTCGGTGCTCTACGGCTTCTCGCAAGGCGCCCTCCTGCCGATCATCGCCATCAGCGCCATCGACCGCGGGGCGAACGAGGCCACCGCATCGCTCATCGTCGCCGCTCTCGGCCTCGGCTCGCTCGTCACCAACATCCCCTCGGGCATCATCTGCACCCGGTTCGGCGAGCGACGCGCCATGATCGGGGCGTCGGCCCTGAGCGCCCTGGGCCTCACCCTGTGCATCCTGCCGTTCGGGCTGATCGTGTTCACCCTCGGCATCCTGCTCGTCGGGGCCGCCAGCTCGGTGTTCATCCTGGCGCGCCAGTCGTACCTGACAACGGCCGTGCCCCACCACATGCGTGCCCGCGCCCTGTCGACGCTCGGCGGGTCGCAACGCATCGGCGTCTTCATCGGGCCGTTCGTCGGCGCTGCCGCCATCGGCCTGGGCGGGCTGGACGCCGCCTACGCCGTGTCGCTCGTCACGATCATCGGCGCGGGGCTCATCGCGTACATCGTGCCCGACCTCGTCGAAGACCGACAGGTCGTCGCGGGGGCGCCGAAGGCCACCACGATCGGGATGATCAAGACGTACTGGCGGGTGTTCGTCACGCTCGGCATCGGGATCCTGCTGTTGTCGTCGATCCGCTCGACCCGGCAGGTCGTGATCCCGCTCTGGGCGCACCACATCGGGCTGAACCCGACCGACTCGTCGATCATCTACGGCATCGCGGGCATCATCGACGCCTCCGTCTTCTACCCGGCCGGCTATGTGATGGACCGCTTCGGACGCAAGTGGATCGCGCTGCCCTGCGTGCTCGTGATGGGCGTCGCGTTCCTGCTGATGCCACTGACCCACGGCGCCCTGACGCTCACCCTCGTGAGCGTGATGATGGGGCTCGGCAACGGCATCGGGTCCGGCATCGTGCAGACCCTCGGCTCCGATCTGTCGCCTGCGGTCGGCCGGCCCACCTTCCTCGGCCTGTGGCGCGAACTGTCGGACGGCGGCTCGTTCGTCGGGCCGGCGATCCTCTCTCTCGTCACCGGCATCGCCACGCTCGCCGCCGGCGTCGTCGTCTCGGGGCTCGTCGGCTTCGCCGCGGCCGGCGCACTGGCGAAGTGGATCCCGAAGCACAACCGACGCGACGAGACCGTCAGTCGGCAGTAGGACTGTCTCCGCCGTCGCGACGACGCAGGACGTGGGTCAGCGGACCGACGAGGAACAGCACGAAAAGCGCGTACAGGTTGATCGTCGGGAAGAGCACTGCGATGACGAGAGCCAGCGCCAGCAGGATCACGAACGCGATCGCGGGTGCGAGCGACAGGTCTTTCACCTCGTCGGCGTCCGACAGAGTCGAATCGTGGATCAGGATCCAGTCCATGGCAGCGGCCGCGCCCGTGATCACGATCATCGTGCCGATGTAGAGCGCCGAGATCGACGGCTGGCCGTCCGAGCCCGACAGCACATTGGCCGCGAAGGGCAAGAACACGATGCCCGCCAGCCAGACGAAGTTGGCGAACACCAGTGCGCGGCTGTAGCTGTGAACGTATTCGAACAGCCCGTGGTGAACGAGCCAGAACCTCCCGATCACCGCGAAGCTGACGACGAAGCTGATCAGCAGCCCGCGATTGTCATACAAGACCGTGCCGAGGGTCTCGTGCCTGGCCTCGCCGGCGACATCGACCAGCGGCAGGATCAGCAGGGTGATTGCGATCGCGACAGTCGCGTCCGAGAAGTTGACGAGCCGATCGAGGCCGCGCTCGGTCCGGATCCGTGCCACGCTCAGTCCGTCCGAGCCAGGCGCGCGGGCTTGTGCCCGACCGCGAAGATGCGCCGGAAGGGGTACACGGTGCCGAACCGTCCGGGCGGATAGGCCTCCCGCAGGCGACGCGCGTAGTCCGCTTCGAAGTCGGCCGCGTCAGCCGGCGCGAGCGCTGCCAGCAGGGGCCGGAGTGCCGTGCCGCGAACCCACTCGAGCACGGGATCCTGCCCCTGCAGCACGTGCTCGTACGTGGTCTCCCACGCGTTCGCCTCGAAGCCGGCCTCGAGCATCGTCTCTAGGTAGCCGGACGCGGGCACGACGGTCTCTTCGGGGCGGATGACAGGCGCGAGGGCCGAGATCCAGCGCTCCTCCCCCGCAAGTCGCCGCAGGATGCGGTGCGACTCGTTCGTCGCCGACCCCGGCACCTGCATCGCGAACCAGCCGTCGGCCGGAAGCGCTGCGAGCCACCCGGGCAGCAGATCGCGGTGCGTCGGCACCCACTGCAGGGCCGCGTTGCTGACGATCACGTCGTCCTCGGCTCCGGGGGTCCACTGCGCGATGTCGCCTCGCTCGAAACGGAGGTTCGGGGGCAGGTCGGTCTGAGCGCGCGCCGCGTCGATCATGTCGGGCGAGGAGTCGAGGCCGACCACCTCGGCATCCGGCCAGCGCTCGGCCAGGCTGCGCGTCAGCGACCCAGGCCCGCACCCCAGGTCGACGACCCGTCGCGGCCCGGCGCCGGTCTGCGAGCCGCGGACGCGAGCGGTCAGGTCGAAGAACGGGGTCGAGCGGTTCTCGGTGAAGAGGTCGTACTGAGTGGGGCTCCAGCGCATGGGTCTCGTGGGCACGGTCACGCCGCCGGCAGCGGCTCGACGACGACAGCGGTGCCGTACGCGCACATCTCGGTGTAGTTGCCGATCGCGTTCGCGTCGAAGCGCATCGCCAGGATGGCGTTCGCACCGCGCGCCTGGGCCTCCCCCGCCATGCGGTTCATCACCTCGATGCGGCTGTCGTGCATGGTCCGGGTGTATTCCGGGAGCTCGCCGCCGCCTATCGCACGGAAGCCTGCGGCGATCCCCGAGCCGAAGTTGAGGGCGCGCACGGTGAGGCCCATGACCTCGCCGAGCACGTTCGTGACCCGGTGGCCCGGCAGGTCGTTGGTGGTGACGATGATCATGCAGCAATCGTGGCACGCCGGGCGAAACCCGCACTCGCAAAAATCCTGCGGTTCGTGTAATCTTGCGTTGTTGCAAAATTGCGGAGGCGCAACGAGGCTGCCTCGGCCCTCGGGCCGCGCCTCGCGACTGCATCCACTGGCCCCCAGCACCACAGCCGACCTCGAATCTCCTCGAAGGACCCCTATGTCGAATGCCTCCGCTCCCGCCCGGGAGCAACGCGGCGCAGCAACCGCCGCGACCGATCGCAAGCCCATCATGTCGCACAAGCAGATCTTGCTTGTCATCTACGGCCTCATGGCCGGTATGTTCCTCTCCGCCCTCGACCAGACGGTCGTCGGCACCGCGATCCGCACCATCGGCGACGACCTGCACGGTCTGAACCAGCAGGCATGGGTCACCACGGCCTACTTGATCGCCTCGACGATCACGACACCCATCTACGGCAAGCTCTCCGACCTCTTCGGCCGTCGCCCGCTGTACATCTTCGGCATCAGCGTCTTCATCCTCGGCTCGCTGCTCTCGTCGTTCTCGACCTCGATGATCATGCTCGCCGCGTTCCGCGGCTTCCAGGGCATCGGCGCCGGCGCGCTCATGTCGCTGCCGCTCGCCATCATGGGCGACATCCTGGCACCTCGCGAGCGGGCGAAGTACCAGGGCTACTTCTTGGCGGTCTTCGGCATCTCGTCGGTCATCGGCCCCCTGATCGGCGGCCTGTTCGCCGGTGCGAGCCAGGTGCTGTTCATCTCCGGGTGGCGCTGGGTCTTCCTCATCAACGTGCCGATCGGCATCGCGGCGCTTCTCATGGTCATCGCCTTCCTCCACCTGCCGAAGTTCGGCGCGAAGCGCAAGCCGCGCATCGACTGGTTCGGCGCCACGGCCGTGATCGTGACTCTGCTCCCACTTCTGCTCGTCGCAGAACAGGGTGGCACCTGGGGCTGGACCTCGGCGTCGGCCATCGCCTGCTATGTGATCGGCGTCGTCGGCCTCATCGGCTTCCTGGTCGTCGAGACCCTGATGAAGGACGACGCCATCATCCCGCTGAAGCTCTTCCGCTCGAAGGTCTTCTCGATGGCGACCCTGCTCGGCTTCCTCGTCGGCTTCGCGATGTTCGGCGCGCTCCTCACGATCCCGCTCTACCTGCAGATCGTCACCGGCCTCTCGCCGACTGCGTCCGGCTTCGCCACGCTGCCGATGATCGGCGGTCTGATGATCGCCTCGATCGCCTCCGGCCAGATCGTGTCACGCACCGGCCGGTACCGGATCTTCCCCGTGATCGGCACCGCGTTCACCGCAGCGGGCTTCTTGGTCCTGACCTTCATGACGATCGACAAGCCGCTCTGGTTCCTCATGATCGGCATGTTCCTCATCGGCCTCGGCCTCGGCCAGCTGATGCAGACCATCACCCTGGCCAGCCAGAACTCGGTCGCCCCGCGCGACATGGGCGTGGCCACCGCATCGTCGACCTTCTTCCGCCAGATCGGAGGAACGCTCGGCACGGCGGTCCTGCTCTCGGTGCTGTTCTCGCTGCTGCCCGGCAACATCTCGACGGCGACCGCGAACAAGGCCGATCTGACGAGCGCCCTCGACGCGGCCCTCAACCCGACCGTCGCGACGGCGTCCAACAACCAGGGCGTCATGAAGCAGATCTGGAACCCGATCGTCACCCCGATCGAGAAGAACGTCCAGGCCGGCCTCGACAAGGCGACTGCGCAGGTCACCTCGTCGGTGCCCGCCGCCGAGCAGCCCGCCGCCCTCCAGGCGGCTGCGACGAAGGCCAACGCCAGCGTCGTGAACGGCAAACTCGAGGTCGACTACAAGAACGCCTCGCAGCGCTCAGCGGTGGTCAAGGAGGTCGCACCTCAGATCATCAACCAGATCGGCAAGGGCTCCTCGTCCTCCAGCGCCTCGGCGACGACGAGCGACACCAGTGACACGTCCTTCCTGAAGGGTGCTGACACTCGCCTGACGAAGCCGTTCCTCACCGGGTTCAACGCCTCGGCCGTCACGATCTACTGGGTCGGCCTCGGCGTCATCCTGCTGGCCTTCGTGCTCAGCTGGTTCTTCAAGGTGCCGCCGCTGCGCAAGTCGTCGGCTCTGCAGGAGCAGGCCGACAACGACAGCAATGGCGAGTCGGAAGAAGACATGGAGCTCGCCGCAGCTCGTGCCGGCGTGGACGTCTGACCCGTCCGCGAGACGACGAAGGCCCCGTTGCACCTCGGTGCGGCGGGGCCTTCGTCGTCCGGGGCGACGCCTCAGTCGCCCAGCCCCGCGACGACCGCCTTCGTGGCGTCGGCCAGCAGCGCGTCGTCGGACGAGGCGCCACTCGTGTGCCGGTCGCTCAGGATCGAGACGACGACAGTGTCGCCGTCGGGTAGCCAGGCCACGCCCACGTCGTTGCGCGTGCCCCAGCCGCCGTTGCCCGTCTTGTCGCCGACCGTCCAATCGGCCGGTACCCCCGCCCGGATGTAGGGCCCACCCGTGGTGTTGCCGCGCATCAGGGCGGCCAGTCGCTCTCGGCGTGCGGGCGTCAGGGCGGCGCCGAGCACGAATGCCCGGAGGTCGGTGCCGATGGCCGCCGCTGTCGTGGTGTCGCGCGGGTCCCCGGGTGTCGCGGTATTGACGTCGGGCTCGGTGCGATCGACGTTCGTGGTGGTGTCGCCCAGCCCGCGCAGAGCCGACTGCAGGCCCTGCGGGCCGCCGAGCTGCTCGAGCATCAGGTTCGCCGCTGTGTTGTCGCTGTATTGAAGGGCGGCGGCGATGATGTCGCCGAGGCTCATGCCGGTGGAGAGGTGCTGCTCGGTGATCGGCGAGTAGTCGACCAGGTCGGCAGCCGTGTAGTGAATCGTCTGCGACAGCTGCGCGCCGGTGTCGCGACGCAGCAGCACGCCCGCCGCGAGAGCCTTGTAGGTCGAGGCGAAGGCGAAGCGCCTGTCAGCGTCGAAGTCGACGGTGCGGCCCGTGCGCGTGTCGACGGCGTGCACACCGAGGTCGGCGCCGTACCTCGACTCGAGCGCGCGGAAGGCCGCTGCGGTGCGCGCGGCGCCCGCCGTCGAGGGCGTGGAGCTCGATGAGGCGGCCCGAGAGGCGCCCGCAGTCGAGGTCGCTCCGGCGTGGTCGGCGGTGGATGCACACCCGCCGATGAAGTTCGCGACGAGGAGGGCCGTGCCGGCGCCCGCGATGATCCGTTGGGAAGGTTTCATGCCCTCAGAGTCGCCGCTCCGACTCATGCGATCAAAGCCAGGATCGCGCCGACCGATGCTGTTTCGGCATGACCCTGCGTCATCGCGCGCGGAGTCGGTCCCGCATCGAACGGGCCACCGAGGCCATCAGGGCCTCAGCTGCCGGCTGCGACGCCGCCGCGACACCGGAGCGCGTCAGGGCGGCCACGGCGTATCGCGCACCGTCTCGGTGCTCGACCACGCCCACCTCATGCCGCAGGTTGAGCAGCGTGCCCGTCTTCGAGGCCCACGTCGACGCATCCGAGGCGAAATCGGGCGCGAGGCGCCAGCGGACGACATTGCTCGCCATCAGCTCGCGCACCCGGGCGGCCACCGGCTCGGCGATTGCCGTCGGCATCCACAGGGCCTGCACCAGGTCGATGAGAGCGCGAGCCGAGCCGCTGTTGGCGACCGACACGTCGAGCTGCGGCAGCCGATGCCCGTTCGGTGACGAGTCGGCACCGATCGCCAGATCGTAGGCGAGCGCCGCGTCGTCGGCGTCGAGCCGCTCGAGGGGCGTCTCGACGAACGCGTGCGCCGTATGACGCACCGCGATGCCGGCGACGCCGATACGGGCGAGCTCGGCCGCGACCATGTCCGGAGGGGTCAGCTCGAACAGCACGTCCGAGGCGGAGCCGTCGCTCACCGCGACCGTGAGATAAACGAGATCGTCGAGAGCGACGCGAGCGGGGTGGCGAAAGCGACTGATGCCCATCGGGCCGGGTGTCGTGATCCTGCCGGGGTCGACGTCATAGAGAGCCGCGCCGTCGAGCTCACCCCGCGCGATCCGGCCCACGGTCGCGATCGCGAGCGGCAGCTTCACCAGGGACGCGATGGGCACGGTCTCGTCGGCGTCGATGCCGAGCTCCTCTCCCGTGTCGAGATCCCGCACCAGGAACGATCCGCTGAGACCGCCGGCCTCGAGCTGGTCGCGCAGTCGTCGCGCGAAGGCGTCGTCGGTCAGCACTCGGCAGCCGCCCCCAGGCAGCGGCCGATCTCGTCGCGCAGCAGGTCGCGCAGCCGAGTCGCATCGGCGGCGGACTCGGCGCGGAGGTCGTAACCGCGGGTCAGCTCGATCTCGCCGATCGGCCGCCAGTGCAGGTCGAGCTCGTCGGCCTGCCGCTCGGAGCAGAGCAGGAGATCGTGCGAGCCGAGCACCGCCGCCGCGCCCGTCATGAGCGACCCGGTCGCCACCTGAGCCGGCGCGAGGCCGAGAGAGTCGGCCAGCCGTGCCACGCGATCCTGCACGTGCGCGGTGGCGTCTTCGGGCTGGAGCCAGAGGCGTCGGCCCGTGAGAGCCCCCTCAGCGTCGGACGAGTCGAGAGAGGCGAGACGACGTCCCAGCCGGAGCGTGTCCAGGTAGACCGTGTCGGCGTCGGGGCGCACCGAGGACGCCACGCCCAGCGGCACCCGCCAGACGGCCTCCGTCTCGGGCACGGCGACGAGCGCTGCCCAGCCATCGCGCGCCGAGACCCGCTGGCGTCGATCGGCCGGCGGCAGTGCTCGAGTCTCGAGCAGGATGCCGTCGCGGCGGGCCGCGTGCACCAACCGGGCGAGGTCGAAGACGGTGCAGACCTCGGGTACGGCGAGGCGAAGCGGGCTCGCCTTCGAGCGGGCGGCGTCGACCTCGAACGCTTCGGCCGAGTCGACGAGACGCTTCGCCGACGGCAGGATCGAGCGGCCGAACGGGGTCAGCGTCGCCTGCCGCGAGGTGCGGTCGAGCAGCGGGGCACCGAGGTGCTCTTCGAGCGACATGATGCGGCGGCTGGCGACCGACTGCGGGATGCGGATAGCGGCGGCGCCGAGCGTGACGCTGCCGCGCTCCGACGCGCTCACGAATGCTCGGCATGCTCCGATGAGGTCCACGGGGTGGAGGGTACAGGGTGCGGGTGACGCGCCGGGTGTCGGTGGGCCGGCGTAGCGTGCCGACATGACCGATGCCAGTGCAGTCCAGCCGTTCGACGAGACCGCCTCCGACGAGGCCCTCGACGATCTGAGGCGGCGCCTCGTCGCCACCCGGTGGCCGGACGACCCGGCCGATGCGGGCTGGTCGCTCGGCACCGACGTCGACTACCTGCGCGACCTCGTCGCCTACTGGGCGGATGGGTTCGACTGGCGGGCTCAAGAGGCGACACTGTCTCGGCTGCCACGGTTCCGCAGCACCGTCGACGGGCTGAGCATCCACTTCGTGCATGCCCGAGCGGTGGCCGGCAGCGACCGCGCCGTGCCTCTCCTCCTGAATCACGGCTGGCCTGACTCCTTCTGGCGCTTCACCAAGGTGATCGACCTGCTCACCGACCCGGCGGCGCACGGCGGCGACCCGGCCGACGCGTTCGACGTGGTCGTGCCGGACATGCCGGGCTACGGCTACTCCGAGACGCCGGCCGGCGCGGCCCTCGACTCGAAAGCCGTCGCAGCACTCTGGGCCGCGCTGATGAGCAGGCTGGGCTACGAGTCGTTCGTCACTGCGGGCGGCGACATCGGCAGCGGGGTCAGCCGCTACCTCGCCCTCGACTTCCCTTCGCAGGTGAGGGCGGTGCACCGGACGGACGCCGGGGTGCCGGCCCCCGACCAGGACACCTCGCTTTTGACGGCGCCCGAGCGACGGTGGCTCGACGAGTCCGCTCACTGGACGGCGACTGAGGGTGCGTACAACGCCATGCACCGGACGAAGCCGCAGACGGCCGCCTTCGGGCTGACCGACTCGCCGGTGGGCCTCGCCGCGTGGATCATCGAGAAGCTGCGGTCGTGGAGCGAGCGCGGGCTCGACGCCTACGCGCGCGACGAGATCCTGACGCTGGTGACGATGTACTGGCTGACCGGCACGATCGGCTCGTCGATGCGGATGTACAACGCCAACGCCGCGATTCCGGCCGCCGAGCAGAAGAGGTTCGTCGAAGTACCGTCGGGCTTCACTGTCTTTCCCGGCGAGATCACCCACCCGCCGCGCGAGTGGATGGAGCGCGTCGCCAACACCGTGCGGGTCACGGAAGCGCCTCGAGGCGGGCACTTCGCGGCGTTCGAAGAGCCGGAGGTGTACGTCGACGAGCTGCGGGAGTTCTTCCGGCCCTTCCGGGGCTGACCGGCCGACTGTGGGCGACGGGTCAGGCGCGCGGCTGCAGGTCGTAGGTGACCCAGGGGGTCGCCGTGGCGTGGGCGTCGTAGACGCGACGGGCGGTGGCGTTGTCGGCGGCCGTGATCCAGCGCACGATGCTGAGACGCTCCGCGGCGGCGATGGCCGCGGCACGCTCGAGCAGGGCCCCGCCGGAGCCTGTGCCGCGGGCCTCGGGGGCCGTGAAGAGGTCGTCGAGGTAGAGCCCGATCGTGGCCGACGACGGCCGCGCGAACGTGCGCAGGTTCGCCAGCGCGATCAGCGAGCCGTCGTCCGCCTCCACGACGAGCCCACGGAGGCCGTGCAGCCGGCCCGACACCCAGGCCCAGGTCGTGGCCACGGCGAGGTCGTCGTCGGGCAGTCGGTAGAACGCACGGTAGCCGCGGTACAGCACCGCCCACGCTGCCTCGTCGGCCGCCTCGACTTCTCTCACCCGGTGCGCTGCGCTCGTCGTCATTCCTTCACCCTAGGGGCCTCGGGCGCCTCTGACGGGGCGGGCGTACGGTGTGCCGGAGGCGCCACCAGACGGCGCCCCACGACCGATCGAAGGAGATTCCCGTGAGCGACGACGACCGCATCTCATACCTGGCTTTGGAGAACGGAACGCGGGTACTGACGGCATCCGGCACGGAGATCGGCACGGTCGAGCACGTGCTGCAGGACAGCGACCTCGACCTCTTCGACGGCATCGTCGTGAAGACCGGCGACGGACTCCGCTTCATCGACTCCGACAAGGTCGGCACGATCACCGTCGGCGCGGTGCACTCGACCGTGACCGACGACGAGGTCGCCGCCCTTCAGGCACCGTCCGGCAGCGGCGTCTTCGAGGCCGACCCCGAGGAGTACCAGGGCAACGGCCTCGGCGCCTGGTTCGGCCGGATGTTCCTGCGCGAGCACTGGGTACACGACCGCAACGAGTGATGCCTCCGGCCCGGGCGGGGTACAGCCGGGCAGCGGACGCGGGCATACAACACGCTTGTCGCGACTCGCGCACGGTCTTTCCGGTGAGAAGCGAGATGCGGCCCCTCGAGCCTTCGAGGGAGTGCAATCGGCCCAACGCACCACTCACCGAGCAACCGAGGAGAACACCGTGAACCCCGTCAAATTCCTGTCCGACCTGGGACTCAAGAGCAGCTTCGCCTATTGGGGCGGCTTCGGATCGATCGTCGTCGCCCTCGTCGCCTGGCTCGCCTCGCAGGGCAAGGACTCGAACGACAAGGCGCAGTCCGACCGCTGGGGCATCTTCATCGGCCACTGGGCGCCCACTTTCTTCGCGCTCGGGCTCGCCCTGAAGCAGGAGGAGAAGTAGCTCGGACTAATTCCGAGCGCCGGGTGATTGCATCGAGAGTGCACATCGCACCCCGGCCAGAGGAGTCACCATGAAGGCAATCCAGTTCTCGGAGTACGGCGCGTCCGACGTCTTGAGGGTCGTCGACGCCCCCGAGCCGCACGCCGGGCCCGACCAGATCCGAATCCGCGTCGAGGCGTCGGGAGTGAACGGGCTCGACTGGAAGATCCGCGCCGGCGACATGAAGGACGCGATTCCGCTCGACCTTCCCGCCGGCGCCGGCTTCGACGCCGCGGGCATCGTCGATGAGATCGGCGACGGCGTCACCGACGTCCAGGTCGGCGACGCCGTGTTCGGGCAGGGCTCGGCCACGCTCGCGGAGTTCGCCGTGCTCGACTCGTGGGCCGTGCGCCCGCCGCTGCTGGGCGCGGAGGAGGCCGCAGGCTTCCCCGTCCCGGTCGAGACCGCCATCAGGATCCTGCGGATCCTCGGCCTGCGCCGCGGCCAGCGCCTGCTCGTCAGCGGCGCGGCCGGCGGGGTGGGCTCCGCCCTGGTGCAGATCGCGAAAGACCGCGGCCTCGAGGTGATCGGCACGGCGTCCGAACGCAATCAGGACTATCTCGTCGGGCTCGGCGCGATCGCGACGACGTACGGCGACGGGCTGGTCTCGCGCGTCCGAGCGCTCAGCCCGGACGGCGTGGACGGCGCGGCCGACATCGCCGGGTCGGGCGTCATCCCCGAACTGATCGAGTTGACCGGCGCACCGTCACAGGTCGTCTCGATTGCCGACTTCGACGCCCCGAAGTACGGCGCGCAGATCACCAGCGGCAGCGGCTCGATGAAGGACGCTCTCGTCGAGGCCGCCCGGCTCTCGGCCGAGGGCAAGCTCTCGCTCGAGGTCGAACGCGCCTTCCGCCTGAAGGACGCCGCCCAGGCGCAGGACGCCAGCGCCTCCGGCCATGTACGGGGTCGCCTCGTCGTCGTGGTCGCGGCCGACTGACTCGCTCGCTGGCCCGCTCTCGCCGTTTCCGGCCCTACTGCTCGTGGAAGCCGGCGAGAGCTTCGGCATAAACCGACGGGTCAGAGCGCGTCGATGCGGTGACGAGGAGCCCGTGCGGGCCCAGCACGCGCGTGAACGAGCCGTCGCAGGGAATCTCGACGATCGTCGTGAGCCCTGATCGCCAGGCCGGGATCAGCGCCTCCAGGCACACCCGCTCGGGCTCGGCTTTCAACGGGCGACGCTGCCGGTCGATCAGGGCTCTGACGTGCGACCCGGTCCAGGCCTCGCGACGCTCGTCGAACGCGCTGTCGTCGAATCGGTCGTGCCAGGTCGGGCCCCGCGCCACTCGCATCAGTCGCCGCTGTTCCTCGGGCTCGAGATCGCCGAGGATCAAGCGGTCGTAGATCGAATGGTCACGCGGCAGACCGGCGTGCTCGAGCGCCCCGCGCCAGAGGTCCGGCCACGCGGCCTCCCACGCGCCTCGATCCGACAGGGGGGCCGGCCGGGACGTTTCCCGCGCCGTGGCGTCGACCAACCGCGGCGGGAGATCGTCGCCCGTAGGCTCCAACTGCCACGCCTCGCGCACCCAGAGCAGATCCCAGAGAAAGTGCGGGGTGTCCTCGACCGTGATGATCATGTCGTGCGGCCACGGGTTGCCCGGTATCGGGCGTGCTGAGCGCATCGTGAGCCTCCCCACTCTCGATTTCGGCTCCGACTAGAGGGTAAGACGGACGGGTGCCTCCTGCTATGTACTTCGGCAGCTATTTCGGCTGGGTCGACCCGGGCGCTCATAGCGCTGAGCAGGTGGTCGAACACGGGGCGCACGAGTTTCACGGTGCAACATCAGTTCGTCGTCGGCGACGATGTCGTGGCGACGTCGTGGCGACCATCGTCGCGCAGCACGTCGACGTGGTCGCCGGCGACAACGGGCCCGAAGCGCGGCCGCTGCCCGAGCGGGTGCTCGCCGCGCGCGTCGAGCCCGCCGGTCCGTGGCAAGCTGGAGGCCCTGCCCGCCGCTCGACCGTGAGGACCCTGTGCTGACCGTCATCCTCGGGCTCTCCGGGGCGCTCGTCTACGGCGTCGCGGACTTCCTCGGCGGGTTCGCGTCGCGCCGCGCGCGTGCTCTCACCGTGACAGCGGTGGCCGCGACGGTGGGCCTCGTGCCGCTGGTCGCCGTCATCCCGCTCTTCGGGGCGCACTTCGGCAGCAGGGCCCTGCTGTGGGGTGCGGTGGCCGGGGCATCCGGATCGGTGGGTATCATCCTGCTGTACTCCGCCCTGGCCATCGGCCCGATGAGCGTGCTCTCGCCCATCACCTCGGTGTTCGCGGCGCTGCTGCCCGTCGCAGTCGCGGTCATCGGCGGAGCGCACCTGCCGCCGCTCGCGATCGGGGCGATCGTGGTCGCGTTCACCGCGATCATCCTGGTGGCGAGCGTCAAAGACACGTCGGGGGCGCGCCTCACCTTGCGCGGCCTCCTGCTGGCGGCGGTTGCAGGATGCGGGTTCGGCGGCATCGTGCTCGCCTACGACGCCGCAGGATCCCAGGGTGGCATCGCTCCCCTGATCGTCGCTCGCGTCCTGCAGGCGGTCGTCATGTGGATCGCGCTGGCGCTGCTCGCCGCGCGGGCCGCTCGGCGCGGGGCACTCGACGCGGACAGTGCCGCCACGGGCGTGCGGGGCGACTCGGGTCTGCGTACCGGCGCGGGCGTGGGCGCGCGCGTCGCCGCGGAGATCGCGCCGCTGCGGGGAGTCGCCCTCGTCGTGATCCTGTGCGGGGTCTTCGACGCGGGAGCGAACGCGTTCATCCAGGCAGCCCTCCACTCGGGCACCTCGGCGACCACGCTGCCCACGGTGAGCGTGCTCAACGCGCTCTACCCGATCGGCACCGTGGTGCTCGCCGCGATCGTGCTGCGTGAGCGCCTCACCGTGGTGCAGATCGTCGGCCTCGTGCTCGCCTTCGCGGCCAGCGTCACGCTTGCGCTGACGTAGCCCCCGCGATACCCGTGCTTTCGGCCGAGGTCTCAGCGCCGCGGCGCTGGGACCTTGGCCGAATAGCGGGGTGTCGCACGCCTACGCGGGCTCGTAGACGACCACCCAGTCGATCTCGACGTGGCCGTCGGCGCCCGCGGGTGGCGCGCCCCGCTGCAGCCACGTCTCGGCCTGAAGGGTCACGCGCATCGGCTTCGTCGGCACGCCCTGCGCCACCTGGGCCAGCAGCTTGCCGTCCCAGAAGAAGCGCACGACGCCCTTGGTCCACTCCGTCGTGGCGACGTGGAACTGCGTCTGATCGGCCGGAGGAAAGAACTGGTAGGCGGGCTCGAAGATGTGCTCGCCCGTGACGGGGTTCGTGCCGCCGACGACCTGCGACGCAGGTCGCGCGCGGGCGTCGAGGTCGCCTTCGGGCCAGTCGATCTCGCCGTCGTCCCAGTCGTTCGACGACGGCCACAGCATGCCGACGAACTTGTAGCCGAGGGTCGAGGTCGCCCGATAGCGGATCGACACCCGCGCGTACTGGTGCGGCCGGTAGTCGTCCGGCAGCACGGAGGCGACGAGCGGCTGCCCGGCGACGGTCCGCAGGTGATAGTCGAGCACCGAATCGTGCACGCTCAACACCTGGTCTGGTGCGTACTCGCCGTAGCCGGAGGTGTCCTTGCCCGAGGCGTAGGCCCCCATCGCCGGGTAGGTCGAGAGCACCCGGCCGGTCGCAGCGTCGGTCGTGAAGTCTTGGGAGTATGTCTGCGTCCAGCGCGTGCCCGAGCTCGTGACGTCGCCGACGGGCATCGCGCCGGCGGCCGGTGCCACCGGGGCGGTCTCGGTCGGCGTGGGCTCGGCATCGGCGCCGGGGGACGGCGTCTCGGTGGGCACTGCGCTCTCGCTCGGGGTCGGTGTCGACGACGACGACGGCGTGGAGGACGACGGGGGGCCCAGGATCCTGCAGCTCGGCGACGCCGACGGGCCACCGGTCAGCCAGGCCCCTGCGCCCTCCGAGAAGGGGCCGAACACGGCGAACGCCCCGCCCCCGACGACAAGCCCCGCACCGCCCAGGATGCCGAGGAAGGCACGTCGCGACCTCGGCTGCGCGTGCCCAGGGGTCGGCTCGAACGTGCTTCGCCGGTGGACGGCGGCACGTCGGATGGGCTGGTCGTCACGACGAGCGCTGTTCGGGTCGGAGCGGTCGCGACCAGGTCGAGACAAGGGCACGGGCAAGCCTTCGGGTCGGCATCGGTGGGGCCACTCTAGTGCCTGAAAACCGGGCCCAGCCGAGTGGTTGAGTAGACGCATGACTACAAAGCAGGCAGTTCCCACCGTCACGCTGAACGACGGCAAGACGATCCCGCAGCTCGGTTTCGGCGTCTTCCAGATCGAGCCCGAGAACACCCTCGAGGCGACCCTCGCCGCTCTCGAGGTCGGCTACCGCCACCTCGACACGGCCGAAATGTACGGCAACGAGAAGGAGGTCGGGCAGGCCGTCGAGCAGTCGGGCATCCCGCGCTCAGAGATCTTCGTGACCTCGAAGCTGAACAACCCCTTCCACGCACCCGAAGACGCGCTCGAGCAGGGCAAGAAGTCGGCCGAGCTGCTCGGCGGCTACACGGATCTCTTCCTGATCCACTGGCCGATCGCCAGCGTCATCGACTTCGTGCCCACCTGGAAGTCGCTCGAAGAGCTCTACCACCAGGGCGTCTCGCGCTCGATCGGCACGTCGAACTTCCACGCGCACCACCTGAACAAGCTGCGCGACCAGACGACCATCACCCCGGCCGTCAACCAGATCGAGGTGCATCCTTATCTGGCGCAGGAGGAGCTGCGCGCCTACGGCCGCGAGCACGGCATCGCCACGGAGGCGTGGTCGCCGATCGCGCAGGGCCTCGTGCTCGACGACCCGACGATCGTCCGCATCGCGGGCGCCGTCGGCAAGTCGCCGGCGCAGGTGACCCTCCGCTGGCACATCCAGCGCGGCGACATCATCTTCCCGAAGTCGGTCACGCGCTCGCGCATCGAAGAGAACTTCGACATCTTCGACTTCGAGCTCTCGGGCGAGGACATGACCGACATCACCACGCTCGACAAGGGGCAGCGCACGGGGCCCGACCCGGACAAGTTCGACTACGTCCCGGCCTGATCGGCCGATCGCCTGGACTCGGTTCAGAACTCGGATTCGAGGCGGTCTCCCAGTCGTTCTTGGGGTTTCTGTGCGGGGGCCAGGCAGTCTTGCCTGGTCCCCGTCGCCGACCCGAGAGCATCCTGTGATCTTCGACCCGCAATCTTTCCTGACCGGCCTCGGCCCGGCCGTGCTCATCGGTCTCGGTGTCATGGTCTTCATCGAGTCGGGCCTGCTCTTCCCCTTCCTGCCCGGTGATTCGCTGCTGTTCACCGCGGGGCTCCTCGCGTCGAGCGGCGTCATCCACGTGCCGGTGTGGCTCGTCATCGTCGTCGCGTTCGTCGCGGCTGCCCTCGGCGACCAGGTCGGATACCTCCTCGGGCATCGATTCGGGCGCCGCCTCTTCAAGCCCGACGCCAAGATCCTTCGCACCCGCTATCTCGACGAAGCCGAGACCTTCTTCGCGAAATACGGCGGAGCCGCGCTGATTCTCGGCCGCTTCGTGCCGGTCGTCCGCACGTACGTGCCGCTCGCCGCCGGGGCCAGCGACTACCACTACCGCAAGTTCATCGGCTGGAATCTGACGGGCGCCGCCCTCTGGACGATCGTCGTCTCGGTGCTCGGGGTCTTCCTCGGCAAGATCGCATTCGTGGCGAACCACATCGACATCCTCTCGGTGCTGATCGTCGTCGTGTCGGTGCTACCGATCGTGATCAGCGGCCTGGTCAGGATCCGGCGCACCCGCCGTGAGGCTCGGGGCAACCCGGCTGCCTCACCGGGCACCGCTGCGGCAGCCGACGCTCGCCCGGCCGACGCCGAGGTGCGCTGAACCACGGCCTGAGCCAGGATGGGGGTGTGAGCATCGACGCCCTCCGCATCCTGATCGCCCCCGACTCGTTCAAGGGGACGGCCTCGGCCCGCGAAGTCGCCCGCGCCCTCGGCGAGGGCTGGGGCACCGTTCGACCGGGCGACACCCTCGACGAGGCCCCGATGGCCGACGGCGGCGAAGGCACCCTCGACGCATTCGGGACGGCCTACCCGGGCTCGGCCCGACACCCCGTCACCGTGACCGGGCCCGACGACCGCCCGGTCGACGCCTCCTGGCTGGCGTTGCCCGACGGCCGCGCAGTCGTCGAGCTCGCCTCGACGAGCGGGCTGACGCTGCTAGAGGGGCTCCGCCCGGACACCGCCCACACGCGCGGCTTCGGTGAGGCGATCGCGGCCGCGCTGGCGTCGCATCCTGCCGCCCTCGTGCTCGCGATCGGCGGCAGTTCGTCGACCGACGGCGGTCTCGGCCTGCTTGCGGCCCTCGGAGCTCGGGTGGTCGACGGCGCAGGATCCGCGCTGGTCGCGTCCCCCTCGCGCTCGACTCGCCCGTCGCGCTCGACCTCTCGGGCCTTGCCGCTCTGCCGCCCGGGGGCGTCACTGTGATCACCGACGTGACGGCGCCGCTGCTCGGCCCGTCGGGGGCCGCCGCGGTGTTCGGGCCGCAGAAGGGTGTCGTGCCCTCTCGAATCGCTGCGCACGAGGCACGGCTCGCGCGGCTGGCGGCGCTCCTGCCGTCAGTCGATGCGGATGCACCCGGCGCCGGTGCCGCCGGCGGGGCAGGCTTCGGGCTCATGGCATGGGGCGCACGCCTCGTGCCGGGGTCGTCGGCGGTCGCCGCGGCCCTCGGAATGACGGCGCGAGTCTCCTCGGCCGACCTCGTGCTCACGGGCGAGGGGCGTTTCGACTCGCAGACTGCGGCCGGCAAAGTGCCCGCCCATCTGCTCTCGCTCGCCCGAGCCCACGGTGCTCGCGCCCTGCTCGTCGCCGGTGCGATCGAGGCTCCGACCACAGGGTTCGACGGGGCCGTCTCGCTGACGGAGCTCGCCGGGAGCCCAGCGGCCGCCATGGCGTCGACGCTGCCGCTGCTGCGCGAGGCCGGTGCGCGGCTGGCGCGCGAGGTATCGGTTTCTGCTGGCGGTGCTCGACTACGGAGTTGAGCGGCTTCGGGATGGAGCCGGGGTCGAGTTCGGGAGGGCGCGGCGGTTCTGGAGGCCGCGGCGGTTCGGGAGGGCGCGGCGGTTCGGGAGGGAAGTCGGATCGGCGATCCTCCCCTGGGCATCCGCAGCAGAGGCGTGTCCTCTCCCGCCGTCGGGCTGTCGCCGAAGGCCTCCCGTTGCCGCGGAGCCTCCTCCCGCAGCTCGGCTTCCTCCCGCTGGCCTTCCTCCCGACGGCCACGATCCAGCGTCGATTTCCTCCCGGGCGACCACCGCCCGGCGCGGACCCTCGCGAGCGGACAACGCACCCGCCTAGGGCCACCGCCGTCTCCAAGAACGAGGCTTCAGCGGCGGCAACGCCGGGGCGACAGGGGCAGCCGCAGCGTACGCTCGCGCCATGATCGGATCGCTCGACATGGTTGTCGTGGACTGCCCCGACCCCGTCCCGCTGGCGGAATTCTACGCCGAGGTGCTCGGCATGACCGTGGTCGGGCGCGACCCCGGCTGGGCCGAGCTCGGCCCGGCCCGCGGAGGTCGGCCGATCATCGCATTTCAGCAGGTCGCCGGCTACCGCGCGCCCGAGTGGCCCGGGCAGCTCGTGCCGCAGCAGATGCACTTCGACGTGAAGGTCGACGACCTCGATGCCGGTGAAGCGGCGGTGCTGGCACTGGGAGCCGTGCGGGCAGGAAGCGAGACGCCCACCTTCCGCGTGTACCTAGACCCTGCGGGCCATCCGTTCTGCCTGATCAGGCCGAACGACTGAGAACGGCCGAGTCAGACCGCGCGGGCGGCCTGCGCCGTCGCCCAGATGTGCAGCGCCTGCTCACGGCTGAGCTGCGCACCACGCGTGGTGAGGTCGTGCACGACGTCTCGCCTCGTCGCGCCGCACCAGGCGTCGCCCGTGCCGCTGCACGTGCAGCGCTCGTCGTCGCCCGGCTCGAGGGACCCATCGGGGGCCGGGGCGAGCGGGCCGTGGTTCGCCGGAGCGACTACGGCGCCAGGGGCCCCGCCGGCCGCCACCGCAGCCATGCGTTCAGCCGCACCCGACTGACCGGCTGCGCTCAGGTGCTGCTGGATGCGAGGCTCGGCCATTTCGCGCACCGTCTCGGCGACGGCCCGCACCACGGCGACGTTCTCGCGCACGATGGCAGCGCGCTCTCGCACCCGGCCGCCGAAGCTCGTGCGGCCGACCGCCTTGAGGGCACGGGCTGACCGGATCGCGGCCGCGTCGAGGAAGTCGTTCATCGTGCCGTCGATTCTGCCTCATCCGGCCGGGGAAATCGACGGAATGGCGATGCAGACGAGACACCCTCTCAGGAGGAACCACCGCATCGACCCGCCATCCCGTCGCCTCTCACCCGAGCGATCAGACACCCGAGCGGGTCAGAGACCCGAGCGGGTCAGACACCCTAGCCGGTCGGACACCCGAGCGGGTCAGACCTCGAAGTACGCGCCGGCGGCGATGTCCTCGACGAGGGTGGGCCCGACGGGCGTCCAGCCGAGCAGCTCTTGCGTGAGGCTGCTGGTCGCCGCGAGGTCCATACCGAAGAATCCGCCGAGGAAGCCGAAGTGGGCCTCGGCATCGGCCGGAGCGACCGACTCGACGGGGAGGTGGAGCCCCGCGCCGATGGCCTCGGCGATGGCCTTGGTCGAGACGCTGGTCTCGCCCACGGCGTGCAGCAGGGAGCCGGCCGGGGCGTTCTCGAGGCCGAGGCGGATCATGGTGGCCGCGTCGCTGCGGTGGACGGCGGCCCACCCGTGCGCGCCATCGCCGATGTAGCCCGACGCGCCGGCCTGCTGGGCGGCCGCGACGATGTACGAGACGAAGCCGTGGTCGCCGACGCCGTGCACGGTCGGAGCGAAACGGAGGCTGATCGACTTCACGCCTCTGTCGATGTAGTCGAGAGCGAGGTTCTCGGTGCCGCCGCGCGGCGACTCGGGGCCGCTGAAGGGCGAGGGGTCGTTCTCGGTCGACGGGCGGCCCTGGGCGAGCCCGGCCACGCCGGACGCAAGGAGGAACGGCCTGTTCGTGCCGACGAGGGTGTCGCCGATGGTCTCGACGGCGGCACGCTCGGCACGGTTCGACTCGGCGGGGTTGGCCCAGTCATGCTTGTTGGCGAGGTGGATGACGGCGTCGGCGCCCTCGGATCCTGCCCGAAGGCTGGCGAGGTCGTCGAGGTCACCGCGGAGCACAGTCGCACCCTTGGCCTCGAGAGCCTGGGCGGAGGCGTCGGACCGAGCGAGGCCGGTGACGTCGTAACCGTGGGCGAGGAGTTCGTCGACGGCGGCAGAGCCGATCCAGCCGGAGGCTCCGGTGATGAAAACGCGCATGGGATTGATCTCCTTGATGTCAGTCACTGCTATCAGCGATGAGGATCACGTTACACCCGACGTCAGCTGCTGTCATCACTCTCTTTTCAGCCCTAGAATGGTGATCATGGTCCGATGGGAGCCGGGCGCGAGCGATCGCCTCCGCAAGGCGGCGCTCGAGCTTTATGCCGCGCGCGGGTTCGAGCAGACCACCGCCGCGGAGATCGCGGCATCGGTGGGCCTCACCGAGCGCACGTTCTTCCGGCATTTCGCCGACAAGCGCGAGGTCATCTTCAATGGCGCCGCCGAGTTCGAGGGCGGCTTCATCGAAGGCGTCCGCGACGCCCCCGAGAGCGAGTCGGTGCTCGAGGTCGTCTCCGCCGCGCTCGCGATGGCCGCTCGGTTCTTTCCCGACGAGCGCCGCGAGTTCTCGCGCCTTCGGCAGACGATCATCGACGACAACGCCAGCCTTCGCGAGCGCGAGCAGCTGAAGATGACCACCCTCGCGACAGGGATCGCCGAGGCCCTCCGCGATCGTGGCGTGACAGAGCCGCACGCCTCGTTGGCCGCGCAGTCGGGTGTGACGGTCTTCACGGTCTCGTTCCACCAGTGGATCGCCGAAGGCGAGACTCGGCCTCTCGGCGAGATCGAGGCCGACATCATGGGCGAGCTTCGTTCACTCACACGCGCGCCGCTGCCGAACAGGGGCGACTCGAGCCGGTAGCGTGGTGGCCCCACGGAGGGAGCACCCATGTCCGAGCTCGACGAGGCCATCGAGCGCTTCGCGCGGCCCCGGCGCCACGTTCTCGCCGAGCCGGAAGAGACCGACGAGGTACGCGGCGAGTGGGTCTTCCGGGCACTGCTGGCCGAAACGGCGATCGCACTCCAGCGACGTGCCATCGAACCGGTCACGACGGTGCTCGCCGGGCGCACGGCCGCCGGAGGCATCACCTACAAGAGCGTCGCCGGCTGCTGGCCCCTCGAGATCTTCGCCCTCACGCCGCGAGGCGTCGCCCTGCCCTACTCGATGCTCACGCAGCCGGCCCCGGGGCTCGTGCCGCCGCCGCGCACCGACTCCCCCGTCGTCGTCGTGCAGCCCACGCCGATCGTGGTCGGCGACGGGCCCGGCGATGTCGAGGTCAACCGGCGCGGGCAGTTGCTCTGGCGCTGGAACGACACATCTCGCGCCGACGTCTCGACGCAGCCGTGGACGAAGGGCTTCCGCGAACGCTTCGACGCGAACTGGAGCGAGCGGCGCCCGGGGCCTCTGGTGGAGCCCGTCGCCTTCGCAGTCGTCGACCACGTGGATGCGCGCATCGAGCGTGGCATCCTGCACTGACCCGCCAGTGCGCCTGCACATCCGCCGCGCGACGGCCCCCGACCTGACAGGGCTGCAGCGCATCGAGAACGATGCCGACCGGCTGTTCGCAGCGGCGCTCGACACCTCGGGCTGGGCGCCATCGCCGTCGGGGGCCGAGCGGGCGGCACGACCGGGCTTCATCCTGGTGGCGAGCAAGGCCGCAGGAACGGAGGCGCTCGGCTTCGCCCACGTGCTTCGCGTCGTCGGCGGGCACCACCTCGAGCAGCTCTCCGTCGACCCGGCGCACGCGAGGCAGGGCGTCGGTCGCACACTGGTCGAGGCCTCGAAACGCGAAACCAGGCTGGCAGGATCGTCGGCGCTGACGCTCCGCACGTTCGCCGACGTCCCGTGGAACGCCCCGTTCTATCGCACCTGCGGTTTCGTCGAGTGCGACGCCGACACCGACTTCCTCCGCAGTCTCGTCGCGGCCGAACGTACAGCCGGGCTCGCCCGCAGCCCCGAGCGCGTCTTCATGCGAGCCCCGCTGGGTGCCAGGATGCCGTCATGACCGCTGACGTCTCGCTAGAGCCTTTCACCGACCGGAGGCGGCCGCTGGCCGAGCGTCTCTGGCAGCTCTACAAACACGACATGTCGGCGTTCACGGGGTCGGCGCCGGATGCCGACGGGCTTTTTCGTCCGGGTCGGCTGCCGATGTACTTCACCGATTCGGACGCCGTCGGGTTCTTCATCGTCGAGCGCGCGAGCGAGGGCGATGCCGTGGTCGGCTTCGCGAGCGTCTTCCGCCTGGTAAGCGATCGGCGCGCGGTCGGTGACTTCTTCGTGCTGCGCGGCGCCCGTCGCCGGGGCGTCGGCGAAGCCGCGGCCCGGCAGCTCTTGCGCTGCTACCCGGGCCTTTGGTCGATCACCTTCCAGAGCGCCAATGTCGGCGCCGGTCGATTCTGGCGGGGCATCACCGCCGCCGCCGTCGGCTCGGCGTGGACGGAGGAAGCTCGGCCGGTGCCGGGGCGCCCCGACGTGCCGCCCGATGTCTGGTTGCTACTGTCAGTCGACGACTAGCCAACCCGCCTGACCTCCGGTCAAACGACTGGGCGAGAACACACCTGATCCGGTGCTCACGGGAGGGTTTCTGCCCCTTCGATGCGCCTCCCCGGCGCGGGGAGGCGACGGCGCGGTGTGGCGACGCGGCCCGGAGCCGCGAGGGCAAAGGGCTAACCCACCGAATCCGTCGAGAATCGTGCACCGCACGGCGAAATCACTCGACGCTGCCGGCTAGCGGCACGATAATCGTGGGGTGTCCATTGCACCGCGCACCTCCCCCGTCCACCTCGACGCGACGTCGAAGGCGATCATCGAGCAGTTGCAGGAAGACGGCCGCCGCTCGTACACCGACATCGCTCGCGCCGTCGGCCTGAGCGAGGCTGCCGTGCGGCAGCGGGTGCAGCGCCTCACCGAATCGGGAATCATGCAGATCGTCGCAGTGACCGACCCCCTGCAGCTCGGCTTCTTCCGGCAGGCGATGATCGGCATCCGGGCGACCGGCGACACCCGCGTCGTCGCCGACGCGCTGGCCGCCATCGACGGGGTCGACTACGTCGTGCTCACCGCGGGCACCTTCGACCTGCTCGTCGAGGTGGTCTGCGAGAACGACAGCGACCTGCTCGAGCTCTTGAACGACAGGATCCGCACCCTCGACGGTGTGCTCTCGACCGAGACGTTCGTCTACTTGAAGCTGCACAAGCAGCTCTACAACTGGGGCACCCGCTAGACCCCGGCCCGCGACACGTCCAGCGCGTTGGCCCGCGCCACCGCGCCGTACCAGGCCGCACTCGGCTTCGGCGTGCGCTCGAACGTCTCGGGGTCCCAGCCGACGAGGCCGAAGGTCGGGGCGAAGCCGCTGGCCCACTCGTAGTTGTCGAGGGCGCTCCAGTGCTGGTAGCCGAGCACCGTGACGCCCTCGTCGATCGTCTCGTGGACCCCGGTGAGCGCGTCGCGGGTGTAGTCGATGCGGCGGGAGTCGTCGGCGGTGGCGATGCCGTTCTCGGTGACCATGACGGGCACGTGGCCGGAGAGCTCCCAGGCGCTGCGGATGCCGAGGCCGGCGGCAGCGGGGTAGTACTCCCACCCGGTCAGCGTGGTCTCGACCCCGTCGGCGACGGGCAGCGGGCCGGAGGGCCCGATGAACGTGCGCGTGTAGGCCTGCACGCCGACGAAGTCGTCGCCCCGCGCCTGCTCGAGGTACCAGTCGTCTCGCGGATAGCCGTACGCCCGAAGCGCCTCGTCGGATCCTGGTTCGTCGGTCGCCTGGAAGGCCTGCGTCGCGACGGTCCAGCCCGTCTGGAGACCCGGCACGGAGGCCAGCACTTCGCGCGACCGATGGTGCGAGGCGAGCAGCGCATCGGCCACGCCGAGGTCGGGGTTCGGCAGCCCGTAGGCGACGAGGTTGGCTGCGTCCTCTCCGCCGGCGAGCATCGCGGCGATGTTCGGCTCGTTGATGGTGCACACGTAGCCGACCCCGTTCGAGACGATCGGCAGCGCGATCTCGGTGTAGCGGGCGAACAGGTCGGCGGCGTCGGGTGCACGCCAGAAGCCGTCGCGGTCGAACCACCGCGGCACCGTGAAGTGCATCAGGGTGACGACCGGCTCGAGGCCGAACTCGAGGGCGGTGTCGACCATGCGCCGGTAGTGGTCGACCTCGGCGCGCGAGACGAAGCCGCGCTCGGGCTCGATCCGGGCCCACTCGACGCTGAAGCGATAGGAGTTGAGGCCGAGGTCGGCGAGCAGCCGCATGTCGTCGCGAAAGCGGTGGTAGCTGTCGGCGGCATCGCCCGACGGCTCGACGATGTGCGTGCCGGGCTGGTGCTCCATCTCCCACCAGTTGCTGTTGACGTTGTTGCCCTCGATCTGGTGGGCGGCCGTGGCGGCGCCCCAGAGGAAACCGTCGGGGAAGGTCAGCATGATGACTCCAAGGCGGACGGGCCGGTCATGCGACGCCGTCTCGCACGGGGTTGGGGATCGCGTCGAGCAGACGGATCGTGTACGGGTCGGTGGGGTTTCGAAGCACCTGGGCCGTGTTGCCGCGCTCGACCACCCGGCCTTGGTTGAGCACCAGGATGTCGTCGGTCACCACGCGCGCGCTGAGCAGGTCGTGCGTGATGTAGAGCATGCTCACACCGCGGTCGGTGCGCAGGTCGTCGAGCAGTGCGAGCACCCCGGCACGCAGCGAGACGTCGAGCATCGAGACCGGCTCGTCGGCGATGATCACCTGCGGGTCGCTGGCCAGGGCCCGGGCGATGACGACGCGCTGACGCTGCCCGCCCGAGAGCTGGTGCGGCAGCTTCGACGCGTACTCCTCGACCGGCGAGAGGCCGACCGTGTCGAGCAGCTCGAGGACGCGGCGCCGCGCCTCGCGGCCGTGAAGCCCGGTGAAGTTGAGCACCGGGCGCATGAGCGTGTATTCGATCGTGTGCAACGGATTCAAGGCGGCGTAGGGATCCTGGAACACCATCTGCACGTCGCGGTGCAGCTCGCGGAGGCCTCGCCGCCGCAACCGGTCGATGCGCAGGTCGCCGAACGTGGCAGAGCCCGTGGTCGGCTTCTCGACCGCCGTGATGAGCTTCGCGATGGTCGACTTGCCGCTGCCGCTCGCCCCGACGAGGGCCAGCGATCGGCCGGGCTCGAGGGTGAACGAGACGCCGTCGACCGCGGTGACGGGGCTCTCGCCGCGACGAGGCGGCGGGTAGACCATGCCGATGTCGTCGACGACGAGCGACTTGGTCGCGGTGCGGTTGACGCTCGCGCGCGAGCCGGTCGAGGTCGTGGCCTGCACGGCGCGGTGCTCGAACCCGGGCAGCGCGATGGTCTCGGCACGGGGGTCGGCGTAATGGCTGAGCAGCATCCTGGTGTAATCGTCGCGCGGGCTGTTCAGCACGTCGTGGGCCGTGGCGTCTTCGACGATCCGGCCCTCGTGCATCACGAGCACGCGCTCGGTGGCTTCGAGCACCACACCGAGGTCGTGGCTGATCAGGATCGCGGTGAACCCCTCCGACTTCTGCAGCTGCGTGATCGTGTCCATCACCGCGTGCTGCACGAGCACGTCGAGGGCGGTGGTCGGCTCGTCGAAGACCAGCAGCTGGGGTTCGAGCGAGAGCGCCAGCGCGATGGACACACGCTGCCGCATGCCGCCGGACAGCTCGCCGGGGTACCGGTCGAGCACCGTGCGCGGCAGCTCGACCTTGCCGACGAGCTCGATCGAGCGCGCCTCCCAGCGGCCTCGCGGCACGTGGCCGTGCGCCTTGTAGATGTCGCGGAAGTGGTCGCGGATCGTGCGTACCGGGTTCAGCGCGTTCATGCCCGACTGCAGCACCATCGCGAAACCGCCGTGGCGCTGCTCGCGCAGCTGCTCGCCCTCGATGGAGGCGACATCCTGCCCGTCGAAGAGGATGCTGCCCGAGCTGATGCGAGCGGGCGCGCGCGAGAGGCGGGTGAGGGCGAAGCCGAGCGTCGACTTGCCCGAGCCCGACTCCCCCACCAGGCCGATGAACTCGCCCTTCTGCAGGGTGAACGAGACGTCGTCGACGGCGCGGAAGGCGTCGTCGCCCGGCCCGTAGACGACGCTCAGCCCGCGAACGTCGAGGAGGGCAGCGCCGGGGGCGGTCGAAGCGACAGTGTTCTCGAGCGTCGTGGTCATCGTCCGCTCCCTTCTCGGAGGCGCGGATTGCTCAACCCGTCGACCCCGAAGTTGATCAGCGTGAGGGAGGTGGCGAGCAAAGCGATGCAGAGGCCCGGGGCGAACAGCAGCACCCACTGGCCCGTCAGCAGGGCGTTGGAGTTCTGCGCCCAGAAGAGCATCGTGCCCCAACTGACGGTCGACGAGTCGCCGAGCCCGAGGAACTCGAGGCCCGCCTCGGCCAGGATCGCGCTCGTGGCCGCGCCGAAGAAGCTGCCCACGATCAGCGAAGTCATGTTGGGCAGGATCTCGCGGAAGACGATCCGCCACGACGAATCGCCCGAGAACATGGCCGCGGTCACGAAGTCACGCGATCGCAGCGACTGGGTCTGGCTGCGCAGCACGCGGGCGCCGAAAGCCCACCCGGTCAGCACGACGACCAGGATGATCATCACGATGCCGCCGTTCTGGAGGTACGCGGCGATCACGATCATGAGCGGCAGCGACGGGACGACGAGGAAGAGGTTGACCACGAAGCCGGTGACATCACCGGCGAACCCTCGCGTGTAGCCCCAGCTCAGGCCGATGACGACCGCGATGAAGGTCGAGAAGGCCCCGGCGACGAAGCCGACCAGCACGCTGATCCTGGCGCCGTGGATCAGCTGGCTGAGCACGTCTTCGCCGGCGGCAGTGGTGCCGAACCAGTGGGCGGGGGTGGCGTTCGCACTGCGAGCGAAGGTGGTGGCGCTCGGGTCGTAGGGGGCGAGCAGCGGCGCGAAGATCGCGACGAGCACGAACACGCCGAGCATCACCAGCCCGATGCGCGATTTGCGGTTGCTCCAGATGGTCGAGGCGGCGCGCGCCACCACCTTCCACGGCGAGGGCGCCGCAGCGATCTCCGCCTGCGCCTCGGGAGCGTCGGTCGGGATCTGAGGGTCGAGTATCGACGTCATCGTCGGCTCTACTTTCGGGTTCGGGGGTCGAGGCGGCCGTAGAGCAGGTCGACGAGGAAGTTCGCGACGAGCACGCTGACCGTGATCATGAGGAAGAGGGCCTGCATCAGCGGGTAGTCCTGGTTGGTGACCGCTTTGAGCAGCAGGTAGCCGATGCCCGGGTAGCCGAAGACCGACTCGACGAGCAGCGACCCGCCGACCACGCCGCCGAGCGCCAGACCGAACGAGGTCAGGTTCGGCAGGATCGCGTTGCGCGCCGCGTACCGGATCGCGACCGTGCGGCTGCGCAGGCCGTTCGCCTCGGCGAAGGTGACGTAGTCGTCGCCGAGCGTGTTGATCATGGTGTTGCGCATGCCGAGGATCCAGCCGCCGAGCGATGTGATGAGGATCGTGAGAGCCGGCAGGACGGCGTGATAAAGCACGTCGACGATGTACGGCCCGGTGAACGCCGGCACGGAGGTCACCCCGGCAGCCCCCGACGTCGGGAAGGCGTGGCCGACGTAGCCGAGGAAGAAGAGCAGCAGGAGCGCCGTCCAGAAATACGGGAACGCGCTCGCGAAGCTGCCGCCGAGCGTCGGCAGCGCCTCGATCCAGGTGCCGCGCTTCCACGCGGCGAGGATGCCGAGAAGGGTGCCGCCGATGAAGGCGATGATGGTGACGACGCCGACGAGGATGAGCGTATAGGGCAGGGCCCCGGCGATCAGCTGCGACACCGGCTGCGGGTAGAACGTGTAGCTGGTGCCGAAGTGCAGGGTGACGACCTGGCGGAGGTAGTCGCCGTACTGCCCGAGGAGGTTGCCGTTCGGCACCCCGAGCTGCGCTTCGATCGCCTTCTTCGTGGCGGCGCTGACGGGCCCGCTCTGCGAGAGCTTCGCGACGGCCGCGTCGGCGGGCGACCCGGGCATCAGGCGGGGCAGGATGAAGTTGATCGTGACGGCCGCCCACAGTGTCAGCACGAAGACGCCGAGCTTCTTGAGGATGCGCATCAGTTGCTCGCCGCCTTCGCCGTGGCCTTCTTCAGGTGCGTGAAGATCAGCAGCGGGGTCGAGCCGTAGTTCTTCGGGCTCGCGTAGGGGTTCGAGGCCGTCGGCCAGCCGGTGAACTTCTCGGTGTTGTAGAGGCCCCAGGATCCGCCGTAGTAGATCGACAGGAAGGGCAGCTTCTCGTAGACCACCTGCTGCAGCTGGTAGCCGAGCTGCTTCTGCGTCGCCGGGTCGGTCGTGCCACGGAACTCGGCCAGCAGCTGATCGGTCGTCTTGTCGGAGAAGCGCTCGAAGTTGCTCGGCGCCGCCTTGCCGACGGGCTGCACGAACGAACTCGAGAGCGCCACGTTGAAGTCCTGATAGAGCGAGCCGGTGCCGCCGAACCCGCCGAGCGCCAGGTCGAAGTCGCCGTTCTGGAGGGCCAGCTGGTATGCGGCGGGCTGGGGCTGGGTGACCTTGACCGAGATGCCGATGGTGCCGAGCTCCTTCTGGATGGCCTGCACGGCGCGCAGCCAGTCGGTGTAGCCGTTGGCCGTCATGAGCGACAGGGTCGCCTGCGTGCCCGAGGCATCGACGAGCTTGCCGCCCTTCCGCGTGTATCCGGCCTTCGCGAATGCCGCGAGGGCCGCCTGGGTGTTCTGCGAGATGATGCCCTTGTTCGGCAGCGAGGGGTCGAGCAGGTCGTTCTGCGCAGGCAGCAGGAGGCCGTTCTGCCCGGCCTGCTGCTCGTACCCCTCGGCGGCGGAGTCGCCGATCGCCTTGCGATCGAGCGCCAACGACAGGCCCTGACGGAAGTCCAGGTTGTTGAACGGGGCTTTGGTCAGGTTCGGGTAGAGCACGATCGTGCCTCCCGGCGGGAACCAGTAGCTGTTGTCGCCGTTGGCCTTCAGCCAGGTGCCCTTGACGTCGCTGATGAACGAGTAGGCCCAGTCGTAGCCCTTGGTCACGACGTCGAGCTGCGTGTTCACACCGGGCAGGATCAGGTGCTCGGCCGCGACCTTGTTCGCCTGCCAGTAGAGGTGGTTCTTGTCGAGGCTGTACTGCTGCGGGTAGAAGTTGCCCAACTTGTACGGGCCGGTGCCGACGGGGTTCGGGTTGAGGAAGGTGGTGGGCTTCGCGACGTTCTTCCAGATGTGCTGCGGCACGATCAGCACCTGCGAGATGATCGCCGCGGCCGGGGCGTCGGCGCTCTTGAGATGCACCGTGACGACGTCGCCCGAGGTCGTGACCGACTGGATGTACTGCCAGACACCGGTGGTGTCGAGGGTCGGGTACTTCTTCAGCAGGGCGAAGGTGAAGGCGACGTCGGCGGGCGTGAACGCCTTGCCGTCGGACCACTTCACGCCGGTGCGGATCGTGTAGGCCACGGTCTTCGCGTCGGGCTGTGCGACTCGGCTGGCGAGCCACGGGTGCTGCGCGCCGTCGAGGTTGTTGATCACGACGAGCGGCTCGTAGATGTAGGGGGTCGCCGTGCGCGCATTCGTGAGGAACGGGTTGAAGTTGCGCGTCAGCGTCGGCGACCCGGTGTCGGCGGCGATGAGCATGGTGTCGCTGCCGATGGACGCATCGGGGCGGCTCGTGATCTGGATGGCGCAGCCGGACGCGACGAGCGCGACCGCCGCTGCGAGGGCGGTGATTCTGACGAGTGATCTGACGGGGAGCATCGTTGCATCCGGTCTTTCTGCTGGGTCGGGCACCTCGACGGCTCCGTCGGATGTCTCCGCACACTGTATGCGCATACATTGCCATTGCGCAAGGGGAACTGAGGCTGCCGCACCCCTGAGCGGCCTACCTCACCCCGCCTAGGCGAAGTGTGCCACGCCGGTCGGGGGTGCCTGCCCGCCGCCCCGCAGCGCCCCGAAGCTACGCGGGCCCCTCCGAGCTTTCGCGCAGCAGGAGCCGCACCGGCAGACGTACGGCGATCGGCGCCTGGTCGGGATCGTCGAGGCGGCGGCGCATGACTGTCATGGCCGCGCGCCCGAGGGCGACCATGGGCTGCTGCACGGTGGTCAGACGCGGCGACGACAGGTTCGACTCGGCGATGCCGTCGAAGCCTGTGACGATCGTGTCGTCGGGCACGCGCACTCGGGCCGCGTCGAGGGCGGCCATCACGCCGAGGGCGGTCTGGTCGTTCGAGCACACCACCGCGCGCGGCAGGCCGTGTGACGACCGACCCTCGACGAGCCGCGAGCCGACACGACGACCGCCCGCACGGGTGAAGTCGCCGTGCAGCACGGGCAAGGCGTCGGGGTCGACACCCCTCTCGACGAGGGCGCGGCGAAAGCCGTCGTAGCGCTCGGCGTCGTCGGGCGAGCCCGGAGGGCCCGAGACGAAGACCGGATCGCGGACACCCAGCTCGTCGACGAGGTGGGCTGTGAGCGCATGCATTCCCTCGCTGTTGGCGACCATGACATGGTCGTAGTCGTCTTCGCGTCTCGCCCCGGCGATGAGCACGATCGGGATGCGCCGTGAGACGTGCGTCAGGATCGCGTCGGGCACGCTTCGGGCGAGCAGTGCGAGCCCGTCGACACGCCCTGCGATGTCCGTGACGATCTCGACGGGGTTGGTGCCGCGTCCGACGCCGATCATCAGGGTGAAGCCGTCGCGCCAGGCCTGCATCTCGCTGCCGCGCAGCACCTCGTCGAAATACAGGTCGGTGCGGTGCGTGGCGGGCTCTCCCCCGACGTCGCGAACGGTCTCGACGTGCGCCGTGGCATCGCGCACCGCCTCGACGGGCCCGGTGTCGAAGCCGGGGCTGAGATCGGTGTCGGCGTCGTCGACGGCGTCGAAGTCGGGGAAGAAGAGGCCGAGCACTCCCGTGCGGCGGGCGGCGAGGCCACGAGCGCTGGCGCTCGGCACGTAGCCGAGGGCGCGGACGGAGGCCAGGACGGTCTCGCGGGTGGATGCGCGTACATCGTCGGGACGACGAAAGACCCGTGAGACCGTCGCAATCGAGACCCCGGCGTCGGCCGCCACGTCGTAGACCGTGGGGGTCTTCTTCATGCGCTGCTCCTTCGCGGGGGCCGTGTCGCACAGGGGCCCTGTGCGAGGCTGGATCGATGACCGACGTGATCGACGACGACCAGCCGTGGTGGGCCAGCTCTGTCGTCTATCAAATCTATCCTCGCCGCTTCGCCGATTCGAACGGTGACGGCATCGGCGACCTCGGCGGCATCCGCGCGCACCTCGACCACCTCGTGCGCCTCGGGGTCGACGTGGTCTGGCTCTCGCCGATCTACCGGTCGCCGCAGGTCGACAACGGCTACGACATCAGCGACTACCAGAGCATCGACCCGCTCTTCGGCACGCTCGACGAATTCGACCTGCTGCTCGCCGAGATGCACGAGCGCGGCCTCAAGCTGATGATGGACCTCGTCGTCAACCACACGAGCGACCAGCACCCGTGGTTCGTCGAATCGCGGTCGTCGCTCTCCGACCCGAAGCGCGACTGGTACATCTGGCGAGACGGGGTCGACCGGGGCGCCGGCGAACCCGCCACACCCAACCTCTGGCGCAGCGTGTTCAGCGGCCCGGCATGGCAGTTGGACGAGGCCACCGGTCAATACTTCTTGCACATCTTCGCCCGCGAGCAGCCTGACCTCAACTGGGACAGCCCGGGCCTTCGGCGGGCCGTCTACGACATGATGAACTGGTGGCTCGACCGCGGAGTCGACGGCTTCCGCATGGACGTAATCAACACCATCGCGAAGGTGCAGGCCGACCTGGTCGGCGACAGCGAGGGCTACCGCATGGGGCCGCAGATCCACGATCACCTGCAGGAGATGCAGCGAGAGGTGTTCGCCGGCCGCGACGCGGAGCTCGTCACCGTCGGCGAGACACCCGGTGCGACCCTCGACGAGGCGCGCCTGTTCACGGCGCACGATCGCCACGAGCTCGACATGGTCTTCCAGTTCGAGCACGTGGGGCTCGACCACGGCCCCCGCACGAAGTTCGACAACGTGCCTCTCGCTCTGCCCGACCTCAAGGGCTCGCTCGCCCGCTGGCAGGACGGCCTCGCCGACCGCGGCTGGAACAGCCTGTACTTCGGCAACCACGACCAACCTCGCTCGATCTCCCGCTTCGGCGACGACGGTCGCTGGCGCTACGAGTCGGCGACCGCCCTGGCCGGAATCCTGCACCTCCACCGCGGCACGCCGTACGTCTACCAGGGCGACGAGATCGGCATGACCAACGCCGGTTTCACCTCGCTCGACCAGTATCAGGATCTCGAGTCGCTGAACTGGGCCGCCGAAGAGACGGCCACGGGTCGCCCCCTCGCCGAGGTGCTCGAGTCGCTGGCCTTCCGCAGCCGCGACAACGCACGCACCCCCGTGCCGTGGTCGTCCGAGGCCGGGTCCGGTTTCACGACGGGCACACCGTGGCTGTCGATCCCCGCCACGGGGGGCCTCACAGTGTCGGAGGACCTGGGCCGCGGCGACCGGTCGGTGATCGAGTTCTATCGCCTGCTGATCGAGCTGCGGCACGAGTCGCCGGTGGTGCGGCTGGGCCGGTTCGCGCTGCTCGAGCCGTCGCATCCTGCGCTCTGGGCTCTGACGCGGACGCACGGTCGCTCGCGGCTGCTCGCCGTCGCGAACTTCTCCGGGTCCCCACTCTCGCTCGACGAGCTCTCTTCGCCCGAGCTGCGGGAGCCCGGCTCGCTCGTGCTCGGCAACTACGCCGATGCCGGCGCGGCCCTCGAGCTGCGCCCCTGGGAGTTCCGCGTCGTCGCCCTCGGTACGGTCGACGCATGAGCACCTCACCTACGAACAGCAGCCGCCGCGTCGCCGTCGTCACGGGCGGCGGCAGCGGGATCGGGCGGAGTGCCGCGCTGGCGCTTGCGGGCGACGGGTGGGATGTCGTGATCGCCGGGCGGCGGGAAGAGCCTCTCGACGGGGTAGCAGCCGAAGCCGACCGGATCCTGCCGATCGTCGCCGACGTCTCGCGCGAGGCCGACGTGCGACACCTGTTCGACGAGACCGTGGCGCGCTTCGGCCGCGTCGACCTGCTGTTCAACAACGCCGGCGCCGGAGCCCCGCCGACCGACCTCGACGCCATCGACCTCGCGACCTGGCAGGCCGTGATGGACGTCACCGTCACGGGCTCCTTCCTCTGCGCCCGCGAGGCCTTCCGAGTGATGCGGGCGCAGGATCCGAGGGGCGGCCGCATCATCAACAACGGCTCGATCTCGGCCCACTCGCCTCGCCCTCTCTCCGCCCCCTACACGGTGGCGAAGCACGCCGTCTCGGGCCTCACGAAGCAGCTCCAGCTCGACGGGCGCCCCTTCGACATCGCCTGCGGCCAGATCGACATCGGCAACGCCGCGACGTCGATGGGCGGCGGCGCAGCCGCCGGGGCGCTGCAGCCCGACGGCGAGACTCGTGCCGAGCCCACGATGGACGTCGCCGAGACCGGCCGAGCGGTGCTCTACATGGCGGGGCTGCCGCTGGGTGTGAACGTGGCGAACCTCGTGATCCTGCCGCCGACGATGCCGTTCGTGGGGCGTGGCTGAGTCACTGCCGCAACCCGCCGCCGACCGGCGTGCGCTCCAGCCCGCGGGCTGGAGCGCACGCCGGTCGGCGGTGTTCAGTGGCGCGAGCTACTCGTCGTCGACGGCAGCCCGCGGCGCACGCCGCGTGATCAGCGCGTTGACGAGCGCGACGAGCAGTCCCACGGCGAAGATGATCGTGCCGAAGCAGAGGACCTGCGGCGGCAGACCGACCTTGGCGGCGCCGTAGACGAACAGCGGGAACGTGACCGACGGGCCGGCGACGAAGCTCGTGATCACGTAGTCGTCGATCGACATGGCCAGCGACAGCATGCCACCCGCGATGATGCCGGGCAGCAGCAGCGGCAGCGTCACGGTGAAGAAGGCCACCAGAGGTGACGCCCCGAGATCGCCCGCAGCCTCTTCGAGGGCGGTGCCGACGCCGGACAGCCGCGCCCGAAGCACCACGACGACGTACGCCAGGTTGAAGGCGACGTGCACGAGCAGGATCGTGACGAACCCGGTCGAGATGTTCGCCGACAAGAAGAACGACAGCGACGCCGCCCCCACCACGATCGACGGCGCCGCGATGTCGGCGTAGACCGTGGCGTTGAGTGGCCCGCGCGCCAGGAAGCGGTAGCGCTCGAGCGCCAGCGCCAGCGGCACCCCGAGCACGATCGAGATGACGGCCGACAGCACGGCGATCTCGATCGAGGTGAGGAAGGCCTGCGTCAACCCCGACACCTGCCCGAGGTTCAGGTACCAATACGGCGTGAAGCCCGACCAGTGAAAAGAGATGCGCCCCGTCGGCACGTTATTGAAGCTGTAGACCACCATGAACGCGATGGGCACGAGCGTGATGCCCGTCACGATCCAGTAGATCAGGGGCAGGATCGGGCGCCGACGACGCCGGGGCTCGATCATCTCGGCGGGCGAGACAAGGCCCGGCCCGCCCGTCGAACCGGTCACGACAGCACTCATATGAGGTTCTCCACGTTTTCGGTCCCCACGATCCTGGCGTAGACGAAGAGGATGATGCCGAGCACGATCATCAGCACAGTCGATAGCGCGGCGGCGACGTTGTACTGCTGGTTCGTGAGGTAGGCGTCCTGGATGGCCTGGCCGATCGTGTAGGTGTTCGTGCCGCCGAGCAGCGACGCGTCGACGGGGTCGCCGACGGTGTCGATGAACACCAGCAGCACGCCGGCGAAGATGCCCGACCGCGACAGCGGCAGCACGATGCGACGGAAGACACTTCGGGAGTCGGAATAGAGGTCACCCGCGGCCTCGATCAGCCGGGTGTCGATCTTCTCGAGCGCGACGTAGATCGGCAGCACCATGAACGCGAGGTCGTTGTAGGCGTCGCCGCCGATGACCGCCGCCGGCGTGCCCAGGATGTGGAACCCCTTCGACGCCAGGTGCAGGTCGCGCAGGAAGGTGAGCACCGGGCCCTGATCGGCGAGGATGAACGCCCACATGTCGATGCGGATCACGAACGAGACCAGGAAGCTCAGCAGCACGAGGAAGAGCAGGGCGTTGCGCCATCGCGGCGACACCCGGAAGGCGAGGAAGTACGCCATCGGGTAGCCGACGAGGATCGTGACGACGGTCGCTACTCCCCCGTAGATCAGCGACCGCACGAAGAACGTGGCGTACGGCACCGCCGGGTTCACGAAGAGGCTCGAATACACACCCCAGTTCCAGGTGAGCTTGTAGCCCTGCTCGGGGTTGCCCGACATCAGCGACACGATGAGGCCAGAGACGAGCGGGATCACGAACAGGATGAGGAGCCAGGCGCCGCCGGCGAGACTCAAGAGGTACGGGGCCGCTCGGCGCGAGCGGCGGACGCGAGCTTTCGGCGGCCCGGCGGGGACTCCCGATCCTGCCGCCCTGATCGGGGCGTCGGTGAGCGCGGTCATGCCTGGATGATGGGGTTGAACACGGTGTTCCACTCCTCGTACTCGTCGTAGTTCTTATAGACGTAGAACTCGTGCGACTTCGCCGACACGGCGTCGCTGGGGAAGATCAGGGGGCTCTTGGCCACCGTGCCGTCGTCGAGCGGGCCGGCGATGTAGCCTTTCGCCCCGGGCACGGGGCAGACGTAGTTGACCCAGTCCTCGACGAGGCCGGCGATCTTCGGCGTGTAGTAGAAGTTCATCCACTCGAGGGCGTCGACCGGGTGCGAGGCCTGCCTCGGGATCATCATGTTGTCGTGCCAGATCATCTGGCCCTCTTTCGGCGTCACGAACTTGATGTGCGGGAAGCCCGACTGCTGGGCCTGGAAGACGTCGCCCGACCAGGCCTGCGAGATCCAGGTGTCGCCGTTCTCGAGCTTGTCGATGTAGCTCTGGTCGTAATAGCCCGAGACGACCGGGCGCTGCTTCTTCAACCACGCGGCGGCGCGGCGCCAGTCGGCGGGCGTCGAGTCGGACGGCGTCACGCCGATCGCCAGAAGCGCCGCGCTGCCGAGCTCGGTGTTGTCGCTCATCATGCCGACGTGGCCCGAGAAGGCCGGGTCGAGGAGATCCTGAAAGGAAGTGATCTCATGGTCGATCAGCTTGGTGTTGTAGGCGATGCCGGTGAAGCCCGTCTGCCACACGACCGAGTGCTTGTTGCCGGGGTCGTAGTTGGGGCTCTTGACGTTGTCGGCCGCATATTTCGCGAAATTCGCCAGCTTCGAGTGGTCGAGCTCGACGACGAATCCGTTCTGGATCATCTCCGTGAGCTCCCACCCGTTCGTCATTACGACGATGTCGTAGCCGGTCGCCTCGTGGGCGCGCAACTGCGGCGAGAGGGTCGCATAGAAGGTGGCGTTGTCTTGGATGACGGCCTTGTAGTCGACGGCGATGCCGGTGGCCTTCGTGAAGAGCTCGAGCGACTTCGACTTGCCGTGATCCTGGTCGATGTAGAGCGGCCAGTTGGCGAAGTCGAGGGTGCCGGTCTTCTTCTGGTCGGCCCAGTACTTCGTCCAGTCGACGCGGTTCGCGGCCTCCTGCGCGATCGAGCCCTCGATGCCGCAGGCGCTCAGGATCGCGGAGAGCGAGAGAGCGCCGGCACCGGCCAGCCCGCCGCGCAGCAGGGCTCTACGCGAAAAGCGCGTCTCGTGCGAACTCACGCGCCTGCGGCCTCGACGTCGGGCAGCGGGAAGGCGTGCTCGGGGGCCCAACCGACCTCGACCTCGTCGCCCTCGCGGGCTCTCGACGCGTCGTGCACGTTCTGCGCGAACACGATCAGCGAGTCGCCGGCGGCAGTCTGGACGACGTACTCGGTGCTGGCGCCGAAGTAGGTCGCCGTGATCACCCGGGCGGTCAGGCGTTCGCCGTCCGACGCCGAAGCCGCAGGATCGGGACGGTGCAGGTGCAGCTTCTCGGGCCGGATCCCGAGGCGGCCCGGTGCACTCCCACCCGAAGCCTTCGGAAGCAGGTTGCACGTGCCGAGGAAGTCGGCGACGAACTGCGTCGCGGGGCGGTCGTACACGCGATCGGGCTCGCCGACGTCCTCACAACGACCGGCTCGCATCACGGCGAGGCGGTCGGCCATGGCCATCGCCTCCGACTGGTCGTGAGTGACGTAGAGGAAGGTGATGCCGACCTCGCGCTGGATGCGCTTCAGTTCGGCCTGCATCGTCTTGCGGATGCGCGCGTCGAGTGCGCCCATGGGTTCGTCGAGCAGGAGCACCTTCGGCTCGTTGACGAGCGCCCGCGCGAGCGCGACGCGCTGCTGCTGACCGCCCGAGAGCTGCGCCGGGGTGCGCTTGTCGAAGCCGTGCAGGCCGACCATCTCGAGGTACTGGCCGACACGCGTCTTGGCCGCGGCCCGGTCGAGCTTCTGGCGGCGGAGGCCGTATGACACGTTGTCGAAGACGCTCATGTGCGGGAAGAGCGCGTACGACTGGAAGACCGTGTTGACCTCGCGCCGATACGGCGGCAGCCCCGTCACGTCGCGCCCGCCGAGCTCGATCCGCCCCTGACTCGGCGCCTCGAAGCCGCCGACCATCCGCAGCGTGGTGGTCTTGCCGCAGCCCGACGGTCCCAGCAGGGCGAAGAACTCGCCCTGCGCCAGCGCGAGGTCGATGCGCTCCACGGCGATCGCATCGCCGAAGCGGCGGCCGACGCCGTCCAGGCGGACGGCGGGCGACCCCGTCGCTGTGCCTCCCGGCGACTCGGTGCGGGTGGTGCTGTCTGTTGCCACTGACATGACTGTGCCTCGAGTCTTTGCCGAGATCACAGCCTCGGGTTGCGTGGAGCACTGAACGGTTGGCCGATCCTATCGTCGCCTTCACGACCGTTTCAATCGCTACCGGGGTGTTTCTCAACGTATTCCACAGGTCCCATGGCATTTCGGCTACGTTTTCAGCAGACACCTTCGAGAGGATCCCCGTGGCCCCGCAGCTTCCCACCGTCTTCGAAAGACGCCCCGCCGACCCGAGTCTGGTCCAGCACGCACTGGCCGGGTCGCGGCAGTCGGTCCACTGGCTCGAAGACGTCGGCGACGAGACCCGCTACCCGCACCTCACGGCCGACCTCGACGCCGACCTCTGCGTCGTCGGCGGCGGGTATTGCGGCCTGTGGACGGCCGCGCTCGCCAAGCAGCGCGACCCGTCCGCCCGGGTCGTCCTGCTCGAGAGCCAGACGGTCGGCTGGGCCGCGTCCGGGCGCAACGGCGGCTTCTGCGAGGCGAGCCTGACCCACGGTGAGGGCAACGGCGAGGCGCGCTGGCCGAAGGAGATGCCGACGCTCGAGCGGCTGGGGCTCGAGAACCTCGACGCCATCGAGAAGGCCGTGGCCGACCTCGGGCTCGACTGCCAGTTCGAGCGCAACGGCTCGCTCGACGTCGCGGTCGAAGAGCACCAGATCGAGTGGCTGAAGGAGGGTGACGGAGAGTTCCTGGACGAGACCGCGGTGCGCGCGCAGGTGAACAGCTCGACGTACCTCGCGGCTTCGTGGAACAAGGGGACGTCGGCGTTGGTGCACCCGGCGCGTCTCGCCAAGGAGCTCGCGCGGGCGGCGTCGGATCTGGGAGTCGAGATCTTCGAGCACACGGCGGCCACGGGCCTCAGTGGTGGGGCAGGAGGTTCGCGCGTGAGCGTCGCGTCGGCGCGTGCCACCGTCCGAGCCAAATCCGTCGCGTTGGCCACGAACGTCTTCCCCTCTCTGCTCAAGCGCGACCGCCTCATGACCGTGCCGGTGTACGACTACGTGTTGATGACCGAGCCGCTGACTTCCGCGCAGCTCTCGTCGATCGGGTGGGACAATCGGCAGGGCGTCGGCGACCTGGCGAACCAGTTCCACTACTACCGGCTGACATCCGACAACAGGATCCTGTGGGGCGGCTACGACGCCGTCTACCACTTCGGGCGGCGGGTGAAGCCGTCGTACGAGCAGCGCGAGGCGACCTTCCGCACGCTGGCGTCGCACTTCTTCACGACCTTCCCGCAGCTCGACGGGGTGCGGTTCAGCAACCGGTGGGCGGGGGCGATCGACACGTCGACGCAGTTCTGCGCCTTCTTCGGGCTGACGCACGGCGGGCGCGTCGCCAGCGCCGCCGGATTCACCGGGCTCGGCGTCGCATCGACGCACTTCGCCGCCGAGGTGATGCTCGACCGGCTGGCCGGGCTCTCGACCGAGCGCACGACGCTGTCGATGGTGCGGAAGCGCCCGCTGCCCTTCCCGCCCGAGCCCGCCGCCTTCCTCGGCGTGCAGGCCACGCGGTGGGCCCTGGACCGCGCCGACCACGACCGCGGCCGCCGCAACCTGCTGCTGCGCTCGCTCGACGCCGTCGGCCTGGGCTTCGACTCGTAGCCCCCTCGCCCCCCACGAGAAACGCTTTTGCTCTGAGGCCCCTCAACTACGGAGTTGAGCCGCCAAACCCCTGCTGCGCTCGCTCGACGCCGTCGGCTTGGGCTTCGGCTCGGGCTTCGGCTTGGGCTTGGGCGTCGGCTTGGGCTTCGTCTTGGGTGTGAATTTCGACTCGTAGCCCCTCGCCCCTCACGAGAAACAATTTTGCTCTGAGGCCCCTCAACTACGAAGTTGAGCGACAAGACCACGCGCTCAACTACGAAGTTGAGCAGCAAGACCACGCGCTCAACTACGAAGTTGAGCAGCAAGACCACGCGCTCAACTACGAAGTTGAGCGGCAAGACCACGCGCTCGACTACGAAGTTGAGCGACAAGAACACGCGCTCGACTACGGAGTTGAGGGGCCTGAAACGGAAAGCGCTTCGCTGGGGGAAGAGCGAGCCGCCAGAGCCCCGCACTCCGTAACACGGGCGACACACGCGTAGGGCAGAGTGACGTCGTGAACCGTTCGGTTCAGATGACGCGAGGAGACCCGATGCCGACACCGCTGACGATCGGAATGTTCCAGACGATGGGCGTGTCGGGGTCGTGGCGCCTGCCCGACAACACGACGCCCGGCTTCCTCACCCTCGACTACTGGGCGACGCTCGCGCGCCGGTCGGAGGAGGCGGGCGTCGACTTCCTATTCATCGCAGACGACTTCGGCTACCCGCTCATCGACGGCGCCGTCTCGCCGACCGCGATCGAGCACGCCCTGCTCTTCCCCCGGGCCGACCCGTCCGTGCTGATGCCGGCCCTTGCAGCCGTCACCGAGCGCCTCGGCCTGGTGGTCACGATGTCGACGAGCGTCGAGCGGCCCCCGGCTCTCGCGCGGCGCATGGCCACCCTCGACCACTTGACGGGCGGCAGGATCGGCTGGAACGTCGTCACCGGCGCCGGCCAGAACGCCTCCGCCCGCCTCTTCGGCGAAGAGATGCGCGCCCACGACGACCGGTACGCCGCCGCCGAGGACTATCTGAACCTCACGATGACGCTCTGGGAGGGGTCGTGGGAGGACGACGCGCTCCTGGTCGACCGGGCCACCGGCGTCTATGCCGACGCTTCGAAGGTGCACGAGATCCATTACCGCGGGCCGTTCTACACCTCCGACGGCGTCTTCACGACGCCGCCCTCGCCGCAGCGCACCCCCCTGCTCTTCCAGGCCGGGGCGTCGAGCAAGGGCCGCGATCTCGCCGCCCGCTTCGCGGAGGCCGTCTTCCTCGCCGCCGAGCCCGACGCGGTGCGCGACCAGATCGCCGACATCCGCGCTCGGGCAGCTGCCGCGGGGCGCGAACCCGACGCCATCAAGTTCCTGGTCGCCGGCACGTTCATCGTGGGGCCGACGACGCAGGATGCCCTCGACCTCCGCGAGCAGATCACCGCCTTCGTCACCACCGACGACGCCGGCGTGCAGTACGCCTTCTTCACCGGTCTCGACCTGCTGGCGATGGACCCGGCCAAGCCGCTCGCGACGACCGAGAGCGAGCAGGGCCGCACCAACATCGAGCGCTTCACCGGCGACGGCGAGACGGCGGCGCCGACCGTGGCCGAGATCCTCGAGGAGTTCCGGGTCAACGGCGTCATGGGCCGCCCCTTCCTCGGCACGCCGACCGAGGCCGTCGACCAGGTGGAGTCGCTGATGAAGCACACCGGCGCCGACGGCCTGCTCGTGCAGCCCGGGCCGACCGGCGACTCCGCCTCGTTCTTCGAGCTGGTCGTGCCCGAGCTGCGGCGGCGCGGCCTCATGGCTCCGGCCGCGGTGCCCGACGCGCCGGTGACGACTCTGCGCGAGCGGCTCTTCCCCGCCGGCGACGGCGGGCCGCACCTGCGGTCGTCGCACCCGGGGTACGGGCTGCGCGCCGGCCGCTGACGCTGGTGGCCGCTAAACGTCGGGTTCCGCGCGTGACGGTGGGCCTAGGCCCGCCGTCGCCGCCGAACCTCGACGTTCAGCCGACATCGGGCGTTGGATAGCCGGGTGACCGACGCCATCTTCAGCCCCCAGGGCTTCTCGCACGTGCGACTGACCGTGACCGACATCCGCCGCAGCAAGGCGTTCTACACGCAGCTGTTCGGTCAGGGCCCCGGCAGCGACTTCAGCGACCAGATCGACGACCCCACCGTCCACGACGACCCGTGGCGCACCTACGGCGGCTGCTCGTTCACCTTCCAGGGCCAGACGATGGGGCTGCGGCCCGTGGCCCCGGCCGGTGACCGGTTCGACCCGAACCGAGTGGGGCTCGATCACCTGGCGTTCCGGGCGTCGAGCGTCGACGACCTCCACGCCGCGGCTGCGCGCCTCGACGAGGCCGGGGTCGAGCACGGCGACGTGACCGACCTGCCCCCGTTCGGTCTCGTGATCCTGTCGGTACAGGACCCCGACGACATCAACCTCGAGCTCGCCGCCCCGCGGCCCGGCGGGATCGAGCCACGCTGACCCTGCCGCCCCGCCGGGCGCTGCGGCGCGCGCGATCACAATCTGGCCGACCCGCCGGCCTCCGTGCGCCGAAAGGCGATCTCGCGGCCTCGGGATGCGCCCCCCTTATCCGCGAGATGGCCCTTCGGACGGCGTCGAGCCGCCGCGCAGGTCGGACGGGCCATCTCGCGGCCGAGGGCAGGAGAGGCGGGGCGGGGTACAGCCGAGGGAGCAGGGCGGCGCCACTGCGTAGCGTGCGGGCATGAGCGACCAGCGAGACCAATACACCTTCGGCGACCCGACCACCCGCTACCCGACGATCCGGCCGCCGGTGCAGCAGCAGCCCGAGCCGGGCATTCAGAGCGAGATGACGCCGGTACCCGACCTCGGCGAGAGCACCTACCGCGGCACGGGGCGCCTCACCGGCCGCAAGGCGCTCATCACCGGCGCCGACTCCGGCATCGGGGCGGCCGTCGCGATCGCGTTCGCTCGCGAGGGCGCCGACGTGACGCTGTCGTATCTCCCCGAAGAGGAGAGCGACGCCCTGCACGTCGTCGAGCAGATCGAGGCGGCAGGATCGAAAGCGGTCACCGTCCCAGGCGACCTCACCGACCCCGCCCACTGCCGCGACCTCGTGCAGAGGGCCGTCGACGGCATGGGCGGCCTCGATGCCATCGTGAACGTGGCCGGCAAGCAGGTCTGGCAGAAGAGCATCGAGGACATCACCGACGAGCAGTTCGATCAGACCTTCAAGACCAACGTCTACGCACCGTTCTGGATCATCAAGGCGGCGCTGCCGCACCTGGAGCCAGGCTCGACCATCGTGAACACCGCGTCGCTCGAGGCTTACGTGCCGGCCCCCGACCGGCTCGACTACGCGACGACGAAGGGCGCGATCAACAACTTCTCGAAGGGGCTGGCGCAGCAGCTGATCTCGAAGGGGATCCGCGTGAACGTCGTCGCCCCGGGGCCGACCTGGTCGGTGCTGCAGGTGACGGGCGGGGTCGATCCTGACACCCTGCCGGAGTTCGGCTCGAGCGAGTCGCCCATGGGCCGCGCCGGTCAGCCGGCCGAGCTGGCGCCGGCGTACGTGTTCTTGACGAGCGCCGAGTCGAGCTTCGTGGCCGGCGACACGCTCAACGTGAACGGCGGCATGGTGACACCCTGACCTCGCGCCGACCGGTCGGGGCCACACTGGCAGAGGTGACCGACAAGACGAGCACGACCAGCGAGAAGACAGCCGCCACCGACCTCACCGCCGTTGACACCTGGTGGCGCGCCGCCAACTACCTCACCGTGGGTCAGATCTATCTGATGGACGACCCGCTGCTGCAGAACGAGCTGACGCCTGCGCAGATCAAGCCGAGGCTGCTGGGCCACTGGGGCACCTCCCCCGCTCTGAATCTGGTCTACGCGCACCTGAATCGTGTGATCGTGCGCGACCAGCGCGAGATGATCTACGTCTGCGGGCCCGGCCACGGCGGCCCCGCAATGGTCGCGAACGCGTGGCTCGACGGCACATACTCCGAGCTGGTGCCGGATGTCTCGCGCGACAGGTCGGGCATGCAGCGTCTGTTCAAGCAGTTCTCGTTCCCCGGGGGGATCCCGTCGCACGACGCCCCGAACGTGCCCGGGTCGATCAACGAGGGCGGCGAGCTCGGCTACTCGCTCTCGCACGCGTACGGGGCGGTGCTCGACAACCCCGACCTCATCGCTGTCTGCGTCGTGGGCGACGGCGAGGCCGAGACCGGGCCCCTGGCCGCCAGCTGGCACGCGAACAAGCTGATCGATGCGGCGCACGACGGTGCAGTCCTCCCGATCCTGAACCTCAACGGCTACAAGATCGCGAACCCGACGATTCTGGCGCGCATCGACGAGGGCGAGCTGCTGCAGTTGTTCCGTGGCTACGGCTACGACCCGATCGTGGTGGCCGGCGGGTACGACGGCGAAGACCCGATGCGGGTGCACGAGCGGATGGCCGCGGCGATCGACGAGTCTCTGGAGAAGATCGACGCGGCACAGGCTGCGGCCCGGGCAGCCGCTGCCGACGGAACCTCCGATGCCACGGGCAGCGACATGACGGCCTCCGGGCAGTCGGACGGGCCCCACGACGCCGCCCGCCCGGCCTGGCCGATGATCATCCTGCGCACCCCGAAGGGCTGGACCGGCCCTAAGTTCGTCGACGGCGAGCCGGTCGAGAACACCTGGCGCGCCCACCAGGTGCCGCTGCCGAACGTGCGCGAGAACCCCGAGCACCTCAAGCAGCTGGTCGAATGGATGCAGTCGTACGACCCGTCCGCGCTCTTCGGCGACGACGGCATCCCCACCGACGCCCTGGCCTCCCTCAAGCCCCACGGTGACGCCCGCATGAGCGCAACCCCGTTCGCCAACGGCGGCCGCATCCGCACCGACCTGCGGCTCTCCGACTTCCGGGCCCACGGCATCGACACGGCAGGATCCCGGACGGTCACTGCCTCCGCCACGCACGGCGCAGGCTCGTGGCTGGCCGACATCATCCGCGACAACCCGTCGACGTTCCGGCTGTTCGGCCCCGACGAAACCGTGTCGAACAAGCTCGACGCCGTCTTCGACGTGACGAACCGCTCGTGGGCGGCGCACATCCTCGAGAGCGACCTCAACCTGGCGCACACGGGCCGCGTGACCGAGGTGCTCAGCGAGCACCTGCTGCAGGGCATGCTCGAGGGCTACCTGCTGACCGGGCGCCACGGCCTCCTGAACACGTACGAGGCGTTCGTGCACATCGTCGACTCGATGTTCAACCAGCACGCGAAGTGGCTCGAGGCCACCCGCGACATCGAGTGGCGTCGGCCGATCTCATCGTTCGTGTACCTGCTCTCGAGCCACGTGTGGCGGCAGGATCACAACGGCTTCAGCCACCAGGATCCCGGCTTCTTGGACGTGGTCGTCAACAAGCAGGCCCACCTCGTGCGCATCTCGCTCGCGCCCGACGCCAACACCCTCCTCGCCGTGATGGACAAGGCCCTGCGCGACGTCGACACCGTGCAGGTGATCGTCGCGGGCAAGCAGGATCAGCCGGCGTGGCTCACCATGGACGAGGCCGAGGAGCACGTTCGCCGAGGGGCCAGCGTGTGGGAGTGGGCCGGCACCTCGGGCGCGGCCGACCGCGTCGACGACGAGCCCGACATCGTGCTCGCCTGCGCCGGCGACGTGCCGACTCTCGAGACGGTAGCGGCCGCCGACATCATCCGGCGGGAGTTCCCCGAGGTGAAGGTGCGCGTGGTCAACGTCGTCGACCTGATGAAACTGCAGGATCAGCGCGAGCACCCCAACGGCTTCACCGACGACCAGTTCGACGAGCTGTTCACGAACGACAGGCCCGTCGTCTTCGACTTCCACGGCTACCCGGCCCTCGTGCACCAGCTGACCTACCGACGCCACAATCACGACAACCTGCACGTGCGCGGATTCCAGGAGAAGGGCACCACTACGACGCCCTTCGACATGGCGATGCTCAACGACATCGACCGGTACAAGCTGGTGCTCGACGTGCTGAAGTACGTGCCGGGGCTGTCGTCGTCGCATCCCGATGCCGCAGCCGACTTCGAGGCGCGGCGCGCCGCCGCCCGCGAGTGGGCGTACACGCGCGGCGAAGACCACCCCGACATCACCGGGTGGGAGTTCGGGCGACCCGCCTGACGGCCCCGTCGGCCCGGCGCTAGCCGCCGGCGGGGCGAGCCGCGCGGCGGGCGACCGCCGGCGGGCGCTGCGACACCCCGATCGGCACGACCGCGTCTTCGGGCAGCGCGGTCTGGCCCGTGTTTTCGGGTTCGTCCACGATGATCAGGCCCTTGCCCGACTCTGCCGTGGCATAGAGGCCTTGCAGCCACGCCGCGTTGATCTCAGGGGCACGGCTGCCCGCGAACTTGAAATGCAGCGAACTCGTCGGCGCCAGCCAGATCGTCGACCGACCGTCACCCGATTCGGCCGAGTCCTTCCACGAGAAGGCGAAGCTCTCGCCCTTGCGGAGCTTGTTGATGATGACGATCTGGAGGTGAGCCAGAGTGCGGTCTTCGATCGCCAGATCGAGCCGTTCGCCGTTGTACACCAGAAATCCCATGAGCGGCCTCCGTCGGCGTGTGTGCTCGAAACTACACCTCACGGGGTCCGCCAAACAGGGGACAAAAAGAACAGGGGCATCTGCGCGGGCCGCACTCGGGGTGGAGGGGGATGCAGCCGGCCCGCGCAGATCTCGAACCCCTGATCCGAGGCTCGAGCATGTCAACTGTGACAAAACCGACCACGAGTAGCCAGTCCTGGACATAGGGTCGGCCAACTGTTATACATCCGTCAGATAGTGGCCCCCGAATGCGGGTCACTGCGCTCGCTGGGCGTGGATCCGGGTCGGCGAGCATCATGGGGTGCATGTCCGACGACGCGACAGCCCCGGCTCACCGCACCCCCACCGCGACCACCGTTCTGGCTCAGCCCGTGGCCTGGAGAATCGCGGCGGCGGCCAGCGGCGGGCTCACCGGCGTGATCGGAATCGTGCTCATCGTGCTCGACCCGAACCTCTGGATCCTGGGCCTCGTGTTCGTGGCGATCGGCGTGGTCTGGTCCGTCCGATTCGGTCGGAACTCCGCAGTGATCGACGGAGACCGGTTGCACCTGCGCGGCCTCTTCTTCTCGCGGACGCTCGAGCGCTCGTCGATCACGTCGGTCGACCGATTTCCCTTCCTCGACTGGAACGATGCTAAGGGCATCAGCCGCCAGAGCAGCGTCAGCGCCTTCCTCGGCGGCAACAGTTCGCCCGCCCAGGATCGCCGTCGGGCCGAGGCGGCGCAGATCCTGCGACAGTGGCTCGCCTCCGGCCGCTGATGCCGTGCCGGGCTGCATGCCTACGCTCCGACGACCGGTGCAGGCTCTAGTCCGCGGGCTAGAGTCTGCGCCGGTCGTCGGAGTCGTGCAGGGCGCGGCCGGCCAGCGGGGGCCGACAGGTCAGCGGGCGGCGCCGCCCTCGGCGAGCCAGGCCAGCCGCTGCAGCGCCTCGCGGTTGCGAAGCTTGATGGCGGCGGCCATGAGAGGCTCGGGCACCAGGACGCCAGGGCCGGAGGTCGCGTGCTCCTCCATTCGCACGACGCAGCCGGCGCCCCGCGGCTTCACGTCGATCGTCACGCGGGCCTCGCCGAGAGGCCAGCCGCGCGGCTCGAACTCCGCATGCAAGGGTGCGCTCCACGCGATGACCGAGGTCGTGTCGTTGACGACGACCGGCCACACGCCGAACGAGTGGTGGATCTTCGAGCCGACGGCCGGCCAGACGTCGTCGACCGCGCGGATCCTGGAGGCCCCGACGACCCAGCTGGGGAAGAGCCAGCCGTCGGCCAGCACCGCGAAGACGGCCTCGGGCGAGGCCGCGATGTACCGGTGGCGGACCGTCATGAGCGTCGACGCAGCCCGGTGACGAGGGCGGCGACCCCGGCGGCAGCTGCTCCGGCCGCGGCCGCGTACGAGACACCTCGATGCTGGGTGTACCAGATCTGCGGGCTGGACTCCTTGGCCTGGTCGTCGAAGATGCCTCGAGCGCCCTGGTCGCCCGCGACGGGTTCGTAGAGGTTCGTCGGCAGCATCGGCTGCTTCTTGTCAGGGGCTTGCTGCCCCGAGTAGCCGGTCTTGGCGAGGTAGACGTCGAGGAACGGCGCGACGAAGCGGTTGCCGAGAACCGTCATGACCGTCGGCTCGCCGATCCAGCTGCGGCGGCGGGGGTGGTCGGCCACGTCGGCGACAGCCCTGGCGCAGGTCTCGGGCTGGAAGATCGTCGGCACGGGTTGCGGGTGGTGCGGCAGCTGCGACTTGACCCAGTTGAACTGGATCGTGTTCATCGCGGGCATGTCGACCTGCGAGATCTTCACGTTGCTCTTGTTGTGGATGAGCTCGGTGGTCACCGACTCGGTGAACCCGGTGATGGCGTGCTTCGACGCGCAGTAGGCCGCCTGCAACGGGATGCCGCGGTGCGCCAGGGCCGACCCGATCTGGATCACGTGGCCGCGGTCGCGCGGCACCATTCGCTTCAGGGCGGCGCGCGTGCCGTTGACGAAGCCGAAGTAGGTGACCTGCGTGGCGCGCTGGAAGTCGTCGGGGTCGGTCGTCAAGAACTCGCCGAAGATGCCGACCATGGCGTCGTTGACCCAGAGGTCGATCTCGCCGAGCTTCTCTTCGACCTCCGATGCGGCAGCTTCGACGGCGTCGTTGTCGGCCACGTCGACCGACAGCGGCAGAGCCCGGCGCCCGGCGCGCATCACGTCGGCCGCAGCCCCCTGCAGACCGTCTTCACCGCGCGCCAGGATCGCGACGTCCCAGCCACGCGCGGCGAGCTCGCGCACGATGGCGCGGCCCAGGCCTGCGGTGCCGCCGGTCACCACTGCGACACGGGCGCTCACGCGGCGGCTCCCGGCTTGAGGACGACCTTGATGCAGCCGTCCTCCTTCTTCTTGAAGATCTCGTACATCTCGGGTGCGCGGTCGAGGGGCACCGGGTGCGTGACGAGATCCTCGGTCCCCAGCGGGTCGGCCGGGTCTTCGACGAGGGGCATCAGCGTGTCGATCCAGTGCTGCACGTTGCACTGGCCCATGCGAATGGTGATCTGCTTGTCGAACAGGCTCAAGAACGGCGTCGGGTCGGCGGTGCCGCCGTAGACGCCACTGAGTGAGACCGTGCCGCCGCGGCGCACGATGTCGAAGGCGAGGTGCATGGCCGAGAGGCTGTCGATGCCGGCCTTCTGCATGAGCGGCTGAGCGAGCTTGTCGGGGAGGCGTGCGGCGGCCTTCTGGAAGAGGCCGACCGCCCCGTGGTCGTGCGCTTCCATGCCGACGGCGTCGACGACCGAGTCGGGGCCGCGCCCGTCGGTCAGCTTGGCGATCACGTCGGAGACGTCGTCGGTCAGGTCGAGCGTCTCGACTCCGTGGCGCTCGGCCATCGCACGACGCTCCGACACGGGGTCGACGGCGATGACGCGATAGCCCCTGTGCACACCGATTCGCGAGGCGAACTGGCCGACCGGGCCGAGTCCCAGCACGACGAGCGTGCCACCGTCGGGCACCTGGGCGTACTCGACGCCCTGCCACGCGGTCGGGAGGATGTCACTGAGGAACAGGTAGCGCTCGTCGGGCAGCTCCGAGCCGACGGTGATCAGGTTGGCGTCGGCACGCTTGATGCCCAGGAACTCGGCCTGGCCGCCGGGGATCTGCCCGTAGAGCTTCGTGTAGCCGTAGAGGGTCGCGCCCGAGTCGTACTCGGTGACCTGCGTCGTCTCGCACTGCGAGAAGAGACCGCGATCGCACATGAAGCAGTCGCCGCAGGCGATCACGAACGGCACGACGACGCGGTCGCCGACCCGGATGTCGTGCACCTCGGGGCCGACCTCGGTGACGACACCCATGGTCTCGTGGCCGAGGACGTCGCCCTTGTCGAGGTACGGGCCGAAGACGTCGTAGAGGTGCAGGTCGCTGCCGCAGATCGCGGCGGAGGTGACGCGGATGATCGCGTCGGTCGGCTCGACGATGATCGGGTTCGGCACGTCCTCGACGCTGACGTGCTCGACGGACTGGTAGGTGAGAGCCTTCATTCGTCACGTCTACGCTGCGGCGCGCGAGCGGGGTACAGGATCGGCTGGCGCTCGGCCGAGAGTCGCGTGACGTAGTCGGTCAACTTCGCCGTGGCATCCTGCAACACCTGCCGGGCCACCGCGAGGTCGGCCTCGGAGATGCCGGAGTACGCCACGTCTTTCAGGATCGCGACGGGGTCGGGCAACTCGGCCCAGAGGGCCCGGCCGGCGTCGGTGAGACGAAGGACGCGTTGGCGCTGGTCGGAGACGTCGGCCTCCTGGATGACGAGGCCCTTGCGCACGAGCGTGGCCACGATGCCGCTCAAGGTGGCCCGCTCGACGCTCAGCATGACGCCGAGGTCGCGCTGGATCGTGGGCCCCGCGTGGGACAGCTGGTAGAGCACGTAGTACTGCGTCGGGCCGAGACCGTAGTCGCGAAGACTCGCCTCGATGACGCTGCGCGAGGCCAGGTGGTACTTCTTCGCCCACGCGCCGACGGTGTCGAGGGCGTCGCCGCCGTGGCCGCCCACGGCAGCCGGAGCCTGCGGGGCGTGCGGGGCGTGCGGGTCGATCGCTTCGTCAGGCACCCGACATGGTTACCACGGAATCGTGGTGTTCTCCCAGCGGGTGAAGGTGCCGGTCGGGCCGTCGGGGCCGAGCAGCGCGACACGCACGACCTCGCGCGAGCCGTCTTCGATCGACTCGGTGCCCGCGAAGTTGTTGAGCGCGGTGCTCGTGAAGGCCGGCGAGACGAGGTTGATCTTGATGTCGGTGTCTTCGAGCTCGACCATCATGGCCAGTGTCAACGCGTTCTCAGCCGCTTTCGACGCGGGATACACGGGGCCGTACATCGAGTGGTAGGGGTAGCTCGGGTCGGCGTTCGCCGCGAGCGAGCCGACCCCGCTCGAGACGTTGACGATGCGAGCATCGATGCCGTCGCGCAGCAGCGGCAGCATCGCCTGGTAGACGGCGAGGACGCCGAACACGTTGACGTCCCACACGGCACGGACCTCGTCGAGGGAGGCGGTGCTGGCGAGGCTGGCCGCCGCTCGCTCTTCCGGCGTGCGGTCGCCGCCCGCCGTGTTCGAGATGCCGGCGTTGCTGACGAGCAGGTCGAGGCGCCCGTGAGTGGTCTTGATGTGCGCCGCGGCCGCGGCGATGGAAGCGAGATCGGTGACGTCGATCTGGAGGGCGGTGGCGCCGTGGCCGATCTCCGCGGCGGCTGCTTCACCGCGGCCGAGGTCGCGCGACCCGACCAGCACGATGTGGCCCGCCTCGGCGAGCTCTTTGGCGACCTGCTTGCCGACGCCCTGGTTGGCGCCGGTGATGAGGGCGATGCGTTCGGTGGGCATGGGTTCTCCTCTTCGTGATGTCATGCAATTCGTTCGGTACCAGACAAGTATCGTCAGCTACCGAACGATCTGTCAACCGAGATCTCGGGTCGCTGCAGCGACGGGCTAGGAGCCGGCGGTGACGGTGACACGGAGGGCCGGCCCGTCGGGCACGCCGACCGTGGGGCCGTGGGGCTCGTGGTACGAGCCCGCGAGGGTCAGGGTCGAAAAGCGGACGTCGGTCGAGCCGACGCCGGTGCCGTTGCTCCAGTGGGTCGATGAGCCGCCAACGGGCGTGTACTTCGCCGAGGCGAGACGCGCGTCGATGACGGAGTGCACGTGGGCCGGGTTCGTGTAGAGGAACTCGCGTGAGTAGCCCGCACCAGCCGCCGTGTAGCTGTCGGTGGTGATCAGCCCGCGGATCGAGGCGAGGCCGACACCCTGCGCGGCGTTCTCGACCGTCGTCTTCTGAGCCGGCGCGCCCCCGCAAGCGGTCAGGACGAGAGCCGCAGCGACCCCGAGTGCTGCTGCCGCGCCCAGTCGTCCAGGTCGCCGTCGGGTCAGCATGGTGAATCCGTGATCACGCGTTCGTTCCTCCCTCGGGGCAGGGAGTCAGCCTACGTGCCGGTTGAAGGCGCCAGCGGCCCTCGCGCCGAGACGATTGCTTTTCGTGACTTACAGGTTCGACTGAATTCAGTCGCGGCGAAGGCACCGCTTCAGGAGAACCTGTACATGGAAAAAAGCAATGCCCCTTCGCAAGAGGCCTCGAGGCTTGCGACAACGGCGAGAGGGGTAGCGACAGACACTCCCGCCCTCTCCTCGGAGGGCGTTCGATGAGAACACACCCCGACGAAAGGACCAGCCATGGAGTACCGCCTCCTCGGACGCACCGGGCTCGAAGTGAGCCCCCTCTGCCTCGGCACCATGATGTTCGGAGCCTGGGGCAACCCCGACCACGACGATTCGATCCGAATCATCCACAAGGCCCTGGACGCCGGCGTCAACTTCGTCGACACCGCCGACGTCTACTCGGCCGGAGAGTCGGAGGAGATCGTCGGCAAGGCCATCAAGGGCCGCCGCGACGACGTCGTGCTCGCGACCAAGTTCTTCATGCCGACCGGCACCGGGCCGAACACCTCCGGCGGGTCGCGCAACTACGTGATGAAGGCCGTCGAGGCCTCGCTGCGCCGCCTCGGCACCGACTACATCGACCTCTACCAGATGCACCGGCCCAGCCCCACGACCGACGTCGAGGAGACCCTTGGCGCCCTCAGCGACCTCGTGCACCAGGGGAAGGTGCGCTCGATCGGCTCCTCGTCGTACTCGGGCAGCGAGATCGTCGAGGCACAGGTCGCGGCGCGCGACCACAACCTCGAGCGCTTCGTCACCGAGCAGCCGCCCTATTCGATCCTGACCCGCGGCATCGAGGAGGACGTTCTGCCCACCACGCGGCGCTACGGCATGGGCACCCTGGTCTACAGCCCCCTTTCGGGCGGATGGCTCACGGGCCGCTGGCGCAAGGACGCCCCGGGGGCTCCGGTGTCGAAGAACCGCCCGCCGGCCCGCTTCGACATGTCGTCGCCCGCCAACCAGCTGAAGCTCGACGTCGTCGAAGAGCTCGCCCTGCTCGCCGAGGCGAACGGCATCAGCCTCATCGACCTGGCCGTCGCCTTCGTGCTGAACCACCCCGGCGTGACGAGCGCGATCGTCGGCCCGCGCACCATGGAACAGCTCGAGTCGCAGCTGACCGGGCCGGACGTGACGCTGTCGACCGAGGTGCTCGACCGCATCGACGAGCTCGTGGCGCCCGGCGTCACACTCAACCCCGACGACAACAGCTACGGCCAGAACACGCTGACCACGGCAGCACGCCGCCGCTAGCGACGACCGACGAGGGGCCCACGCGACGACGAGCGCGGGCCCCCTTGTCAACCACCCCCGCCAGGAAGGGCCCTCCCGGCCAGCACCGCGTAGTTTGCGGGAATGAGCGACTCCGCCGACATCCGGCAGCACTTCGACCAGGCGCACGCCGCGCGCGACGACCCGTGGGGTGTCACGACGCGCTGGTACGAGGTGCGGAAGCGCGAGATCCTGCTCGCCTCTCTGCCGCGGCCGCGGTTCGCTCACGCGCTGGAAGTCGGCTGCTCGATCGGAGTGCTGACCGAGGCACTCGCGGCGCGGGCCGACCGGGTCACCGCGATCGACATCTCGGCCGAGGCGGTGCGGCACGCGAGCGTGCGCCTGGCGCTGACCCCGACCGCCACCGTGCTGCACGGCGACGCCGTCGACGACTTCCCCGAGGCCGCCTACGACCTCGTCGTCGTCTCGGAGGCCGCCTACTACCTCGGCGCCGACCGTCTCGACACCCTGGCGGGCAGGATCGCGGGAGCGCTCACCCCCGACGGCGTCGTCGTCGCCTGCCACTGGCGCCACCCCGAGTCGGACTTCCGTCAGAGCGCCGACGAGGTGAACCGCACTCTCGCCTCCCGACCGGAGTGGAGCACGCTCGTGCACCACGTCGAAGACGATTTCGTGCTCGACGTGCTCGCCCGCGACGGCCGCTCGGTCGCGCAGCAGACCGGCCTCGTGTGACCGGGCCGGGCCGGGGCGCCGCCGGGCCGGCCGTGGCGGGGGTGGCCGTCGTCGTGCCCGCGCGCAACGAGGAGCGCCTGGTGCGAGCCGCGCTCGACTCGATCACACGAGCCGTGTCGGAGTTGCACCACCGGCATCCTGCGATCGTCGTCTCGGTGACGCTCGTGGCCGACGCGTGCACCGACGGCACGGCTGAGTTGGCCTCCGCGGCTGTGGGCGTCACCGTGCTCGAGTCGGAGGCCGGGGCGGTCGGCTCGGCGAGGGCGCAAGGCGTGCGGCATGCTCTCGACCGCTGGGGGCGCCAGGATCGCGGGAGCCTCTGGCTCGCCCACACCGACGCCGACTCCACGGTGCCCGGCGACTGGCTCGTCGAGCAGGTCGCCCTGGCCGACCGCGGCGTCGACGTGATGATCGGCACCGTGCGCCCAACCCCCGCCGACCTCACCCCGGAGCAGAACGCCCAGTGGCTCGCGACGCACCAGCCCGGGCACCCGAACGGGCACGTGCACGGGGCGAACCTCGGCCTTCGCGCCTCCGCCTACTTCGCGGCAGGCGGCTTCGACCCGATCGAGGAGCACGAAGACAACGCCCTCGTCGCCCGCTTGCGCCGAGGCCCCTGGGTGATCGCGGCTTCCGACGCCTGCCAGGTGCTCACCTCGGGGCGCTTCGTCGGGCGGACTCCCGGCGGCTACGCGGGCTACCTGGCGGAGACGCTGTGAGAGACCCTCTGCTGCGAATCGCCATCGGCCCGGGCCCCGGCCCCGCCACGGCCGCGGTGGTGGCGGCCGCCCCCGACACCGTGGCCGAGGCCCTCGACTGCGCTGTCGCGCTCGGCCCCCTGAAGCCCTTCGTCGGCACGGGCGGGGCGGCAGACGCCTGGGAGGCACTCGCCACCCTGGCCGCCCACGACGTGGCCCTCGCCCGAGCCGTCGAGCCGCATCTCGACGCCCTCACGATCCTCGATCAGGCGGGCGTCGCACCCACGGCTGGGTCGACCTGGGGTGTGTTCGCCGCCGAGGGCCCGGGTGTGCGGCTCGAGGCGACCGAGACCGGCGCAGGATCCTGGGCCCTCACCGGCACCAAGCCCTGGTGCTCGCTCGCCGGCACCCTGTCGCACGCGCTGGTCACGGCCTGGGTCACCGAGTCTCAGCGCGGCCTCTTCGCCGTCGACCTGCGCTCGCCCGGCGTCGCGGTGCAGCCGGGGTGGGCCGCACGGGGTCTGACGGAGATCCCCAGCGGCGACGTCGCGTTCGCGAAGGTCCCCGCCACGGCGGTCGGCGAGCCGGGCTGGTACCTGCAGAGGCCGGGATTCGCCTGGGGCGGCATGAGCGTCGCGGCCTGCTGGTTCGGAGCAGCCGTCGGTGTCGCCCGCCCGCTGCTCGACGCCGCGCGACTGCCGGGCCGGCGCGACGACACGATCCTGCTGATGCACCTCGGTCGGGTCGATACTCGCCTGGCCGAGGCCCGCACCGCGTTGGCCGCGGCCGCACGGCTCGTCGACGGCCCCGCCGAAAGCCCTGCAGACGTCCCCCCGTCCGTCCTCGCGAAGCGCGTGCGCGCCACCGTCGCCGCGGCCACCGAGGCGGCGATCGCAGCCGTCGGTCACGCCCTCGGCCCGACTCCCCTCGTGCAGGACGCCGCCCACGCCAAGCGAGTCGCCGACCTCGAGCTCTACCTGCGGCAGCACCACGCCGAACGCGACGACGTGTCGCTCGGCCGCAGCGTGCGCGACTCCGGCCTCGAATGGTGACGTTCGACGCGCGCGACCCCGGCACGGGCGAGAAGGCGTGGGCCCGGGATCCGAGGCTCGGCGCGTTGCCCCCGGCCACCCTCGATCCGAGGCTCGGTCTGCTCGTCCTCGCCGCCCACCCCGACGACGAGACCCTCGGCGCGGGCGGTCTCATCTCGGCGAGTGTGGCGGCCGAGCGCCCGGTGACCGTCTGCGTCGTGACGGACGGCCGAGCCTCGCACGCGGCCGACCTGATCGACGCCGACGAGCTCGCCGGGGTGCGACTCGAGGAGCTCCGTCGAGCGATGAGGGCCCTCGGCGGCCCGGCGCTCGAAGTGCTGGGATACGCCGACGGCTCGCTGCGGGAGAACCGCGCTGCGGTCCAGGCCGAGCTGGCGCTTGTGATCGACTCGCGGCCCGAGTCGGTGGTGGTCGCCCCGTGGCGCGGAGACGGGCACCGCGACCACCGGGTGCTCGGCGAGATCGCTGCCGAGCTGGCAGCCGAACGGGGTCTCGTGCTCTGGGAGTACCCGATCTGGATGTGGCACTGGGCCGACTCCGCCCACCCCGACGTGCCGTGGGGACGGATGCGGGCAGTGCACCTGTCGGCTGCGGATCGACTCGCGAAAAGAATCGCCCTCGATTCCTACGTCTCGCAGACGACTCCCCGAGGGTCCGAGCCGCCGCAGCTGGACGAGGGGTTCCTCCCCTGCTTCCGGCGACCGTTCGAGACCTTCACCGTCGCCTCCGAGCCCCCCTCCGTCGCTGTCGAGCGCCCCTGAACCGGGTGCGGCCAGCGTCCGCTGCGAATCGGCGCGGTGTCGAGAACAGGTTCGTCACGCTGTGAGCGGCAGCTGCACCTGGCGTTCACAGGCCATTGACGCGGGCGTCACGCGCCGGGACAGAACGATTCACATCCTGCAAGAAGAGTGTTCCGAGGCGCCGGAGTCGGCGCCCCGCCGGCTCGGCCGACGGACGCGCCTTCCCTGGGAGAAACGACGTCCATGCCCACCTTCACCCCGAAACGCCTGGTGATCGGTGCCCTGATCACCGCCGTCGTCGCCGCCGGCATAGCCGTGCCGACCATCGCCTCGGCCACGACCGCCGCCCCCGGCGCGACCACCGCTGCGAGCGCCGCAGCCACCGCGACGGCGGCGCCCACGGCGACTCCCACCGCGACCACTCCCGTCACCACGGGCACGCTGAAGCTGCTCACGACGAACCCGGTCGCGGGGCAGCCCGTCACCTTCGGCTATTCGACCGACAAGCCGCTCGACCTCGACTGGGTGGGCCTCTACAACACTCCGGCGAACGGGCCGACCGATCAGAAGTACCACGCCGGCTCGACGGCCTACACGTACACGAAGGACGCCGCCACGGGCGATGACGCCTCCGGGACGATCACGGTGTCGGGATCAGGGCTCACCACCGGTCACGACATCACCGCGTACTTCCTCTACGACGACGGCTACACCTGGCTCGCGCAGCCGGTGACCTTCCAGGTCGCCGCGGCACCGGTGCCGACCGACACCGGGACACTGTCTCTCGACACGAAGAACCCGATCGCCGGGCAGCCCCTCACGTTCAGCTACTCGACGACGACGCCGCTCGCGCTCAACTGGGTCGGCCTCTACAACAACCCGGCTGACGGGCCCACGGGCCAGAAGTACAACAACCCGTCGACGGCGTACACGTACACCGGCGACAACACCTCGGGCACCCTGACCGTCAGCGGCGCGGGCCTCACGTCGGGCCACGACATCACGGCGTACTTCCTCTACAACGACGGCTACACCTGGCTCGCGAAGCCCGTGACCTTCCAGGTCTCCGACCCGCCGCCGTACGACCCGACGCCGACCACGGCGCACTTCGTGACCGACGACGTCACCGAGGCTTCCACTCCCCCGGTCACCGCGCTCGACACCAGCGTGAAGGGCCTGTGGTTCGGGCCGGGCGGCGCCGCTCCGACCGACGCCGTCACCTTCGCGAAGACCGCGGGCAGCTCGTGGCTGAAGGTCAGCGCAGCAGGCGTCATCACCGGCACCACCCCCACCGACCCCAAGAAGGCCGTGGGAGGCGAGGGCACGGTCACGATCATCGCAACCGACGTGAAGGGCATCACGGGCACCATCACGATCGAGTTCCCACTCAGCGCGAAGAACGCCCAGCCCGCGCTCAAGACGGCCACCCTGAACATGTGGGACGGCGGGTCTCACGTCGCAGACTCAAGCGAGAAGCTCGTCGACACGATCCTGACCAACCGTCTCGACGTCGTCGGGCTGCAGAGCACCCTCGGCACGCAGGCGACCGCGGTCGCGAAGCTGCTCGGCTGGGGCCATGTCGAGAGCGCCGGCGGCCAGGCGATCATCAGCCGCTACCCGCTGGCTCCCGCCAACGGCGCCGTGCCGACCGGAGTCCCCGCGGTCAGTGCTGTCGCGAACATCGACGGCAGCCGCGTGCAGCTCTGGAGCGCCCAGCTCGACTCAGACTCGTTCGGCCCGGCTGCAGCCTGTGCTGCGCTCGCCTCGACCAGCGGCACCGGGACAGGGGCGCAGGATGCGGCGGCGATCGTCGCGACCGAGAAGGCGACCCTGCGCTACCGCCAGGCGCAGACCCTGGCCAAGGCGATCGCGAAGACGGAGTCGAAGTCGGTGCCCTCGATCCTGCTGGCCGACCTCGAGTCGCCCGCCGCGACCGACTGGACCGCCACGACGGCCGCGAGCCACTGCGGGATCCGCTCGGTGAATTGGCCCGTGCCACTGGCCTTCACCGGCTCGGGCAAGAACCAGCCCGGCCTCACCGACTCGTACCGCGCCGAGTATCCGAACGCCGCCAAAGACTCCGGCCAGACGACGTCGATCTTCCCGCCCGTCACCGGCACCTCGAGCACGACCGTCAATGCCGCCAAGGTCGACGCGGCCACGGCAGCCGGCACGAGCGCGACGGCGACCAGCACGACCGACGGCCCCGAACGCCTCGACTTCGTCGACTACGCCGGCAAGCTCACGGTCACCGAGTCGCACACCCTCGTCGATGGGTTCCCCGTGGGGCCGACCGACCCGACAGCCAACGCGTGGATCTCGGATCGCGCTGCCGTCGTCACCACCTTCACCGTCAAGTAGCGGCGCGCGCGCCTTCTCGCCGCGCCGCCCGCTTCCGATCCGATACCTCAGCAGGAGAGAACCATGAGCAAGTCCAAGCCCGAAGACCACGCCCCGAAGGTCGACCTCGTCGCAGCGCCGCCGCTCGACCCCGGCCACGAGTACTACCAGGGCGACATCAAGCCCGGCGTCAGCCGTCGCACGCTCCTGATGGGCGGCGCCGCAGCGATCATGGCCGGCGTCGCAGCCGGGCAGACGATCGCCGGCGGCGGCGGAAGCGCCTTCGGCCCCGGTGCCGCCGATGCGGCCACCATCACGGCAGCCGCCAAGAAGAAGGGCCAGACCGGCACGATCAAGGACGTCAAGCACGTCGTGATCCTGATGCAGGAGAACCGGTCGTTCGACCACTACTACGGCACCCTCCCCGGCGTGCGGGGCTTCAGCGACAAGCAGATGCTCGAGTACCCGGGCGGCGGCGACATCTTCCATCAGCCCGACCTCAGCCGCACCGACGGCGGGCACATGCTGCCCTGGCCGCTCGACTCGGCCGACTACAACGCGCAGAACGCCGGTGGCCTCGACCACTCGTGGGGCGGCGGCCACACCGCGTGGAACAAGGGCACCTGGAACAACTGGGTCGCGGCCAAGTCGGAGCAGACGATGGGCTACTTCACGAAAGACGACATCCCCTTCCACCACACCCTCGCCTCGTCGTTCACCATCGCCGACCACTACCACTGCTCGCTCATCGGCCCGACGACCCCCAACCGCCTGTACCAGTGGACCGGCATGATCGACCCTGCCGGCACCGCCGGTGGCCCGGCGACCGACAACCCGGCCGACTACAACCCCGTCTACAGCTGGTCGACCTACCCCGAGCGCCTGCAGGCGGCGGGCGTCACCTGGAAGACCTACGCCAACGACGAGGTGGGCGACGACGGCAGTCACCCCTACGTCGGCGACTACGGCGACAACCCGCTGTGGCTCTTCCAGCAGTACCACGACGCGCTGGCCTCCACCGACCCCGCCGTCAAGGCCCTCGCGATCAACGGCGGCCTCAACACCGGCTGGCTGCCCGACTCCGGCAAGGGGCTCGACGTGACCTATCTGCTGAGCGAGTTCGGCAAAGACGCGGCCGCGAACACGCTGCCCGAGGTCTCGTACGTCGTCGCCCCATACGGATGGTGCGAGCACCCGGCCGCCAGCCCCGACTACGGCGCGCACTACACGAACGCCGTCATCCAGGCGCTGATGAGCAACCCCGACACCTGGGCGAGCACGGTGCTGCTGATCAACTACGACGAGAACGACGGCTACTTCGACCACATGGTGCCGCCGCTCGCCGAACCCGGCACCGCTGCCGAGTACGTCGACGGCCTGCCCATCGGCTACGGCACCCGCGTGCCCCTGACTGTCGTCTCGCCGTGGAGCCGCGGCGGCTGGGTCGACTCGCAGGTCTTCGACCACACCTCGGTGATCCGGTTCCTCGAGACCTGGACGGGAGTCACCGAGTCGAACATCTCGGCCTGGCGCCGCACCATTTCGGGCGACCTGACGTCGTGCTTCGACTTCACGAAGCCCGACTTCTCGATCCCCACCGCCGCCGAGGTGCCCCCGATGAGTGCGACCCAGGCCCTCGTGGCCGCGGCCGACGCCGACGCGTCCAAGCCGACGATCCGCGAACCAGCTCTCGGCACCCAGAAGATGCCGGTGCAGGATGCCGGGACGGCCCAGCACCGCCCCCTCCCCTACCGCCAGTCGGCCGATGTGGCGGTCAACCGCAGCACCGGCGCCGTCACCCTCACCATGCGCAACGCCGGCACGCAGGGTGTCTCGCACCAGGTGTTCCCGAACGCCTGGCTCGCCTTCGCGTCGACGCCGCACACCATCGCGGCCGGCGCCTCGGCGACGTACACCTGGAACGCGGCGGCGCTCGACGGCAAGTACGACTTCAGCGTCTACGGCCCCGACCGCTTCCTCCGTCGGTTCGCCGGCACCGTCGTCTCCGGCACACACACCGACGTCCCGCTGCCCGGGGCGACCGCGACGCTCGTCACCGGCCGCAAGCCCTCCCTGCGCCTGGCGCTGGCGAACGGCGGCACCCCGCAGGTGACGTACACGCTGACCGCCAACGACTTCATCACGAAGACGCAGACCGTCACGGTGCGCGGCGGTCGCGCCACCGACGTCGACTGGCCCGTCGACGAGTGGGGCTACTACGACGTGATCGTCACCGCGAACACCGGCACCGGCTTCCGCTACCGCTTCGCCGGGCGCGTGGAGTAGCCGCCCGGCCGTCGCTCGCGCAGTGTTCGATGGAGGCATGAGCGACGACGACGACCTGCGCCGGGTGGCGGCCGCGCTGAACGCGGGGCCGCCGGCCGGGTTCGTCGCGGCGCGGAAGGCTGCCGCCGGGGCCGCCCCCGCGCTCGGTGCACGGATCGCCCGGCTGCAGAAACCGGCGGCGGCCGCTGCCGCGATCGATGCGCTCGTGGCGTCGGATCCTGCACCCGTCGACGCCCTGGCGGAGGTGGGAGAGCGACTCCGCACCGCCGAGGAGGAGGGCGACGCCTCGGCTCTGCGGTCGCTGGCGAGCGACCGACGTCAGGCGGTCGCGGCCGCGACACGGGCGACGATCGAGCTGTCGACGGGCGCAGGATCCAGTGTGTCCGGCTCGACGAGAGACGCCATCGACGCCTGCTTCCAGGCTGCCGTCCTCTCGCCCGAGGCCTTCGCGGCGGTGCGAAGCGGCCTCCTCGTCAAGCCTCTGACGCCGGGCTCCGACCCCGCCGAGGCCACCGCTCTGCCCATCGACCCCGCTGCCGTCCCGAGCCCGACGGTCGCGGGGCGCGGCGCCGCTCGGCGTAGCCTCGGAGCCGGCGAGGGCGCCGGCGCCGGCGCCCGAGCCGCCGAGCGGAAGAAGGCCCGGGCCGCGGCCGAACGCGCCGAACGCGAGGCCGCCGACGCGGCAGCGGCCCTCTCCGACGCCGAATCGGAGCTCACCTCCGCGCATTCGGCCCGCAACGAGGCCCGGGCCCACCGCGACGCCCTCCGCCGCGAGCTCGCCGCCCTCGACGATCAGGCGTCCACCCTCGACACGGCCCTCGCCGAGGCGCAGTCCTCTCGCCGCACAGCCGCCACCGCCGAGCGCGCCGCCCGCACCCGCGCCGCCGCCCTCCGTCGCAAGGCCCCCTGAGCGCCCCGCCCCGGCCCTCCTCCGGCCCGGCAACCGACACCCGGCCCCAGCTCCCGGCTCCTGGCTCCTGGCTCCTGGCACCTGGCACCTGGCTCCTGGCTCCTGGCTGGGCGACGGTATCGGGTGACAGACGATCCGGTCCGCGCACTCCTGGCAGCCGAGACGTGACCGTGCGCCTACCGTCCGAGCGGTCGGCCCCGCACCGCGGCCGGCCGCACACGAATCGAGGAGCCGCACATGTCCGACGCACGCACACCCACCCTGACCGGCAAGGTCGCCCTCGTCACGGGAGCCTCGTCGGGCATCGGCCAGGCCACCGCCCGCGCCCTCGCCACCGCCGGCGCGAGCCTCGCCATCGGCGCCCGCCGCACCGACCGCCTCGACGACCTCAAGTCCGAGCTCGAGGCGGAAGGCACCAGGGTCGTGACGCTCCATCTCGACGTCACCGACGAGCAGGCCTGCGCCGACGCCGTGGCGAAGACCGAGAAGGAGCTCGGCCCCGTCGACATCCTGGTCAACGCCGCCGGCCTCATGCTGCTCGGGCCGATCCGTGACGCCGACACCGACGACTGGCGTCGAAGCCTCGACACGAATGTGCTCGGCACCATGTACATGATCCACAAGACCATCGGCTCGATGGTCGACCGCGGCACGGGCGACGTCATCAACCTGTCGAGCGTGGCCGGCCGCGTCGCCCACACCGGCGGCGGCATCTATCACGCGTCGAAGTGGGCCGTGAACGGCTTCAGCGAGGCCCTCCGCCAGGAGGTCACCAGCAGCGGCGTGCGCGTCACGCTCATCGAGCCCGGGGCCGTCGCGACGGAGCTCAACGACCAGATCACGAACCCCGACGCGAAGAAGTCGTCCGAGGAGTCGTACGGCTCCATGCGCACGCTCCAGGCCGAGGACATCGGGCGCGCCATCGTCTACGCCGTGACCCAGCCCGCCTACGTCGCCCTGAACGAGATCCTGATGCGCCCCACCGACCAGACGAACCCCTGAACTCCCACGACCGGCACACGATCCAGCCCGCGGACTGGATCGTGTGCCGGTCGTCGGAGCGGAGACCGCTAGACCGTGCCGAGCTCGACATGCTCCTCGGCCGCCTCCTCCAGAGCGGCCGACTGCTCGTCAGCCAGGGCGCGCTCGGCCGACACGTCGAGGCGCCGCGTGAACAGCCAGTAGAGAATCGCCGCGACCGGCAGCCCGATGAACAGCGAGATGTCGACCCCTCCCATGGCGCGGGCGGCGAAGCCGACGTAGAACGCCGTGTCGAAGAACGGCGTCATGCACACGAACCCGATCAGGTAGGCAGCTATGCCCGCCCAGCCCCAGCGGTGGTAGATGCCGCGCGGCTTGAAGATCTCGGCGATCGCGTAGTGCCCGCGCCGCACGATGAAGTAGTCGGTGAGGTTGACGGCCGTCCACGGGATGAAGAAGTACAGCACGAGCACCAGGAAGCTCGAGAAGTTCGACGCGAAGTTGCCCGAGGCGAAGAGCGCCAGGACACCCGAGATGAGCGCGGTGATCGCGACGGTCACCACTCGCACCAGAAGAGTCGGGTTGACCTTCTTGAAGCTGTCGATCGACGAGATCAGCGTCAGCGAGCCGCCGTACATGTTGAGCACGATCACCGCGACGAGACCGAACGCGATCACGAGCAGCGCGATGGTGCCGAAGCCGGGGAAGAGGTCGTCCGCGACCTGCTGGATGGCCGACACCGGGTCTCCGGCGTTGAAGCCCTTGACCGCCGACGCGAGGTACGCGCCGAGGAAGATCAGCCACGCGCCGCCGATCGCCGACCCCCAGAACGTCCAGCGGAAGGTCTGGCTCGTCGGCGTCGTCGCGGGCAGGTACCGCGAGTAGTCGGACACGTAGATCGCCCACGAGATCTGATAGCCGGCGACGACGCTGAGCTGAGCGAAGAACGCGAGCGGCGAGAAGTGCCCGAGGTCGAAGGATCCTGCCGGCACGTGCAGGTGCGTCAGCCCCGAGATCGTGAGGAGTGCCAGCACCGCGACGGTGAGGTAGCTGAGGTACCGCTCCATCCGGTGGATCAGGTCGTAGCCGACGATCGCGATGATCGCGCCGACCACGGTGACGATCCAGAACCAGAGCGGGTTGAGCGCCGTCGGCGCGTGCACCGCCGTGCCGACGGCCTCGCCCGCGAGCACGGTGTTGAAGATGTTGAACCCGGCGTACTGCAGGAAGGCGAACAGCCACACGAGCAGGGCGCCGATGTAGCCGAACTGCGGGCGCGACTGGATCATCTGCGGCAGCCCGAGCTTCGGGCCCTGCGACGAGTGCGCCGCCATGAAGATGGTGCCGATGATCAGCCCGATCGCGATCGCGATGAACGACCAGATCAGGTTGCCCCCGTCGACGAAGCTGACGACACCGATCGCGAGCGTCGTGATCTGCGCGTTGCACATGAACCAGAGGGGGCCGATATGCCACACCTTGCCGTGCCGCTCGCTGCGCGGCACGTAGTCGATCGACCGCACTTCGATGCTGCGGGTCGGGGTGGTCAGGGTGTCGTCGGCCATCGGTGTCCTCCTGGTGTCGGTGTCGTCCAGTTCGGGGATGAAGAAAGTAGCTGAGAGTACCGTCAAGAAATGGTCGCCGTCGAGCCCGTCAGCGCGACTGCGCCGGCCCTGAGCCGCACCCCCGTCATCGCCCAGCGCTGGAGCGACCTGGCCTTCCTGCACTGGCGAGTCGACGCATCCGAGGTCGCCCCCTTCCTCCCCCGCGGCGTGGAGCCCGACGTCTTCGACGGCTCGAGCTGGGTCGGGCTGATCCCGTTCGAGCTCTCGCGGGCCTCGTTCGGGCCGTTCCCGCCTGTTCCTTACTTCGGCCGATTCGCCGAGACGAACGTGCGCCTCTACGGCGTCGGGCCCGACGGCCGACGCAGCGTCGTCTTCCGCACCCTGGAGGCCGCCAAGCTCGTCCCCGTGCTGACGGCCCGCCTGGGTCTCGGCCTGCCCTACACGTGGGCCGACATGAGCATCGTCCGCGGCGGCGGCACGATCACGTACGACACGCGGCGCCGCTGGCCGGCCGCCACGACAGCCGGCGCGCCCCTCCACCCGCGCTCGCACGTGCGCATCCGGCCGCTCCCCGACACGGTGACGCAGGATCCGCTCGCCGACTTCCTCACCGCCCGCTGGGGCATGCACGTGGGCCGCTTCGGCCGCACGCGATTCTGGCCCAACGAGCACCAGAGCTGGGCGCTCACCGCCGCCGACCTCCTCGAGCTCGACGACGAGCTGCTCGTGGCGACCGGATTCCCGGGCCTCGCCGACCGCGCTCCCGACTCCGTGCTCTACGGTCGCGGCGTCGCGACGAGGTTCGCCCTGCCGTCCTGATAGCCGAGGCACCACCGGTCAGACACCTCCGCTGCCTCCTGCGCACGTTTACTGTCTGATCCGTGGTGCCTCGGTGAATCCTTCCCGGGTCGCCTCCGCCCCTCAGGGGAGGATGACGGTGAGGGCGACTGTCAAGCGAGCGAGGTACTCCGGGCGCGCGTCGACCTGATACTTCAGGCCGATCGACGTGCTGATGAGCGTCTGAGCGACGTCGGCGGGAGCCGCGACCTCCGCCCGGAGAGCTTCCGTGACGAGCTGCTCGAAGCGCTGCGGCGCAGTCTCGGTGACGGGGCCGAGCAGGCTCGGGTTGTCGTCGATGACCGCCTGGATGTCGCGGCCACCCGGGCCCACGTAGCGGCCGGCCCAGTGGTCGAAGGCGTTGAGGAGGCGATCCTGCAGCGACTTGTCGGGATCGGCCAGGGCAGCCTCGACCGCCGCGAGATCGCGCTCGAGAGCGCGCGCCACTGCCGCACGGAAGAGCGCCTCCTTCGAGTCAAAGAGGAAGTACAGGCCCGGCCTGGAGATGCGCGCGGCGCGCGCGACCTCGTCCATCGAGGTCTTGCGGTAGCCGAAGCGGGCGAACGTCTCGAGGGCGGAATCCGAGACGATGCCGCGGCGGTCGACTTCGGTCTGCAAATCGCTCATGGCGTTACCCTACGCCAGCCGGACCGCACTTTACAATTATTGTTTACTGCGTATAGTCGCCTCAATGACCACCGACCTCATCACCACCCGTTTCACCGCCGAGAGCACGACCGACGACGTGCTGGCAGGCGTCGACCTCACCGGCGTGCGAGCGGTCGTGACCGGGGCGTCGTCGGGTCTCGGCCTCGAGACCGCGCGGGCGCTCACGGCGGCGGGCGCCGAGGTGACACTCGCCGTGCGCAACACCACGGCCGGCACCGCAGCCACCGAGACGATCGCGGGCTCGACCGGGCGCACGACGCCCCGAGTCGGGCAGCTCGACCTCGCGGACCGCGCCTCCGTCGTGCGGTTCACCGACGACTGGGACGGCCCCCTGCACCTGCTGATCAACAACGCCGGCCTGGTCACGGGTGGACTCGAGCGCACCCCGACGGTTGGGAGCTGCAGTTCGCCACGAACCACCTCGGCCACTTCGCCCTCGCGGTCGGGCTCCACGACGCCCTCGCCGCCGGCGCCGACGAACGCGACGGGAGCCGCATCGTCTCGCTCAGCTCGACCGCGCACATGCGCGCGAACGTCGACTTCGAGGACCTCCACTTCGAGCGTCGCCCCTACGACCCGCAGGTCGCCTACGCCCAGGCGAAGACCGCGAACTCGCTCTTCTCGGTCGAGGCGACGAGGCGATGGCAGGATCACGGGATCGTCACCAACACGGTCAACCCCGGAGGCGTCGCCACGGGCCTCCAGCGCAACTTCACGACGGCGCAGAAGGAGTCGCTCGATGCCGCCGAGGCCGCCGGCGTCTTCACCTACAAGTCGATCGAGCAGGGCGCGGCGACCACTCTCGTGGCCGCGGTCGCTCCTGAGTTCGCGCACACGGGCGGCCACTACCTCGACGACGGCCGCGAGGCCTACCCCGTGCCCGACGACGCGTCGCTCGCCGACCACCCCCACGGTGTGAAGCGGTGGGCGCTCGAGCGTGCAGGCGCCCTGCGTCTGTGGGAGGTGTCGACCGCCCTCCTCACCGCCTGACGTCAGCCGACGGGAGTGGGAGTACGGCGTGATCAAGCATCGCGTGCTTGTACCTCGTCGATTCCGACGCGTCGATCGCGCGAAGCAACTCGTCGACGGCGGCGACTGACAGCTAGTACCTGGCCGAATTTGAAATGTAGGTATTGTCAATGCCAGACTTCTGGCAGTCGACGTAACGGTGCGCCGACGAGTATGTGACCGGCTCGGGAAGGGTCCAGAAACTCAAGGACTACGGATGCCAGCTCGTCAGTAACTACGACCCGTTCTCGAACATCTCAATCTCCAAGCAGAGCGGAATTTTCTCGGGCGGACAGGCGACCTACAAGTGCTACGTCGTCGTCAAGCGGGGCGTCCCCACTCCCTGGGGCAGATCAACACGACCACACGCGGCGCCTACCAGTACAGGAGAGTCGCTGGCCCTGGCGTCCAGGCTCATGGCTGGATGTGACCTCCACGTGCCAGAGGAGAAGAAATGAACCCCTTGATCCCCACACCGGGCGACATCGCGCTGATCGCGGCGTTCCTCGTGCCGATCGGAGCCGCGGTCTGGGCTCTCGCGCTCTGGCTGTCGGTTCGTGGCAAGCGCCGACGGCTCGCCAGCGAGAACCAGGCGTGCACCCCGGAACACAAGACCGAGTAGGCGCCAAGCGCAGCAGTCCACGAAGGGCCCCGCGGCAGCCGCGGGGCCCCTCGTTGTGCTGGGGCGGGGCGTCAGGCGCTGACAGAGACGGTAACCTTCTCGAGGTAGTCGACGCCGGTGGCGACATCGGTCATGTCGACGAGTCAGGACCAGAGGATCAGGCGACGTGCCAGACGAGCGCGCCCTGCATGCTCGAGGGGTAGGCGGCGGCGATCCGAGCCACGGCCTCGCGCAGCGTGTCGGGCTCGCACGCGAGGTTGAGCCGGGCGAACCCGCGGCCCTGCTGCCCGAACCCGAGGCCGGAGTTCAGGGCGACGTAGGCGTGCTCGCGCAGCGGCACGGCGGGGTCGTCGCCGAGCCCGAGCCCGCGGAAGTCCAGCCAGGCGAGGTAGCCGGCCTTGGGGCGGTGGTAGACGACACCCGGCAGCTGGTCGGAGATCAGGGCGGCGAGCAGGCGGTCGTTCGCCACCACGCGAGCAATCGCATCCTCGAGCCACTCGATCTCGTGGCTGAAGGCCTGGATGTTGGCGTGGAGGCCCAGGATGCTGGTACGACAGGCGATCTCGTCGTTGAACGTGTCGAGGAGGGCGGCCGATCGGGCATCTCCGGCGACGACGACGGAGCACTTCACGCCGGCGAGGTTCCAGCCCTTGCTGGCGCTCGTCACGACGACCGAGCGCGCACCGCGCAGCTCGGCGACGGCAGCGAACGGGGTGAAGGTCAGGCCCGGGTGAGTCAGCGGGCCGTGGATCTCATCGCTGACGACGAGCACGTCGTAGCGGGCGGCCAGGTCGGCGAGCGCCTCGAGCGTGCGCCGGTCGTGGACGAGGCCGACCGGGTTGTGCGGGTTGCAGAGCAGGAAGACGGTGACACCGTCGCGGAAGGCGGCCTCGAGCCCGTCGAGGTCGAGTGCGTACTCGCCCCATTTCTCGAGCAGCGGCACCTCGACCACCTGACATCGGGCCTCGTCGACGAGCACGAAGAACGGCGGGTAGACCGGCGGCGCGATGGCGACTCGGCCGCCCTCGGGCAGCGCGACTCGCAGAGTCTCGACGATGCCGACGCTGACGTCGGTGGCGATGTGCACACGGGCCGGGTCGAGATCCCAGCCCCAACGGTCGTTCACGAAAGCGGCGAAGGCCGGGGCGAGCGGGCCGGGGCCGTCGAGATAGCCGAGGTCGGACGAGCGCACCCGGTTGATCAGCGCCTCGGAGATTCCGGGCGCGATGCCGAAGTCCATCTCCGCGACGAACAGAGGCAGCACGTCGGGCGCATAGCGCGTCCACTTGATGCTGGTGCGCGCCGTGCGGATGTAACCGACCGGGTCGGGCTCGGTGGGGTCCTCGTCGTCGATGTCGCTCGCCATGCCGACCATCGTCCTCTCACGGCGTCAGGATCGCGAGCCCGGCTGTCATCCTGCGTCTCACGCCGGTCGCGGCGTGGCTACCGTGCGCGCCTCAGCCGCGGGCAATCCGGTGTTCACCCCCTGGCGATGAACTCCTCGATCACCCCGGGCAGCTGCTGCGAGGTCGTCAGTACCGAGTGCGGCTTCGACCCCTCGGCCGGCGCGATGACCTCGCAGTGCTCGAGCCGGCGCAGGATGCGATTCGCCTCGGGCACGCTCAGGTGAAGCCGCCGCACGAGCAGCGTCGTCGACGCGAAACGGGTCGAGACGACGAGCCGGGCGGCCTGGATGATCAGCTCGAGATCGGTCGCCTCGCCGCTCATCACCGAGTCGACCAGCTGAGCGGCCGTGCGCGCAGGATCACCGGTCGTAGCCGTGCCATCGCCGTGGCGCGCGTCGGCGCGGCGACGACGACGCTCTCCGAGTCCGAACCTGATCTCCATGGCCCGAGCGTAGCGATGCCGGCTCGCCGATTCGCCCCCGCTTTCGGGTATCCCCCAGAAGGCGGACCCGGCGGCGCACCCCGGTCAGGCGGCGCCGCGCCGGTCGCAACCGATTGCATCCTTCGGCCCACGGCGCGGGTGCAGACTGTCGGTATGTCAGAGCAGACGGGCCGCACCACGGCGCCCACTCCTTCCATCGATCCGGGAGCACTGGGCCTCGGTGCCTTCGCTCTCACCACCTTCGTGCTCAGCCTGGCCAACGCGGGGGTTATCCCTTCGGCGGCCTCCGTGCTGGGCCTCGCGCTCTTCTACGGCGGTGTCGCGCAGTTCGCGGCCGGCATCTGGGAGTTCGCGAACAAGAACACGTTCGGCGCGACCGCGTTCTGCTCGTTCGGCGCCTTCTGGCTGGCGTTCTGGTATCTCCAGACGACGCCCACCGGCACCGCCGCGGGCGCAAAGGGCGTCGGGGTGTTCCTCTTGGCCTGGGGCATCTTCACCCTCTACATGACGATCGCGGCCTTCCGCACGACGCTCGTGATCTTCGCCGTCTTCGTCTTCCTGACGCTGACGTTCTTCGCCCTCGCAATCGGCACCCTGACCGCATCGACCGGGCTCTCGCACCTGGGCGGCTGGCTCGGCCTCGTGACCGCGGTCTTAGCCTGGTATGGGTCGTTCGCCGTCGTGTTCAACTCGACGGCCCGGCGAGCGGTCATCCCCGTCTTCCCGCGTAACTGACCCGGCGCGTCGCTAGCCTTACGGGGTGAGCGATCAGGATGCCACCGTCCCACCCGTCCGTCTCCCCGCCGTCGAGTGGGGGTCGCCCGACGCCGCGCGGGCAGTTCTGCTCCTCCACGGGCTGACCTCGGCGGCCGGCACCTGGTGGCGGGTGGCCGACGCCCTCGCGGCGAACGGCGTCCGCGTCGTCGCAGCCGACCTGCGCGGCCACGGCGTCGCCCCGAGAGCACTGCGGTATCCCTCGCGGGGTTCGCCGCCGACGCGAGGCTCGTGCGGCCGGCACCCGGCGCGGCGTGGGACGTCGTCGTCGGGCACTCTCTCGGCGGGGCGACCGTCGCAGGAGCCCTCGGAACCGACGCCCGATGGGCTCGCTCGGCCGTTCTCGTCGATCCTGCGCTGCGTCTGGCCTCGCCGCACACCGACGAGCTCATCGCGGGGATGAGCGCCGAGGCCGAGACCCCCGACGCTCAGCGCATCGCCGCCGGCAACCCCGACTGGCACCCCGAAGACGTGCACCAGAAGGTGCTCGCCGCCCGGCAGATCAGTCGCGACACGGTGCGGCGCGTCTTCGTCGACAACGACCCCTGGGACGTCACGGCAGGCGTCACCGGCTCGGCCGTGCCGGTGTCGCTGCTGGGGGCCGACGCCTCGGCGCCCGACCTCGCGCTCCCGCCGGCCCTGGGCCGAGAGCTCGCCGCGGCCAACCCCCTCGTCTCGTACGACGAGATCGCGGGCGCGCATCACTCGATCCACCGGACGCACCCGGGAGCCGTCGTGGAGGCCGTGCTCGCGCGGCTCGCCTAGCGCTGCGTGTTTCCGTCGCGTGGCACGGGCTCGTGACTCGGGCGGACGCGCCCGCCGTTGCCGCGTCGCCCCCGGCCGGAGGAAGCCTCGACCGGGGCGCCACGGCGAACGTCGGCGCCGACACGGGCGTCAGCCGGCCGCCACCTCGAGCCGGCTAGCGGGCGGGGATGAGTTGGTAGGCCTCGGCCCACCTCAGCTCGAAGCCGATCGGGTCGAGGAGGCCGGCCCGCACCTCGTGCTCGAGGGAGCCGAGCCGCTGCAGAGTCGCACCGAGCAACGACGCGTCACCCTCGCGACGCTGTCGGCCGCCGATCTCGATGGTCGAGACGGCGATCCGGCGGCTCGCATGCCGAAGGCGCCGCGTGCGCGAGACCAGGATCACGGTGGCCAGCGCGTATGCCACGACCCCGGCGACGCACTCGGGCCCCAGCGATCGAACCGAGACGAGCACCATCATGAGCACACCCCAGGCGACACTGACGATCGGCCAGGCGTGCCAGACGCGCAGGAGCCGACGCTCGCTCGCGTTCGTGCCCGGCGCGTAGACCGTCAGGCGGATGCGCCGCAGAGCCCCCGGCCCGGACACCCCGTAGTCGACCCGGCCCCACAGGTGCTGGCCGTCGGCGATCCCTGCGCTGTGCGACGAGGGCGGACGACCGTTCATGGAGCGACGCTAAGCCACGAAAGTGACGCCGGAATGGCGTAAAGCTGACAAGTTGCCGAGCGAATAGCATGGAGGCATGAGCCCCACGCCGATCACCCTCGCCCCGGCCGGCACCGCCACCCCGTCTCCCGCCTCGCACGGTCGAGGCTGCCCGCTCGCGTCGAACTGCTCGTGCATCTTCCAGCGGATCCAGCCGGCCACCCGAGTCGCCGCCACCGTGACGGACGCCTCCCCCGGCCAGGCGCTCCAGGCCGAGTCGGCGACCTGGCAGGAGTGGGGCTGGAACGTCGTCCACGAGACCACCGACGAGGTCGTGCTCGAGCGTCAGAAACTCGTGTCGTTCTGCCTCAACTTCGTGCTCACCCTGCTGACCGGCTTTCTCTGGCTGATCTACTGGGTGCCCCGTGCCCGCCACCCCCGCATCGACTCCGTCACGCTGACGCTGACGCGCGACGGCTCGGTCGCATCGACGTCTCGCCTCCACTAGCCGCCGCCCGGATGCCTGGGGTCGACGATCACGTGATCCTGACGGGGTCGCGCCTCTCGATCGCGCAGATCGCAGCGATCGCGAGGGGCACCGCCCGAGTGGAAGTGCCGTCTGCCATTCGCGAAGCGGTCGGGCGCGGCTTGATCGACGAGGTCTCGGCCGCCGCGCGCCCGAGAAGCCGGCCCTCGGCCGTCGAGGTGGTCCGCGGACCACCTCGACGGCCGAGCGACCCCTTCTAGCGCGCGCCGCCCCCGGCGAGGTTCTCGCGCAGCGTCGAGCCCTCGTACTCGGCGGGGTAGACGCCGCGCTCGGTGAGCAGCGGCACCACGTGGTCGGCGAAGTCGGTGAGGCCGCTCGGCAGCGACGGCGCCATCAGGATGAACCCGTCGGCAGCGCCCTGTGTGAACCGCTCGGTGACGTGGTCGGCGATCTTCTCCGGCGTGCCGATGAGGAAGCCGCGGCCGGCGAGTGTCTGGTAGACCTCGCGCAGGGTGAGGCTGCGACCGTCGACGAGCTTCTCGATCTGGGCGTAGGCCGACTGCGACTGCTGCACGCTCGAGTGATCGGCGAAGTCGAACGAGAAGATCTCGTCGGGATCGTGATCGCTCAGATCGGTCTCGAGCCGGTGCGACAGCAGATCCAGGGCCACGCGATCGGGCGTGAGCTCGAGGATCAGGTCGGCGCGATCCTGCGCCTCCTTCTCGGTCGACCCGATCACCGGAGCGAGCATCGGCATGACGGCGAGGTCGTCCGCGGCGCGGCCCGCGGCGACGACCCGGCCCTTGTAGTCGCCGTAGAGCTGCTGCCCGGCCTCGATCGACCCCGAGCCGAGCGTGAAGACCGCGTCGGCCGTGGCCGCGGCGAGGTTCTTGCCGTCTTCGGAGGCGCCGGCCTGGAAGAGCGCTGGTTGCCGCTGCGGCGGGCGTGAGATGTTGAGCGGGCCGCGTACGGTGAAGAACTCGCCCCTGTGGTCGATGGGCTTGATGAGAGCGGCGTCGGAGTAGCGCCCGGTGGTCTTGTCGGCGAGCACCGACCCCTCGCCCCAGCTGCCGAGCAGCTCGTCGACGACCTGCACGAACTCGGCTCCGCGCTGATAGCGCACCGCGTGGTCGAGGTTCGACTCGCGGCCGAAGTTCCAGGCCTCCTCGTCGGAGGCGCTCGTGACGAGGTTCCAGCCGGCACGACCGTTCGAGAGGAAGTCGAGCGTCGCGAGTCGCCGTGCCACGTGGTACGGCTCGTTGTAGGTCGTCGAAACGGTGGCCACGAGGCCCACGTGCGACGTCGCCTGCGAGAGCGCGCCGAGTAGCGTGAACGGTTCGAGCCGCTCGTTGACGGTCGACTCGAGGCCCGAGACGAAGCGGTCCCAGACGTAGAGCTCGTCGGCGAGGAAGATCGCGGCGAACCGGCCACGCTCGGCCGCCTGCGCGAGGTCGCGGTAGTAGCCGACGTCGAGGAAGCGCTCGGGGCTCGCATCCGGCAGCCGCCAGCTCGTGACGTGCTCACCGCCCGGACAGAAGAGCCCGAGGGCGAGGACGAGGTGCTTGCGGCTCATGGAGTGGCTCCTGCGGGTGTCGAATCGTGGTGCGGGGCGGGCGCGTGCCAGCCGAGCGCGGGTGCGACCTCGCTGGTGAACTGCTCGAGCGCGTCGGTGCGGTGTTCGTACGACCGGTAGAACAGCTCGGTCTGGACCATCAGCTGGGTTGCGTAGGGGAAACCAGGTTGGGCGTCGATCGATTCCGCGATCTGGTCAGAGGTTCCGTAGTGCAGGTTGAGGGCCGTGGCCTTCTCGGCCAGCGTCGACGCCTCGCCGAGGAAGTCTCTGCCCCAGGCGTACTTCTCTTCGATGCCGAGAGCCGCTTCGCGCAGGGCGGTCTCGCGGTCGACGCCGGGGTAGACGAGCGTGGCCAGGCCGACACGAGGGGCGACGGCAGGACGCGAGGCGTCAGGATCCTGCGCCCGTCGCGCCTCGAGCCCGCGGTAGTACGCCCGCGCCGTGACCTCGGCCGGCACGGTCTGCGTCGTCCCCAGCAGCACCCCGTGCCCTCGAATGCCCGCGTCGTACCCGGACTGCTCGGACAGCGTCGCCTCCCAGACCCGGGAGGTGAGCCCGGGCGTCGGCGGGTTGAGCCGCGAGCCGAGGTCGTCGAGCGGCGCCCCGTCGATGGCCTTCAGCAGCTCGTCGAACTGGGCCAGGTAGGTGCTGCGGCGCTCGGCCGGGTCGGCGTAGGAGGGGCGGCCGAACAGCTCGGGCAGGCCCGGCTGGTAGCCGCCGTTCGCGACGCCGAGCTCGAGGCGGCCGCCACTCAGGGCGTCGAGCACGGCGGCGTCTTCGGCGACGCGCAGCGGCGTCTCGAGGGGCAGCGTCACGATCCCGGTGCCGAGGCGGAGCCGCGAGGTGCGGGCGGCGAGCCAGGCGAGGAAGACGAACGGCGACGGCAGGCCGCCGCGGGCACCGCGCGCCAGGTGGAACTGCCGCACCCAGACGCCTTCGACGCCGAGCTGCTCGGCCCGCTCGAACTCGGCCAGCGCGCCTGAGTAGTTCGCGGCCTGGTCGCCCGATTCGTCGAGGATCGCGTAGACGGCGAGGCTCAGCGGTTCGTCGTTCAGCCGGGCGCTCATGCCACCGCCTCCTCTCGGGCGGCGCGACCGACGCCGAGGTGGCCTCGCAGGGTCGTCTCGGTGTATTCGGTGCGGTGCAGGCCGCGCTGCTGCAAGAGAGGCACGACATGGTCGACGAACAGCTCGAGCGAATCGGGCAGCGTCGTCGGCTGCAGAGTGAAGCCGTCGCTCGCACCGGTCGTCACCCACTCCTCGACGACGTCGGCGAGCTGCTCGGGCGTGCCGGTGAACTCGAGGCCACCGGGCAGACCGGTGAGCTCTTCGGCGAGCTGTCGGAAGGTCTTACCGGTCTCGCGGGTGCGGCGCACGAGATCCTGCGCCCGGCTCGTGGGGTCGGCGCTGACCGCCTCGTCGCGGAGGGGCTGATCGGGGTCGATCTTGGTCTGGTCGAAGCCGGCGTTGTGCGCGAGGTTGCGCCAGCGGAATTCAGGATCGACGGCGTCTTCGAGGGCGGCGCGGGTCGCCTTCGCCTCGGTCTCCGTGGATCCGAGCACGAAAGCCACGCCCGGCAGCACGAGCACTTCCGACGCGTCACGCCCGTGCCGAGCGGCTGCGGCGTGCACCGTCGCGCGGAAGGCGCGAGCGGCCTCGGGCGAGCCCTGGGCAGTGAACACGAGGTCGGCCACCGACCCGGCGAGCTCGATGCCGGGGCCGGACGAGCCCGCCTGCGCGAATGCCGGGCGCCCCTGCGGCGACCGCGGCAGGGTGAGGGCGCCTGCCACGTCGAAGAAGCGGCCGTGGAAGTCGACGGGCCGGATCTTCTCCTGCGCGGCCCACACGCCGGCCTTCTGATCGAGGACGAGGGCGTCGGCGTCCCAGCTCTCCCAGAGGCGCGAGACCACGTCGACGAACTCGGCGGCGCGCGCGTAGCGGTCGTCGTGGTCGGGGTGCTGGGTGAGCCCGAAGTTGCGCGCGGCCCCGGAGTAGCCGGTGGTGACGATGTTCCAGCCGGCACGGCCTCCTGAGAGGTGGTCGACCGTCGAGAGACGCCTCGCGAGATCGTAGGGCGCACTGTAGGTCGTCGACGCCGTCGCGACGAGGCCGATGTGCGACGTCACGGGGGCGATCGCCGCGAGCAGCTCGAGCGGGTCGAAACCGAGCTGCGGGAAGTAGCGGGCGCGGAAGGGCTCGAGGCCGGGGCTGTCGGCGAAGAACGCCGCGTCGAGCAGCCCGCGCTCGGCGGTCTGTGCTGCCCGCGTGAGCGTCTCGAGGCCGGCCTTCGGGGTGAGTTGGGCCGGGTCGGCGAGCTTCCAGGCCGACTCGTGATAGCCGATGCCGGCGAGGAAGGCGGTGAGGTGGGCTTGCGGCTTGCTGGTCATGAGGGTCCTATCGGTGGAGAGGGTCACGAGGCGGCCTGGGCCGTTGCGGCGCGGCGGCGGAGCGACAGCGCAGACTCGACGAGCGACGCCGTGTACGGCTCGGCCGGCTCGTCGAAGATCCGGTCGGTGTCGCCGATCTCGATGAGGCGCCCGTCGTGGAGCACGCCGATCCGATCGGCTAGCTGCCGGACGACGGCGAGGTCGTGGGTGATGAAGAGGTAGGAGACCTGCGTGCGCTCCTGCAGCTCGATGAGGAGTTCGAGGATGCGCCGCTGGATCGACACGTCGAGGGCGCTCGTCGGCTCGTCGCACACGATCAGGGGCGTGCGGCCGGCGAACGCGCGGGCGATCGCGACGCGTTGCTTCTGGCCGCCGGACAGCTGGCTCGGCAGCTTGTCGAGCAGGTCGCGGCCGATGCCGGTGCGCTCGGCGAGCTCGTCGGCCGAGCCGTCGCCTCCGAGCAGCGTGATCGAGCGGGTCAGCACCTTGCGCACAGTGCGCCGGGGGTTGAGCGACGCGTCGGGGTTCTGGAAGACGACCTGCACCGGCGGCACGCCGCGCACGTCGTGGTCGATGTCGACGCTCCCGCCGTCGATGCGAGTGAGACCCGCGATCGCACGGCCGAGAGTCGTCTTGCCGCTGCCCGACTCCCCCACGATGCCGAGCACTTCGCCGCGGCCGATGGTGAGGGAGACATCGTCGAGGGCGAGTGAGTGCCCGTAGCGCCTGGTGAGGTTCGAGACCGTGACGAGAGGGGCGCTGCCGGCCGAGGGCGTCGCATCCTGCGGATTCTGTCCGCGCGGGGCGGAGACCGCCGGAGCGTGCCGGATGGTCGGGTCGGGCAGCGCCTCCACCATCGCCTTCGTGTAGGCGTGGCGGGGTCGCAGCAGCACCTCGGCCGCAGTGCCCTCCTCGACGAGCACGCCGTGGTTGAGCACACCGATGCGCGAGCAGTGCGCGGCGATCAACGGCAGGTTGTGGCTGATCAAAATGCTGGCGAAGCCGAGCTCGGCGCGCAGCCGGTCGATCAGCGCCATGATCGCGGTCTCGACCGTGGAGTCGAGGCCGGTGGTCGGCTCGTCGAGCAGCATCAGGGCGGGCTCGGCGGCCAGCGCCATCGCGATGACGACGCGCTGCTGCTGGCCGCCCGAGAGTTCGTGCGGGTAACGGCGCACCGCTTGGCTCGGGCGCGGCAGCCGCACCCGTTCGAGAGCCTCGAGGGTGCGATCGCGGGCCTGAACGCGAGTGGCGCCGTGCAGCCGATACACCTCGGCGATCTGATCGCCGACCGGCATCGTCGGGTCGAGGGCCAGCCCGGGCTCCTGGTAGACGACGGCCAGAGCACGGCCGCGGTAGTCGCGGAGGGCCTGGCGATCGAGGCCGAGCACGTCGACCCCGCCGACCTCCAGGGTGTCGGCGGTGATCTCGCTGCCGTCGGGCAGATAACGGGTGAGGGCGAGAACGGTGGTGCTCTTGCCCGATCCTGACTCCCCCACCAGCCCGTACGACTCTCCCGGCGCGATCTCGAACGAGACACCGGACACCGCTGGCGCGGACTCGATCCCGTTCGACGGGCGCGGATACCGGATGGTGAGGTTCTCGACCCGTGCGGCGACGGTCATCGCCAGACCTCCTTGAGGTTGTCGGCGATGAGGTGCACCGCGACGACCAGCGACGCGACGGCGGCCGCGGGGAAGAACACCGTCCACCAGGCGCTCTGGATGTAGATGCGGTTCTCGTTGATCTGGAGGCCCCAGTCGGGCGACGGCGGCTGCGAGCCGAGCCCGAGGAACGACAGCGACGCCGTGATGAACACCGCCGACGCGAGGCTCAGAGTCGCCTGGATGATGACAGTCGGCAGCACGTTCGGCAGCAACTCGCCGAACAGGATCCGGGCCGCCGACTCGCCCTGCAACCGCGCCGACGGCACGTAGCTGCGGCCCATCTCGGCCAGCACCGCGGCGCGGATGATCCGCGCGATGCCGGGCGCGAACACGACGCCGACGATCACAATCAGCGCCGGCGTCGAGGTGCCGAACGCCCCCGCCACGACGATCAAGAAGATGAGGGGCGGCAGGACGACGAGGATGTCGAACAGGCGCATCAGCCCGGTGTCGACCCAGCCCTTGAAGTAGCCGGCGACGAGCCCGAGCACGGTGCCGAGCACGGTGGCGAGGATTGCGCCGAGAGGCCCGATCAGAAGGGCCGTGTCGGCGCCGGCCAGGGTGCGGGCGAAGACCGAGCGGCCGAGGTTGTCGGTGCCGAACGGGTGAGTGGGGCTCGGCGGGGCGAGGGCCGCGCCCGAGTTGCCGAAGGGGTTCAAGCCGAACACGTGCCAGAGCAGGGCCGCGCCGATCCAGAACAGCACGATGACCGCGCTGATCACGAACGACGGCCGCCTCAGGAGACGCCGGATGCGCCGCCCGACGCTGCTGGGCGCGCGCCCGGTCACGATGTCGGCGTCGACGACCGGCAGGGCCTCCGGCGCGATCTCGTCGATGGCTGTCATCAGTCGGCGCTCCTCTCGAAGCGGATCCGCGGGTCCATCAGGATGAGTCCGATGTCGGTGAGCAGCAGCACGACCAGGGCGACGGCTCCCGTCACCATCACGCCGTCGGTGAGCAGCACGACGTCCTTCCGCTCGGCGGCGACCACGAGCAGCGCGCCGAGGCCCGGGTAGTTGAAGAGGGTCTCGACGATCGCACTGCCGCCGAGCAGGGCGCCGAGGTAGAGCCCGAGCAGCGAGAGCGTCGGCACGAGCGCATTGCGCACGACGTGGCGGGAGACGACGGAGACCGGCCCGAGCCCCTTGAGCACAGCCGCCCGGTGATACTGCGACGTGATCGCGCCCGCCGTGCCGGTGCGCACCATGCGGGTGAGCACCGCCAGGTAGGCGACGGCGAGGACGATCGCGGGCAGCACCATCACCTGCACCCGCTGCCCGAAGTCACCTGTCGCGGCCTGGCCCGACTGCACCGGCACCACGTGCACCCAGACGGCGAAGACGACGAGCAGGATCACACCGATCACGAACTCGGGCACGCTCGAGACCGCCATCAGCGCCACCGTGATCGCGCGGTCGCTGCGCTTGCCCTCGCGGTAGGCCTGGATCGAGCCGAGCACGACCGAGATCGGCACCATCAGCACGAAGGCGAAGAGGCCTAGCAGCACCGAGTTCAGGAGATACGAGATCACGAGTGGGCGCGAGGCCGTCTCGTAGACGAAGCTCGTGCCCCAGTGGCCCGAGACGAAGCCGCCCAGCCAGTGCAGGTAGCGCAGCCAGATCGGGCCGGCGAGACCGTTGTCGCGATCCCAGGCGGCGACCTGCGACAGCGTCGCGAACTGGCCGAGGGCATTGCGCCCCGGGTCGCCCGGCACGACCTGCACCAGCCAGAACGTCAGGATCGAGACGCCGAGCAGCACCAGGGGGATCTGGATCAGGCGTCTCCACAGGAGCGCGCCGAGCCGGCGCCCCGTCGACTCCGAGCGTTCGCTCTCGGTCGACGGGGCGATGGTGTCGCCCGCGATGCTGCTCGTCATCCGCGTCCTGCCTAGCTCGAGACCGAGATGCCGCGGAAGTCGAAGCCGCCGTTGAAGTTCTGCCCGTTGTCGAAAGTGCCCTGCACCTTCTTGCTCAGGTAGATGCCGTTCTTCTGGAAGGCGGTGATCACCATCGGCACGTCGGCCCACTGGATCTTCGCGATCTCGTTCGCAATCGTCTGGCGCTTGCTCTGGTCGGTCGTCGCCTCGTACTGGCCCGCCAGCGAGTCGAGCGTCTTGTTCGAGTAGTGCGACGCGTTCCAGACGCCACCGGACGCGTAGGCGAGGCTGACGAGCTGCGACGGCAGACGGTCCGCCCAGTCGGTGAGCGAGACCTCGGCATTCAGCCACGGCGTCGTGCTGTTGGAGCCGCCGTAGTACTGCGACTCGGGCTACACGTCGAGCTTCACGTCGAAGCCCTTGACCGCGTTCAGCTGCTGCTGGATCTGCTCGGCGAGCGGCTGCTCGGTCGTGTAGGTCGTGATCGTGAAGCTGACCGTCTTGCCGCCGAGGAGGCTCGCGACCTTCTTGGCGTCCAGCGATCGCTGCGTCAGGCCCGAGGGCTGCACCGCGTAGTCGGGGAAGGTCGCGAAGTCGTTGCCGAGCTTCGCGTCGTTGCCGTAGGACGTCTTGATGAGCGCCTTGCGGTCGAGCGCCCAGGCCACTGCCTGACGCACCTTCACGTCGTCGAAGGGCGCCTTAGTGGTGTTGAACGTGAGCCCGTCGAACTTCTCGTAGCCCTGCGTGAACGCGGTGTACGAGCCCTTCGCGAGTGCCGAAGTGACGGCTGGCGACTGGTTGATCTGGTCGACCTCACCGCTCTGGAACGCCAGCAGCTGCGACTGGGTGTCAGAGTAGAACTTGACGTCGATGCCGGTCAGCTTGACCTCCGACGCATCCCAGTAGTGCGGGTTCTTGACGTATGTGACGCCTTGCCCTGCGGTGTACTTCTTGAGCACGAACTGCCCGGCCCCCACCGGGTTGTCGATCCACTTCGCGTCGGCCGTACCGGCGGGCAGGATGTCGGTGTTCGCGCCGGTCAGCAGGTACGGGAAGTCGTCGTACTTCTGGTCGAGCGTGAAGACGACGTCGTTGCCGCTGCCGGCAGCTACCGACTTCAGCACCCCGGTGAACGCGCTGGCCGCGGGCGATTGGCTCTTCGGGCCGATGATGGCGTCGAACGACGAGACGACGTCGGCCGGGGTGACGGCCTTGCCGTCGGAGAACTCCGCGCCCTTCCGCAACTGCACCGTCCACGACAGGCCGTCCGCCGACGGCTTCCACGAGGTGGCGAGCTGCGGCTCGAGGGTGCCCGTGTTGCTTTCGATGACGAGGCCCGCCGATGCCAGACCGACGATGAACATCGCGTTGTAGTCGGACGACGTGACGGGGTCGATGTTGCCGGCGGGGGCGGCGAGCCCGAGCTGGTAGGTGCCGCCGGAGGCGGACGAGGAGGACGAGGCGGAGGGCGTCGAGCCGCTCGACGAGCACGCGGCCAGCGCCAGAGACGCGGTGGCGACGACGGCTGCGAGGGCGACGACGCGCGACCTCTTTCGGGGGAAGGGCATGTGCTGTGTGCTCCTGGGTCGGGGCGGGGGGCGAGGGCGCCCGGGGGTGGGTCCGACCATTAGAACGTCAACCCCGCCGGCACCCTCCCTCGCCCGTCACACAGCCGGCAACACGGTGCAACAACTCGTCATGTACGGGCGAGCCCTTGCGCCTCGGCCGGCGACGTGGTGCGCCGATCGGCGGCGTTCAGCGGGGCAGCGCTGAGCTCGGCGAGCACGGCGCGCGCGACGGCGTCGTTGTCGCGGAAGGCGAGCGCGTTGGTGCGGGGCCGCGAGAACGCGCCGACGAAGGGCGCCGACGTGAAGGGGCCGATCGCGAAACGGCGCGGGTGAGGCGAGCCGTCGGGGCGCAGGATCCGGGCATCCTCGCGCACCACTCGCAGCTTCCCCGTCCTCGCGACGTCGACGCCGTCCGACACCACGTGCTCCACCCCGAAGCCCCCGTCGATCAGCGATCGCAGGGCGGCGTTGTCGGTCGCCGTGACGCGCTCGGCGGGCAGCCAGGCGTCCACGAGGGCCCGGGCGGTCACAGTGAAGTCGGCACTCGTGCTGCGGGCGCGGAAGACGCCGCCCTCCTCGTCGGCCTCCACGTCAAATCCTGCGCCCAGGAAGGTGATCACCCCGGCCTCGGAGAGCGCGAGGATCTGCTCGAGGCGGGGCCCGGGCGGGCCGCTGGCGACGTAGCTGAACCAGCGCAGCCACCCGCCGCCGAGATCGCGCTCGCGCGAGGCCGCCGTCCAGTTCGGCGAATCGCCGATGGCGAAGAGGGCGCCGAAAGCACCGAGCAGCGACTGGAGGAGCCCCAGCGTCGCGCTGTGCTCCGGCAGCGTGCGGTGGGTGAGGTCGTCGCGGATGTACGCCCGCACGGTCTGCTGCAGCTCGGCCTCGCTCACCCCCTGGACGTCGGCGAGCGGGCGGTCGAACCGCAGGAGGTCGAGCCGGTCGCCGTCGTCGACGACCGCCTCGGCCACCAGGGCGCGGAGATCGTCGCCGAACGGGTCGAGAGGGTCGAACCGCCGGGCGAACTCCGCCCATGGCACGTGCACGCGGTCGGGGTGGCCGGTGAAGAGCTCGGCGTAGTAGCCGTGCAGCAGCTCTTTGGCGATGGCGGGGAAGACGTGCTCGCGGAAGTCGAGCTGAGGGTGGGCTGCCGCGATCCCGACGGCGATCTCCGGAGTGAAGTAGCGCGGCTGCGGCCGCTCGCCGACGATGCTCGACGTGACCTTCGAGTGGTACGGCACGCCGCGGCCCGAGCCGATGACGACGTGAGGCTCACGACCGGATGGCCGATAGCAGACGGCCCCGTCGCTGCCGACGGGCTCGAAGCGGCCGCCGCGGCCCTCCCCCAGCAGCACGATCAGGTCGATCGCCGCCAGGCCGAACCCGCGCACGATGACCGTCTCGCCGGGCCCGACGGCGCTGAGGTCGGCGTCGGCCGTGAAAGACGGCGGCAGGTAGAAGACACCCTTGCGGCGGGCGAAGTCGACCAGCGCGCCCTGCTCACGGTCGGGCTCGCTGCCCGAGTGGCCGAGAGCGTAGACGACGGCATCGGCGACGATCTCGTCGGGCGCGGTCTCGTCGTCCGCTGTCACGTCGGCCGCGGCCACGTCGGCCGCTGTCACGTCGCCCGTGTCGAGCTCGACGCGCTGCCGACCGTCCGGTAGATCGTCGACTGTCGTCGCGCGCGCCCGGTGCGACGTCACCGTCACGCCGTCCGGCAGGCGCGACACCGTGCGGCGGTGGAACCAGTCGAGGTAGAGGCTCTGCAGCCGCCGGGTCGGGAAGGAGCGGTGGCCGAAGCGGGCCAGCTCGTCGGCGAGCTCCGGGTCGGTCGCCACCACGTCGGTGATCCTGCCGCCCCGGATGTCGTCGGCCCACTCGGCGAGCGACGGCCCCGGCACGACAGGCCCCTCGATCACGCTGGTCTCGTCGGTGAACATGGTGACGTCTTCGGCGAGCGAGTTGAGCATGAGCCGCGGCGATTGGTCGTGCCGCCACAGCCGGCCGGGCCCCGGCGGGAACGGATCGACGAGGTGCACGTCGACCGGTGGCCCGCCGTCTCGCCGGTGGTTCTCGACGAAGCGCTCGAGCCAGCCGACGCCGCGCGGGCCGGCGCCGATCACGACCACGGTCTGCGCGTCAGACACGCGCCGGCGTCTCGACGCGAGCGGTGACGTCGGCGCCACCGGTTGCGGGCACGTCGCCGCGTCGGGTCAACGGCGGGCGGAGACCCAGGTTCTCGCGCAGCGTGTCGGCGGGGTACTCGGTCCAGTAGACGCCGCGCTCCTGCAGCGCCGGCACGAGCTTGTCGACGATGTCGTCGAGGCCCGACGGCACCAGCCACGGCGTGATGTTGAAGCCGTCGACGACGTGCTCGCGCGAGAACGGCACGAGCTCGTCGGCGATGCTGTCGGCCGTGCCCGCGAAGCCACGCCTGGTACCGATCTCGATGACGAGCTCACGGATCGACAGGCGCTTCGACTCGCTCAGCGCCCGCCACTGGTTCGCCGTGTCGAGTGCCTTCTGCGCCCGGAAGCCGGCGCCCCGGGTCTCTCCGGTCTCGTGCTGCACCGGGTCGAACGTGGGCAGAGGGCCGTCAGGATCGTGATCGGAGAGGTCGGTGCCCCACAGCGCCTCGACGAAGGCGACGGCCGTCTGCGGGGTGATCTGGTGCTCGCGCACCCAGCGCACCTTGTCGTCGACCTCGCCGAGGGTGTCGGCGACGATGAACTCCTGGCCGGGGAAGATCTTGAGGTCGTCGGCCGGGCGGCCCGCGGCGACGGTGCGGGCCCGGATGTCGGCAGCGAACTCCTTCGCATCGTCGAAAGTGCCGTGCGCCGAGAAGACCACCTCGGCGTACTTCGCCGCGAAGTCGCGCCCGTCGGGCGAGTCGCCCGCCTGGAAGAGGATCGGGTGCTGCTGCGGGCTGCCCGGCAGCGACCCGGCGGCGTCGACGTCGTAGTGGCGCAGTTCGTGGTGGAAGGGCGCGGGTGCGGCGCCCCAGCGGTCGGCGCGACGATCCGGCGCGATCTCGGCGGTCGGCCCGGCGAGAGCGCGGGCATCCCAGACCTTCCGCGCGATGTCGATGGCGTCGCCGGCCTGCCGGTAGCGGTCGGCGTGGTCGAGGTAGCCTCCGCGACGGAAGTTCGCCCCCGTCCACGCGTTGTCGGTGGTGACGACGTTCCACGCCGCGCGACCTCCGGAGATCACGTCGAGGCTCTGCAGGCGGTGCGCGAGGTCGACGGGATCGTTGTAGGTGGTGTTCTGGGTCGCGACCAGTCCGATGTGCTCGGTGATCGCCGCCAGCGCCGCCAGCTGTGTCAGCCCGTCGGGGCGCCCGGCGACGTCGAGGTCGTGCAGGTGACCGAGGTGCTCACGCAGGCGCAGGCCCTCGCCGAGGAAGAAGGCGGTGAAGAGCCCGCGCTCGGCCGTCTGGATCACACGGCGGAAGCTCTCGAACTCCGTCTGCGACCCGCTCTCCGGCGCGTTCCACACGGTCGAGTAGTTGACCCCCTGGAAGAAGATTCCGAACTGGATGCTCATCGTGCTGCTCCTGTCGAGGTGCGGGCGGGTTCGCTCGGCCGGGCGAAGCGGTTGGCCGGGCGGGGCAGGCCGAGGGTCTGCCGCAGGGTCGCGCCGACCTCCGGCGAACGGAAGACGCCCGACGCGCGCAGGCCCGGCAGCACCGCACGCCCGAGTTCGTCGAGGTCGATGTCGAGCACGGCCGGCAGGATCCTGACGCCGTCGACCACGTCTGCCAGCTCGGTCAGCAGGTGGCCGAGGCCGGCCGCGTCGCCGACGTAGCGGGCGTGGCGGGTGCGTGCCCACGGCGCCCACGCGTCAAGCTCGGCGAGCCGGGCGGTGGCGGTGCGGCCGGCGCGGTCGAGAGCGACCTCGAGCTGCAGCAGCAGGCGCACGTCGGGGCCGTGCTGTGCCCGGGCGGCAGCGGCCGCCTCGCGCACCGCGGCGGACGTGGTGGAAGCGCTGTCGAGCAGGGCGACGTCGACCTCGGCGCGCGTCCCGGCCTCGCCGACGACGATCACCTGGCCCTGGGGCGAGCGGGGCAGGAGGGCCGGGCCCTTGAGGGCGAACGAGCGCCCCTCGAAGTCGGCGTAGTGCACGCGGTCGCGGTCGAAGTAACGGCCCGTGGCTGTGTCGCGGATCACCGCGTCGTCCTCCCAGGTGTCCCAGACGCGGCGTACCGCCTCGACGACGTCGATGAGCTCGGCGTCGACGTCGGCGGAGCCACCGGCCAGCGCTTCGCGGCCGTGGCGGGCGGCGATGGCCGCGTCCGGGTCGCCCGCGACGATCCAGCCGGCTCGCCCGTGCGACGCGGTGTCGAGGCTGGCGAGCTGGGTCGCCACGTGGAAGGGCTCGTTGTAGAGCGCGTGCACCACCGGCACGAGGCCGATGGCACTGGTCGACGGCGCGCTGAACGCGGCGCGGATGCCGGCGTCGAGGCGGGCCGTGGGGCCGTCGACGTCGCGGGCGGGCAGCGGGTGGTCGTCGAAGGTGGCGGCGGTGAAGCCGGCTCGCTCGGCGGCGCGGATGCTGGTCGCGACCCAGCGGGCCGAGACGAGCTCGGCGGGCCGTGCGCTGCTCGCGCGCCACGCCGCCGGGTGCGCGCCCGCCTCGTCGATGTCGACGAAGATCGCGAAGCCCCGTTGGTCATTAGAGGTGCTCATCTTCAGCACAGTAGGCACGTTGCCGTCATCCCGCTGGGCCCCGTGACAAAAGTCGTCACACTCGCGCCTCCGGTCGGCGAGAGACCTACCGTGGAGTCATCGCGGCGTATCCAAGCGGTCGAAGGAAACGGTCTCATAGCCCGTCAAGCCGCAGGTTCGAATCCTGCCGCCGCGTCTCGCTCCACTGCGGTGGCGCGACTGCGTCCCCGTGCGCGACGACTAGGCGGGGGTGCGGCGGCCGGTGAGGCCGGCGCGCACGAGCAGGACGTAGACCTGGCAGCCGAAGCAGTAGTCGAAGACCGAGTTGAGGAAGGCCGCGACGAAGGCGAGGGCCGTCAGGGCGAGGAGGCCGCCGGGCACGCCGACGACCTGCAGCAGCAGGGCCACGACCGTGATGACGAAGCCGATGGTCTGCGCGAACGTCGGCGGCTTCGGGCTCTCGAGGTGCGTGGGTGCGCCGAGACGCGGGCGGATCACGGCGGCGAAGAACCGGCCGTAGGGGTGCCGCTGCACGCCGGCGAACGCACCCCAGGCGAAGAGCGCCGTCACGACAGCCACGATGATGAACTCGGGGCGCGCGACGCGGCCACCGACGGTCGACGGCAGCGAGAAGCCGTCGAGCAGCCCGACGGCGAGAGCCACGAGCACCAGCACCGCCGTGATGCCGGCGCCGAAGCGGGGGCCGCGCGGGTCGATGCCCTTCTCGCCGGGGGCGGCGACGAGGGCCTGTTTCGAGGGGGCGAGCTGGGTCACGAGTGTTCTCCTGTCGGGGCGGCGGCCACGAGGTCGTCGAGGGTGGCGCGCAGCTCGGGGATGCGCGGGGCGCCGCCGACTCGGGCGCGGATCGTGCCGCCTCCGTCGAGCAGCAGGGTGGTCGGAGACTGCAGGATGCCGAAGCGGCTCGCGACGTCCGGCCGGTGAGTGATGTCGACGTCGATGTGCCGCACGCCCGGGAGGGCAGCGGCGAGGCGCTCGAGCTGGACCCCGGTGGCGACGCAGGGCGAGCAGAACTCCGTCGAGAACTGCAGGAGCGTCGCGACCGTGCCGCCGTGCTCGCCGGGTGCGAGGTCGGACACGGTGACCGACTCGGATCCTGCGGCCTGTCGCGCGCGGCCCGTCGTGGCGCGCCAGACGAGACCTGCTGCGGTCGCGACCACCAGCAGTGCGACGAGGAGACCGACGACGACGAGCGGATTCATGGTGCAGCAACGCTAGCGTCGGCGCTCTTGCCCGCGCGGATGTGTCCGATCATTACGACCCCGAAGGCCTGCCTCTGGCTATCGCAGGGTCGGGGGTCCAGGCTGTCGCCACCATCCCCACCCGACCCGAGGAGCACCAGATGAGCGTCACCGACGAGCTGCTGACGAACAACGAGGCCTACGCGGCGGAGTTCTCGGGGCCTCTGCCCCTGCCGCCGTCGAAGCACGTCGCGGTGGTCGCGTGCATGGACGCACGGCTCGACGTCTATCGCCTCCTGGGCCTGAAAGAGGGCGAAGCCCATGTCATCCGCAACGCGGGCGGGGTCATCACCGAAGACGAGATCCGGTCGCTCGCGATCAGCCAGCGCCTGCTCGGCACCGAAGAGATCATCTTGATCCACCACACCGACTGCGGCATGGTCACGTTCACCGACGACGCGTTCAAGCAGTCGATTCAGGATGACACCGGCATTCGGCCAGCCTGGGCCGCCGAGGCGTTTTCGGATGCCGAGGCCGACGTGGTTCAATCACTGCATCGGATCCAGTCCAATCCCTTCATCCCCCTGAAAGACCACGTGCGCGGATTCGTCTTCGACGTGGCGACAGGCAGACTCAACGAGGTGACAGCCTGATGGCACGCATTCACAACGACATCACCGAGGTCTTCGGCAACACTCCGCTCGTGCGGCTCAACCGGGTGGCCGACGGGCTCGGGGCCACGGTGCTCGCGAAGCTCGAGTTCTACAACCCCTCCGCCAGCGTCAAGGATCGCCTCGGCGTCGCCATCGTCGACGCGGCCGAGGCCGCGGGGGTGCTGAAGCCGGGCGGCACCATCGTCGAGGGCACGTCGGGCAACACCGGCATCGCCCTGGCGCTGGTCGGAGCAGCCCGTGGCTACAAGGTGATCCTCACCATGCCCGAGACCATGAGCAAGGAGCGCCGCCAGCTGCTTCGGGCGTACGGCGCTGAGCTCGTGCTCACGCCCGGGCCCGCCGGCATGAAGGGCGCCGTCGACAAGGCGGCCGAGATCGTCGCGTCCACGCCCGGCGCCGTCGCTGCGCTGCAGTTCGAGAACGAGGCCAACCCGGCCATCCACTACAGGACGACCGGTCCCGAGGTCTGGAACGACACCGACGGGGCCGTCGACATCTTCGTCTCGGGCATCGGCACCGGCGGCACGATCACCGGCACCGGCCGCTACCTGAAAGAGAAGAAGCCGGCGGTGCAGATCGTCGGCGTCGAGCCCGCCGAGTCGCCCATTCTCAACGGCGGGTCGCCCGGGCCGCACAAGATCCAGGGCATCGGCGCGAACTTCGTGCCCGACGTGCTCGACCGCGAGGTGTACGACGAGATCATCGACGTCGACATCGCCACTTCCGTCTCGGTCGCCCGGCGACTCGCCAACGAAGAGGGCATCCTGGCGGGCATCTCGTCGGGTGCGACGGTGCACGCCGCCCTGCAGCTCGCGGCCCGGCCCGAAAACGCCGGCAAGACGATCGTCGTGATCGTGGCCAGCTATGGCGAGCGGTACCTCTCGACCGTGCTGTACGAGGACCTCGTCGACTGAGCCCTGGCCCGGTGCCGAGTCGCCCGGCCGGTACCGGCCCTGGCACCAGTACCGCGCCGACCCCGGTAGCGGCCCCGGTACCGGCTCGCCCCGGCCTCGGTGCCTCGGGGTGAGCGAGCCTTGGCGAGAGTTGCTCTTGCTTTTGTGGTGCTCAACTACGTAGTTGAGCGGCCTCCTGGTCGACACGCCGCCAGACGGCCGACGCTGCTTTCGCGAAATCGCACTTCGGCCCGCCGCGCCGGTGGTCGACCGGCCGAAGTACGATCTCACGGCGGCGGGCGAGCGGCCGCGCCGCGAGGTGGCCCGTCCGACCACGCAGGTGCCAGCCACTCGCACGACGGGCCACCTCGCGCGAGGGGGCCCGGACGACGAGGTGCGCCGCATCTTCGAGACGACCTTCTTCGGCACGGTGCGCCTGTCGACGTGCCGAAGGTCAGCGCCGAGAGCGTCGTCGCCGCGGCCTACGACGGCGTCGCGACGGGAGCCCTCGAGGTGCCGGCCGACGACTCGACCCGCGAGCTGAAGGCCGCGCTCAGCACACCCGGCGAGCAGCTCTACCGTTGATGGCCGAACAGCTCAAGGCGTTCGTCGCCTGATCCGACGGGAGGGGTGACCTGCGGCTCGCACCGCCCTACAGTGGGGCCGTGGCACGGTTTCGGGGGGAGGCGGACGACGCTCGACGAGCGCCGTCCTCTCCGGGGTCACCCCGGGGGACGCAGAACGACCAGCAGCACACGCCCCGAGAGGCTCGGCGCGCTTCGCGCGCTCGACCTCACGGACGCATCGACGGGTCCCCCCGAAACCGTGGCCACACCCCACTCGCGGTAGTCGCGCAGGCCCTCGCCGATGCCTTCCTCGCCGCCCCCGAGTGGACGATCCCGGCTCTCGACGAGGCCGGCTTCGCGACGGTGGGGGTGGTGCGGCCGTTCGTGCGCGTGACGGTCGTCACGGCGCTGGAGGCCTACCCGCGGCCGCCGCGCGATGCCCCGCGGCAGCTCGCCGCCGTGATCCTGCGCTCCCCGCGCGTCGTCGATCTGTTCGAGGCGCGAGCGGCCACGAATCCTGTGCGGGTGGTCTCGCGGTCCGTCGGCCCCGTCGAGGCCCGCGCCGACCACGAGACAGCCAGCCGACTGCTGGTCGACACCGTGCCGGCCCTGGCCCGCGAGCTCGACCTGACCGTCGGGCGGCTGCTCTGGCTCGCCGACACCCGCGGCTGGAACCGCACCGCCGCCGAAGGCCCGCTGCACCACTACCGCTACGAGTGGCTGGCCCGGCCCGGTCGAACCCCTCGCCTGCTCGAGAAGCCGCTGCACCGGCTGAAGACGACTCAGCGCACGATCCTCGACGACCTGCTCACGGCTCTGCCGGTGCACGACGCGGCCCACGGCTTCGTCACGGGTCGAAGCGCCGTCACGGGCGCCGCCCTCCACGTCGGTCAGGACGTCGTGATCAGCGCCGACCTCACCTCGTTCTTCCCGTCCGTCCGGGCGGGCAGCGTCTACGGCGTCTTCCGCGACGCGGGGTTCGCCGAGCCGCTCGCGCATCTGCTCACCGGTGTCTGCACGCATCGGGTGCCCGTCGGCATCCTGTCGGCCATGCCGCCCGGAGGCTCGCCCGACGAGCGATTCGCCCTGCGGCAGAGGCTGTCGGCAGCGCACCTCCCCCAGGGTGCCCCGACGTCGGCCGCTCTCGGCAACCTCGTGCTGCGCCATCTCGACGCCCGGCTCGCGGGGTGGGCGAAGAGCGCAGGATCCGTGTACTCGCGCTACGCAGACGACCTCACCTTCAGCGGCGGCGCGAGCCTCGCCTCACGCGCCGACGCCTTCGCCCGCGGCGTCGACCGCATCGTCGCCGACCAGGGCTACGCGCTCAACCCGCAGAAGACCCGGGTGCGGCGCCAGGGTGTCCGGCAGAGCGTGACGGGCGTCGTCGTCAACGAGCGGACGAGCGCAGGGCGGCGCGAGTACGACCTGCTGAAGGCGACTCTGCACAACTGCCTGCGCGACGGCCCCGCCCGGCAGAACCGTGGCGGCCGCCCCGACTTCCGCGCCCACCTCGCGGGCCGCGTCGGCTGGTTCGAGCAGTGCAACCCCGAGCGCGGTGCGCGCCTCCGCTCTCTGTTCGAGCAGATCGCCTGGGCCTGATCGGGGCGGCGGACACTCCCGAGAGCGACAAGTGCACCGCGAATTCGCCTCGCAGTTGTCGCTTTCGGTCGCGCCGGCCCGGAGCCGCGCGGCCGCGCTCAGGTGGTGCGCACGTCGGTCGACGCGAAGCCGTCGACGAGGGTGGGCCGCCCGGCCCGCTGCCGTTCGACGAACAGCACGATCGACGCGGCGATGGTGCGGCGCTCGGGGCCGGTCAGCACATGGTGGTCGCCCTCGGGCACCAGACGCAGCGACCCGAAGGGCAGCTGCGAAGCCCATGAGACCGCGTCGGCGACGCCGGTGACGTCATCGGAGTCGCCATGGAAGACCAGGGTCGGCACCAGGATGTCGTGGGGGCGGGCAGCCGGATGCCGACGGGCAGCCGGGTCTGCCGCGGCGCCTGGCCGGGGAAGGCCTCCTCGAACGCGGTGAAGTCGGCCACCGTCACGGTCGAGGGCCGCGAGGCCGGAGTGACCAGGTTGCCCAGCACGGCGGCGGCGACGTGAGCCTCCCCGCGGGCGACGAGCCCAGCCACGAGAGCCGACCCGAGGTCGGAGCCGATGAGCACGAGTGGCCCCGTGAGGCCGCGGTCTTCGAGCACCCGCAGCACGCCGAGCTGGCTCGATTCGGTGTCGACCGACACATCGTCGAAGATCGTGACTCTGAAGCCGGTCAGCAGCAGCTGATCGGTCAGCAGGTCGAAGTCGGACGCCTGCTCGCCGAGGCCCCCGAGCACGACGACGTTGCCCCGAACCTCACCCCTCGGCTCTCGGACGCTGTCCGGAAACGATCCTGCGCTGAAGCCACTCATCGGGTTCCCCTGTCTCTGTGCGTGCTGCTCCATCGTCACCCCCTGCGACCGCGGGGCTCGAAGTGTGACGATTCGAGACGCTTCATGACGCGACGACTCGGCTCGACTTGCGCTCGCTGCCAGCCACCCGCCGTCCGGCGCACGCGTCAGGTGCGCAGCCAGGCGTCGGCGAGCAGTTCGTACGACCGCACCCGCGCGTCGTGGTCGTGCGTGATGGTGGTGACGAGCAGCTCGTCGGCGCCGGTGACGCGCTGCAGGGTCTCGAGCCGGGCGACCACCGTGGCGGGCCTGCCCACGAAGCGGGTGTCGAGGCGATCCTGCACCACCTCGAGGGCTTCGGCGTCGAGAGGGTTCGACAGGGCCTCGGTCGGCGTCGGATACGGGATCGCCCCGGCGCCCGCCCGGATCGAGTGCACCCACTGCCCGTAGCCGAGCCCGAGGTGCTCGGCGTCGGCGTCGGTCTCGGCGACGAGGGCGTCGACCGAGACGATCACGTGCGGCGTCGGCAGGATGCCCGGCACGAAGTGCTCGCGGTACGCCGCCACCGAGTCGAGCACTCCCGACGGCGACACGTGGTAGTTCGCCCCGTAGGGCAGGCCGAGCGCGCCCGCGATCCTGGCGCTCTCGCCCGCCGTCGAGCCGTGCAGCCACACGGCCGCACCGCTGCCTTCGGCGGGATGCACGGGAAGGTCCTCGCCCTGCGGGTCGAGGTAGCTGCCGGCGAAGAACGACAGGATGTCGTTCACCTGCTTCTCGAAGTCGTCGGCGTCGCCCGGCGTGCGGCCGAGCAGCTCGAACTGCACCCGGAACCGCTCGCGGTCGAACCGCAGGGCGCGTCTCGGCGGCACGACGAGGCCGTCGACGACGCGGGCGGCCTCAGGCGCCGTCACCGAAGCACGCTCGGGGCGCCCGCCGGCACGAGCGACGGCTCGACCGGGCGAGGGATTCCCGACCGCCCGAGCCCCAGGTCGAACCGCGGCCCGAAGAGCCCGGCTAGGGTGCCGAAGGCCTCCGCCACCTGGATCGGCTCGTAGTTGCCGAGGATCGTGGCCGCGGTGCCGAGCCGGATCAGGTCGGTCGCGGCACCGAGGGCGGCCAGCAGGGTGTGCGGCGCCGAGCCGGCGATACCGGGGTTCAGGTGATGCTCGGCGAGCCAGTAGCGGGCGTAGCCGGCGTCTTCGACGTGCTGGGCGAGATCGACGGTGTGGCGGAGCGCCGCTCGCGAGTCGTCGCCCGACACGATCGGCACCAGATCGAGCACCGCGAGCGGCACCCTCGGCGAGGCACCGGGGGTCACGCCGCGGGGCGTCGTCTCGGCGGCGCCCGGGCTCACGCGGCCACCGGCGTCGCACCCTGCCAGCCGAGGGCCGAGTCGGCCTTCTCGGCGAGATCAGACACGATCTGCTCGAGGTGCCTCTGCCGGATCCAGGCGCCGTCGAAGCCGAGCCGCTCGCCCAGCTCGAACAGGTCGAGGGTGTCTTCGAGCCCCGCCACGGGGTGGTCGTCGTCGAAGGTGCCGGGCGTCAGCAGCGCGATGCTCCGGAGGTTCGGCCGAGCGGAGGTCACTGGTTCACCGCCTCCCGCGCCAGCGAAGTCGCGCCGGGCACGACTGCCGGCAGCCCGAGGTTCTCGCGCAGGGTCGCGCCGTCGTCGTAGGCAGTGCGGTAGCTCCCGCGATCCTGCAGCTCGGGGATGACCTTCGCCACGAACTCGTCGAGGCCGCGGGGGTTGGTCGCCCCGACGATGACGAAGCCGTCGGTCGCGCGATCCTGCACGTAGTGGTCGATTTCGCTCGCGATGTCGGAGGCGGTGCCGACGAAGCTGTGCCGCCCCGACAGGGCGATGACGAGGTCGCGGATGCTGAGGTGCTCGGCATCGGCCTTCTCGCGCCACACCTTCGCGACAGCGAGCGGGTTCTCGTGGCGAACTCGCCCCCGGGTGATCTCGGCGTCGACGGACGGCTCGATGTCGGGCAACGGCCCGTCGGCGTCGTAGCCCGACAGGTCGCGCCCCCAGATCTGCTCGACGAAGGCGATCGCGGTCTGCGGGCTCACCTGCGCCAGGGACGTCGCGCGCGCCTTCTCCTGGGCGTCCGCGGTGCTGTCGCCGATGACGAAGGTGGCGCCGGGCAGGATCCGCAGCGACTCCTCGTCACGGCCGTGCGCGGCGAGCCGACCCTTGACGTCGTCGTAGAAGGCCTTCGCCTCGCCGAACTCGGAGTGCCGCGAGAAGATCACCTCGGCGTGCTGGGCGGCGAAGTCGCGCCCGTCGACCGAGTCGCCGGCCTGCACGACGACCGGGTGGCGCTGTGGGCTCACCGGCACCGAGAAGTACCCCTCGATGTCGAACTGGCCGCCGTGGTGCTCGACCCGCGCGATCGCTTCGGGGTCGAGGAAGCGCCCGGTCGCCTTATCCGCCACGACGGCGACGTCGGCCCAGCTGTTCCAGAGCTCTTTGGCGGTCGTCACGAACTCGGCCGCCCGCACGTAGCGGTCGGCGAGGTCGAGGTAGCCGCCGCGCCGGAAGTTCGCGCCCGTGAAGGCGTTCGACGATGTCACGACGTTCCACCCGGCCCGGCCGCCCGACAGGTGGTCGAGGCTCGCGAGCTGCTTGGCGAGCTCGTACGGCTCGTTGAACGTCGAGCTCAGGGTGCCGACGAGGCCGATGTGCTCGGTGACCCCGGCGATGGCGGCCAGGATCGACAGGGTGGCCGGCCGCCCGGCGACGTCCAGGTCGTGGATAAGCCCCTTCTGCTCGCGCAGCCGCAGCCCCTCGGCGAGAAGGAGATAGTCGAAGAAGCCCTTCTCGGCGTTCGCCGCGAAGTGCTCGAACGACTCGAAGTCGATCTGGCTGCCGGCGTCGGGGCCGCTCCAGATGGTCGTGTTGTTGACGCCCGGGATGTGGGCGGCGAGGTGGACCTGGCGTTTCGCGGTCATACGACGACCTCTTCCTGGCGGGTGGTGGAGCGGGTGGTGGCGTAGCGGTTCGGGGCGGGGGCGAGGCCGAGGCGCTCGCGGAACGTGGCACCGTCGGCGGATGAGTGGAGGCCGGCCTTCTCGAGAGCCGGGAGCAGCTCACCCGCGATGCGGTCGAGATCCTGCGGCAGTCGCGCGGGGCGCAGCCGGAAGCCGGCGTAGCCGAGGCCCTGCCAGGCACGGATGCGCTCGACGAGCCGGTCGACGGTGGTCGGCAGGATCACGGCGTCCGATTCGAGAGCGGATTCGGCTCTGTCGTCGAGCCGGGCCAGCGCGTCGCGCGCCGCCTGCTCGGTGTCGTCGAGCAGCACGAGCAGGTCGGCGTAGACGTGCAGCGGCGCACCGACGCGGCCGACGCGCGACTCGGCGTCGCGCACGGACTGCAGGATCGTGGAGGCGCTCGAATCGCCATCGGGCGTCACGTACACGATGTCCGCGCCGCGTGCCGCCAGTTCGTAGGGCTTGTCCTGGTGCGCCAGCAGCGTCACCGGCAGCTGCCCCTGCGGCGGTCTCGGCACGATGGACGCGCCGCTCACGCTGAACCACTCGCCCTCGAACTCGACGTTGTGGATGCGGTCGCGGTCGAGGTAGCGGCCGGTGGCGACCTCGCGAATGACCGCGTCGTCCTCCCAGCTGTCCCAGAGCCGGCGCACGACCTCGATCACGTCGGCGGCCTCGCCGAAGAGGTCGGCGATGAGCGCCTGGGCCTCCGGGCCGGCGAGATCCTCGCGGTCGAGAGGCTCGATGGTCCGGCGCCCGAACAGCGCCGCCTCCTCGGCGAGCGGGCTGGCCTGCACCCGCCAGCCGCCTCGACCTCGGCTGGCGTGGTCGAGCGTCTGAAGCCCCGTGGCGACGTGGAACGGCTCGGTGTGCGTCGTTGTGACCGTGGGAATGAGGCCGATGCGACTGGTCGACGGGGCGACGGCCGACGCGATCAGCAGCGCGTCGAGGCGCCCGCCGACCCGGTGCTCGTCGGGCGAGCCGCCGGCCGTGATGCTTCCGCCCTGCAGCAGGAAGGAGTCCTCCAGCGTGACGAAGTCGACGCCGCCCCTCTCGGCCCGGCCGATGAGGCCCCGCCAGTAGGGCAGCCGGGTGATCTTCTCGGGCGAGGCGGACTCCTCGCGCCAGGCGGCGGGGTGCCAGCCGGCGCCGGCGAGGGCGACGGCGATGACGACGTTCTCGGTCATGCTGATTCCTTTCGTTGTGCCGTGCGACCCGATCCGGGGATCGCGTCGATGAGCTCGCGCGTGTACTTTTCGGTCGGGGCGGTCAGGATGTCGGCGGTGAGGCCGGTCTCGACGATCCGGCCGGCGCGCATGACGCCGACACGGTCGGAGATCTGACGCACGACGGCGAGGTCGTGCGTGATGAACAGGTAGCTGAGGTGGTACTCGGTCTGGAGATCCGTGAGGAGAGCCAGGATCTGAGCCTGCACCGAGACGTCCAGAGCCGACACGGCCTCGTCCAGCACCAGCAGCTCGGGTTGCAGCGCCAGCGCCCGGGCGATCGCGACCCGCTGCCGCTGGCCGCCCGACAGCTCGGCGGCCCGCCGTCCGAGGTAGGCCTTCGGCAGGGCGACGTCGTCGATCAGCCGGGCGACCCGTTCGGCTCGCGACGCGGCCGTCCCGACCCGGTAGGCCCGCAGCGGCTCCTCGATGACGGCCTCTATCGTGAAACGCGGGTCGAGCGACGCGTACGGGTTCTGGTAGACGAGCTGGAAGCGGCGACGCAACTGACGGAGGTCTTCGCGGCGGGCCGCCGTGTAGTCGACACCGTCGAGAGACAGCGACCCGGAGGTCGGCTCGTCCAACCGCGTCACGAGCCGCGCGGTCGTGCTCTTGCCCGAGCCCGACTCCCCTAACAGGGCGAACGTCTCGCCGCGGGCGATCTCGAAGCTCACGCCGTCGACGGCTGCGAGCGGGCGGTGGCGCGCGCCCGGCAGGGTGAACTCCTTGCGGAGATCCCGGGCGGCCAGTAGCGGTCGCGTGTCGAGGTCGGCGGCCTGGCCCGTCGCCACCGCTTTCTCGCGGGCGCGGTCGGAAGCCACCAGGCGGCGCTCCGTGAGCGCCGGGGCTGCAGCGACCAGGGCGCGCGTGTAGGGGTGCTGTGGATTTTCGAGCACCGATCGGGCAGCGCCCTGCTCGACGATGCGGCCGTGCTGCATCACGATCACTCGGTCGGCTCGATCGGCGGCGACGGCGAGATCGTGCGTGATCAGCAGGATCGCGGTGTTCCGTTCTCGGGCGAGCGTGTCGATGTGGTCGAGAATCTGCCGTTGCACGGTCACGTCGAGAGCGCTCGTCGGTTCGTCGGCGATGACCAGCTCGGGGTCGGCCGCGAGGGCCGTGGCGATCAGCACGCGCTGCTTCATGCCGCCGGAGAGCTGGTGCGGATACTGCTTCGCGCGGGTCTCCGGTTCGGGGATGCCGGCGAGGGCGAGCAGTTCGACGGCTCGCCGCTCGGCCCCGCGTCGGCTGGCGAGCTTGTGGATGCGCAGCACCTCCGCCACCTGCGCGCCGACCTTCGCGACCGGGTTCAGCGAGACGCCGGGATCCTGCGGGATCAGCGAGATGCGTCGCCCCCGGATCTCCTGCCACTCCGACCGGCTGAGATCCGTCAGGGTGGCGCCGTCGAGGGCGAGAGTGTCACTCGAGACCCGCGCGTTCGCGGCGAGCAGGTTGATGACGGCATGGGCGGTGGTCGTCTTGCCCGAGCCGGACTCCCCGACGATGGCCACCGTCTCGCCGCGCTGGAGATCGAAACTGACTCCGTGAACGGCCTCGACCTGCCTCGAGCCGACGATGTAGCCGACCGACAGGTTCTTGACCGAGAGCAGGGGCTGGTCGCTCATCGTCGGGCCCCCTCTTTCTCGAACGCACGACTGATCCGGTTGGTGGCGATGACGAGCAGGACGATAACGACACCGGGAAGGGTCGTCAGCCACCAGGCGAGCGACAGGTAGTTGCGGCCGTCGGCGATGATCGAGCCCCACTCCGGCGTGGGTGGCGGGGCGCCGAAGCCCAAGAAGCTCAGCGCCGAGATGGCCAGCACCGCGGTGCCGAACTCGAGGGCTGCGAGAGCCAGGACAGGCCCGAGCGAGCCCGGCAGGACGTGACGGCGCAGGATGGTGAACCAGCGGACCCCCGAGGATCGCGCCGCCTCGACGTAGAGCGACGTGCTGACCGTCAGGGCCTCGGCCCGCATGACCCGGGCGAAGGTGGCCGTGCTGGCGAAGCCGACGGCCACGGCGACGTTCACGGTGCCGAAGCCGAGCGAAGTGATGATGGCCAGCGAGAGCATGATGGCCGGGATCGCCAGCACGACGTCCATGATCCGCATGATCACGTCGTCGACGACGCCGCGCACGAACCCGGCGACAAGACCGAGGGCGGCCCCGCTGACGAGCGCGATGGCCACGGCGAAAGCCGACGAGGCGAGTGACGACGACGCGCCGTAGATCATCCGCGACCACACATCGCGGCCGAGGTCGTCCGTGCCGAAGAGGTGCGCGGCGCTCGGCGCCTGGAAGCGATCGAGGATGTTCGCGTGGATCGGGTTCGAGTGGGCGAACGCCTGCGGCACCACGGCCCAGGCGAGGACGAACAGGACGAAGAGCACGGACAGGGTCACGCTCGGCCGGCGGAGGGCTCGACCGAAGAGGCGCAGCGACCACGTGCTGCTGCGCCGTGGGGCGAAGGACTCGTCGGTCCGCAGGGCATCGAGGGAAGTCATGGTCTCCTAGGCGGTGACCGCAGTGCCGGTGAGGCTGATGCGGCGATCGATGAGCGGGTAGATGAGGTCGACGACGAGACTCGACACGACGAAGACCAGGGCCGCGAAGATGACGACCACCTGGACTTCGGGGAGGTCACGGGCGTTGACGGCCTGGACGATGAGGCGCCCGATGCCCGTCCGTGAGAAGACGGTCTCGGTCACGACCGTGCCGGCCAGCAGGTTGCCGATCAGCACGCCGACCATGGTGAGGCTCGGGATCACGGCGTTGCGGAGGGCGTGCCCGAAGTGGACTCGCGTCTCGCTGGCGCCCTTCGCGCGGGCCTGGTCGATGTAGGGCTGCTCGAGCGTGATCCGGAGGCTCCGCGACAGGAGCTGGGCGATGTAGCCGCCGGTCGGGATCGCGAGCGCCACGGTCGGCAGCACGAGGCTCGAGATCCCGTCGTCGCCGAGGGCCGGAAACCAGTGGATGTCGAACGAGAACGCCTGCAACAGCAGAAGACCCAGCCAGAACGACGGGATCGAGACGCCGAGCGACGGCAGCGCCCCGATCAGCTGCCGCAGCCAGCGCGCCCTCGGGAAGGTGCTGGCGATCGCAAGGCCCAGCCCGCCGAGCACGGCGACGACGAGGCTGAGTACCGCGAGCGCGATCGTGTGGGGCAGGACCTGCGCGACGGCGCTGGTCGCCGACTGCCCGGTCTGCACCGAGTTGCCGAAGTTCAGGCGAAGTGCCTTCCACAGGTCGTCGACGTACTGCACCGAGAGCGGCTTGTCGAAGCCGTACTCGACGGCCAGCTTGTGCACGAGGGCGGCCGGCGGGGCGCCGAGCCCTCCGCTGGCGGCCGCTGCGATGGTCGCGGCGTTGCCGGGCAGCGAGTACAGGATGAAGAACGACAGCGTATAGGCGGCCCAGAGCACGAACACCCCCTGCAGCACTCGCTTGACGATGTACCTCGCCACCTACTTGCTCACCCAGGTGTTGTAGAGGTCGAGGCGGCTCGACCCCTCGAAGTCCAGGCCGTGCACCGTGCTGCTCGCGGCGATGGTCGTCGACAGCTGGTAGACCGGGTCGGCCTCACCCGAGCTGATGAGTTGCTCGACGGCCTCGGTCACGAGCTTCTGACGTTGGGCCGTGTCCGTCGTCGAGGCCTGGTCCGCCAGGAGCGTGTCGATCGCGGCGGGCGCCGCGCGGTGCGTGGCGTTCTGGCCCGTCGTCGAGAAGATCGTCCGCAGCACGTCCGGGTCGGACCGCGTGAGGTTGCCCCACAGGAAGTCGAGCGAACCGCTCGCACTCGCGCTCTGCCACTGGGCGATGGTCACGAACTTGAGCTGGAGGTCCACGCCGATCGCCTTCTCCTCCTGCTGCACCAGCTCGAGCTCTTCGGTCGACGGCTGCCAGTACTCGACGGTGAAGCTGAGCTTCTGGCCGTCCTTCTCGCGGACGCCGTCCGAGCCGACCTTCCAGCCGTCCGCCTCGAGCAGGGCCCTCGCGGCCTTGGTGTCCGCCTTGAGCTTCGACGCCTCGCTCGTGAAGTACGGGGTGGATGACGACAGGACGCTCGTGGCGGGCTTGTCGTACTTCGTGAGGAGCTTCGCGACGTCCGTGCGGTCGATCGCCTTCTGGATGGCGACACGCACCGACTGGTCCTTCAGGACCGCGTTCGTCTCGTTCGGGATCAGGTTGTAGGTGACGCCGGGGTTGGCCCGGTTGATCTCGGTGTACCCGTTGCCGTCGAAGAGGGGCAGGTCGGTGGTCTGGACGTCGGGCGACGCGTCGATCTGACCGGATTTGAGTGCGCCCGTCAGGGTGCCGGCCTCGGGGATGACCTTGTAGGTCACCGTGCTGAGGTAGGCGGCGCCGGTGTGCGACTCGGTCGGTGGTGCCCAGTCGTAAGACGACACCCTCGACAGCACGGCCGAACTGTTCGGCGTGTAGCTCTTGACCGCGAACGGGCCGCTGCCGACGTACTCGCCGGCGCAGCGGTCGGCCACGCTGAGCGTGGTGCTCTTCGTCGAGACGAGCCCGAGGCTGAAGGTCGAGGTGGCCTGCAAAAACTGTGCGCTCGGCGCCGAGAAGTCGATCCGCACGGTCTGCGGGTCGACGACGGTGACGCCCTTCAGCCCGGAGAGGTAACTGGACCCGAGCGAGGCCTTGGCGCCGAGCGCCTGGATGCCCGCGAGGTTCGCCTTGACGGCGGCGGCGTCGATCGGTGTGCCGTCGGCGAAGGTGGCGCCCTTCCGCAGGTCGAACGTGAAGCTCGTCGCGTTCGAGTTGATCTGCCACGCGGTGGCGAGCCAGGGCTTGATCGCGCCCGTCTTGGGATCCTGCGAAGTGAGCGAGGCGACCGTCTGGCGGGCGATGGCGATGTCGTCGTTGTTGCCGACCTGCTGGGGGTCGATGCAGCCGATGTCCGAGCTGATGGCCACGGTCACGTTGCCGCCCTTCTGGACGGCGGTCGACGACGTCGAGGCAGGCGAGCTGGAGCCGGACGAGCAGCCGGTGAGGACGAGGGCGAGCGCCCCGAGTGCGGCCACGGGGGCGAGCACCCTCGATATGCGGTGGGTCATGTCTCTCCTGAGGGGGTCGTGTCCGACGACGGTAGGGCCGCGTCGTCGACCGCGTCGAACCACCGCGTCACACACCCGTCACGCGGTGAAAGAACCCGTCACATTCGGATGCGCGCCCCCGATCCCTGGCACAGTCCGTGTCTCACAGCCATACAGGCCAGAGACGGCAGCAACGAACGGAGACCGATGACGAACACCCTGAAGGCGGAGGCGGCCGCCGTGCCGCGGCCTTCCGCCGTGCCGGCCGGCATCGACCTGGCTGCCCTCTCGCTGCGACCGGTGCTGCCCGTCCGCCACCCGGCGCGCTGGATCATCACCGCGGTCGTCGTGATCCTGGCCCTCGACTTCGGCCAGACGCTCTTCACGAACAAAGCCTGGGAGTGGCCGCGGGTCGGCCACTGGCTCTTCAATCCGACGATCCTGCAGGGCATCGAGCTCACCCTGGTCGTCACGGCGATCAGCGCCGTCGTCAGCTTCGCCGGCGGCATCGTCGTCGCCCTGGCCCGCCTCTCGCGGAACCCCGTGCTGTCGGGGCTGAGCTGGTTCTACGTGTGGGTCTTCCGATCCGTGCCGCTGATCCTCGTGCTGATCTTCTTGTACAACCTCGGCAATCTGTATCCGACCCTCGGCATCGGGATCCCGTTCGGCCCGCAACTCGAGGTCAAGACGATCTCGGTGCTCTCCGACCTCACCCTCGGCGTCGTCGGGCTCAGTCTCAGCGAGGTCGCCTTCTCGTCCGAGATCGTGCGAGCCGGCCTGCTGGCCGTCGACCCTGGGCAGCACGAGGCCGCGAAAGCCCTCGGGATCCCCCAGCGCCGCCAGTTCACGCGGATCGTGCTGCCGCAGGCCCTCCGCTCGATCGTGCCGTCGTACGTCAACCAGATCGTCGGTCTGCTGAAGGCCTCGTCGCTGCTGTTCTACGTCTCTCTGCTCGACCTCTTCGGCGTCGTGCAGAACCTCGGCAGCACCTACCCCAGCGACGTGATCCCGCTGCTCGTCGTCGCCACGATCTGGTACCTGGTGTTCACCAGCCTCATCGGCGTGATCCAGCACTACGTCGAACGCCACTACAACCGTGGGCAGGTGCGCCGATGAGCGCCGAGGTGACCGTGCGCGGCGCGGTCAAGGCCTACGGCGACCGCACGGTGCTGCGCGGAATCGACCTCGACGTCCCCGCGGGCAGCGTGACCGTGATCCTGGGGCCCTCGGGCTCGGGCAAGTCGACCCTGCTCCGCGCCATCAACCATCTCGAGAAGCTCGACCAGGGCTACGTGCAGGTCGGCGGAGAGCTGATCGGAGTCCGCGTCGACACGCGTCGCCGAGAGCCGCGATTCACCGAGCTGCACGAGAAGCAGATCCTGAAGCAACGCTCGCGCATCGGCTTCGTCTTCCAGCAGTTCAACCTCTTCCCGCACCTGACCGTGCTCGAGAACGTGTCGGAGGCGCCGATCTCGCAGGGGATCTCTGTCGGAGACGCTCGCGAGACGTCCCGGAGGCTGCTCGACCGGGTCGGTCTCGCCGACAAGGCCGACGCCTACCCGCGACAGCTCTCGGGCGGTCAGCAGCAGCGCGTTGCGATCGCCCGCGCCCTGGCCCTCGAACCCGAGCTGATCCTCTTCGACGAGCCGACCAGCGCCCTCGACCCCGAGCTCGTCGGCGAGGTGCTGAGCGTGATCCGGCGGCTCGCCGGCACCGGCACGACCCTCGTCGTCGTCACCCACGAGATCGGCTTCGCCCGCGAGGTCGCCGACCACGTCGTCTTCATCGACGACGGCGCGATCGTCGAGCAGGGCCCGCCCGCCCGTGTTCTCGACCACCCGGCCGAGAGCCGGACCCGCGACTTCCTCAGCGCCGTCCTGGCCTGAGGCTCCGCTGTCCCACCACAGCCCGTCCCACCACCCCGTCCCACCACAGCAAGGAGCTCCACCATGCCCATCCACCGCACCCGAGCCTGGCGAGCGGCATCGGCCCTCGCTCTCACCGGCACCCTCATCGGCGCGCTCGCCGCCTGCTCGACGACCGCTGCCTCGACATCAGGCGGGGACGCTGCTGCTTCGAACGGCACCACGAGGGTCACCGTCGGCGCGTTCGCCAACGGCGCGGCGACCGAGACCACCATCACCGTTCCCGCAGTCGCGAAGATCCGCGCCGAGCTCCCCGCGTCGGTTCGGAAGAGCGGCGAGCTCGTCATCGGCGTCGGCGACCTGCCCGCCGGGTTTCCGCCGCTCGCCTTCACGGGCAGCGACCAGAAGACGCAGACCGGCACCGAGCCCGACCTCGGCCGGCTCATCTCGGCCGTGTTCGGGCTGAAGCCGGTCATCAAGCCGGCGACCTGGGACAACCTGTTCGTCGGCATCGACACCGGCGCCACGAACGTGGGCCTGTCGAACATCACCGACACCGAGCAGCGCAAAGAGAAGTACGACTTCGCCTCCTACCGCGACGACAACCTCGCCTTCTCGGTGCTCAAGTCGAGCTCGTGGAAGTTCGCCGGCGACTACGAGAACCTCGCGGGGCAGACCGTCGCCGTCGGTGCCGGCACCAACCAGGAGAAGCTGCTGCTGACCTGGCAGTCCAAGCTGAAGGCCCAGGGCAAGAAGCCCCTGACCATCAAGTACTACCCGACCGACAGCGCCACCTGGCTCGCTCTCGACTCGGGCAAGATCGACGCGAACTTCGGCCCCAACCCCGGCGCCGCCTACCAGAACACGCAGAGCGCGAAGTCGGCGAACCCGACCAAGACCGTCGGCACGTTCTCGGGCGCAGGCGAGTCGCTGCAGGGTCTCATCGCCGCCACCACGAAGAAGGGCGACGGGCTCGACAAGCCGCTCGCGGATGCGATCGACTACCTCATCGACAACGGCCAGTACACGAAATGGCTGAAGGCCTACAACCTGTCGAACGAGGCCGTGGCGAAGTCCGAGATCAACCCTCCCGGCCTCCCGCTGAGCAACAGTTGAGCGGCCGCGGCGGGGTGGTGCTGACGGGCGACGCCGCGGTCGGCGTGGCCCTCGGCGAGAGAGGGCTCGACTCGGGCGTGCGGTTCGTCGTGCTCGGGCTGGACGGCGGGGTCGACGACGCGGGCTCGAGCTCGCGCTCGGCCCCGGCGCCCGGATCGTCCGGTCGTCGACTCGACGCAGGCATGGCCGCGCAGGCCATCGCCGGGCGCCACCCCGCCGTGGGCGTGCTGGTCGTGGCGGACACGGTGCGCGACCACCCGTACAACTTCGCACGCAGGATGCTGTCGCTCGATCACCTGACAAAGGGTCGCGTCGGCATCCTGGTCACCCCGCAGCCCTCGGCCCCCGTCGCCGGCGCGATCGAGTTCGCGCAGATCATCGCCACCCTCTGGGAGACCTTCCCGCGCGACGCGATCGTGACCGACCGCGCCCGTGGGCGCTTCGCCGAGAGCGGCAGGATCCGGCGGCTCGACCACACGGGCGCCTGGAGCATCGCGGGCCCCCTCACGACGCCGTCGAGCGTGCAGGGTCGGCCGCCCGTCGTGTGGCTCGGCTCGCGCACCGATGCCGAGGCCGCGGGGCGGACGGGCTGCTCGTGGTGGGTTCCGGCAGCGAGGTGGCCTCCGTGGAGTCACTCATCACCCCCGCCTCATCCGGCGACGGGCCGCCCGCCTTGACTCTGCGCCACATCCTGGGCCTTGCACCGGCCGGCCCCCGCCCCTCCCCCTCGGCGCACCCGCGTTCACCGCCGCCGGGGGCGCGCGATGAGCCGCGACGGCCAGCTCGTTCTCGGCGTCAACCTGCAGGGCTTCGGGCAGCGACCCGGCGCATGGCAGGTGCAGGACGTCGACGGCCTCGACCTCGTGAGCCTTGAGTTCTGGCAGAACCTCGGCCGCATCGCCGAGCGCGGCACCCTCGACCTCGTCTTCCTCGCCGACAACCCGAGCCTCGGCGACCCAGACGTGCGCGCGCTCGGCTTCCTGGAGCCGTTCACCGCGCTGCAGGCCATCGGCCAGGCGACCACCCACCTGGGTCTCGTCGGCACGGCATCGACCACCTACAACGATCCCGTCGAGCTGGCACGGCGCGTGCAGAGCCTCGACGTCGTCACCGCGGGGCGCGCCGCCTGGAACGCGGTCACGACCTACAACCCCGCCGTGTCGGCCAACTTCGGGGTCACCTCGAACCCCGACCGCACGACGCGCTACGCCCGCGCGGCCGAGTTCGTCGCCGAGGTCCGCGGCCTCTGGCAGGCGTCGGGGCTCTCGGGCTCGGCTCCGGGTGGGCATCAGCCGATCGTCTTCCAGGCGGGCGGCTCCGACCAGGGCCGCGACCTCGCCGCCCGATTCGCCGACGGCGTCTTCAGCGTCGAGCTCACCCTCGACGCCGCAGTGGCGAACCGCCGCGAGCTGCGGGCGGCCGCCGTCGCTGCCGGGCGTCGGGCCGACGATGTGAAGGTGCTGCCAGGCCTCTCGATCGTGCTGGGCTCCACCGAGGCCGAAGCGCAACACCTTTACGACTCGCTTGAAGAGCTCGCCCCCGACGGCTACGCCGAGTCGTCGCTCGGCGCCTACCTCGACGTCGACGTGACCACCCTCGATCCTGACCGCCCCGTCCCCGCCGACATCCTCGACCGGCCGTTCGACGAGAACACCTACGGCCACTCCGTCGGCTATCGGCGCACCGTCACGCGATGGGTGCGCAACAACAACACGAGCGTCCGCGCCCTCGTGCGCGGGTTCGGCGGCTACGGCGCCCGCATCGTCGTCGGCACGCCCGAGCACGTCGCCGACTCGATCGAGACCTGGTTCGAGGCCGGCGCGGCCGACGGCTTCAACCTCATGATCGACCGCTTCCCCACCGGGTTCGAGGAGGTCGTCGACCACGTCGTGCCGCTGCTGCGGGCGCGCGGGCTCTTCCGTCACGAGTACGGCGAGGCGACCCTGCACGGCCGGCTCGCGGCGACCCGGCGTGACGGGCCCGAGCCGACCGACCGGCATCCTGCCCTCTCTGCTTCTGAACTGAAAGGAACCACCACCGCATGACCGGATTCGACACCGACCAGATCCACGCCGGGGCCTCCCCGAGTCGGCCCACGGCGCCCGCATCACCCCGATCTATCTCAGCGCCGGCTTCGTCTTCGACGACTTCGACCAGGCCGAGGCGCGGTTCGGCGGCACCGACCCCGGTTACGTCTACTCGCGCAACAACAACCCCTCGCACGTCGCCGTCGAGGCGCGCGTTGCGGCCCTCGAGGGCGGAACCGGCGCGATCTTCGTGGCCAGCGGGCAGGCAGCGGTGTCGGTCGCGCTGCTCGGCGTGCTGAAGGCCGGCGACCACTTCTTGTCGGCGCCGAGCATCTACGAGGGCACCCGCTCGCTCTTCCGCGACAACTTCGCGCGGTTCGGCATCGAGGTCGAGTTCGTCGAGAACCCGCGCGACCTCGACGACTGGGAGCGCAGGATCCGGCCCACCACCCGCCTGCTCTTCGCCGAGTCCATTCCCAACCCGAAGAACGACCTCGTCGACATCGAGGCCCTGGCCTCACTGGCGCACCGGCACGACCTGCCCTTCGCGATCGACAACACGGTGGCGACCCCCTACCTGCTGCGGCCCATCGAGTTCGGCGCCGACATCGTCGTGCACTCCGCGTCGAAGCTCTTGACCGGCCACGGCGCGAGCCTCGGCGGCATCGTCGTCGACGCGGGGCGGTTCGACTGGGGCGCACGGCCCGACCTCTATCCGCACCTGAACGAGTCTCGTCGGAACCAGCCGTCGTTCGTCTCGAGATTCGGTGCGGGCGCTTACCTCGCCTTCACCCGCAGCGTCGTCGTCAACCGGCTGGGGCCGACGCCGTCACCGTTCCACGCGTTCCTGCTGCAGCAGGGCATCGAGACGCTCTCGCTGCGGCTGCGGCAGCACGTGGCGAACGCCGCACGCGTCGCGGCCTGGCTCGACGAGCAGCCGCAGGTGGCGAGCGTCGACTACGCGGGACTGACCTCCAGCCCGTCCTACGAGCTCGGGCAGAAGTACCTGCCGCGCGGCACGGGCAGCATCTTCGCGTTCACCCTGCACGGCGGACGGGCAGCGGCCCGCGGTGTCGTCGACTCCGTGGCGCTGTTCTCGCGCATGACGCACATCGGCGACGTGCGGTCGCTGATCATCCACCCGGCGACCACCACGCACCTGCACCTCACGCAGGAGGAGCGCGACCGCTTCGGCATCGACGAGGGGCTGATCCGGCTCTCCGTCGGCATCGAGGATGCCGACGACCTGATCGCCGACCTCGCCCAAGCGCTCGCCGCGCTGCCCGCCGCGGCCGCGCACGCCGCGGTGCCCGCGGCCGCTGCGGGGCCCGCTGCCACAGCCGCGCCCGCCGCTGCGCGCGCCGGCGCCGGCGCCGCCGCCCTGCCGTAGCCGCCGATATAGCCCCGCCGCTTCCGCGACCGCTGCCGGCATGCTGCCGCAGCCGCCGCTACCAAAGCCGCCGCCGCGGCGCCGGCGCGGCCCGGCCACTCTTCCGCGAAATCGCAGCCGTGGCCGCTCGGGCCAGGCGCCCGCGACGACGACCGCTCTCCGACGGCCGCGGGCCCCGCGAGATTGCACCCGAGCCCACGAATGCGTCCCCGCGAGATTGCGACTCGGCCGCCCCGAGCGACCCTGGCTCGGCCAGACTGCGATCTCGCACGCACGTGTCCCGCCCACCACCGCGAAATGGCCCGTCCGACGACGCAACCGCGCCCCGGGCGTCGGACAGGCCATCTCGCGGCGACCTGCCCGCGAGATCGCGACTCGGCCGCCCCGAGCAGGCCTGGCCCGGCCAGACTGCGATCTCGCGCGCACGTGTCCCGCCCACCACCGCGAAATGGCCCGTCCGACGACGTGGACGCGCTCCGCCCGTCGGACAGGCCATCTCGCGCGGCACGAGCCGGAGGCGGTGCAGCCACGGGCGGGCCGAGACCGGCGGCCCGCGGCGCAGCGGGCGGAGCGCGCCGCGCGCGCCTCAGTGCGCCGTCGGGTCCATCCCGTTGACGAGCAGGCCGCCGGCGAGGCGCTGCTTGAAGACGCGCGGGTTGTGCGAGGCGAGCGTGCGGGCGTTGCGCCAGTGCCGGTCGAGCGCGACCGCCGAGCTGGTGCCGGAGGCGCCGAGGGCGTCGAAGACGAGAGTCGCCGCCTCGAGCACGGCGTCGGTGACGACACCCTGGGCCTGCGCGACCGCCAGCCAGGATTGCTGACGGTCCGCCTCCGATCCTGAGGCCACGAACCGGTCGACGAGGTCGATGCTGCGCTCGAATGCGCTCGACGCCCCGAACACCAGGCTCGACACGCGCCCGATCACCTCCAGGATCTGCGGATCGTCGACGGGTGACGACGTCGTGCCGTTGCCGTGCGACCGGCGCCGAGCCCGCAGCGCCGCAATGCCGTCGCGCAGGACGGCTCGGCCGATGCCGACGAGCAGCGAGTGCAGCACGCTCTGGTAATACTGCGACGCGTACTCGTAGCGCGACGCGTACGGGATGGCGTCGCCCGGCGCGACGTGCGCGCCGCGGTAGGTGACGCTGCCCGAGCCGGTGAGTTTCTGGCCGAAGCCGTCCCAGTCGTCGCCGATGGTGACCCCGGGCTGGTCGGCCGGCACCAGGGCGACGGTGCGCGCCCCGGCCGGGTCGACAGCGAGCACCGTGAACCAGTGCGCGTAGACGCTGCCGGTCGAGTAGTACTTCGCGCCGTCGACGCGGTAGCCGTCGGTGGTCGGCACGATCGTGGTCTCGACGGTCTCCTGTGTGAAGGGGCCGCTCTCGCTCCAGCCGCCGCCGATGATCTCGCCGCGCCCGAGGCGCTCGAGCCAGACGGCCGACCGGGTGTCAGAGGGCTCGTCGAGCGCGCTGAGGCGGTCCTCGACGAACGAGTAGTGGTTGCGCCAGATGTGCGCGAGATTCACGTCGACCTCGGCGAGCTCGGCGAGAAGGCGCAGGAGGTCGGACAGGCGCGCCCCGAACCCGCCCAACGACGAGGGCGTGCGCAGCCGCGCGAACCCGGCCTCGGTCAGCCAGCCGAGCTGCTCATGCGCGAGGCGCCCGGCCTGCTCGCGCTCGAGCGAGTCGACGCCGATGCGGGCGAAGACCGGCCGGAACCGGGCAGCGAGACGCTCGTAGCGCTCGTCGCCTCGGGTCTCGCTCGTCTCCGACATCGTCGTCGTCATGGCCGCGGGCTCAGTGCGTGTGGCCCGCGGCGCCGTGCCCGGCGGGCTCGGCGGGCTCGGCGGGCTCGGCGGGCTCGGCGGCACCCGACAGCTTGAACGCCAGGCGCCCGTGCGCGTAGCCGCCCCCGGCGCGGATCGCGGTCGCGACCCAGGCGGCCTCCGCCAGCTCGGCCTCCGAGGCGCCGGCTTTCACGGCGTTCTGCGAGTGGGCGTCGATGCAGTACACGCACTGGGTCGTGATGCCCACGGCGAGGGCGATGAGCTCGCGGTACTTCAGCGGGATGTCGCGGCCTTCGGCCTGGAAGACGGCGTCGTCGAACGCGGCGAACTTCTCGAGGATGTCGGGGGTCTGCTGCTTGTACACGCGCGTGTAGGTCTTGTCGGCGGTGCGGTCGAAGTAGTCGCTCATCGTGCCATCGTCGCACCGGGCGCCACGCGGCGAGCATGCTGCCGTCACATCACGTCACGCATGGCCGGTCACTGGAACGACGCCGCGACGCCGTTGCGGTGGTAGTCGAACACGATGCTCGTCCGGGTCGACGCGACGCTCGGCTGGGCCGACAGGTGCTCGACGACGAACTCGCGCACCGCCGACGAGTCGGCAACAGCGATGTGCACGATGAAGTCGTCGGTGCCGCCGAGGAAGAACACCTGAAGCACCTGCGGCAGCCGCCGCACCTGGTCGGAGAAGCTGCGGATGTTCTCCTGTCGGGCGCCGGGACGCAGCGTGACGCCGACGATCGCCTGGAGGCCGAGACCGAGTGACCTCTGGTCGATGCTGGCGAGGAATCCGGTGACCACTCCGCGATCCTGCAGCGATCTCAGGCGCGTGTGCGCGGTGGAGGGCGCGACGCCCGCGGCCTCGGCCAGGGCGCTGTTCGAGATGCGCCCGTCGGTCTTCAGGACCGCGACGAGGCGCCGATCGAGGTCGTCGAGCTCTGCAGTCTCGTGAATTTTGTTCGTCGAATCGCTCATGTGCGCGCTCTCTTGTGTGATTTCGTCGCTTTCAGGGCAATCTACAGAATCTTCTGCGGAAGAAACACGAGCGAAACGAATCATGCCCAGTATCGACTGCAAGAGCCCGTCGAAGGAGAAGCGCGTGCGTGTAGGCATTCCGACCGAGATCAAGAACAACGAGAACCGCGTCGCAATCACCCCGGCGGGTGTCGACGCCCTGGCGAGGCGCGGCCACGACGTCGTCGTCGAGGCGGGAGCGGGGCTGGGGTCTCGCATCCTGGATTCCGACTACGCGGCCGCGGGCGCCACCATCCTGCCGAGCGCCTCGGAGGTCTGGGGTTCGGCTGACCTCCTGCTCAAGGTGAAGGAGCCGATCGAGAGCGAGTACGCCCATCTCCGCGCCGACCAGACCGTCTTCACCTACCTGCACCTCGCCGCCGACCGCGCACTGACCGAGGCGCTCGTCGCCAGCGGCACGACCGCGATCGCCTACGAGACGGTGCAACTCGCCGACCGCAGCCTGCCGCTGCTCTCACCCATGTCGGAGGTCGCCGGTCGCCTCTCGATCACCGTCGGCTCGTACCAGCTGATGCGCTCGCACGGCGGGCGCGGCACCCTGCTCGGCGGCGTGCCCGGCACCCCGAAGGCGAAGGTCGTCGTGATCGGCGGCGGTGTCGCCGGCGAGCACGCGGCTGCCAACGCCCTCGGCATGGGGGCCGACGTGACCGTCATCGACGTGTCGCTGCCTCGCCTGCGTGCCCTCGAAGTGCAGTTCGGCGGCAGGATCCAGACGCGGCACTCGACCCCGTTCGCCATCGCCGAGCAACTGCGAGACGCCGATCTCGTGATCGGGTCGGTGCTCATCCCGGGCGCGGCGGCCCCCAAGCTCGTGACCGACGACATGGTCGCCACCATGAAGCCCGGGGCGGTGCTCGTCGACATCGCGATCGACCAGGGCGGCTGCTTCGAGGGTTCGCACCCGACCACGCACGACGACCCCACCTTCGCGGTGCACGACGCGGTGTACTACTGCGTCGCGAACATGCCGGGCGCCGTGCCGGAGTCGTCGACACGAGCGCTGACGAACGCGACGCTGCCGTACGTGCAGGCGCTGGCCGACAAGGGCTGGCAGAAGGCCATCGCCGACGATGCCGCGCTGGCCAAGGGGCTCAACGTGCAGGGTGGTCGCGTCACGAACGCCGGCGTCGCCGCCGCCCTCGGGCTGGAGCTCGCCACGGTCTAGCCCCTGCGGCCGACTTCGCACCACGGGATCCGGTTCGCCCCACCGGATCCGGTTGGCGCCGCCGGATCCGGTTGGCGCCGCCGGATCCGGTTGGCGCGACAGAGCAGCCGCCCGCGCGACCAACTTTCTGCTCCCGAAAGCGACAACTGAGCCCGGTCAGACGGCCGCAGTCGTCGATTCCGGGCGCGAAGCGCGCCGCGACGGACGGGCCGCGGGGATCCGCGCCGCGAACCACGGGAGAGTCAGCCCGCACAGCGGCCCGGCCCCGAGCGCGAACACGACGGTGCCGACGCCGATGTCGCCGCCGAGGATCCACCCCGTCACACCGACCGACACCTCGACGACGGTGCGCGACAACCAGATCGGCACCCCGAGCCTGCGGTTGAGTCCGGTCATGAGGCCGTCGCGGGGCCCGGGGCCGAACCCGGCGCCAATGTAGAGCCCGCTCGCGACGGCGAGCAGCAGCATGCCGGCGGCGAAGAGCGCGATGCGCACGGGTAGAGACGACACGGACGGCAGGATCATGAGGCCCACCTGGGCGCTCGACCCCACGACGCCGATGTTCAGCACGGTGCCGAGCCCGGGTCGTTGACGCAGAGGCCACCACAGCAGCAGCACGAGGGCGCCGATCACGTTGGTGAGCAGGCCGAAGCTCCAGCCGGTGTGCCGCGCGATGCCCAGGGCGAAGGCGTCCCACGGCTCGACGCCGACGTGGGCGCGCACCAAGAGTGAGATCGCAGCGCCGTACAGCACGAGGCCGACGACCAGCGCCGGCAGCCGGATCGCGAGAGGGTTGAGTCTCATGCAGACAGAGTGGTCGCCGACCGGCTCTTTCGACAGAGCCAATCGGCGGCGAGTGGATCAGGTAGCGGCCGGCCGGTCAGGCCGCGACGAGCCCGGACGGGTTGTCGACGGGCGTGCCGTCGGGCTCGGTGCCGGTCTCGGGGTCGACCTCGTCGGGGTCTGGCACGCCCTGCGGCTTAGGGTCGCTCACTCGGGCTCACCGCCCGACGTGGTGTCGCTGTCCTGCTTCGGGTCTTCCGTCGCGTCGCCGGTGGGCGAGCCGTCGCCGAGCGAGTCGGTGTGCTTCTTCTGCTCGTCGGTGACGTTCGTGGAGCCGTCGGTGGTCGATGTGTCGTCGGAGGGTGTCATCGGTCGACCGTACGCCGGGCGATCCGTTGCGGCAGAGGGTTGACAACGGGGTCGACAACCCCGTCCAGTCCCCCGCAGGGAGGTCTTGTGGGCCCGGCCCGGCCCGACCCGGCCCGACCCGACCCGACCCGACCCGACCCGACCCGACCCGACCCGGCCCGACCCGATTAGTTCGGTCGTAACCACACCGGGTGAGCACTTAACCACTGCCCATCCATCCCGCTTCACCTGTAGGCGGTCGACCGACCGCGGGTCAGCCCCACACCCGGGATTACAGCCATGCCTTTCGTCACCCTTTTCGCGCCAAGATCGCCGCCTGGATCGCGATTCCCACGGCCCTCGACGCCTCCGGCATCGTCGTCGGCACCGCGTCGTACTCGGCGTTCTCGGCCACGACGTCGAACCCCACGAGCAACTGGAGCGCCGGATCCGTGGCGCTCACCGACGACGACAACAACGTCGCGCTCTTCACGGCGACCGGCCTCAAGCCCGGCTCGACCGGCACCGACTGCCGCGGAACGTGCGCCGCCTGCGGCAGGCCGGGGCGGCGCTCACGGTGCTGCTGATCGCCGGGGCCGTGTGCTCGGCGGCGCCGCAGCCGCGCGCGGACGCGGTCGCATTCAGGGCGACCACCGCCAACCCGACCTCGACCTTCGCCATGAGGACACCCGTCGCAGCGACGAATCCGACCTGCGCGAACAACGCCGACGGCACGACGGTCACGATCAATTGGAGCTACACCGGCACGACGCCGAACGACCTCGCACTCCCCTTCAACGGCACGGCCTACGCGACGGCGACGGGGGCGGCACTGTCGGCGGCGCTGTCGACGGCGTCCCTCCTCGGGCTCGGCCTGCCACCTACCCGATCGCCGTGCGAACGGACCTGACGGCGAGCAATTCGGCGTGGTCGACGACGAGCGCCTCGACCATCGGCGTCGAAGTCAACGCGCTGCTGGGGCCCACGAGCGTGCGCTGCGCCCGAGCCGGGCCTTTCAGGCGCCGAGCACCCGGCGCATCCACGCGACACGGGCAGCCCTGGCTTCGATCGACAACTGCGCCGCGGGCGCGAAGTTGTCGAACGCGTGGTAGCCGCCGGGCCAGACGTGGAGCTCGGCGACACCGCCATGCTGCCAGATCGACGTGGCATAGGCGACGTCCTCGTCGCGGAAGACCTCGGCCGTCGCACAGTCAATGAACGTGGGCGGCAGGCCGCTGAGATCGGTCGTCCGGGCCGGCGCCGCATAGATCGACACGCCGTCCGTGCCGCGGCGGTCGCCCAGCAGGGCGTTCCAGCCCGTGTCGTTGCTCGTGCGATCCCAGACGCCGAAGCCGTCGATCTGCGCGCTCGACACGGTGTCGTTGCGGTCGTCGAGCATCGGGCAGATCAGCAGTGCGCCGGCCAGCGCAGGGCCACCCTGGTCGCGCGCGCGGAGGGCGAGCCCGGCCGCCAGGCCTCCCCCGGCGCTGACTCCCGCGACGATGAGACGCGACGGGTCGATGCCCAGCTCGGCGGCGTGCTCGGCCGCCCAGACGAGGCCGGCGTACGAGTCGTCGACAGGCGCCGGGTCAGGATGCTCGGGCGCCAGCCGGTACTCCACCGAGACCACCACGGCGTCGAAGGCCTCGACCCACTGCAGGTATTCGGCCGCGCCGGAGTACCGGTCGCCGGCCACCATTCCGCCCCCGTGCGTGTAGTAGATGCCGATGCCGGCCGTCTCGTGATCGTCCCGCTCGAAGATCGACAGCGCGATCTCGACGCCGCCCGCTTCGATGGTGCGCTCGGTGCGGCGGATCGCCCGGCCGCCGATGATCTCGTCGATCGGGATCGTGGGAGCAGCGCGGCGCGCTTGCAGCTTGTCCGGCGTGAGGGTCGGGTCCATCAGGTCGCCGAGCTCCTCGAGGGCCGCGCCCAGCTCGGCGTCGAACGGCGGGGCGGGGGTGCGGGCGGGAGCCAGGGTGCGGTCGGGCTGGTCGGTCACGGTGTCTCCTTCGACTGCGCGGGTGGTGTGGCGGGTCAGAGCGGTTTGATCATGCGTGTCGAGGCGACGGCGTAGCCGAGCGAGTCGTAGAGGCCGCGCGCCACTTCGTTGTCGCCGAAGACGTTGAGGCCGATCTTGCTCCAGCCTTCCGCCTTCGACACCTCCTCGGCGGCGAGCATCGTCGCCCGGCCGAGGCCAGCCCCGCGGTGATCCTGCTCGATGACGATGTCGTACACGTATCCCGAGCCGTCGAACGAGGGATGCGGCCCGACCCACAGCACGCCGGCCTTCTCGCCGGCCGCGTCGAGCACGGCCAGCACGTGCATGCGCGCCGTCTGCAGCCCGTCGGGCAGGGCGCCGAAGAACTCCTTCTCGGAGCGAGCGCGCGCCGACTCCGGCGAGATGCCGCTCGAGCGCTCGAGGCTCTCGGCGTAGTCGGCGAGCTGCGCGTCGCGCCACGCGGCGAACTCGTCGTCGGTCAGCGGGCGGGTGCGGGCGGGCTCTGCGATGCTCATCGCGCCGAGAATACCCCGCGGCCCCGCCCGCCGTCAGCGTGCGAGCCCCAGGAGGCGCGACGCAGTCTCGGTGAAGACCTCGACGACGGGTGCGTAGTCGATACGGTCGCGCACGGCGGCGCGGATGCTCAGCCCGTCGACCAGGGCCATGACGCTGACGGCGGCCTCCCGAGGGTCGGGCACCAGGAGCCCATCGCTCACGATCCCCTCCTCGATGAGCTCTGCGAGCGCGTCGTAGTCGAGCAGCATCTGGCCCTCGACGGCGTCGGCGAGCGCGGGTCGCCGCCGGCTGTCCTGCCAGGCGTCAAGCCAGAGGAGGCTGATCGTGTCGCGCCCCGGGTCGACGTACGAGTCGAGGAGGGCGCCGAGCTGCCCGGCGACCGATGTCGGAGCGGCGGCACGGGCCGAGGCGTACAGCTCGTCCCGCTCGCGGGCCGCAGCGAGCACGAAGGCGGCGGCGACGAGGTCGTCGATCGACGAGAAGTAGTGGGTGACGAGACCCGGCACGACCCCGAGATCCTGAGCAACCCTTTTCGCCGTGACTGCGCCGAGGCCGTCGCCGATCGCCAGCCGGCTTGCCGCCTCGACGATCTCGTCGCGGCGCTCGACGGGGCTCTTGCGCCGTCGAGGTTTCTCGCGTGTAACAACATCGGCCATGTTGTTGACTCTAGGGCCAACAGTGCTGTTGACTCCAGCACCAATAACAGATCGCGGAAGGGCGAACCATGAGCAGCACTGTCGAAGTCGAGCCGCGCGCCGACCGGTCAGGTCGAATCGAGACGCACGGCACCGACTACGTCCCCGACGCCGAGCGGCACGGTCGGCCCCGCTCGCTCTTCGCGATCTGGGCTGCGTCGAACATCACCTACCTCTACGTCGTGCTCGGCGGGCTCATGGTGATGCTCGGCCTGAACCTGTGGCAGGCGGGCCTCGTCATCGTCGCGGGCAACCTCTTCTGGATCGCCGTCGGCTTCGTCGCGATCAGCGGGCCGGCGGCCGGCACCCCGAGCGAGATCATCACGCGCGCCATGTACGGCGTGCGGGGCAACCGGGTCTACACGCTGATCCTCGGCTGGGTCGTCGGTGTCGCCTACGAGGCCATCAACCTCGCGACCGGGTCGCTCGCCGGGTTCGCCCTGGTGCACTACTTCTTCGGCGCAGTGCCACTCTGGTCGAAGGCGGCGATCATCGTCGGCACCGCCGTGGTGACCTTCACCATCGCCGTGCTGGGCCACGCGACCATCCAGCGGCTGAGCGGCGGGTTCACGTGGCTGCTCTTCGCGGCGCTCGTCGTGCTCGGCTGGTTCGTCGTGCGACACACCGATTTCCACTATGCGACACCCGCGAACGACGCCGTGCACGGGTGGGCGCTCTGGGCCGTCGCTCTGGTCGGTTTCGCGATCATCGCGGCGTGCCCGCTCTCGTGGGGCACGAGCGCGGACTTCTCGCGCTATCTGCCGGCCGCCTCGTCGCCTCGGGCCGTCATGGGCTGGACCTTCCTCGGCAGCTTCCTGCCGTCCGTCGTGCTCAGCCTGCTCGGCGCCTTCGCGGCCACGGCGGTCGACATGACCGACCCGCAGACGTCGCTCGAGGGCATCCTGCCCAGTTGGTTCTACGCCGCGTTCCTCGGCATGATCATCGTCGGTCTCATCACCAACAACGTGCTGACCGCCTACAGCACCGGCCTCGCGCTCCAGGCCGCCGGGGTGCCGTGGCGGCGGTCGGTCACCGTGGTCTTCGACGCGGCGGTCGCCGTCGGGGTGACCGGCTACGCGCTGTTCGTGACGAATTTTCTCGACGCGATCAGCAGCATCCTGACCCTCACCGTCGCCCTGCTCGGCCCGGCCATGGCGATCTACGTGATCGACATCGTGCGGCGCCGCAACCGGTACGACCACACCGCTCTCGCCGACGAGTCGCCGTCGAGCCCGTTCTGGTACCACCGCGGCTGGAACTGGGCCGGCATCGTCGCCCTCGTCGCGGGGGCCGCGGCCGCGACACTCTGCATCGACACGACCCCGTTCACCGGGCCGGTCTCGGCGGCGCTCGGCGGGGCCGACCTCTCGGCGATCGTCGGGCCGCTCGTCGGCGGTGTCGCCTACGGGGTGCTGAGCAGGATCACGGCGCCGCGGGCTGTGGTGCGCGGCGGGACCGCTCGGCGCGCCGGGTCGGGCACTCGGGCTGCGTCGTCCTGACGAGCGGGCGGGACGTCTGGCTGGCGGGCGCGCGGTCTGCGGGCAGCGTGAGGTCGGCGGAGCCGGCGTGTGCCCGCGATCCGGACTCCGCCCCGCGATCTCAGCAGCCCGTGCCAGAGTGGAGGCGTGACGCCGACAAGCTCCCGCCGATGAGCCCCACCCACCCCGACGCCCTCAAAGTCGACGCCCCGGCCGACCTCGACGCCGACGCCTGCATGGCGGTGGCCGACGGGCGGCACCTCCGGCTCGGCGGCGAACTGGTGGCACGGCTGGGCGGGCGACGCGAGCAGCTGCTGCGCCGACTCGAGCGCGGCGACGCGGTGTACGGGGTCACGACGGGCATGGGCGCGGCCAGCACCGTCCGGCTCGATGCCGACGCGCAGCGACGACAGCAAGAGAACCTCATGCGAGCCCGCGCCGTCGGCTCCGGGCCGTGGCTCGACGCCCATGAGACCCGCCTCGCCATCGCCGTCCGCCTCCGAACCCTCCTCAACGGCGACGCCGGAGTGTCTCCCGAGCTCTGCCAGCACCTCGTCGAAATGCTGAACCGCAGCGCGCTGCCCCCGATCCCGGCCACGCGCAACGGAGCCGCCGGCGAGATCATCCCCCTCGCCCACCTCGGGGCGGCGATCATCGCGGGCAGCCCGGAGGTGAGTGTCGCCCCCTTCGGCCTCGGCCCGAAAGAGGGCGTCGCGCTCATCGAGGGTGTGCCGGTGGCGACCGCGCTGGTGCTCGCCCGGGTGCGGCAGTCCCGCATCCTGGGCCGGGTCGTCGAGGCTGCGCTGTCGGCCGAGCTCGACCTCACGAATGCCAGCCGCGATCCGCTGCGCGACGAGGTGATCCGCGGCGACGACGTCCAGCAAGCGATCGCCGGGCGCATCCGCGAGGGCGCAGGATCACGGGCGGTCGCCTCGGCCCTGCAGGCCCCGGTCTCGTTCCGCGTCACGGCGCCGGCGCTGGCTCATCTCGAGCGCACCGCCGTCGCCCTCGGGCTGGCCGCACGGCGAGCTCTCGACGGGGTCACCGACTCCCCTGCCTTCGTCGATGTCGAAGCGGGTGCCGAAGACGAGACTCGCGACGACACCGCGTTCATCGGCACCGCCGGCTTCGACGGCTTCGAGCTGGCGGCCGGCCTCGACGCCCTCCGCTCGGCCGTCATCCACCTCGCCGAACTGTCCGCCGCACGTCTGCACCGCCTCCTTGACGACCGCGTGACCGGCCTCCCGCGCCAGCTCTCGTCGCAGCCGGGCCTCCACGCCGGCATGGTCACCGTGCACAAGCGGGCCGCGGGGGTCGTCCACGAACTCGTGCGAAGCTCGGCCCCTGCGAGCCTCGGCCTGATCGAGACGTCGCTCGGCCAGGAGGACGCGCAGTCGTTCGCGCTCGAAGCGGCCGCCGCGTGCGAGAAGTCCCTCGACGGCCTGCGCGACGTGCTCGCGTGCGAGATGCTGGCGATCGTCCAGGCGAGACGCCTCGGAGGCGCGACAGCGAACGACGCGATGTGGGGCCAGGTCGACGGGATCCTGCCCCCGGGAACAGCAGACCGCCCCTTCGGCCTCGACGTCGAGGCTCTGATGGGCTGGATCGCCTCCCGCCACTGACCGCGACGACCGCAGCGCTCAGGTGCGGGGAGGCTCCCCCGAGGTCGCCTCGGCCTCGTACTTCGCCCAGGACACGACGGCGAACGGGTCGGGCTCCTGGCCCGCATGGACCGCGCGCGCGATCTCGTTCGCGTAGACGTCTCGCATCTCGCGTGCGGCTTCTCGTAGCGGCATGTCGATCCCCTCGATCGTCTGGCACCGGCCGTCCCGACCCCCGCCGTCAATCATGACCCGAGACGTGGCCTCGTGTCAGCCCCCGTCCGGGCTCCGCTCGTGCGCCGGCCCGTCAGGCCACGCGAGGAGGGACGACGATCTCGACGAGAGCGTCGATGTGCCGGAAGTCGACCGGGTTGAGCGTGGCGAGGCTGGCCCCGAGCTCGTAGGCGGTGGCTGCGATCATGATGTCGCGCGCACGGGCCTTGCCCGGCGCGTGCGGGTGAATGGCCGTCATGAGCTCGGCGTGGAATGTGGCAGTGGACTCGGTGTAGGGCAGCCATTGAATGCCCGTCCTCCGAATTCGGGCAAGCCGAGCCTGCCTCTGACTGTGCATCGAAATGCTCTTGGCCGTCGCGACGCCGAAGTGCAACTCGCCGAGGACGACTGCACTCGACACGTAGTCGCCGGCGGGAATGTCGAGCTGGTCGTAGGCGATGAGCACTGACGTGTCGAACAGGATCACAGCCCGGCTTCCTCCCACGGGTCGATCAGTGGCTCTTCGGGTGCGGCCTGGTCGGTGTCGTGAAGCCACTCGTCGATCTCGTCCGTCGTCATCCGCGGCACCGGGAAGCGAGCCATTGCAGCGTCGAAGTCTGCGGAGCTGACGCCGACCCGTTCGACCCGATGCCCGGGGCCGTCCACGAGGATCACATCGAGGACCTCCAGCGGAACGATGCCCGCAACGGGTCGACCGTTGATCGTCACGACACGCATGATGTGATCGGCCTCGACCTCAGCCACGACCTTGGAGGCGTTCTGCTTGAGTTCGCGAACGCCGACGGAGGGAAGCCCCGCACGAGCCCCGTCGCGAGCACTGTGGGTGATCATGACCTCAAGCCTACCGATCTTGTAGAACAAGTTCTACAGCGACCGCGTCAGGCGGAGGGGTCGTCGGCGCCAGGGGCGGTGAGGGCCGCGAGGAGGCCGGGGAACTTCTCGTCGAGCTCGGTGCGCCGCAATTGGATCGAGTGGTTGCGCCCATCGACGATGGTGCGTGTGAGGCCCGCCTCGCGCAGGATCTTGAAATGGTGCGACATCGTCGACTTCGTCACGTCCAGCCTCCAGCCGTCGAGCGTCTTCGATCGAGGCTCGCCGTCGGCGAGGACGCTGATGATGTGCAACCGGATCGGGTCGGCGACGGCCTTCAGGATCTCGACGAGCTCGACGTCCGCGATGTCGGGAACGGGGTAGTCGGGCACGTGGGACCTCTCCGAATTAGTTCGACAATCATCAAACTATCCGCTAACTTGATCGTATGACGGTTATCGAACAATCGTACTCCTCGCGCATCGTGACGCTGCGCCTCGGCATCCTGGCCGCCGGTCTCTTCGTGGTCGGCACGAACGCCTTCGTCATCGCGGGCCTGCTCGGCCGCATCGCCGACGGGCTGCACACCACCGAGGCCCGCGTCGGCTACTCGATCACGCTCTACTCGCTGATAGTCGCGGTGGCCTCACCGATCGTCTCGATCGTCTTCGCGAGCATGGACCGCACCCGACTCATGGCCGGCGGGCTGGCGGTCATCGCGATCGGTACGGCCATCACGGCGATCGCGCCGAGCCTCGCGGTCTTCGAGCTGGGCCGGGTCCTCGCCGCGTTCGGCGGCGCCGCACTCGTGCCCGCTGCCACCGCAGCCGCGCCCACTCTGCTTCCGCCCGATCAGCGCGGCCGCGCCCTCGCCATCGCCGCCCTCGGCTTCACACTGGCCACCGCGCTCGGCTCCCCCGTCGGCACCGCCCTGGCGGCCGGCGGCGACTGGCGACTGCCCCTCGGCGCCCTGGCCGTGCTCGGCGCGGTGGTCGCCGTCGTTCTCGCCGTCGTGGTCCGCGGCGTTCCCGTCGGGCCGGTGATCGGCGTGCGCGAGCGCCTCGGCGCCCTGCGCGGTCGCGCGATCGTCCTGACGCTCGTGGCGGTGCTCGTGCTCACCACGGCCTTCAACGTCGTGTACATCTTCTCGGCCCCGGTCACGGCGAAAGCGACGGCAGGGTCCAGCGGCCTCCTCGCGATCCTGCTGCTGCTCTACGGCGTCGGCGGCATCATCGGCACGAACCTGTCCGGCCGTCTGACCGACCGGCTCGGCAGCCGAACCGTGGTGGCCATCGGGCTGAGCGGCGAGGCGGTGGTCCTCGCGATCCTGCCGCTCGTCGAGGGGTCGTACGCGACCCTCGCGGTGGGCTTCGTACTGTGGGGCGTCCTTGCCTTCGGCGTGGTGGTGCCCGTGCAGCACCGCCTCGTCGGCATCGAGCCGAAAGTCGCCGGCATCGCCCTCTCGTGGTATTCGACGGCGATGTACGTCGGAATCGCCCTTGCGCCGATTCTCGGCGCAGCCGTTCTTGGCGGATTCGGCTCTCTGCCGGGCGCGAGCGCCGTGCCCTTGGTCGGCGCAGCTCTCGCGGTCATCGCCCTGGCGCTTTTCCTGCTGGGCTTCGTACGTTCTCGGCAAGTGACTGCGGGCGAAAAGCGCAAGCCGTCACACGATCTTCACACAGAGGTCTAGCCCCAGTCATAGGGACTGTGTTTGGATTCGGACATCGCGTCGCTCCGGGCTCCGCTCGATCGGAACCGCCAGGGGGGTCGACGCGCGTCAACCAACGTCGGAGGACCCGTGTACAAACGCCGAACGACCATATCCGCAGCAGTAGCGGCCACCGCCGCAGGGGCTCTGATGCTGATGACACCGTGGTCGGCTTCGGCCGCACCGGCGACGAGCACCCTCTCGCCGAGCGCGCAGGCCGCCCTGACTCCGTCGATGGCGACGAAGCTGGCCCAGCACGTCGACAAGAAGGTCATCGTCATCCTCAAGTCGCAGCTCGCGCCGGCGCACGTCGGCACCAGCGCCGCCAAGCAGCGCTCCACGAAGATCAAGAGCGTGCAGGCACCGGTCGTCTCCGAGCTGAAGCAGGTCAGCGCCACCCACATCAAGACGTTCACCACGTCGAACATCGTCTCGGCTACCGTCTCGGCGGCCGAGCAGAGCCGTCTCTCGGCCGACCCGGCGGTTGCCGAGGTCATCCCCGACTCCGTCATCCACCTCGCGGCCCCCGCCACGACGCCGACGTCGTCCGGCTACCCGACGAGCAGCGCGCTCACCCCCAACGACATCCCCGGAGCGTGCGGTGCGAACGGCGCCGTGCAGCTCGACCCCGAGGCCCTCTCGCTGATGCACGTCGACTCCGACGACCCGCACGCGGCGACCGCCCGCTCGCTCGGCTTCACCGGCACCGGCGTCAAGGTGGCCTACATCGCCGACGGCATCGACCCGAGCAACGTCAACTTCCTCCGCAACCCGAACGATCCGACGTCGAGTGCCTTCACCGACACCGAGGACTTCACCGGCGACGGCCCCGGCCAGCCGACCACGGGCGGCGAGGCCTTCCTCGACGCCAACTCGATCGCCGGCCAGGGCAAGCACGTCTACGACGTGCAGAACTTCTCGGCCCAGCCGACCGCGGCGGCCTGCAACATCCGCATCGAGGGTGTGGCGCCCGGCGCGAGCCTCGTCGGCCTCAACGTGTTCGGAGAGAACGAGCTCACCACCGAGTCGAACTTCCTCCAGGCCATCGACTACGCGGTGCAGACCGAGCACGTCAACATCCTCAACGAGTCGTTCGGCACGAACGCCTTCCCCGACGTGCGCACCCTCGACGTGACCGACCAGTTCGACGAGGCCGCGGTCGCCGCAGGAGTCACGGTCACCGTCTCGTCCGGCGACGCCGGCTCGACGAACACCATCGGCTCGCCCGCGACCGACCCCGCCGTCATCTCGGTGGGGGCCTCGACCGACCTCCGCTTCTACGCGCAGACCGACTACGCCGACGCGCGCTACTTCGCCAAGAACGGCTGGCTGAACAACAACATCTCGTCGCTCTCGTCGGGCGGCACGAACGAGACCGGCGGCACGATCAACCTCGTGGCACCCGGTGAGCTCAGCTTCGCCTCGTGCGACGCCAGCACGACGTACGCCGACTGCACCGACTTCAAGGGCAACCCCTCCGACGTCGAAGAGTCCGGTGGCACCAGCGAGTCGGCTCCCTTCACGGCCGGCACCGCAGCACTCGTGATCCAGGCCTACGGCAAGACGCACGGCGGCGCGGTTCCCACCCCCGCGCTGGTCAAACAGATCCTGGTCTCGACCGCCACCGACCTCGGGGCTCCGGCCACCGAGCAGGGCGCGGGCCTCGTCAACGCCTACAAGGCGGTACAGCTGGCCGGGACGATCCAGAAGCCGGTCACCCGCACGTCGTCGCAGGATGCCAGCCTCGTCAAGTCGGCCGTCTCGCTGCAGGCCACCTCGACGCCCAGCGCTCGTGAGAGCCTCCCGGTCACGGTCACCAACTCGGGCTCGCGCCCGCAGCTGGTCGGTGTCTCGACCCGCGCCATCGGCCCCGACCAGAACGTGCAGACCGGCAGCGTGACGCTCAGCGACACGGCCAGCCCGCAGATCATCGGGTTCCAGGGCCTGCCGAACAACTACGAGAAGTTCACCTTCACCGTGAAGCCCGGCCAGAACCGCCTCGACGCCTCGCTCGCCTACCCGGGCGACCCGGCCCTGGGCAACAACCAGCGGGTCCGGATGGACCTCATCGACCCGACGGGCAAGTTCGCGGCCCACTCGTTCGCCCAGGGTGTCGGCAACTACGGCAACAGTGACGTGGTGAACCCGACTCCCGGCACCTGGACGGGCTACGTCTTCGGCCTCACGACGAAAGACAGCGGCACCAACGGCAAGGTCGTCTGGCGCACCGCCACGCAGAAGTACGTGCCGTTCGGCAGCGTCTCGAACCCCACCCTGCTGCTCGGGGCCGGCCAGAGCAAGACGATCCGCGTCACGGAGACGACCCCGTCGTCGCCCGGCGACTCGTCCGGCTCGGTCGTCTTCACCTCGAAGGCCGGCACCACCGGCGTCAGCACCATCCCGGTCACTCTCCGCAGCACCATCGACGTCGCGCACGGCGGCCGCTTCAGCGGCACGCTGACCGGCGGCAACGGCCGCCCCAACGGCCAGGGCCAGGAGCAGTACTACGAGTTCTCGGTGCCGCGCGGTGTGCACAACATCACGGCGAGCACCACGCTCGCCAACGATGCCGAGAACCCGATCGGCGAGTACCTCGTCAGCCCGGACGGCAACACGCTGGGCTACGGCCAGAACAGCACCGAGGGCACGTCGACCCTCTCGGCGACGGCCTGGACCGTCGACCCGACCCCCGGTGTCTGGACTCTGATCGTCGACTTTGCGTCGCCGGTCGTCGGCAACGAGGTCTCCGACCCCTACACCGGCAGCGTCGCGTTCAACGCGGCGAAGGCCAGCGCACCGGGTCTGCCGACGGGGGGCAAGCTCGCAGCAGGCAAGGCGGTGACCGTGCCCGTCACGATCACGAACAACGGCAAGGCCCCTGAGGACTTCTTCGTCGACCCGCGTCTCAACACGTCGGCGATCCTGCCCCTCACCGGTCTCGACCAGACGTCGGGCCTCGCCCTGCCGCTGACGACGAGCGAGCCGGAGTGGTTCGTGCCGACCCAGTCGTCGGGCCTCGGCATCACGGCCACGTCGTCGCTGCCGATCGAGTTCGACGCCGGCCTCTTCCAGGGCGACCCCGACCTCGGCAGCACGCCGACGGCCGAGAGCACCGGGTCGTTGTGCGCGACGAGCGAGAGCCTGTCGTACACGCCGACCGGAGGCAAGGTGGGCGCGGGCGGCTGGTTCGCGGCACCGACGGAGTGCGGCCCCTACGCGGCTCCCGCCACGCCCGGCACCGCCGACATCCAGGCGAGCGTCGTGACCAAGCCCTTCGATGCGGCAGTCACGTCGACGACCGGTGACTTCGAAGAGCTCGCGGTGAACCCGAACGACGAGAACCTCGCGCCGGTCGTGATCGCCCCGGGTGCCTCCGCGGTCGTCAAGGTGACGATCACCCCGCGTGGGGCGAGCGGGACGAAGGTCAACGGCACGCTCTACGTCGACGACTACGTGAACGCGGTCCCGCCGTACGGGCAGACGTCGACCGACGAGCTCTTCGGCCTCCCCTACAGCTACACGATCAAGTAGCGGACGACGACAACGGCCGTGCAGCCCGCTTCGGAGGGCGGCACGGCCGTTGTCGTCGTGGGCGGTCAGTGCGCGTCGCAGGTCAGTGCGCGTCGCAAGTCAATGCGCGTCGCAGGTCAGTGCGCGTCGCAGCTCAATGCATATAGAGCCCGCCGTCGACGTTGAGCGTCTGGCCCGTGATCCAGCCGGCGTCGGCCCCGATCAAGAACTCGATGGCGGCGCCGATGTCGTCCGGGGTGCCGACGCGACGGATCAGGAGATCCTCGGCGAGCTCTTCTTTGCGCTCGTCGGTGAGCGTGCCGCCCATGATGTCGGTGTCGATCGGGCCCGGGGCGATCGCGTTCGCGGTGACACCGAACTCACCGAGCTCGCGGGCGAGCGAGCGCATGAGGCCGATCACGCCGGCCTTCGCCACCGAGTAGGGCGTCTTGCTGAAGGTGCCGCCACCGCGCTGGGCCGAGACCGACGACAGGCTGACGATACGGCCGACGCCCGAGCGCACGAGGCTCTGGGCCACGCGCTGCGACACGTTGTGCACGCCGTCGAGGTTGATGCTCATCACGCGGCGCCATTCGTCGGCGTCGAGCTCGAGGTAGGGCACCGGCGACGAGACGCCCGCGATGTTGGCGAGGGCTGTGAGCGGCGGCAGTTTGGCTTCGAGCTCGTCGACGGCCGCCTGCACGGCGCCCCGGTCGACGACGTCTGCGCCGACACCGTGGGCCTCGACTCCGAAACGGTCGTGCAGCTCGGCCGCGAGATCGGCGCACGCGCCCCCGTCGAGGTCGAGCAGCCCGACGTTCCAGCCGTGCTCGGCGAGACGGGTGGCGGTGGCGCGGCCGATGCCGCGGAGGGATGCCGCACCGGTGACGACGACGGTCGGCGAGGTGGGGAAGGAGGTGGTCATGGGACGAGCTCTTCTCTGGCTGTTCGAAGAATCTGAGTGTGTGTAACGTTCAGCGGATCTGGGTGATCTCGAAGGTCGCAGGATCCCCGCCGACCCTGACCCCGGTCTCGAGCGAGTCGATCGCGCGCCGGTCGGCATCGCTCAGCCGCAGCCCCGTCACGTCGAGGTTCTCGGCCATCCGCTCGGGCCTGACGCTCTTGGGGATGACGACCCGCCCGTGGGCGAGATGCCAGGCCAGGATCACCTGCGCGGGTGTCGCACCGAGGCGTCGAGCGATCCCCGCCACGACCGGCGAGCCGAGGTCGGCGCCCTGCCCGAGAGGGCTGTACGCCTCGACCTTGATGCCGTGCTGCTCGCACAGCGCCGTGAGTTCGCGCTGCTGGAAGGTCGGGTGCACCTCCAACTGGTTGAGGGCCGGCCTCGTCGACGTCGACGCGAGCAGCCGCTCGAGGTGCTCGGCCAAGAAGTTGGAGACCCCGATCGACCGGACGAGCCCGTCGCCGACGGCCGCCTCCATGTCGCTCCAACTCTCGCGGTAGAGGTCGCGCGCCGGCGACGGCCAGTGGATGAGGTAGACGTCGATGTGATCGACCCCCAGCGCGTCGCGGCTCCGCTCGATGGCCTCTCGTGTCGACCGTGCCCCCTGGTTGCCGTTCCGCAGCTTGGTCGTCACGACGATCTCGTCGCGCGGCACGCCGCTCGCCTGAATGCCCGCGCCGACGCCGGCCTCGTTGTTGTAGGCGGCAGCGGTGTCGATCAACCGGTAGCCCGCGGCGAGGGCGTCTTCGACGGCCTTCTGCGCCTCATCGGGCGGGATCTGGAAGACGCCGAAGCCGACCTGCGGCAGCACGACTCCCCCGCCGACATCCACGCCCGCCGTGGAAGGGCCCGTCTCGGCCATCACGCGACCTCGGGGGTCAGCACGAGCACCGAGACCGCGGTCGACGGCAGCGAGACGGGCAGCTCGACAGCCCCGTCGGTCGGCGACACGGTGCTCGGCTCGTCGAGCAGCTCGAGCCCCTGCCGGTCGCGGATCGCGGAGAGCTGCTCCGGTGTCGGATCCTGCGGGCTGCCGAGGCTCTTCCACACCGTGTGCGAGTTGCTGTGCGTTCTGTCGATACGGAAGTGCTCGAGACGGTAGCTGGCCGAGGCGAGCCCGGTGATCGAGACGCTGACCGGCACCTCTGCGTCGCCGCGGTGGTACTGGTCGTCGGCGTGCCGGTAGACCAGGGCGGTGACGCGGCCGTCGTCGGATGCCGAGGCGAGAACGTCGACCTCTTCGGGAGCCCCGGTCTCGAGGGTGTCGTCGAGCTCGTCGACGTGCCAGCTCGCGTCCGAGGTGGCCGGCAGACGGCGGTCGCCGAGGAGGCCGAGAGCGCGGTAGGCGTTGAAGAACGGCTTCTCGACGCCGCCCGCGGTGAGGAAGGCCCGAGTGCCCTCGAAGTAGCGCTCGCCTTCGAAGTAGAAGCTCCACGTGGTCGCGCGGTTGACGCTCGCGATCTCCTGTTCGTTGAGGTCGAGGATCTTCTTCATCAGGTTGATCTGGAAGACCGGGTAGTACTCGGTGTTCTGGAACTCGAAGTTCGAGTTGTCGTACACACCCCAGTGCGCAGGCACCCCGGCGTCGCACTCGTCGACGATCGCCGGGAGGCTCGCGATCGACGGGAACTCGGCCATCACCCGCAGCAGCGTGCGCATCTCGTAGAGCATCTTGCCGGTCGAGGGCGACTGCTTCTCGGGCGCCTCGGCACCGAGCACGCCGTAGGTGCGCCACGGCGTGAAGTGCGAGCCCTTGGTGTGGAACGACACGAAGTCGATGGGCAGAGCACGGTCGACGACGAAGGCGAGGAAGTCGCGGAGGAAGGTGACGCCGTTCGCCCCGCCGGTCACCGTGGGGCCGCCGACCTTCGCGTCGGGCAGCACGCTGCGCACCGCATTCGCGGTGGCCTCGTAGAGGTCGCAGAACTCCTGGTGGGTGCCGCGCCAGTAGAAGATGTCGGGTTCGTTCCACAGCTCCCAGAGCCAGGTCGAGACCTCCGCCTCGCCGTAGCGCTCGAGCGAGTGCCGTGCGAGGGCGGCCACGAGGTCACCCCACTTGCCGAGGTCTTTCGGCGGGTACGACCACTGCCCGGCCTCGTAGGCGCTGTAGACGGTGGGGCTGTCGATGATCGTGTGCTCGGCCAGGGCGCGATCGGGCAGAAGGTCGCGGGGCGTGAAGCCGAGCTCGACCAGCACATGGTGGCCGGCCCCGACGATGGCGTCGTACGTGTCGTCGACGATCTGGAAGTCGTAGACCGGGTTGCCCGCGGCGTCCTCGTGATAGACGTTGCCGCTGCCGAAGTGAGGCAGGCCGAAGCCCGATCCGCTCATGAAGACGTAGTGCGGCCGCACGTGGAAGGGCCGGCCCGACGTCCCGGCGATGTCCTTCAAGAGGCGCTTGCCCGTCGGCGTGTACGTCCAGTTGATCTCGTCGTAGCCGAGGCTCTCCCAGACCGGCTCGAGCACGGTGCCCTCGGCGCCGGCGTCGATGTCGACCCGGGCGCTGGTGACGTGGGCGGCTTCAGGATCATGGGGGCGAACTGGGGCACGCCGCTCGCGACCGCCGTCCCCGGGTTCTTGTCCTCTGCGATGGTCATTGTGGTCCTCTCCGTCGGGGTCCTGGGGTCGAGACGTCTCGTGCACACGTCGGGGTGATTCCACCTCGCCGACGGCCGCAGCCGGTAGCCTCGTGCCAACGACTCTCGTCCCGTCGCGACGACGTTGTCAAGGAATAATTGTTAACAATCTTTGCTTGGAGTCCGCATGGCGCTTCCTGATCAGATCGTGTTCGACGTCAGCCCTGCCCTCTCGCAGAACGTCGTCGACGCTCTTCGCGACATGATCGCGTCGGGGCGGGTGGGCGAAGGCGAGCACCTCAAAGAGAGCGAGCTCGCCGAAGCGCTGGGTGTCAGTCGCGGCCCTGTGCGCGAAGCCTTCCAACAGCTCGCCAACGAGGGCTTCATCGAGCTGCGCCGGCACCGCGGCGCCTTCGTCACGACCCTCCGTCGGCGCGACATCGAAGAGGTCTACTCGCTGCGGATCGCGCTCGAACGGCTCGCCATGCAGCGCGCAGCGAGCCGGATCACCCCGGAGATCGCTCAGCGGATGGACGACGTGCTGACCGCCATGCAGAACGTCGCCCCCACAACGACGGCGGCCGAGGCCGTCGCCCTCGACCTCGAGTTCCACGACCTCGTCTACGAGGCCGCCGACCACGATCGACTCCTGCGGTCGTGGCGCTTCATCCGCAGCCAGGTCGCGTTCTTTCTCCAGGTGCGCAACCGCGCCCACCCCGACTTCGTCTCGGTCGGCTACGCCGAGCACCGCCAGATTCGAGACGTGCTGCTCACCGGCGATCCTGACGCGGCGGAGGCGGCCATCGTCGATCACGTCAAAGGCACGCTCGTGCGCCTCTTGAGCGACCATGACGGTGACGAGAGCTGACCCGTCGTACCGAGCCCGCGCATCCTGCAGGTTTTCGCCGTCTGAGCTTTTGTTAACAATCTTTCCTTGACAAAGCTACGGCTCGCGCCGATGCTGGGTCCCACCGCGTCGCAACGACGACGTTCCGCGGACGAAAGGACGACCAGTGCTCACTCGACGCACCTGGAGACGGCACCGGCTGATGGCGATCGCCGTCGTAGCCGCGGCGGTGGCAGCGCTCTCGGGCTGCTCCTCCTCGGCCGGCAGCAGCTACAACTCCAACGCCTCCTGCAGCAACACGATCGACAAGCCGAACGCGACCAAGATCACCGTCTGGTCGTGGTCGCCCACGATCGAGGTCGCCTCCGACGCGTTCAACAAGGCGCACAGCGACGTCCAGGCGTGCATCGCCAACGTGGGGGCCGGCACAGCCGAGTACAACAAGCTCAACACGGCGATCGCCGCCGGCAGCGGGGCCCCGACGTCGCCATGATCGAGACCGAGTACCTCTCGAGCTTCGAGATCCGCGGCGCTCTCGTCGACCTGTCGAAGTACGGCGCCGAGAAGGTGCGGCAGAACTTCTCGGCCGGCACGCTGAAGGACATCTCGAGCGACGGCGACATCTACGCCATCCCCGACGACGGCGGCCCGGTCGCCCTGATGTACCGCAAGGACATCTTCGACAAATATCACCTCACCGTGCCGACCACGTGGGCCCAGTTCGAGGCCGATGCGGTGAAGCTCAAGGCCGAGGGCGGCCCGGCCATGGCCGACTTCCCCAGCGACACCCCGCAGTTCCAGCAGTCGCTCGCCAACCAGGCCGGGTCGAAGGCCTTCGAGTACAACCAGTCGAACCGCACGTCGATCGGCATCGACACCGACAACGCGGCCTGGCAGAAGGTCATGACCTTCTGGCAGGGCATGATCTCGAAGAACCTCGTGGCGACGACCGGCGAGCAGACCACCGACTACACGGCAGGCCTCGGCGACGGCAAGTACGCCACGATGATCGCGCCGTCGTGGGAGCCGGGCCACCTCACCGGCAACGGCTTCGCACCCGGCAAGGGCAGCCCGTGGCGGGTCGCCCCCCTGCCGCAGTGGGCCGCCGGCGACAACGCCCAGGTCAACTGGGGCGGGTCGACCTACACGGTGACCACCCAGAGCAAGCACCCGAAGCTCGCCGCCGAGGTCGCGATCTACCTCTTCAACGACGAGACGCCGACGACCATCGGCGCGCACTTCCCCCAGCACGTGCCGACCCAGAAGCGCAGCTGGTTCGCCCCGGCCAAAGACCCCTTCTTCGCCTACCAGCAGGCCAACAAAGAGGTCTGGATCCCGGCGTCGGCCGGCTACAAGGGCACCGTCTACAGCCCCTTCCAGCAGTTCTACTACGCCCAGGTCAACACGGCGGCCATCGCGATCGCAGCCGGCAAGCCCGTCGACGCCGCCCTCCAGAAACTCCAGTCGACCACCGTCTCGTACGCCCAGAGCCAGGGATTCCAGGTGAAGAAATGACCACGACGATCCGCACCCCCGCAGCCCGCCCGGCACGCGCGGCGCGCCCGCCCCGGGCCCCCAAGCGGCGCGGAGGCCGCCGCCAGTGGATCGCGTGGCTCTTCATCGCACCGTTCGGCGTCGTCTTCCTCGCCTTCCTGGTGGCCCCGCTCGTCTACGCCTTCGGCCTGAGCCTCTTCACGCAGAAGCTCGCGACCGGCAACGCGTTCGTCGGCCTCGCGAACTACGCGCAGGCGTTCACCGACCCGCTCTTCCTCGGCGGCGTGCTGTTCGTACTGCTGTTCTCGCTCGTCCTGATCCCCGTGCAGATGGTCGTCTCGCTGGCCGCGGCCCTCGTGCTCGACTCGCTCACGACGAAGCTGGCGAACTTCTCGCGCCTGATGATCTTCGTGCCGTACGCGGTGCCCGCGGTGATCGGCGCGCTCATGTGGGGCTTCCTCTACAGCCCTCAGTTCGGGCCGCTGACGCAGTTCTTCGCGCTCTTCCACCAGACGGCGCCCAACATCCTCGACAGCCACAACGTCTTCGGCGGCCTGATCAACGTCGTCAACTGGCAGTGGGCCGGCTACTACATGATCATCATCTACGCGGCTCTCCGCGGCATCGACTCGAGCATCTACGAGGCGGCCGAGATCGACGGTGCCAACGCGTGGCAGATCGCCGTGCGCGTGAAGGTGCCGATGGTGGCCTCCGCGCTCGTCCTGATCCTGGTGTTCGCCCTCATCGGCACGTTCCAGTTCTTCACCGAGCCGACCATTCTGACGCCGGCGTCGAACGGCGCGATCACCCCCTCGTACACACCGAACATCTACGCCTACACGCAGGCCTTCTCGTACACGCAGTTCAACTACGCGTCGGCTCTGTCGTTCGCCCTCGGGGCCGTCGTCTTCATCGCGGTCTACATCTTCCTCTTCGCCACGCGAAAGAAAGGCAGGATCCTCTGATGTCCAGCTCGACAGCAAGCGTCCGCCGCCCCGTCGACAGCACCGCCGACGCGTCTGCCACGCCCACCCGCCGACGCATCAAGAGGTCGGCCTCCGGGGCCGTCGGCCGGGGCAGAGCCGCCACGTCATCGCCCACATCTTCCTGGTGATCCTGATCGTGTACTTCCTGCTGCCGCTGTGGTGGCTGCTCGTCGCGAGCACTAAGAACTCGCACGGGCTGTTCTCGGGCACGGGTGGCGCGCTCTGGTTCGACAAGACGTTCGCGCTGTTCTCGAACATCTCGCAGCTGGCCACCTACGACAACGGCATCTACTTCCGGTGGCTCGCCAACTCGTTCCTCTATGCCCTGACAGGCGGGGTGGGCGCGACACTCCTGGCGGTGCTCGCGGGCTACGGCTTCGCCAAATTCAACTTCCGAGGGCGCAGGATCTCACTGGCGCTGCTCTTGGGGTCGGTCATGGTGCCGCTCACTGCGCTGGTGATCCCGACCTTCCTTCTGCTGGCGCAGGTGCACCTCATCAACACGACCTGGTCGGTGATCCTGCCCTCTCTGCTCAGCCCGTTCGGCGTGTACCTGATGCAGGTGTACGCGACCGATGCGGTGCCGACCGAGCTGCTCGACGCCGCGCGAGTCGACGGCGCCGGCGAGCTGCGCACTTTCGTGCAGGTCGCTCTGCCGCTCTTGCGGCCGGCGGTCGTGACGGTGCTGCTGCTGTCGATCGTGGCGACGTGGAACAACTACTTCCTGCCGCTCACCGTGCTGTCATCCGAGAAGCTCTACCCGGTCACGGTCGGCCTCGGGCAGTGGCAGAGCCTCGCCAACTCGAACGGAGCGACGCAGACGCCGCTCTTCCCGCTGATCGTCGCCGGGTCGCTGCTGTCGATCATCCCGCTCGTCGTCTCGTTCCTGCTGCTGCAGCGCTACTGGCAGGGCGGCCTGAGCGTCGGCAGCCTGAAGTAGCGAGAAGGCCGGTACCGTGGGCTCGATGAACGCGATCTCCGACTCGCCGCCCGGCGAGGGGTCGGCACCCGGCGGTGCCATCGACCGCAGCGGGCTGCGCGATCGGGTCTACTCGGTGCTGCTCGAGCTGATCCTCGACGGTGTCGTCTCGCCGGGTGAGCGCCTCACCATCGACGCGCTCGCCAAGCGGCTCCGCCTCTCCCCCACCCCGGTGCGCGAGGCCCTGGTGCAGCTCGAGCGCACCGGCCTCGTCACCCGCGAAGCGCTCAAGGGCTATCGCGTCGCCCCGCCGCTCGACCGGCAGCAGATCGAAGAACTCTTCGATGCGCGGCTCGTGCTCGAGACGAGTGCCGCCGAGCGCGCGTCGGCGCACACCCTCGAGCTGATGGACCCGCTCGTCCGAGCCGAAGACCAGCATGCGATCCTCGGCGACCGTGTGATCCGGGCGGCGGCCGTGGGCGACGTGCCGGTGGCCGTCTTCCGCGAGTACTTCGACGCCGACTGGGCCTTCCACCGGGTCATCTTCGAGAACTGCGGCAATCGCTTTCTGCTCGACCTCTCGGAGAGCCTCAGCGCGCACGTGCACCGCATGCGCCAGGCCGTGCTGCGCAACCACAACGACGTCGCCGAGGCCTTGGTCGAGCACGGCCGCATCGTGTCGGCCTTCCGCTCGGGCGTGCCCGGAGCCGCGACCGAGGCCATGCGCGCGCACGTGCTGAACGTGCGATCGCGGGCCGTCGACGACGCGAGCGGAGACTCGGGCCACGACTCGGGCGGCGAGCCGGTGGTCGCCGGCTCGAGCCTTTAGTCGAGGGCGGGTTCGTCCTTCTCCTGCTCGACGACGGGGTTCGTCGCCAGCCGCCGACGCCCGGCCAGCACGGCGATGACGAAGGTGACGAACGCGGCCAGGCCACCGATCAGGATCGGCACGCGAGCGCCCGCGAGATCGGCCACGTACCCGAGCAGCGGCCCGCCGATCGGCGTCGTGCCGAGCTGCAGCACGGTCTGCACCGCGACCACCCGGCCCACCAGCTGCGGGTCGGCGCGCAGCTGCGCCAGGGTCGTGGTCGCCGTCATGTACGAGATCGAGGTGCCGCCCACGATCGCCGCGACGAGATAGCCAGCCGGGATGTTCGGCACGAAGGCCAGCCCCGTCAGGGCGATGCCGAAGGCGCCGGCGCTCAGCACGATGGTGCGCAGCGTGATCACCGATCGTCGGGCCACCAAGAGCGTGCCGACGAGGGCGCCGAGGCTGAACGACGAATACAGCAGCGTGTATTGGATGGCCGTGCCGTGCAGCCCCTTCTCGACGAAGAGCGGGAAGGTGACGTTGAAGTTGTAGCTGAGCAGCCCGATCACGAGCAGCATGCCGAACGACACCGCAAGCTCCGGGGTGCGCCAGATGTACTTCAGCCCGGCGCTCACCTGCCCGCTGCCCTTCTTCGACTTGATCGACGGATGCAACTCGGAGCCCCGCATGGCGATCAGCGAGACGATCACCGCGATGTACGACGCCGCGTCGATCGTGAACGCCCACCCGAAGCCGAGCGTCGTGACGAGCACGCCGGCGATCGCCGGGCCGACGATGCGCGACAGGTTGACCATCGAGCTGTAGAGCGCCACGGCGTTCGACACGACGTCGCGGTCGACCATCTCGCGCACGAACGAGCGTCTCGCCGGGTTGTCGGCCGCGAGCAGGCAGCCGCCCGCCGTCGCGATGACGTAGAAGCTGACGAGCGGGGTGTGCGGGATGAAGGCGAAGACCGCCAGCGCCACCGACTCGGCCATCTCGAGCGCCTGCGTCCAGTAGAGCAGCTTGCGCTTGTCGACCCGATCGGCGATCGACCCGGCCCAGATCGAGAACAGCAGGATCGGCCCGTACTGGCACGCGACCAGCCACCCCACCGCGATGCCGCTGCCCGTGCGATCGAGCACGAGCAGCGTCAGCGCGACGTTGGTGAGCCAGTTGCCGCTGTTCGAGATCAGCTGGCCGATGAAGAACAGCCGGTAGTTGCGAGTGCGCAGCGAGACGAAGGTCCGAGAGAAGCCGCCTGCTGTCGCACTCGTCACCCGCAGTTACCGCCGTCCACTCGTCCCGCACCCGATAGTTATTTAGCCATACTAACCACTTCGATACGGGCGAGGTTCGCGCGCGACGCTTGTCGCACCGTGTGCCGCTACTGCCAGACGGGCGTCATGCCTCCCGCATAGCGGGCCCCGAAGCCACCGGTCGGCAGGATCTCGGCGATCGCGTCGAGGTCGGCGGGCGTCAGCACGAGATCGGCGCCCTTCACGTTCTCTTCGAGGCGGGCGACGCTGCGGGTGCCCGGGATGGGCACGATGTGCTCACTCTGTGCCAACAGCCAGGCGAGGGCGAGCTGGGCGACCGTGGCATCCTTCGATCCGGCCAACTCGACGAGCCGCTGCGTGGCCTGGACGTTCTGCTCGTAGTTGCCCGGCTGCCAACGCGGGTCGTAGGTGCGCATGTCGCCCTCTTCGTATTCGGCGGCAGGCTTGGCGGTGCCGGTGAGGAATCCCCGGCCGAGGGGCGAGTACGGCACGAAACCGATGCCGAGTTCGTCGAGGGTCGGGAAGATGCTCTCGACGTCGCGTTCGAACAGCGAGTACTCCGTCTGCAGCACCGAGACCGGCTGCACGGCGTGGGCCTTGCGGATCGTCTCGGGGCCGGCCTCGCTGAGCCCGAAGTACTTCACGGTGCCGGCGTCGATGAACTCCTTGACGGTGCCCGCGACGTCTTCGATCGGCACCGTCGTGTCGACGCGGTGCTGGTAGAGCACGTCGATGTGGTCGACGCCGAGATAGCGGAGGCTGTTCTCGACGACCTCGCGGATGTGCTCGGGGCGGCTGTCGTTGCCGAAGTCGTGGGTGAAGCCGAACTTCGTGGCGATGACGATGTCGTCACGGAAGCCCTTCACGGCGCGGCCGACGATCTTCTCGTTCTCGCCCCAGCCGTAGAGTTCGGCGGTGTCGAAGAACGTGACGCCGAGGTCGTGGGCCCGCTGAATGGTCGCGATGCCCTCCTGCTCGTCGCCCGAGCCGTAGGCGATCGAGATGCCCATCGCCCCGTAGCCGAGGGCCGAGGTCTCGAGGCCCTGCTGGCCGAGTGTGCGCTTCTGCATGTCTGTGTTCCTTCCTGGCCGGGGCCGTCGTGGGCTCCGGCGCACTGTCGACACTACGAGCGCCGGGCCGCCGCCGCCTGGCCCTGTCGTGCCCTGGCCTGACATGCTCGGGGGATGCGCCGACTCCTGCTGATCATCCTGTGCTTCTTCTTCCCGTTCCTCGCCGTGCTGATCCACGAGGGCCCGAGCGTCAAAGTGCTGATCGCGATACTGCTGCAACTGATCGGCCACTTCCCCGGCGTCGTCTACGGCATCTACCAGGTCACGCGCGACTGACGCCTGCTCGCCCGGCGCCGTCGCGCCGCGCCCGGCGCCGCGCTGCGCCCGGCGCCGAAAGGGCGGAAAGTCATGGCCCGAGCCTTCTGAGCGCGCGTTTCTGCCCTCTCGCCGACTTCGCGCGCTGCGCTTCCCGCCGAGTGCGTAGATTCCCGCGCCGCAGTGCTTCGCCTGCCCGGATTCCATGCACTCACGGGGCTGCCCGGTCCCCGGCGGCAGACTTCGGCGCGTCTCCGTCACCCCGGAGTGTCTCGAACCACCGAATAAACGGAAAGACCCCGAAGGCGAGCGGTGCACGAGACTTAGCGGCGACCCTGCGGGCTGAAACCGAGAGTAAGACCGCCCGCCAGATGCGTGAAGCCGTTGTAGATCGCGGCGCCCACGACGCCCAGCACGATGATCGAGACGACCTGCACCACAGCCACAACGACTCCGATGGCCATGACGCTCGACGTGTTGACCACCTTCTCGATCGACGCGACCTCGGTCGACGATCCGCCGCCCGACAGCGTCGAGGCCAGCGAGGCGATGCCGCCCGAGTTCGAGAACGCCGTCCACCCGAGGAAGAAAGCGATCACTGTGACGATGCCGACCAGCACACCCACGATGAGGGCGTTCTTCGCGGCCGTCCACAGGCCCAGGTGCACCACGTTGAGGCGGACCTGTCGCGTGTCGGTGTCCAGCATTTGTCAATCGTTACCGCATCCCTCGAAGAACCCGCCCAGAATCGCTCAGACCCTCTGAGTGAAATCAATGGAAAGTACTTGCCACATTGGCAGGTCAATGAGAAGCTGGAGGCAACCGAAGGAGCGCCATGACCAGTAACGCAGACCTCACGCCGACGACCGCCCAGCAAATGCTCGACGACGCCGACCGCATCAGCAGACGCGCACACGACGCCGTCCGGTGGCCGTATGTGACCTTCTTGCTGGCACTCGGCACCTCGACATCCCTGGGCACACTCGGCATGGCGATGACCGTCGGCGACGCCTTCGGCCTCACCTATGTCGGCACGCTCGCTGCTGTCTTCGGGTCTCTGATCTTCTTCCTGCTGACGACGCAGGGGCGCCTCGCGTTCGCCTGGAGTCGCCGATGGACGATCTACGTTGCCGCCTGGCTCGCCGCCTATGTCGGCGCGATCGCCGTGGTGTCGTTCGCCCACGGCTCGATCGTGCTGGCGAGCATCACGTCGGGCCTCGTCTTCGCGGTGACGTTCACAGCGGCCGCCCTCGAGGCGAAACGATGACGGCAACCGAACACGCTCACCCTCGGCATCGGCTTTCCGACGTCTTGCAGAACCCGATCCGATTCTCGATCGCGGCGGCCCTCGACCGGGCCGAGAGGCTGAGTTTCGCCGAGGTTCGCGACGCCGTCGAGATCACCGACTCGGCTCTGAGCAAGCAGGTCGCGCTGCTCGAGGCGGCCGGCTACCTCGTCGTCAAGAAGGGCTTCGTCGGCAAGACGCCTCGCACCACGCTCGCGCTCAGCGCGGCGGGGCGCCGCGGGTGGAAGGCTCACCTCGCCGCTCTTCGCGACATCGCGGGGCAGCTCTAGCGCAGGCTCCTGAGCCCCGCCCGGATCTCATCGACGAGGATGTCGGGCTGCTCGAGGGCAGCGAAGTGCCCGCCCCGGGCAGCCTCGCCGTAGTGGATCAGGTTCGTGTAGGTGTCCTCGATCCAACTTCGCGGCAGGCGCGGGATGTCACGAGGGAAGACGGTCACTGCGACCGGCAGCGTGAGCGTGGGCCCGGCGAGGCTGCCCGAACTGTTCTCCCAGTAGATGCGGCCGGACGACGCGGCGCTGTTGGTGAACCAGTAGAGCGAGATCGCGTCGAGCATGTCGTCGATACTGAGGGCGTCTTCGGCGAGGCCGTCGTTGTCCGTCTTCGATTGGAACTTCTCGTAGATCCAGGCCGCCTGCCCCGCCGGAGAGTCGGCGAGAGCGAACCCGACGGTCTCGGGCTTCGTCGCCTGGAGGTGGTTCGACCCGCCGAGATAGCCCGTGTAGAGGGCGACGGTGTCGACGGCACCCTGCTCTTCGGCGGAAAGCGTCTCGGGGATCGGCGCGGGGAACGCGTACTGCGTGTTCAGGTGGACCCCGAGCAGACCTTCGGGCCGCATGGCTCCGAGGGCAGTCGTCACGACCGCACCCCAGTCGCCGCCCTGGGCCGCCCACTTCTCGTAGCCGAGACGCGCCATGAGCTCTGCCCAGGCACTCGCGATCCGCGACACCGTCCACCCCGTCTCGGCCGGCTTGCCCGAGAACCCGAACCCCGGCAGCGACGGGATGACGACGTCGAACGAGTCCGCGGCGTCTCCCCCGAACGCCTCGGGGTCGGTCAGCGGGCCGATCAGTTTCACGAACTCGACGATCGAGCCAGGCCAGCCGTGCGTCAGGATCAGGGGCATCGCGTTCGCATTCGTCGACCGGACGTGGAGGAAGTGGATGTCGAGCCCGTCGATCTCCGTGACGAACTGCGGGAAGCCGTTGAGTTCGCGCTCGAAGCGGCGCCACTCGTAGTCGTGCTGCCAGTACTCGACCAAGCTCTTGGCGTTCTCCAGACGGACACCCTGCGACCAATCCGCGACGGTCTCGGCATTCGGCCAGCGGGTTCGATCCAGCCGCTGCTCGAGGTCGTCGATCTCGGAATCCGGGATCGCGACGGTGAAGGGGCGGATGAGGGGTGACGGATTCGATGCGGTCATGACGTGGTTCTCCTCGCTGGTTGTGAGTGCGACAGGCCGTTGCACACGGGTGTGCAATGCACACCGGTGTGCAATCTACGCGCATTGCACACCGATGTGCAACGATGGGGCGATGAACGAGACCCGCGAGCGCATCCTCGACGTCGCCCTGGAGGTGCTGGGTCAGGATCCGGATGCCGCCATGAGCGACGTCGCCACGGCTGCCGGCGTCGTCCGTCGCACCGTCTACGGCCACTTCCCCAACCGGCGAGACCTGGTGCGTACCCTCACGGAACGGGCCGTGGCCGAGATCACCGATGTGCTCACCGAGGTCACGGCGTCCGACGAGAGAGCCGACGCGATGTGGGTGGATTTCGTCGCCCGGCTGTGGCCACTGGCGCACCGCTACCGCGTGGTCGTGGCGCTGCGGCGAGGCGAGTACGGGGCCGAGATCCACGCCCTCCTGAGGCCCGTCGACGACATCCTGGCGGATCTCGTGCAGCGCGGACAGGATGCCGGGGTGTTCGGTCGTCACCTGCCCGCCGGCATCCTGAGTCAGCTGGCCTACGCCACCGTCTTCACGATCGCCGACAGCCATCACTCGAACGGCGCCCTCGACGCCTGCGCGGCGACGATCACCAGCCTCCTGCTGCTGGGTGTGCCCGAAGCGCGCGCCGAAGGTCTCGCAGACGCCGGGGCTTGACTGACGCCCTCGTTCGGGCTGGGCTCAGCGCCGGGTCGCCGTCGCCGACCACGACGCGAGGAGCCGCAAGCTGTCCGCCGACGCAGTGCCCGCCTCGGCGGTGAGCACCATGAGCCGCTGCCCGTCGTCGCCGGAGTCGCCCCACATGTCGCAGTCGAGCGTGAGGTCGCCGACGACCGGGTGGTGGTAGCGCTTCGTGCCGTACGTCGCCGTGGAGGTCGCGTGAGATGCCCACCAACCCGCGAAGTCGTCGTCCCTCGCGCTGAGGTCGTCGACAAGAGCGGTCAGCCGGGGGTCGTCTCCGAAACGCGAGCTCTCGGTGCGCAGCGCGGCGACACAGCTCTCGGCGTCGTGTCGCCAGTCCCGGTGGAGCGCACGCATGACGGGGTTCGTGAAGAGCAGTCGCACGTAGTTGCGATCATCGATCGGCAGGGCGTCGAAGTCGACGAACAGCGACGTCGCGCCGATGTTCCAGGCGAGGATGTCCATCCGCCGCCCCAGCACCATGGCGGGAGTCTCGGTGAGCTGGTCGAGAAGGCGCTGCATCGCCGGGCGCGGCCGTTGAGACGGCCGGTGCGGGGGTGTGCCGACGGTCGTGCCCGAGACCTCCGCGAGGTACCGGCGATCGTCGGCCGTCAGCCGGAGAGCGTCAGCGAGGGCTGCCAGCACGCCCGCGGAGGCGGTGACCCGGCCCTGCTCGAGACGGGTGAGGTAGTCGACGCTGATCGCTGCGAGCCGAGCGAGCTCTTCGCGCCGAAGGCCCGGCACGCGCCGGATCGAGCCGGTCTCGTCGACTCCGACGTCGCCGGGCTGCAGCGCGCCGCGGCGAGCGCGGAGGAACTCCCCACCCGAACCGAGGCCGCCGTCTTCATACGGCCATTCTCGTCTCGACGGCGCCGTCGAGGGAGGGACGGATCACTCCCAGGCTCGAACCCTGCTCTTCTCGTCTTTCTCCAGGGCGTCGATGCTGGGGCCACCGAACGGAAGGAGTGCCCATGCAGCATCACCAGAGAACAGCAGTCGTCACCGGAGGCTCACGAGGCATCGGGCGTGAGATCGCCCTCCGCTTGGCGTCCGCAGGAGCCGACGTGGTCGTCGGCCACGCAGGCTCGCCCACCGCAGCGGCCGAGACCGTCGACCGGATCGTCGCCGCCGGAGGGCACGCGATCGCCGTGCGCGCCGACGTGGCCGACGACTCCGCGGTCCGGGCGATGTTCGACGCCGCCGAACACGAGTTCGGAGACATCGACGTCGTGGTGAACGCCGCCGGGGTCAGCTCGCTCACGAGCCTGGCCGACCTGGATCTCGACGAGCTCGACGCGATCCTGCGGACGAACGTGCGCGGGGCGCTCGTCGTCGGCCAGCACGCCGTTCGAACCCTCCGGCCCGGCGGGGCCCTGGTGACCATCGCCAGCTCGGCCACCCGGTTGCAGGAGCCGGGCAACATCGCCTACATCGCGTCGAAGGGAGCTGTCGAAGCGATCACCCTGGCTCTGGCCCGAGAGCTCGCCGGTCGCGACGTGACGGTCAACGCCGTCTCGCCCGGGCCGGTCCGCACCGAGATGCTCGAGAACTATCTCGGCGGCAGCGGCGGCGAGCAGCTAGCCGCATCGCTCGCCGCTCGCTCACCCCTCGGGCGCATCGGCGAGCCGAGCGACATCGCCGACGTCGTGGTCTTCCTCGCGACCTCGGGCCGGTGGGTGAACGGCCAGGTCGTCCACGTCAATGGGGGTGCTGCCTGACGCGGGTCGAGCTTCTGTATTGCCGTAGCCGCTCCGCGGGGCCGGGTAAATGGCCGGCGCGATCTATCCTGCGCTGGCCCTCTCGCCGTGGTCCGAGGGCTGAACTTCTTTGCCCCGAGACCGGCCGGAGCCGCGCGCAGAATCTCAGTCGCGCGATGTACCGCTACCGGCCGTTCGTCTGGCACGATCTGAGGAAGCGTCTTGATGGGGGAAGTATGAAGTTGAGAAACGTGGGGGTCGTCGTGTCGGCCATCGCTCTGGTGGCGGCTCTGGCGGGGTGCACGCAGACGGGCAGCAGTGTGAGCGAGCCGGGCTCCATCTCGAAAGCCACGAGCACGCCTGCCGCGGCCGTGAGCGCGACGGGCACAGGATGGACGGTCGGGGCGAAGACCGGGCCGGCGCCCGTCACTCTGGTCGTGCAGACTCCGACGGGCGAGCACGGGGTGGACGTGACGGTCTCCTGCCCGGGCACGGGTGCGTGGGTCGCCACCAACACGACCTCGTCGATCTCACGGCACGGTGTCTGCGACAAGGCCGACCCGACGCTCGTTCCGATCATCGGCACTCCCTCGTCGGTGACGATCGACGTCAGCGCCGCCACGGGCGGCCAGAAGTTCAGCGCGAAGGCCGTCGCGACGACGACACGCTTCCGGCAGGATGCCGCACTGGCCGCGTTCTGCAAGGCCTACTCCGTTCCCGACTCGACGACGTACAACGCCGACCTCAGCTACCAGAAGCACTTGTCGACGGCCGCGCAGTGGCAGCAGGAGCGCGCCGAAGCGGCCTCGCAGCTCGACACGATCGCGTCGAAGCCGGGCGACCCCGGATGGGCCGCGACGGCGACCAGCGCCCTCCGCGAAGCCGTCCTCGCTGCGCCCGCCGGCGCCGCCGGGCAGGCGGACAATCGGGACGAGCAGACCATCGGAATAGCCTGCGACAACAACTCTTCGAGCGTCGACGTGCAGGTGACCGTCCCCGGTCAAGGCTGACCGCCACCCGGAATGGGAAGGAGGCCCTGCCTGGTCATCGCAGCGAGGGGCCGAGGCGGAATCGGCCGCTGGCCCGTGTCCAAGTGAGGACGGGCGCGCTGCGGCCCCCCTCGTCGGTGATGACGCAATCCTTCTCCACGGCTCTCCCGAGCGTCTCGATGACATCGAGGATCTGGTCGAAAGCATCCTGATCCGTGATCTCACGTAGATCGATGTCGAAGAGCACCGCCTCGTCGTCGAAGAAGAAGTTGAGCATGACGTCTGGCCGTGGGCGGACTTTGATCGTGCTCAGCCGCATGAGGCCTTCCCTGATGTCGGACAACGCACGAGATCCGTCATTGCCCCTGACGACGACGTCCCAACGGGAACGCTCGAGGGCGGCCGTGACCGAATCCCAGTCGGCCGACGTGGAGCCGACGAACACACCGTCGGGCAGCACCAGAGGTCGCTCCCCGAAAGCCTCGACGAACGCCGACCACGCGATCCCGTGCCTCGCGGTCGCACTGCCGCCGCGCGCAGCGGCAGCCGAATCCCCGGCCCGGGCCCAGGCGCGCTCGAACTCCTCCGCCGTGATGCGAACCGGAAGGAACTCGGGATCCTGCGCGATCTCTTCGAAGGATGGCATCCGCGCGAGAGACAGCCAGGTTGCCCCTGACCCGCTCGCGGCATCCGCGCGAGTCATCGAGCCGTCACCGAAGACGTCGACCTTGCGCACTTCGAATCCCGCGTCGATCTCGGCGTAGAGCTCGACGGGCTCCTCCGGCAAGTCGTGCGCCCAGGTCACGCGTTGATAGTCCACGCGTCCATGGTGCCGCAAGCGAGACGACGACTGCGCGACCGAAGCGGAGCGGACGAGACGAGACGCTGTACTCGCGCTCGCAGAACGTTGCCATATACGAGCCGCAGGCTTTCGGCCTTTCGCGACGTGCCACTGCCCGCAGATGACGCGCCTCGGGTCGCGCGGCTGACGTGCCGCTACACTTCCGGTCAAGCGGGCCCGGGAGGCCGCGGCGGGACCCAGTCGATCTGGTCGGCATCGGATGCATTCGGGAAGGCCAGGACCTGCTCGTCGAACCGGTGCCACTGAAGGAGTTCTCCCCAGGCGTCTCCGACCTCACCGGCTACCAGCAGGATGTCGACTCCACCCACTTGCATCGCCACCTCGGAGATGCACGAGTGCTCGACGCGCACCTCGACGCGTTCGACGATCCCCGTGGGCAACGGCAATGATTCACGCGAACGAAGGGCCCCACCCGAGTGGCGACGCGTCCAGTGTCTCCGTTCGATACCGAGGCCAAATCCCTCGTCATCTTGAGGAGCCCAGAAGCACACGGGATCCTGCCCCTCGACGACCGCGATTAGCTCGATCGCTTGCACGCAGGGCACTTCCGGGTCGTCGAACTGGGCTGGTTCGTCAGACTCGTCATCGAACCTTAAGGCCCACTCCGACCCCTGCCACTTCGTCACGCGGTGCCCTCGCAGCGCTTCGAATGCGCCGATCTGCTCGCCGAGCCAGGCTGCGGCTCTCACCGTGCTAGGGCTCAAGTCTTCGCTGCGCATGAAGTCACGATAGAGCCGCGGGCGAATGAGCGCGGCGCGGATCACCCGTAGCCCTCCTGGGCGAGGCGCCAGCCGGCCGGAGTGTGAATGAAGCAGAACTGCCAACCGGGCATCGCTCCGGGCTGGGCGCCGGTCATGTTGGTCTCGGTGATGTCGACGGGGTAGCACTGCGAGGGCGGCCCGTTCTGGCCGAACTCGGGCTCGTCGATCGGTTTGGCGATGTTCTTAAAGGACAGCAGATCGGGATGTGTGCCCAGCAGCGAGAAACGCCGGCCGCACCAGGCGACCTGTCGCTCGTCGTCCGTGGCGCTGAGCGCCTCGGTGAGGGTGCAGTCGTGGGCTTCCGCAGCGCGGAGGTACACGAGCGGCACCTGCGCGACCGCGACGCGCCAGTGCATGATTCCGCCAGCGGTCGCTGCGACGGCGGCGACCAGGAGGCAGGTCACGAGGGCGCGGCGCGTCCGCGGCTTTCGTCGTGCCCTCATGAAACACATCGTGGCAACCCAGGCGCTGCCGGCCATCGGGCGTGAGGACGACATCCCTCGTCCCGGAGATCGACCGGCGACACGCGACAAGCCCATCAGTAGGATGCGAGAGTGACGGAGGCAGAGGGCACCGGGGCAGCGCAAGGGCAGGATCCGACGGAGCCCTGGAGCCGCTTGGCTCCCGACTACGAGCACTACCGGGGTCGCGAGGACTCGCTTGATCGGCTGGTCGAGTGGCCGGCGCAGCGGGAGATACTCGGCGACGTCGCCGGGCGCTCGGTGCTGGATCTCGGCTGTGGCAACGGCGGCAAGCTCCTCGAGCTGACCCTCGATGGCGCAGTCGACTCGGTCGGCGTCGACATCAGCGGCAACTTCCTGCCCACGCAGCCGCCCGGCCCGAAGCTCGTCCAGGGCGACCTGTCGGAGCTGGGATCGATCGCCGAGCTCGACGGTCGCACGTTCGACCGCGTCATGTTCCTTCAGTCGTTCGGGTACGCGTCGGATCCTGTGCGCACGCTCACGGATGCCCGCAGGATGCTCGCGCCCGACGGGTTCATCCTGCTCACTCGCACGCAGCCCGTCCGGTACGCACTCGAGCGCGCCGAGCAGAACGGCACCACTCTCGGCGAGGAGTACTTCTCGACCGCCGCCACCTTCACCTACCGGAGTGGCTGGAACGACGAGATCAGCCTCACCAAGCGGCCCTTCACGATGTCCGACCTGCTCAACACCGTCAGTGCCGCGGGGCTGCGAGTCGAGGCGGCCGTCGAGCCGCACCTGTCGGACGATGCCGCGCGCCGCTTCCCGCACAAGCGAGAGTGGATGAACAAGTACCTCGGCATCCTGATCTTCCGGCTGCGGCCGCTGTAGGCGGGGTCAGCCGCCGAGGAGGACTCGCATGGCTGCCTTCAGGGCGTCGTTGCCGCGGGTCAGCGCGTGGATTTCTGCCTCGAGGGCGGCGACGCGGTTCGGTGGGGTGACCGCGGGGGTCTGAGCGGGGTCAGGTATCGCGGCGGGCGCGGGCCTCGCGGCGGGCGCAGGCGTCACAGCCGAGACGGACGCGGTGGGGGCAGGGACCGCGACCGGTGCCGCAGCCTCGGGCTCCGGCTGTGGCTGTGGCTCCGTGTCGGCCGCGATCTTCGTGGTGACGACCGGCGAGAACCGGGGCCTGCGCTTCCTCGCGACCGGAGCCGAAGCCGCAGCCGACGCCGACGCCGACGCCGGGGCCGCGGTCTCGTCCTCCGCCTCAGCAGCCGCGACCCAGGCGCGCAGCGACTGCTGCCCCACGTTGAACTCCTCCGACACGACACGCAGCACCGAGCGGTCGCCGGGGTTCGTCGCGCGCCGCTCGAGAACGCGGGCCGCCGCCGCGTTGCGAGTCGCTTCGTCGTACTTCTGCTCAAAGGGCATGGGCAAAATCTAGGCCATGGACGGCGGCCGACACCGCGAGGCCCGCCCGCGCGTAACAATCGAGCGGCCGCATCGACGTCTGCTTACTGTGGGTTCTCGCGGCGGGATAGCTCAGTCGGAAGAGCACACGACTCATAATCGTGCGGTCGCGGGTTCAAGTCCCGCTCCCGCTACGGCTGCGTCTCAGCGGAAGACGGCGACCTCTTCGATCAAGCCGACGATGTTGTCGTTGAGAGCCTCGAGGTCTTCGGCCGGGATCCAGTACTCGAGGATGGTGCGGCCGCCGACCTGCTGCACGTCGTAGTCGTCGAGAAACGACTTCGCCACCTCGAAGCGAGTCACGTACCCGACACCGGAGGCCTTGACGTTCCAGTCGCGGGCGATCTTCGTGGCGTACTCCTCGTTCAAGACCGGATAGAAGATCGGCTGGTCGGGCAGTCGTGGCGGCCATCGCGTCGAGCCGCTCCGGCGCACGAGCTCCATCTCCTCCGGGCCGGCCGGTCGCCACAGAGTGATGGTCGGGGCTACCGCATCTGTTGTCGTCACGAGTTCATCGTGCCCGAACGGCTCGACGACCGGAAGCCGTACCGAGGCAGGAGAGCTAGCGTGAGAGGGTGACGACGACTCGACCCACCACCTCCCACGATGACCGCGCCGCGGCCGCCACTGCGACGGCGGCTACTGCGGCAGCGCTCCGCGACATCCTCGACGACGACCAGGTGCTGACCGATGCCGCGAGCCTCGAGCGCTACAGCCACGACGACGCCGAGTGGGCCGACTACACGGCGCCCCTCGCGGTCGTTCGGGCGCGCAGCACGGAGGACGTCGCTCGCGTCGTGAAGTGGGCCGGCGACCACGGGGTGCGAGTGGTGCCGCGCGGGGCGGGGACCGGTCTGTCCGGCGGGGCCAATGGCATCCTGAACTGCGTTGTCGTTTCTCTCGAGCTGATGGACGAGGTGCTCGAGGTGAACGTCGACGAGCGCTACGCCGTCACGCAGGCCGGGGTCATCAATGACGCCCTGCGGGCCGAGGTTGCCAAGAGCGGCCTCTGGTACCCGCCCGATCCGGCGAGCTCGGCCATCTCGACGATCGGCGGCAACGCGGCCACGAACGCTGGCGGCATCTGCTGCGTGAAGTACGGCGTGACGCGCGACTACGTGCTCGGCCTGACGGTGGTGCTGGCCGACGGCGAGGTCGTGCACCTCGGCCGCAAGACCGCGAAAGGCGTCGCCGGCTACGACCTGACCGGCCTGCTCGTCGGCTCGGAGGGCACGCTCGGCATCATCACCGAGGTCACCGTGACGCTGCTGCCGCTGAGCGGTCGCGACGAGCGGGCCGTCATCGGCTACTTCCCGTCGCTTCAGGATGCCGGGGTGGCCGTCGCCGAGATCTCTCGCGCGGGCATCGTCCCGGCCGCCCTCGAGCTGATCGACCACGCCTGCCTGACGGCCGTCGACGAGTGGCAGCACCTCGGCCTGCCCGACAGCGTCGACACCCTGCTGCTCTGCCGGATCGACGAGCGCGGGGCCGCGGGCGACGAGCTGGCCGACCGGGTGGAGGAGATCTTCGACGCGGCCGGCGGCACGAACGTCGAACGCGCCACCGACCCCGACGAGATCACCCGGCTCTTCTTGGCCCGCCGCCTGGCTTATCCGGCGCTCGAGCGCCTCGGGCCGGTGCTGACCGAGGACATCTGCGTGCCCCGCAGGCAGGTGCCGACGATGCTCGCCCGGATCCAGGCGACCGCTTCGGCGAACGACGTCACCATCGCGAACATCGCGCACGCCGGCGACGGCAACCTGCACCCGCTGATCATCACCCCGATCGGCGATGACGCCGCCAAAGCCCGGGCGAAACAGGCGTTCGACACGATCGTCGCCGACTGCCTCGACCTCGGCGGGACGGTCACGGGCGAGCACGGCGTCGGCCTGCTCAAGCTGCCCGGTGTCCGTGCCGAGCTCGGCCCGCGCGTGCTGGCCATGCACGCCTCGATCAAGGACGCGCTCGATCCGCGCGGCACCCTCAACCCGGGCAAGGCGTTCTGATGCTCCGCGGCTCGCGGCTTTAGCGTCTGCCTCGGCTGTCGGCCGAGCGCCGCGCACCGAGCACGATGAGGATGATGCCCACGATCACCATGATCGCTCCGATGTAGAACCACATCCTGTCGCCCGTCATCGAACTGCCCGGGATCAGGTTCAGCCCCTGCCCGGCGAACACCGCCCCGACGACCAGCACGACGACACCGACGACGACAAGGACGATGCGCGCGATTCTGCTCATGTCGCTCAACCTACCCGCGCCACAACGTGCCCGGCCGCGCCGCGCGGAGGGGGCTATCGTCTCGCCCATGGACGATGACGAGGGCGACGGGCTTGCGCGACTCGGCCTGCGCGAGGAGCAGCCGACACTCCCGATCCGGCCCAAGCAGCCGTGGTGGGTCGCCTCCTCATCGCTCTGGGCGAGCGTCCTCCTGGCCGCTGTCTGGCTCATCGCCGCCGTGACGTCGTACTTCAACCTGCCCGCCTCGATCACGTCGCACGACGCCTGGCGCCTCGTCTTCCCCTCGATCGCGACCCTCCTCGTGATCCTGTACGTGCCGAGCGTCGTGTACCACCTGAGGCGGCGCCGCCGCTGACTCTCGCGCCGGCGCGGGCGATCAGCTGTCGGGCGTTTGGCTTCGCGCCGACCCTTACTGAGAAGAACCGGCGCCCGAGGCGCCTCAAGGCCCCTCACGTGCTTGTTTTGTCCGCCCGACGGGACGCACTGCCCTTCTTGCCGGCGATCGCCAACATGTTCCGCTCGCTCGCGGTGGAGGCAGTGGTCGTCACTTCGACGTCGTGGAATCGGATACTCATCGTCAACTCGCCGAAGTGGTAATCCCAATCGAGCCACCGCATCGCCGTGAGCCGAGCCTATGACGAGCACTGACGAGTCGCGAGCTCAACGGGACCCCTCCCCCTTGGCAAGTTCGAGCCTCGCCGATAGGTTGCTCCCCATGGCACAGGTAGTCGTCTACGGGCACCGCGAGTCTCTCCGGCAGCACCGCAGCGCGCTGTCCGAAGCCATCCATGCCGCGGTGATGGAGGCTCTGGACTACCCCGCCGAGAAGAAGTTCCATCGCTTCGTCGCCCTCGACGCCGACGACTTCATCCACCCCGACGATCGAGGGCCCGACTACACGATCGTCGAGATCTCGCTCTTCGAGGGTCGCACCGAGGCGGCGAAACGAGCGCTCATCGCCGCGCTCTTCGCGCGAATCGAGTCGACGGCGGGCATCCTGCCGCACAGCGTCGAGATCACGCTGACCGAGACGCCCAAGGTGAACTGGGGCATTCGAGGCGTCAACGCCGCCGACCTCGCGCTCGGGTATCGCGTCGACATCTGAGGCCGACCTACCCGAGCCGGCACCGGCCCCGGGCGGTCACGACGCGAGCAGCCGCGCCCGCGGCGGCAGGGGCTCGCGCTGGCCGGCAGCACGGAGGCCGTCGATCGCGAGCGCTGCGAAACGGCGGGCGGCAGCGAGCCGCGTCGCGACGGGGGCCTGCGACACGCCCCGGCCGGCGAGCAGCACCAGCACGAGGTCGTCGAGCACGAAGTCGGAGCGCAACCCGCCGGCATCCTGCGCCCGTTTCGCCAGCCCGGCCAGCAGGCGCAGCAACTCGGCACGATGCGCCGCGAAGTCGACGGCGTCGGGGAAGTCGCTCGTGAAGGCCTCGACGAAGGCGTGGTTGCGCGCGTTCAGCTCGCTGATGCCGACGATGACAGAGCGAAAACCTCTCCAGGCATCACGGTCGGAGGCCCCCGTCTCGACGACCGCACGGCACTCTCGCAATTCGTCGTCGAACGCCGCCCCGACGAGATCCTGCTTGGTCGGGAAGCGGCGGTAGAGGGTCGCGGGGCCGACGCCGGCGCGGCGTGCGACCTCGCGCATCGGCACGCCGAGGCCCTGCTCGGCGAACAGCCCGCGCGCGGCGTCGAGCAGCCGGTCGCGGTTGTCGAGGGCGTCGGAGCGCAGCAAGCGAGGCAAAGAGTCGGGCATCTGCCTCACTTTAGTCAAGCGGACGGGGGTGTCCACTACCGTCGGTTTCGGCGGCTCCCGTTCGGCCCGCCAGACGAACGAGGAGAGCCCAGTGCGCGCCATCACGATCGAGAAGTTCGGCCCCGCCGAGGGCCTGGCCCTGTCGGAGCGACCCGAGCCCGCCGTGGTCGCCGGCTCGGTGCTGATCGAGGTGGAGGCCATCGGCGTCGGCGGGGTGGACGCCGTGATCCGCCGCGGCACCCTCGGCAGCTCCTTCCCCGTCGGGATGGTGCCCGGCAGCGAGGTCGCCGGCAGGGTCACTCAGGCCGGCGAGGGGGTTGCAGGATCATGGGTCGGCAAGCGGGTCTGGGCCTTCACCGGCACCAGCGGGGCCTACGCCGAACGGGCCGTGGCACATCTCGACGACGTGACCGAGCTGCCCGATGCCCTCAGGTCGAGCGACGCCGTCGCGCTCGGCGGCGCGGGCCCGGTCGCGCACTTCGCCTTAGAGCACGCGCGCTTCGAAGCAGGTCAGTCGGTGCTCGTGCGCGGTGCGGCGGGAAGCCTCGGCATCATGGCCCTGCAGCTCGCGGCAGCGGCCGGGGCGAGCGCAATCGGCGTGACCACCTCGTCGCCCGAGCGGGGCCGGCGCCTGCGGGATCTCGGGGCGACCCGCATCCTGGATCGCACGGCGCAGCCTGCCGAGGGCGACGACGCTCCCGGCGCCTTCGACGTCGTCATCGACATCGTGGGCGGCCCCGAGCTGCCGTCGTTCGTCGAGCTGCTCGCCCCGAACGGCCGGTTCGTCTCGATCGGAGTCGTCGGGGGCTACCCGCCGGCCGACTTCGGGATGACCCTGATGCGCCTCTTCCAGCGCTCGCTCTCGTTCGCCACGTTCAGCCTCGACACCGTGCCGATGGCCGAGCGCAACGCCGCCCGGGCCGACATCTTCGCCCGCGCGGCTCGGGGTGAGCTCCGCGCCGTCGTCGACGGGATCCTGCCTCTCGCCGATGCCGCCGAGGCCCACCGCCGGATGGACGCGGGGACGGTCTTCGGGCGGATCGTGCTCACGCCCTGATCCGAGGCGACGCCGGGCCGCCGCGCCACCATGCAGGGTCAGTCGGGAGGCGCAGTCGGGATCGCACTATCGTGCAGGTGTGGACGTGGTCGTGGAGGTCGGGGGCTGGGAGCACGAGTGCTGCGGCGCGGCCTATGAGCGCGGGCAGCTCGTCGACCTGAACTGCGTCAGCTACCTCGGCGGCGACGGCCGCAACTGCTTCTCCGAAGTCCACCACGTCACCGTGCCCGATCGACGTGTTCGGGGCCGCATCACGGACATCGCCATGGTGCTCGATGACGGGTCGACCCGCGCGATCCTGCGGCTGCCCAGTGGCGCAGCCCTCCGTCACTTCGACGACGATGACGACGGGCTGCTACGTGATCCCTGGTCGGAGCGCCTCGTCGGAGAGATCTCGTCGGAGTTCATCCTCACGGTCAGGACGTGACGCCGGCGGGCCCGGCCGGGCCGGGACGCGACGACTACGCGCGGAGGATCCGAGACGAGCCGCACGACCGCGACCCTGCGACACTGGCAGCGGCAATGCACACGACGCGAAGGAGCGACATGCCGAAGACCGTGACCCTCATCCGCTCGGCCTCGCTGTCGAGCGTGGCCGAGTACGCCTACGCCGCGACGGCACCGGCCGAGGCGCGGCTGATCTTCCTCGCCGGAGCCTGCCCCTCAACGACGACGGCTCGACCGCGAGTGTCGGCGACTACGCCGGGCAGGCCGCGAAGTGCCTCGACAACATGGTCGTCGCGCTGCGCGAGGCAGGGGCCAGGATCGACGACGTGGCCGTCGCCGCCGTCCGCGACTGACCATCGGCGAGGTCACCTCTGCTGCACGAACTGGGTGATCGTGAACGCCACTCCCTGCGGGTCGAGGGCGTCGGCGAGACGCGTCCACTTCTCGTCGGCCGTTGCGACGATCCTGCCGCCGAGCCGTTCGATCGTCTGCGCCGCGGCGTCGCGGTCGGCCACGCTGAAGCCGACCTGCCAGGTGGCGGGCCCGTCGGTCGAACGTGCGGCCCCGAACACGTCGGCGAAACCAGCGGGAGCACCCGCCTGCCGCTCACGAATGTGCGGGTCGCTCGTCGCCGCGAGGTGATCGCCGTAGCCCGGCACGCCCAGCATGCGGGCCGAATCCGGCCCCATGTCCATGACGGCCCAGCCGAACACCTTCCGGTAGAAGGCGAGGTGGGCTTCAGGATCCGGGGTGCGCAGGTCGCTGAACACCCACCCTCCGGGTCGGTTGATGTACTGCGACCCGAGGCGCTCCCGCGCCTGCCAGAGCCCGAACAGCACGCCGCGGTCATCACGACAGAACGCGCTGCGGCCGGCAGCCCCTCCTCGCCCCGCGTCCTCGAGGCCGAAGACCTCTCCTCCGGCATCGCGCACGGTCTGCGCCGTCTGGTCTGCGTCGTCCACCGCGAAGTACGTGACCCAGCCTGACGCTGCCCCGTCGGCCAGCGAGGCCAGCGCCCCCACGTCGAGCCCGTCGCGCGTGGCGATGCGGTACGACCCCGGCGCCTGCGGCGGGAGCCGCTCTGAGAGCGACCAGCCGAACAGCGCGCTGTAGAACGCCTCGGCGGCATCGACGTCGGCATGCCGGCCGTCGATCCAGCTCGGCACTCCCTGCGGATAGGTGCGGGGCGGAAGCGCGTCTTCGTTTCTCTCGGTTCCGGGCATCGGTGTCCTCCATCGGTCGGTGGCCCCAGGTCTAGCACCGGCCACCGTCACGCCGAGCGCGCGACGGGGCGGTCGGCGAACGCGAGAAGCCGACCACAGCGCGACTATGTTAGAGGCGGGTGGAACCGACGGGCGGCCGCCGGACAGTACAGGGCATGGACACGATCACCGGGGATCAACGAGAGTGGGCGCTGGCAGTCGCCGGAGACGGCCGCGCGTTCGGCCGCATCTTCGACCGGCACGCGCCCCGCCTGAGACGACATGTCAGCGCGCTCGTGCCGACAGCCGCCGACGCGGACGACGTCGTCGCGATCACGTTCGCGACCGCCTGGGAGAAGCGGGCCGGCGTGCGCTTCGTCGACGCGTCGATCCTGCCGTGGTTGCTCGTCACGGCCACGAACACCGCCCACAACCTGACGCGCGCGCAACGTCGCTACCGCGCCTTTCTCGCCCGATTCCCCGTCGACTCACCTGTGCCCGACACCGCCGACACCGTTGCCGACGACGCGTTGAGCACCTCACTCGCCCGCCTGAGTCTTCGTGACCAGGAGGTGCTGGTGCTCTGCGTCGTGGAGGGCCTGAGCGAACGCGAGGCGGCCGCGACTCTGGGCGTGCCGCCGGGCACGGTCAAGTCGCGCCTGAGTCGCGCGAAGAGCCGACTCAAACAGCAGTACACGGCATCCACGTCACCCATAGGAGCATCGTCATGAACGACATCGACATCACCGCCCCTGGCGACGCGCCGCACTCGCCACGGCTGACCATGATGCGCGACGCCCTCGTCGAGACCGTGATGCAGGAGGCAGCCCGGCCACATCGCCGCCTCACGCGAAAGGCCTTCTGCGCACTCCTCGCCGCATTCGTGCTGGCCGGAGGGATCTCCGGGGGCCTGACCGCGGCCGCCGCGCTCGGCACGCGGGACGACGCGGTCCTGGCCGGAGGAGTCGCCACGACGGGCGCGTACGACATGACGGAGGGGCAGCACGGGACCTTGCTGGGCGCCCCTGTGTCGGAGATCACCTCGGGCCCGGACTCGCTCTCGCTCGGCGATGCGCCTCCCGGCGCGAACGCGGTGGCCATCGGCTTTCAGTGCGTGACGGCCGGGCGCTTCACCCTCACGTTCGCATCCGGCCTCCCTGTCACGAACGGCCGATGCCGGGTGAGCTCCGACGACGAGCCGTCCACGACGACGCCCGCCGGATACTCGCTTCGCGTCGACCCGAGCCAGGGCGGCGTCGTGAAGATCGTCGCTGCGGCCGACGCCCGCTACGCCGTGTGGGCGTCCTGGGCGAAGGTGCCGACGCCGGCCAAGCCATCGCCCGCCCAACTCGCCGAGATCGCGGATCACAAAATCACCCGGTCCGAGTACGTGGCCGCTTTCCACCGCTACGAGAAGTGCATGAGCGCTGCTGGTTACGACCTCGGGCAGATCCCCGACAACGAGACGAATTTCCAGTACGGCATTCCAGGCGACGGCATCGCCGAATCCGACACGGTCTGCTACCCGCGCGAGTTCGAGCAGGTAGACGACCTCTGGCAGGCGGCGCACCCGCAGTAGCAGCGGCCCACACCAGCCAGAAAGGCCCCGACGCAGACGACACGCCGGGGCCTTCCTCGGGGTTGGACTAGCCGTTCAGGCGACGGCGACGACGCGCGATGAACGTGAACGCTCCGCCGAGGGCGAGCAGCAGGGCTGCGAAGCCGACGGCCGGGGCCGGGTTCGAGCCGGTGAAGGCGAGGCTGCCGTCAGCTGCCGTGGTGGTCGTAGTGGGCGTCGTCGCGATGGGCGTCGTCGGCCCGGTCGCAGCAGTCGTGGTGACCGCGGCGGCGAGCACGAACTCGACGTCGTTCGACGGGCCGGAGACGACCGGGTCACCGTTGGCGTCGACGACCGGCTGGCCGGAGGCGTCGAGCAGCAGAGACTCGGCCTCGACCGTGTAGTCGTTCGGCGTCAGGGCGACGGTGACGCTCCAGGTGCCCTTGCTGTTCACGACGATCGGTGCCTGCGGGTCTGCCGGCGTCGCAGCTTTCGGGGCGGCGAGCTTGGCCTGCTCGGTCTGCGCCTTCGCGGCCTGGGCCTCAGCGGCCTGGACCTCAGCGGTGGGGACCACGGCGAGAACGATGTTCGCCCCGGGGGTTCCGGTACCCGTGAAGGTGACCTGGCCGCCGGTCAGGTGCTGACCGTTCGTCGGCGAGGTGATAGTGGGAGTCGCCAGGGTCGGCACCGACGTCGTCGCGGCCGGGAGGGTGATCGTGAAGGAGATCGGCGGGTTGGTGGGCCCGACGTTCAGTTCGTTCGCCGAGAGGTTCTGCGTCACGGCTGCTGAGTCGGGGAAGGTGTAGGTCTCCGACCAGTTTCCCGAGGCGTCGGGCAGCGTCTGGAAGAGGCGCGTGCCGTCCGCGGCGAGCACGTTGACGGGCTCTCCGTCAGTGCCGGTGCCGGTGAACGTGACCGTGCGCGACGTCTCCGTCGCCCCATTGGTCGGCGCCGTGACGGTGAACGTCGGGGCGACCGTGGTGGCGGCGGGCAGGGTGATCGTGAAGTTCTGCGCGGCACCGGCAGGACCGACGTTGGGCTCGTTGATGCTGAGGTCCTGCGTCACCGCGTCGCTGTCGGCGAACGTGTAGGTCGACGACCAGGTGCCGTCGGCGCCCGGGTCGGCCTGGAAGAGACGGTTGCCCGCAGCATCCAACACGTTGACTGGCTCGCCCGTGAAGCCCGTGCCCATGAACGTCACGGTGCGCGAGGTCTCGTTGGCACCGTTCGTCGGGCTGGTCACGCTGAGCGTCTGGGCCGGCGCCGGCAGTGTGATCGTGAACGTCCTGGATGCACCATCGGGCCCGACGTTGGGCTCGTTGGCCGAGAGCACCTCGGTGGTGGCCGCGGTGTTCGAGAAGGTGTAGCTGCCCGACCAGGCGCCGTCCGCACCCGGGTTGGCCTGCAGGATCCTGGTGCCGTCAGCGGTCAGGACGTTGACGGGCTCCCCCGTGGTGCCCGTCCCGGCGAAGGTGACCGTGCGCGAGGCCACCGTGCTGCCGTCGGCCGGGCTCGTCACCGCGAACGTCGCAGGCGCGTCGGCCGTCACCGGAGCGGTGGGAGTCGCGGCGGCGGGTGCCGGCGCGGACGCGGCAGTGGGCGCCGGGCTGCTGGTGGGAGCCGCGGTGGCCGTGGGAGCGGGCGTCGCAGTGGTGGTCGGCGTCGGCGTGCTGGCCGGCGCTGGCGTGCCGGTCGGAGCCGGGGTACCGGTCGCCGCGGGAGCCGGGGTGCCGGTCGCCGCGGGGGCCGGGGTACCGGTCGCCGCGGGAGCCGGGGTGCCGGTCGCCGCGGGGGCCGGGGTACCGGTCGCCGCGGGAGCCGCCGCGCTGGTCGCGCTGGGATCGGCGGTAGCTGCGTTCGCGGGAATCGTCGCGACGAGGGCGCCGCCGAGAGAAAGCGTGAGGACGACCGGAACGGCCAGACCCCTCCGCCAGAGAGTTCTGTTCACTGGAAAATGGCTCTTTCGGGTAGAGATGAGCGTCATTGCCCGTCGTCTCCGACCCTGTTCGAATCCTGACGGCAAAAGCGTCGAAGGCTCACGTTGAACCCCGACGATCGGAACATATCAGCGAACCGGGTCGTTCGGAAGGAATACTGCAGAGTCTGCATGTTTGCCCGATCGCCTGTACCCCGGCCGAGCAGAACAACCCCTCAGTCGAGCTTCCCCCACCGCGCCCGCGCCCCGAGATAGAGGCCGTAGACGATCACGCCGATGCCGACGGCGAGCAGGATGACCCGACCGAATCGCAGGTGCGCGAGGGTGAGCAGCGCGCCGTCCAGGCCCGTCGCCTTCTGCGGGTCGAAGGTCCACGCCGCCACCACGAACAGCACGCCGACGACACCGAGCGCGACGCCCTTGGCGATATAACCGACGGGCCCGGCCACCGTCACCACGGCACCCATCGGCATCGCGGGCACCGACAGGTCGTTGCGGAACTTCAGCGAGACGCCGCGAGCGACGAAGTAGACACCGACGCCGAGCACGGTGAGGCCCACCGCGATCAGCAGCAGCTCGCCGCCGGGGGCCTGCAGGATCCGCGCGCTGAGCGTCTTCGAGGCCTTCGTCGAGTCGGTCGAGCTGCCGCGCGCGAACGTGAACGCCGTCACCGCGATGGCGAAGAACACCACGGCCCGGCTGACGTCGCCGAAGCGATGCGACCACAGGTGCTCGCGCTGACTACCGCGCGACCGCACGAGGTGAGCGATCTGCCAGACACCGAGGGCTGCGAGACCGACGACGAGCAGCCACAGGATCACGACGCCACCGGGAGCCCGGGCGATCTGACGCAGCGCCCCCGACTGGTCGGCCTGGCCCGTGCCGCCGTTGCCCGTCGAGATCCTGATGGCGATGACGCCGATCAACACGTGCAGCACGCCGTTGACGACGTACCCGCTGCGCGCCGCGATGCGGAAGGGTTTGCTCGCGGATGCGTCGTCGGCGACGTCCTGGGCGGTGTCTGCCGCCCTGTCGGCGGTGTCTCCCGCTTTGTCGGCTGCATCGCCGATCGCGTTCGCGGCCTCGGCCGCACCCGACCCGGTCGTCTTGCCCGCCTCGCTCATCAGCGCAGGCTATCGGCGACAGGGCTGCCGCGTTACCGGTCGAACCGCCGCCCCTCGCCCTTGTCGGCGCTGCAGAACCAGACGAGCAGGATGATGCCGCCCACGATCGGGATCAGCGCGATGAAGTACCACGCGCCCGAACGGTTGGTGTCGTGGAGGCGGCGCCAGGCGAGGGCCAGCGACGGCACGATGTTCGCCAACGCCCAGATGAAGTAGAGGATCTCGACGACGGACTGCCCGGGGCTCGTGAAGTAGACGTTCGTCGGGCCGGCGTGCGCACCCCGCAGCGCGGAGTTGAGGATCGAGTAGACGATGCCGACGACAGCGGCGACGAGCTGCCACCACCAGTATTCGGACCGACTCGCACGGCCCGAGAAGGTGGCGTACTTGGCGACGTAGCGCCGCACGGCCACCGAGAAAGGCGCGCCGTAGTAGGGCTGATTCAGCGGAGGCTCACCCTGCGACAGGGAAGCGGGCGGCTGGTAAGCGGGCGGCGGTGCATATGACACGGGGGGCTCCTCATTGAGTCGTGAACTTTCCTCACCGGAGCCTAGGGGGCTGCGCCAGGCCGAAGGAACCGCCACGCGGCGCTGCTGATAGCGGATGCACGGCGCGGGCTCTCGCATCCTGGTTGGCTGTTCGCATGCGACGAATTCTGGTGCTGGGCGGGACGGGTTGGTTGGGCAACGAGGTCGCGCGGGCTGCCCTCGAGACCGGGGCGGAGGTCGTCTGCCTCGCGCGCGGTGCCTCGGGTTCGGTGCCTGCCGGTGCCCGCCTCGTCCGCGCCGACCGCAGCGACCCGCGCGCCTACGACGAGCTGAAGGGCGACCTCGGAGGCGAGTGGGACGACGTGATCGAAATCACTTACGACCCGACGTGGGTGCGCTCGGCGCTCGACGCCCTGGCCGACAAGGCCCGCCACTGGACGCTCGTCTCGACGGTCTCGGTCAATGCCCGAAACGACGAACCCGGGGCCGACGAGTCGGCGGCCCTCCAGGCACCAGACGAGACCGGGGGCTACGGAAAGGTCAAAGTCGCGGTCGAGGAGACGACGGCCGCGCGTCTCGGAGACCGGCTGCTGACCGTGCGCCCCGGCCTCATCGCCGGCCCCGGCGACCCGAGCGACCGGTTCGGCTACTGGCCCGCCCGACTGCAGGGCGGCGGCGCTGTGCTCTCCCCCACCGCCACGGGCCGTTTCGTGCAGGTCATCGACGTCGCCGACCTCGCGGCGTTCATCGTGACGGCGGGGCACGGTCGCCGGGTCGGCACGATCAACGCGGTCGGCGATTCGCACCCGTTCGACGAGGTGCTCGACCGCATCCGTGCTGCGACCGGCTTCGACGGCGAAACGATCGCCCGAGACGACGCCTGGCTCGTCGACCACGGGGTCGAGTACTGGTCCGGGCCGCGCTCCCTCCCCCTCTGGCTGCCCGCCGAAGACACCGGCTTCGCCCGACGCAGCAACGCCGCCTACCTCGCCGCCGGCGGCCGCCTCCGCCCCCTGCGTGACACGATCGCCCGCACCCTCGCCGACGAGCTCGCCCGCGGTCTCGACCGCGCCCGCCGCGCCGGCCTCACTCGAGCCGACGAGGCGGCCCTCCTCGCGTCCTGATCGGTGCCAGGATCGCAGGATGACAGACACGCGCGGCTCGGGTCTCGTCGCCGACTTGCTCCGCCTCCCCAACCCGCGATCCATCCGGCCCGTGACCGTGCAACGACGACCGCTCGACCCGATCGGGGACATCGGCCTGGAGTCGGTCGTCCTCGGCAGCCAAGACGGCGACTTGATCCCGTGCCTCTACCTCACGCCCGCCACACCGCCACCGTGGCCCCGAGCAATGATCGCCGTCCACCAGCACGCCGACCGGTTCGACCTCGGCAAGAGCGAGCCGGCCGGGCTCCGCGGTGACCCCGCGCTGGCTTTCGGCCTGCGCCTGGCGGAAGCGGGCCTGCCGACTCTCATCCCCGACCTCGTCGGGTTCGAGGATCGCCAGCGCTCTCAGGACGACGCATCCACTGCCGAGCGCTTTGACGCCCTCTGGCGTATCGCAGAGGGTTCGAGCTTGCAGGCCAAGCACACGAGCGATCTCGCCGTTGCGACATCCTGGCTCGAGGACAACGTCGACGGGCCCATTGGCATCATGGGCCACTCGCTCGGCGGTCAGGTCGCGCTCTTCGCTCTCGTGTTCGACTCGCGCCTGACCGTCGGCGTCATTTCGTGCGGGATCGGCACACTCGCCTCCTTTCGAGAACGCCAGATCCCGCACAATCCGGCCTGGTTCGTGCCTGACCTGACCCGGCGCGGAGATATCCCCGCGATCGCCGCGCTCATGGAAGACCGTCGATTGTTCGTGTCCGCAGGCTCGGACGACCCGTGGTTCCCGATCCAAGGTGTCCACGAGGTGATCGACGCCTTCCCCCCGGGCGTCTGCGAGTTCCGCGAGACAGCATCCGGCCACCAGCTCACGCAAGAGACGATCCAGGCATCCATTGCCTGGCTGAAGCGAACCCTCTAGCAGAGGCTCTAGGCGACTCGGAGGACACCGACGATGACGCGATACCGATCCCGCGCGGCGAAGTCCGACCACCTCCAGACGGCCGGGCGCCCGACCTCGGCGCACAGGTGCAGGAGCTCCCCACCGAGCGCGACAGCGACATGAGCGCCCCAGGCGTCCGCGGTGCTGTTGAAGAGGACGAGGTCGAGCCGCTGCGCCTCCGTCGCCTCGATGTGCTGCAGGCTTCGGTCGGCCCACAGCTCGCTCGATCGATGTGGGGCAATGTGGCGGCCAAAGAGCTCGAGCACGGCGTAGGCGAACCGCTGGCAGTTCGCGCCGTCGGCGATGGGCTCCAAATCAATCGGCTGCGGGTGTGCCGATGCCGAGTAGGGCACCGTGAACACCCAGTCGGGCCAGCCGCCTGCCGGGGCGGGGCTCCCCAACTGCTTCGCCGCGATGGTCACGCGTCCATTCCACCACGCCCGCGGTGGCGGGCCAGAGGCGGCCCGGGTCAGGCGCCGAGGGCCTCGGCGAAAGCGAGCTCGAGGGTGTCGAAGGCCTCGTCGAGCTGGTCCGAGCTGATGGTGAGGGCCGGCGAGAGCGTCAGCACGTTGCCCATCGTCGTCTTGAAGTTCAGGCCGCGACGCAGCGAACCGTAGAGCACGGCCTCGGCGAGATCCGCGTCGGCGAGGCCGGTGTGCGGGTCGACGAGTTCGACCCCGAGCATGAGCCCGCGGCCGCGCACATCGCCGACCACGTCGCCGAAGCGAGAGCGCAGGCCGCGTGCTCGCGTTAGCGCGTGCTGCCCCAGCGCCGCGGACCGCTCGACGAGTCCCTCCTCGTCGATGATCTGCAGCGTGGTGAGGCCCGCGCGGCTCATCACGGGGTTCTTCTCGTGCGTGTAGTGCCCGAACGCCCACTCTTCGCCGACGTCGAGCTCGGCCCGGGCGAGCACGATGGCCATGGGGATCATGCCCCCGCCGAGGCCCTTGCCGAACACGAGCAGGTCGGGCACGACGCCCTCCTGCTGCGAGACCGAGAACGAGCCGGTGCGACCGAGCCCGGTCGGGATCTCGTCGAAGATCAGCAGCGTGCCGGTCTCGTCGCAGCTCTTGCGAACGGCCTTCCAGAAGCCGGGCGCCGCCATGGCCGGCACGGCGCGCATCGGCTCGGCGATGACCGCGGCCACGTCGCCCTGCACCCTCAGCGTGTAGTCGATCAGCTCGGCGAGGGCGCGGCCGCAGGATTCCGTGTGCGGTTCGTCGAACCGGTGGCCCGCCCCGAATCGGTCGCCGTAGCAGCCGATCGGCGGCACGTGCTCGGTGCCGGTCAGAAGCGGGCCGATGGGGCCGGCGCGGAACATCTGCTCGCCGCCGACGCTCGACGCCCCGAATCCTGCGCCGTGGAATGACTCCCAGAACGACACGGTCTTGAACCGGCCGGTCGCCGCGCGAGCGATCCGGAGGGCGACTTCGACCGCGTCCGAGCCGCCGGTCGTCATCAGCATCCGGTCGAGGCCCGCGGGGGCGTGCGCGATCATCGACTCGGCGAACTCCACGCTGATGTCGCTCGTGAAGCGCCGCGGAACGAACGGGAGCGTCGTCAGCTGCTTCGTCACGGCGTCGACGAGACGCGGGTGGGCATAGCCGATCTGGTGCGCCGAATTGCCGTGGAAGTCGAGATAGCGCGTGCCGTCCGACGCGAACAGGTAGGGCCCCTCGGCCCCGACGATCGAGGTGAGGCACGGTGTCGAGACCGCCTGCTTGAGGTAGGCCGATGCGTCGCGCTCGAGCGTCTCTTGATCCTGCGGGCTTCTCGACTCGTTCCACCGGGTTCGACGAGCGCTCACGTTGGTGTCGCTCTCGCTCTGCTTCGGAATCACGCGCGGACGGTAGCACGCCGACATGACGCGCTGGGGGTGGCCCTCGGCGCAGGATCTCATCGCGCCGCTACCAGCGCCTGAAACCGCCATCGGTGGTGAGCACCTGGCCCACCATCCAGCGCCCGGCGTCGCTGACCAGCCACGCGATCAGCCGCGCAGGGTCGTCGGGCTCGCCGAACTCACCACCGGGAAAGTGCGACAGCACGTCGCGAATCGTCTCGGGGTCGCGGTCGCCGGTGAGGTCGTCGAGATAGCCGGTGTTCACCGGGCCTGGGTTGACCGTGTTCAGCACGATGCCACGCTCGGCGAGGTCTTCGGCGACGGACGGCGTGATTCCGGCGAGCGCGGCCTTCGACGTCGCATAGGCGATCTCGTTCGACATGGGCCCGCTGACCTGGCCCGACGTCATCCAGATCACACGGCCGCCGGGCCTGCCGTCGTGCTGGGCAGCGAAATCACGCGTGGCCAGAAGGGTGGAGCGGGCGTTGACGTGCCAGTGCCCGTCGAGCATCTCGGCCGTCATGTCGGCCAATCGCCCGTCGCCGCCGCTTCGAGCGTGATTGCAGACCAGGATGTCGAGGTGCCCGAACGCAGCGGCCGCCGCCCTGATCAGCTCCTCGCCCCCGGTGGCCGACTCGAGGTCGATCTCGGCGTGGTCGATGCTGGCCTCACCGACGAGGCTGCCGCTCAGCTCGGCGATCAGGGCGTCGAGAGAGTCGGCGCCCCAGGGTTGCTGCGCGTCGTGGGGTGCGTAATGCTGGAGGAACAGGCTCGCGCCCATGCTCGCCAGCCGCTGCGCGACCGCGAAGCCTATCCCCCGGCGTCGGCTCACCCCCGTGATCACGGCCACGCGCCCGGCCAGAGACGATTCCCCATCGAAGTCCATCTCGCCATCCTGCCAGGCTCGGGGGCCGAGCCGTGCGCCTGCGGGCGGGGCACCCGTCACCCCTGGGTTAACTTTCGTAGTGCTCGGCAGGTCGGGGCGTACCGTTGAGCAAGACGACTCGGCACCCTGCCCTCCCACCGCGTCGTCAACCCCCTCCCGAACACCCTCTCTAACCCGAATAGAGACCCCCATGACGATGACGTCGCGCCCGCGCGCCTCCGACCGCTTGCCACACTCCCGAATCTCCGCCCTCGACCGATGGCGACTGATCGCGAGACAGACTCCTGACCTCCCCGCCCTGACCTCGCCCGGGGTGAGCCTCACGTTCGCGGAGGCCGAGCGGCTCAGCGATCTCGCCGCCCTCGAGCTCGTCGCGACGCTGGACGACTCCGACGCCCCGGTCGGCATCCTCGCCGAGCACTCTGCCCGCGCGCTCCTGGCGATCCTGACGGTGCTGAAGGCCGGGCGCGTGCACGTCTTCCTCGACCCGCACGTGCCCGTCGATCGGCTTCGCCACTACGTCGCCGCCTCCGGTCTCTCGACGTGCCTCACCACGGCGGCAACCGCGCCGACAGGGGCCGAGCTCGCCGACGACGCCGCCACGTTGCTCTCGCTCGTCTCGTTCGACGACATCGCCGACCGTGCCGCCGCGTCGACGATGACCCCGCACGGTCTCGAGGCCGCAGCCGAACACGGGCTCACCGCGGGTCGCGATCGAAGCGGCGGCGATCCGATCAGCATCGTCTTCACCTCGGGCTCGACCGGCCACCCCAAGGGTGTGGTGCAGACGCATCGCTCGCTGGTGAGACAGGTCGACCTCCACAGAGAGCTCACGGGCGTCGGCCCCGACGACAGGGCCCTCCTGACGTTCCCCCTCGGGTTCGTCGGCGGATTCGCCACGGGTCTCGGGCCCCTCTTGAACGGCGCCGGGCTCTGGTGCTTCGACGCCCGAGAGGGCGGCACCGCAGCCCTCGCCGACTGGCTCCGGATCAATCGCCTGACCGCGTACTACAGCACGCCGTACCTCGCGAAGTCGCTGGCCGAGTCGCTGCCGGCCGGCACCGTGCTCGACGACATCCGCTTCGTGCTGACCGGCGGCGAGGCCATCACCGGCACCGGCATCGCCACGATTCGCCGCATGCTGCGGCCGGACGCCCTCTACATCAACGGCGCCGGGTCGAGCGAGGCCGGCGGCACCGCCGCCGCGTGGGCGCTCCCCGGCGGCGCGCCTGTCCCGGCGGGGGTCATCCCGGGCGGGCGGGCCGTGGTCGGCACCGAGATCAGGATCATCGGCGACGACGGCGACGACGTGCCCACCGGAGAGCTCGGCGAGATCGTCTTCGTCTCGGACGGCCTCAGCGGCGGCTACTGGCACGACGACGAGCGCACGGCCGAACGCTTCTCGCCCACCGGCGACGGCCGGGTCCGCTACCGCACCGGCGACCTGGGGCGCATCGACGACGACGGCAACCTCCGCATGGCGGGTCGTTCGGACAACGCGGTCAAGGTGCGCGGCTACCTCGTCGAGCCGAGCGAGATCGAAGCCGCGCTGACCGACCTCGACAGCGTCCGCGACGCCGTCGTCATCGCTCAGCAGGATGCCGAGAAACCGGCCAGGCTCGTCGCCTACATCGTGCCCGCGGCCGACATGCGCGCCCCGTCGACTCCGGCGCTCCGCCGTGTCCTCCGAGACACGCTACCGGAGTACATGATCCCCGCGGAGATCCTGCAGCTCACCGTCCTCCCCCGGACGGAGCGGGGCAAGGTCGATCGCCTGGCGCTGCCGCCCGTGCCCGAGCGCACCGTCTCGATCGAGGCCCTCGACCAGTACGAGTACGTGATGGCGCAGGTCTGGTGCAGCGTGCTCGAGATCCCCGGGCTCGACGCCGACGACGACTTCATGGCTCTCGGCGGCGACTCGCTCTCGACCGAAGAGCTGCTCGCCGTCGTCCGTGAGCGCTACGGCGTCTCCCTGTCGTCGTCGGACCTCCTGAGCGCCCCCACGCTCGCGGAGTTCACGAAGCGCGTGCAGAACAACGAAGCCGCGCTGCCCGGCGACCCCGACGTCGTGCCGCTGAACACCGGCACCGGCACAAGGCCGCTGTTCTGCATTGCCGGAGGCGGCGCTCTCGGCCTGACCTACCTGCCGCTCGCCCGCCAGTTCCCCGACCGCGACGTCTACGCGTTCCAGGCCCACGGAATGGAAGAGCGGGCGCTGCCCGACCGCACCGTCCGCGCTCACGCCGAGCGCGTCATCCGCACGATGCGCATCGTCCAGCCGCACGGGCCGTACGTGCTCGTCGGCCACAGCTTCGGCGGGTTCGTCGCGCTCGAGATCGCGCAGCTGCTGCGGGCCGCCGGCGAAGAGGTCGAGCTTCTGGTGCTCCTCGACACCTTCCCTCGGGACGCGCCCGCGGCGGACAGCGCCGTGCCGGAGGGCGCCGCACCGGAGGCCGCTCGCGCCCCGCGGACCGGCCCCCGCTCGGTGCTGCAGCGCCAGCTTCAGCGCGTCCTGCCCGACGGTCTGCCGCCGCGCGATCAGATAGCCCGGCACCTGCGCGCCCACCTCGTCGGCCTGGTGCCTCTCGACGCGCAGAAGCAGTTCGAGGCTCACACCGACCACGCGAACCTGACGCTGCGCCACTACGTGCCGCAGAGCTTCGACGGGCGGGTGCTCTACGTGATGGCCGAGACCAACGAGCACGGCACTGCCGCCTGGGAGGAGCTCATCACCGGCGAGCTGATCGTCGCGTCGATCGACACCGACCACACGTCGCTCCTCCGCGAGCCCGAGGTCCAGACCCTCGCGGCGCAGATCCGGAGGACACTCGAGCCAGTGGCCTGACCCGGGCCGGCGGATGCGCCCAGAAGTGGGGCGTTCGGCGGGCAGCCCGTCACTCGTATCGTTGGGACGGTGGACTTGGACTCTCCCGCGGCGCGCGCGTGGGCTGCCGCCGCGCCCGCGCGCCTCGAGCAGTCGGTCACCGCCGCCAACGGCCTAGCGGCCGGTGCCAACTACATCGCGGCGGGCCGAGACCTGCACGAACTCGACGGGCGCGGCTTCGCCCACGGCCTTTCGCGGCACGCGACCTGGATCACCGGCCTGACCGGCATCCTGGGCTCCAACCCGTGGTGATGCCCGCGGCGAAACCGAGGACAGTCGCCCTCCTGGCGTGGATCGCACTACCCGCCCAGACGGTCATCTGCGGGTTCGTGCTTTTCTGCGTCGCGATGGTCTTCTTCGCGGCAGGCGGCGTCTATGACGGCCTGGATACGTTATTCGGTGCAGCCCTGATCGCAGCCGTCACGACGATCGCGGCAATCGTGGTCGGTCTGATTCTCCGGGCCATCCCACCCCTCCGACGCGCCTGGCTGCGCCACGGGGATGTGACAATCGCAGTGCTGACCCTTGCGGGATTCGTCATCATGCTCTCTTACACCACCATCGGTTCTGGCTGGCAGGAGAATCCCGCCATCCCCGACGAAGCTGTGCCGGCGTCCGCCGGCTTCTACCCGAACGAGACGATCTTCGCCGTTGGCTGGTGCCTCCTCGCTGTCGCCCTCACGCACCTGTGGTTGCCGCGAGGCCTCATGACACGATCCCTTCGGGCCGCCGTCGACCAGACACCCTTCGGCCAGGATCGCCGAGGCGGGCAGGATGCGAGCACCGCGCGCGCGCACTCGTACCCATGCGTCTGCTGCGGCTACCTCACCCTCGACGACGTGCCCGGCAGCTATGCGATCTGCCCTATCTGCTTCTGGGAGGACGACGCGGCACAGCTCGCCGACCCCGTCAACGGCGGGGGCGCCAATCGGGTCTCTCTCGTCGAGGCCCAGGCGAACTACTGGGCGCACGGCACCTCCGAGCCGCGCCTCGCGCAGTTCGTGCGACAGCCCACGGGCGATGACGTCCGCGAGTTCGGCTGGCGGCCGATCGACCCGCGGCTCGACGACTTCTCTCGCGAGAAGGCGAAGCCGTGGCCCGACGATCCCACCGTGCTCTACTGGTGGCGACCGACGTCGCGAGTGGGTCGCGACGCCTGAGCGCCGGGCGTCGTCTCAGGTGCGGATGGAGGCGGCGGCGACCGCGACCGCGCGGGCGAGACGCTTGCCGATCAGGTGATCGCTGCCCATGACGCGGTGCACGCGCACGCCGTGCATCCTGCCGACGATGCGCAGCACGCCCTCCGAGTGGAACTGGTCGAAGTTGCCGTAGACGATCTCGATCGGCGCCTTCGTGGCGGCGATGTCGTTGATGGTCGTCTCCGACTCGATCGAGTGCTCGAGCGACTTGATGAACGGCACCCAGGTGCGCTCGTTGATGTCCATCGCCTTCGGGATCGACAGGAACCGCTCGACGGTGCGCGCAGCGCGAAGGGTGAAGCGCGGGTTCTCGCGCAGGTAGTGATAGGCGCGCAGGTAGAAGTCCATGATCTGCCGGTCGCGGCGCGACGTCAGCTGATCGGGCGTCAGATAGATCGGCGGGCTGACGAGCACCACCTTGCTGATCTTCTTGGGGTAGGTCGCGGCGAGCCGCGCCGCTATCAGGGCTCCCATCGAGTGGCCGATCAGGATCACGGGCTCCTTCAGGTGCAGCTTCTTGAGGGTCTGGTGGATCGCCTCCGCGTGCTCGCCGATCGTGTAGTCGCCGGTTTCGGGGATGGGCGAGTCGCCGAACCCCAGCAGGTCGACGGCGATGCACCGGTGCGTGTCTTTGAGCAGTGGGATGACGTTCTGGAAGGTCACCCACGACGAGGCGATTCCGTGCAGCATCACGACCGGCGGCCCCTCGCCGACCTGGTCGGCCAGGTGCAGCAGCGGAGGCTTCGGTGTGCGGATCTTCGGGCTCACGGGTCCCTTCGTGGCGGAACGGCTCGAATGCGGGCGACACTCGATTATGTCGCGCCGCTCGCCCGAGCGTGGCTGCGGCACCTCCTGGTGACGGGTCGCACCGCGCCTAGGTGTGGTGCGAGCTGCCAGCCGCAGGTGCCGCGGCGGCAACGCGCAGCGGCCCGCAGCCGCAGGACTCCCGCGCGACGAGCGACACCTCGAAGTCGCGGCGGCTCCAGCCCGCGATGCCCTCGACGATGTCGAGCAAGCGGCCGGTGGCGGCGCGCGCCATCTCCTCGGCGGGCACGTGGATCGTGGTGATGCTGGGGCTGACCGCCCGCGACAGGCCGAAGTCGTCGAATCCGATGATCGAGACGTCGGCGGGCACCCGCACGCCCTGGCGCCGCAGCTCCTGGATCGCGCCGTAGGCCATGTCGTCGTTGGCGAAGAAGATCCCGTCGAAGTCCGTCACCGATGCCCCGAGCCGCAGGATCGCGTCCGCTCCACCGCCTTCGCTCAGGTCGCCTTCCACGATCATCGAGCCCGAAGAGATGCCCGCCGCCTCCACCGCCGACGTGAAGCCGATGCTGCGGTCGAGACCGGTCTGGTGGTCGAGCGGCCCTGCCACGTGCAGCAGCCGAGTGCGCCCGTGCACCCCGATCAAGTGGTCGGTCGCGAGGACGGACGCGGCCCGGTCGTCGACGCCGACGGTCACGGGATCCTGCAGGTAGGGGAAGTTGCCGATGAGCACGACGGGCACGCCGCCCTCGTTGAGCCGTTCGACGGTCGAGTCGTCGATCGCCGCGCTGGTGACGATCGCGCCGTCGACCATGTTCGAGCGCATCACGCGCTCGTAGGCGGTCAGCCCATTATCCTGGTCGGCGTTCGTCGAGATCAGCACCTGGATGTTGCGCTCGTTCGCGGCCTCGATCACCCCCTGCAGCACGTGCGTGAAGTACGCGTGGCCGAAGACGTGGGTCGCCGTCGTCGGCACGATCAGCGCGATCGTGTCAGCGCGCTGGCTGCGCAGCGCCCGGGCGGCCGACGAACCGACGTACCCGAGCTCGGCGGCGGCGTTCTGGATGTCGAGGCGCTTCTGCTCGCTGATGCGACCCCGCCCGAGCAGCGCCATCGACACCGCCGCCGGGGTGACGCCGACGCGCTCGGCGACGTCGCGGAGGGTGACCCCGCCTTTCGACACTTTCGGCATGGTCCTCCCCGCCCGTCTGATTGATCGATTCACCGAAACCGTAGCGGTCTCAGCCTGCCGACGACGACACCCGCGCCCCGAGAGCGAAACTCGCCGCAGCGCTCGTCTCGACCCGGGTCAGCTGCCGGTCGGCGATCGACACGAGGCCCATGCGGCGGAAGAAGGGCGTGAGGTCGTCGCTCTTCTCGGCGAACCTCTCCTCCGACGCCTGCAGCCCGGCACTGGCGTCGAGCACGAACTCTTCGACGTTCTGCCCGCCCGAGGCGTACGACCAGTCGACGAAATCGAACAGCGGCCACCAGGTGTAGCCGCGGATGTCGCATCCTGACGCCTTCATCTCCTGCACGAGCGCCATCGACGACTCGAGCCACTCCTGTCTGACGAGGGCGGTGCCCTCGATGCTCGTCTCGGTGACCACCATCGGCAGACCGTAGCGGCGGCCCGCGTCTTCGAGCACCGCCCGCAGCCCGTCGACCCCGCGGTTCGCGGTGACCTGCGCGATCCCACCGTCGAGGGGGCGCAGGATCCGCGGAGTGAGATCCGGGTAGTAGTTGACGCCGAGCACATCGATCTCGGGCACGCCCTCTGTGAACTCCAGGAGGCGCAGCGGCGGGGCGCCCTGGTCGACGAGCCACGGCCACAGCGGATGCTGCTCGTCGACGCGGCCCAGCAGCAGCTCGGTGGGGAGCCGCGCGATGGCCTCGTGATGCGCCACGTCGGGCACCAGAGCGGGGTCTTCGGTCTCGTAGATCGCCGACGCCTCGACGTGCACGATGGTCGCGTCGGAGTTGGCCTTTCGGATGGCCGCGATGCTGCGCCGCAGGCCGTCGACGATCTGCAGCGTGACGCGCGTCCAGCCGCTCCAGCCGCTCAGTGCCGGTGGCCAGACACCGCGCAGGCCGCAGAACGACGCCGTCGTGATCGGCTCGTTGAGCGGGGTGATGTGGTCGACGACACCGCGGTAGCGCTCGGCGAACCTGCCCGCGAAGAGCGCGATCGCCTCGGGGTAGCCCTCGTCGTCGAACGACCGGGTGAGCCAGGTCGGCGTGCCGTAGTGCACGAGGTCGGCGACGATCGTGAGCCCGAGGGTGTTCACGGCGTAGTCGAACCGCTCGTCGAGCACGCTCCAGTCGAACATGTCAGGGCCGGTGTGAGTGAGCGGCCAGCTGACCCCGTAGCGGACGCCGGTCGCACCAAGGGCGACGACGCGGTCGAAGTCCTCGCGCCAGTGGTCGTCGTGGCCGGTCAGCCGATGCTCGTCGAGCTGGCCCATGGCCGAGCCCTCCGGCGGATAGACGCAGGTGTCTTCGATGCCGAGCAGCCACTGCAGGCGGTCGGCGTCGAAATAGGCGCTCACGCGATCACTTCAATCCGGTGTTCGAGATGCCAGCGACGAAGAACCGCTGGGCGAGGAAGAAGGCGACGGCGATCGGCACCAGCGAGATGACAGCGCCTGCGAGCAGCACGGCGTGGTCCGTCACGTGCTGGCCGCCGAAGAGCGCGAGCCCGGCAGGCAGAGTCTGCAGGGTCGGCGACGACGTCACGACGAGGGGCCACAGCAGGTCGTTCCACAGGGCCGTGAAGTTGAGCAGCGCGACGGTCGCGATGGCCGGCTTCGCCAGCGGCAGGATGATGCGCGAGTAGATCCTGAAGTGGCCCGCGCCGTCGAGACGCGCGGCCTCGTCGAGCTCTTTGGGGATCGACACGAAGAACTGCCGGAACAGGAAGATGCCGAAGGCGCTGGTGGCACGCGGGATGATCAGGCCCTGGTACGAGTTGAGCCAGCCGAGGTGGAAGAGCTCGATGAACACCGGGATCAGCGTGACCTGGAAGGGCACCATCAGCGTCACGAGCACGAGCCAAAAGGCGATCGTGCGGCCGCGGAACTCGATCCGGGCCAGCGCGTACGCGCACATCGAGTCGAAGAACAGCGTCGCGAGCGTCGTGACGCCGGCGAAGATCACGGTGTTGAGCAGGAGGCGGAGGAAGGGCAGTTGCTGCCACACGCCCTCGTAGCCGTGCAGGGTCCAGTGCGTCGGCAGCAGGTTCGCCGGGTGCCCGAAGAGGTCGGCCTCGCTGCGGAAGGAGGTGCCGATCATCCAGATGAAGGGCACGATCGCGACGATGACGCCGATGCCGACGGCGACCCACTTGACGACATCGACGGCGTCGACGTGACGTGCCGCCTTGCGGCGACGCGCCGGGCGGCCGGGTGTCGGATGGCGGCGGGCGGGGCTCCGGGGCGGGGCCGGATCAAGGGTTCTAGTCGACATCGTTGTACCTGAAGAATTTGAGTTGGAGAGCGGACACGATCACGATCAGCAGGAAGAGCACCCACGAGATCGCCGACGCGTAGCCGGTCTGGAAGTTGACGAACCCGTCGCGGAACAGGAGGGTGACCAGAGTGTCGGTCTTGAACTCCGGGCCGCCGTCGGTCATGACGTAGACGAGGTCGAAGAGCTGCAGCGACTGGATCGTCAGGATCACGGTGACGAAGAGCATCGTCGGGCGGAGAGCGGGCAGGCTGACGTAGCGGACCAGCTGGCTGCGCGACGCGCCGTCCAGGCGAGCGGCCTCGTACTGGTCTTCTGGCACGCCCTTGAGGCCGGCGACCAGGATGATCATGACGAAGCCGACGTTCTTCCAGATCGACACGAAGATGATCGTCGGGAGAGCGAGGCTGGTCGACTCGAGCCAGGCCGGCGAAGGCAGCCCGAGCTGGTGGAGGAGCCCGTCGACCATGCCGATGTTCGGGTCGAGGAGGAAGCGCCAGACGAGGCCGACCGCGGTCAGCGAGGCGACGTACGGGAAGAAGAACGCCGACCGGATCACCCGGCTGATCACGCTTTCGGACGACAGCGCCAAGGCGAGGAAGAACCCGAGGGCGACCAGCACGACCACCGAGATCGCCGTGATCTCGACGGTGTGGAGGAGGGCGCCCCAGAACTGCGCGTCCTTCGTCAGGGCGATGTAGTTGCCGAGGCCGATGAACGGCTGGGTGGCGGCGCCGATCGTCCAGGTGTGCAGGCTGTACCAGAACGACTGCACGATCGGCCAGAGCACGAACACGCCCAGGATCACGAGGCTCGGCGCCATGAACATCCACGCGGCCTTCGAGCGCCAGCGCGGCCGGCCCCGGGTGGGCCGGGGCCCGTCGGTCGTGCCGCCCCGGGCGCGGGGCGCCGAAGTGGCGCCCCGCGCTTCGTTGAGTGCCGTCATCAGCTCTTGCAGCCGGTGAGCGAGTTGATGGTCGCGGCCGCAGCCTTGGTGTCGCCGGCGACGTCGCCGTCACGGGTGACCTTCTGGATCAGCGGTACGTAGCCGTTGGCGTCGACCTGCGTGGCGCTCGGAACCTGCGGGAGGTAGAGGCGCGCATCCGGCACCTGGCTGGCGAAGACCGACACCGTCGGGTTGGCCTTGAGGGTGGCGTTGTCGCTGAGGTCGGTGCGGAGCGGCGGGAAGCCGGTCGTCTCGGAGAACTTCAGTTGCGCTGCCTTGCTCGTGTAGTAGGCGAGGAACTGCTGCGCCTCGGCCGGGTGCTTGGTCTTGGCCGAGATCGCCAGGGGGGCGGTGCTGCCGAGCGTGGTGGCCTGGCCTGTCACGGACACTGGCAGCTTGGCGATGCCGAGGTCGATGCCCGCCGACTTGTAGCCGGGGGCCGCCCACGGGCCGTTGATCTCCATCGCGGCCTTGCCTGCCGAGAAGAGCGAGTCGGCGACGGCGCCCGACTGCCCGACGGGCGAGATCTTGTCGTTCTTCACGAGGTCGACCCACGGCTGGAGGCTCTTGATGCCGGCGGCGGTCTGCACGACGCTGCAGTTCTTCGAATTGACGATGTCGCCGCCCGACAGCCACTGCAGCACCGGCCACATCTGGATGGTGTTGTTGTCGGCCAGCGACAGGCCGTAGGTGCCCCCGGTGGTGAGCTTCTTGGCATCCTGCTGGAACTCGGCCACGGTGGTGGGAGCAGAGGCGATGCCGGCCGCCTTGAAGAGCTTCTTGTTGTAGTAGAGGCTCAGTGTCGCGTAGTTGGCGGGCACGGCGTAGAGCTTGCCGTTGTAGGTGAACTCTTTCGTGAGGGCCGAAGCGAAGTCGCTGGTGTTGATCTTCGAGTTGCCCGAGCCGGTGTCGGTGATGGGCAGCACCGAGTTCGTCTTGACGTACTGGGCGATGACGTTCGGGTCGGACGAGGGCGCCGCGATGTCGGGGCCGGTGCCGGTGAGCCAGGCCGAGGGCAGCTTCTGCTGGATGGTGTCCCACGGCTGGACGGTCATCGTCACGTGGATCTTCTTCTGCGAGGCGTTGAAGTCTTTGACGATCTGGGCGTAGCCGGGGCGGTCGCCACCGGTGAAGCCCGTCCAGACCGTCAAGTCGACGGTGCCGCCGGAGGCGGACGACCCGCTGCTGGAGGAGCAGCCGGCGAGGCCCATCCCCAGCCCGAGCACTGCGACGGCGCCGAGTGCGATTGCTTTCTTCCTGTACATGACTCTCCCTTGAGTTCCGTGCTGTGCGTGTGGTGCTGCGTGGTGATGAGAAGCGAGTGATTAATCGATCAAGCGGATCAGGTGCTTAATCGATAAATCGGACTATAGCCAGCCCACGTCGCTCGGTCAACCATCTCGGGGGCGAAAGTTTTCTGGCGCTCTCGGCCGAACACGCGTATGTTCCAGGGCATCGGTCGGGTGCGACGCAGAAGTCGCCCCACAACTTTTTTGTTGTCGTGCTTAATCGATAAAGCGGTGTCGCTAGGGCACTGTCACCACCTCGCTCGACGCCGGGCAGCGTTGCCCGGAGAAAGCAGCCACCATGACCACATCTCCCTCCTCGCGTCGGCCGAGATCCGCGCGAGGAAAGCCCTGGCGGCGACTCCTCGCCGCCGTCATCGGCACCGGCGCCCTCGCGATCGGGTCGCTGTTCGGCATCGCCGGGCAGGCTCAGGCCGCGACCCAGCTGCCCTGCGACATCTACGGCAGCGCCGGCACCTCGTGCGTGGCCGCGTACAGCTCGGTTCGGGCGCTGTACACGAGCTACAACGGGCCGCTCTACCAGGTGCAGCGTGCCTCCGACAGCGCCACCTACGACGTCGGGGTGCTGAGCGCGGGCGGCTACGCCAACGCCGCGGGGCAGGACTCGTTCTGCTCGGGCACGACCTGTACGATCACCACGATCTACGACCAGTCGCCGCAGCACAACGACCTCACGATCGAGCCGGCCGGCGTGCAGGGGCCGGCAAACGTCGGGGCGATCGCCAACGCCCTGCCCGTGACCGTCGCCGGCCACGCCGCCTACGGAATCTACCTTCCACCCGACACGGGCTACCGCCGCGCCGGCACGACCGGCATCGCGGTGAATGGCCAGCCCGAGTCGATGTACGAGGTGGCGAGCGGCACGAACGTCAACAACGGCTGCTGCTCGGACTTCGGCAACGTCGAGACGCAGGAGCACGACACCGGCGCCAGCCACATGGACGCGCTGAACCTCGCCCTGCTCAACGCCCCCGGCAGCGCCGGGCACGGCCCGTGGGTCGAAGCCGACCTCGAGAACGGCGTCTTCGAAGGCGGCACGGCCGTCGACACGGCGAACACCGGCAACTCCAGCCCCTTCGTCACCGCCCTGCTCAAGAACAACGGGCAGAACACGATGGCGTTGAAGGGCGGCAACTCGCAGACAGGATCGCTGTCGACGTACTACAGCGGCAACCTCCCGAGCGGTTACTCCCCCATGCATCAGGAGGGCTCGATCGTGCTCGGCACCGGCGGCGACAACAGCAACCGCGGCACGCAGACGTTCTACGAGGGCGTCATGACCGCCGGCTACTCGACGGACGCCGCTGACAACGCCGTGCAGTCGAACATCGTCGCGCAGGGCTACAGCGCCGTCTCCACCGGTGGGGGCCCAGGATCCGAGATGGTCGGGCCGGGCGGAAAGTGCGTCGATGTCGCGGGCAACGACACGGGCGGCGACCTCGCCGTCGTGCAGCTCTACGACTGCCAGAACCTCGCCGCCGATCAGCACTGGTCGGGCAGCGCCTACGGCAACGGCACGCTGGGCACGCTCGGGCGGTGTCTGGACATCGACGGCAACGGCACGGCGAACGGCACCCATGTCGAGCTGTACGACTGCAACGGGGCGGGCGGCCAGCAGTGGATCCAGCAGGCCAACGGATCGTGGAAGAACCCGCAGTCGGGGCGCTGCCTGGACGACCCGTCGGGCAACACCGCGAACCAGACGGCGCTGCAGCTCTACGACTGCAACGGCAACGCCGCCCAGGTCTTCCGCGTCGCGGTGCCGATCATCGGCCCAGGCGGCCAGTGCGTCGACGTCGCCGGTGACGACCTGAACCAGAACGGCCAGCAGGTGCAGCTCTACAACTGCCTCACGATCGCCTCGTTCAACCCGGCGGCGCAGGATCAGCAGTGGACGCTAGCCGCCAACGGCACGATCCAGACGCTCGGCCGCTGTCTCGACATCGACGGCAACGGCACCGCGAACGGCACGCACGTCGAGCTGTACACGTGCAACGGGGTCGGCGGCCAGCAGTGGGTCCCGCAGGCCAACGGGTCGCTGCTCAACCCGCAGTCGGGCCGGTGCCTCGACGACCCGTCGGGCAACACCGCCAACAACACGGCGCTGCAGCTGTACGACTGCAACGGCAACGCGGCTCAGGTGTTCAGCTTCAACTGACGCTGCGCCCCCGCGAGACCCCGTCTTTCGGTCGACCTCCCCGCGCCGCGGCGCGGGGACCTCGGCCGAAAGCCGGGGCGTCACCTCGGACCAGGTCGGCAGCTAGTGCTTCAGCGCCGCCACCCGCACGGCGGCGACGAGTGCATCCGGCACCGGCGGCTGCGCCAGCGCCTCGGGCGAGGGCCGCAGCCCTGCCACCGAGACGGCGACCTGCCGCCGCCAGGCCGGGCCCGACGCGTCGCCCGTCGCCTCGAGCACCCCGCGCAGCGACCAGAACAGCAGGTCGATGTCGGTGAGCGTCGCGTCGTCTCGCACCGTGCCGTGCTCGCGCGCGTCGGCGAGCAAGCGCAGCATCAGGCCGCGGTACTCGTCGCGGAGGGCGTTGCTCGTGTCGTCGCTCCACACCCGGGCGAGGCAGCCGCGATTGGCAGCCTGGGTCTCGCCGATGCCGTAGAGGAACCACTCGAGACCACGGCCCGCCCCGAGATCCTGCGCCTCGTGTGCCAGCCGCACCACGTCTTCGAGCAGCTCGCGCACGAGCTCGGCGATGAGGGCGTCTTTCGTCGGGAACCGGCGGTAGAGCGTGCCGATGCCGACGCCCGCCACGTGCGCGACCTCTTCGACGCCGGCCTCGAGCCCGTGCTCGGCGAAGACGCCCTTGGCCGCGTCGATGAGGCGCCGGCGGTTCTCGGTGGCGTCTTTTCGCAGCGCCCTGTGCGGGGCGGGCTGGGTGGTCGTCATGGTGGGGTTACTCCGATTCGTCGCCCACCACGGTACCTCCGGGCACCATGGCGAGCTCGCCGTGACGCAGCGCCACGTCGGGCTCCTCGGTGTGGTGCTTGACGACGTGGCGCGTGATCTTCGGGATGAACACCCCGGCGACGGCGCTGAGGAAGACGGCGCCGGCCAGCATCAAGAAGCCGTTCGTGTAGCCGGACTCGACCGGCAGGCCCGAGGGCGCCACCTTGGCCGTGACGATGCTCGCCATGACGGCGGCGCCGAGCGAGCCGCCGATGGTGCGGATGTTGGCGTTCATGCCGCTGGCGACGCCGGTCTGCTCGCGGGGCACGGCGCTCACGATGATGTTCGACATCGATGAGAAGGCGAGGCCGAAGCCGATGCCGGTGAGGGCCGTCGCCAGATAGATCTCCCACTCCTGGATGTGGGCGAACGCCAGGATCACAAGGGCGGCGGTGCCGATCAGCGACCCCACGATCAGCACGAGCTTCGACCCGAACCGCTGGGCGAGACGCCCGGCGACGAGGCCCACCAAGAACATGAACACGGCCTGGGGCAGGATCATCACGCCCGACTTGGTGATCGACGCACCGAAGCCGTACCCGGCCGCCGACGGCGTCTGCAAGAACTCGGGCAGGAACGCGAAGAGCGCGTACATCGCGACGCCGAACATGAGGGCCACGAGGTTGGTCGTCCACACGGCGCGGATCGCCATCATGCGCATGTCGATCAGAGGGTTCGAGCTGCGACGCTCGACGAGCACCCAGACGACGCCGAACACGACGGCCGCGGCGAGCAGGCCGAGCACCTTCGCCGAGCCCCAGCCCCACGTCGGCGCCTCGCTCACGGCGATCAGCAGCGCGACGAGCCAGACCGACAGCAGCGTCGCGGTGAGCCAGTTGATCCGGCCCGGTGTCTTCTCTTGGCTCTCGGGCACGAGGGCGACGGCGGCCACCGCGGCCGCTGCGATCATGATGAGCGGGATCCAGAACAGCCAGTGGTAGTTGAGCGCCGACACGATCGGGCCGGCCAGAACGATGCCGAGGCCTGCGCCGATCGCGGTGAGCGCGGCGATGAGCCCCACGGCCCCGCCGACCTTCTCGCTCGGGAACTCGTCGCGGATGATGCCGAACGCGAGCGGCAGCACGCCGCCGCCGACGCCCTGGATGACGCGCGCCGCGATCATGATCGGCAGCGTCGTCGCGAGGGCTGCGAGGAGCGAACCGACGGCGAGGGCGACGAGCGCGATCACGAACATCTTCTTCTTGCCGCGCATGTCGCCGAGGCGGCCGAGGATCGGCGTGAAGATCGACGCCGAAAGCAGGTAGGCCGTCAGCACCCAGGTCACGTTGGTCTGCGAGGTGTGGAGCGCCGTCTGGATGGTCGGCAGCACCGGGGTGACCAGCGACTGGAGGAGGGCGTAGGCGCCGACCCCGACCGCGAGGACGGCGAAGGTCACCTGGTGGTGTGCCCGCTTGGCTGTGGTGGTCATGTGTCTCCTGGGAAAAGTTTGCGGAGCGATCGCTCCGCTTCTGACTGTAGCAGAAGCGGAGCGTTCACTCCGCTAAAATCCGACTCCTGTTGCGCATCGGCGAGACGACGGACGGCGGCGGCTCCTTCAAGGTCTTGCCCGCAAGCTCGGCGCTGGCGTCCACGAGCAGCTCTCGCCGGCCCCGCCCAATCCAGTCGCCCGCTCGATGCCCTCGAGCCCCGGCGACGAGTTCACCTCCATGACCAGCGGCTCGTCACGGCCCTCGAGCAGGTCGACTCCTGCGACCCGAAAGCCCATGATCTTCGCCGACCGCACCGCCGACCCGATCGAGCACCATCCTGACGGGGATCTTGCTTAAACGTTTCAATCCTTCTAAAGTCGGCGGTGACGCACGAACCACACTGACGAAGGAGTCACGTAATGAGTTCCGAAGCACCCACCGCACCTGGCCCACGTCAGCGGGTTCCCGGCCGCTATTGGAGAATCGCCGCTCTCTCCGGGATGGCGTCGTACCTCGACTCCGGCATCCTCGTCGGGGTCTCGGTCTGTCTCGCCATCTGGGCCACCCACTACGACCTGTCGGTGTGGGCACTCGGCTCCATGAGCGCGATCCTCACCGTCTGCATCGCAATCGGCTCTCTGTTCGGAGGCCGCCTCGGCGACGTGTTCGGCCGCAGGCTCGTCTACGGCTTCGACATCGCCTTCTATGCGCTCGGTGCCGTCGTCATCGTGCTGGCCCCCAACGCAGTCGTGCTCTTCATCGGGATCATCATCGTCGGCCTCGCTGCGGGAGCCGACCTCCCGACGTCGCTCGCCGTCGTGTCCGACGCCGTGCCCACGTGGGCGCGAGGTCGTCTCATCAGCTTCACCCAGACCATGTGGACGATCGGAATCCTGGTCGCGATCGGGCTGGGTCTCGTCACCTCCAAGATGGGCTTCGTCGGCACGAAGATCGTGATCGGTCAGCTGGCGGTCGTGGCGATCGCGACCTGGATCCTGCGCTCCCGCCTGAAGCTCGAAGACCACAGCGCCGAGCAGGAACAAGCCGTCGCCGACACGATCGGCCTCGAAGTCCCGAAGGGCATCTCGCTGAAGAACCTGCTGACCCGCTCGGTCATGATCCCCATGATCGCGACATTCGGCTTCTACGTGCTCTGGGGAATCGCCGCCAACACCTTCGGCCAGTTCGGCACGTACTTCTTCGTCACGGTCAGCGGTGCCTCTCAGACGCTCGCCACCGGCATCGGCCTGGCAGTCGTGCCGCTGGGAATCATCACATCGCTCGTCTTCGTCCGATTCGCCGACTCCAAATGGCGCGACCGGATCTTCTTCTTCGCCGCGGCCCTCCAGATCATCGCGTTCCTCATCGGCGCCATCTCGGGAGGTGCGCTGCTGCTCGCGATGCTGGTCTTCTACATCCTCTACAACATCGTCAACACGTTCGCGGGCGAGGCCAACTACAAGGTCTGGTCGCAGCTCCTCTTCCCGCCGGACACGCGCGGCACCGCCCAGGGCCTGACCTACTCCATTGCCCGCGGGGTGTTCGCGGTCGTCGCGCTCTTCACTCCCGCGATCCTGGCTTGGAACCCGTCGTTCCTCCTCTGGGGTCTGGTGATCTGCATCGCCGGGTCGTCGGCGATCGGTGCCGTGATCGTGCGCCGCCTCGTGCCGAACGCACCCGCCGTCGTCGTCGCCGAACTGGAAGGCGGCTCGGGCCCGTCGCCGATCTCGAGCGTCGTGCCCGTCGTCAGGGTTCCTCGGCGACAGCGCGCCCACTCAGACCACTGACCTCGTTCCATCACCCCAGAAAGGACACCGATGTCTCTCAGCACCTTCACCCGCAAGCGCGCCCCGCAGCTCATCCCCCGCGTCGCCATCGACTGGTCGAAAGCGGCCGGGGTCTCCAAGACCACCGCCACCCTGCAGGTCGTCGTCAACGAGAAGCTCATGCCCGGCGAGGCCGTCCGCGAGGGCGCCTACCGCGCCTTCCGCGAGCTCGACGCCGACCATGTCCGCTACGTGCCGTGGTTCCCCTACCCGCACCAGTCCGTCGCCGAGCTCGAGCCGCCGACCGAGACGACGACGTCGTGGGATTTCACGCACGTCGACCCGCCGACCATCGACTTCCTGGAGGCGACGAAGGGTCGCAACCCGATCCTCAACTTCTCGACGATCCCCGGCTGGATGTTCGTCGACGGCCAGCCTGACTACCCGGCCGACCCGCGCGAGATCTTCTTCCCCTACAACCTCGGTGTCGACCTCGTCGACCCGACCGGCAAGCAGCTCGGCGACTACTTCGAGCGCCTCGTCTCCTGGTACACGAAGGGCGGCCTGACCGACGAGCACGGCGTCTGGCACGAGTCCGGGCATCATTACGAGCTGCCGTTCTGGGAAGTGCTCAACGAGGCCGACTTCGAGCACGAGACAACCCCGCAGTCGTACACCGAGCGCTACGACATCATCGTCGAGGCGATCCGCCGCGTCAGCCCCGAGACGAAGTTCGTCGGCCTTGGCCTCGCCCGGCCCGGCCAAGACCCCGAATACTTCGAGTACTTCCTCGACCCGGCGAACCACCGCGACGGCATCCCCCTCGACTGGATCTCGTACCACTTCTATGCGCACCCGGTGCTCGCCGAGACCTTCGACGAGTGGCAGCACAGCCTCTTCGCCCAGGCCGACGGGTTCGTCACGACCGTGCGATGGATCGAGTCGGTGCGCAAGCGCCTCTCGCCGTCCACGAAGACGATGATCAACGAGGTCGGTATCATCCTGGCCGAAGACGAGTTGACGGCCCACGGCGCCGATATGGGAGAGCCGGACTTCCCCGTCGAGTACTGGAACCTCGCCGGCGCGCTCTACGCGCACCTGGTCGTCGAGCTCACACGCCTCGGCATCGACGCGATCGGCGAATCGCAGCTCGTCGGCTACCCCGGCCAATTCCCCAGCGTCTCGATGGTCGACTGGAACGACGGGTCGCCGAATGCGCGGTTCCGCGTACTCCAGCTGCTGCGCGAGTCGATCGTGCCCGGCGACATCCTGATTCAGGATCCCCTCGAGGCAGCGACCGGCGGTCGCGCGGCAACCCTCGGCGTGCCCGACCGCCTGCCGTTCGTGCACGACGGCGAGCGGCGCGTACTGCTCGTCAACCGCACCGGCGAGACGGCCACGACCGAGCTGCCCGGGGCCGTCGGAGGGACCCTGCGCGTGGTCGACACGGCTACTGCCGGCGACCCCATCGGCACGGCGACCGTCGGTTCGGAGACCGTGGAGCTCGGCCCCTACGCCGTCGCCTGCGTCCGATTCCCGGTCGCATGACGCCAAGAGACACCGAAGGACGGCCCGCGGCTTCGGCTGCGGGCCGCGCCTGCTTCCTCATGCGCGTGCGACTCGACCGCCTGGAGCCGTACCTCGAGGCCCACCAGCACGTCTGGGCCGAGATGCAGGAAGCGCTGCGGCGGGCCGGCTGGCGCGACTACGCCCTCTTCGTCGACCGTGCGACCGGGCTCGTCGTCGGCACCCTCCGGTCGGGGGACTTCGCCGCAGCCCAGGCCAGGATGGCCGATGAGGACGTCAACACGCGCTGGCAGGCAGCCATGGGCGACTGGTTCGCCCCCGTGGACGAGCGCACGGCCCCCGGCGACATCGTGGAACTCGAGGAGTACTTCCACCTCGACTGACGCCGCTCCCCTCCCCGCCCGTTTTACCTATGGGTAGCGCCCTCCCGCACAGTTATTTCTGTGCGGCGGGGCGCTACCCATAGGTAAAACGGAAGGGGGGAGAGGTCAGACCTGGCGGAAGTCGATGCCGAGCAGCTCTGCCGCAGCGGCGTAGTCGGCCGATCGGTGCCCGATCGACAGCGACCAGTGGTGGCCGATGCCGGTCTGGCTCCAGCGGTCGACCCACTCGCCGGGGTGCATGCCGAAGTCGACCCGGCTGGTCGTGTTGCCGATCGCGAGCAGAGGCCCGGGCACGACGTCGCCCTCGGAGGCGACCAGGGCCAGCGCCCCGTCGCGATCCTGCCCGAGACCGAGCAGGGTGACCGGCCCGGGCTGCACGTCGAACTCGACCGAGACGCCCCAGCCGCGCTTGCCGTGGTAAACACCGAGCCCGCGAAGCAGCGGGTCGTGCGACGACACGGCCAGGTGCGCCGGGCCGTCGTGGCCCATCTCGACCACGCCGTCCTCGAAGTTGATCGCCTGGATCTCGGTGAACGAACCGCCGGCGCCGACGCTCTGCGTGATCATCTGCGCGACCGTGGTGCGGAGCTCGTACTCGCCGGTGGTCGGCACGCCGCGAGCGGTGAGCAAGGAGGCGCCCAGGATCATGCCGGCGCCGAGCCGCTCGTGCTGCTCGCCGTTGAGACCCCGGTGGTAGTAGGCGAGAGAATCCAGGTCGAAGTCCTCCTGAAGTCGATCGAGACCGACCGAGACCTTCGCGCCCCACGCGAAGTCGCCGTCGTCCACCGAGTCGTCGATGGTGAAGATCTCACGAGCGAGCTCCATTCGCGCCTCGGTCTCGGCGTCGGTCACCTTCTCGACCCGCACACGGAGGTCGTCGAACTCGAGCGCCTCGACGTGCGAGCCGAACGTCGTCGGCAGGAGGGTGAGATCGGTCGAGACGTCGAGCATGCCCGGGTAGAGGTGCCCCATCAGGCCGTGCCGGGCGTGCCGCAGGCCGGCCCGAACGCCGGCTGCGGTGACCCACCGCTCGATGCGCCGCCACGAGTAGTCCTCTTCGAGCCAGCCCGAGACGGAGCGGAACGGGATGCCCGCACGGCGGAAGACGTTGCCGACCTCGGGCACAGGGCACTGCCCGCAGTATGCCAGCCAGAGCCCCGTGTCGAACGACGCGTGGTCCATCTTGGGACTCGGCTGCAGGTCGATGATGAGCACCGGAGCGCCGGTGCGCTGCGCGATCGGCAGCACCATCGAAGAGGTGAGGTAGGTGGTCAGGTAGACAACGATGAGGTCGCAGTCGACGAGCCGCAACCTCTCCGCCGCCAGGGCCGCCTCCTGGTCGTCCGAGACGAACCCCACGTCGGTGACGTCGGCGTCGAGCTTCTCGAACCGGTCGCCGACGTAGGCGGCGCACTGCTGCAGCTGCGGCAGGAGCCCGGGGAACTGCGGCCAGTAGGTGCCGAGGCCACCGGCCACGAGGCCGATGCGGGTGCGGCGCCGGCTATGGGCAGGCAGCAGGCGTTCGAGCTCGGCGGTCGGAGAGGTGGTCGTGGTGGTGGTCATCGTCGTCCCTGTCTTTAATCGTTTGAATTATGCGCCCTCGACAACCTGAAGGCAATCGCGCCGAGCCGGGTACTTGGCGCCCCGCCACGACTTAAGATGGCCGGATGAGCCCCGACAAGCCGCGTCAGATCGGGTTGACCGCCGTCGCCAAAGAAGCGGGCGTCTCGATCGCCACCGTGTCGAACACGCTCAACCGGCCCGACATCGTCTCGCCGGCGACCCGAGCCCGCGTTCTCGAGGCGATCGACCGGATGGACTTCGTGCCGAACGTCGCCGCCGCGACGCTCCGCCGCGGCAACAACCGCCTCATCGGTCTGGTGGTGCCCGACATCACGAACCCGTTCTATTCGGAGATCGCCCGGGGCGTGGCCGCCGCCTGCGATGACCACCGCTACGGCATGATCCTGTGCAACAGCCAGGACGACCCTCGGCGCGAGCGCGACCAGCTCGAGATGCTGGCAGAGCACCGGGCGGCCGGAGCCCTCGTCGTACCGCTCACCGCAGACGAGAAGCGCCTGGCGCGGCTTCGCAGCCTCGGCACGCACCTCGTGCTGATCGACCGCACGAGCGACGACGGCTGCTCCACGTCGATCGACGACGTGCTGGGCGGCAGGATCGCGGCGCAGCACCTGCTCGATACCCGCGGCACCGCGTTCGCCGTGGTCAACGGACCGCACGGGATCCCTCAGTGCGCCGATCGCCGTCGGGGCGCGCAGGCCGCTCTCGCGGCAGTCACCGGAGACGACGACGGTCTCGTGGAATACGAGGTGCCCGAGATGACGACGGAGGCGGGTGTCGAGGTGGTCGATCGCATCCTGAGCACCTCAGGCCCCCGGCCCACCGGCATCATGTGCACAAACGACCAACTCGCAATCGGTGTGATCCGCGGGCTCGCCGAGCACGGCATCTCGGTGCCGGGCGACGTGTCGGTGGTGGGCTACGGCGATCTGGCGATCGCCGCCGACGCGCCGATCCCGCTGACCACCATCGACCAGCCGAAGTACGCGCTCGGACGCGCGGCGGTCGAGATGCTCATGGGCGAGATCGAAGAGAAGGAAGACGCCCATCGCCATGCGACGAGCGTCTTCCGTCCTTCTTTGATCGTGCGGGTGTCAGCACCCGCCGCCTGACACCGGGGGTCAGGCGGTGACGCCGATCGTCTTCGCGTCGATGACGAAGCGGTAGCGCACGTCAGAGCCCACGACGCGCTCCCACGCCTCGTTGACGTAGTCGGCCGAGATCAGCTCGGTCTCGGGCACGATGCCGTGCTGGGCGCAGAAGTCGAGCATCTCCTGCGTCTCGAGGATGCCGCCGATGCTCGAGCCGGCGAACGAGCGGCGGTTGTTGAACAGGGTGAACGCCTGGACGGGCAGCGGCTCGGCGGGGGCGCCCACGCTGACGAGGGTGCCGTCGAAGGTGAGGAGGCCGAGGTAGGCGTTGATGTCGATGAGGGCCGACACGGTGTTGATGATCAGGTCGTAGGTGTTCGCCTTCTCGGTGAACACGGTGCCGTCGCCGGTGGCGTAGTAGTGGTCGGCTCCGAGACGGAGGCCGTCCTCCTTCTTCGACAGGCCCTGCGAGAGCACGGTGACCTCGGCGCCCAGAGCGTGCGCGATCTTGACGGCCATGTGGCCGAGGCCACCCATTCCGACGACGGCGATCTTCTTGCCGGGGCCGGCGTTCCAGTGCTTGAGCGGCGAGTAGACGGTGATGCCGGCGCAGAGCAGCGGCGCGACGGCGGCGTAGTCGAGGTTCTCGGGGATGCGGAGGACGAAGTCCTCGGTCACGACGACGTGGGTCGAGTAGCCGCCCTGCGTGATGGTGCCGTCGGCGGGGTCGACGCCTCCGAAGGTCTGGATGTTGCCCTTCAGGCAGTACTGCTCTTGCCCGGCGAGGCAGTTGGCGCACTCGCGGCACGAGTTGACCATGCAGCCGACGCCGACGCGCTCGCCGACCTTGTAGCGGGAGACCTCGGATCCTGTCTCGGTCACGACACCGACGATCTCGTGCCCGACGACCTGCGGGTACGAGATGGGGCCCCACTCGCCGCGGGCGAAGTGGATGTCGGAGTGGCAGATGCCGGCGTAGTCGATGGCGATCAGGACGTCTTTGGGGCCGACGGCGCGGCGCTCGATGGTGGTCAGGGCGACGGGTTCGGTGGCGGAGGGAGCTGCCCAGGCAGCGACGGTGGTCGTGGTCTTTTCCATGCTTCCACGTTACCGACAGCTGTTGTGAAGAACGGGGTTGCATCAGTACCCCTCAGGAGGGAATAGGCCGAGGGCGGATAGTGGGGGCATGACCTCTCCTACGGACGACCCCGACACCGACGTCTTCGCCTCGGGCGTGCTCGAGCGCGGCGCACCCAAGCTGCGCTTCCCCGGCCCCGAGCAGGAGCCGCGCGAGGTGTACCAGCTGGTGCGCGACGAACTGCTGCTCGACGGGGTGGCCCGGATGAACCTGGCCACCTTCACGACCACGTGGGTCGAGCCGGAGGTGCGGCGGCTGATGGCCGAGTCGCTCGAGAAGAACATCGTCGACAAAGACGAGTACCCGCAGACGGCCGAGCTCGAGACGCGGTGCGTGCACATGCTCGCCGACCTCTTCCACTCCCCCGAGGCGGCGACGACGCGCGGCACGTCGACGACGGGTTCGAGCGAGGCAGCCATGCTCGGCGGCCTCGCGGCGAAGTGGCGGTGGAAGGCGCACAGGATCACAGAGGGTCTCCCAACCGCGTCGCCCAACATCGTCACCGGGCCGGTGCAGGTCTGCTGGGAGAAGTTCGCGCGCTACTTCGACGTCGAGATGCGCCAGGCGCCGATGAACTCGGGCCACGTGCTCACTCCGGCCCAGGTGCTCGACCGTGTCGACGAGAACACGATCGCCGTGGTCGTCACCTTCGGCCAGACGTTCACCGGCCTCTTCGAAGACGTCGTCGCGATCAGCGCCGCACTCGACGACCTCCAGGCCCGCACGGGGCTCGACGTCGACATCCACGTCGACGCGGCGAGCGGCGGCTTCGTCGCGCCGTTCTGCGCCCCCGACGTGGTGTGGGACTTCAGGATGCCACGGGTCAAGTCGATCAACGTCTCCGGCCACAAGACGGGGCTCGCACCCCTCGGCAGCGGCTGGATCGTGTGGCGCGAGACCGCTGACCTCCCCGACGAGCTCGTCTTCGACGTCAACTACCTCGGCGGCCAGATGCCGACCTTCAACCTCAACTTCTCGCGGCCCGGCGGGCAGGTGATCTCGTCGTACTACAACTTCGTGCGGCTCGGGCGGGAGGGCTACGAGAAGGTGCAGCGCGCGTGCTACCTCGTCGCCCAGCACCTCGCCGAGGGGGTGGAGGCGACGGGGCGTTTCGACATCGCGTTCGGCGGCGACCCGCAGCGGGGCATCCCGGCAGTCGCGTGGACGCTGCGGTCGGGTGACGGCGGCGCCGATCCTGCCTGGAATCTCTTCGACCTGGCCGAAGAGCTGCGCACCCGCGGCTGGCTGGTGCCGGCCTACACGCTTCCGGCCGACCAGCAGGAGGTCGTGCTGCAGCGGATCGTCGTGCGGCACGGCCTCAGCGTCGACATGGCCGATCTGCTGCTCGTCGACCTCGCGGCCGCGATCGCGAAGCTCGACTCGCGGCCGCCGTCGCGGTCTCTCGCGCCGGGCGAGGGGGCGTCGTTCAACCACGACGCCACAGCGGCGGTGCCGGATGGCGCGCCCGCGGTATCGAGGTCGGCCAGCTGAACGGACCGCCCGTGGCATGATCGAACCTCATGGGGCCGGGCGAGACGATCACGTGCGCCGGGCTGCGGCACGAGTACGTGGTCGACGGCGAGCCCGTGCCGGCTCTCGACGGCATCGAGCTCACTGTTCCGGGCGGCACGTCGGCGGCGATCGCCGGGCCGTCGGGCTCGGGCAAGTCGACACTGTTGACTTTGCTCGCGGGCCTGCAACGGCCCACCTCCGGCACCATCCACCTCGGCGAGACCGATCTCACGGCACTCAGCGAGCGTGAGCTGCTGCGAGTCCGGGCGACACGCCTGGCCGTCGTGGCGCAGAACCCGTATCGCAACCTCCTCCCCTACGCCAGCAGCCTCGACAACCTGGAGTTCGCCCAGCGCGCCCCCCGCAGCCACGGCCGCCGCGACCTGCCCGCGCTGCTGCCCCTGCTCGACGAGCTGGGGCTCGCCCACCTCGCGGGCACCCGCTGCGACCGGCTCTCAGGGGGCGAACGCCAGCGGCTCGCCCTCGCGGCAGCCCTCGCCACCGGGCCGACCGCACTCGTCACCGACGAGCCGACCAGCCAGCTCGACCACGTCAACCGCGCCGCCGTGGCCGACCTCCTGGTCGCGATCTGCGCCGGCCGCGGGATTACGGTCGTCGCGGTCACCCACGACCGCGACCTCGCGTCGCGACTGGGGCGCACGGTGACGATCGACAGCGGGCGGATCAGCGAAGCATGAGCGAGCCGGCGTTCTCCACCTCCGCGCCACTCGTCGGCACCGGGATCCGCTACGAGCGCGACGGCCGCGTGATCCTCGACGGCGTCTCGATCAGCGCCCCGGCCGGCGCCGTGACCGCTGTCACCGGGCCGTCGGGGTCGGGCAAGTCGACCCTGCTGGCGATCCTGACGGGTCTCGAACAGGCCGACAGCGGCTCGGTCGACAACCCGTACCCACCCGAGGCGACGTCGCTTATCCTGCAGGCCTACGGGCTGGTGAGCCTGCTCACGGCGGCCGAGAACGTCGAGATGGCGGTGCAGCACGACGCCGGGCTCTCGGTGCGGGAGGTCCGGGCGCGAGCCGCCGATGCCCTCGAGCTCGTCGGCCTCACGGCGGTGGCCGACCACCTCGCCGAGGCGCTGTCGGGCGGCCAGCAGCAGCGAGTCGCAGTGGCGCGGGCGCTCGTGAGCCGCCCTCGGCTGGTGGTGGCCGACGAATTCACCGCCGAGCTCGACCACGCCACCCGCGATCGCATGTTCGGCCTGCTGCAGCAGATCGCCCGAGACGGCGGCACGGTGCTCGTCGCGACGCACGACACCGACCTCGCGGGGCGCGCCGATCGCGTGCACGATCTGGCTGGGCTCGCGGGCCGTCGACGGGGCCGGCACGCGGCCGACACGGGCGCAGGGCACGACGGGGCCGCTGGATCCGACACGGGCCCAGGATCCGACGGGGCCGCCCCGTGAGCCGCTTCGGCCTGGCCGCGCGCGGGCTCCGCTGGCGCTGGCCGATGTCGACCGCCCTCTTCGTCGCCGCCGTGGTGACCGCCGCCGGGGCCGCGCTCGGCCCGCTGTACGCGCAGGCCGCCTCGGAGTCGACCCTCCGCGACGGGCTGACGCAGGCGGCCCCGGCCGAGAGCGGGCTGCAGTTCGAGGCGTCGCGCGTGTCGGGCGGCGTGACGGAGAACACGCTGAGCCTCGCCCAGATCGACTCGTCGCTCGCCGACGCGCCGGCGGCCGGCTCCATTCCCGGCTATTCGCGCAAGATCTCGACGCTGTCGCTCTACGAGAAGAGCATCAACGGGGCATCCGCCTCGCAGGGTGTCGGGCAGACGGCGCTCGTCTGGCGGCAGGGCTTCTGCGGCCAGGTGCGCTTCACCGCGGGGCGCTGCCCGACGGCGGTCGGCGAGGCCGCTGTCTCAGCACGGACGGCGGCGAGCGCCGGCGATGACTGGAAAGTCGGCGACACTCTCAGCCTCGCGACCGGCGGCACGGTGCGGGTCGTCGGCGTCTACCAGGCCGACGACCTGCAGTCGCCTTACTGGTCGGGGCGCGATTACTTCGAGGCGCACGCGAATGCCAAACCCCCGCCCTCGGTCGACACCCTGTTCGTGGCACGCCGCACGCTGACGACGAACCCGTCGGCCTTCTTGCAGGGCTCCGAGGACTACCCGCTCGACCCGTCGTCGATCCGGTTGAAAGACGTCCCGGCGCTGCGGGCTCAGGTCACCGCACTGCAGAAGCGCTTCGCCGACGAGTCGCAAGTCACCATCGGCACGAAGATCACGCACGTGCTCGACGAGGCGGCGCACCAGCGCGCTCTGGTGAACGTGAGCGCCCTGATCGTGACGGCGCAGCTCACGCTGCTCGGCTGGCTGGTGCTCTTTCTGATGATGATCGACGCCGTCGAGGCCCGCGGCGCCGAGATCGCGCTGGCGAAGCTGCGGGGGCTCTCGCCGCCCGCGATCTGGCGCTTCGGGCTGGCCGAGCCGCTCGCGGTGCTGGCCGTCGCGATGCCCGTGGGCTTCGGGCTCGGCTACGTGATCGCCAGGATCTTCTGCGGCTCTGCCCTGCTGCCGGGCACGCCGGTCGTCGTCACGGCCGAGGCTCCGGCTGCGGTCGTCGCGGCGTTCGCAGGCGGCCTGATCGCGGCCGTCGTGGCAGCAAGGCGGGTGGTGACGCGGCCGGTGCTGGCGCAGTGGCGGCGCACGACCGAGAACGTCAGGTCGTCGCGGGCCGTCTTCGTCGTCGAGATCCTGGTCTCCGCTCTCGCGGTCGGCGGGCTCGTGGTGCTCGCGGTCGACCCGGGTGCGGGGCCCCTCACGCTGCTCGCCCCGGCGCTGCTCGTCGTGGCGGCGGCCCTTCTCGGCAGTCGTCTCATCCCCCGGGCAGCCGGTGTGCTCGTGGCGCCGACACGGGCGACGCGGCGCATCGGCACCTTCCTGGCCTCGCGCCAGGTGGCTCGACGCCCCGCCGGCCTGCGTCTCGCCGTGCTGCTGGCCGCTGCCGTCGGCCTGGCGTGCTTCGGAGTAGCCGGCGAGTCGGTGGCGACCAACAACCGCGCGGTGCGCTCGGACGCTGAAGTCGGCGCGCAGACCTCGGTCTCGATCCAGTACAGCCCCGCCGTCGACCCTGTGAACGCCGTCCGCCGGGCCGACCCCGACGGCACCTGGGCGGCCGCTGCGGCGACCTGGCTGCCCGACGGCGGCGCGGTCAACGGAACGGTGCTGGGCGTCGACGCGTCGCGGATCCGAGCAGTCGGCGAAGCGGCCCGCGGCGGCCCCTCGGTCGACGAGATCTACCGCGACATCCACTCCGACGTCGTGCCCGCCCTGACCGTGACAGGCACCAGGATCCGCGCGACGATCACCGGCTCGGGCATCGCCCCGGCGGCCGCCCCCATCGTGCAGTTCAATCTGCTCGACAAAGCGGGCACCGAGATCGACGTGCAGTCGACCGGTGTCGTCGAAGGGACACACCAGTACGCCGCCACGATCCCCTGTGCGAAGGGATGCTCGTTCGTCGGCCTGACCTGGGACCGCCCGATCACGCTGCCCGGCACGATGAAGGGCACGCTCACGCTCCACGGTCTCGACGCCGGCACCGGCAGCAGCAGAGCGCTCCACCCGCTCGCCGCCCGGCTCACGCAGCCGGAGGCCTGGCGTCTCAAGGTGCCACAGGGCCAGGCGACCGACCACGTGACGGTCGATCGCGACGGCGTCCACGATCGGTTCGCCGCGTACAACGGCGGCTTCGGGGGCATCGTGTACGCCTCCACCCCGTATCCGATCCCTCTCGTCGCCACCCCCACGGGGATGGTCGCGGGCCAGGTGTCGCACGCGCGGGGCGTCATGGACGGCTACAACAACACGGCCCCCGTCGAGGTGAAGAGCTACAGCCCCGTGCTGCCGGTCGTCCTCGACTTCGGGGTCGTGGCCGACCTCACGGCGCTGCGAACACAGCTGCCCGAGTTCGACGGCGAGGCGAGCTGGCAGGTGTGGCTCGGCCCGCACGCACCACCTGATGCGGTGACGCTGCTGAAGAGGCAGGGCCTCACGGTCGAGAGTGTCTCGACGACGAGCGCGCGCGAGGCCGACTACGCCCGCCAGGCCCCGGGGCTCTCCCTCCTGCTGCTCCTGCTCGCGTCGTTCATCGGGGCCTTCCTCGCGATGGGGGCGACCGCGGTGTCGATCGCAGCGACCTCGCGTCGGCGCTCGTACGAGATGGCGGCGCTGCGCGTGCTCCGCATCCCTCGGGCCGCGCTCTACCGGGCGGCTGTCCTCGAGCAGGCGATCCTCCTCGGCGGGGCGACCGTGATCGGGCTTCCTGCGGGCATCGTCGCGGCGCTCGTGGCCCTGCCGCTTCTGCCCGGGTTCGCCACGACCACCCCTGTGCACCTCGACTTCGTGCCGACGGCGCCGCCGATCATCGCCTTCGCGCTGGCCTTCGCCATGCTCGTCGGGGCGACGGCGCTGATCGCGGCCGCCACAGTGGTGCGCCAGGCGAAGGCGTCACGGTTGCGCGAGGGCGAAGAGTGATCGCTCGGGCGTAGCCGATCACGGCAGGATCGACGTCGTCGCGACATGCAGACGCCGGTCGACATGGATCAGGTGGCCGGGCTCCACCGCCCGCCAGCCGTCTTCGTCGTCCATGCGCTCGCTCGCCACCACCACGCTGGGCGTGCTGTCGAGAGGGGCGGAGCGCACCGCGAGGTGCGAGCCGCGGGCGTCGAGCCCGTCGCCGGGCACGGTGCGGCCCGCCTCGGCGTCCTGCGCGCCTGTGCCGCCGGCAGGGCGCTCGAGCACGAAGAGCGTGTCGAGCGCCGGATGGCGGAAGGCCCACAGGTCGGTCGCCGTGGCGAGCACGAAGTTGAGCGAGACGACGGTGAGGTGGGCGACCACCCAGGCGACGGCCTCGGTGATGCCCGCCTCGACGTGACCGTCGTGCGCGCGGATCAGCGCGGTGATGAGAGCGAAGAAGCGCTCGCTGTCGGTGTCGCCGTGCACGAGACCCATCGCGTCGAGATCCTGCAAACGGGCTTCGAGGCGCGGTAGGTCGCCGAGGGCGCCGTTGTGGGCGAAGAGACGGTCGTCTTGGGTGAAGGGGTGCGAGTTCGTCGCCGCGACCGCGCCGGTCGTCGCGTGGCGCACGTGAGCGACGAAGGTGGTGCCGATCAGCTCGTGGGCCTCGCGAACGAAGCCCGGGTCTTCGTAGGCGGGCAGAACACCCTTGTCGACGGTCGCCGCGCCATCGATCCCGAAGGCCCCGATGCCGAATCCGTCGGCGTTGCGCGCGCTCTGCCGTTCGAGGCTGTCCGGCGCCTCCACCAGCCAGAAGTCGGCACGGACCACGTTTTCACCGGCATGAAGCCCGAACAGCCTGCACATCGCGGCCCTACCTTCTCTCGTGAGGCCACTCTGCTCCTGCAGCGACGGGCATGCGCCGAGCTAGCGGACGATGCCCATGCCATCGACGCGACCCGGGGTGCGCGGCGCGGCGAGGGCCCCTGCGCCGGCGGCTCGTCGAACGATGCCCGAGCCGGTCACCCGAGAGGCACCGCGAACAGGACGCGAGACGGTCGGGTCGGCCTCGAGGCGCACGATGCCGGCACCCGAGACGCGACCGGCGCCTCGAGCCGGGCGAGCGATCGCCGGGTCGGCGGCGGCGCGGCGGATGCCGTGACCGGAGACTCGACCGGTCGCTGCGCGACGGGCTGCCGCACGGCGAGCCGCCTGGCGGGAGCCTCGGTGAGTGGAGATGTCGATAGAAGCCGTAGTCATGGCCTGTTCCCTTCGAATAGAACCAACTGAATGGTTCTATTCTAGCTCCCGGACCCGGCGCCCGTCCCGGCGATGAGAATACGTGCAGTCTCGACCACACGTGCCCGGTAGCGCTCCTTGACCTGTGCCTCGTCGAGGGTGCCGTAGATCATGCGCACGACCTGGGGCGCCGCGACGAACCAGTACGCCATCGAGATGAGGCTGAGGAAGATCGATTCGGCATCGGATCCGGGGCCGGTGGCTTCGCGGATCACCGCGACCCGGCGCTGGTGGTACTGCTCGCGGTCGTCGAAACCGGGCGCTGCCGCTGGTTCGAAGTGCATGCCCTCGTGTTCGTAGAGCCGCACGATGTCGGGGTGCGAGGTGACGAAATCGAAGAGTGCTCCGGCGTAACCCGGCACATCCTCGGGGGTGAGCGCCACGCTCTCGGCAAGCTGTCCGAGCCGATCCTGCAGGGCCGCGGCGAAGAGGCTCTCCTTATTGCCGTAGTACGAGTAGATCGCCGTCTTGTTGACGCCGGCCCGGGCAGCGATCTTGTCGACGCGAGCGCCGTCGATCCCGCTCGCCGCGAACTCGATCGCGGCCGCGTCGAGCACGAGCCGCGCAGTGGCAGCACTGTCGTAACGCCTGGGCATGGGCTGCTCCTCTGTCGACCGGTCGCCGCGAAAAGAAACGACCAGTCGCATCGTAGCGAGGCTTGACGCCGCGCGGGTTCGAGGCCACTGTGACCACACACCGATGATGGAGGCGCGCCATGGCCGCAGGCACCGAGTCCGACCCCTGGCGACTGCGCACGGCCCCCGGCTCGTCGGAGTACACGATGCGCGTCGACGACGCCGCCGAGCCGCACGAGCTGGTCTGCCAGGTCGGCTCGACGACTCTGCGCTACGACCTCCGCGCCATCGACGATCTCCACGCCTGGCTGCTCGACGCCGACGACTGGGTTCCGCTCGGCGCGGCCGACGAGAAGAAAGAGGCGACCGCCGGCACCGTCGAGGCCTGGGGGCGGTCGGAGAGCAACCCGGTCGGCGGCTGGTACGGGCTGCGCAAGGGCTACCGCGGGCGGTTCGGCATGTACCTGCCGCCGCTGCTCGAAGAGCTCGGCCTCGCCGAGCTCACCCACGAACCGCGCGACAACAGCGTGCGCGGCCTGCCGAGGCCCTGAGGCCGGGCGGGGCCCTGGGCGTCAGACCCCGAGCACTCGGTGCAGCCACGCGACGCGCGCTGCCCGCGCCTCGAGCGACAGCCGGGCCTGGGGGCTCAGCGCGTCGAAGCCGTGGAACCCCCCTGGCCAGACGTGCAACTCGGCGACGCCGCCCTGCTCCCAGATCCTTGTCGCATAGGCGACGTCTTCGTCACGGAACACCTCGGCCGAGGCGCAGTCGACGAACGTCGGAGGCAGACCGGTGAGGTCGGTGGCTCGGGCGGGGGCTGCGTAGATCGAGACGGCGTCGGTCTTCCGCCGATCGCCCAGCAGGGCGTCCCAGCCGGTGTCGTTGCTGCCGCGATCCCAGACGCCGATCCTGTCGATCTGATGGCTCGACACCGTCTCGTTGCGGTCGTCGATCATCGGGTAGATGAGGAGCGACGCGGCGAGCTCAGGGCCGTGCTCGTCGCGGGCCTTGAGGCTGACTCCCGCGGCCAGCCCGCCGCCGGCGCTCGCGCCCGCGATGACCAGCTTGTCGGGGGCGAAGCCGAGCTCGTCGGCGTGCTCCGACATCCACACCAGCCCCGCGTACGAGTCGTTCACCGGTGTCGGGTCGGGGAATTCAGGGGCGAGGCGGTACTCGACCGAGACGACCACGGCGTCGAAGTGCTCGACCCAGTCGAGGTACTCGTCGGCGCCCGTGAAACGGTCGCCGATGATCATGCCGCCGCCGTGCGTGTGGAAGATTCCCGGGCCCCCGGTCACGTGGTCGGCCTTGCGGAAGATCGACAGCGTGACTTCGCCGCCCTCAACGGGGATCGAGCGCTCGTCGTGCTCGATCGCGCGACCCTGCAAGAGGTCGGAGACCTCCGGGATGGGGATGCCGCCGCGCATGGCGGGAATCATCTCGGGGGTGAGAGTCGATGGCATCGCATCGCCGATGGCGGCGAGCACCGCGCCGAGTTCGGGGTCGAAGGGCGGAACACGAAGGACGGTGTCGGACAAGGTGACCTCCATTGGTCGGGCCACTGCACTGTGGCTGAGTCGAGTATGCGACTCGCCCAACGCCTCCGACAAGACCTGCTGCTGGTCAATGCAGGGCGATGGCCAGCGCAGGGTGACGGGGTCAATGCAGGGCGCCGACCGACAGATCCTGCGTGCCCGAGCAGGCGGTCGCGGCCGAGTTCTTATTCGTCACGAACAGCGACGCCTTCTGGCCGGGCGGGTAGACGCGGAAGCCGTCTGAGGGCTTCGGGTCGCAGTTCGGCGCGTTGGAGGCGCGGCTGGTCACCGTCGCCTGAGCCGAGCCTCCCGGCGCCAGAGTCACCGTCGCGTGCGGCGTCGATCGATCCAACGTGGCCGCCGGGCCGATCTGCGCGCCGTCGCCGCCACCGACGGCAGACACACCAGGCCAGCCCTGCAGGGTGCACGAGACCGAGCCGCGATTGGCCAGGATGATCGGCACCGTGTCGGTCCCGGCCGCGCCAGCACCCTGCCCGAGCGAGCCGGTCAGTTCGGCTGTCGCGCACTCGGCGACAGGCGCCGCGGTCTTGGCGGTGGTCGGGGCGGGCGACGAGACCGGGCTCGACGAGGGCGAGGGCGAGGGCGACGCAGGCACCGTCACAGTCGTCGTATGAGTGGGCGTCGCCGTCTTCGTCGACGACGTGCATCCTGCCGCCCCGACGACCACTCCCGCGGCGACGACGGCAATTCCGATCTTTCCCCAAATCCCCATGCGCTCGGTCTACCACCAGCACCCTGCGGTTGCCCACACGCCAGAATGGAGGCATGAGCGCAACGACGACCCCGACGATCGCCGTGGTGGGCCCCGGTGCCATCGGCACGACCGTGGCGGCGGCGCTGCACGAGGTCGGGCGCACACCGAGGCTCTTCGGGCGCACTGCGCGCGATCACCTGCAGCTCGACGTCGACGACCGGCACATCCTCGTGCCAGGGCCCGTCGAGACCGATCCGGGGCGCGCGGGCGGCCCGGTCGACCTCGTCTTCCTCGCCGTCAAGACCACGCAGATCGAGGCAGCGGCTCCCTGGCTCGCCGCGCTGTGCGGGCCCGATACCGTCGTCTGCGCCCTCCAGAACGGCGTCGAGCAGGAGGCGATGGTGTCGCCTCACGCAGCCGGTGCGCAGGTGATCCCGTCGGTCGTCTGGTTCCCGGCCCAGGCCCAGCCCGACGGCTCCGTCTGGCTGCGCGGCCCTGCCCGGCTGACGGTGCCCGACACGGCCGCCGGCCGCGTGGTGCGCGACGCCCTCGAGGGCACCCGGTGCACGGTAGAGCTGGCCGCAGACTTCCCGTCGGTGGCCTGGCGCAAGCTGCTGCAGAACGCCGTTGCGGGGCTGCAGGCCCTGACGGGTCGCCGCGCCGGGATGTACGCGCGAGCCGACATCACCGAGCTCTCCCTGGCCTATCTCCGCGAGTGCCTCGAGGTGGCCCGCGCCGACGGCGCCGTGCTGACCGACGACGTGCCCGACGAGATCGTCGCCTACTTCCAGGCGTTCCCGCCCGACGTCGGCACGTCGATCCTGGTCGACCGCGAGCAGGGTCGGCCGCTCGAGTGGGACATCCGCAACGGGGTGGTGCAGCGTCGGGCGCGGGCCCGTGGCATCCTGACGCCCATCAGCGACGTGCTCGTGCCGCTTCTCGCCGCCGCGAGCGACGGGCCCGGCTGACCCCGACCAGCGCCACCCGGTTGGTGCCGCGCACGAACCAATGATTCGGCCCCCAATCACCTGGCATTCCGGCGAGACGACCGCGAGCCCGACCGCCCGGCGGCGCACGGCCCCCGTAGCGTCCGGTTCGACGGCCCGCATCCGGCGCGCCGTCGGAAGGGACCCCCGGGTATGGTGCGTCGCAGCAACCGTCGGCTGACGATCGTGTCGATCGTGGTGTTCGTCGTCGTCATCGCGTTCGCCTTCCGGCTCGTCGACTTCCAGGTCGTCCGAGCTCGGGCCCTCGACGCCGAGTCGTCGCAGTCGCTGACCGTTCACCAGACGATCACAGGCGACCGAGGCGACATCACGACCAGCGACGGCACGCCTCTGGCTGCGACCGTCCTCCGCTACGACGTCACGGCGGCACCGGTCGACGCCTCGACGTTCACGCGGACGGTCGGCAAGAAGACCACGAAGGTGACCGTCGCAACCGCCATGAACGAGGTGGCCGCGGCCACGGGCGCCACTGCACAGACGCTCACCTCCGACATCACGGCGAACAAGAAGGCCGACTTCGCCTCGCTCGTCAAGAGCATCACCGTGGCGCAGTATCAGGCCGTCACGGCCCTTCACATCCCCTACGTCTATCTCGTGAAAGACTCCACGCGGTCGTACCCGGACGGCGCAGTGGCCGGCAACCTCGTCGGCTTCGTCGGCGACTCCGGCGCCCAGGCGGGCCTCGAGCTGCAGCAGAACAAGTGCCTCGCCGGCACCAACGGGTCGGAGACCTACGAGACCGGAGCCGACGGCGTCGAGCTGCCCGGCACGGCGACCGTCACCAAGAAGCCCGTCGCGGGGGGCACGGTCACGACCACGATCAGCGGCACGCTGCAGTATCTCGTGCAGAACGACCTCGCCACCCAGGCGAAGGCCCTGGGCGCCCAGTCGGCCACGGCGATCGTCGTGAAGGTCTCGAACGGCGACCTCGAGAGCGTCGCCGACTGGCCGAGCGTCGACCCGAACAACGTCGACGGCAGCTCGTCGAGCGACCTCTACTCGAAGGCCTTCACCGACCTGTACGAACCAGGATCGACGATGAAGGGCCTCGTCGCATCGGCCCTGCTGAACACCGGCAAGGCCACTCCGACCACCCAGGCGACCGTGCCCGACCAGCGCACCTTCCCCTGGGGGGCGTGATCGACGATGCCGAGACGCACCCCGTCGAGCACCTGACCCTGACCGGCGTCCTTGCGAACTCGTCGAACGTGGGCATCTCGCTGCTCGGCCAGGCCCTGAGCGAACAGACGCGCTACGACTACATGGAGAAGTTCGGGCTGGGCTCCCCCTCGGCGGTCGGCTTCCCCGGCGAGCCCACCGCGCCTCTCAAGCCGGTCTCGCAGTGGGACAAGCAGACCGACTACAACAGCATGTTCGGGCAGGGCGTCTCGGCCACTGCGATCCAGATGGCCGGTGCCTACCAGGCGATTGCGAACCACGGCGTGAAGATGCCGCTGACGCTGGTGCAGAAGTGCACGAGCAGCAACGGGACGGTGACCGAAACGCCGTCGAGCACGGGGACGCAGGTCGTTTCGGCGAGCGCCGCCGACCAGGTCGTGCAGATGCTGCAGAGCACCCTCACCACCGGCACCCTGAGTTCGATGACACCGATCTCCGGATACCAGCTCTCCGCGAAGTCGGGCACGGCGCAGGTCGCCGACGCACCGGGCGGCGGCTACGGCGACGACTACATCACGTCGGTCGCCGGCATGATCCCCGCGGTGAACCCGCAGTACGTCGTGCTCGTCACGATGACCAAGCCGACGGTCAACAAGACCTCGGCCGGGGTCGGGCCGGCCTTCCGCGAGATCGCGTCCGACGTGATCCAGCACTTCAGCATCCCGCCGACCACGAACCCGCGGGCCAACCTCCCCACGACGTGGTGAGACCCGGTTGCCCCGAACCGCTCACCCGCCTACGCGCGGCCGGCGGCGAGCAGGATCTCGAGCACCGTCGCGCGCAGCTCCGGGGCGACCGCCTCGACGAGGTGAGCCCGCACGGCGCGGGCGTGCGCCGGCAACGCCGCCGCTATCGCCGCCCTGCCCGGGGCGGTCAGCTGCGCCATCGCGTTCGACGGGCCGGACGAATGGCGCACGACGAGATCACGCTCCTGCATTCGCGCCAGCTGATGCGACAGGCGGCTCTTCTGCCAGCCCAGTGAGCGCGCCAGGTCGACCTGGCGCATCGCACCCTCGTGCAGGCGCAGCCGATCGAGCACGCCGAACTCCGCGCCCGTCAACCCTGCTGCATCCTGAATCTCCTTCTCGACGGCAGCCGTGACGGCCTCGGACGCGCCTTTGAACGCGTGCCACAGGGCCAGCTCGTCGTCGCGCAGCGGCGGGGTGGAATCCATGGCGAACGCCCTTCAGGTTGACATGACAACCGTACCAGTGCATCGTGGTTGACATGACAACCTCAATTCACGTCGCACCCAAGGTCGCCATCGTGACCGGAGCCTCCGGCGAACTCGGCCGCGCCATCAGCCGCCGGCTTGCACACGACGGGCTCGCCGTCATCGTGCACTTCGCGAGAAACGAAGGGCCTGCCCTCGATCTGGTCGACCAGATCGCGGGCGCCGCGGGCCGAGCCGTCGCCGTCGGCGGCGACGTCGCCGAGTCGGCCACGTTCGAGAGACTCTTCGACGCCGCCGAGACCCACTTCGGCGGGGCCGACGTGCTCGTCAACAACGCCGGGCTCAGCCGTCTCGGGCCCCTCGCGGCCGCGTCGGACGCCGACTACGACGCCGTGTTCGACGCGAGTGCCCGGGGCACCCTGAACGGCCTCCGAGCAGCGACCGACCGACTGCGCGACGGCGGGCGGGTGATCACCCTCTCGACGACGTCGCTGGCGGCGACCACACCCGGGATGGGCGTCTACATGGCCGCGAAGGCCGCCGTCGAGTCACTCACTCGCACTGGCGCGAAAGAGCTCGCCCCTCGAGGCATCACCGTGAACGCCATCGCGCCGGGGCCATCGCCTCGCCGATGTTCTTCGACGGCAAGACGGACGAGCAGGTGGCGACGATCACCCGCTCGCATCCTGCCGGCCGTCTCGGCTCGCCCGACGACATCGCCGCCGCTGTCTCTCTGCTCAGCGGCGACGATGCGGCCTGGATCAGCGGCCAGATCATCCGGGTCAACGGCGGCATCGCCTAGCGAGCGGTCACCGGGGTCGTCCTACTGGATGTGCCGGCCGATCAGGCTGAGGTCGGCGGCGCTCGAGCGGCCGTCCGCGGTGTTCGCCTGATGCCAGTACGGGTACGGCAGGGGCGTTGCGCTCGCCGCGTCGAGGCGCGCGATCTCCTCGGCGGTCAGCTGCACGTCGGCCGCGCCGAGGCTGTCGGTGAGCTGCTCCTCCGTCCGGGCACCGACGATCACGCTCGTCACGCCCGGCTTGGCCAGTGTCCAGGCCAGGCCCGCCTGCGTGGCCGAGACGCCGTGATCCTCGGCGATCTGCACGAGCGCTTCGATGGTGTCGTAGAGGCGGTCTTCGTCGTAGATGGGCGGCTCCGACCAGCCTTCGAAGCGGCGCGAGCCCTCCGGCACGTCCTGCCCGCGGCGGTATTTGCCGGTCAGCAGTCCACCGGCGAGGGGGCTCCAGACCAGGATCCCGAGACCCTGGTCGAGCGAGATCGGCACCAGCTCGTTCTCGGCGTCGCGCGACTGCAGCGAGTAGTAGATCTGCTGGCTGGCGAAGTGCTCGAACCCCTTCGCGTCGGAGGCCCAGAGCGCCTTCATCAGGTGCCAGCCCGAGAAGTTCGAGGCCCCGACGTAGCGCACCTTACCCGAGCGGACGAGGTCGTCGAGCGCGCCGAGCGTCTCCTCCAGCGGGGTCGAGCCGTCCCAGCCGTGCAGTTGGTACAGGTCGATGTAGTCGGTGCCGAGGCGGCGCAGGCTGTCTTCGGCGGCCTTCACGATGTGGTGGCGCGAGAGACCGCCGTCGTTCGGGCCCTCCCCCATGCCGCCGCGCACCTTCGTCGCGATCAGCACCTCGTCGCGCTTCGAGCCGAGGGCCTGACCCAGGATCTCCTCGGAGGCACCCTCCGAGTAGACATCGGCGGTGTCGATCAGGTTGACTCCTGCGCCTTTGGCGATGTCGATCTGCCGCCTGGCCCCGTCGACGTCGATGTGCCCGATGGGGCTCGCCCAGCCGGTACCGGCGAAGCCCATCGTGCCGAGGCTGACGGTCGAGACCTGCAGGCCCGTGTTGCCCAGATGACGATATTCCATGACTAGATCGGCTCCTCACCGTCGCTGCTGTCGCTGCTGTCCGTGTCTGCGTCGCCGCCGACACCGCGGCTGAGCCCGCCGGTGTAGATCGAGCCCACGTCGGTCTCTTGGTCGTCATCGTGCTCACCGGAGGTCTCTTCGCTGTCGCCGACCAGGTCGCCGGCCAGGCCGTTGGTCTGGTCGAAGCCCACGACGGGCTCGGTGGCCTTCGGGTCGTGTTCGGTGGGTTCTGTCGCGTCGGTCATCATCGACTCCTTCGTCTGCGCGCCGCGGGTGGGGCGCTCGTCCCAGCCAACGCCCGTCCGCGCCGGTGCGCCCGGTCGCGTGGCGCCCAGTCGCATCGCGACCGGTCGCATCGCGACCGGTCGCATCGCGCCCGGTCGAGCACTCGGCGCACGATGCGAGCAAAATGATCGCAAGCTGTTCCCCCTCGCCCGAACGATGGAGTTCCTGTGCCCGCCCATTCGTCGACGTGCCTCGACGCACCACCGATCAGACCCACACACGGCCCGAAACGGGGCAATCCCGTCCGACCGGAGGTGCCTCGGCGGGGCGGCGGTCGGTCGTGAGGGAGCTGCTTCGCCCGCTGAGGCGCCGACCCGTCTGGATCACCTTCGTCGCGGCGTTCGTCGTCGGTGCCGCTCTTTTCGGCTCCATCCACCCGAAGCACCCGTCGGCCCTCGTGATTCCGGTCGTGGTCGCCGTCGCCATCGGCCTGGGCCTCCTCGCGGCCGGGCTCGCCTGCATCTTCACGAACATGCAGCTCGACCTCCGAACGGAGGTGATCGGTCGCGCCCCGCGCAGCAGCCAGTCGCGGATCCGCCGGGCGGTCGCTCGTGGCGACGCCGGTCGACTCTCGCCCGACGAGCGTGCGCTCGCCTACGAGTACGCCGACGTCTACATCGACGTGACTCCGGCGACCGTCAGCGGCACCACGCTGACGTCGGCGGGCACCACCATCCTTCTGGCATTCTCGCTGAATGTGCGAGTATCGGACCCGTGGAGCTGGTTTCACCTCGTGGCTGTTGTCGCAGGCGTCATAGCAGTCTTCGTCGGAGTACCCCTCCAAGCGAGGCGGCTGCGCAATGCGACGCGATTCGCTCACGATCCCGCTCGGCGCTACCAGGTGCACTAGATGGGCAGAGGGCGGCGACGACTCACTACGCTGAACGGGTGCCCACGCCGACCCCGCGCATCGTGATTCGGAGCACTACTGAGAGCGACTGGCCGGAGGTGCGCGCTTTCCGGCTCGAGAACGCCGCCGAACATCCGATCTCATACGGCGCGACCCTCGACACGGTGCTCGGGTTCGAGGAGGAGGCATGGCGGATGCGTGCCCGGCGGGGCGACCAAGCCGATCAGGCGTCTTTCGTCGCGATCGACGAGGTCAGCGGCGACTGGGTCGGGATGATGGCGGGCCGACTCGGCGACGAATTCGGCCAGGATCCCGTGCTGACAGGTGTGTACGTCTCGGCCGCCTACCGAGGCCGCACGTTCGGCATCGCCGATACCCTTCTCGGGCCGGTGGAGTCGTGGGCCGCTGCGCTGGCTCCCACGATTCGGCTGTGGGTCTTCGAGGGCAGCGAGCCGGCGATTCGGTTCTACCGCCGGCACGGCTACGAGCTCACCGGCCGAAGCCGGCCGCACGGGTTCGTGCCCGACGGTCGAGTGCTCGAGATGCAGCGCCGGCTGCGCCCCGCATTCGCGTCTCCGTCGCCCGGCTCGCAGGCGTGAACGTCCAACCGGACACATTGCGAGCCGAAATGTGTCCGGATGGAGGTTCAGGCCGGCGCCCCCGAGCCGCGCAAGCGGGACCTGCGGGTCAGGCGGCGCCGGGGCCCTGCGCCGCGGCAGTCGGGTCCATGTGGCCGAGCTCGAGCACGTTGCCGTCGGGGTCGGTCAGCTGCCGCTGGTACATGAAACCCAGGTCGGTCGCGGGTCGCGCCTCTGAGCCGCCGGCGGCAAGACCGTCACCGACCGCCTTGTCGACCGCGTCGCGACTGTCGAGCATGATCGACGTCGCAGCCGACACGGTGACGGCAGGATCGCCGATGGGCCGGTCGCTGAAGGTCTGGAAGTAGTCGCGCGCCAGGATCATGAAGTAGTTGTGGTCTTCTTCGACCACGACGCAGGCCGCCTTGTCGTCGGTGAAGAGCGGGTTGATAGTGAATCCGACGGCCGTGTAGAACGCCTTGGCGCGGTCCAGATCGGTCACGGGCAGGTTGACGAACATCTGAGGCATCGCCGACTCCTTGTCGTCGCTCTCGAATCGATTGCGTACACCCTGACGACAATCGGCAGCCCCGTCAAGGGCAGAAGCAGGTCGTCGCCGGAGACTCACCCCACGTCCGTGCCCAGGGGACGAACCCCGATCGCGCGCCCGAGTCGAGGGGCCACGCCTTCGAGTTCTCCGGGCGAACCACTACCACCAGTGGGCCGAGGTGTGAAAGGCCGCCGCTGTCAGGATGCCGGGTGACGGCCCACGTCGGGATGCTGCGTCACGGCCCCGTCGCCGGTCGCACCGTCATCCACGGCGGCAGCGCCGACACGATCAGGTCGAGCACGAACTCGACCTCGTCGGTCTCGGGGTGCTGGAGCCACGCCTGGATCGCCCCGGCGTAGGCGTGCCCGACGAACGAGGCGTACATCTCGACGGCGACGGCGCGGTGCGCCTCGTCGTCGAACCCGGGCACGACCGGCGCCACCCGGTACGACTCGGCGATCGACGTCTCGACCGCCGCCTGGAACCTCGTGCTGAGCAGTTGGAAGAGCTCGGGCGAGAGCCCGTCGCCCGAGGGTGACAGGTAGACGGCCCGGCGGTTGGACACATGGCGCAGGATGCCACCGAGCCGTGTGCGGACAGCCGCCGCCAGGTCATCGGCCGCCATGGGGAAGAGCGACTCGGCGTGATCCCTCGCCGCGTCGAGCTCGTCGGTCAGCGCCTGCCGGAGGAGGTCGATCGGGCTCGTCGCGTGGTTGTAGAACGTCTTGCGGCTGACCCCGGCGGCCTTGACGAGGTCGGTGACCAGGATCGCCGACGGCTCCTGCCTCGAGGCCAGATCGAGGACTGCCTCGCGCAGGGCCGTGAGACTGCGCGCAGCCCGTGGATCCACGCGCATCGTCGAGGTGCTCATCGTGCCAGAGTAGGCGACGGGGTTTTCTTATACATGTGCGTAATAGTGATAGCCTCTTTGTCGTGACAACCGAAGCGATCCCGACCTCCCGCACCCCGGCCGTGCCTTCGGGCCGCACTCCCCGTCAGAAGCTCGTCCTCCCCGGCCTGATGTTCGTCGGCCTGGTGACCACGGCGGTGGGGAGCCTCGGTGCGCCGCTGCTGCCGACGATCGACGCCGACTATCACGTCTCGGTCGGCGAAGGGCAGTGGGCCCTGACCATTTCACTGCTCGCCGGGGCGATCGCTGCTCCGATCCTCGGCCGGGTGGCCGACGGCGGGCGCCGCAAAGAGGTCATCTCGACCGCGCTCGTGCTCGTCGCCCTCGGTTGCATCCTCGCGGCTCTCCCGCTCGGCTTCGGCTGGTTCCTCGCCGGCCGTGCGCTGCAGGGCGTCGGCCTCGGGCTGATCCCTCTGGCGATCACCGTGGCTCGCCACGCACTCCCCCACGACCGGGCGGCCAACGGCATCGCCCTGCTCGGCGTCACGACGGTGGCGGGGCTCGGCATCGGTTACCCGCTGGCGGGCCTCGTCGTGCAGTTCTTCAGCCTCTCCACCGCGTTCTGGGTGGGGGCCGTGATCACCGTGCTAACCATCGTGGCAGCGATCGTCATCATCCCCACGTCCGTCCCGGGTCCGCATGCGCGCCTCGATCTGGGCGGCACGCTCCTGCTGGGTGTCGCGGTCGCCGGGCTGCTGCTCGTGTGCGCCGAGGGCAGCGACTGGGGCTGGGGCTCGATCAAGCTGATCGGCTGCCTCGTGATCGGTGTCGCGGCCGGCGTCGTCTGGGTGTTTTACGAGCTCCGCAGCCCTGCGCCGCTGGTCAACCTCCGCCTGCTGGCCCACCCGTCCGTCCTCGCCGCCGACATCGTGGTCGTCCTCGTCGGCGCCGGCATCTATCCGCTGCTCTCGCTCGTGGTGCGCTACGCGCAGACGCCCGCGAGCAACGGATACGGCTACGGCTACTCCGCCGCTCTCGCCGGCCTCCTGCTGCTGCCCTACTCGTTCGCCAGCTTCGCCGCGAGCCGCATCGTGCAGCGACTCCTGAAGCGCTACTCGCTGGAGGCGCTCGTCGTGGTGTCGAGCGTCGTGCTCATCGCCTCGATGGTGATGTTCCTGCTCACGCGACAGCTGCTCATACCGCTGCTGATCGCCCTCATCCTGGCCGGGCTCGGTACCGGGGCGGTCTTCGCGATCAACCCGGCGCAGATCAACGCCGGGGTGCCGGCGCACGAGACCGGCAGCGCCAACAGCTTCTACCAGGTGCTGAGATACATCGGCTACTCGCTCGGGACGGCGCTCAGCGCGACATTCCTGGTCGGCTCCATCCCGCGCGGCGGCGGCACGCCGACCGAGGGCGGCTACAGCCTGGCCGCCTGGTTCGCCATCATCGCTCTCGTCGCCGCCCTCATCGCCGCCGTGCTGCTCAGCCGCCACAGCAAGCACGCCTCGGCCAGCCTCATCCAGACGATCGAGTCGATCAGCGAGTGATCGTCGCCCTCGTCGCCTCGTCGTCGCGAGAGAGGATGCTGACGAGGAGCGTCTCGTGAACGAAGAAGTGCCCGGCCCGGAGCACCTGGACGACAGCGCTGCCCTGATCGTCGGAGCCTCCGCCGGCATCGGCCATGCGGCGGCAGCCGAGCTTGCGACGGGTTCAGCGCCAACCTCTTCGGTCGTGCCGCCGAGCAGGCCCACCTGGGTGTGTCCGAGGCCGACGACCCGGGCGACCTCGTCGTGTTCCTCGCCGACCCCGGCGCGCGACGCCTGACGAGTCAGGCGATCAGCGTGAACGGCGGCATCAGCGCGGCGTGACGCCGGTCGGCTCGGGGACGTCAGACAGGCGGGAGGCAGCGGATCGCCCGAACGGAGCCGCTGATCACGGTGGAGCCCGCGTCATACGGCACCAGGATCACGTCGCCGCGGCCGAGAGCGCGCGACCCGCCCTCCCACGCGAGCTCGCCGACGCCGTCGAGGGCGATCAGCACGGCGAACGACGGCTCGAGGATCACTGGTTCGGCAGGCGCGACGAGTTCGGCCCGGAAGAACGCGTCGGTGCCCGTCGGAAGGAGGCGGACACGGTTGCCCTCCTCGGCGTGACCGTGGACAGCGGCGAGCATCGGCCCCACGAGCGGCTGGAAGTCGACGGCGCCCAAGGCCGTGTCGAGGTCGAGACCGAGGAACGCCCCGGCAGGGTCGATGCCCGGGAACCCTCTGTATTCGAGCAGGATCGACAGGTCGCTCGGCTCCTGCAGCTCGACGAGCGTGATGCCGTCGCCGATCGCGTGCGGCGTGCCGGCCGGCACGAAGACCCAGTCACCTGCCGTGACCGTGAGCTCGTTGAGCGCGCCGAGCAGCGCGGACGTGTCTTGGTCGACGACGAGCCGACGAAGGGTCGCGAGATCGACTTCGTCACGGAACCCGAGCCAGACGGTGCCTGATCCTGCGCCCGTATCGGTGATTAACCACGCCTCGGTCTTGCCGCGCGGCGACCCCAGGTGTGCTGCGGCGAACGCCGCATCGGGGTGCACGTGGTTGAAGAGCCGCTCGCCGGTGCTCAGGATCTTGACGAGGAGGCCCGTGTCGGCGCCGTATCGGTTGACGTGGTCGAGGCCGAGGTAGCCGATCGGGTCGAGCGAGATCGCATCCTTCAGCGTCATCCCGTCGTCGAGCACGGTGAGACCGATGCCGTCCGTGCCGTGAACGCTCGTCGTCGAGGCGATGAAGTCTTCGGGCACGTGGTCGTCGGTCGAGCCGATGCCACGGAGGGCCAGGATGCCGGCGCCACCTCGATAGGCGCGGTCGGCCGGCTGGTTGGGTGCGAGGGCGAGAGGGTCCATGGTTCATTGTGCTCCCGGCCTCGAGCCGAGTCGGCGAGTGGGCCACCGGGCGAGGTCGGTGTCGAGCAGGGCGGGGTCGCGCGTGGGCGGCACCTCGTCGGTGATCTCGAGCCTCGTGATCCGCTCGAGGTGGAAGCCCCGGATGCCGTCGCGGAGACGACACCAGCCGACGAGCAGCCACGAGTCGCCGCCGCGCAGGAGGCCCATGGTCTCGACGTCGCGCGTGGTCGTCGAGACCCCGTCGTCACCGAGATAGCCCAACCGGACCACCCGGCGCGCGGTGATCGCGTCGGACAACAGGTCGGTCGGCACCTCCCCCGGTTCGCCCGGCACCGGGTCGGGCGCCGGCGCCTCGATCACGTGCATCGTCGACAGGACGCTCTGCACCGGCGCGAGCCGGTCGTCGTCCATCACGGCCAGGATCTTGGCCCTCGCGCGGCGAACCGCGGCGCCGTAGGGCGACGACTCCAGCAGCCCCAGGCCGGCCAGCACGGCGAGCGACTCCGATGCGGTGAGGTTGAGGGGCGGCAGCGAGAACTCCTTCAGGATGGAGTAGCCCCCGGCCGCCCCGTGGTCGGCGTAGATCGGCACACCGGCGACCTGCAGCGACTGGATGTCGCGCTCGATCGTGCGCGCAGAGACGTCGAACTCGCGCGAGAGCCGGGCGGCCGACGTCGGCAGATGCGACCCGCGCAGCAGGTCGACCACCGCGTACAGCCGCTCGGCTCTCTTCATACGGCGAGTGTGCCAGGCACGTCAGACAGTCATCGGGCGGCTGCCGGTGACCGACCAGACCTCGTTGACGAGGCCCTCGGCCGTGAAGTCGAAGATGTCGACGCCGCCGGCGTGACGGTCGCCGATCGCGACGTTCCACAGCATCCTGCCGTGCTCGCCGTCGATGGCCTGGGCCACCTCCGAGAAGACGACGTCGGGATGCTGGGCGTGATACCCGCCGAGGTACGTTGCGAAGGCGTCGCCCCCGCGCACGTCGTCACCCGGGCTCGAGCCGTCGGTCTCGGTGGTGCCGAAGTGGATGCGGAAGTCGTCGCTGCAGATGAGGCGGGCGATGTCGGCGTCGCCGTTCCACATCTCGAGCCACACGGCGAGGGAGTCGGCGGCGGCGGTCGTGGTTGTGATGGTGTCGTTTTCAGTCATGACTCGAGTCTCGAGACCCCTCGCGACAGCTGTGTGTCGGTGTTCAGTCGACGAGTCGTCCTACTCTTGATGCGTGCCCACACCCCCGGCGGACGACGTCTTCGACGCCCACTTCCACATCATCGACAAGCGCTTCCCCCTGGTCGCGAACAACGGCTTCATGCCCGACGAGTTCAGCGTCGCCGACTACAGGGCACACTCGGCCGAGCTGGGCATCACGGGCGGTGTCGTCGTCTCCGGGTCCTTCCAGGAGTTCGACGACACCTACCTGGTCGATGCGCTGGAGACCCTCGGCCAGTCGTTCGTCGGCGTCGTCAACGTCGCCGACGATGCGACCGACGACGACCTCCTGCGTCTCGCGAGCGCCGGCGTCCGCGGTGTCCGCTTCAACCTGTACCGCGGCGGCTCCGCCGGCCTCGACAGCGTCGCGACGCTCGGCCGCCGCGCCTGGGACGTCGCCGGCCTGCACTCCGAGTTCTACCTCGACGCGCACGATCTCGACACCCTCGAGCCCCTGCTCGCCTCCCTCCCCAAGGTCAGCATCGACCATCTCGGCATGACGAGCGCGAACCGCGACGCGCTGCTGCGCCTTGTCTCGGCCGGGGTGCACGTCAAGGCGACAGGATTCGGTCGGGTCGACCTCGACGTCGCATCGACGGTCGCCGAGATCCACGCCGCGAACCCGGCGGCACTCATGTTCGGCACCGACCTGCCCAGCACGCGCGCCCGCACGCCCTTCCGCCCCGCCGACATCACCCTGCTCACCGAGGCCCTGCCCACTGGCGCGCGCGCCGCCCTGCACGACAACGCCGCCGCCTTCTACGGCCTCTCCGCCTAGCGGCCCGCGCCCCTACGTCGCCGCTTGGCCCCGACCTCACCCAGGCGTGAGTGGCACATTTCCGCGGAGAACCGCCCGAATTGCGGCGGAAAAGTGCCACTCACCGGCGACGGACGGAGCCGCAGCGACCTAGCTTGCGCCGACCAGCACCCTGACCTCGCCGGTGGCGGGGTCGGCCTCCTCGCGAGCGAGAGAGGCGCCCTCGACGTCGACATCGGGGAGGATGCGGTCGATCCACTTCGGCAGCCACCAGGCCGCCTCGCCGAGCAGCGTCATCACGGCGGGGATGAGCAGCATGCGCACCACGAACGCGTCGACGAGCACACCGAATGCGAGGCCGAAGCCGATCGGCACGATGGTCGAGTTGCCCGACGTCGCGAACCCGCTGAACACGCCGATCATGATGAGACCGGCCGCGATGACGACCGACTTCGCACCGTCGAGGCCCTCACGCACAGCCGCACGAGCCGAGTGCACGTGCTCGTGCGCCTCGCGCACGCCCGACACCAGGAACAACTGGTAGTCCATCGCGAGCCCGAACACGATGCCGATCAGCAGCGTCGGCAAGAAGCTCAGGATGGGCGTCGGCGTGTGGAGACCGAGCAGTTGCTCGCCCCAGCCGAACTGGAACAGCGCGGTGACGGCGCCGAGCGTCGCGAGCACGCTCAGCAGGAATCCGGCCGTCGCCATGATCGGGATCAGGATAGAACGGAACACCAGGATCATGATCAGGATCGACAGGCCCAGCACCACGATCAGGTAGATGGGCAGCGCGTCGGCGAGCTTCTGCGACACGTCGATGTTGATGGCCGTGACACCGGTGGCGCCGAGGGTCACGTTCAGTTGCTTGTCGAGCGTCGGTGACAGATTGCGCAGGTCTTTCACGACCTGCTCGGTGGTGGCCGCGCTCGGGCCGTCCTTCGGGATGACCTGGAAGATGAGCGTGCGCTTGTCGGTCGATGCCCCGCCGGCCGCCGCAGCGACGACGTTCGGCACGTCCATGATCTTGTCGGCGATGTTCGCCTCGAGGTGCGTGAGGGCCGCGGCGTTCGCGGTCTTCGGCGCGTTCGCCACGACGATGATGGCGCCGTTGGTGCCCTCGCCGAACGCCTTGCCGATCTGCGTGTACGCCTTGTATTGCGTCGAGCTGGCGGGCTCGCTCGAGCCGTCGGGGAGACCGAGCCGCATGGCGGTCGCGGGGATCGCGATGATGAGCAACGCGATGACGCCGGCGATCAGGATCACGACGGGGTGACGGGTCGCCACGTTGCCGCTCTTCTTCGGGGTGGCGACGGCGTGCTCGACCTTCTCGGCCGCCTCGGCGGGCGAGACGACGCCCTCGGTGCGGATGAGGTGACGCTGCTTCTTGGGCAGCACCTTCGTGTTCGCGAAAGTCAGCATGGCGGGCGTGAAGGTCAGTGCGACGAGCACGGCCATCGCGACACACAGGGCGCCGGCCGAGCCCATCAGCCCGAGGAACCCGATCCCGGTGACGTTGAGGGCCACGAGGGCGATGATCACGGTGATGCCGGCGAACATGACGGCGTTGCCCGAGGTGCCGGTCGCCAGGCCGATGGACTGCCGCATCGGGATGCCCGCGCGGAGGTTCCGCCGGTGCCGATTCAGGATGAAGAGCGAGTAGTCGATGCCGACGGCCAGCCCCAGCATGAGGCCCAGGGTCGGCGTGGTCGACGACTCGCTGACGACGCCTGAGAACGACAGGACGCCGACGGCGCCGACCGCGACTCCGACAATTGCCGACAGCAGGGGGAGGCCCGCGGCGACGAGCGACCCCAGCATGATGAAGAGCACGATCGCCGCGATGACGATGCCGATGCCCTCGGAGGCGCCGCCGCCGATGGAGACCGCGGCGAGCGCGGTGCTGTAGTTCACGTTCACGCCGGCGATGGACTGCTTGTCGACGTCGCCCCGCAGCGTCGTGAGCTGGTCGGGTGTGATGTCGGTGATGGCCTTCGAGAACTCGACGGTCGCGACCGCGGTCGACTCGTCGGTCGACACGGTCCTGATCGCGGCGGCGTCCTTCAGGAGGCGCTGGCCGTCCGTGAGCTGCTGCTGTGAGGACACGAGCGTTGCAGACGCCTTGTCGAGAGCGGCCTGCTGGGTGGCGAGCTGGGCCGAGGCGCCCGCCGGGGCTGCGGAGCCTGCCGCCTGCAGCTGCGCCTTCGCGGCGTCGAGCTTCGCCTGGTTCGCAGTGATCTGGGCCTTCGCTGCGGTGAGCTGCTTCTGCCCGTCGCTCAGCTTCGTCGCCGCGGCGTCGCGCTGAACGGCGGAGGTGAAGGGGTTGACCGTGCCACTGACCGCGGGCGCCTTGGACGCGCGGGTCAAGGCGGCGGCGACGCCGGCCTTCTCGGTCGCGGTGAACGCCGTGCCGTCTTTCGTCGAGAAGACGATCTGGCCCGAGCCGCCGCTCGCGCTCGTGAACTCTTTCGCGAGCTGGTCGTTGACCTTCTGCGCCGGGGTGCCGGGGATCGAGAACGTCGACGTGAGCGTGCCTCCGGCGACCTCGTACGCGGTCGCGACGCCACCCAGGATCACGATCCACGCGATGACGACGAACCACCGCCGCCGCGAAGAGAACAGCCCGAGTCGCTGCAGGAGTGTGGCCATGGTCAAGTGCCTTTCGAGGGGAGACGAGCGTGCGGGGCGTCAAGGATCCGCACCGTCGAAGGGCAGCTCGCAGAGGCCCGAAGAGAGACGGACCGCGGTGTCGTGTTCGACCTTAGCAAAACGTTCCGTTTCGTATTGTGGTGATTTGCTGAGAAAGATAGCCTCGACCCATGGAGAAAACCGTCGGGGCCAGACGCGGGCGTGTGCGCAGCGAGACGTCTCGCACCGCGATCCTCGACGCCACGCGGGATCTGACGAACGAAGCCGGCTTCGCCCACGTCACCATCGAGAAGATCGCGGCGCGCGCCCATGTCGGCAAGCCGACGATCTACCGCTGGTGGCAGTCGAAGAACGCCATCCTCGCCGAGTGCGTTGTCCGCGGCGAGATGCTGCCGACGGCGGAGTACGTCACGCCGACCGACGGCTCGCACATCGACGTCGTCGGCGTGTTCCGGATCGCACTCGACTACGTCGATGCGAACAAGCCCCTGCTGAGCGGGCTGGCGGCCGCCGCGTTCGAAGATCCGGTGATCGCCGAGCAGATGAACACGCACCTGATGAGGCCGTTCGAGCTGCTTCTCCATGAGCGGGCGGGTGCGGCCGGCCCCGGCCCCCTCGCCCCGGGTGAGATCTCCGTGGCATCGCTCACCCAGCTCATGCTCGGCATGATCCTGCTGCGCCTCGGGCCCGGCGCGACGAACGACGATTTCTCGGCCGACGCCGTGTTCGAGGCGCTCATGTCGCATGTCAAGGTGGACCCGAAGGACTCCCGGTGAGCGGCTGGCTCGGTGTCATCGCCGCCGACCACGTGCGCCGCGCGCTGTCGCTCGGTATCGGTCAGATCAACCACGGCAGCCGCGCGGGCCTCGCTCGAATGAGCGTCGGCGACACGCTCGTCTACTACTCGCCCACCGAACAGCGGGGCGACAAGAAGCCGCTGCGCGAATTCACCGCGCTCGGAACCATCGCCGACGACGAGATCTGGCAGGCCGACGAAGGCGAGTTCACGCCCTACCGGCGGCGGGTCGACTGGGCCGACACGCGCCCTGCACTCCTCGCGGAGGTCACCGACCGACTGCATCTGACGGCGGGGCCGAACTGGGGCTATCAGCTGCGGCTCGGGCTGGTCCCACTCGACGACCACGACGTCGAGATCCTCCGCGCCGTCATGATGCGCGGCACGAGCTAGCCGACCGAGACGCCGGCGAGGCGGGCCGAAAGATCCCAGATGCGCGTCGCATCCTGCTCGGATGTCAGGCGCGAGTACATCTTCTCATCGGCCGGTGCGCCCGAAAGGTGGCCGATGCCGGAGGGGCCGTACAGGCGACCGCCCTTCGCGTCGGGGCTCGTCACCGCGTAGACGGCCGGCAGGGCGGCCGACTCGGGCGTGCCGAACAGGATGCCTCGGCGCGACAGCGCACGGATCATCTTCACGCCGGTGGTGTCTTTCGGCCGGCCCATGCCGGGCTGAGCGGCGAGCAGGTTCGTCGGCGAGATGCCCGGGTGGGCGAGGTTGCTCGTGATGCCCCAGCCCTCGGCGATGCTGCGACGGTTCAGCTCGAGCGCCCAGAGGCCGAGCGCGATCTTCGACGACGAGTAGGCCTTCATGGGGTTGTAGTCGTGCTGCCACTCGAGGTCGTCCCAGTTGACGGCGTTCTGGTTGGCCGAGAGCGACACCTGGGTCGTCACGCGGGCCTTGCCTGCGCGCAGCAACGGCAACAGGTGGGCGGCGAAGGCGACGTGACCGAGGTGGTTCGTGCCGAACTGCAGCTCGAAACCGTCGACCGTCAGCTGCCGCGTCGGCGGGGTCATCAGGCCGGCGTTGTTGACCAGGATCTGGATGGGTCGCCCCTCCGAGACGAGCGTCGCGCCGAGCGCCGCGACCGATTCGAGCGACGACAGATCGAGTTCGCGGGTCGACACCGTCGAGCCCGGGGCCGCTGCGGTGATCCGCTCGACCGCGGCCGCGCCTTTCGTCGGGTTGCGGACGGGCAGGATCAGCTCGGCGCCGGCCTCGGCCAGCCGCCTCGCGATGTTCAAGCCGATGCCGTCACTGGCCCCCGTGACGACGGCGAGCGTGCCGGCCAGGTCGGGGACGCTGATCTGAGGTGTACGAGGCATGGCGCGTTCCCTTCGAGCCGAGGCGATCCCGGCCATGAGGCGAGTCTCCCGCTTCCTGACCGCCACAGTCAGGCCGCACTCATCCACGGACTCTCGCTCCCCGCCATCCGTGCCGTTGCCGCCAGACGATCGGCCGGAACGCCTCTAGGCGACGACCTCGTCGCGCACGGTCGTCGAATCATGTTGCCGCTGGGGAGCGATGAGGACGAGCGCCGGATACGTCACGATCGCCAGCGCGAGATGCATCCACACCAGCACGAGCACGGCGTCCGCCGGCTGCCCGCGGAAGAGGATGTAACCGTCGGGGGCCAGACCCACGACCGTGACGATGATCGTGAGCAGGAAGAACGGGGCCCGGGCACGCGAGCTCACGAGCGTCATCAGTGGCCAGGCGCTGCAGGCGACCACGACACCGATGATCGTCAGCTTGCCGTAGTCGCCGAAGGCATAGTGCTGATACCCGACGGTCGACGGATACACGGCCTTGCCCACGGCGACGAGCGCAGCGCACGCCGCCAGCGAGACGCCGACGGCGACGATGGTCGCCAGAACCCAGCGCCAGGCTCGAGGTTGCCGCCGGCCCCCAGGAAGGTCGAACTTCATCGGAGACGTCTTTGCTCGCGGTCACTGGTCATGAGACCAGGAGAGCAGGCGCGCCATCAGAAACGCCCCAGATTCGGGCCTCCGGATCCGGCGGCCCGGGCCCGACGACGCTAGAGGGGGATCTCGCGGCCGATCACGATGGTGCGGTCGCGGGGCAGCTCGATGACGTCGAGGGGGTCGGGGGCGAGACGATCGAGGGCGAGGAAGAGGATCTGCGCCCAGCGGAACATCTTGCTGCCCCTGTTGTAGCGCGGCACCGGCGTCGAGATGAAGAACGTCGCGCGCGACGCCGCGAAGTCGTCGAGGCACCCGTCGTCGACCTTGCTGGCCTCGGTCAAGAGTGCCGTCATCCGCGGATGCTCACGGAATCCGATCTTCGCGACGACCTGCACGATCCCGTCGGGATACGACGTGACGGTGATCCGGTGCGGCGACCCGACCGTCGACGGCACGTCGATCGTCTTGTAGCTGAGCAGGATGGCGCGCTTCTGCAGCGAGTGGTTCGTCGACACCATGGTGCGGAGCGCGATCGGCACGATCGTCGGGTTGCGGGTGATGAAGACCGCGTCGCCCGGCACCCGGAAGAGAGTGCCTTTCGCCTTCGCGAGCATCGCCGGCAGCTCGTCGAGCGAGACCTCGTTGCGTCGCCGGCCCGAGGCGATCCGGCGCAGCCCGACCCACCAGGTCGCCATCACGACGAAGACGAGCCCGCCGATCGTGAGCGGCAGCCAGCCACCCGACGACACCTTCGGCAGGTTGGCTGTGAGGAAGCCGAGCACGACGAGCAGGATCCCGAAGGCCACGACCATCGTGACGGTCACCTTCTTCTTCGTCACCCACGACCAGGCCAGGTAGATGATCGTGGTGATCGAGATCGTGGTCGTCACGGCGATGCCGTAGGCCGAGGCCAGCGACGCGCTGCTGCGGAAGCCGATGACGACCGCCAGCACTGCGACGGCGAGCAGCACGTTGATCGCGGGGACGTAGATCTGCCCCTCGCTGTCCTCCGAGGTGTGCACGACCTTGAGGGGCGGGAAGACGCCGAGGCGCCACGCCTGGTGGATCACCGAGTACGTGCCCGAGATGACCGCCTGCGACGCGATGATGGTCGCCAGGGTGGCCAGGATCACCATCGGCAGCAGCGCCCACGATGGCACGAGGCCGAAGAAGGAGGTGCTGGCATCCTGCGGGTGGCGAAGCGCCAGCGACGCCTGCCCGAGGTAGTTGAGCACCAGCGCGGGGAAGACGACGAAGAGCCAGGCGCGGGTGATCGCCTTGCGCCCGAAGTGACCGAGGTCGGAGTAGAGCGCCTCGGCGCCCGTGACCGCCAGCACGACCGCGCCGAGCGCGACGAAGGCGACCTTCGGCTGGTCGACGAAGAACGCGACGACCCAGGTGGGCGACAGCGCCTGCAGCACGGACGGGTCCAGGGCCAGCGAGAACACGCCGGCCACAGCTAACGCCACGAACCACAGCGCCATCACGGGGCCGTAGAGCTTGCCGATGAAGCTCGACCCGAGCTTCTGGATCGCGAAGACGCCGATCAGGATCACGAGGGCGATGGGCACCACGAACTTGGCGAAGTCCGGCTGCACCACCTCCAGGCCCTCCACTGCGGAGAGCACGGAGATCGCGGGAGTGATGACGCTGTCGCCGAGGAACATGGCGGCGCCGAACATGGCGACGACGGTGAAGACGCCGATGGTGCGCGCCTTCAGGCTGCTGCGCCGAAGCAGACCGAACAGGGCGAGGAGACCGCCCTCACCGCGGTTGTCGGCGCGCATGAGAAAGCGTACGTAGAGAACGGTCACGACCAGGAAGAGCGACCAGATGAGCGTCGCCGTCGAGCCCAGCACGAATTCGCGGGAGGGCCCGGCCGAGCTGCCGCCACCGACGCCGAACGTCGTGCTGGCGGCGTAGATCGGGCTCGTGCCGATGTCGCCGAACACGACGCCCATGGCGGCGAGGACCGGGCCGACGGCCTTGAGTGCGACCGGGTGACGACGCTGGGGTGCGGTGCGGGGTGAATCGGTGTCGGGCAGAGCGCGGGTGGTCATCAGGTCTTTCGTCGTGTGGAGGAAACGGCTGAGCATATCGCCGCTCGCCCTGCATTCCGAGCGGACCGGCTGGGAGTGGCTGTGAGCGGCCGAAGCTTTTGGCGAACAGGGGCCGGTAGCGTGGGTCGACCGCCCCCTCACCGAAAGAAGCCCGATGCGCCAGCTCTACCCGCCGCTCGAACCGACCCGCCACGGCATGCTCGACGTGGGCGACGGGCAGCAGGTCTACTGGGAGGAGTGCGGGTCGCCCGACGGCAAGCCCGTCGTCTTCTTACACGGTGGCCCCGGCGGCGGCTGCAACCCCGACTCGCGGCGTCTCTTCGACCCTGCCCGCTATCGCATCGTGCTCTTCGATCAGCGGGGCTGCGGTCGGAGCCTGCCCCACGCCGGCGATCACGCCACCGACCTGACGGCGAATACGACCTGGCACCTGGTCGCCGACATGGAGAGGCTGCGCGAGCACCTGTCGATCGACGCCTGGCAGATCTTCGGCGGGTCGTGGGGCTCGACGCTGGCCCTCGCGTACGCCCAGACGCACCCCGAGCGCGTGACCGAACTCGTGCTGCGCGGCATCTTCACGGTCCGCGAGAGCGAGGTCGACTGGCTGTACGAGGGCGGAGCCGAGAACATCCTGCCAGACGCGTGGGAGGAGTACGTCGCCCCTGTTCCGGCCGACGAGCGACGCCCGGGCGGGTACGTCGATGCGTTCTCGCGGTTGCTTGCCGACCCGGATCCTGCGGTCCACGGCACTGCCGCCCTCGCGTGGGCCCGGTGGGAGGCCTCCACGATCAGACTCCTCCCTCACCCCGAGGTCGTCGAGCGGTTCAGCGACCCCGACTTCTCGCTGGCGGTGGCCCGGATCGAGAATCACTACTTCACGCACGCCGGCTGGCTCGAGGAGGGCCAGCTGCTCCGTGACGCCGAGAGGATCGCGCACATCCCGACCGTGATCGTGCAGGGCCGCTACGACGTGTGCACGCCGCCCGTCACGGCGTGGGATCTGCATCGGGCGCTGCCCGACGCCGTCTTCCGCATGGTCGACGGCGCCGGGCACTCGGCCGACGAGCCCGGGATCCGCGACGCGCTGCTCGAGGCGACGGACGGGTTCGCGGGCCGCTGAGAGCGTGACCCGCCGGCGTCAGGCCTCCAACCCCTCCAGGATTTCGGCCTCGATGGTGTCGGCCTCGGTGGTCGGCATGCCGTGGGGAAGCCCGGCTAGCGTCGGTCTGCACCATCAGGGGCGGCACCGAGCGGATCAGGATCGCGCGGGCGGCGCTCCGAAGGCGTCACAGTTTCCTGACGGCAGGGAGACGAATGCTGAGAGTCACCAGAACGGCCAGGATGACCACCATCACGACGCCCGCGACCGTCGCGGCGTCAAGCATCGAGTGGGTCGCGACCGAGGTGAAGACGGACCCCAGCGAGGCCACCCCGAGGGCGAGCGCGGTCTGCTGCGTGGTCACGAGCACTCCCCGCCGACCCCCGCCGACTCGACGGGCACCTCGGAGAGCACGAGCCGGAAGAGCGAGCCGACACCCAGCGACTGGCCGATGCCGACGATGATCAGGGCGACGACGGCGAAGATCGCAGCGACGAGGGTCGAGCCGCGTGAGGCGCCCGATCCTGCGCCACCCAGCGCGTGCCAGCCGACGCGGACGATGACGACGAGTGCCAGTAGACCGACGCCCTCGACGGCGAGCCCGACTGTCAGCACCCGCCGCCCGAACCGCTGCAGCAGCCCCGGCACCCGGAAGGGGGTGATGAAGTACGCCACGCACACCGGCGCGATGGCGAGCCCGGCTGCGAGCGGAGACAGCCCGAGCCCGTCTTGCACGGCGATGGCGAAGACGAACATGAAGGCGCCGAACACGATGAAGAACAGGATCAGCACGGGCAGGCCCCGTCGCATCGATCGCGCCCGAGAGACGAGAGCGAGGGGCAGCAACGGCGTCACGCCTAGCCTCGGCGCGTGGGCCGACCACCGCACGAAGAGCGCCGCGCAGACGACGCACACGGCCAGCGACGCCCACGTCCACCAGGGCCAGCCGAGCGTCGAACCCTCCGACAGCGGCACGAGCAGCCCCGCGATCGAGAGCCCCAGCAGCACGGTGCCGCGCACGTCCACACCCACCCGGGTCGTCGATCGCGACACCGGCACGCTGCGGCGCAGCAGCACGAGCGCCAGGATGCCGACGGGCACGTTGACCAAGAAGATCGCACGCCACGAGACGGTCGAGACGAGCACCCCGCCGAGCAGCTGACCGACGACCGACGACAGCCCGCCGGCCGCCGCGTACGTGGCGATGGCGCGGCCCCGAGCCGGGCCTCGCAGAACGCTCTGGAACGTGGCGAGGGTCTGCGGGGTCATCAGCGCTGAGGACGCACCCTGCAACACGCGGGCGGCCAGCAGGATCGGCACCGACGGCGCCAGGCCCGCCGCGAGAGAGGTCAGAGTGAAGGCGGCGATGCCGATGCCGTACATCAATCGACGCCCGCGCTCGTCGCCGAGTCGCCCGCCGAGCACCAGTAGCACCGCGTAGGCGGTGCCGTAGCCGGCGACGACGAGCTCGAGCGTGCCGCCGGACGCGCCGAGCGACTTCTGGATGGTCGGCAGCGCCACGTTGACGATGAAGAAGTCGAGGCCGGCCAGGAAGGGCCCGGCCAGCAGCACGAGTGTGCCGAGCCGGGAGATCGTGGTGACAGCGGGCGCAGTGTCGGTCGAAGCGGTCATGGGTCTAGCATCGAGGTCATGACAACCGGGTACCAGAAGCCTGTTGATACTGGTAGTGAGACCACCAGCCTGAGCTCTGCTGACGACCGGCCGACGCGGCGCACCGAGCTCGCCGAGTTCCTCCGCGATCGCCGCGCCCGGGTCACACCCGAGCTCGTCGGGCTGCCCGCGGGCGGGCGGCGCCGCACGCCGGGCCTGCGGCGGGAGGAGGTCGCGCAACTCGCCGGCGTGGGGGTGACCTGGTACACGTGGCTCGAGCAGGGTCGCGACATCAGAGTCTCCGACCAGGTGCTCGAGGCGGTGTCTCGCATCCTGCGCCTCGATCGTGACGAGCGCGCCTACCTCTTCGCCCTGGCCGGATCGGCCGCCCCCGCGTCCGTGCACGAGCACGCCGTCGACCCGGCCACCCTGCGGGTGCTCGACGCCGTGATGCCGTGGCCGGCCTGCGTGCAGAACGCCAAATTCGATCTGCTCGTCTACAACACGGCCTACGCGCGCCTGGTCGGCGACCTGGATCGGGTGCCCGAGGCCGAGCGCAACACCCTGTGGCTCATGTTCACCGACCCCGAATGGAGGGCCGCGCTCGTCGGGTGGGAGAGCTTCGCCGGCCAGGCGGTCGCGCGGTTCCGGTCGAGATGGCCGGCCCACTCGAGCGACCCGTCGTGGCAGGGCCTGCTGTCGCGTCTGCTCGCGGCGTCCGTCGACTTCGCCCGGATGTGGGATCGCCAGGAGGTGACCGAGTTCACCCAGGAGCACAAGCCGATCCTCAACGGGGCCGTCGGCCTCATGCGGTTCGACCTCTCGATCACCTGGCTCACCCCGTCGGCCGGCGCGCGGCTCGTCGTCTACACACCCGCCGACGCCGACACGCAGGCCAAGGTGCAGGCGCTCGCGTCCTAGCTCTCGCGTCCTAGCTCTCGCGTCCTAGCTCGCGAGTCCTAGCTCTCGCGTCATAGCAACCGCATAGTCGGTCTGGGGAGTCGCAGGGCTTCCCGAGTGCCTGCCGCCAGAGTCGAGCCATACCTTTTCGAGCAGTTCCCCGGGCCGCGCATCGTCGTCGGCCTGAACGACCCGACTCGAGGAGACCCCCTTTGTTCTTCACCTACCTGCGGCGAGAAATCGGCAACCGCAAAAAACAGACGCTCATCATCGCGCTCGGCATGGCACTCGCCATCACCCTGGTCGTGATCGTCAACGGCTTCGCGGCCGGTGTCAAGACGGCCCAGACCACGGCCCTGTCGTCGGTCTACGGCGTCGGCACGGACATCACCGTCACCAAGACCGTCGCGGCGGGCACCGGGGGCGGCCAGAGGTTCGCGTTCGGCTCGGGCGGTGGCTCGACCTCGACCTCCGGCGGCACGAGCAAAACGAACCTCTCGAAGAACAACCTGTCGGCCACGATGGGCACCGCGACCTACGCGTCGAGCGAGCTGGCCACGGTGCAGAAGGTCAGCGGCGTGAAGGCGGCGACGGCGACTCTGAATTTGACGGACAGCAGCTTCTCGGGGTCGGTGCAGAGTGCGCCGTCGTCGGGCTCCGGTCCGTCTAGCTCGTCGGGCACTTCGACGTCGCAGGGGGCAGGATCCGCCCCCACCGGTTCGGGCAGCACCTCGAGCGGCAGCAGCACGAGCACCGGCCAGGGCCCGAGCTCGTTCAGCGTCGACTCCTTCACCGTGACGGGCATCTCGACCGCGAGCACCACCGTCGGCCCGATGAGCGCCACGACTCTGACCAGCGGCCGCTACCTGACCTCCGCCGACGACGGCAAAGACGTGGTGGTGCTCGACTCGACCTACGCCAAGACCAACAGCCTCACCCTCGGCAAGACCGTCACGATCGGCAGCACGAAGTTCACCGTCGTCGGGCTGGTGAAGTCGACCTCGTCGTCGTCGTCGACCGCCGCCGACAGCTACATCCCCCTCGACACGGCGCAGACGGTCTCCGGTCTGACCGGCAAGATCTCGACCATCGACGTCACTGCCACGTCGTCGAACGACGTCGCCGACGTCAAGAGCGGCATCGAGAAGGTCTTCTCCGGCGCGACCGTGAGCACCGAGGCCGATCTCGCGTCGACCATCTCCGGTTCGCTGTCGACCGTGTCGAACCTCGTCTCGAAGCTCGGCACGTGGCTGTCGCTGCTCGTCCTCGTGGCCGCGTTCGCCATCGCGATCCTGTTCACCATCTCGGGCGTCAGCCGCCGCACCCGCGAGTTCGGCACGCTGAAGGCCATCGGCTGGTCGAACGGCCGCATCGTGCGGCAGGTGGCGGGCGAGTCGCTCGTCAACGGGCTGATCGGAGGCGTGATCGGCGCTGTCGTCGGCGTGGTCGGCATCCTGGTCATCAACGTCATCGCGCCCACCCTCTCGGCGGGCACGGCGACGGCGAGCCGGTCGACCGGAGGCCCCGGCGGCGCTGGTGGCACTGGCGGCCCCGGCGGCGCGCTCTCGTCGGCAGCCTCCACCGCGTCGAGCATCGCCCTGCACATCCCGTTGACGGCCGGCATCATCCTGCTCGCCGTCGGCCTCGCGATCCTCGGCGGGCTCATCGCCGGGGCGTTCGGCGGGTGGCGCGCCTCTCGGCTCCGCCCCGCGGCCGCCCTGCGGAGCGTCGCGTGAGCCCCGTCTCGCCCGCCTCCCTTCAGGGCACCGCAGGATCCGACATCGACAGCAAGGAGCACCCTATGACCGACACGACGAACCTCGTCACTCCCCTCGAACCGGCACTGGCTCCCGTCACCGCGTACACGCTTCGCGGCGTCAGCAAGACGTACGAGCAGAATAAGCGCACCGTCACGGCCCTCGACGGCGTCGACCTGGTGATCCCGGCCGGCCAGATGGTCGCGATCCAGGGCCCGACCGGCGGCGGCAAGTCGACGCTGCTGCAGATGCTCGGCGCGCTCGACCGGCCCTCGGGTGGCTCGGTCACGCTCGGCGCGCACGACCTCTCGACGGCCGGCGACCGCGAGTTGGCTCGCATCCGCGGCGCCGAGATCGGCTTCGTCTTCCAGAGCTTCAACCTGATCCCGACACTGTCGGCGGCCGAGAACGTCGAGACGGCGTTCGCGACCTCCGAGCTGCCTCGCGACGAACGGCGCCGGCGGTCGTTCGCAGCCCTCGAATCGGTCGGGCTCGGCGAGCGGGGCGACCATCTGCCCGGCGAGCTGTCGGGCGGCCAGCAGCAGCGCGTCGCCATCGCCCGGGCGCTCGTCAAGGAGCCCTCCGTGCTGCTGGCCGACGAGCCGACGGGCGCCCTCGACGAGGCCACTCGCGACGAGGTCATGGCCCTGCTCGAGAGCGTCTGGCGCGACCGCGGCCTGACGCTCGTCATCGTCACGCACGACTCGGCTGTGGCTGCGCGCGCCGAGCGTCGCCTCCTGATCAAGAAGGGCACTGTGTCCGAGGCGCGCTAGGGATTCAGGCCGCCGGCCCGACCCTCTCGAAGCCGCAGGCATCTCGGTCGCTGCGCCTCGTGTTCATCTCAAGCCGCTGCCGAGTCTCAGCTGCGCATGCTGCAGTTGACGATCGACGGTCGTGACCAGGGCCAGGTCGGCGGGCGCGAAGACGTCGACGAGTTCGAGCTCGCCGCGACCGACGCCCATCCTCACGCCATAGCCGGAATGCGTCTTGACGATGTTGTACGCGACACTCGGCACGGGCTGTTCGCCCGTCGCACCATCGCAGAGAGCGACCAGAGACCGCGCCTCCAGCCCGACCGCCGACACAGCGACGACCAATTCTTCAAAAGTGTTTCTGGCCAAACTTACTTCCAGTCGTAATCGAATTTCCAGACCAGCGCAGAGACGGCATCATCGTTCAACTCCGGGAATTGTCGGTGCAAAGAAGATCGCACCTCTGCGTCAGCTGAGGCCCAGTCCTCGACGCCCCAATCGACTGGAACACGATTGAGAAAACCCACGATGGCTTCAGCACGCGAACGCGTTTCCGCATCAAAACTGCTCCCTTCCGACGGCCACGCTCCGGTGGGTGCTGCGGACCGACCTTTTCCCACATATTGGATGACCGCCTGACTTACGACGCTTAGCTGAGCCATGTCTAATCCCTACCTTTTCCAAATCTTTGCCATAAGGCCCGTCAGCGGATCTACAGTCGTGATGCTGGTGACTTCCGGATTGGCGATCAAAGCGGGAAATTCTATCCGTTCCCATGTGTGCCATGGCGCCGCCCGGCACCAGACATGACATGGACGCCACCCTTCGCGCCTTCTGCAATCCGTCGTGACGCGTCGTCCCAAACAGCCACTACAGATGGATCATTTTTATCGTAATCCGGCATGATTACGTGATGTATATTAGAGACCGTGCCTCCAGCCCGATCGCCGACACAGCGACCACAAGTTCTTGGAATGCCGTCATGGGAGCCTCATGACGCAACGAGCAATCAGTAGCGACTTCACCTTCCCCTCGCTGCCTGCTACTGGAGGGCTCGCACTCCGGGCTGACCGGGCACAGTATCGAGGCCACGCTGGTACTCCTCAAGGAACGCCTGAGGCAAGTGAAGACGGCACCAGCGATCGATTGTGTCCAGGCTTGCTGCCACGGACGTCGCATCAAGCGACATGGAGACGCCGCGGCCAAAAAACTCAGAGGTCGCCTGGTTCGAACCGACGAGGATCACGGCTCCGAAAGTGTTGTATTGCGGATCGATCCGGCACTGCAATTCGAAAGTCTCGTAGAGGACGCACGAAAGAACGCCCGTCGCCGAGTCAGCCGTCTGCCCGGTGGCCCGGAGACCGAAGTGCCCGAACACTAGGCGGTAGAGGTCTTTGAAGTCCATGAGTTCCTCGGTAGTTGAGTGCCGTCAAAGTCAGATTTTCTCCTTCTGTCCGCGTTGGCCGATAAATGATTCCCAAATGCCGCTATCGCCCTGTGCAAGGCAGTAGCAACCCTCGGCAAAGCCGCCGATGTTGTGGTCATCAGGGTCAACATGAGCACGATCGCGTCGAACCTTCAGGCGTTCGACGGTGTGCGATCAACCATCCCCTCCCTCACGACTAGAGGGGTATGCGTCTTCGCCACCGTTGGCTACGTACGTCGCCATCTGGTGAGCGACGATATCTTCCGCCTCGCGTGCTACTTCCTTTTCTTCGTCGGGAGACAACAGTTCAGGCGCGGCGTCAGAACGGATCGATCGCCACACATAGGCACAGGCACTGGCCTCGTCCGAAAAACGAAAGCCTTCGTAGGGCCCTTCGGCGAGCTCGCCACGACCAACGCCCATCCACACGCCATAACCGTTGTGGGTATGGACGATGTTGTAGGCGACACTTGCCAGGGGTTGTTCGCCCCTTGCACCATCCCAGAAAGCGACGAGAGACCGCGCCTCCAGTCCGATCGATGACACAGCGACGACCAAATCTTCGAAAGGGGTCATGGGGCCTCCCTGAGGTAACCAGCGTTCACGAGCGGCTTCATCTTGTTGGGGAAAAAATACTGCTTTCCAAGGCCCGATTGCTCGAAACCCGGGTCGATGGCACCTTCTCGCACGTAAGGCGGGAGGGGTTTGAGGACCTCGTACTCGGTCTGCACATAGTTCGGTGCCAGCCGGTCAGGCGGAAGAGACATAGCTTCAAAGGCCGTCCCCGGGTCTGTCGCGAAACTTCCGTCCCGCCCGACTGGGCTCAACCTCGTGATGCGGTCACCGACCTGCAACTGATTGGGGACGCTATCGCCGTTGAGGAACCCCTTCCACCCATCCGGCCACTTCCACTCGGCATAACCGTGCGAGTCAAAACCCTGAAAGTAAGTTTTGAACCATTTTTTCTCGCCGAGGTCACCATACGGCTTATAGCCCGCCGAACCTCGTGCTGCCGACCACGACTTGATGTCCGCCTTGAAATCACTGACCCGCGCGGTCTCGACGGCTTTCGCAGCGTCGCGAGCACCAAGCGCGGTCCCGGCGAGCCTGGCGCCGTCGGCGAGCACGCCGAAGGCAGCACCGCCGACGAAGCCCTGGACGGCGGCCGCGTTGATGTCGGTGCCGGGGTCGACGATCTCTTGCACGCCGACGTTGGTGAACGCCCCGCCGACGCCGGTCACGACGCTCTTGCCGGCGATGGTGACGACGCGGATGGTGATCTGCTCGCTGATGCCCGCGACTTTGGCGATGGAGCCGGCCGAGACCGCGATGTCGTCGACGACGCGGGCGACGTTCGTGCCGAGCTCGGCGATGAAGCCCAGGATGCGAGCGACCGCGGCCGCGATCTCTCCCCCGCCGGCGAGGGCCGCGGCGCCGTCCGACAGACCGGCCGTGAAGATCGTCAGACCGATTCCGACGGCCGCGGTCGCGGCGAGCTGCTCGACCAGGCTGTTCAGCACCTGCTCGGTCTGCTGGTGGACGTGGTCGATCTCGGTGGCGAGCTTGCCGCAGGCCGTCGCGAGGTTGCGCGCCTCGTCGGCAAGTTTGCCGGCGGCGGTGCCGATGCTCGTGATGGTCGAGTCGATGGTCGGCAGCTCGGGCGTGTGATTGCCGTCGAGGCCCGACTTGATGCGGGTGATGTCGCCCGACCGGATCGAGTCGAGGTCGTCGGCGAAGGAACCCCACGCGGATTTGGCCGCGTGAAGCTTGCCGGTGTCGCCGTCGGGCCACATCTCGCCGATGAAGTTCGCGACGTACTCGAACCCCGGGATCGACGACTTACGCGACCCGCCCGCCGACGACGGCGGAGGCGACGAGCAGATGGCCCCAGGCAGCGACGGCACCGAGTAGCCGGGCGCGTAGCCCGAGTGACCGGCGGAGAGCCAATCGGCCGTTGCGTAGTTCAGGCCGGTGACAGCAAGGCCTGCCGAGACTTGGCCGAGGACGGTCTCGAGCGAGTCGAGGCCCCGGACGGCGTCGGCGGCGACCTGGTCGTACTGCGCCGCCCACTTCAGCCCGGCGGGGTCGGAGCCGGCCATCTGCGTCGACCCCGAGAGGGCCGACCGCAGGCGAGAGCCGGCGGACGCTGCCGCACGCGCCGCAGACGACGCGCTCGACGACGAGGTGACGAAGTCCTCCGGCTCGACGTCGAGCAGCACGCCGGCCATCAGCCCCACACTCCCCGGGAGGCGTCGTGGCCCGCCGAGTAGTTGCTGCTCGACGTCGACGCCGCCCGGTGCATCACCTGGATGCCCTCGTTCATCGACGCCGCGCCCCGAGCCCACTCCGCATGGAGCGCGGCGAACTGCGAAGCGGCCTCGCCCGTCCACTCGGCCGAGACGGTGTTCTTGATCAGGTCGATCTGGGCGAGCAGGGTCTCGCAGAACTCGGCCATCTGGGCGAGAGTCACCACTGTCTGGTCGATCTCGGCGACCTCCGCGTGGAAGCGGGCCATCAGGATCCTGCCCTCTGTGAACCGCGGACAGCGGGCGTCGCCGAGACCACGGCCGATGATTGCGAGGCGCTCGTGACGTGCCCCTCGGTCTCGGCGTACTGCACCGACGCCTCGGCGAGGAGGGCGGCGATGCCGCTCAGCGCCTCGCTGACCTCGGCAGCCCCCTGGGCCCACTCACCCCAACCCTCGTGGAAGGTCGTCGACGCGGCCCCCGTCCACGGCCCGGAGACGAGGCCGGTGACGGTCTGCTCGCAGAGAGCACGCCTCCCGGCGAACTCCTCGACCATCGCCGCGACGCGCGACGAGGCCTGCTCGACGGCCTCGGACGAGACCCGCACATCGACCATGAGAGTGTGTTCTAGCTGCGGAACGCGTTGGTGACGTTCGCCTCCGACTCCGCGTAGTACGAAGCCGCCTTCGACAGCAGGTCGGCGATGCCGGCGAGCGATTCGTTGAGCTTGAGCCCGGCGGTGTTGAACTCGGTGTAGAGCTCGTTGAAGGCGCCCGAACCGGAGCCCTCCCACTCGCCGCCGAGGCTCTCGACGAGGCTGCGCAGGTGCGACAGGGTCGACTGCACGTCGCTCGAGCCCGACTGCAGCTGCGAAGCCGTCGTGGCGAGGCTCTCGGAAGAAACTTTGTACTGAGGCATGAGAATGCAACCCTTCGTCGGGCGTGCCGCGCGGAGGCTGGTTCCCCCGATGAGACGACCACGCACCCACGACCATACAAGCCATCGCGGCGTGTCACCAACTCCCGAATGGGGGACGAATGTAGGCACTTGTGCCCCATTTGTACAAACACATGCGATCGGTTCGGGGTACATCGCGGGTCCCCTCACCACTCTCGTTGGTGAGTGGCACATTCCCGCGGCATTCAGGCCGAAATGCCGCGAAAATGTGCCACTCACCGAGCGGAGACAGGTCAGGCGGCGGCGCGCAGCGAGACGGGGCGGCGGCGGAGCGCCGGGGTGAGGATGGCGGGGGTCTTGTAGGCCATGTCGAGCTGGCCGATGTCCGCACCGGGAGCGACGATGGCGTCGATGCGGTCGAGGATCTCGTCGGACAGCACCACGTCTGATCCCGCAAGGACGTCGTCGAGCTGCGCCATCGTGCGCGGCCCCATGATCGCCGACGTCACGCCAGGGTGCGCGATCACGAAGGCCATGGCCAGGTGGGTCATCGGGATACCGGTCTCGTCCGAGAGCGCGGCGACCTCTTCGACGGCGTCGATGCGGCGCTCGTCGGAGAAGTAGGTGAAGTACTTGGCCCGGTTGAGATCGGTCTCCTGACCCTTCCGGATGCGCCCCGTCAGCATGCCTCCCGCGAGCGGGCTCCAGACGAGCGTGCCCATGCCGTACCGCTCGGCGACGGGCAGGATCTCGTTCTCGATGCCCCGGTTGAGGATCGAGTAGGTCGGCTGCTCGGTGCGGAAGCGCTCGAGCCCGCGCCGCTCGGAGACCCACTGCGCCTCGACCATCTCTGAAGCCGGCATGGCCGATGAGCCGAACGCGCGGATCTTGCCGGCGTGGACGAGGTCGGACATCGCCGAGAGGGTCTCTTCGATGTCGGTCGAGGGGTCTGGGCGGTGGATCTGGTAGAGGTCGATGTAGTCGGTCTGGAGGCGGCGCAGAGAGTTCTCGACCTCCTGCACGATCCAGCGACGGGAGTTGCCCTGGTGGTTCGGGTCGTCGCTCATCGGCAGGTTCAGCTTCGTGGCGAGGACGACGTCGTCGCGGCGACCGACGAGCGCCTTGCCGACGATCTCTTCCGATTCGCCGTGCGAGTACATGTCTGCGGTGTCGACGAAGTTGATGCCGGCGTCGAGGGCCTTGTGGATGATTGCGATCGAGTCGTCTTGCGTGACGTTGCCGATCTGACCGAAGTTCATGGCGCCGAGGGCGTAAGGGCTGACCTTGATTCCGGTGCGGCCGAGGGTGCGGTACTGCATGAGGTGCTCTCCTTATGGCGCCGGGCTCGGTGCCGTACAGTGGGTGAAACGGGACATCGTCCCGGTGGTCTCGACCATATGGGACATTGTCCCGTTTAGCAACCCGATCGACGTCCGCAGCCCGATCGACCAGCAGAACAGGATCACCCCGTGGCACGTGCCGATGCAGAACGCAATCTCGACGCACTCCTGTCCGCGGCCAAGGAGGAGTTCGCGCTGAGCGGTGTCGACGTGAACGTCCGGGCGATCGCTGCTCGAGCCGGCGTCGGAACAGCCACGCTCTACCGTCATTTCCCGCTGCGGTCCGACCTCATCTCGGCCGTGTTCCGGCACGAGATCGATGCCTGCGCGGCCGAGGCTCCGACGATCATGGAGGCCTATCCGCCCGACCAGGCTCTGCGGGTCTGGCTGCAGCGGTACACCGAGTTCGTCGCGACGAAGCACGGTCTGGCGAACGCGCTGCACTCCGGTGATCCTGCCTACAACGCTCTGCCTGGCTATTTCGAGGGGAAGGTCGGGCCGGTGCTTCGCGACCTGCTCGCGAACGCCGCCCGGGCGGGCCTCGCCCGGACGGATGTCGACGCCATCGAAGTGCTCGGGTCGGTGGCCAACCTCTGCATCTACTCGCCGATCACGAAAGACGAGACGCGCCCGGGGCGGATGGTCGACGTCTTCGTGGACGGCCTGCTGACGCCCTCGAAGGTCTGACACGCCAGAGTCGACTCGCACGACGGGAGCCGACTCGCACGACGGGAGCCGACGCCGAAGCGCCGACTCCCGTCGTCCTGTCGTTTTGCGATCTACCGCGTCAGCGTCATCGCGTAGATGTTCACGGCGCTGTCTCGAGCCCAGTCGAGGCCGCCCGAGCCCGGTGCGACCCAGGCGGGCACCGACGGCGTCGCCAGCGACAGCGACCGGACGGTCTTGCCCGGCTGAAGCGGCACGGTGGTCTCGTAGAGCGAGGCCCCCGTCGTCGTCTTGCCGGCACCCGCCTTCAGCTGGTACGGCGTCGTGACGACCGCCGTGTTGCCGAAGTCAGGGGCGGCGTTCGCCCACCCGGTCAGCTCGAGCGGCACGGTGGCCGTGCTGCCGTCGCTGTAGGTGACGACGGCGGTAGCCGAGGCGGCACCCGTGCTGCCGTTGTCCGACGCCCCGACGATGTGCAGGCTGCTGTAGCGTCCGCTGGGAAGAGCCACCGCCTGCCCCGTCGACTTGACGAAGTTCGGCTGGGTGCCCGCCGTAGGCGGCGCCTGGTAGGTCACTCCCCCGAGCGAGACCGGGCCGGGCGCCGGCAGCAGGTCGGCCGCGTAGCTGAGGCCGGTCCCGTCGAAGTCGCCCTGAGCCGGGTCTGCGAGCGTCGCCGTCCCGTCGTTGTTATAAAAGTGGCTCAGGTCGACGGCGCACGAGCTGCTCGACTGGATGGCGCAGTCGGCTCCCGCAGACACGACGACCGTCGCCTCTTTGCGGACCGACGCGGCCCCGGCCATCCTGGCTGTGACGGCGATCGAGTACGTGCCCGGTTTTGTGCCCGCCGGGGCGGTGACCGTCATCGGCACTTCGACCTGCTGCGGCAGGCTGTTCGAACGCAGCGTCACGTTCGTGCGACTCGGCGTCACCGACCAGCCCCGCGGCGCCGTGGCGCTCACCGCCACACGGGCAGTCCGTGGAGACGTCGCGTTGAGGCTCAGCGCGATCTTCTGCGTCGACGAGGCCTGCGCGGTCGGCTCGACCGTGCTCTGCGTCGGCGAGAGCGACGCGCTCACCTGGTTCTGCGTGCTCGAGACCGTGTCGATCGACGGCGGGGCGTCTTTCGCATTCGTGGCCCAGCGCGTCGGAGCCGTGCTGAGCGTGTACGCGATGCTGCCGCCGTGGGCGATGTCGGCCTGTGACACCCAGGCCTTGTCGGACGATCGCCCGTTCACCGTCGCCGTGGCGACGTACCGGTTGCTCATGCTGGTGCCGGGGGCCGATATCTTCAGCGTCCCGCCCTGCGTGCGACCGTAGGCGCCGACCTGCACCTGGGCGGCCGGGAACAGCGGCGTGGTGAGGACGTCGAAGTTGCCGCCTGCCGTGGTCGGGTAGAGCCCGAGGGCGCTCATCACGTACCAGGCCGACATCTCGCCCATGTCGTCGTTGCCGGGGATGCCGCCGGGGGTGTTCGTGTACAGCGTCTCCTGGGCGTGCACCACGGTCGACGTGTTGCCCGGCTGACCGGCCCACGCGTAGATGTACGGCGCGACCAGGTTCGGCTCGTTGTTCGGGTTGTAGTAGTTCGACGAGTAGTAGGTCAGCGGGTCGCTCACCCAGGTGTTCTTCGCGGTGCCGTTCGGGTCGGTGAGCAGGCCGCTGTAGTCGAAGAAGGTGTTGAGCTTCGACGTCGTGGCGCTCGCACCGCCGAGCATCCCGACCAGGCCGGCAGGATCCTGAGGCACCAGCCACTGGTACTGGCTCGCGTTCTGCTCGTGGAAGGCGTGGTCGCTCGTGACCGGGTCGTACGGAGACAACCAGGTGCCGTCCTGCGTGCGCGGCCGGAACTGCCCGATCTGGGAGTCGTAGACGTTGCGGTACGACTGGCCGCGCTGGGCGAACATCTTGGCGTCGGCGGTGTGGCCGAGACCCTTCGCCATCAGCGAGAGTGACGCGTCGGCGAGTGCGTAGTCGAGTGTCGCGGAGGTGCCGTAGTAGCAGTCGTTGTCGTTGCTCTTGGTCGGGCAGCAGGTGCCGCTCGTCCCGTTGCTCGGGCAGTCGGCGTTCGTCGAGATGTTGACGCCGTAGGGGATGTAGCCGCGCGAGGCATAGTAGGCGACACCCGCCCGCCCGTTCTCCCGCACGTTCGCCGGAGGGACGCTGGTGGCATTGGCGCGGAGGTATTTGTAGGCCTCTTGAGCGTCGGCTCCTGTCAACAGCCCCTTCGACCACCCCTCGACGAGGAAGGGAGTGATCGGGTCACCCGTCATGATGTTGCCCTCCTGGTCTTCGAGGTACCAGCGCGGCAGGGCACCGCCCTCCCGGGCGATGGCGATCAGCGAGAGGTCGATGTCGTGTGCCACCTTCGGCACCAGGGTCTCGAGCAGCTGGTTCTGGGTTCGATAGGTGTCCCAGAGCGAGAAGTTGCTATAGGGCGTATACCCCTCGGCGGTGTGGATCTTCTTGTCGGCCCCGACGTACTGGCCGTCGACATCGCCGATCTCATTGGGGTCGAGCATCGAGTGGTACAGCGCCGTGTAGTAGGCGACCTGCTGGTCGTGCGTGCCACCGGCGACGGCGGCCTTGTGCAGCATCGTGTTCCACTCGGCCTTGAGCGCCGCGTGCGCCGCGTCGAAGTCGAACCCGAGGTGCGAGGTCTCGGCGGCCAGGTTCTTCTGAGCCCCGGCCAGACCGGTGAACGACAGCGCCACCTTGGCGACGATCGGCGAGTCGTCCTTCGTGGTGTCGAACGACGCCCAGGCGCCGTTGGCCCCGGTCGCGGAGGATTCGCGCGATCCTGCCGTCTTCGTCGTGCCCTTCCACGTGCCGAACGACGTGAACGGGCGGCTCAGCTCGGCGACGAAGTACGTCTTCTTGCCGTCGTCGACCCAGCCCTGGACGGTGTTCTTGCCGACGACCTGGATCGACGAGCTCGTCACCCCGGCGCCCGCATTGAACATGACGTTCGCCTGTGAGGTGCGCGGGAAGGTGTACTGCTGCCACCCCGTGCGGTCGGTCGCCGTGAGCCCGACCTTCACGCCGTACTTGTCGAGGGTCGATTGGTAGTAGTCGGGAGACGTTGTCTCGGTGCTGTGGCTGAACGTCGAGGCGTACTGCGACGAGTCGGTGGAGGTCACCGCACCCGTCGTCGGCATCAACGGCAGGTAGTTGAACCGGCAGCCGTTGATGGTGGTCTGGCTGAAGCCGGTGACGGTCGTCGCGGCCTGCGAGTCGCAGCCGGTGCCCGAGCCGCTCTCCATCAGCGGGCTCTCCTGCACCATGCCGAACGGCGCGCCCGCGGCCGGGAAGTCGAGGCCCTGGTTCTCGGTGCCGATGAACGGATTGACGAGGCCCGTGAGGTCGGTCTTCGCGCCCGGCACGGTCGACGTCGCGGTGGTCGCCGGGGTCGCGCTCGCGCTCGTGGCGAAGCCGGTGCCCGAGACCCCGGCGACGGCCGCGAGGGCCACCGAGAGCATGGCGAGTGGAATGACGCGGCGACCGCGGCGGCGAGTGATCGCGCCGCCGGAAGCCGTGAGTGGTGCTGCAGACGAGCGCATGGCCGTCCTTTCCCCATCGATTGACAGCGTTGTCGGATAGCAACACTAGACGGTGGGGTCCTCCCCCACAACGGGGGCCACTCGGCGAGTCAGAAGTCGACGAGCACGATCTCCGCCGTGACCCGGACGCCGAGCTCGAGCCCCTCGGCGTCGCGGACGGCGCGCTTGACGGGCAGCACGTAGGCGCCCTGATCGCCGGCGGGGAAGATCGACGTGCGGAAGCTCGTCTGCCCGACGCGCGCATCGACGCGGATCGAGCCCCAGCCGTTGGTCATGTCGCCGACCATGGCCACGATCTGGTCGTCGGCCTCGGGCGAGAGCGTCACGAAGGTCCACAGTTCGCGGCGCGCCGCCCAGCGCCAGAGCTCGTTCGTGAACGTGAACCGCATGCCTCGAGTCTACGAAGGGGGCGTCAGCAGCCGAGCGGCGTTCGTCGCCGCGAGCTCGCGCCACGACGAGGCGCCCGCGGGCGCTGGCGCGGCGTCGATCGAGGCGAGCTGCGCGTCGACGCCGGCCGGCGGGGTCCAGCACGAGTCGCTGCCGTACAGGATGCGATCGGTGCCGACGAGCGACGTCAGTGTCGGCATCGCGCGCGGGAAGGGTGTGCCTGCCGTATCGAACCACAGCGCCTCGAACTGCTCGGTGAACCGCAGGCTCGCCGGGTCCTCCCCCACGAGCAGGGGCAGGAGCGTGCTGACCCGATCGGCCAGGACGCCGAGGGTGGCGCCTGAGTGCGGCACGATCACCCGCATGCCGGGGTGCCGGTCGACGACCTTCGCCCGCAGCATGTCCACCACGGTGCGGGTGGACTCGAACATGAACTCCACGAGCGGCCGAGGCAGCCCGAGAGCGGTCGACTCCCACATCACCGGCGACGTCGGGTGGATGAACAGGATGCCACGGCGCCGGTCGAGCTCGGCCCAGAGCGGCTCGAGTGCAAAGTCACCCAGATACTGCCCGTGCGCGTTCGACTCGACGGTGATGCCGACGGCACCGGCATCCATCGCCCGCGTGAGCTCGCGGACGGCGGCATCGACGTCGGGGAGGGTGACCGACGCGAAGAAGTCGAACCGGTCGGGATGGTCGCGCACGAAGCCGAGCGCCGTGTCGTTGACGTGCTCGGCGAGGGCGACGGCCTCGGCATCCTGACCCGTCGCGAAATGCACGCCCGGCGACGACACCGAGAGCACGGCGCGGGCGATGCCGCGGCGGTCCATCGAGGCGAGCTGGTCGGCGATGTCGAACGAAGGCCAGCCCGGCATGCCGTCGGGGCTGACCAACCCGGCGGCCTTCGCGGCGGCGACGTAGTGGTCGGTGACGAAGTGGGCGTGGACGTCGACGAGCGGAGTTGTCATGCCTGCGACGCTAGGTCGGCAGCCGGCGGAGGGGGCACCGACTTCCACTCAGCGGTAGCCGCCGAACGGTCTATCGGGTCGTGCGGCGCGGCGCGAGAGCGGCCGAGATGGCGCGGGCCGACAGTCGCACCGCGGGGACGAGGGCGCCGAGCACCCGCTCGTCGGCGGGAGCCACGACCGAGACCGCGGCGACGGCCTCCCGCTGCTGGGCGAAGACCGGCGCGGCGACCGTGCCCATGCCGTCGGCGGTCGAGGTCGCGACCATCAGCGAGCCTTCGAGCCGGATCGCTGCCAGCCTGTGGCGGAGCTCGTCGCCGCTGGTGAACGCCACCTGGGCTGAGACGGCGGTCGAGGTGCCGATGCGAGCGATCATGGCATCCTGCAGCTCGCTCGGAGCGTGCGCGAGCAGCACGAGCCCCGCGCCGGTGCCACTCAGTGGCAGCCGCCCGCCGATGCGGTAGGAGACGGGGCCGGCGCCGCGAGCGGACAGGCGCTCGATCAGCACGGCCTCGTCGTCTTCGCGCACCGTGAACAGCACGTGCTCGTCGGTGACGGCGTGGAGATCCTGCAGGAAGGGCATCGCGATGCGTCTCAGCCCCTGGCTGCGCGGGCCGAGGGCGGCGATCTCGAAGAGCCGGAGGCCGACCACGTAGAGCCCGTCGTCGCGGCGCTCGAGGGCGCCGACATCGACGAGCGAGCGGATGATGCGGAGGGCCGAATTGATCGGCAGGCCCGTGCGGCGGGTGATGGCCGTCAACGAGAGAGCCAGGTGTCGCTCGTCGAAAGCGCTGAGCACCGAGAACGCACGATCGACGACACCGGAGCGGGCCATTCCGTCGGTCGGGGCCTGCGGCTCGCTCATGGTCGCCGAGTCTGGCACGTCAGGACTTCGACTACCACTGGGTGGAAGCCGAGCCCTCGGCCCGGCGGTCGGCGCGTAACGTCCGACCCGTTCGTCTCATCGACCGCTTCTCGGAGGGCACCATGCCGGATTCGACACCCACCCGCCCCGTGATCCTGCGCGCTGCCACGGTCGTCGACGTGAGCCGCGGCACTCTGCGCCGCGACGTCGACGTCCTGATCGAGATAGGCAGGATCCAGCGCATCGCCCCGACCGGCACCCTCGCCATCCAGGGCGCCGACGTCGTCGATGCACAGGGCCGATTCGTCGTGCCGGGCTTCGTCGACGCCCACGCGCACCCGATCGGACGCGAGAGCGCGACCGAGAACCTCGAGCTGATGGGGGCGTTCGGCATCACCGGCTTCCGGCAGATGAGCGGGTCGCCCCGTCTGCTGGACGACCGTGCCACCGGCCGACTCGGGCTGCCCTCCGACGGGCCGAGCCTCCTGGCCCTGCCGGGAGACCTTCTGACACCCATGAACGCCGGCACGTCGCAGGCGGCCGTGGCGACGCTGCGGGCTCAGAAGGATCAGGGCGCCGACTTCGTCAAGGTCGTCTCGGTCTCGCCCGCGGTGCTGCTCGACGTGCTCGACGAGGCCGCACGCCTGTCGCTGCCGGTCGCGGGGCACCTGCCGAACGGCATCGACGTGCGCGAGGTGTCGAGGCGCGGCATGCGCTGCATCGAGCACCTCGGCCCCGGTGTCGGAATCACGGCGGCCACGGCCGACGACGAGCCGGCGATCCTCGCCGAAGCCGCCGCAGGTGCGCGCACCTTGAAGGCTCCCCCCATCAAGCTGCCCGGCATGGGCCGGATGGTCGAGAACATGCTGAAGAAGATCATCGTCAACCCGGTCACGGCCAACAAAGAGGTCGACATCGACCTTCTCTCGCGAGCCGACGCCACGTTCGACGAAGACAAGGCGCGCGCGGTCGCCCGCCTCTTCGTCGAGAACGAGACGTGGCAGTGCCCGACTCTCATCCGCGTGCGGACGCAGCAGCTCGCCGACGACCCCCGGCATACGGGCGACCCCGAGCTGCGCTTCGTCTCGCCCGGCACCGTGGCTGTGTGGCAGAAGTCGAACGAGAAGTACGCCGCCCAAGGAGATTCGGCTCACGCCACCTACCGACGCACCTACTCGCTGCAGCTGCGCCTGACGAAGATCTTCGACGAGGAGGGCGTGCCCCTGCTCGTCGGCACAGACTCAGGCGGCGCGGGCTGGGTGATCCCGGGCCACGCGATCCACCAGGAGTTCGACGAGCTGGCGGCCGCGGGCCTCTCGCCTCTCAGCGTGCTGAGGGCGGCGACCTCGAATGCCGCGGCGTTCTTCGGCACCTCCTCCACGCAGGGCGACGTGGCCGAGGGCTTCGACGCCGACTTGGTGCTGCTGGGCAGCGACCCGCTGCAGAGCGTCGACGCCCTGCACGACATCGTGGGCGTCGTGCGCGCGGGGCGCTACCGCCCCGCGTCCGAGCTCGACGCCGTCAAGGAGCGCATCGCGGCGGCCCGCTCGATCCAGTAGTGCCTTAGAGGCCACACCTCGGTTTGGTCGACGCGACGGGTGCCGCGCCTCGGTATAACTAGTTATACTCGTTGCATGAGAACTGCTATCTCGCTTCCGGACGGCGACTTCGAGCGCTTCGAGCGTGTCGCGGCCCGCAACCACATGAACCGCTCGGAGTTCTACCGGCTGGCGGCGGACAAGCTGGCCCGCGAGCTCGAAGGCGACGCCGAGCTCACCGCGCAGGCCAACGCCGCCATCGCACGGGCCGGACAACCGTCGGAAGACAGCGCTTTTCTCCGCGCGTCAGAGCAGAACCTCCTTCGAAGCACGGAGTGGTAATCGCCCACGGCGACGTGGTCTGGGTGGACTTCGGTTCACCGCGAGGTTCGGAGCCCGCGAAGGTCCGCCCGGCGGTCGTCGCGCAAGAGAACTGGCTGCTGGCCACCGACATCGCCACCGTCCTGGTCGTGCCGCTGACGTCGAACACGGCGCTCGAGGCGTTTCCCGGCAATGTGCTGGTGCCGATCGAGGCGTCGGGGCTAGAGAGAGACTCGGTGGCAGTCGTCTCGCAGATCGGCCCCGTGAGCCGTGAGTACCTCGACCCGTACCCGGTCGGGCATCTGCCGTCGTACATCGTCTCGAAAGTGGCTGCGGGCGTGCGCCTCGTCGCCGGCATCTGAATCATCTACGGCGACATCCTCGTGCTCGCGTCGGTCGTCGGGGCGAGTCGGTCGAGCATCCTGCACTGGTCGGCTCTCATCGCCGTGCTGGCGACCATGGTGACGACCTTCCTCGCGCACATTCTCGCCCACTCGATCGGTCAGCAGCTCGGGCGCACCGAGGAGGAGGCGCGACTGCACCTGCGCGACGAGATCGAAGTTCGGCCCGCCGCGGCCGAGTGACGGCGGCTCAGGTGTGATCTCGCGCGCGGTGTCAGCGCCGGAGCACGACGAAGGGTGCGTCGAGGGTGGCGTCGGCAGGCGAGTCGAGGTCGCGGTCGAAGACGCGCCGCACCGAGTTGCCGGCCAGGTCTTCGAGACGGGTGTCGACGTGCAGCTCGCCGACGAAGGCGCCGGGCGCGGGCGTGAAAGTCCAGACCGTGGTCTCAGGATCGAGAGAAACCGCACCCGTCACGCGGCCGCCGTCGGCATCAATGACCCGCAGGCACCGCTGCACGAGGGCCCGGTCCAGCGGGCGGTCGAAGGCGATGATCAGCCGGCCGCTGGCCTCCTCGGGCCAGGCCACCTGCCACCGAGCCGGGTCGACCCGGGCGCGCACCGCGGGGCCGACCCTGAACGTTCGGCGAGCCTCCTCGACCAGGAATGCGCCGTCGGCGTCTCGCACGGCCGAGTCGACCACGAGGGTCACCTCTCCCCCGTCGTGCATCGGCGCCCCGGCCTGAGCATTGGGCTGCAGCCCTCGCTTGACGCGCCCCGGCTCGAGCAGCACGGTGAGGCGGCGGCGATCTCGACTCCAGAGCTCGGGCGTCTCGAGAACCGTGCCGGGAAGCTCCGCCCCCGACTCGTCGAGCAGGTGCAGGTGCCCCGCCGCCGACCCGTCCTCCATCGGCACGGAGAACGTCACCGCGAATCGCAGCAGGTTCGCAGGCACCTCGGGCGCCCCGGGGTCGATCGACTCGACCACGGCGCGCCGTTCGGGATCGGCACCGGGCACGACGACCCGAGCCAGCTCGCGCCACTCGTCGTCCGAGCCCTCGCGACCGAGCAGGGTATAGATCGCACCCGGCACCGCTCGGAAGCGCGGCGTGAACCGGGACGCGCCGGGCTCGCGGGCCCATGACCCGGCCGTGGCGACGAGATCCTGCCCTCGACCCGGTGCGGAGATCACAGCCAGCGCGGAGACCGGGGCCAGCGCGAGGACCGCCGGAAGGCCGGGGCCGGAGACGACCCAGTCGCCTCCGACCCACTCGGCCCGGACGCCGCTCAGAGCTCGGCGGCGCTGAACGTGCGCAGGTTCGTGTCGCCGCCCTCGTCCTGCACGACGACGATGTGCGAGCGGTCGAGGTTGGCCATCCACGTGACGCCGGGGTGGTCGAGCTCGTCGCGGGGCACGCCGCGCGACGCCCCGTCGTCGGACAGCGGCAGGTCGAGCGCCTCCTGCCCGGCGATGGACGACGCCGGGATCTTGAGCAGCGGGTGGCGGGTGTTCGAGACGAGCAGGTACTCCTCGCCGTCGCGGTCGTACGAGACGATGCTGAACGGCTGGTTCATCGGGCCGAGCTCGGCGACTGTGCGCCCGCGGACGAGGCCCGAACCGGTGAGGTCGGCGACGGAGAACTGGGCCACGGGCGTGCACGTGTAGGTGGCGAGGATGCTCGCACCGTCGTCGAACGACGTCAGTGCACGGATCGGGGACTGCGTCTCGTATTTGCCGTGGTCGACGTGGTAGATCTCGACACTCGTCTCCGTCGCGGCGCCGTCGAACGGATAGCGGATCTGACGCAGCCGCGACGTGAACTCCTCGTTGCTGAGGCCCGCGACGAACAGGGTGCCGTCGACCCAGGCGAGGCCGGTGATCGTCGAGCGCTGAAGCGGCACCTGGGCGATGTCGAGGGTCACGCCGTTGAACTCGCGCTGGGTGGAGTTCGGCTCGGTGCCGGTGAGGTAGACGTCCATGCGCTCGTCGTCAGCGGCAGGCGCGTCGTCGAGCTCGAACGAGGTGGCGGGCAGGGCGTCGAGCTCGACGACGCTGAACTCGCCGTCGGTGCCGACGCGGACGACGGCCGGGGCGGCTTCGGCGCCGTGGCCGCGCGAGACGGAGAGGTAGACAGCGTGCGACGCGGGGTGCACCGTGATTCCGCGGATGAGCGCATCGGCGGGTTCGACCCCGAGCAGCGAAGCGACCTTCGTGCCGAGGTGGTCGACGCGCACCTCGGCGTCGGCCGCAGGCGTCTCGGCAGGCAATTGGAAGGCGAAGACCGTCGCCTTGGCGACGTCTGCCGCGAAGAGCACCGCGGTGCCGTCGGCGGCGAGGTCGGGCGCGAAGAGAACGGGCCCTGCCGAGAGAAGAGTGGATGGAACGGTGAGCGTCACTGCGGTCTCCTTGTTCTGGCGGGGGTCGGGCGGCCCTCGCGATCGGTTGCAGGCTACGCCTCGAGGGTTGCGCCGAGCTGTCCTCTCGGCGCACGCGCCGCGTGGCGCCGGAGCCCTACAGTGGCAGCACGACAACGAACCGAGGAGGACCCGTGTCGAAAGTCCGCGTGCACAATTTCGCCATCTCGATCGACGGGTTCGGCACGGGCGCCGACCAGTCGCTCGAAGCACCGTTCGGCCACGCCGACGGCCGGCTCATGCAGTGGTTCATGGGCACGCCGACCTTTCGGGCCATGCAGGGTCAGCCCGGCGGCACCGAGGGTGTCGACGAGGAGTTCGCCAGCCAGTGGGCCACCGGCATCGGCGCCGAGATCATGGGCCGCAACAAGTTCGGCCCGCAGCGCGGCGAATGGCCCGACGACGGCTGGAAGGGCTGGTGGGACGACGACCCGCCCTTCCACACCCCGGTCTTCGTGCTCACGCACTTCCCCAAGCCGCGCCTCGAGATGGCGGGCGGCACGACCTTCCACTTCATCGACGCCACGCCCGCGGACGCACTCGCCCAGGCGCGCGAAGCAGCGGGCGACGCCGACATCAGGATCGGGGGCGGAGTCGAGACCGTCCGTGAGTTCCTGGCCGCCGACCTCGTCGACCACCTGCACCTCGTCGTCGTGCCGATCGTGCTCGGTCGTGGCGAGCGGCTCTGGGACGGCCTCGAAGGGCTGGAGGAGCGATTCACGACGGAAGCGGTCTCCTCGCCCAGCGGCGTGACGCACCTGACGTTCACGCGCCGCGAGCGCGACTGACGTCAGGCCGCAGCGTCGACGTCAGGCCGACGCGGCGATGTCAGATCTCGACGTCGTTGCCCATCGTGACGGTGCGCCCGGGCGGCAGCATGAACCGCGCCGCGGGGTCGGCCGCGTTGTGCGCAAGGGCCACGAAGAGCTTCTTGCGCCACGCCACCATGCCGTGGCTGCCACGTGTCAGCCGAAGGCCGCCGCGCGAGATGAAGTACGACGCGTCGTCCATGGCGTCCGGTTCGACGTCGAGGACCTCGCTGAGGCACGCCGCGTGCAGGGCGAACGGCAGATCCTGGTCGTCCGAGAAGCCGAACTTCACGGTCACGTGCTCGATGCCGTCGTCGGTGTAGCCGAGGTCGTCACGCGTGAACGCCTTCGAATGCGGCACATGCGGCACGTTGGCCGTGTGCACCGACACGATGATCACGCGGTCGTGCATCACGTGGTTGTGCTCGACGTTGGCCCGGAGGGCGAGTGGCGTCGTGTCTTTGTTGGGGTGCGGGAAGATCGCGACGCCCTGGACCCGGGGCACGCGCGTCGTGTTGACCTGCTCGATGAAGTCCTCGAGCGGCCCCTCGAGCTCTTCGCGCTGATCCTGGACGAGCTGCCGTCCGCGACGCCAGGTCGTCATGACCGTGATGACGGACAGGGCGATGAGCAACGGCACCCATCCGCCGTGGACGATCTTCGAGAGGTTGCCCGCGAGGAAGGTCAGCTCGAGCCCGCCGAAGACCACCGCCGCGAGGATCGTCTTCCAGAGGCGCCAGTGCCAGAGCTGCCGCGAGACGAGCAGGAGCAACAGCGTGTCGACGACGAGCGCGCCGGTGACCGAGACCCGTACGCGGTGGTCAGCGCAGCGGACGAGCGGAACGCGAGCATGATGGCCATCACGCCGATGAACAGCAACAGGTTGACAGCGGGCAGGTAGATCTGGCCGCCCTCCTCCTTCGAGGTCTGCCGGATCGTCAGCGGCGGCAGCAGCCCCACTTGCACGGCCTGCCGCGTCAGCGAGAAGGCGCCCGAGATGACGGCCTGGCTGGCGATGACCGTCGCGGCCGTGGCCAGGATCACGACGGGGAGCTGGAGCCCGTTCGGGAACAGCATGAAGAACGGATCCTTCGTGGCCCCCGGCTCGTTGAGCACGAGAGCGCCCTGCCCGAGGTAATTGATGACCAGAGCGGGGAACACGACGAAGAACCACGCGCGGCGGATGGGCACCCGACCGAAGTGGCCCATGTCGGCGTACAGGGCTTCGGCCCCGTGATGACGAGGACGACGGCGCCGATGGCCACGAAGGTGATGTACGGGTGGGCGAAGACGAAGATGATGGCCCAGGTCGGCGAGATGCCCTGCAGCACGTCGGGGTGCTTGACGATCATCGGCACGCCGGCCACGGCGATCACGACGAACCACAGCAGCATGATCGGGCCGAAGGCGGCCCCGACCTTGCCGGTTCCGAAGCGTTGCACCAGGAACAGCAGGATCAGGATCACCGCGGCGATCGGCACGACGAGATGGCCGATCGATGGCGCAGCCGTCCCGAGCCCCTCCACCGCCGAGAGCACCGAGACGGCCGGCGTGATGACCGAGTCTCCGTAGAAGAGCGAGACCCCGACGATGCCGATGACGAGGAAGATCGCGGCTCCACCGCGCCGTTTCGAGTAGAGCCGGCGAGCCAGCGCTGCCAACGCCATGACCCCGCCCTCGCCGTTGTTGTCGGCTCGCATGAGCACGAGGACGTATTTGAACGAGACGACGATCGTCATACTCCAGAACATCATCGAGATGACGCCGTAGACGTCCTCGCGAACCGCGTGCACCGCGCCGCCGTCGATGGTGAAGACCGTGCGGAGCGCGTAGAGGGGGCTCGTCCCGATGTCGCCGAACACGACGCCGAGAGCGACGAGCGCCAGGCCCGTGACTCCCTTGTGCCCGTGCCCGCCGGATCCGGCATCGTCCGATTGTGTCGCTGCGGGCGCAGGCGTACGGGTCTCGGTCACGCGTCATCACTCCAGATCCGGCCGTGCAGGTGGCGGCTCCGATCATCCTGCCACCGTCGACGGCGAATGCCCGCCGAAGTCGGCGCGCCACGATAACCATGAGGGTGATTCGGGTTTTCACTGTGAGTAACCATCACCACAAGGAGGATCACGTCGTATCCGGACGTACCCGAACCCGATGTCCCCACCACTCTCGGCCGCTGGACGGCCGAGGCAGCAGGCACCTTCCTGCTCGTCTTCGGCCTCGTGTCGACGGCGATCTTCTCAGCGAAGTTCCCCTCTGCCGGGGGTTCGCGCCGATCGCGATCGGCTTCACTCTGACGCTGCTGCTGCTGCTGATCGTCTTCCCGATCGTCGGCGCCCTGATCGCCGGCTTCGGCTATCGGGCTCTCTTCGAGACGAAGAAGCGGGCTCCGGCCGCCTGACGGAACGCTCTAGGGTCGTGGTGTGAACCGCACCGATCGGCTGTACGCCCTCGTCGAAGAGTTGCGTGCCGTCGCACCCCGGCCCCGCAGCGCAAGGTGGCTCGCCGAGCGCTTCGAGGTCAGCTCTCGGACGATCGAACGGGACCTCAACGCCCTGCAGCAGTCGGGCGTGCCGATCTGGGCTGAACCGGGCCGGACGGGCGGCTACTGCCTCGACGCGTCGCACACGCTGGCGCCTCTGGGGTTCACCGTCGACGAGGCCCTGGCGATCCTGATCTCGCTCGAGATGCTGTCGAGCAGCCCCTTTCGTGACTCGGCACGGTCGGCGCTGCAAAAGGTCGTAGCCGTGACCGATGACCGCAGCCTGACCGAGACCATCGAGCTGGCGACCCGCATCCACCTGCTGGCCGACGGCCCGCCGCTGGAGTCACCCGCCGCGCTGACCGGGGCCCTGCACTCCGGCCAGGTGCTGCGCATCGCCTACCGCGGCCGTGACAGCGCCGAGACGACTCGCGACGTCGAGCCGATGGGCTACGTCGGGCGCGGCCAGTCGTGGTATCTCATCGCGTGGTGCCGGCTGCGCGACGGGGTCAGGGCCTTCCGCGGCGACCGCATCCTCCGCGCCGAGCCGACGGGCGAGAGGCCGCCTCGGCGCACCCTCCGGGCCGAGGACCTCGACATCCCCTACGGCGATCTGCGCACCGTCGCTGCAGACCCTGCAGACCCTGCAGACCCTGCAGACCCTGCAGACGGTGCGGGCGGTGCCGCCACGAGAGTTCGCTAAACACCGACAGGACGGTGTCGCCGACGCCGGTCACGATGAAGCCATGAATCTCGCATCGATCAGGATCATCACCGACGACGTCGACCGTCTGGCCCGCTTCTACGAGGCGGTCACCGAGTCGAGCGCCTCCCGCCCGGCGCCCGTGTTCGCAGAGTTCCGCACCGAGACCGGCGTGCTCGCCATCGGCAGCACGGCCACCGTCGCCATGCTCGGCGACGGTGCACCCATACCCGGGCGCAACGACTCCGTCATCATCGAGTTCGCCGTCGATGACGTCGACGCTGATTTCGAGCGCCTCCGCGGCAGCCTCGACGACGTCGTCCTCGAGCCGACGACGATGCCGTGGGGCAACCGGTCGACCCTCTTCCGCGACCCGGACGGCAACCTCGTCAACCTGTTCTCGCGACCGGAATAGCCCGCTCGGGCCTCCCTCGGTCATGCCCCGAACGGGTGCCGACCGAAGGGGGGCTCGTGCACCGGCGACCTTCGACCTACTGTGGACACATGACCGCACGACACCGCGCCACGCCCGTGCCCCGGGGGCGTCACGCCGTGCATCACATCTCCGCCCCGACTGCAGCCGTGCAGGCCGGCGGGCTGAGCTTTCGCTGCGCCGTCGTCTCGTCGTCGGCCGTCGTCGCCGTGGCCGGGCTGTCGATCTCGATGATCCTGCCCGCCGAAGCGGCGACCCTGCACAGCACGTCGCACGCCCGCCAGACCACGGCTCACGTCCACGCCGCGGCTCAGTCGTTCACGGTGCCGAGCACCGTGGCCGTCGATCAGGTGGCCCGCGACGACTACACCGCGACACCTCCGGCCGTGCTCGCCGCGGCTGAGGCCGCGAAAGCGCGGGCGCTCAAGGTGAGCGCGCCGGACGCGCTGACAAAGGCGGCGGCGATCGCGGCCATCCTGGCGGCGCCCGTGACGGTCGTCACCTACAGCGCTGCAGCGACGGCGGCTGCCGCCGGCACGACCGCTGCCACGACTGCCGCTACCCCCTCGAAGCCTGGCGCCACCGCCTCGACTTCGACCACGACCACCGACACCGCCCTCAGCACCACCGGTGTCACGACGGTCACCTCCGGCACCGTCGCCGACAAGGTCGCGGCCGCGACGCTCGACTCCGCGTCGGCCACTGCCGACGAGATCGTCGCCGCCGCCGTGAAGTACGTCGGCGTCGTGCCTTACGTGCACGACGGGGCCGACCCGAAGACCGGCTTCGACTGCTCGGGCCTCGTCATGTACGTCTACGCGAAGTTCGGCATCGCCGTGCCTCACGACGTCGACGGCATCGCCGCCCTCGGCACGCCGATCGCCGCCGACAAGGTGCAGCCCGGCGACCTCGTGGTCTACCCGCACCAGCACATCGGCATTTACATCGGCGACGGCTACATGGTCGACGCGCCGAACGTCGGCCGCGACGTCGAGGTGCAGGCCGTCTGGGGCAAGCCGACGTACGTGCACGTCGCCGGGGCCTGAGCCGCCAGGGCCGCCGACTCCGGTCGATTTACGCGCCACTCAGCGACGAGCAGCAGCCACGAGCTCCTCGGACACCCTCCAGAGCCGGGCAGCGTCGTCAGGATCGAGCGCGTACGGGGCAACGCCACGGCGGATGCCGGGCTGATGCGGGGCCGCCTCGTTGCAGTCCTCGAAGTAGCGGCCGCCTGCGCCCTCGACCAGCGGCGAGACAGCCAAGAAGACCGAGGTCGCCGCGCCCTGCTCGACGGTCTTCACCGAGACGCCCGTGCTGCTCGCCACGCCCGGGGCGGCGGCGGGCGGCACGGAGCCCAGGTGCCTCATCAGGCCGGTAGCCGGGATCCTGCCGGGGTTGAGCGCATTGATCGTGATGCCGTCGGCCGCCCAGCGGCGTGAGCCCTCGACCCCGAACAGGATGTTGGCCGTCTTCGACTGGCCGTAGGCCGCCCACCGGTCGTAGGGGCGCCTCTCGAACATCAGGTCGTCGAAGTCGACGCCGCCGTCGATGTGACCGACCGAACTGACGGCGACCACACGGGCGTCGCCCGCAGCGGCCAACGCGTCGTGGAGCCCCGTTGTGAGGTGGAAGTGCCCGAGGTGGTTCGTGGCGAACTGCAGCTCCCAGCCCGCGGCCGTGCGGTGGAGGTCGGGCAGCGCCATGATCCCGGCATTCGCCACCAGGATGTCTAGGGCGCCGCGCCAGCCGCCGACGAAAGCCTCGATCGACTCGAGATCGGCGATGTCGAGCCGGGCGACGTCGACCGGGTTGCCCGTGGCCGCCGTGATGTCGGCGGCAGTCTCGTGGCCGGTGGCAGGATCGCGCACGGCAAGCGTGACGGCAGCCCCCGCGGCCGAGAGCGCGCGAGCGGTCTCGACCCCGATGCCCGACGATCCGCCGGTGACGATGGCTCTGCGACCGGTCAGGTCGATTGCCTCGACCACCTGCAGAGCAGTCGTGTCCGCTCCGAACGGGCTCGTGATTCGACCTTCCGCCATGGTCAGCGCCTCCTCAGTGTCGCGTCGAGCAGCGCCGGCGGCGCCGCGTCGTAGTTGTCGTCGGGGTTCACGTCGGTGCCGGGCGCCACGGTCTCGTCGATGCGGTCGAGTGTCTCTGCGCTGAGGACGACGTCGGCCGCGGGCAGCAGGCTGGTGAGCTGGTCGAGGGTACGGGGGCCGATGATCACGCTCGTGAGAGCGGGGTGAGCGAGGACGAAGGCCAGGGCGAGATGCGGCAGCGGGAGACCGGCTTCCTGCGCCAGCGTCGTCAGTCGACGGACCGCGTCGGCCTTCGAGGCGTTGGCGGGGACGGACACGTCGTACATGCTCGGACGGCTCGAGGCGCGGTGCGCGCCGGACGGATCGGCGCGCCCTGACAGCCACCCCGCGTTCAGCGGGCTGTAGCTGATCACACCCATACCGTGCCGCTGGGCGGTCGGAAGCACCGCCCGCTCGATGCTGCGGGTCAGGATCGAGTAGAGCGGCTGCTCGGTCACGAAGCGTCGATGACCGCCGCGACAGGCCGCCCACTGCGCCTCGACGATGAGATCGGCGGGGAAGGTCGACGAGCCGATCGCGCGCACCTTGCCCTCGCGCACGAGGTCGCTCAGCACGGCGAGGGTCTCGTCGACGGGAGTCTCGTGGTCGGGCCGGTGCAGCTGGTAGAGGTCGATCCAGTCGGTGCCGAGGCGGCGGAGGCTCTGTTCGACCTCATGTCGGATCCAGCGCGCCGACGCCCCGCTCTGGTTGGCATCGTCGCCCATCGCGAGGCCGAACTTCGTCGCGACCACGACGTCGTCCCGCCGCCCGCGGATCGCCTTGCCGACGATCACCTCCGACTCGCCCGCCGAGTAGACGTCGGCCGTGTCGATGAAGTTGATGCCCGCGTCGAGGGCCGTGCGAATGATCCCGACCGATTCGTCGTGGTCTCGATTGCCCATCGCGCCGAACATCATCGCGCCGAGCGTGATCTCACTGACTGAGATGCCGCTCGCGCCCAGGATCCTGCGTTTCATCGTTCGGACGCCTTCTTTCGTCTTAAACGGAGTAAGCTCCGTTAAAATCGAGACTAAACGAAGTAGACTCCGTTAAGCAACCATCCCCGAAGACAGAGGTCACACGATGCAGGAGGCTCGCCCCACAAGCCGCCGCGCGCCCCGGTCCGATGGCCGGGAGAATCGCGCGAAGATCCTCCAGGCGGCGGCTCGCGCTTTCGCCGTCGATGGCGCCGACGCCACGTTGAACTCCATCGCGCGTGACGCCGGCGTCGGGATCGCGACGCTCTTCCGGCACTTCCCGACGAGGGACGACCTGATGATCGCCGCCTACAGCGAGTCGATCGACTACCTCTGCGCGGCCGCCGACGAACTTCTAGCGCGGATGCCACCCCTCGACGCCGCCCGAGCGTGGATGGGGCGCTACCTCGACTACATGAGCACGAAAGCGGGCATGGCCGACACCGTTCGCGCCCTCCTCTCGAACGACGTCGACAGCCGCGTGCACACCCTCGACCGGTTGCTCGCCGCGGTGGAGCTGCTGCTCCGCGCCGGGCGCTCGTCGGGCGCGGTGGTGCCGGGCACTCGCGCGGACGACGTGCTCGCCGCGCTGGCCGGCATCGCGGTCGTGGCCGGGCGACCGGCTCAGCGACCGCAGGCGGATCGTCTGGCCGACCTGCTCGTCCGCGGTGTCGCGGCCTCTCGCGTCTGACATAGCCAGACCGCGGGCGGGACCGGTAATCTCGAGGCACGGAGGCAGCCATGGCGCTAGACACGTCGACGGTGTCGATACCCCTCGGCGAGTCCTCGCTCGCACGGGCGCGACGCACGGTCACGAGGCCCGTCCGGCGCGCCATTCGCGTCGTCGCGACGTCCGACCCCGACCTGTCGCGGCTCCGCACGGCGACCACGACCATCACGTGCCTGATCGTCGTCGCGATCGTCCTGTTCGCTCTCGCAGCGATCACGCACCTGTCGGCCATCGGGATCATCCCCGGGCTCATGCTGACGATGATCTCCAACAACGCCGTCCGCGAGCCGAGGGCGAAGCCGCGAGCGGTCACGATCCTGCTGATGATCCCGTCGGCGATGATAGGCGTCACCCTCGCGTCGCTGACGAACGACGTGACGCTGGTGGCCGACATCGTGTTCGTGGCCGTCGCCATGGCCGCGATCTTCGTGCGCGTGATCGGCCAGCGCGGCGTGCCGATCGGGATGATCGCGTTCATGACGTACTTCATCTCGATCTTCACGAAGGTGGATCGGGGCGAACTGCCCGAGATCTACGGCGCCATCGTCATCGCCGCCCTCGTCGTGATCGCGCTGCGGTGGCTGCTGCGTCCGCGGCACCCCGACCGCGATCTCCGGCGGATGCTGGGGGCCCTCGGCGTGCGAGCCGGGCGGGTGCTGGACGCCGTCGACGAGGGCGTCCGCGCCGGAGGCATCGACGAGAAACTGCACCGCTCGGTCGCCTCGCGGCTCGCGGCCAGCAGCTCGACGGCCTCGGGGGCCGAGCAGGCCCTCGGCACGGCCGACCACCCCCTGGTGGACGGCCTCGCCAACGCCGAGCTCAGCGTGCGCATCTTCGACTTCCAGCTCACCCTCGAGCGTCTGCACAGCGTCGTCCGCCGGGTGCTCGTCGACAAGACTCTGACCGACGATCAACGTCTCGATCTCTCGCAGCGCCTCCGTCGACTGCGGCGTGCCGTGCACGCCCCCGCGCAGATGAGCCGCGAGCAGGTGCGCGCCGAAGCCCTGGGCGACGAGGCACAGCCGTTCACCTCGTCGATCCCGGTGGTCGCCGGGCACGGCGCCCACGTGTCGCCCGACGGGGTCTCCGAGAGCGACGAACGGCTCGAGACGATGGGCCGCCTCATCAGCTTCGGGTTCGCGTCCTGGCAGGGCATCGTCGCCCGCGGCCCCGACGGCGACCCCGCGCAAGCCGCCCAGGCCGCCGAGACGGTCGACGATCTCGAGGCGCTGGAGCCCGCTGATCCTGCCGACGACCCGTCGCCGACACCGCGGCAGCGTCGCCGCGACGCCCTCCCCCAGCTCGCGCGCACGGCGGTGCAGGTCGGGCTCGCCGGGGCACTGGCCCTCGCCGCGGGCACGGCGCTCTCGCCGACCCGCTGGTTCTGGGCGTCGATCGCGGCGTTCGTCGTCTACATCGGCACGTCGACGCGCGGCGAGATCCTGTCGAAGGGCTGGCTGAGGGTCGTCGGCACGCTCGGCGGCGTCGTGTTCGGCGTGCTGATCGCCGGGGTCGTCAGCGGCAACTTCGTGGTGTCGATCGTGCTGATCGTGATCTGCCTGTTCCTCGGCTTCTACTTCATGCAGGTGTCGCAGGTGTGGATGATCTTCGGCATCACGACCATGCTCGCGCTGCTTTACGGCCTGCTCGGCGAGTTCAGCGTCGGCCTGCTGCTGCTGAGACTCGAAGAGACGGCCCTCGGCGCCGCGATCGGCATCCTGGTCTCCTACTTCGTCTTCCCCAACAGCACGCGCGACGCGATGCGTGCGGGCACCCGCACCTTCCTGGGGGCACTGTCGTCGTCGCTCGGCACCGCCGTCCGGCGCCTCTCGATGCCGACCCGGCCCGTCGGCGGGGCCGCGGCCGCCCCCGACGACGCACGAGCGCTCCGCGACTCCTACCTGGCGCTGACCACGACGAGCAAGCCGGTCACGCAGGGCTGGTCGGGGGTGTCGAACCGGTCAGGATCCCGTCGCACACTGGTGATCCTGGGGGCCTGCGAGTACCACGGGCGGGCCCTCATGCGCCTGGCCGACGGTGCTCTGGGCGCAGCCGACACACCCGCCCTGCGCGAGGCGCTCGACCGGGCCGTCGCCGCCGTGCGGGCCGACATCGACGCCTTCGTAGGCGCTCTCGACACCAGGATGTCCGAGGTCACCCTCCGACCGGCGGGCGACGTCATCGACCTGCTCGAAGACCACACCGACCTCGACGGCTCCCGTCGCTACCGGGCCCTCACCGGGGTCGCGCGCCACCTCCACGCCATCGATCAGGCGCTCTGCAACCGCGCCTCCGAGCTCGGGGCGACGCTCGAACCGCTGCGCGCGGGCGAGCCCGCCGGCGCATCCGGCCGCTAGACCCCGGCCACCTCGGAGTCGAACCGGTAGTCGCCCGGGTCGTACGCCGACGAGACGTCGAACACCTGGGCACCCGACGCGTGCGACTCGACGGACGGCCAGTCGACGGCACCGGTCGTGATGAACCGCACCCACGCTGCATGCATCGCGTCGGCGAGAGCCTGCGGCGGGTTCGCGCCGAACTGCTCGTTCACGCCTGACGCGTCGAGCAGGTCGAACGCGAACGGGATGTCCTGGCAGTGGGCGGCCGTGCCCGTGACCGGCGACCGGTAGGCGAAGTCGAACAGCCACGTCGCAGCGGCCGAGCCGGAGGCTTCGCGCAGCGCCCGGACATGCATTGCGGGGCCGCGGAACATCTGCTCGACGGCCAGCACGCTCTGCGCGTACTCCTCCCCCACGTCGGCGATCCGCGCGAGGTACGCGTCGACGGCAGCGTCCGAGACCCCGGCGAGCCGCAGATCGGCCACCCCGGCTCGGCTGACCTCCGAGAGACCCGCGCGTCCCGTCCGCGTGAGCCACGAGCTGCGCCGGCGGCACGGGTGGGTGGCACTCGACGCCGTGTGAGCGTCAGACCTCGGGCAGGACCTCGTCCACCACGAGGTCGCGCCACCGCACCACAGCGCCCGGCGCCCACCGGTCGTCGCCCATGCGCTCGTCGTTGTCGTGCACCTCGAGGGCGATGTGACCGGCCCGCCCGAGGAGGGCGGCCACCTGGTCGGCGTCGTAGCCCGGCCACGACATCGTGGCCGTCTCGACCTCGTAGAGCTTCGTGCCGTTGACCCAGCTGGTGAGCGTCGGCGTCGCACCGACGCAGCGCAACCGGATCTCGTTCCAGTCGCCCCAGCGCCACGCGTCGAGGAAGTCGGACGCCGTCGCCCGGTACGAGAGCAGGTCGATCTTGGCCTGCGTGACCGGCTCGAGGGTGGTCGCAGGGTCTTCCTCGACAAGACCGTTCGGGCGGCCGTCGGCGTCGCGGTGCACGTCGAGCACGTGCCCGATCGCGTGGAAGCCGCTGACGCCGTTGCCGTAGAAGCCGCCGATGCTGCCCGACTTGTGGTGGTCGACCAGCACCTGCAGACCCTGGGACGCGATGTCGGTCGTGCGCACCAGGAAGCCGGTGTCGGCTGGCCAGTCGGGTCGCACCTCGAGGGTCAACTCGAAGTCGGCGAACACGTCGTCGGTGACGAGGTAGCCGCCGAAGCCCCCGGGTGGTTCTTGCCCGCCGACGATCGCGCCGTCGTCGACCGTCCACCGGCCCGATGTCGCTGCCGCAGCCCGATAGCGAGGCGAGTCGTGATCGGGCTCGACACCACCCGGGGCGACCGGCACGGGCAGCCGCGGCACGGCGTGCCAGCCGGCGAGCGAGTGGCCGTCGAACAGTGCCCGGCTCATGAGTCGGTCCGGTCGGCGAGAGCCCACGGCTCGCGGGTCGTCGTGACCGGCAGCCCCGATGCGGTGGCTTCGTCGATCGCCAGGCCGATCTGGTGGTCGTGGAGGCCCTGCGCCAGCGGATACGGGGGTGCCCCGTCCTCGCGGATCCAAGCGCCCATACGAGCGAGCAGCGTGGCGACGGCGATGTCGTCGTCCATGAGGCGCGCCCCCTCGAACTCGTTGCGGAAGACCACGCGTCCGTCGAACGACACGTGTGTGAGGTCTAGCCCCTCGTAGTTCATGCCCTGCCCCGACATCGCGCGCTCGAGCCGCGAGATCACGGGCGTCACGGGGTCGGCGAGCCGCACCACGTCGTCGTCGTCGATCTCGCCGGCACTCCCCCTGATTCGCAGGTGGTCGGGCCGCAGCGGGTTCCACCACTGGTTGTCGGTGAAGTCGTAGACGCCCGTCCGGCCCGCGCCGAAATCGATCGTGCTCAGGATCGAGCGCGCGTCTTTCGGCGTCGAGTCCTGCGTCCACCCCGCCGGGGTGATCGGGTCGACCAGCGGCGCGGTGAAGGCGTGCGAGACGACGGTGGCCGGCTCGAGGCCCACCCCGAGGGCCGCCCGCATGAGCGCCACAGCGTGGTAAAGGTGCGTCGAACTGACGTGCGCCCCCGTCGGAGTGCCGATGACGCCGTCGCGCGCGAGAGTCAGGCGAGCCGCGTTCGACGGCAGCAGCTCGTACTGCTCGGCGATCTGCACGAGGCGGCTCGCGCCGACGTCCGCCCAGAGCGACCGCATGCCGTCGAGATCCGGGGCGGGCGGCGTCTCCGAGAGCACCGGGATGCCGCGGGCGACGAGCTCGCGCGTCAGCTCGGGCGTGACCGCCCACGGCACGCTCACGACGACGAAGTCGGGGCGCTCGACGGCGAGGAGGTCGTCGAACGAGCGGTAGGTGGGGACGCCCCAGGAGGCCTCGACCTCGGCTCCTGGCTCGGCACGCCGGGTCACGACACCGGTCACGCGGAACCTCTCGGGCAGAGCGTAGGCGAGGCGCAGGAAGACGGACGAGCGCCAGCCGCTGCCGACGATCGCGTAGGTCGTCAGCGGAGGGGTCGGTAGGCCCTTCGTGCGGGTGGCGACGGGCACCGTTCCCGGCGATACCGACCGGACGGAGACCGACTGGTCAGGGACCGCCCGGTCGCTCATGCGAGGCTCCCGCCGAGCAGACCGGCGAGCCAGCGCCCACTCGTCTTGACCGTGCGCTGCTGCGTGGCGTAGTCGACGTACACGAGGCCGAACCGGCGCGTGTAGCCGTAGGCCCACTCGAAGTTGTCCATCAGGCTCCAGGCGAAGTAGCCGCGGAGGGGCAGCCCCTCGTCGACTGCGGCCGCGCAGACGGCGAGATGGGCTTCGAGATAGGACCGGCGGTCGAGGTCGTCGACGGCCCCATCGACGACGGCGTCGTCGTAGGCCGAGCCGTTCTCGGTGACGTACAGAGGCATCGACGGCGCCAGCGCGTTCGCCATGCGCAGCACGTCGAGGAGACCGTCGGGGTGCACCTCCCAGCCCATCTGCGTCTTCGGGGCGCCGGTGTCGACCATCTCGACGAACTCCGAGCCGGGGTTGGAGCTGGCGTCGCCCGCGGCGAGCGAGCCGTCGGATCCTGCGCCCGCCCTCACGGTGTGCCGGCTGTAGTAGTTGATGCCCAAGAAGTCGACAGCGGCGGCGATCTCGACCGCATCGGTCATCGGCTGCTCGTCGAACCACGCGGTCTCGCCGAGGTCGTCGAGCACGTCGCGCGGATACGAGCCGCGAAGCACAGGATCGAGGAAGAGCCGGTTCTGCAGACCGTCGATGCGTCGAGCCGCGTCACGGTCGGCGTCGCTCTCGGTCGCCGCCCGCACCGAGTACAGATTGAGCGTGACGCCCACGGTCGCAGTCGGGGCGACCTCGCGGATCGCAGCCACAGCCCGGCCGTGGCCGAGAAGGAGGTGGTGCGCCGCATGCGACGCCTCGCTGCCGAGGCGACGGCCCGGGGCGTGCACGCCGGACGCGTAGCCAAGGAAGGCCGAGCACCAGGGTTCGTTGAGGGTGATCCAGTGGGTGACGAGGTCGCCGAGCGCTTCGACCGTGACCCGGGCGAACTCGGCGAATCGGTCGGCCGTCTCGCGGGCGAGCCAACCGCCCTTCGCCTCGAGCGCGCTCGGGAGATCCCAGTGGTAGAGCGTCGCGTACGGCGTGATGCCCTGGGCGATCAGCTCTTCGGCGAGGCGGCGGTAGAACGCGACGCCCTCGGCGTTCGCGGGCCCCGTGCCGTCGGGCTGGATGCGCGACCACGAGATCGAGAAGCGGTACGCGTCGAGCCCGAGGCCCGCCATCAGGGCGATGTCTTCGCCGGCACGGTTGTAGTGGTCGTCGGCGGGCTCGCCGGTGCTGCCGTCGGCGATCGCGCCCGGCACGGTGGTGAAGTCGTCCCAGATACTGGGGCCTCGGCCGCCCGCCGTCGGCGACCCCTCGATCTGATAGGCGGCGGTCGCAGACCCGATGACGAAGTCGGCGGGCAGGGCGTCTCGTGTGAAGCTCATGGTGTCCTCTTCTTCAGGAGCCGGCCGGGGCCGGCTGGAAATCGAGCCAGTTCGACTGCGCCGGCAGGAGGCGCTCGGCCTCGTGCCAGAAGTCCTCGGGCAGCACGGTGGCCGCGGATGCGAGCACCACGTCGAGTCGTGCGAGGCGGCTGAAGCCGACGATCGTCGTGGCGATGCGCGGGTCGCGGCGCGAGAAGAGCATGGCGGCGGTGGCGAGGTCGGTGCCCCAGGCCCGGCAGAGGGCGTCGAGCTCGCCGATGGCGGTGAGCGTGGCCGGGGTCGCCGGGCGGTACCCGTACGACGTCGATCCGCCCTGCGGGTTCGCCAGGATGCCTCCGCCGTAGACGGCCGCATTGACGACGGCGACCCCGAGCGACGCGGCCTGCGCCAGCAGAGCCGTTGCGCTGCGGTCCACGAGCGTCCAGCGGTTGTGTACGAGGCACACTTCGAAGATGCCCAGGTCGAGGTACCGGCTCATCTCGATCGTGTCGCCGCCGGCGAGGCCGATGTGCTCGATCTCGCCCTCGTCGCGGAGGTTCAGAAGCGTCTCGACCGCGCCGCCCGGGGCCGTCATCATGTCGAAGTCGTGGAATTCGGGGTCGTGCAAGTGCACGAGCGGCAGTGTCTCGAGGCCGAGCCGGGCCTTGCTCTCGGCGACGGATCGGCGCACGCGCTCGCCCGAATAGTCGGCCCCGTCGGCGTCGACCTTGGTGATCACGACGAAGTCGCCGGGCAGGCCGCCCGCACGGGCGATCCCCTGGCCGATCCGTGTCTCGCTCTGGCCGTTCGAGTAGCCGTTGGCCGTGTCGATGACGCGGATGGGGCTCTGCAGCACGGCCTCGACGAGTTCGACCGCGGCGTCTTCGGCAACCTCGTAGCCGAAGTTCTCTGGCATGCTGCCGAGGGGCCCGGCGCCGAGCGTGAGCGCCGAGACGCTGAGGCCGGTCGAGCCCACGGGGCGGATCCAGTCGGGTGCCTGGTCGGCGGGCTCGTGGGGCATCGTGATCCGTTCTCATCGTCGAGGGCTCGTCTTTGTATCTTATTGTAACGAAGATGCGAACCGCCACCTCTCACCACCGGGCGGCGCAGGATCAGACGGCCCGGCGCACCTTGCTGGCCGACGCCTGGTGGGGTGTCAGCCGCGTCTGCAGGGCCACGGCCGCGGCACCGAGCGCGGCCGACTCGAGGCCGACCTCCGACAGCTCGACGTGCACCGAGTGGACCGAGCGCATGAAGGTCAGCCGGTCGAGGTGGTCTCGCACGATGCGGTAGTAGATCGCGCCGGCGTCGGCGAAACCGGGCCCCGCGAGGTAGAGGTGGTCGAGGTCCATCAGGTTGGCCATCGAGACAAGCGCCTTGGCGAGGTACGTCGCCGACTCCTCGATCAGGGCCACGCAGGCCTCGTCGCCCTGGGCCGCAGCCCGCCCGATGAGGGCGAAGTCGAGGCGCAGCTCGGACGGGTCACCGCTCAGCCCGAGCGTCTCGACGAGCTGAGGGTCGGTCAGGGCGTGGCGGACCACGCTCAGGGGCGCCGCGAGCATCTCGAGGCAGCCGCGCGAGCCGCACCAGCAGTCGGGGCCGTTGACGTCGAGGATCATGTGGCCGATCTCGCCGGCGTTCGACGAGCTGCCGCCGTAGACCTTGCCCTCGATGACGATCCCGAGCCCGATGCCCGTCGCCATGTAGAGCGTCGCGAAATCCTTCGACGCGGGGATGCGCCCGACCCAGAACTCGCCGAGGGCGGCGCACGCGGAGTCCTTCTCGAGGATCACGCCGAAGCCCGACGCGGCCTCCAACGCCTCCTGGACGTCGAAATCCTCCCAATCGGTCGCGCTCAGCGACGAGCGCAGGATGCCACCGGTTGCGTCGAGACGCCCGGCACCGGCCACGCCGACCCCGATGACGTCGCCACGATCGATGTCGAGCTGCCGGAGGAGCACCTCGAGCTCATCGCGGATCCTGCCGACCACGACCGAGGGCAGCGTGCCGCCGATGCCCTTCGAGACCAGGCGACCGACGAGGTTGCCGGCGAGGTCGGTGACGACGTACGTCAACCGAGCGTCGTCGAGCGAGAGCCCGACGGCGAAGCGCGAGGCGGAGTTGAGCTCGAGGAGCGTCGGCCGCTTGCCTCCGGTCGAGTCGCCGAAACCGGACTCGACGACCATGCCCTCGGCGATCAGGGTCTTGACGATGCGCGTGATCGAGGCGGCCGTCAGCCCGGAGGCCTCGACGAGGTCGACCCGGCTGACGACGCCGCCCGACCGGATCAGGTCGAGGACGGCGCTGCGAGTGTTCTCGGACGACGGCCCGATGACGCGGCTCACGAGCTCGACCGCTCGACGATGAACGCCGCCGGAGAACGCACCTGAGTGATCTCGCCGGTCTCGTTCATCTCGATGAGGCAGCGAGCGGCCAACTGACCGACGGCGTGCGATTCGTTGCTGACCGCCGTCAGCGGCGGGGTCGCGGCCTGACAGAGCACCGAGTCGTTCCAGGCGACGACGGCCATCTCGCCCGGCACGTCGATGCCTCGCGAGACGAGGAGGTCGAGGCCGGCGCGCGCCGTGACGTCGTCGTCGAAGACGACGGCCGTCGGTCGCGGCTCGAGGGTCAGCAGCTGCGCGGCGGCGTGCGCGCCACCCTCGCGCGTGAGCGGGGCCTCGAGCGTGCGCCCGCGCACGCCCCGACGCTCGGCTTCGGCAGTGAAGGCGCACGATCGGGCCGAAACACCGCTGGCGGCGCTCACGTAGGCGACGTCGTCGTGCCCCCGCGAGACGAGATGGTCGAGCACCGTGCGCATGGTGGCCGCGTTGTCGACGACCACGGCCGAGAAGTCGCCCACCTGCTCTTCGTCGGCGATGGCCGCGAACGGCAGCCCGAGGCCGTCGAGCAGGCCGACTCGGCTGTCTTTCCCCTGGAGGCGGAGCAGCACGATGGCGTCGACGGCGGTCGAGGCCGCCCACGAGCGGTACACCTGGGCCTCGGCCTTCGCGTCGGTGACGACGCGGGTGACGAGCCGCATGTCGGACTTCACGAGGGTCTCTTCCAGACCGTGGCCCAGACTCGAGATCAGGGGGTCGTGGGCGGCTCGTCGGGCACTTTGGACCAGAACGAGCCCAATGTCCTTCATGAAGACCTGAGCCTATTGGCCGGTCGGGTCTTCAGCAAGTTGTTGACGCTGTTGACGACGGGGTGCGCAGTGAGGCCCGCCGAACCGAGCGAGATCGTCGTCGTGATGCGGATCGTGGCCGACTCGCCGGGCAGCAGAGTCACGCGGGGCTCGTCGACGACAGCGGCCGGATCGAGGCGATCGACGTCGACGGTCAGGTCTTTCACGAAGGCCCGCGCGGTCGCCGTGACGACGTAGCCGCCCTCGACTTCGTCGACCGTGAAGTCGACGTCCGGCTCGGGCAGATCGAGGGCCGTGTCCTCGACGAAATACCAGAGCGCTCGGCGGGCCGAGGGGGCCGTGACCACGATGAGCTGGTCTTCCGAGCGGCCTGCATCCGGCTGCCAGATCGCATCCTCGAGCACGATGGTCTCGTTCGAGCGGGGAGCCACATCGGCCGCGATCAGCTGGCGAGCGAACGTCTCGCCGTCGAGCCCGACGCGCACGACCTCGATCGGCTCGGCCCAGCGTTCGCTCGTGTCGTTCGACAGGATCACCGCGAGCCCGCCGTCACGCGGCTGCACGGTCACGAGACGCTCGGCGTTCACGTCGCGCAGCGCGAACCAGAGCGGCTTGCGGCGACCGTCGCCGTCCACCGCGGCCCACGAGGCGACCGGCCAGCAGTCGTTCAGCTGCCAGATGATCGACCCCGTGGTGCGCGGCCACCACGACCTGAAGTGCTCGATGCCGTACGTGATCGCCCGCGCCTGGTTGAGCTGAGTGGCGAAGTGCCAGTCGTCGAATTCGGCCGGCTCGGGCAGGTGCTCGCCGAGCCCGCGCTTCAGCTTCGCGTTGCCGTCCTCCGCCTTCTGGTGCCACATCATTCCGGGCGAGGTCGGGCTCAGCGCGTCGTCGTGGATCGAGCGCTCGATCGTCGAGAACGCCGGCGGGCCCTGAAATCCGAACTCGGCGACGAAGCGCGGCACGGCGTCGCGGTAGGTGCGGTAGTCCTGCCGGTTCCAGACCTCCCACTCGTGCACGGTTCCGTCGTCGGGATCGCGCGGTGCGGAGGGCACCGCCGGGTTGAACGGGCTCGACGGCACATAGCCGCGCGTGGGGTCGAGCTCGAGCAGGATCGAGGGCAGCAGCCCTTCGTAGTACCCGTTGCCCCAGGTCTCGCCCTCGCCCATCGTCTCCTTCCAGCCCCAGTTCCAGTAGCCCTCGACGTTCTCGTTGCCGCCGTTCCACATGGCGAGCGCAGGATGCGACGCGAGCCGCGTCACGTTCTCGCGCGCCTCGGCCTCGACCTCGTCCCAGATCTCGGGATCCTCCGCGTAGGCGGCGCACGCGAGCGCGAAGTCCTGCCAGACGAGGAGACCCTCGCGGTCGCAGACGTCGTAGAAGACGTCGCTCTCGTAGAGGCCGCCGCCCCAGACGCGCAGGAGGTTCATGCCGGCGTCCGTGGCGTCGGCGATGCGACGGGCGTAGTCGCCCGGCGTGACCCGAGGCACGAAGCAGTCCTCCGGGATCCAGTTGGCGCCCTTGATCCAGATCGGCTCGCCATTGACTGTGATGGCGAAGCCGGTGCCGATCGCGTCGGGGTCAGGTCGACCGAGACGGTGCGGAACCCGATGTGGCGGCTCCAGCGGTCGAGTTCGGCGCCGTCTGTCGAGAGCACCGCGGTCACCTCGTAGAGGGGCTGGTCGCCGTGGCCGCGCGGCCACCAGAGTGCGGGGTCGGCGACGTCGAGTGTCACCGTGCCGGTGTCGGCCGAGAGGGTCCTCCGTGCGGTCGCCACCCGGCGACCAGCGGGATCGGTGACCTCCACGTCGATCTCGACGTCGTGGGCTCCCGTCCGCTCGAGCTCGACGTGCAGGTCGATCCGACCGGCGCCGTCGACGGTGACCACGGGACGCACCGAAGCGAGGCGCGCCGTCGACCACGCCTCGATCCGGATCGGCTTCCAGATGCCCGCCGTGATCAGCACGGGCCCCCAGTCCCAGCCGAAGTTGCAGGCCATCTTGCGGATCGCGTTGTAGGGGTAGGCGTTGCCGACGAACGGGCGCGCCCCGAGTCGATCCTGCGCCTGCTCGGCGTAGGTGAGGGCCGAGGCAAAGTCGATCGAGAGGTGACTGCTTTTGCTCTGCCGGCTGTCGCGGTCGTTCGCATCCAGAACGGATCGCAGATCGAAGCGATACGAGCGGTGCTGATTGCGCGTGCGGCCGATCTCGGTGCCGTCGAGGGTGAGCGTCGCGATGGTGTCGAGCCCCTCGGCGACGAGGTCGACTCGCTCGTGGCCTGCCCGGTCGATCTCGAGGTCGAGATCGTAGCGGACGTCGGTACGGCCGATCCACTGGACGCCCTGCTCGTTCAGGTCGATGTACGGGTCGGCGATGAGCCCCGCGGCCAGGAGGTCGGTGTGCACGGTGCCTGGCACGGTCGCCGGCACGGTGCGCGCGGAGCCGGCAGGGAACAGGCCGTCGGGGATCGGGCCGTCGACGAGCGTCAGGCGCCAGCCGTCTGTCAGGGTGGAGCGGATCATCGGTGACCTCTCTGTCGCTGTGATGGGAGTTCGCCACCGCCTCGGATTCCCATGAAGACGCGGATCGAACTCTCTAACAATACCTTAGTAAGTTTCTTTTCCGGTGCTACGCTGACTCTGTGAACTCATCTCAACGTGGACTGTTCCACGCAAACCAGGACATCGGGGATGTCGGGGTGGCGGGTTCCGTCACGTTCGACGGCTCCACGTACACGGTGGTCGGCAGCGGTCAGAACATGTGGTTCGGCGAAGACGCCTTCCACTACGTCTGGCGCAAGGTCGAGGGCGACCTCTCGCTCGCAGCCGACATCGCCTTCCTCGGCGACGGGCACGAAGAACACCGCAAGGCGTGCCTCGTGATCCGCCAGAACCTCGAGCCCCAATCGGTCTACGCGGACATCGCCGTCCACGGCGACGGTCTGACCAGCCTGCAGTATCGGCCGTCGGTCGGCGTGCCGACGCAGGAAGTGCAGTCGAACGTCACGGCACCGTCGCGCGTCGCGATCGAGCGCCGCGGCAAGTACGTCTCGGCCACGGTCGACGGCGTGCCCTCGGGCGGATCGGTGCGCCTCGAGCTCGACGAGCCGTACTACATCGGCCTCGGCGTCTGCTCGCACGCACGCGGGGTCGCCGAGAGCGCGCTCTTCTCGCAGGTGACACTGGCCCCGGTCGAATCGACCGGCGCTCTCGTCAGCACTCTCGAGACGATCGACATCGCTTCGACCGACCGCCGCACCGTGCACGTCTTCGACACGCACATGGAGGCGCCGAACTGGACCGACGACGACCGCCTGATCTTCAACAGCGGCGGCAAGCTGTTCGCGATCCCTGCCGTCGGCGGCGACGTCTCGCCGATCGACACCGCCTTCGCCGACCACTGCAACAACGACCACGGCCTCTCGCCCGACGGCACCCGCATCGCCATCAGCGACCAGTCGCAGGGCGACGGCCACTCGAGGGTCTACACGCTGCCAATCGGCGGCGGCACGCCGACGCTCCTCACCGAAGGCGCGCCCTCCTACTGGCACGGCTGGTCGCCCGACGGCTCGACGATCGCCTTCTGCGGCCAGCGTGACGGCGTCTTCGGCATCTTCACGATCCCCGCCGGCGGCGGCGACGAGGTGCGCCTGACCACGGCGGTGAAGCTCGACGACGGCCCGGAGTACTCCCCCGACGGCGAGTGGATCTACTTCAACTCCGACCGCACCGGTCTGATGCAGATCTGGCGGATGCACGCCGACGGCACCGCCCTCGAGCAGGTCACCGACGACGGCTCGGGCAACTGGTTCCCGCACCTGTCGCCCGACGGTTCGCTGATGTCGTTCCTGGCCTACGATGCCGATGTCGACGGCCACCCGGCCGGCAAGGACGTGGCACTGCGGCTCCTCGACACAGCGACCGGCGAGGTGACGACGCTCGCCCGCCTCTTCGGTGGCCAGGGCACGATCAACGTGCCCTCGTGGTCGCCCGACGGCAAGCGCCTCGCGTTCGTCAGCTACGCCTACCTCTAGCCTCGCCTCGCCTCGCCTCGCCTCGCCTCGATCGTCCGTGCCCGGCAGTTCGCGCCGTGCCCGGCAGTTCGCGCGGGCCGGCTCCGATCTGCCGGGCGCTGTCGTGCGCCGCGTCGACGGTCTCGGATCCCGGGCCGCGCGAACCCACGTGCGGATACCGCCCCCCAGCGTGCGAACTCAACGCCCGGGCCAAACGCCCCCTCGGCGCTCTGCAGCCCTGCGAAGCTGCTGCGACGTCGGCCGCGGACGTCTGAGGTCCGTCCATGGTTCGGCTAATGGCTGGCACCGAAAAACGTTGAGTCAGAAACGAGGTTGCGGCTCCAATCGGCATGACTTGCCCTTTGGCGCTCCATTTCGGCCAACGATGGTCGACGTCCTCATAGGCAACGAAAGCGGAAAGACTGATTAATCTGCTTCTTGGGTGGTCGTACGATGACTCGCGGTCGTTTTCATCACCGCCAAGGACTCGAGGTGACTGGTGCGCGCAGAGGAAGTGGTCTTGCTCGTCGTGGATCTAGTCGGCACGTTCGCATTTGCACTGAATGGGGCCTTGACGGCGATCCGGACGGTGCGTGTCGACATCGTGGGAGTGCTCGTTCTCGGCCTGGTAACCGCCACCGGCGGTGGCATAGTCCGCGATGTCCTTCTTGGCCGGCTGCCGCCCTCGACATTCACTGATTGGCGGTACCTGGCGACCGCGGCAGCCGGCTCTTTGATTGCCTTCCTGATCGGTCGACGATTGGAACGGTTGTCGGGCGCTATTGACCTGTTCGATGCCATCGGGCTGAGCTTCTTCGCGGTCAACGGAGCCCTTACAGCTCTCGCTGCAGGCGCTGGGCCACTCCAGGCGACGCTGCTGGGTGTCGTCACCGCCGTAGGTGGCGGCACGATTCGGGACGTCATGATTGGCCAGGTGCCGACCGTGCTCTCCTCGGGGCTGTACGCGGTACCCGCCGCAGTTGCCTCCGGCGGCGCTGTGGGGTTGATGAGTGCGGGACTCGGGGCGTGGCCGTTTCTCACGGTCGCAGCTGCCGCCTGCTTTGCCTTTCGGATGGTCGGCCTTCGACGCGGGTGGGGCGCTCCCGTACCCCGGGGCCACGACATCGGCGGTGGCAGCCCTGAGACAGCGACGAAGAAACACGACCCGATGAGTGAGAGGCCCTAGCCTCCTGCTTGCGTGCGGGACTACTGTCGCGGTCAGCCGCGACAGCCGTCGCAGGGCGAGGAAGGTGAAGGCATGAGTGCAATCGAGAACTTGCTATCCGGGGTGGATGACACCCGGGCTTGGCAAGAAGACCTCTACCGTGACTTGCATTCACACCCGGAGCTTTCCCATCAGGAGCATCGCACGTCCGAGAAGATTGCGGAACGCCTGAAGGCGTTGGGCTTCACCACGACGTCGGGCATCGGCGGGACCGGTGTTGTCGGTGTGCTCGAGAACGGCGATGGGCCCGTGGTGCTGCTCCGGGCCGACATGGACGCGCTGCCAGTTCGCGAAACGACCGGACTGGACTACGCCAGTGACGTCACCTCAACAAACGATGAGGGCGACGAAGTGCCCGTCGCCCACGCCTGCGGCCACGACGTGCACGTCACATGCTTGCTTGGCGCCGCCGACATTTTCTCCCACCACACCGCTGATTGGCATGGCACGTTGATTGCGCTGTTCCAGCCGGCCGAAGAAACCGGTGATGGTGCGCGCGGCATGGTCGATGACAACCTCGCCGGGATCGTGCCCCAACCGGACGTCGCGCTCGCCCAGCATGTTCTCGCGTTCCCCTCTGGCCAGGTCGGCACCCAGCCCGGGCCTGTGCTTTCCGCGGCTGACAGTGTCCGCGTGACCGTCTACGGGCGGGGCGGGCACGGTTCGATGCCGCAGGCGACCATCGACCCCGTCGTGCTCGGTGCGCTCATAGCGATCCGCCTCAACATCGTCGTCTCCCGCGAGGTAGCACCGACCGACACCGCCGTTCTGACCGTCGGCAGTCTCGTCGCGGGGACCAAGAGCAACGTCATCGCCGACCACGCGATCTTGCAACTCAACCTCCGCACCTACAACGACGCCACACGGACGCGGATGATCGCGGCAATCGAGCGAATCGTGAAAGCCGAGTGCGAAGCCTCGGACAGCCCGAAACCACCCGAATTCGAATACTTCGACCGGTTCCCGCTGACCAGCAACGACGACGACATCACCGCCAAAGTGGCCGACGCATTCGCGCAGCCATTCGGCGACCGCGCCATCACGCTCGGCCAGCAGACGGCCAGCGAAGACTTCAGCGACATCCCGAACGCGCTCGGTGTGCCGTACACGTACTGGGGCATTGGAGGGACCGATACCAGCCTCTACGCAAAGGCCGAAAAGGCCGGGCGCGTCAACGAGGACATCCCCGTCAATCACTCCCCGAACTTCGCTCCGGTCATACAACCCACCCTGGACACGGGCACCGCCGCAATGATCACTGCAGCAGCAGCATGGCTCATTGTGTCCTGAAGGAGCCCCCTGTGGCTCTTCCCTTGCGGACGTGTGCTGGTCGCCTCAGGCGTTCCTTTTGTGAGTTGGTTGGGAGCTACCGGTTTGTCTATGTCAAGGATTTCTGGCGCCGGGATGACGGTGGAAGTTGGCCCCACTGAGAGCGGTCCAATCCTTTGAAATAGGGGACTTCCGAGTCGTTGTGCGGTGGTGGTTCCGTGAAGTAGCGGCTCTCGTTGCAGAGGGAGGACGTCCCGCCGCAAACTAGGCTCGCGATATGAATGGCGTCCCCGTCGACATCGACTTGTCGTTCCTTCACGGCAAGAGGCTTGAGTCCGTATCTTTCACTCAGTTCCAACTCCAGTTGCTTTTCGACGACCAGGTGTGGTTGTCCATCGAGTCCGTCTATCGGATCGACAAGGATGGAAGCGCTTTGTCCTATGACGAGATCAGGGGTGGTGCCGCCGAGGTTGTTGCTCTCCTGGACATGGTTGTGACCAACGCCTATCGCCTGGACGAATATGCGATTCGCATAGAGTTTGGAGACAGTCGCGCGCTTGAGGCCGTCGACAATTCGGTGCAGTACGAGAGCTTCCAGATTTGGAACGGTGACGATGTCATCGTCGTGTGAACCTTGGCAAGAGCTTTTTTTTGAGTCAGTCGGACCCTTGGCTCGAACCGGACAGTTGACGTTGTTCTCGGCTGTGTGCGAGGCGGTAGGAGTGGGTGCCGGTTTCGATGATGGTGCCGTAGAACGTGAGCCGGTCGACGATCGCGGCGCAAAGACGCGGGTCGGTGAAGGTTTTCGTCCAGCCGGAGAACGACTCATTGGAAGCGATCGCGATGGAGTTGTTCTCTTCCCGTTCGGTGAGGACCTGGAAGAGGAGTTCGGCGCCTCTGCGGTCGAGTTCCATGTAGCCGAGTTCGTCGATCATGAGCAGGTCGACTCTCCCGTAGCGGGCGAGCGTTCGGGCGAGGTTCTTCTCATCGGCCGCCTCGACGAGTTCGTTCACGAGCCTGGTCGCGAGCGTGTATTTGACCCGGAACCCCTTCTCCGCGGCCGCCTTCCCAAGGCCGATGAGGAGGTGGCTTTTGCCTGTCCCGGAGTCACCGATGAGACAAAGCGGCTGACCTCGGCGGACCCACTCGCCGGTGGCAAGAGTGTTGATGGTGGCTGGGTTGATGTTCGCGTTGGCGTCGAAATGAATCGGCCTGGGTTTAGTTCCTAGGGCCTTATCCGCTGTGTCAAGAACAGTCCGGCGCGATCGAGTGCCTCATGAGCTTCGTCCAACGAGCCAGCGAACATCTGGAACACGTGCGGCACGTCGGCCGTGACATCGAGGATCACGTCAACTCCCGCGTCGCGAGCGAGCTCGGCCATGCGCGTGGAGTCGTCGAGCAGCACCTCGTTCGTCCCTACCTGTAATAGCAGGGGTGGGAATCCGGTCGGGTCGGCGTAGACCGCGGGCGACAGGAGCGGCTGTTTCGGGTCGGCGTCACCCCGGTAGAGCGCGCGGTTGGGCGCAACACTTTCCCGGGTAATGATCGGGTCGAGAGTGGCCTTGGTCTCGTTACTCATTCCCGTGCCTTCATTGTCGAGGCCCGGCGAGAAAGCGGCGACTGCTGCCGGCATCGGGAGCCCCAGCTCGCGCGCGCGGAGCAGCGTCGTGATGGTCAGGCCGCCGCCGGCCGAGTCGCCGGCGAACGCGATGCTCGACGGTGCATGTCCGTCGTCGAGAAGGGCTCGGTAGGCGGCCGTTGTGTCGTCGATGGCAGCGGGGAACGGGTGCTCTGGGGCGAGCCGATAGTCGACGGAGTAGGCCGTGTAGCCGGTGCGGACGACGAGCTCTGCTGTGAGACCGAGCTGCGTTTCGGGCGAGCCGACGACGAACGAGCCGCCGTGGAAGTACAGGATCGTTCCGTGTCGAGATTCGCCCGTCGGCTCGATCTTGAGGCTGCGGCTTCCCCCGAGTTCGACTTCCGAGGTGCGGATGCCGTCGGGCACCTTCAGCGTGCTCATGAAGGTGGCGAACCCGGCTCGGGCGTCTCCGATCGAGGCTCGCACCTCGTCCAGCGACCGATTGCTGAAGAGTGGTGTGAAGCGGCGCATCTGCGCGTCGATGGCCTGGCGTTGTTCACGCGTCATGAGATCTCCTTCGTGTTCTCCCCGGGTACGTGCCCAGGCAGTTCATGCCGTGGCAACAGTGTAGAGTTCATGCCATGGCAACACAATCCCCCGGCGCGACGGAAGTCGCCATGGCCTTCTTCGCCGACCTCGTCCGCTGCGAGGTACGCCTCTACAACCAGTTCAACGACGAATTGCGAGCGGCACACGGCATCGTCACCTCGCAACTGGACTTCATGCGATTCATTCGCGACCACGACAGCCCTCGCACGACCGACATGGCCGCTGAATTTGCCATTGGCGTCGGAGCCGTGAGCAAGGGGATGGACCGCCTCGAGGCGCACGGGCTCATCACGCGGCTGCCGAACCCGGCTAACCGGCGCTCATCGATCCTGGCCCTGACCGACGAAGGGCTCGCGCTGGTCGACGCGGCCGAGGCGTCGTTCGAAACACGACTCGTTCAGATCCTGAGCGCCGCCGCATCGCCGTCTGATTTGGCCGCAACAGCCTCCGTCTTGGCCCGGCTCCGCGCTGACCTCGAGCGGGACGGGCTGGGGACGCCCGTCGGCTGACCCGCAAACCCGGGTCGCAGGGCGGAGCCAAGTTCGGTGGCCTGTATCGGATCCCGTCGTCGTGTCCGACAAGCTCAAGCTCGCCGAAGCGGCGAAGGCAAAGGACGCCCGGCCAAGGAGGCCGCAAAGCTCGTCGGATGGGGCCGCGCTGCTCTATACCGGCGTCAGCAGGCCCTCGCGGCCCGCGGATGCACCAGCGTGTAGGTGACTCGTGGACCCGGTCGAGCGGTGGCGCGTCCTTCGACTGCATGTCGAAGGCCAAATCCCGCTTGCCACGTTCCATGGATTCACACCATCACCGGACGCGCCGGGCAAACGCTTGCACCGGCTCTACCGCATGTACTCAGAAGATGATTCGGCCGAAGCGCAGTACTCAGTGAGTGACTTCGGCGCGACTGGTGGCATCGATATTTCCGAGAAGCACGAGGGCGTGGGCGCTGGGCGAGCCGGGCTCGGCCTGGTAGACGACGAGTTGCTGGCCCGGGGCGCTGCTGACGTCGAACGCCTGGTACGAGAGGGTCAGCGAGCCGACGGCGGCGTGGTGGAACGCCTTCGCCTCATGCGTCTTGCCCCGTACCGAGTGCCACAGGCCGGCGAAGTCCGAGCTGCCTGCGGTCAGTTCGTCGAGGAGGGCGACGAGAGCCGGGTCGTCGGGATCGGCGACGGAGGCGGCACGGAGGTTTGCGACGGACGCCTCGGCGGCCCGGTCCCAGTCGACATAAAACCGCCGGCCTTCGGGATCGAGGAACGTCATCCGCAACAGGTTGTCGTCGGCGATGAACCCGGAGTAGAGCGCACGGGCCAGGGCATTGCGCGCCAGGACGTCGAGAGTCGGGGTCAGGATCATGGCCGGGGTCGCCGGCCACGCGTCGAGCAGTTGTAGAAGCTCGGGCGACACGGTGCCGCGGGGTCGATGACCCCGCCCCGGGGCTACGAGGTCAGCGAGAGCGAACAGGTGACGACGCGCATCCTCGTCCAGCTGGAGCCCGCGCGCGAGGCCGTCGAGGATCTGCGCGGACGGGTGTCGCTCTCGACCCTGCTCGATCCGGGTGAGGTAGTCGGCGCTGACGCCCGCGACTGGCCGAGGCGCCTGACGGGTCAAGTCTGGGACACCCGGCAAAAGGATTCCGCTCGCCTACGCGAACACGACCAACTGTGCGTGACCGTCGCGCATCCACCTCGGATAGGTGGTCCCTCGGCCGTAACGACGTGCTCTTCGCGTCCGGTGAGTTCATGACTGATGGAGGGCGGGAACGAAGATGTCCTCGCTGGTCAGGAGGGTCTTCGACAAGCCTTGCTCGTAGTGGTATCGGAGGAACGTGTCGACGGCCTTACGGTTCTCCTCGAGACCGTAGGGCCACCAGTCCTCACCGAGGAGGGCGCGGTTCTCGTCGAACAACTGGCTGAACCAAGGGGTGATCACCGACATGTGTTGCTTCGCGGCGTGGCTGCGGTAGCGGTGCTCGACCTGATCCTTGGCCGCGGTGTAGGCCTTGTAGATCGTTTCAACGAGACCAGGCTCCTGGGCGAGCTCCTTGCGGATGGCGATGACGTGCATCATCGGAAAGATGCCGGTGCGGCTGTAGTAGTCGCGTTCCACCGCCTCGTAGTCCGGGAAAAGCCGACGGATCTTCGTCGACCCTTCAAGAACGGCCTTGGGTACGTCGACGGAGATCAGCGCGTCGATCTCACCGGACTCGAGCATCGAGGACAAGGTCTGCCCGTCGGCGGCGTGGCGGACGTCGACGCCCTCCGAGACAGGCTGCGGGATCCAGTCAAATGCCGGAATCGGGAAATCGGTTCCACCGATGACCCACTTGCACGACGCAGGGTCGAAGCCGAATTCGTCAGAAAGAATGCCCTTCGGCCAGACCCCGGCGTCGTGCCCGTAGAGAGCGAACTCGCCGATCGTCTTGCCCGCGAGGTCCTCGGGCTTGGTGATTCCCGCCTCGACGTTGACGTAGATGGCCGAGTGCCGGAAGTTCCGGTTCGGGAAGATGGGCAAAGCCAGGAAGGGGGACTCCTCGGTGTCCCAGCTGCGCAGGAAGTATGTCAATCCGTACTCGGCGACGTCGTACTCAGCCTGGGCCATCTTGAAGAACGTGTCCGAGATCAACGGCGACGAGTCGAACGTGGCGTCGACGCCATCGATCGTGACGCTGCCGTCGAAGAGGGCCTCGGTGTGCTCGTAACGATAGCCACCGATGCGAAGTCTGCGGTTGCTCATGGGTTCGTCTTCCTCCAGATCGCTTCCGTGAACGATTATTCACTTATATGATTGCGTGAGGCTCGCCGATCTGTCAAGGCGAATGGTCATTCATTGTAAGGAACGGGAGAAGGTGGCCCATGCCGCGCATTACTCAGGAGCGACGTGACGCGAATCGGGCGGTGATCATCGGGGCGGCTCGTGGCTGCTTTTCGCGAGACGGGTTCCATCAGACGTCCATGCCCGACATCGCGGCCGAGGCCGGCCTCTCGACGGGAGCGGCCTACCGCTACTTCGCGAGCAAGGAGGAGATGATCCTGGAGATCGCCGGTGACGCCTTCCGGATGATCTTCGAGCCCGTCATTGCACTCCTCGACCGGGCAGAATCCGTCGGTGTCGCCGAACTCGTCGCAGCATCGATCGCTCCGGTCAATGACTCCGCCAACATCGACGCGGCCGGAAACCAAGTCTCCTCCGACGAGTTGCTCCGTTGCGCCGTCCAGGCCTGGGCGGAGTTGCTTCGCCACGATTCGCTCCGAGAGACCGCCAATCAGGGTTTCGAATCGGTGCGGGCACGCATGGCCGACGCCCTCCGGCGTGGTCAGGCGAAAGGGACGGTGCCCGTCGATCTCGATCCCGACCGCAGCACCCGAGTGGTCATGGCGCTCCTCCACGGATTCATCCTGCAGCGCGTTGCGTTCGGCCTCACCGACATCGATGGATTTTCCGAGGACGTCCGAAGCATCCTGACCAGTACGTCCGTTCTCCGGTGATGACTCACGAGTGCTCGGTGTTCAAGGCCGAAATGAAGCAGGCGCCATCGAGCACGCCAGCATGGCCGTTGAGCCGAACGGAGGCGACCAGTTGCTCCCGCAACTCATGGGATTCATCCCACGCGGATAGTGACAGACATGAGTGCGTCAGGGTGCGATCGCGCCTGCTATGAAGTCGACGAGGTGATCGGCTCGAGGTGCGAAGGCGGGCTGGTCGTAGAGCCAGGCCAGCGCCCCAACGAGCGCGAACAGGTCGGTCCCGTCGATGTCGGGCCTGGCGACGCCTGCGGTGTGGGCCCGCTGTAAGAGCCGTTCGCCGATGTCGTGCAGCGCCATACACGAGTCGTAGAGGGCCGATTCTGGGTCCTCGAGCGCTGCGCTCAGTAGCCCAGAGATGCCCCGGTATTCATGGTTGAGTGCGACGCAGCCTCGCAGCCAGGTGAGGAGCGCCTCGTCGGGGGCGCGTGACGTTTCGAGGTCGACGGCCTCGGCCGTCAGTCGATCGACGTCCTCGCGGAGGAGCGCTTCGAGGAGCGCCTCTCGGGTGGGGAAGTGGCGGTAGAGGGTGCCGAGTCCGACATCCGCCCGTCGAGCGACGTCCCGAAGCGATGCCTCGGCTCCGTTCTCGGTCACGACTTCCCGGGCGACCTCGAGGAGGCGGTCGTAGTTCCTTTGGGCGTCGGCTCGCATAGGTCGAAAGACTATCGAGTCGCCGCAGCAAGGGCTGCCCGGATGGCGTCCGCACCGGCGGATGCGCCCTGCTCGTCCGAGTACGGTCCATAGGGCGTTCCCCACACGGGCGTGCCGGTCTCCTGGCGCCAGCTGTCGGCCAGAGAACCCGCATCAAACGTGTCGTAACCGATGGAATCAAAGAGACCGGTCACCGCGGACTTCGCCGCGTCCGAGTCACCCGCGATGGGGATGACCGATCGGTCGTCAGCCCCTGCCGGGCGGGCGAGTGCGAACAGGTGCTTGTGGAAGATGCTGTTGAACGCCTTCACGACGGCGGCCCCGGGCAGGCGCTGCTGCAGCAGGGTGCTGGAGGTGATCGATGCGTCGTCGAGCTCCGGGATGGGTCCGTCTCGCTCCGGGCCGTAGTTGCAGGTGTCGATGACCGTCTTACCGTCGAGCGCGGCGACGGGCAGATTCCCGAACGCGGTAACGGGCACGCTGATCACAACGATATCCGCGGCGGAGGCCGCGTCCACGCTCGCCGCTGCGGTCGCCTGCGCGCCCAGCTCAGCGACCGCTCCGACCAGTGTCTCAGGGCCCCGAGAGTTGCTGAGCACCACCCGGTGGCCCGCCCGGACGGCGAGCCGGGCGACGGTCATACCGATCTGCCCGCTGCCGATGATCCCAACGGTCGTCATACGTGGACCTCCCGCAGGTAGTGGCCTTTGTCCAGATCGGTGACGAGGCCGGGCATCATCGGGGTCCAGCCGAGGGTCTCTCGTGTGATGAGGTTCGAGGCGGGGTAGCTCTGGGTGACGATGTTGGCCAGGAACCCGAAGTGGCCGGGCAGTACCAGCTCATCCAGCGGAATGCTGACGGCGGGCACACCCAGGCGGTTGCCGATGGCCTCGGCGATCTTCCGGAAAGGGGTGCCCTCGTCCTCGACGGCATGCCAGTACCGGCCGGCATCGCCCTTCTCGAGAGCGAGCCGGAACAGCGGAGCGACGTCGCGGATGTGCACGGCCGTCCACAGGTTCGACCCGTCGCCGGGGTAACCGGCGAAGCCACGTTCCTTCGCGAGGGCGATGAGCATCGGCAAGAAGCCAGCGACATCAGTCGTCCCGTGCGCGATGTTCGCGATCCGCACGACCGACGACCGGACACCGCGCTGGGCGAGGTCGATGACGGCGGTCTCAACGTCGTTGCGGACCCGGAGGGTGCCGCGGTGCTCGTCCTTGACGTGGAGTGCAGGATCCCGCTCGGTCGAGGGCCTGCCCAGCTGCCCGGGCGAACCGATGCTCCCGGCGACGACGAGCGCTTTGCCGGTGCCGGCCAAGGCCTCACCGTAGGCCTGCACGATCGGGATCTCCGCTGCGGCGACCGCATCCATGCCGCCTGTCGGCAAGAGGTCCTGCCGGTGGGCGACGTGGATCACGCCGTCCGCGTCGGCGGCGACTTCCTTCAGGCCGTCGAGGTCCAGGATGTCGCCGCGGCGTGGGGTTGCACCGAGTGCTTCAAGGGCGGCCGCGGAAGCGTCTGACCGGGCGAGACCGATGACCTCGTGTCCAGCGGACACGAGCTCGGGGATGATGTGGGATCCGGAGTGGCCGGTGCCGCCGGCGACGAGAATGCGCATGGTCAAGCCACCTGCTCGACGCGGAGGGCGATGTCGAAGCCGGCGCCGTTCTGTGCCAGACCCATCAGCAGCGGGCCGGCGGCCTCCAGCCAACGGGCCATGGCCAGGCCGCCGACATCGAACGGGCGAAGGCCAAGGCTTTCGATGAAGGCGGAGACAGTCGCCTTGGCATCCGCATCGTCGCCGGCGAAGAGGACGTCCAGCGTGCGGTCGGAAGTGAGGACGTGGCCGAAGACGGTGTTGAACGCTTTGATAATGCGGGTGCTTGACGGTGCGGCGTGGGCGATGAGCTGAGCCCCGGATGTGCCGTCCGGGGTGACGACTCCGGAAGCGTCCTCGTTGAACGTGTTCGAGATGTCGATGACGATCTTGTCGGCCAGGGCGTCACCGTACTGCGTCACTACGTCGATAGCTCCGGTGAATGGGACCGCCAGGATAACAATGTCGCCGGCAGGCGCGGCGCCGAACGGTGCGGTGGTTGCGCCGTCGCCTAGTGTGACGGCCAGGTCTGTCGCTTTCGCCGCGTCGCGGCCGACGAGCTCGACCGGGTGGCCGGCCGCTAGGGCCCGGGTGGCGATCGCACGAGTCATGCCGCCGAGGCCGATGAAACTGATGCTACTCATGGGGTGTCCACTTTCTGAAGGGAGAGCCACCCCAGACGGAGCGGTGCTCCCATTATCCGTAGCACTGCTCCGTTAAGCAAGCCGCTGAGTCACTAGCGAGCGACGACGCAAACCGGTTCGTCCGGGTCTGTAACGTCTTCAGTGTTTCCAGCATTTTTGGTTAGTAGGTTTCGGCTGCCGGCCGGCGGTCGGCGAAGGTGATCGCGAACGCGTTCAACCCTGGCTTCCACCTCACGGTCCAGCGTGTCCTGCCGGCCCCTGTCGGGTCAAGCGACCGCGTCACCAAGTACAGACACTTGAGCGCGGCTTGCTCGGTCGGGAAATGGCCCCTGGCCCTGACGGCCCGCCGATAGCGGGCGTTCAGGGACTCGATCGCGTTCGTGGAACAGATCACGGTGCGAATCTCGATGTCATAGGAAAGGAACGGTGCGAACTCTTCCCACGCGTTCTCCCACAACCGGATGATGGCCCCATACTGCCGGCCCCATTTTTCCGTCAAGTCCTCCAACGCCACCCTGGCCGCGGCAGCATTCGGGGCCGTATAGATCGGGCGGACGTCTTTCTTGAGCGCGTCCCAGTCCTTCTTCGACGTCAGCCGGAACGTGTTCCGGATCAGATGAATGATGCACGTGTGAACCGTGGCGAGGGGCCACACATTCGACACCGCCTCCGGCAGCCCTTTCAGCTCGTCGCAGACGAGGAAGAACGTGTCCTGGACGCCACGGTTCTTGATGTCCGTCAGGACACTCATCCAGAACTTCGCCCCCTCACCCCCGGTCCCGGCCCACAAGCCCAGGACGTCCTTCTCCCCTCTAGGGAGACGCCGATCGCGGCATAGACGGGCCTGGGCCCACGGGCGGTCTTCCCGCCCGGGGAGTGGCGACCTGCCCATCGCGGATCTTCACCACGATCGCTGGGCCCATGGCCGGTGTTCCCGGCCAGGGACGATGAAGATCGCCGCCGACACGCCGTCAAGGGCCGGTTGGACCAGGTCGCCATCTCTTCGGACACCTTGTCGGTGCCACGACAGCTACGGCACCGGACAAAATTGTCTGCACGAGCCGAAACGGTGGATAGACCGCAAGAAGTGCCGTGACGAGAACGATCAAGATCACTGCGCCGAAATTGAGAAAGCGAATCGAGGGGGAGCCAGGACGACCTTCGACTCAGCCCTCACAGAAGGCCCTTCATATTGTCCGGCCCGGAGCCCACGGGCTTCATCGGCCCCTGTGCCTAATCGAGTTGTAGATCGCGAATCCAACGATGGCCGCGATGACGACCAGCGCCACCCACCAATACGAGCCAAAGACACTCGCTCCCATAGCCTGGCTTCCTTCCCGGCACGCTCCGGTGCGACCGATTGTCGCCACGTCGACACCCGGTCGAGAGTAGGCCTGCCGTCATTCTTCGCGTCCGACAGGAAGTCAACTCACCGTCCGTAAGCCGGACCCTCATCGTGCGCCCTCGCATTGGTTCGGAGGGGAACCCCGACTGTGGGCCTGCAATCCGGCTGTTCGATAAAGGCTGCGGGAGCTGGGCTTGCTGCCGCTCACAGGCGAGATGGTGTGAGGGGTAGCCTGCGCCCGTGGAACTTCGTACGCTCCGGTACTTCGTCGTCCTAGCCGACGAGCTGAATTTCGGGCGGGCGGCCGCAAGGCCGCACATGACGCAGCCGCCGCTGAGTCGGGCGATCCAGCAGTTGGAAACGGACCTCGGCACCGAACTGTTCTCACGGTCGTCCGCCGGTGTAGCCCTGACCACGGCCGGCAATGTTCTGCGTGATGAGGCGAGGGCACTCCTTGCGCAGGCGGATGCTGTGAGACAGCGCGTCGTGGACGCGACCGGGCCGGCCTCGTTGACGATCGGGTCACTGGCCGACAGTGCCGAGCACACTGCCCTTGCGGATGCCTTTCGTTCGAGGCATCCGCACGTGAGCATCCGAATTCGCGAGAAGGATCTCACGGACCCGACAGCGGGCCTGCGTGCAGGCGTCGTGGACGTCGCCCTCACGCGGACTCCGTTCCAGACGGCAGGAATCACCACGCGCATCCTGCGTTCCGACCCGGTTTTCGTCGTCGTCCGATCCGACGACGACCTGGCCGGCCGGGCCGAGGTGGGCGCCGGCGAACTCGCCGGTCGGACGTGGTTCCGGTTCCCCGACGGCACCGACCCGGTGTGGCGTGACTTCTGGACAGCACCCGCCGTCGCCGCGGGAGCAGCAGGCCGAGGGCCCGTCGTCCGAACGGCGAGCGAGTGCCTCCAATCCGTCCTCTGGAATGGCAGCATCGGGCTGATGCCGATGCCTCACGCACTCCCCGATGGGATGGCAACGGCCCCCCTCAAGGGTGCGACTCGAAGCGACTTCGTGGTGGCCTGGCGTCGAGGTAACCGCAATCCGCTCGTCCGGTCTTTTGCGGCAGTGGCGGCCGAGACATACCGATCGGGTATCGCCGATGCGCAAACGGTGTTGGACGGAACAGCGCAGCTCGACTGAACTGGATCCGACGAAAGGAACACCATGTCGGATTCCACCCCTGCTCCGTCCACCGGCGCCGATTTCTCTGCTGATGCCCCGCCGATCATCGACCCGGAAGTGCGGGTCGAGAATGCCCGAGAGATCGCCTCCGACCTGGTGGTGATCGAGAACCGGGGCGTGGATCTCGTGCCGAACATCGGGGTCATCGGCGGATCCGACGCCGTCCTCGTCGTCGACACGGGAATGGGTATCGAGAACGCGACCGCCGTCCTCGCCTTCGCAATGTCGTTCGCGGCCGGCCGGCGCCTCTACCTGACGACGACGCATTTCCATCCCGAGCACGCCTTCGGCGCCCAGGTCTTCACCGGGCACGCCACCTACCTCGTCAACCGAGCCCAGGCGATCGATCTCGAAAAAAAGAGCGCCGGCTACCTGCAGATGTTCGCCGGGCTGTCACCCGTCATCGCCACACGGCTCGCGGGAGTGGTGCCCGCTACCCCCGACATCGTCTTCGACGGCGTCCATGACCTCGATCTCGGCGGCCGCATCGTCCAACTCCGGCCCACCGGTCAAGGCCACACCCTCGGCGACCAGGTCGTGATCGTCCCCGACGTCGGTGTGCTCTTCACAGGTGACCTGGTCGAGTCCGACCAGTTCCCAATCTTCCCCTGGTTCCCGCCCTACGACGTCGACGTGAACGGCTCCAAGTGGATCGCCGTCATGGACTCCCTCATCAGCCTCGACCCGAAGATCGTCGTTCCCGGACATGGTGACATCCGGGGTGTCGAGCTCCTCGCCCAGGTTCGCGGCGCTTTGGCCGAACTCCGCTCGGAGACTCTCACCTCCCTGGATGCGGGGCTCTCCGACGCAACGGTGACCTCGGCGGTCGTCGGGGCGATGGTCTCGCACCACCCGGCATGGGCCGGGCGTGAGTGGATACCCACGGCGGTCGCCGCGCTCGTCGTCGAAGCGCGCGGTACCTCCCGTGTCTGACAGGGGCTTCGGTCACGATTCACGACTCGGCCGAGGAGCTCGCGTGTACGCCGAGACGTTTGGCCTGACCGAACCGGACGTTCCCGCTGAGTTCGCCCGACGAGTCGGCGCCGTGTTCGCGACGGAGGCCATGGAATCCGCCGGCGGAGCCATGTGGTCGCACCCGGCACTGTCTGGCCGTGACCGCAGCATCGCCATCATCTCCGCCCTCGTGGCGCAGGGCGTCGTCGACGGAGATCGACTCGAGACGCACCTCGCGAGGGCCGTCCGCGCGGGCATCGACCAAGAAGCCCTCGAAGTGCTCATGACGGTCCTCGCCGGCTACGCCGGCTACCCCCTCGCATCGCGCGCAGCCGAAGCCGTCCAATCCCATTTCCGCTAGGTAGCAACCCGAGGCGAAACAAGAGCCGTGACCGCGGAAGGAATGGCGGATTCTGGCGGTTATTGCAACAGGAGCTTCTCGATCGCTTCGATCGGTTTCTCGAAGGCTAATCGTTTGCGGGGTCGGTCGTTGAGTTCGGCGGCGACCCGGTCGAGGTCTTGCTCGGAGTGGATCGAGAAGTCGCTGCCTTTAGGGAAGTACTGCCGGAGAAGGCCGTTGGTGTTCTCGTTGATGCCACGCTGCCAGGGCGAGTGGGGGTCGCAGAAGAAGATCTTGATGTCGGCGTCGATGGCGGTCTGTTTCCATTCCCTCATCTCGACCCCCTGGTCCCAGGTCAGCGTTCCGCGGAGAGCAGCAGGCAGCGTCTTGATCTTCGCCGTCAGCGCGTCCCGCATCTTCTCAGCCGTGTAGCCGTCGGGCAGATGGACGAGCATGGTGTAGTTCGTCGACCGTTCCACGAGGGTGCCGATCGCGGTCTGGTTTCCCTTGCCGATGATCAGGTCCCCTTCCCAGTGGCCGGGGATGGCGCGGTCGTCGGCGTCCGCGGGCCGCTGGGAGATGTTGATCATGTCCGGGATCCGGTTCTTCCGCTGCCCTGTCTTCCTCGAGGGGTGGCGGAGCCCGCGGCCGGTGCGCAAACGGTGCCGATGGCTTTCTTCAACCAGGTGTGAGCATCGGTGATGACCAGCTTCACCCCGGCAAGACCGCGGCTTTTCAGGCTGCGGAGGAACGTGGTCCAGAAAGTCTCGTTCTCACGGTCACCGACGTCGAACCCGAGGACTTCCCGGTGGCCGTCACTGGCGACTCCGACGGCGACGACGACGGCTTGGGACACGACCCGGTGATCGACCCGAACTTTGCAGTAAGTCGCGTCGAGGAACACATACGGGAACTCGACCGAGCTGAGATCGCGGTCGCGGAACGCGCCGACTTCCTGGTCGAGGTCGGCGCAGATCCGGGACACTTCGGACTTCGAGATCCCGGTGTCGGCGCCGAGCGCCTTGACGAGGTCGTCGATTTTCCTCGTCGAGACGCCATGCAGGTCGGCCTCCATGACGACGGCGAACAAAGCTTGATCGATGCGCCGCCGCCGTTCCAGCTGTGCTGAAAAGAACGACCCTTGCCGCAGCTTTGGGATCTTCAACGAGAGGTCCCCGACCGTCGTCGTGAGTGTTCTCGGTCGCGAGCCGTTCCGCAGAGCGGTCCGCTCCGAGTTGCGTTCGTAGGGTTCCGCGCCGATGAACGCGGAAGCTTCCGCGTCGATCAGCTCTTGGTAGAGCGTTTCGGTCGCGGTGCGTATTCGGTCGGTGACGTCGGTGAGTTTCAATTGGCCGAGCTGGTCGAGCAGGGCAGACTGGTCCAGAGCCATCGTGTGGTGTCCTTCGTGTGAGAGTTTTAGTCGGTTCTCATTGACCATCACACGGCGGCTCTTCACGTCGCCGAAGCAACGCTCAGAGCCCGAAGATTTACACCATTCCCGGGGACGTCACCGGGGTCCATTGATGCGGCGAGGCGGCATGTCCCGTAAGTGGTTGGGCAATTGCGACTTCGGGATGAAGACCGCGGCCTGCCAGGCCTCTAACCTTCAAACGTGCTTCGCCGCCACTGGGCACGCATTGAGCGACTGGAGATGTCATGAAGGTGTGGGCCTGGACCACAGCCGGGGTTGGACTCATCTTGATCGTCTTGACCTATATTCAGGGCGCTCTACTTGGGTCCTGGGCCGACGAACACGCGACCGTTTCGCAGACGATGCCCGGTTCCGGGCTGGAGTTCGTGGTGGCTGCGCTCGGCGTTGTTCTTCTTGTCGGCGGGGTCATTGTGGGAATTCGAGCGTCGAGGAGCGCCAGCGTCCGCTAGAGGTTCCCATGTGGGCGCCTGCGAAGCCGCACGCGAGAGGTCCCGCTAGTGGACGCCAGGCAGGTGCAGGATTCCGGCGGCCGTCGAGCGAAAGCTGTCTTGCCTTAGCCTGAATCCACCGATGTTTCTGGGGTGGGTGGGGTCGCGGGGTGGGTGAGCGTCGGGGTGCGGGTGGGCGCGGTGAAGCCTGGGGCCTTGCTGCCCTGATCGTTCCACTGTTGGTTCCTAGTCGCGCCGTGATGGCTGGTCGGAGGGGTTGATCAGCGTCGGGGTGGCCCTGTCGTGTGAGCGAACAGCGCGGTCCAGGCGGCCTCCCAGGGCCAGGCATGGGGCAGGTGCAGGCGGATGCGGCGTCCGGAGGACGCGACCCTGCCCGGGACGGTGATCAGTTTCCGGCGGATCGTGGCGGTGGTCGCTTTCGCCAGGGCCTGCCCGGTGATGGTGGCGGCGGCGCGGGTGAGGTTGAAGGCGATGACGGCGAGGACCAGCCAGGCCGCGTTCGCGGTGAAGATCCCCGACGGCAGGTGCGCCAGGGCGGAATGCTTCAAATCGGCGTTGACCTGCTCGATGATCGCGTGCCGGCGGTGCACCTGGTCCGCGGTCACCGTGTCCAGGGCGCTGGTGGTGAAGAACGCGTGGAACCGGTGCGTGTCAAAAAGCGTCGGATGCTGAAGGTTGTTCTTGTTCAGCTCCGGGATGCGCCGCACCACGAGCCGACCTGGGGTGTGGTCTTTCTTCGCCCTCGAGGTGAATGCGGTGAAGGGGACCTCGGCGACTTCCGCGTGGGAGATCAACGCGCCGGTGTCCTCATCGATGATCGCGTTGGGGTAGTCGATCGGGGTCCACGCGTTCTCCGGGATGGTGGCGATCGCGCGTTTCACGGCCGGATCTTGCCGGGCCGTGACCGACACCGCCGCTCCCGCTTTCCGGGCCGCGTTGATGGTCGCGAAGCCGTAATAGGCGGAGTCCGCCCGCAGCAGCACCGGGGCCGTCGATGTCCCGGGGAGTCTTGTGACGGTTTTCAGGGCGTCGGCGACGATCCGGGCAGCACCGCGCGGCGATCCGGACGCGCCCTTCCGCAACCGTTGGGTGATGATCACCGGGGCGCTGGTGTCGGTGGACACGGTCGCCAGGAGTGCGTTGAGGCCGCGGACCTTGGAGTATCCGAACCCGGCGCCCTGCTTCTGATGCCCGTGCACCTCGATGATCGTGTCGTCCACATCCACGAAGACCATGCCTGCGCCGGAGGGTTTCGGGACAAGGGGTGTTTCCCGGGCGAGGCCCACGAGGAGCCGGGAGGCGACGGCGTCGAGTTGGCGGACATGCCCGAACGTGAACTCCCGCAGGAACGATCCCAACGTCGACGGCGCATAACAGGCGGTGAAGAGCTTGCCCGTGCCACCGTGACGCAGCAGCGCCATGTCATCGATCGAGTCCGCACCGGCAACCATCCCCGCCACCAGGGAGGAGACTTTCAACCCGGCGTTGGCACCCTTGTCCGACGGAACCGTCAACCACTGATCGGCCAGGCTGCGAAGACCGGCGGTCTCGGCCAAGCGCATGACCGGGAGCAGCCCGGCGGTCGACACGAGATTCGGGTCATCAAATGACGCAGCAGCAGTCCTGGCGGCGTGAGAAACTTGCACCTGCGAGATGCCTTCCTTATCGGGCGAATAGGACTCTGAACAAGCTCTATTTTCCCTGATCAGAAAGGCATTCTCCGTTTAACGCGCCGACCCCAACTAAACGTCCATCGGTGGATTCAGGCTTAGGTAGAACGCTTCCAGGTCTGATTCGAAGTCCACGTGCAGCCACTCCGCGCCGGCCAGTTGGCACGCCGTGATCGTCTTGCGCACGAGAGCGCCACCAATGCCACTACCTTGCTGCTCCGGAGCGACCGAGGTATCGAGCAGGAAAGCATGTCGGCCTCCGTCTCCGACCACATTGACAAAGCCGATAAGAGTGTCGTTCTGACGAGCGGTTACCCAACCCAGCGAATGGTTCTCGAGGCGGTGACCCCAGGGCTCAACGACTAGTAGAGCGTCGTGTCTAATGTTGTGGGTATAGTCGTCGAAGTTTGGTGCGGGCGTCGGTTGTGGTGAATTGCCAGTCGACTTGTCGCTGGTCGGCGTTGGTGGCGTTTTGCCAGGCGGCGAGTTCGGTGTTGAGCAGGTCGAGGTCGTCGATGCGCCGGGTGAGGCATTGCCGTGTCAGCGCGGAGAGCTCGATCTCGGCGATATTGAGCCAGGAGCCGTGTTTGGGCGTGTAGTGGATCTCCAGGCGGCGGGCGAGCGCGCGGGCCTTGCCGGGTTCGAATGCCTCGTAGAGCGACCCGAGGGTATGGGTGTTGAGGTTGTCCATGACCAGTACGACCCGTTCGGCGTGCGGATAGTCGACGCTCAGGAGCTGGTCGATCTCAGCGGCCCAGTCCACTCGGGTCCGCCTCGGCCTCGCGTCGACACGGCGGCGCCCGGCGAGTGGTTCAACCCAGACGAAGATCGAGCAGGTGCCGTGACGGACATACTCCGAGTCCTCTCGCAGGTCGCGGCCCGGCGCGGCGGGGATCGGGTCGCGGGCGTGGGCGAGCAGCTGGTAGGGCTTCTCATCCATACACACCACCGGTACCGCCGGATCGAACGGGCGATGGTAGACCTCTAGCACGTCCTCCATCCGGGCCACGAACTCGCCGTTGGCGTGCGGGGGGATCGTCCAGCACTTCTTCAGATGAGGACGAAGCCCCCTTTTTTGAGGGTCCGGCCGATCGTGGAATGATCCAGCGGCGGCAGGCCCTCGGTGAGCAGCACGTGTTTCTCCAGCAGCCGCAGCGACCACCGGTCGAAACCTGCCGGGGGCTTCGTGCACGCCAGCGCGATCACCCGCGCCTCAACATCCCCAGTCACCTTCGCGGGCACCGGCGGGCTTGCGCGTTTGCGGCGGCCGATCACCTCCTCGATACGGCCGGCGGACTCCGTGAACCGCTTCGCGACCAGATACACCGTGCCCTCACTGACCCCTGCCCGCTCGGCCACCACCCGACGATCCGGCACCGGGCCGGGTGCCTCGTCCAAAGCCAGCAGAATCCGTGCCCGGGCGATCATCCGTGCCGGATGCGTTCCCCGCGACACCACCCTCGTCAGCTTCACACGATCAGCGGCCATCAACACGACGACATGACCCTTCGGTCTCGGCATGGCAACGACTCCTCCCGATCAAGTATTAATCGGAAACAGCCAACCCCTTCAATACCCAAACAGTTAGAAGCGACACGCTACTAGTTTGTGGTCAAACGCCGCCGCGTGAAGAGCCGATAATTCCTGGTCGGCTACCGAGCCGCGCCACTCATAGACAACTTCATCGAATGCCATGTGGCAAGTGTGACGCAAAGGGTTCCCCGGACGACATCCCAAGCGCACGCTGCGGGTCCGGCTTGCGGGCGGCCATGCTCGGCCGAAGTCCGAGGATTGAGTCGGCACTAACCTGTCGCCATGGGACGCCAGGAGGAGATTCACGAGGCAGACCTGGTCTCGTTGGCGCCAGAGGACGAAAGCGACGTGATCTGGTTCTCCGGTCCCGTTGACCTCGAAGACTCGAAGCTGAGCGATGCCTTCATCAAAGAGTTGCTGGAGTGGGTGCGGTTCTTCCTCTCACATACGAAGACCAACCTGTACGTCGTTGATGCCGAGTCCATGCCGTACTTCCGGAACGAGGGTATTCGTTTGGCGACGCGCCTCGCGAACGAGATCGGTTCGAGGTTCGTCGTCGAGTTCGACCCCGACGAGCGCCTTCGGTCGCCGCGGCGCTTCCGTGCTGCGGGACCGGCGATCAACGCGGCGGCTGAGGCTGTGTTCGCTGAGCGGGCAGCCGGCAATGAGGAGGACCGCAATGGCGACTGGACCATCGGCCTCACACACTGAGGGCGACGGCAAGTGCCGCCTCGGGCTCGATGCCGACCGTATGCCATTCGATGTCTAGTTGACGATGATCTGCATTTGCCTCACGAGTCATCACGAGTACCGCAACCAGGCTCGGCAGCTTCTCGACCTCGACGCCTGCTGGGCGGCGGCAGCTAGCATCTCTCCATGGACGCCGTCGAGCCGCCCCTTGGAACAGTCCGTCTCTTCGCGGACTATGCGGAGTCTGTCATCTGGTTTCCGGGAATGGTCGACTACGGGGAGTCGGCCCTTTCCCCTGAGCTGGTTCGCGACCTTGAAGAGTGGAAAGGGAAGCAACTCAGCGATCCCGATTCTGATTTGGAGGGTTTTGGGTTGGCTTGTCGCGTGGCCGACGAGCTGGGTGGGGAGTTCGAGGTCGACTTCCAAGTCGATGGACGCGCGGACAGGTCGATTCGGTCGCAATCACCAGCGTCGAACAAGGCTGCCCGCGAGGCCTTCCTGGGCTTTGTGGCGCAGGAACGAGAGGACGAAGTTTTGCAGGCGAATTTGCGGGAGTCTGCTTCCCTCGCAGAGTGGTATCCGGTGACGTCTGAACCTAAGAAGCGCCGGTGGTTTGGTCGTTTCCGTGGCTAGGGACGACGATCACCGCGGCAGACGCATCGGCGACCTCGCCCGTGCCCTCCTCGCCGCTCCCGCTCATGGTTCCTCCTCGGACGTCGGCGGAAGCAAACGGTGAGGGTTGCCCCTGCGAACGTCGCCGGCACGTACGAGGAGGGTCGCTGTCTCGGTCGATTGAGTCTCGGTAATGTGAGCGCGTGATCTCGGTTCCCGCTCAAATCCTTCTCATGTCCGAGGTCGTCGCTCAGGGAGACTTGCCTCTATGGGCCTATGAGTCCGGGAGGATGCACGGTCACGTCGAGACAACGAATATTGAGCTTTCCAGCGACCTTCGCATTCGCCTCGACAGATGGAACGTCGAATGTGTGGATTCGGAAGACGAGCACGGATTTCGCGGCCCAGATTGGCCGCTCCACCTCGTCACCCGGTCATTCGAACTCGCGGCCGAGCTACAACTGGAAATCGGCGACGAAAGCGTCGTCTGGTGCGCGGGAGGTGGCGGCCTCGGCACTCTCGAAGCGCAATACCTCGAAGATCCAGGTGACTCGATCGTGCTTGTGGCACCAAGCGGGCTCGGCGCAGTCGGCGACGTCATCCAGTGGGAAAAACGGGCCGACTACACCATTGGCAGTTCGCTCCTGCGGTTCGAGGACCTCCCGCTGTCCCCGTCCGTGTCACTGGCGGCGACCGCATGGAGCAACTCCATTGGTCGAGTCATTGACCACCCCGGAGCCATGGGGGTTCCAGCCGGCGGGCGCGTCCGGGCATTGGGAGCTCGCTTGGCGGGCACCATTCAAGAAGAGCTGGGCCGCCAAGCTCACGTGTTTTACTTCGGTGGTGGGGCTCCGATGCCATCCTGGTCAGGCAGTTTTGCCGACTTACGCAGCAGCTGAAAGCACCGTGCCGATGCCGTGAGCCGGAACAGATCGTCCCAAGCCAGAATGAACGGTGAAGGTCCACATCCGGCAGCGACTGCGGGCGACGAAGTGTCGCAGCCGGGAGACGTCCCCTGAAATCGACGCGGGCTAACCAAGCTCGCTAAGACGTCCTTACGGCGACGACCTGGTCCAAGCGTGGCCAGGACTTGTATTCGTGGAGGTACTCGGCATATTCGAGGCAGTCAAGCTTTCCGTCCGTGACCCAGATTAGGAGCTCGCCTAGCGGTTCTCCCGCTAAGTCATTCACGTACCCACAAACCGGTAGCGGGTTCGACGGCGCCGGTGCAGCGGCAACAGACGAACTGAGAGACAAATCGACATAGTCGATTTGCCCGGACACCCCCTCAACCAACTCAACCTGTGCCAGAAACTCCCCCGCACCTGCAAAGTGCGCCCGAGACAACATGTGCGACAGGACCAACCGGACCTCCGACACAGTCGGCAGATCACTCACGTGAACCACCGTGAGGGCGAGACCTTCCTAAGCCATCCGTGGCGAGCCGGCTCTGGAACAACTTCAGGGACCCGCCACAGAACAAAGCCATAAGGCCAGAGTAGCTAATGCACGAAAAGGTTCCCCGGCGTGCGCCGCATGACGTCAGGGTAAGGCTTGCCCCGCACCGGCCATCGAGTTGTTACGACGACTGCGCCGAAGTCGCATGGGCTGGCTAGAGCGTGACCTCACCTCGTGAACCTATTCCTAGCCTCGAGATGGCGGGAGTGGCACCGCAGTGTCACCGCGGCAGCGAGCCCGATGATCACGATCCCCGCCGTCTTCCCGACCGCAGCCTCGACTGGGAGACACGACTGCACTCGATCGCACGCGCACTCTTGGAAGTCGCGGTCGTACGCCCTGGTGTCTTTCGGCTCGTTCTCGAACGTTCGTACGTCGCGCCGGAGGCGATCACGGTCATGGACGAGATGTACGGCGTCCTCCGCGATGCCAGTGTGGACGAATTCGCGATCCCGCGGGTCGAGCGGATGCTCAGCACAGGCCTGCTGGGGTTCGCCGTGACCGTGTCGAACGGCGGATTCTGGGACGGCCAGGGCGTGCAATCGGGTGCCATGAACCCGTCCGACCCACGGTGGGCGGGTGAACCCGATCAGAACGTCGACGACCTCATTCAAATGGTCCGCGGTCTCGGCCGAAATCCTCTTTGACGTCTGACTCTCACGCTGGATGGAGTAATCGGGCGAGGAGGTTGGTGTCGGGTTCATTGTCGTCTGGGTGCAGATCGACCGGGAGCCCCAGCTCGAGCGAATCCAAAGCAAGCTTCAATCGGCGGTCGAGTCACTTGCCGACGCGGCTCGGCTGTCACGCCAGGACGAGACGAGCAGGGCAACGCCGGCGGCGGCGGCCAGAACTCCGGCGCAGATGACGAGCGTCGAAGCGACGCCGGCGTCGTTGGCGGAGAGCCCGATCAGAGGTGCAGCAGGAATGAGGACGACAGCCTGAACGATGCTGAGCAGCGACTGGACCCGCGAGAGGTGATCGGGTCGTGTGCCCGTCAGGATCAGAGGGAACGCGTGACTGGTGAACAGAGCCACTCCGGCCCCGAGAACGAGGGCGGCTCCGACACCGGCGGGCGAGGGCGAGACGGCTAGGAGGGCGACTCCGACCGCGGCGACGGCCAGGCCCGCGGCGGCGGCGCCTCCTGGGCGGCTGAACGTTCCGACCCGAGCGACAGCGAGTGCCACGACGACGCCACCGACGCTTTCCGCGCCGAGTGTCAGCCCGGCAGCGGCAGCGGCCCAGTGCTGCTGGCGGACGAGGAGGGGGATCAGGACCGACCCCGTGGGCGTCACGACGATGACGGCTGCGGCCGACAAGAGGAGCCCGACTCGAATGAGGGGTTGAGAGACGGCCAAAGCCAACCCGCTCGCCACCTCGCGCGGAACGGATCGTCGTGGACCTTCGGCTGCCGGTGCAGCTCGAATCGTGCGGGACTTCACCATGACGACCAGCACCGGCACGAAGCTGAACGCGTTGATGCCTGCGGCCGCAGCGAAGCCGAGCCCCGCGGCCAGTACCCCGCCGAGAGGACCACCGGACAGCTCGGCCAGCTGTAGACCAGACTGTCGCACCGCTACTGCGCGTGGCACGAGCGAATCCGACACCAGTCGCCGGGGCATCGATGACGAAGCGGGCAGATAGAACGCGGTCACCACGCCAACGGCAAAAGCGCCCGTGAGCAACAGCCACAACGGCGATCCGAGCCTCCAGGATGCAATAGCCAGAGCGGCCGTGGCGGTGAACAAGGCCGCATCGCAGGCGAGCATGACAGCGCGCGGCCCTGTGCGATCAGCCATCACGCCACCCAGAAGCAGCAGCACCGTTCGGGGAATCGTGATGGCGCTGACGACGAGACCGGCCGATGCGCCTCCGTGAGCGGTCGCCGCCCAGACAAGCGCGAAGTACATGGCGTTGTCGCCGACGTCCGATAGCGAGGCTGTGATCGCCCAGCTCGTGAACGAGCGCGGCAGCCGAGTGACTCCAGAGTGCTTCGCAACCATGAACTTGAGCGTAGTTAACTCAACTAAGCCATGGCTAGGACCGCGAAGGAGCGATTGAGGTTCCCATGTGGGCGCCTGCGGTGCCGCACGCGAGAGGTCCGGCTTCCGTGAGCGAGTGAGTCCTGATTCGCCAGCATCGCCGTTTGAGACAACGTCTAGTAGCGTGTCGCTTCTAACTGTTTGGGTATTGAAGGGGTTGGCTGTTTCCGATTAATACTTGATCGGGAGGAGTCGTTGCCATGCCGAGACCGAAGGGTCATGTCGTCGTGTTGATGGCCGCTGATCGTGTGAAGCTGACGAGGGTGGTGTCGCGGGGAACGCATCCGGCACGGATGATCGCCCGGGCACGGATTCTGCTGGCTTTGGACGAGGCACCCGGCCCGGTGCCGGATCGTCGGGTGGTGGCCGAGCGGGCAGGGGTCAGTGAGGGCACGGTGTATCTGGTCGCGAAGCGGTTCACGGAGTCCGCCGGCCGTATCGAGGAGGTGATCGGCCGCCGCAAACGCGCAAGCCCGCCGGTGCCCGCGAAGGTGACTGGGGATGTTGAGGCGCGGGTGATCGCGCTGGCGTGCACGAAGCCCCCGGCAGGTTTCGACCGGTGGTCGCTGCGGCTGCTGGAGAAACACGTGCTGCTCACCGAGGGCCTGCCGCCGCTGGATCATTCCACGATCGGCCGGACCCTCAAAAAAGGGGGCTTCGTCCTCATCTGAAGAAGTGCTGGACGATCCCCCCGCACGCCAACGGCGAGTTCGTGGCCCGGATGGAGGACGTGCTAGAGGTCTACCATCGCCCGTTCGATCCGGCGGTACCGGTGGTGTGTATGGATGAGAAGCCCTACCAGCTGCTCGCCCACGCCCGCGACCCGATCCCCGCCGCGCCGGGCCGCGACCTGCGAGAGGACTCGGAGTATGTCCGTCACGGCACCTGCTCGATCTTCGTCTGGGTTGAACCACTCGCCGGGCGCCGCCGTGTCGACGCGAGGCCGAGGCGGACCCGAGTGGACTGGGCCGCTGAGATCGACCAGCTCCTGAGCGTCGACTATCCGCACGCCGAACGGGTCGTACTGGTCATGGACAACCTCAACACCCATACCCTCGGGTCGCTCTACGAGGCATTCGAACCCGGCAAGGCCCGCGCGCTCGCCCGCCGCCTGGAGATCCACTACACGCCCAAACACGGCTCCTGGCTCAATATCGCCGAGATCGAGCTCTCCGCGCTGACACGGCAATGCCTCACCCGGCGCATCGACGACCTCGACCTGCTCAACACCGAACTCGCCGCCTGGCAAAACGCCACCAACGCCGACCAGCGACAAGTCGACTGGCAATTCACCACAACCGACGCCCGCACCAAACTTCGACGACTATACCCACAACATTAGACACGACGCTCTACTAGTTTGAGTTCATGGCTTACGCAGAAGAGTTCTGGCTTCGGACTACGGGGGCTCCGACTCGAGATGATCCGCGGGATGGAGCGCTTCACCGAAGCCCTTCCCTGCCGGGCCATCTTGATCTCGAACCGTTGGACGAGAATCCCGACTTCGAAGGTGACGAGGACGATGCGCACTACGTGAGATCGGATTTGCCGCCCGAGATCGACCACGAGGGCCGAACGATCTGGCTCTATGAATTCAAGCCGACCGCCTGACCAATCGGGACTCCACGAAGCACATTAGATTGTGCACGACCTGGCCCGGCTCGAACGGGCTACCTCCCTCTCCCAAAACAGGCCGGTGCCGGTGGTGCGGATAACCGACTAGGGCAGGTCCTCAGCCCAATCTACGCGATAAGGACTACTCATCCTTCGGCGGACTCCAGCAAAATGCACGCTGGAGGTTGGTCCCGACTAGCTATTCTCGCGCCGAAAGCAACGTGTCCAGCTCTGCCGCGTTCTCAACTAATTGTGTTAGCGGCCAAGGCGGAGATTCCGGTGGCGTGCGCGTGTAGGTGAGGTGGACTATCACAGCAGTCGCCCGATCAAGAGCGAGAACGACGTCGTCTCGGGCGAGAGATAGTGAAATGACGGTGCTAGTCCTATTGACAAGGAGGTGCTCGTCATGTAGTTCGTGCCGAAGTTCCGACTCTAGCCTGTCAACGACTGCCCGACTTGAGACATGGTGCCTGAGATCCCTCCAAGTATCTGGAAACGTGTAGCTCGCCAACCAATCGGTCATGCCATTCCTCCTGGGGCTAGAAGACTGTGTCTGAACGATAGAGGTTCCCCTCCGGACGTCGTTGGCGTTCCCGCGAGCCGTTTCCTTCAGGATCAGGTTCCTCTCGAGGCCGGTGCCGCATTCAAGGCGGCGGCCCCCTCGGCGCGTCTGGTGAAGAGCCAGAGACCGGAGACGCCAGTGACGACCACGGTGACCGCGAGCAGTGTCGTGTAAGGAATAACGCTCACGAGTGCGGCACCTAGGGCGATGGAAATGGTCTGCGGCACCGTGGTGGCCGTATCGAAGGCGGAGAACACGCGGCCCTGGAGGGCTTCTGGGGTGCGGCGCTGGACGATGGTGGAGGTTCCGACGACGAGCCAAGGCAGAGCGGCCCCGACGATGACGCTGCCGGCCAGCACGACGGCGACCTGGGGCACGATCCACAGGCCCACCCCGATGGCGAGGACGAGCATGCTCACGGCCACGACGAAGCGCTCGTTCCAGCGGTTCATGGCAGATGCGGCCGTCAGCCCGCCGAGAATGGCGCCGGCGCCTTGGATGGTGATGACTACGCCCACGAAGGATGCTGGTTCGTGGAGCCCTCGACTGACGAGGGCGAACACGACGGTCTCTAAGAGCCCGACGACGAGAAGAACCAGGCCTGTCGACACGGTAATCTGCCGCAGGATCGCGGTGTGCCAGACGTACCGGAATCCGGCGGAGACCTCGGCTCGCCAGTGTCCTCGTTGCGATGGATCGGGGGTTTTCTCGTGAGTGTTGATGAGAAGTAGAGAGATGAGGGCGATGGCGAAGGTGCCCATGTCGACCACGGCAACGACGCCCCCGCCGACGAGCGTGAAAAGTCCCACACCCAGGAGAGGCGCGATGAGCCGGAGCCCCTCCCGGACGGTACGCAGCACACCGTTGGCGTGGGCGAGGAGATCGTCGGGCACGATGACGGTCAAGAGGGCTGACTGCGCCGAGCCAAGCACCGTATTGGAGCAGCCGTAGAGGGTCATGACGACCCAGATCACCCAGACCTCGCCTGCATCATGAACAAAGACCAGCGGCAGCAGCGCCACCCCAGTGACCGCGTTCGTGACGATGAGCAGTGGCCGCCGCCTGACCCTGTCGACAAGCATGCCGGCAAGGGGGGATGCGAGTGAAGGGACCGAGAGGAAGAAGAACGTCAGCCCCGCGGCCGCGTTGGACCCTGTGAGGACTTTGACCCAGACGCCTGCGGCCAGCCAGAGCGCAGAGTCACCCAGGATAGAAAAGCTTTGACCGATGAGGAAATTTCGCGCATTCGGCAGACTCCAGAGCGATCTCACTTATCGTCGCCGCCTTCAAGACCGCGCATCGGATACCCGAGGGTGAGCAGCTCCACGGGAACCGAACCATCCGGACGCTTGCTCGGGTCACTGAGTCGTTCCCGGAATCGATCCGTCAAGAGCGTCTCGAGTTCCTGACCGAGTACGTCCAGTTCATCGGCCGTCATCCAGAACGCGAACTCGTTGTCGATCGCTGCCTTGCGCCACTTGACCGGATAGCTCTCGCGATTCACCTGCCACGCCCGGTATCGCTCGAGCTGCCGATCCCGGACAAGACGAGTGACTGTCGCTGTCACGATTTTGGCCTCGTTTCCCGCCGCCTCGGGGTCGAAGGCCAGGCCGATGGACGTCATCTTCCAAGGCCGAGCGCGCCCCTTCCCTCCGCCCGCTTCCTCGACGAATCCGAACTGTGCCAGCTGGCGCAGGTGGAACGAACATGTGCTCGGGGACTCACCGACCTTGTCGGCCGCCTCGGTCGCCGTCATCGGCCCGTCAATGGAGAGGATCTCGATGAGCGCCAGTCGAATCGGATGAGCCAAAGCCCGCAAAGCTCGCGCGTCGGTAACTGCACGGATGGGCGCGGCGGAATCATTCTTCTCGAAAGACATGTTTCGAAAGTAGTCTTTCATCACTTTCGATGCAAGGACTGCGGCACGACGAAGGATCTCGTCACCGGTCTGTCCAGCCCACCCTCGGAAGTTTTCGTAGCGGACGTTCCCTGCCGAACGTCGGTCGAGGCGAACGATGAAGGTTCCTTGGGTTCTTGCGGTGGTTGCAACACCTGATGGATGGTGTGCTGTGGCGACGTATTCACTTCGTGTTCGACCTGATTTGCTCCAGCTGTTCTGGGCGAGGATGCAGGCGGGTGATTTCATCACCGACGCGGTCCTGCCGTTGGACGTGAATAGGACGACGGGAACGCGGATCCTCATGGCTGCGGGCGGAGTGCGACCCCGGCGGGGCAGGGATCTCAAGGGGCGGTGTTTGACGTTTGCTGACCGGGAAGAGATCGCGGTCTTGCGGGCGCAGGGGAAGTCGTTGCGTGAGATCGCGGCCGTGATCGGGAGGTCGACGTCGACGGTGTCGCGGGAGTTATCTTGGAACACCCCTCAAGGGTCGCCTTATCGTTTAACGACCGCTCACGTGTTGGCGTATCGGAGGGCGTCGAGGCCGAAGCCGGCGAAGCTTCACGTGAATCTGCGCCTGCGTGCGAAGGTGGAGGAGGACCTTCGGAAGAGGTACTCACCGGAGCAGATCGCGGGACGGTTGACACGGGAGTTCCCGGACCAGGAGGAGATGCGGGTGTCACCCGAGACCATCTACCAATCCCTCTACGTCCAGTCCCGGGGCGCGTTGACGCAGGAGCTGACCAGGTATTTGCGCACCGGCCGCGGGCTCCGCCACCCCTCGAGGAAGACAGGGCAGCGGAAGAACCGGATCCCGGACATGATCAACATCTCCCAGCGGCCCGCGGACGCCGACGACCGCGCCATCCCCGGCCACTGGGAAGGGGACCTGATCATCGGCAAGGGAAACCAGACCGCGATCGGCACCCTCGTGGAACGGTCGACGAACTACACCATGCTCGTCCATCTGCCCGACGGCTACACGGCTGAGAAGATGCGGGACGCGCTGACGGCGAAGATCAAGACGCTGCCTGCTGCTCTCCGCGGAACGCTGACCTGGGACCAGGGGGTCGAGATGCGGGAATGGAAACAGACCGCCATCGACGCCGACATCAAGATCTTCTTCTGCGACCCCCACTCGCCCTGGCAGCGTGGCATCAACGAGAACACCAACGGCCTCCTCCGGCAGTACTTCCCTAAAGGCAGCGACTTCTCGATCCACTCCGAGCAAGACCTCGACCGGGTCGCCGCCGAACTCAACGACCGACCCCGCAAACGATTAGCCTTCGAGAAACCGATCGAAGCGATCGAGAAGCTCCTGTTGCAATAACCGCCAGAATCCGCCGTTCGGCTTGCGGGCGCCCGGGCGGCGTTGGATCTGGTGATGCGGCCTCATCGTCGACGGTCCGCTATCAAGGCGACCTCGGGACGTTTCTACTCGTGCTTACAGCGTCAGGCGGCTCCGTGTTTCCGTCTGGGCCGTCGCTCATTTTCCAAATCATATGTCGGGAGCGGCCTCGAACTAAGCCTCGCTTTCAGATTTCATTGGCCACGATTGCCGCTGGGTCGCTCTCACGGCGTGCAGTGGTTTGAGAGAAATGGGAGCTGGCAGTGAACACGAAACAAGTGCTGCGGATCTGGGAGAAACTAATCTCGCCGGGCATTCCTATCGCTGTCGTCGGTGTTCTTGGGGTTATCTGCTTCATCAATACAGCGGGGCATCCTGGCGTGGTGGTGTGGCCTATTGTCGGCGCCATAAGCTGCCTCATTTTCGCGGGAGGCGTCGGCACCATACTGATCCTGCGGCGCCTGGCCATAAAGAAGACAGGGCATTGGATTTGAAAGCTGCGCCTCGTGCCTTTCGCCTGCGACAGCCGAGGGCCAAAGAATTAAGTCACCCGGTCTTCGTCGTCGGATTCGTGGCGTTCGTCATCGTCAAGCCTCTCCACTCTGGGGAGGCATTCCTCCGGGGCACTCCCTGATGCCATGGACGAACCGCCCCGTCCCGCAAGCGGTTCCCACTCGGGCGGTTCCCTCGTGCACATCTGCCAAGGCGTGCGGCGAACGTCTGCCTTCGCGCTCACTGAGGATGCCAGGGTCGCCACAGGGCGTCGGCCGACGGGTGGCGTCGTGGTCACCGCGGCGGCGTGGACGCGTGGACGGCTGACATCGACGTTGCTGAAGGGGGTTACCTTGCCTGGGCGGCCGCGCGCTGACCGTCTCGGGTGGCCGCGCCGATAGCCCATCGGCTGGTGGAGAGGAGCCCCAGGGCGAGGGCTGCGACGCCACAGCCGCCGAGGATGGCCCAGGCGACGTGACTGGAGGCGGTGAAGCCGGGGCCGGTGCTGGCGACGAGCGATCCGGTGACCGCGACGCCGATGGAGGAGCCGAACTGACGGGCGCTGGCGGCGATTGCACCGGCGACGCCGACCTGGTCGGAGGGGAGCCCGGAGACGGCGATGTTGGTGATCGTGGGGCTGATCATGCCGACGCCGAGGCCGAAGACCGCGTAGGCGACGATGAGGTACGCGGTGCCGGTGTGCGGTGTGAGAGGGACCAGGAGGAAGCCGCCGGCGGCGAGGAGTGCGCCGCCTACCGTGAGAGGAAGTCGCGGGCCGCGCGCGGCGACGATGCGCCCGGAGAGGTTGGCGGCGACGGCTTGGCCGAGGGCGAGAGGGATGATCATCAACCCGGCACGAAGCGGGGTCAAGCCTCGGACATCCTGAAGGTAGAGCGTGCTGAGAAAGAGAAACCCGCCGAGACTGGCCGACATCAGGACGGAGATGCCATTGGCCCCCGAGAATGGCGGGCTGCGGAAGAACCGGAGGTCGATCAGAGGCTGTGAGCGGCGCGGCTCGACGACGAGCAGGGCGATGAGGGCCATGACGGCGAGGGCGAACAGTCCGATGATCCAGGGGTCACTCCAGCCGCGGCGGGGGCCCTCGATCGTTGCAGCAATGATCGACGCGAAGAGCACGACGATGAGCACCTGCCCGAACGGGTCGAACCGACGTGCCGTGGCGGCCTTGGATTCGGGGACGAACGTTCGGGTGAGCACGAGGGCGATGATCGCGATCGGCACGCTGATCCAGAACACCGACCGCCAGCCGAGTCCGCTGACCAGGAGGCCACCGAGGACGGGGCCGGCCGCGATGGTGATGCCGATGACGGATCCCCAGACGCCGATGGCACGGGCACGCTCGGCGCGGTCGGTGAACACGCTGGCGACGATCGACAGGGCGACCGGGTTCAGCATCGACCCGCCGACGGCCTGCACGCTGACGAATGCGATCAGCCACCCGACGCTGGGTGCCAGACCGCACAGGAGAGAACCGGCGGCGAAGAGCACCAGGCCCAGCTGGAAGATGCGTCGCCGCCCGAACCTGTCGGCCATCGAGCCGGACAGCAGCAGGAGGCACGCCATGACGAGGGAGTAGGCGGACACGGTCCACTGCAGGCTGCTGACCGACGCGTCGAGGTCTCGGCCGATCGAGGGCAGTGCCACGTTGACGATGGTGAGGTTGATTCCGGTCACACCCACACTCATGCAGCAGATGGCCAGGACCAGCCACCGGCGCACAGGACGCGAGGGGCCAGAAGTCTGGGGCCGGGCGGAGGAGTTCGTAGTGGTCATGGCGGATCCTTCATGAGGTTGGTATCGTTCCACCTAGAAACGGGAGGGTGCTCACATAATACGGAGACCCTGCCCACTTAATCAAGGATGCCCGGATGCCTGACCATGCCCCTGCGACGAGAACCGATGCGGTTCGCAACCGCCAAAGCGAACACCGACAAGAAGATCACCGGCACCCCGAAGTCCGACCTCACCCTCTACAACGCGAACTCGAAGCTCGACGCCGACAAAGACGGCATCGCCTGCGAGCTCGACTGACTCCTCCCGCGCTCAGGCTTCCGGCGGCGCGGTCGAGCCGCGCACCACGAAATGGGTGGCGAGCTCGATCCGCGTGACACCACGCGGTCGACCACGCGGAGCCCGCCGGTCTCGGATCAGATCCAGCAGGATCCGTAGTGCCACCGATCCCATCTCGGCCGTCGGCTGCTGCACGGTCGTCATCGGCGGCGTCGCCCACTGCGCCTCGGGCAGGTCGTCGAAGCCGACCACGCTGAGATCCTGCGGGATCCGTAAGCCGAGCGACGCGGCCGCGTCGTAGATGCCGAACGCCATGCTCTCCGAACATGCGAAGAGAGCCGTCGGGCGGTCGGCACCGGCCAACACCGGGAGGACGGCCTCGCCGGCCGCGTCGCGCGACCAGTCTCCGTGCACGATCCTCGACGTCGGCAGGTCGAGCCCCGCATTCGTGAGTGCCGAGCGGAAGCCGTCGACGCGGGCGGCGTTGTACAGGGTGCCAGGCCCCGCGTCGACGATCCCGATGCGGCGATGCCCGAGGCCGACGAGGTGCTCGCCGGCCGAGCGCCCCCTTCCCAGTTCGTCGAGCCCACGCTCGAGACGTCGTCGGGCGGCTTGATCACAGGGTCGACGAGCACCACGGGAATGCCGGCGGCCGCCAGAGCGCCGAGCTGCACCCCGGTCGGCCCGAGGCCGACGATGACGGCCCCCTCCGAGCGACGGCGCATCAGCCGCGTCATCCATTCGTCCGTGTCGCGCGCGATCGTCATGACCACGCCGATTCCGGCGTCGGTCGCCTCGGCCTCGATGCCGCTCAGCGCGCGAGTCGCCCAAGCGTTGTCGACGGCGGTCAGGACGAGGTCTACCAGGGCCGGCATCGAAGTCGTCTCCGAGCGCTGCCGGGCTGAAACACGCGGCTGGTACCCCGTGCGGGCCACGGCGTCGAGCACATGTTGGCGAGTCGCGGCGGAGACATCCGTACCGCCCCGAAGCACCTTCGACACGGTCGGGACGCTTATGCCCGCGAGCCGCGCAACGACCTCCAGAGTCGGTCGGGGACGGGCATGAGGCCACCATATCGAGATCCTGCAATTTGCGCAAAGTAATTTGTCTTGCTTCGCAACAAAGTCTTCTGCATACTTCTGCCAGCGCAGTTCACCGCTCTGAACTTGCGCAAATGCTCTGGGGTCGCACGTAGATCATCCGCGCCAGCTCGGCCTGCGTTGCGGATCCGTTCACGTCGAGGTGGGTCAGGATCCCGAAGTCGACAGGGCTCAGATCGAACTGCGTCAGCGCATCCGTCACGAGGTAGCTCACCTTCCGCGCGGCACGGATGAGGCTCCACGGCAGGACCGCGTCGACATCACCGGACGAGAGCAGCGCTTGCTGAGACATGCTCCCAGCGTAGGTGGCTAGTCTAGAAACAGATAACTGATTCTAGGGAGTACGCATGATTCTCGTGACGGGTGCCACCGATCGGTCGAGAGGTCGTCGACCTCCTGCTCGCGGCGGGAGAGAAGGTGAGAGCCCTGTCTCGGGATCCTGCGCGTGCCGCTCTGCCGACCGGAGTCGAGGTGGTCCAGGGTGCCCCCTCGGACTACGCCGGCCTCGTCGCAGCGCTCGACGGTGTCGAGTCGGTGCTGCTCGTCGTTCCCGGCGATGCGAAGGAGTTGGGACGCGCATTGACGGAGTCGCAGACGCGGAAGGCTGTTCTCGTCTCGTCCATCACGGCTCGGACGCGTCCGGAGTTGGCCTACGCACGGCATCTGCGCGAGAACGAGACGCTCGTTCGCGCCGCCGTGCCCGGTGTGACGATCCTGCACCCCGGGCAGTTCGCGTCAAATGCCCTCTGGTGGCAGTCGATGGTCCAGGCCGGTACGGTCCGTGCGCCGTACGGAGACGTCGCGATACCCGTCATCGACCCGATCGACATCGCCGCCGTCGCCGCCGTCGCCCTGGTTGGCGACGAGCACGTCGGTGCCACCTTCACTCTCACCGGGCCCGAGCGGCTGAGCCCTCGGCAGAAGGTCGAGGTGCTCGCCGAGGCGATCCGGCGCCGGGTCGACTTCGCCGAGGTGACCGACGAGCAGTTCCGCGCGGCGAGCCCGCAGATGGGGCCCGACCTGCACGACTACCTCTCGGCTCTCACGGGCAGCCCGAAGCCCGACGAACTGGAGCTGACGGCCACGGTCGAGCAGGTCACGGGTCGATCGCCGCGGACGTTCGCCGACTGGGTGGCGCGCAATCGTCTCGCCTTCGAGACGCCGGAAATGCAGGCCAGCAGCAAGGAGAACGACCGATGACCGGATACGCGGGGCCCCTCTTCGATGTCCAGGCTCACGCGATCGATCCTCGCGGGCTTGCAACCGCATCCTCGGGAATCAGGGAGGTGCCGGGCCTCTCCGAGGGGACGAAGGAGATCATCGTCTCTGATGTTCTCGCGACGGCGGCCGACGACCTGACGGGTGCGAGAAGAATCGCCGCCCTGGAGGGTGGCACGCGTCAAATCGTGAGCATCACTCTCGATTTTCCCGACCTTCCCCCCGAGCAGCTCGTTGGAATGGCGGACCGGACGAACACCTGGCTCGCGGGACGCGTCGCCGACCACCCCCAGTTGCTCGGAGTCGCGTCGATCGCGCCCCCTCCGGCGCTCGTGCGAGCGGGAACCGCCCCTGACGGCCAGCTCTGGAGCGACAAGGGCGTCGGCGCGATGCGCCGTGCCATCGATGAGCTCGGCCTCGCCGCCGTCATCTTCATGTCGAACTACGGAGGCGTGCTCCTTGGCGATCCGGCCTTCGAGCCCTATTTCGCCGCGGCGGACGAACTGGGAATCCCGGTCGTCATCCACCCGTCGTGGGAGCCCGTCGAGTTTTCGGCTGTTCCACGCAAGAACATCCCGACCTTCTCGGGGTACCTCGACGACCAGCGAACGACACTGCTCGACATCGTCAAAGCAGGTGTGCTCGAGAATCATCCCGATCTCACGATCGTCGCCACACATCTCGGCGGCGGCATCCTCACCAGCCTGGGCCGGTTCGAGCAACTGTCGCTGAGGTTTCCCGACGACCAGTGGTACATCGCGAACGACGGACAGACGAGAAATCTGCCGCATCCGATATCCCATTACCTCGCGAAGATCCACTACGACTGCAACAATGCGACCGCCGTCGACATCGAGCACGCGATCCGCGTCGTCGGAGTCGAGCACCTGCTATCGGGGACGGACTTCCCGTGGGCATCCGACGAGTACACGAGGCAGGTGCTCGGCGAGCTGGACCCCGCGGCTGCACGGGCCATCGCCTTCGACAACGCTGCTGCACTCTTCCGCGGCGAGCGCTGACGACACGACGCGGGTTGACCTCACTCCGGGCTGATGTCGGCGCAGAAGGCCGTACCGATGGCCGTCGCACGGGCGGCCTTGAGCTGCGCGAGCCTGACGACTATACGATTCGGCACCTGAAACCGTTGCTCGCGATGATCGACGCCTTTGACCATCAGGCGGTCGCAGTGATGAAGCGCGTCCGGACCCGGACGTCCTTGCCTCGAGCGGGAAGGGGAATTCGCAGCCGCCCTTCAGGCCCTCATGAACAGCGCACAGCACGCCGGCCCAGGCCCCGTGGCCCGCCAGGTCTCGGCATCCTGAGCGCACGACGAGTTCGTCGTGGTCATCGCCGACGACGGAGTCGGCTTCGACACCTCGCAGGAGACCGCACGACTCGGCGTCCGGAAGTCGATCGTCGAGCGCCTCACGACGACGAGCGGTCAGCGCCGAACGACAGTGAGCTCTGCGCGGACGATGTCCGCACCCGCGCTCAGCGCGCTCAGCTTCTCGAGCGCGAGGTCGCGGACGAACGGCGCCATGCCGCAGTTCGTGCTCGCGACGAGTTTGTCGGCGTCGACGAACTCGAGCGCCTTGCGAAGGGTGTCGGCGACCTCCTCGGGCGTCTCGACAGTGTCGCTTGCCACGTCGATGGCCCCGATCATGACCTTCTTGCCGCGGAGGAGCTCGATGAGGTCCATCGGCACGTGAGAGTGGTGACTCTCCAGCGAGACAGTGTCGATGATCGACTGCTGCAGAAGCGGGAACGACTTCTCGTACTGGCGCCACTCCGGCCCGAGCGTCGACTTCCAGTCGTTGTTCGCTTTGATCCCATAGCCGTAGCAGATGTGCACGACGGTCTCGGCACGCAAGCCTTCCGCCGCTCGTTCGAGAGCCGCCACTCCCCAGTCCTGCACCTCGTCGTGGAAGACGTTGAATGCGGGCTCGTCGAACTGGATGACGTCGACCCCCGCGGCTTCGAGCTCTCGAGCCTCCTGATTGAGGATCGTGGCGAACTCCCACGCCAGCTTCTCTCGGCTCTTGTAGTGGTTGTCGTAGAGGGTGTCGATCATCGTCATCGGGCCCGGCAGAGCCCACTTGATCGGCTGGTCGGTCTGCTGACGCAGGAACTTCGCGTCGTCGACGAACACGGGCTTGTCGCGGCTCACGGGCCCGACGACGGTCGGCACGCTCGCGTCGTAGCGGTCGCGGATCCGGACCGTCTCGCGTCGCTCGAAGTCGACTCCGCCGAGGTGCTCGATGAAGGTCGTGACGAAGTGCTGGCGGGTCTGTTCGCCGTCGCTGACGACGTCGATGCCGCGCCTCTGCTGCTCGTGGACTGCGAGGCGCAGCGCATCCTGCTTGCCCTCGACCAACTCATCCCCCTCCAGCTTCCAGGGAGACCAGAGAGTCCCTGGCTCGGCCAGCCACGACGGCTTCGGCAGGCTGCCGACAATGGAGGTGGGGAGGAGGCTGTTCATGATCGTCGATTCTCCGTCGGTCATCGGACGGGGGTGGGGTAGGTGGCGGCCCAGCGCTGCAGCACCTCGCCGTGCGGCTTCACGAAGTGCTCTTCGGTGAACCTGCCCTGCCTGACCGCGAGCTGGTTGCGCTCCTCGCGGTCGTAGGCGATGCCTGTCCGCGAGAAGTCCTCCTCGGTCAGGCTCGGTCGGTAGATGCTCGCGGCGGCCGAGTTCGCGTTGTAGATCTCCGGTCGATAGATCTTCTGGAAGGTCTCCATCGTGCTGATGGTGCCGATGAGCTGCAGGGTGGAGTAGTCGTTCAGCAGGTCGCCTTTGAAGTAGAACGCGAGCGGCGCCACGCTGCCCGGCGGCATGAAGTACCGGACGGTCAACCCCATGCGCGCGAAGTAGTCGTCGGTCAGCGAGTAGTCGTCCTGTCGATACTCGACACCGAGGATCGGGTGGTGGTTCTCGGTGCGACGGTAGGTCTTGCTCGTCGAGACGCTGATGCAGATGACGGGCGACGTCGGGAAGCGCTCCTGGTACACGCCGGAGTCGAGGAAATGCTGGAACAGCCGGCCGTGCAGAGCGCCGAAGTCGTCGGGGACGGTGAATCCCGTGGCGCCGTCGTTGACCTCCGGCAGACGCACGCTGAAGTCGAAATCGCGCAGGTAGGACGAGAAGTTGTTGCCGACGATCCCCTGGTGACGCGCACCGGTCTGCCGGTCGACGATCCGGATATCGAGGACCTCGAGCAGCGGGAACTCCTGGTCTTCGCCTCCCGCCGTGAACTGCAGCTCGACGGTGACGATCTCGAGTTCGACGGTGTAGCGATCTCCGGTGGGGTTGTCCCAGTGCGCGAGGTCGTTGAATCGACGGTCGATCATCGTCAGGGCGTTGCGGAGGTTCTGCTGGCGGTGCTCGCCTCGAGCCAGGTTGGCGAAGTTCGTCGTGGCGCGCGAGCTCTCGGACGGCGTGTAGTTTTCGTCGAAGCGGGTGGTGGTGATACTGAACGTGAACTCGTTCGCCATGAGCGGCCAATCCGGTGGCTGATGGGCCGCGATGGCCTGGTGGAAGTCGATGTGTCCATCGTGCCCGAGCACAGGGGGCATCGAGTAATTCGCAGCTTCGATGGCGCCCTATAGTCTTTCCCTATGGCCCGGCAGACGAGCGGCATCACGCTGCAGCAACTCCACTACTTCATAGAAGTGGCCGCGGAAGGATCGATCACCGCGGCAGCCGACCTGCTCTTCGTCGCCCAGCCGACCATGTCCTCGGCGATGAAAGATCTCGAGACCCGAGTGGGCCGCTCGCTCCTCCTCCGCTCCGCTCGCGGGGTCACGCTCACCACCGACGGGACGGAGTTCCTGGGGTATGCACGGCAGGTCGTCGAGCAGGCGGCGCTCCTCGAGCAGCGCTACCTCGGTCGGCCGCCGTCGCGACGCCTGCTCGGGGTGTCGGCGCAGCATTACTCGTTCGCAGTCGATGCGTTCGTCCAGATGGTCAAGACGTCCGAGGCGGCCGAATACGAGTTCTCGCTGCGCGAGACCCGCACCTGGGACATCATCGAGGACGTCCGGACGCTGCGCAGCGAGCTGGGCATCCTCTACCGGAACGACTTCAACCGGAACGTCATCGACAAACTGCTCCGAGACTCCGGGCTCGTGTTCCACCCTCTCTTCGTCGCAGAACCGCACATCTTCATCTCGCGCAAGAACCCGCTGGCGTCGCAGGATCGCGCGACCCTGGCCGATCTCGCCGACCTGCCGCGGCTCACGTTCGACCAGGGGACGAACAACTCGTTCTATTTCGCCGAGGAGATCCTCTCGACACTGTCGAGCAAGCGCGAGATCCGTGTGTCCGACCGGGCGACGATCTTCAACCTCATGATCGGGCTCAACGGCTACACCATCTCGACGGGCATCATCAGCGACGACCTCGACCCGGAGATCGTCGCTGTGCCCCTCGACGTCGACGAGCACATCGAGATCGGCTGGATCGGCCACTCCGCCATCCCCCTCACCGATCAGGGGCAGCGCTACCTCGCTGAGGTTCGGGCCGTCGTCGCCGGCTTCGGCGTTGCGCTGCTCGGCTAGGTGCTCGGCCTGGGCGAGCGCGTCGTCGCACGAGGCCGAATTGTGCGCTAACGCCTCCGAAGCGTCACGACGAGATGCAGCAGCGGAAGAGCGGCGGCTGCCACGAGAATCCAGCCGAACACCTCGTCGGTCGGGTGCGCCAGCACTCCCCCGACGAGCAGAGCCGCGAAGACGATTGCTGAACCGAGCCGGTTCACCGAACGTTCGACGGCGCGGAGGCGCCGGTCGACCTCGGGGGTGCGAACGGCGAGTTGCCCACGATCGAGGCGAGTTGCGAGCTCGTCCAGCCTCTGCGGGAGCCGGGCCATCGTGGCACCGTACGAAAGGGCCTGTTGCGGCAGGTCGCGAAGGGCATCCCGGCCGTTGGAGCTCAGCAGAGTGCGCGCAAAGGGTTCGACGGAGTCCCACATGTTGAAGTCGCGATCGAGGGCGCTCGTCACGCCCGAGACGAGCGAGATGGTGCGAATCAAGAGCAGGAAGCTCTCCGGCAGCTGGAAGGGAAGGCCCCGGATCGTCTCTCCGAACTGGCGGCCGAACGCCTCCAGCTCGCGCGGGTCGATGGTTTGTATCTCGGCGATCCCCATCCCTCCGAAACGTTCGAAGAGCGTGGTCATGGCACGTTCGAGTTCGTCCGTGTCGGCCGACGTCAAGAGCACGCCGAGCTCTTCGAGCGAGGCGACCAGAGCTCGGCTGTCTCGTCCGACGGCGGCGAGGATGAACTTCTGCAGGCCCCGCGGAGCGTGTCCGAGATCTCGCCCATCATGCCGAAATCGACGAAAGTCAGGTGCCAGCTCTCGCCCGCGCCCGACGCTGAATCGTTGCTCGTCGGAGTGACGAAGATGTTTCCCGGATGCGGGTCGGCGTGGAAGAACCCGGACACGAAGATCTGCTGGAACGTCACGCGAGCCAACTGTCCGGCGACTGCAGCCGGGTCGATGCCGGCTCGGGCCAGTGCTGCGACGTCCGTTATCTTGATCGCAGTGACGTCGGACAGGGTCAGTGCCCGCAGCGAACTGCGCTCCCAGACGACGACAGGTGCTTCCACCAGCGGGTCGGCGGCGAAATCGCGCGCGAATCGCTCGGCGTTCCCGGCCTCGTGCAGGTAGTTGATCTCTTCCAGGCTCGTGACCGCGAACTCCTCGACGAGCGCGGGTGCGTCCGCCCGTTTCGATACGAGGCGAACGTGCGACAGCCATCCGGCGATTCGGCGCAGCGCAGCGAGGTCGACGGCGACGATCTCGTCGATGCCCGGTCGCTGGACCTTGACGATGACGTCGTCGAAACCGAGATCCGCGGCAAGGGTCGGCGACAGGCGCGCGCGGTGGGCCTGGCCGAGGGATGCCGCTGCGATCGGCGTCGGTTCGAACGAGGTGTACGCCTGGCTCAGCGGCATCCCCAGCTCGGCCTCGGTCTGCGCACGGATCTTGTCGAATGGCTCCGCTGCCACCTCGTCTTGCAGCCCTTCGAGTTCACTCGTGATCTCGGGGGGCAGGATGTCGAGTCGCGCGGACAGGAACTGCCCGACCTTGATCATCAGCCCACCGAGATCGACCGCGAGGGCCCGGAACCGGCGGGCAAGGTGTTGCAGTCTCGCGGTCCTTCCTCGAGCCGAGAATCGGCGGAGGCCGATGCGCGGAAGGACGAGCTCGTACCACCAGGCCTGCGCCAGGAAGATCGCGGCGAATCGCACGATCTTCCGGTAGCGCGACCGCGAGGCTCGACTGGTCTGGGGTGCGGAAGGCGTGCTGCCGGCCTGCGGCATGCTGTCAGCCTTCGGCGAGGATCGCGTAGAGCTTGCGGCGCGCCTCGTCGACGATGGCGACCGCGCGCTCGGACTGCTGAGGTGCCCCGGACTGCGCGATCTGCGTCAGCGCTTGGGCGAGCGCGACGCCCGACTTGGCGAGGATGACGGCGCTCTGGACGCCCTGACGACGCGGCTGCTCCCGTGGCGGCTCCGCGTCGGAAACCTCTGTGGCAGCGCGACGTCCGGCGTCTGTCAGCGTGTAGACCTTTCGTTCGCCGACCTGCTCGGCCACTACGAGTGCTTCGTCGACGAGCAACTGGAGAGTCGGGTAGACCGTGCCGGGACTCGGCGTCCACAACCCGCCGGAGCGGGTCTCGATCGCACGGATGATCTGGTAGCCGTGCATCGGCTCTTCGCCGAGCTCGACCAGAACGGCCGTGCGGATGTCGCCGCCTTCCCGGCCGTCACTGCGCGTGCTCGCCGAGGCGACTGTGCTGAATGCGTTACGCAACCTGTCGGCCGCATTCCGCAGATCGAAGCCGTGGGAAGACGATGGGGGCATGGGAGTGTCCTTTCAGGACGAGTGGCACTCCTCGACGATACTTCCTCCTCTACTTCAGCGCCCCCGCCGACAGTCCCCGCTCGAACAACCGCTGCAGCAGCAGGTACGCGACGACCTCGGGGATCGCGGTGAGCACGGCCGCCGCGAGGATCTTCGTCTGGTCGTTGTTGAACTCGCCGATGAAGAAGTCGGGCACCTGCGTGATCGTCTGGAGGTTCGGATCCTGCAGGAAGACCAGCGGCAGCAGGTAGTCGTTCCACGACCCGATCAGCGTCAGCACGACGAGCGCGGCGGCGATCGGCGAGGTCAGCGGCAGCACGATGTAGCGGAAGGCCTTCCAGGTGTCGGCGCCATCGACGCGGGCAGCGTCGATCAGCTCGTTCGGGATGCCGTCCATGAAGTTGCGGGCGAGCAGCACGGTGAACGGGATCTGCAGGGCAGCGAGCGGCAGGATCACCGAGAGGTACGTCCCGTAGATCCCGATCGCCGTCGCCGTGGCGAACAGCGGTGCCAGCAGCACCACCTCGGGCAGCGTGAGTGCTGCCAGCAGCAGCCAGAAGTAGACCTCTTTCGCGCGGATGTGCAGCTTCGAGAAGGCGAACGCCGCGAGCATCGTGCAGACGTAGACGATCGCGATGACCGAGGCCGAGATGATGACGCTGTTGCGGAAGAACAGCGGCAGCTGCGAGATGCCGAGCACCACGCGGTAGTTGTTCCACCCCGTGCCGGCCAGCGACCCCTGGATCATCGAGATCAGCGGAAAGATGAACGGCAAGACGAGCAGGGTGATGACGATCTGCAGGATGACCTTCGACGGCCACCTCCGGGTCTCAAACATCTTCGACGATTCCTCTCTCGCGCCCACCGAGGCGCAGGATGATGGCGATGGCGACGGCGAGGATCAGCAGCATGACACTCAGCGCCGCGGCGAAGCCCACCGCGTTCAGCGGGACGCCCTCGCGGTAGATGAACGTGCCGAGGAACTCGGTCGAGTAGTTCGGGCCGGCCTGCGAGACCAGCCAGGGGATGTCGAAGGTCTTGAGCGACCCGATGGCCGTCAGGATCGCGATGGCGACGGTCGTGCCACGCAGCCCCGGCCAGACGATGCTGACGATGGTGCGGATGTTGCCGGCCCCGTCGATCCTGGCCGCCTCGAGGATCTCGTTCTCGATCTGACTCATCGCCGCGAAGTAGAGGATGAACGAGATACCGGTGCCGCTCCAGATCGCGATCGACATGATCACCGAGAGCGACGTCGACGACTGGCCGAGCCACGGCTGCTGGAGGAAGCCGAGGCCGATGTGCGACAGCAGCGTGTTGAACTCACCTGTCGGCGAGTAGATCTGCCGGAAGACCGGGGCCATCGTCGCCGGAGCGAGCACGACGGGCAAGAACACGACCACCTTGTAGACGGCGGCGACCTTGACCTTCGAGTGCAGCAGCACGGCGAAGAGCAGGCCGAGGAAGACCTGGAAGACGAACGTGACGACGAAGAAGATGATCGTATGGATCATCGCCTTCCAGAACACCCGGTCGCCGAAGATCATGACGTAGTTCTTGAGGCCGACCGAGATCTTGTCGGGGCTGACGCCGTCCCAGTTGAGGGTCGAGATATAGCCGGTGTAGATGATGCAGTAGTAGATGAGGCCGACTGAGACGACCAGTGCGGGCAGGATCCAGATGAATCCCGAGGTTCGGATGGCGCGGTTCACGAGAGATCAACTCCGATCGGAGAACAGGGGTGGGCAGGGAGCAGCCCGCGGGGCGCAAGAGCCGGTGTTCGACTCTCGGCGTGCGCCCCGCGGGCTGCGGATCGACTACTGACCCGAGGCCCCCTGCAGTGTCGAGGCGGCGGCTTGCGGTGTCGCCTGCCCGCCGAGCACTGTCGACGCGGCGTCCTCGATCGCCTGGTCGAGTGCGGCCGAGATGTTCGCGAGGCGGGGCTGCGTCACGTTGCTCGACTGCTTGGCCGAGGCCTGCAGATACGGGGTCTGCACCGTCGGGTTGACCAGCTTGACCTGGCTGAGGTCGGCCGAGACGCTCGAGAGCACGGGGTCCTCGTCGAGGTTGTTGGCGATGATCTGCTGACCCTCGGTGGTGGAACTCAACCAGAGGGCGAAGGTGGTCGCTGCGGCGATGTGCTTCGACTTCTTGTTGACGCTCAGCGCGTAGTCGGGGTCGCCGAAGAGGCCGGGCTTGTTGTTCGCGCTGGTCAGCGACGGGAACGGGATCGGCACCATCGTGATGAGCTTCGTGCTGCTCGGCACGCCGGCGGCCGAGAGTGCGGCCTTGAGGTCGCTCTGCTCGGTGTACTGGCGGTACCAGGTGCCCATCTGCACCATCGGGGCCTTGCCCGACAGGAAGGCGTTGTTGGCGTCCGGGTACTGCTGGATGCCGAGAGCGCCGGGGTCGAGGATGCCGTCGGTGTCGAGGGCCTTCCAGTCCTTCAGCATCTCGACTCCCGTGGCGGAGGTCCACTTCACCTTGCCGTCGGTCGCCTTGGTCCACCAGCCGGGCTGAATGCTGTCGGCGATCGAGTGGAGGGTGTCGACCTCGAATCCGGCGGTGTCGACGCCCTCCTTGAGGCAGCCGAGGCCGTTCGCACGGAAGGTCTTGCAGACCGAGATCCACTGCTTGAGGGTTGTCGGCGGCTTCAGCTTGTACTTGTCGAACAGGTCTTTGTTGATCCAGAGCATGCCGGCGGCGACCTTGCCCACCTGGGCGCCTTTCAGCTGGCCGTCGACGGTGAAGTCCTTGATGCCCGCGGCGTAGAGACCCTTCTTCCAGTCGGCTCCGCGGAGCTTGACCATGGCCGGGGTGAGGTTCACGGCGTCCGTGCCGTAGATGCTGATCGCCGCACCCGATCCGCCGACGAGCGTGTTGAAGACGTCGGGGCCGTCGTTGGAGGCGAGAGCCGGGCGGAGGGCGGCGCCGAAGGTCTGGTCCTGGATCTTCTTGTAGGTGACGTGGATCTTGGGGTACTTCTTCTCGAACGCCGTGATGGCGCGGGCCGCGACATTGGTGTCGGGCGTCCAGCCCCACCAGGTGATGTTGCCGGAGTCGGCCGAGCCGGTGTTCGATGACGAGCCGCTCGAGCAGCCTGTCAGAGCCCCTGCCACGACTGCCAGCGCGCCGAGGGCCGCCAGAGATCGCGTCAGAGTTTTTCTACGAAACAACATTGTTTCTCCTTGGAGTCGGGACACTGCGGTGTGGCGGCGCTCAGGCTCTGCAGCGCTGCGTTTTCTGAGTCTAAAGACGGCTCAACCAAATTACAATCAAATTGTAAGAAAGTTTTTCGGGCTCCGATAAGCTGTTCGTCGGCACCTCCACCGGCGAAAGGACCCGCACATGAAGAGGCACTCGGCGAAGCTGATCCGAGATGGCGAACCCGTCACCTGGATCGGTGTCAACTTCTGGTCACGAGTCGGCGGGCCCCGGATGTGGCGCGACTACGACCCGGAAGTCGTCGGCAACGAGCTCGACGTGATGCGCGATCACGGCATGACCGTGACGCGCAGCTTCTTCTACTGGCACGACTTCATGCCGACCCCCGACGCCCTCGACGAGACGCTCGTCGAGCGCTTCCGCGACTTCCTCGACCAGCACGAGGCCCGCGGCATGACGACCATCCCGACCTTCCTCGTCGGGCACATGTCCGGCCAGAACTGGGACCCGGCGTGGCGCGGCGACCGCGAGCTCTACAGCGACGTCTGGTTCGTGGCCAAGCAGGCGTGGTACGTCAGAGAGTTGACCAGCCGGTTCGCGTCGCATCTTGCCGTCGCCGGCTGGCTGCTGAGCAACGAGATCCCCATCTACGGCGATTGGCGGTCGCGCGGCATCGGCACGAACAACTTCGAGACCGTGAACAGCTGGGCGCAGATCCTGATCGACGCGGTGAAGCTGGGCGGCGCGACGCAGCCGATCTCGATCGGCGACGGCGCGTGGGGCCGCGAGGTCACCGGAACCGACAACGGATTCCGCGTGCGCGACCTCGCACCTCTCGTCGACTTCCACGGCCCGCACGTCTACCGGATGGAGACCGACCAGATCAGGCAGAACCTCGGCGCGGCCTTCATCGCCGAGCTGCTGGACATCGGCGGCAAACCCGTGATCATGGAGGAGTTCGGCCTGACGAGCGACTACGTGAGCGAAGCCCACGCGGCCGACTACTACCGGCAGGTGCTTCACAACACCCTGCTCGGCGGCGCGACCGGCTGGCTCGTCTGGAACAACACGGACTACGACGCGCTGGTCGAGGCAGAGCCGTACTCGCACCACCCGTTCGAGATGCACTTCGGCGTCACCGATCGCGACGGCCGGCCGAAGGAGCAGGCGCGCGAGGTCAAACGGTTCGCCGAGCTGTCCGAGCGCGTCGGTTTCGGCCGGCTCACCCGGCCCGATGCCGAGGCGGTGCTCGTGGTGTCGTCCTTCCAGGAAGCCGACTACCCGTTCACCCAGCCGCAGGATGCGACGATCGTCTTCGAGACGGGGCGGCAGGCGTACATCGCCGCCCGCGAGGCCGATCTGCCCCTCGGCGTGGCCCGCGAGCTCGACGGGATCCCGACCGACGCCGCGCTCTACATCCTGCCGTCGGCGAAGCAGCTGCTCGCGCCGTCGTGGGTCGAGCTGCGCCGCCTGGCCGCCGCCGGCGCGACCGTCTACGCGTCGGTCTTCCTGGGCGAGCACGGCACCCAGCGCGGCCCGTGGTGGCCCGACCTCGACGAGACGTTCGGGGTGACGAAGCAGAGCCGCTACGGCCTGGTCGATCCGGTCGTCGACGACGAGCTGCGGGTGACGGTGGTGTCGGCGTTCGGTGGCCTCTCGGTCGGCGACGAGCTCGTCTTCCCGGTCGCGGGCACTGCGAACTCACGGGCGTACCTGCCCGTCGTGCCGACGACTGCCGAGGTGCTCGCCGTCGACCAGCGCGGCCGGCCCGCGTTCCTCCGCAACCGCGTGGGCGACGGCTGGATGGTGCTCGGCACGTACCCGATCGAGTACTTCGCCTCTGCAGCGCCGTTCGTCAACCCCGAACCGACCTGGCGGCTGTACGACGCACTCGCCACTGAGGCAGGAGTTCGGCGCGACGTCACGGTGCCCGATCCGATCGTCTCGGCCAGTGAGATGGTGCACGACGACGGCACGCGCTACGTCTGGTTCGTGAGCCAGTCGGACGCCGCCGTCACAGTCACCCCGGCCCTGCCCTCGGGCTCGCTCGAGACCCTCGACGGCGACGCAGTCACCTCCGTCGACCTCGCGCCGTTCGGTGTGATGGTCGCCATCCTCCGGGCCTCGTGCACGGTGCGGTGACGCCCGGTCACCGCAGCGGCAGCGCCTCGATCGCCGGAACGCCGGCGCCGACAGTGGACGACAGCGCGTCGAGCTGGGCTGCTATCCAGGCGGGCAGGGCGTCGTTGCCCGACACGGCGACCGCGACCCGGTCGAGCGCCTCGGTCAGGTGCAGCACGCGGTCCGTCAGGCCGACGAGCCGCCGCTGCCGCCGGCTCAGCGCACCCGGCTGGTGCGGGGTGGTCAGCAGCGCCGTTCGAAGGGGGGTGACACGATCCGCGGTCGGCCCACCGCGGACGCCGCGTCGAAGGCGGTCCAGCGCGCCCATGGCCGTCGACCACAGCGGGTCGATGTCGGGTGCCGGCAGGATCACGGTGGTCGCGACGATGACGCCCGCCGACGCGATCCCCCACGCCGCGAGTCGCGGCAGAGCGGTGTCGATGCTCGCCGGCACCGTGCCGGCCAGCGTCAGCACGAACAGCGCCGCCGGCGTGCCGGTGGCGATCGCGGGGCTGACGACGCCCGTCAACGAGATGCAGAACGCGATCACCGCGATCCCCAGTGCAGCCACGACGATGTCGGTCGACATGAGCGAGCCGAGCGCGACGAGCGCTGTCGTCGTGATGGTGAACAGCACCGTGCGCGCCTGCCGCCCGGGGCCGGTGAACTCGACGAAGAGCAGCTGGATCACCGACCCGAACGCCGCGAAGAGCGCGATCGAGGGCGGCATGACGAGACCGGCGAGCCCGAATGCGATCGGGGCCGTGATCGCGGCGCGGACGGCCCGGCGACTGGACCACGCGGGGATCCTGCCGAGCTCTCTGCGGAGGGTCTGCCACACGGTTGGATCCTATCGACGCCCGGTCAGGCGATGGCGACCGACGCGTCGAGCCGCACTCGGTCGCCGCAGAACCGGTCGAAGACCAGCTCGATCGGCACGCCCTCGTCCGAGAAGTAGGTCATCTCGCGCACGATCAGACTGCGGCCCTCTGCGATGCCGAGCGTCTTGGCCGTGTGTGCGTCGGCGTTGTCGCTGCCGATCGACACCTCCACGCGCCCGGGTGTCGTGTCGAAGAAGCCCGTCATCACGTCGAACATCGACACCGGCCCGTGCTTCGCCCACGGGTCGCTCGCGTAGACCTCCGAGAAGTACGCGGTGCGGAGGCCGAACACCTCCCCCTCGGTCACGAAGGTGTTCTCGATCATCCGCACCGTCCCGTCGTCGATCTGCAGACGCTCGCGCACGAGCGGGAAGCTCGGCACCAGCCGGTCTTCGTGCACGCGCAGGTCGATGCTCTGCGTGCCGCCGTTGACCCGGATGTCGGTGAGCGGGATTCGCACGCCGAGGCTCGTCACCGTCGTGCCGACCCGCCTCTTGCGCTCGACGAAGCCGCTGTCGCTGAGCTGCGTGAGAGCCGTCCGCACCGAGCTCCGGCTCGAATCGAAGAGCCGCACGAGGTCGTCCTCGGCGAGCGGGGCGTCGGGGTTGATGTGCCCCTCGCGGATCGACAGGCTGATCAGGTCTCGCACGCGTCGCGCTGAGAGCTGGCGGCCATGGGCAGTGCCGCCCTTGGCCCGAGGGTGCTCGGGGGCTTGGGGCTGCTCGGGGGCTCGGGGCCGGTCGGGGACCACTTCAGTCATAGCGACTCCAGGGAGAACGTCGAGGTGTGCGTTCGCACATTTCTCGCGTCATCAGTGACCCGCACGCCTGAGGTGTGGCACGAGATTAGCAGGCCGGTCGCTCCGACGGCACCGTGACGAGGTTGCGTTACAAACGAACCCACCGCCTCTGATCAGCACTTTTCAGAGAACCCGAGCCGATCTGGCATGCGTAATCGGAGAGTCACGATTTCGGCGATCGGTCGAAACGTCCGGCCGCCAGCATTGCGCCATGAGAAAACCTCGCAGGATCATCGCCGCACTTGCGCTCCTCACCGCGGGCACTTTCGCCCTCGCCGCCTGCAGCTCGTCGGGCAGCGCGTCCACCCCGGCCTCGACCTTCGTCATAGTCACGGCAGCCCAGCCGCAGAGCTTCTCGTACGAGACGAGCGCCACCGGCTACGAGGCCGCCGAGTTCTTCACGAACACCGGTTCGACCCTCATCCGCAACAAGTACGTCGCGGGCACGGGCGGCCAGGCCCGCCACGAGGACTACAACTCGTTCACGCCGCTGCTCGCCAAGAGCTATGACGTCTCGAGCGACGGTCTGACGTACACCTTCCATCTCGACACGAAGGCGAAGAGCGTCGACGGCAACGCCTTGACGGCCGACGACGTGATCTTCTCGATGAAGCGGAAGTTCGGCACCGCGACCAGCATCATCCCGTTCGCGAGCGCCCCCTTCATCACCTCGCCGACGCAGTTCACGAAGGTCGACAACGCGACCGTGCAGGTGAAGGTGGCCAAGGCGAGCTACGGCTACACGATGCTGTCGCTGCTCTCGAACGCCCTCTACAACATCTACGACCTGAAGGCGCTGAAGAGCCACATCACGGCCGCCGACCCGTACGCCGTCAAGTGGACGAACACCCACGCCGACTACGGCTTCGGCGCCTACAAGCTCGTCAGCTACACCCCGGGCGAGCAGATGATCTACGACGCCAACCCCGGCTACCCGCTCGGCGAGCCGAAAGTGAAGCGCATAGTGCAGAGGGTCGTGGCCGACGCCGGCACCCGCTCACAGTTGCTGAAGTCGGGCAGCGCCCAGATCGCCGTGCAGCTTCGCCCGGCCGACCAGGTGGCCCTCGCCAAGGCGAAGGAGGCGCAGATCTTCACGGTGCCGACGAACGCGTGGGTCTACATGCCCCTTTTGACGACCAAGGGCGTGTTCAAAGACGTCAACGTGCGCCGCGCCCTCGCCGCCGCGATCCCGTACAACGAGATCAACAAGAACGTCTACGCCGGCCGCGCCACGTCGAACTCGACGATCCTCTCGTCGACCGATCCGGGCTTCGACGGGTCGGGGCTGAAGGCCAACACGACGGACGTCGCCAAAGCGAAGTCGATCCTGGCGGCCGCGGGCTACAAGTCGCCGATCAGTTTCACCCTGACGGTCAACAACTCGGTGCCCGACCTCGACGAGACGGCCGTGCAGATCCAGTCGGCGGTCAAAGCGGCAGGATTCGATGTGACCATCAACTCGGTCAACTCGGCCACCTTCCAGGCCGGGCTCACGGCGAAGACCTTCGAGGCCGACCTGCAGCGCGACTATGCGGTGGTCCAGTCGCCGCCCTACGTGCTCTCGCTGTTCTACACGCCGCACTCGCCCGTCAACTTCCCCGACTTCACCGACTCGACACTGACGAACGACATCGCGGCGGGCAACGACGCCGGCGACCCGACTCAGGCGGCAGCCGGCAAGCACTGGAACGCGGCCCAGAAGGTGCTGCAAGACCAGCAGCCGACGATCTACATCAACTACGTGCAGCCGCTGAACGCCTTCGCGAACAACGTCGACGGCTACGTCTTCCGGTCGGACAGCGTCATCGACTATTCGCAGCTCAGCGTCTCCGGCAAGTAGCACCACCCCTCCCCACGAAAGGCACTGAATGTTCCACCTCGGATGGTTCCTCGGCAACGGCTACGGCATTCAGCCCTGGAGCGCCACCAACGGCGACGGCCCCTGGGTCGGCTCGAACGTCACCGACTGGATGAAGCCCGACATCTACATCGACCTCGCCACGAGTCTCGAGCGCGCAGGGTTCGACTACATCCTGATCGAAGACACCTCGATGGTCGAAGACACGTACCAGCAGTCGGCCGAGACCAGTCTGCGGCGGGCGTTCATGGCCCCGAAGAGCGACCCGATGCCGCTCGTGCCCCTCCTGACCGGGGCGACCAAGCACATCGGCATCATCCCGACGGTGTCGACGATCCAGTACCCGCCGTATCTCGCGGCACGGCTCTTCACCACGCTCGACCACCTCACGAACGGGCGAGTGGGGATGAACGTCGTGACGAGCGTGACCGATCGCGTGGCGCAGAACTTCGGCTACGAGCGCCACCTCGACCACGACGAGCGCTACCTCATGGCGATGGAGTGGATCGACGTGGTGACGCAGCTGCAGGATTCGTGGAAGGAGGGCGCGGTGATCGCCGACCCGATCTCGGGCGTCTACGCCGACCACACGAAGGTGCAGCCGATCGACTTCCGGGGCGAGTACTTCACGAGCCGCGGCCCGCTCAACACGATCCCGGGGCCGCAGCGACTGGTGCCGGTGTGCTCGGCCGGAAGCTCGGGCCCCGGCCGAGCCCTGGCCGCGAAGTACGACGACACGATGCTCGCCGCCGTCAAGACCGCCGCCGAGGCCCGTGCCTACCGCGAAGACATGCGTGCCCGCGTCGTGGCCGAGGAGCGCAACCCCGACGACGTGAAGTTCTTGTTCATCGTGACCCCGACGATCGCGGCCACCGACTCCGAGGCGCAGGATCACGCCGAGGCGGCCCGCCTCGCCATGGCCAGTGACAAGGCCGTCGAGTACAACCTCTGGAACATGTCGTACACCTCCGGCGGGCGTATCGACTTCGGCGGCATCGACCCCGACACGAAGGTCAGAGACATCGACCTCTCGAAGCAGAACGGCGAGCACACCTCGATCTCGAATCTCTTCGACGGGCGCGAGGACCAGACGCTGCGCGAGGTCGTCTCGACCAACCGCCAGACCGGCAACATGGGGCTCGTCGGCTCGCCCGCAACGGTCGCAGCGCAGATGGACGACTTGATGGACGAGATCGGCGGCGACGGATTCCTCTTCTACCTGCCGACCACACGCTTCAACATGGCGATGGTCGCCGACGGGCTCGCCCCCGAGCTGCGTCGCCGCGGGGCCATCCGCGACGGCTACTCGGGCGCGACCCTGCGCGAGAACCTCCTCGCGTTCTGAGTCGCTCCCCTTCTTCTCTTCGCAACGGCCCCGCGCGGTGGGGCGGACAGGACACACATGTTCCACATGGCTTGGTTCCTCGGCTACGGGTTCGGCGCATACGCGTGGAACCAGCAGTGGTCGGGCAACGTCGGCAAAGACGTCGCCAACCCCCAGCTCTTCATCGACATGGCGACCTCGCTCGAGCGCGCGGGGTTCGACTACATGATGCTCGAAGACTCGAGCGTGCTGCCCGACGTCCTGGGCGGCTCGTTCGAGCACGCGCTGCGTGTCGGCACCGTCCGCCACGACCCGATGCCGCTCGTGCCGCTGCTCGCGGCGGCCACCGAGAAGCTCGGCATCATCGCCACCGCCGCAACGCCGTTCTACCCGCCCTTCCTCGCGGCCCGGCTGATGAACACGCTCGACCACCTCAGCCACGGGCGGGTGGGCATCAATCTCGTCACCGCGAGCCCGCACGCGGCCGCCCAGAACTACGGCTACGACCAGCACTTCGAACACGACCTGCGCTACGAGATGGCCGACGAGTGGGTGCAGGCCGTCAAGGCGCTCTGGGACTCCTGGGACGCCGACGCGCTCGTGCTCGACGAGGCCTCGGGCGTCTTCGCCGATTCGTCGAAGGTGCGTCACGCCAACTTCGAGGGGCAGTTCTACAAGACCCGCGGCCCGCTCAACACCGTGCCGTCGCCGCAGCACTATCCCGTCATCTGCCAGGCCGGCGGGTCACCCGCCGGCCGCGACCTCGGAGCGAAGAACGCCGACACGCTGATCGCCACGGCTCCCGGCGTCGACAGGATGAAGGAGTACCGAGACGACATCCGCCGCCGGGCCGCCGGGTTCGGCCGCGACGCCGACGATGCCAAGGTGCTCTTCCTCGTCTCGCCCATCCTCGCCGACACCGACGCCGAGGCGCACGAGAAGAAGGCACGCATGGACGAGGCCGGCCGCGAGAACGTGAAGGTCGACCTCGCCGCCCTCTCGTACGCGAGCGGCTTCGACTTCTCGAAGTTCGACCTCGACGAGCCCCTGCCCGACCTCACCGGCAGGAGCAACGGCCACCAGAGCGTCGTCGACGCCTTCATGAAGCAGGCGACGGGCAAGACGCTGCGGGAGGCCCTCCCGGCGCAGCGCCTCACCAGCAACTCGGTCGAGCTCATCGGCACGCCGGCGACGGTCGCGGCGAAGATGGACGAGGTCATGCAGGAGGTCGGCGGCGACGGCTTCCTCATCGGCCTCCCGGTGACCCGGAAGAACATCACCGAGGTCTGCGACGGGCTGGCCCCCGAGCTGCGTCGTCGCGGCCTCATCCGCGACGGCTACGAGCACGACACCTTCCGGGAGAACCTGCTGGCGTTCTGACTCCCGGACGCCGTTTCCTCTCGACGCGCCGCTTCATAGATCCTGTAGGATCTTCGACGACACAGCTGGTCCAATGGAGGAGCACACGTGACACGTCTATGGAACGACCCGCAACGGTTCGTCGACGAGATGATCGACGGGTTCGCCCTCGCCAACCCCGGCTACGTGCGGCAGGTGCGCGGCGGCGTGACGCGCACGACGCGCTCGCCCGAGGCGGGCCCGTCGCTCGTGATCGGCGGCGGCTCCGGCCACTACCCCGCGTTCGCCGGGCTCGTCGGGCCGGGCCTCGCTCACGGTGCCGCGATGGGCAACCTCTTCGCGTCGCCCTCGACCACCCAGGTCGAGTCGGTCATCCGCGCGAGCGACCGCGGCAAGGGCACTCTGCTCAGCTACGGCAACTACGCCGGCGACGTCATCAACTTCACGGCGGCGCAGGAGGCGGTGCGGGCAGACGGCATCGACTGCCGCACCGTGCTCGTCACCGACGACATCTTCAGCGCCACCCCCGACAAGCGCGACACCCGCCGCGGCATCGCCGGCGACCTCACCGTCTTCAAGGTCGCGGGCGCCGCCGCCGAGGAGGGGCAGAGCCTCGACGACGTCGAACGCCTCGCGATCCTGGCCAACGAGCGCACGCGATCCATGGGCGTCGCCTTCACCGGGTGCACCCTGCCCGGGGCGGACGAGCCGCTCTTCTCGGTGCCCGAGGGGCGCATGGCCATCGGGCTCGGCATTCACGGCGAGCCGGGCATCGACGAGACCGACATCCCGACGGCCGACGGGCTCGCCCGGCTCTTCGTCGAGCACCTGCTGGCCGACGCCGAGATCCCCGCGGGGGTGAGCGTCGACGGCGCCCGAGTCGTGCCCATCCTCAACGGGCTGGGCTCGGTCAAGAGCGAAGAGCTCTTCGTCGTCTACCGGTCGCTGGCGGGTCTGCTCGGCGACCGCGGGCTCGTCATCGTCGATCCGCAGATCGGCGAGTTCTGCACCAGCTTCGACATGGCCGGGGCCTCGCTGACGCTGCTCTGGGTCGACGACGAGCTGGAGCGCCTCTGGCTGGCTCCGACCGACACTCCCGCGTTCCGTCGCGGCGCGGTCGCCGCCCACCCTGTGGCAGAGACGGCTGCGGCCGCCACCACCGAAGGCCGTGACGACGTACAGGAGTCCGTGCCCGAGGCATCGACCGACTCCCACGCGGCAGCGTCACGCCTCGCCACCGTCCTCGAGAAGATCGCTGACATCGCAGCCGACTCCGCCTCCGAGTGGGGCCACCTCGACTCGATCGCCGGCGACGGTGACCACGGCATCGGTATGCAGCGCGGGGCGAACGCCGCCCTCGACGCCGCCCGCGAGGCTCTCGCCGCAGGGGCCGGCGCTCGCACCCTCCTCGAGCGCGCGGCGGCCGCCTGGGCCGACCGGGCAGGCGGGACCTCGGGTGCCCTGTGGGGGCTGATCCTCCGCAGCATCGCGAATCAGCTGTCCGACACCGTGGTGCCGACGGCCGAGCAGGTCGCCATCGGTGTCGACGAAGGCCGCCTGTCGGTGATGCGGGTCGGCGGCGCCGGGCTCGGCGACAAGACCATGATCGACGCCCTCGTGCCGTTCGCCGACACCCTCGCCGCGCAGGTGGGTGCAGGCACCTCGCTCGCCGAGGCGTGGGCGGACGCCGCGGAGGCCGCGGCGCGCGGAGCCGAGTCGACGACCGCCCTGTCGCCGAAGCTCGGGCGCGCCAAGACGCACGGCGAGAAGGCGGTGGGGTCTCCTGATCCTGGTGCCGTGTCTTTCGCAGCCCTCGCGGCTGCCGTCGCGGCCACGCTCTCAGAACAGCACGAGAACCAGCACGACAACCAGCACGACAAGGAGACATCATGACGACCTTTCGCATAGTGATCGGCTCGGACGACGCCGGCTACGACTACAAAGAGGCGATCAAGAAGGATCTCGAGGCGAACGACCGCGTAGCGAGCGTGGTCGACGTCGGCGTGGATGCGTCGGGCGGCACGAACTACCCGACCGTCGCGACGGCCGCCGCCGAGATCGTGGCCCGCGGCGAAGCCGACCGGGCCATCCTCTTCTGCGGCACAGGCCTCGGCGTGGCCATCTCGGCGAACAAGGTGCCCGGGATCCGCGCGGTGACGGCGCACGACAGCTACTCGGTCGAGCGCAGCATCCTGTCGAACGACGCCCAGGTGCTCTGTCAGGGCCAGCGCGTCGTCGGGCTCGAGGTCGCGCGGCGCAACGTGCGCGAGTGGCTCACCTACGAGTTCGACCCATCGAGCGCGTCGAACGACAAGGTCGAGGAGATCCGCGCCTACGAGGCGCGCTGACGACCCGTGTTCAGGGCCGATTCGCCCGCGATCCGTCTGCCGTCCGCGGCTTCGTCATCGAGGTCCCTAGGCTGAGAGCCTCATGAGCGACCCCCTCTTCCCCCTCGCGGCCGTGCGCTCGATCGAGCGCCGGGGCCTCCGCGACCACGTCTACGACCGGGTGCTCGACGTGCTGCTCGGCCCTGACGTGGAGCCCGGGGCGAGGCTGTCGATCGACTCCATCGCCCGCGAACTCGGCGTGTCACCGACACCCGTCCGCGAAGCGCTCGTGCAGCTCGAACGCACCGGGCTCGTGACCCGCGTCGCCAACAAGGGCTACCGCGTCTCGCCGCCGCTCGCCGCCGAACAGCTCGACGCGCTCTTCGACGCCCGAGCCCTGCTCGAAGGCGGAGCGACCGAGTTGGCCGCCGCTCACGCGTCGGCTCTCGTGCCCCGACTCGAGAAGGCCCTCGCCCGCCACGCCGAGACGGCCGCCGCCGTCGACGAGGCCGTCGCTCGCGGCGACCTCCCCGTCGAGCTGCTGCGCACCTACTTCGCCGACGACTGGAACTTCCACCACGTCATCTTCGAGTCGACCGGCAACCCCTTCCTGGTCGACATGTCGGAGGCGATCTCGACCCGGGTGCACCGCATGCGGCAGACCCTCAAGACCGGCATCAGCGACGCCGACGACGCCATCGTCGAGCACCGCGCCATCATCGACGCGCTTGGCGTGGGCCCGGCTGCCGCCGCCGACGCGATGCGCTCGCACATCGAGAACGTGCGCGAGCGATCGCGGCTCGACTCGACGCGCTGACCCGGCTTCAGCCGAGGGGTGCGGGGCCCAGCTCGGCGAGCATCTTCGCCATCGCCACGTAGGCGCGGTTGCGGTAGGCGACCAACTCGGCGGTCTTGTCGGCGGGCACGTCGAGGTAGCCGGACCCTGTCTTCGTGCCGAACTCCCCCGCCTCGACGTGGGCGGCCAGCGACGGCGGTGTCGCGAAGCGCTCGGGCCAGCGGGTCTGCAGCGACTCGTAGCAGAACGCGTAGACATCGAGCCCGGCCATGTCGGCGATCGCGAACGGCCCGAACACCGGCAGTCGGAATCCGAACGTGGTGCGGACGATCCTGTCGACGTCAGCCGCGGTCGCGATGCCCTCGTCGACGATCTCGCTCGCCTCGCTGAACAGGGCGTACTGCAGGCGGTTGAGCACGAAGCCGACGCTGTCGTTCACGCGCGCGGTCTGCTTGCCCGTCGCCTGCACGACGCCCTCGGCCAGCGCGAAGGCCGACTCGGCGGTGGCCTGGTGCGGGATGAGCTCGACCCCGGGGATGAAGGGCGCAGGATTCGAGAAGTGGACCCCCAAGAACCGCTCCGGCTTGTCGACCGCCTCGGCGAGCGCACCGATCTGGATGGTCGAGGTGTTGGAGCCGATCACGGCGTCCGGCCGAGCCGCCGCGCTGATGCGGCGCAGGGTCTCGTGCTTGATGGCGATCTTCTCGGGCACGGCCTCTTCGATGAAGTCCGCGTCGGCGACTGCGGCCTCGACCGATTCGGCGGGCGACACGAGTGACGAGATGCGCTCGACGGCGTCGGCGGGGAAGAGGCCGTCCGCGACGAACTGGCGGGCCTCGGCGATCAGTCGCTCATAGTTGCTCGCGGCGATCTCTGCGGTGACGTCGGCCAGGGCGACCTGCGCGCCGGAGAGCGCGAGCATCTGCGCGATGCCGCCGCCCATGTAGCCGGAGCCGACCACGGCTGTCTTCAGTGGACTCATCGTCGGGTTCTCCTTCGTGGTGGGGGTGTTCGGGGTCACGCGACCGGCAGCGGGGCTTTCGGCAGGAGGCCGCGGATGTACCCCTGGTTGGTCGCACAGACGCCGAGGCTGTCGCCGCCGTACTGCTCGGTCATGATGATGCCGCGGAAGCCCGCGTCCATCGCCTCGCGGAAGACCTGCCGGTAGTTGATGAGGCCGTCCTCCATGTTCGTCGGCACCGACGTCGCCCAGCTGCCGTCGCCGGCCTCGTCTCGCGAGTAGTTCTTGACGTGGAGGTAGTTGGCGTAGGGCAGCGTGGCCGCGAAGACGTCGCGCCAGTTCTCGACCGGGCGGTGCAGCCGGATCAGGTTCGCCACGTCGGGGTTCAGGCCGACGTTGTCGAGGCCCACGGCCTCGACGAAGCGGACGGCGCTCTCGGCCGTGCCGAGGTACGTGTCTTCGTACATCTCGAGGGCGAGCGGGAGGCCCACGTCGGACGCGTGCTTGCCGAGCTCGCGGATGGACTTCACGGCGTGGTTCCAGACGTCGGCGTTGTCGGGATCCTGCGGCCCCTTTGCCGTCCAGAACCAGAGGGCACGGCGCTGCGCGTCGCTGAACGGCTGGTGCAGCCCGGTCGAGAACACCTGCATTCCCCACGCGGCCGCGCCGTCGATGGTGGCGTGGGCGTAGGCGAGATTCTCGTCTTCGTGGCCGGGCTGGATCACGCTGCGGCGCTGCAGATGCACCGACGGGACGCCGACGCCGTGCGAGGCGGCGATCGAGAGCAGCTCGTCGCGCCGGCTCGGCGACAGGTCGGCGGGGCGGATGTGGCTGTCGGCCATCTCGGCAAGGGTGAAGCCGACGTCTTCGATCTGGGCGAACATGTCGTCCCACACCTCGGGTGCGGCGTCGTGGAGGGCTGTGCCCTGCTTGTCGACGGGAGCGAAGCCGTGGAGGCAGGTGGCGATGGGCCAGGTGTCGGCCGTCCAGGTGGCAGCGTCCCAGTTCTGGTCGTTGGTGCGTGAGTTCACGAATCCTCCATTGGCGACGTCAACCCCTCGATCCTATAGGAAAGAGGGTCTAGCGTTGATCTCATGGACTACAGAACCCTCGGAAACAGCGGCGCAATCGTGTCGGAGCTGACACTCGGCACCATGACCTTCGGCAACGAGGCCGACGAACCCACTTCTCATCAGATCCTCGACACGTTCGTCGAGCACGGCGGCACTTTCATCGACACGGCCGACGTCTACTCGGCAGGCGTCTCGGAGACGATCATCGGCCGCTGGCTCGCCACCCACCCCGAGGAGGCGAAGCAGGTCGTCATCGCGACGAAGGGCCGATTCCCCATGGGCGACGGGCCGAACGACGTCGGCCTCTCGCGCCGCCACCTCCGCACCGCCCTCGACGCGTCGCTGACGCGCCTCGGCGTCGACCACATCGACCTCTACCAGATGCACGCGTGGGACGCGATCACGCCCCTCGACGAGACGCTCACCTTCTTGAACGACGCCGTCACCGCCGGCAAGATCGGCTACTACGGCTTCTCGAACTACCTCGGCTGGCAGCTGACGAAGGCCGTGCACCGCGCGATCGCCCTGCACCTCGCCCCGCCGGTCACTCTGCAGCCGCAGTACAGCCTGCTCGTGCGCGACATCGAGCACGAGGTCGTGCCGGCCTCGCTCGACGCGAGCATCGGCCTCCTGCCCTGGTCGCCCCTCGGCGGCGGCTGGCTCACCGGCAAGTACAAGCGCGACGAGTCGCCCACCGGCGCATCCCGTCTCGGCGAGAACCCCACGCGCGGCATGGAGGCATGGGAGGCCCGCAACGCCGACGAGCGCACCTGGACGATCCTCGACGCAGTCACCAAGGCGGCGCAGGATCACGGCGCCACGGCCTCGCAGGTCGCGATCGCCTGGTTGCTCGCCAAGCCGGCCGTCACCAGCGTGATCCTGGGCGCCCGCACCGTCGACCAGCTCGTCGACAACCTGGGTGCGTCGTCGGTGAAGCTGTCGGCCGACGACGTCGCGAAGCTCGACGAGGCCAGCACGCCGCGAGTCGACGAGTACCCCTACGGCACCGCAGGCGTCGCACAGCGGAGCCGCAAGCTCACCGGAGGCCGTTGACCATGTCCGCCCTGACACTGCTCTTCATCGGTGGCACCGGAATCATCAGCTCGGCCGCCGCCGCCCGCGCGATCGACCTCGGCCACGAGGTCACGCTGCTCAACCGGGGCAGCTCGCACACCCGGCCCGTGCCGGCCGGCGCCGAGGTGCTGACGGGCGACGTCTCCGACCCCGCGAGCGTCCGGTCGGCGATCGGCGACCGCTCGTTCGACGTCGTCGTGGACTTCGTCGCGTTCACGCCCGCCCAGGTGCAAGCCGACATCGACCTCTTCACCGGCCGGGCCGGCCAGTACGTCTTCATCAGCTCGGCGTCGGCCTACCAGAAGCCCGTCGCAAGCCTGCCGATCCGCGAGTCGTCGCCGCTCCGCAACCCGTGGTGGCAGTATTCGCGCGACAAGATCGCCTGCGAAGACCTGCTGGTGGGCGCCTACCGGTCGACAGGATTCCCGGTCACGATCATCCGGCCGTCGCACACGTACGACCGCACGTCGATCCCGATCACGGGTGGCTGGACTGCCATCGACCGCTTCCGGCGCGGCCTCGAGGTCATCGTGCCGGGCGACGGCACGTCGCTCTGGACTCTGACGCACCACGCCGACTTCGCTCGCGCGTTCGTCGGCCTTCTCGGCCTCCCGTCGGCCATCGGCGACGTCTTCCACATCACGTCGGACGAGGCCCTGCCGTGGAACCAGATCTACACGACCCTCGCCGCGGCCGCAGGTGTCGACGACCCGAAGCTGGTGCACGTGGCCAGCGAGAGCGTGGCCCGGGTCGCGCCCGAGTGGGGCCCCGGCATCCTGGGCGACAAGGCGCACTCGGTGGTGTTCGACAACAGCAAGGTCAAGGCGTTCGTGCCCGGCTGGAAGGCGACGACCCCGTGGTGGGCCGGCGCGCGAGAGATCGTCGAGTGGTATGACGCCGACGCCTCCCGGCAGGCGATCGACGAGGGTGCGAACCAGGCGTTCGAGCGCCTGCTCGCCGGGGCACGGTCGTTCGGGGCCTGATCGACGCTCTCCTTCGCGCGTAGTGGGGGTGTCGCCCCGGGGCGCCGTCGGCCATGCTGAACGCATGCCCGACCCCGCGCCCCGTGGCGACTCCCCCGCGTCGCCGTTCGACGCCGTCACCATCGACGTCCTCTTGGCGTGGCAGGGCCTCGAGCTCGCCAGCCGCCATGCCCGAGAGAGCTTCGCCGCTCGCGCGAACGTGTCGCTGACCGACTTCCAGGCGCTCGTCTTCCTCTCGGAGAAGAACGGCATGGCGCCCAAAGAGGTCGGCGCGATCCTGGGCATCACGACCGGGGCGATGACCGCTCTCATCGACCGGCTCGAGGGTGCGGGCTACGTCGTGCGTCGACCGCACCCCACCGACCGCCGAAGCACTCGCCTCACTCTGACCGCCGAGGGGCGCTCCGCTGTCAGCGGAGCCGGCGCTCTCTATGCCGAGGTCCTCGAGAGGGTCGTGCCCGAGGCAGAGCGCGAGGCGGTGAGCTCGCTCTTCCGGCGGTTGGCGCAGGCACTCGACGCGCGCGAGCCTGCTGCGAACGAAGAACCGGCGGATTCACGGCCTGAAGGCGCATAGTCACGGGGTGAACACCATCACGGCGATCGGCCTCGGCCACCTCGGCGGCTTCGGCGGCGGTCGCATCAGCTCCATCATCCTGCACCTCGCGATCTGGAGCCTGCTGCGCCGTCTCTTCATCGACTACCCCGAGATCGCGTGGCCCGTCGTGATTGCGCTCGTCGCCTTCCTCGTCATCCGCGACATCCGGCGGCGGCGCAACTTCCGCTAGCCGGGCGGCACCCCGCACGGTCGTTAGCATCGGAGGATGACGACACCGCGCATCCTGGCGACCTCCGGAGGCATCCGACCCGGCAAGTGGACGTATTGGGCCCCCGCCCCGCTGATGCTCGAGGCGATCGCCCTGTCGGCCCACCCGGGCGCCGCCCGCCTCGCCTACCTCGGCACGGCCATGGGCGATCGCCCCGACGACGGCTTCAACATCACGCAGGCGTTCGCCGGCACGTCGACCGAGGTGTCGGTGGTGAGCGTCATGCCGCACCCCAACGTCGCCGACCTCCGCGAACACCTTCTGGCGCAGGATGTCATCTGGGTCGGAGGCGGGTCCGTCGCGGGCCTGCTCGCCCTGTGGCGACTGCACGGGCTCGACGTGATCCTGCGCGAGGCGTGGGAGGCGGGCGTGGTGCTCGCGGGCGTCTCGGCCGGGTCGATCTGCTGGCACGTCGGCGGGCCGACCGACTCGTTCGGGCCCGAGCTGCGGGGCATCGACAACGCGCTCGCGCTGCTGCCCTACGGCAACGGGGTGCACTACGACGCGGAGGAGCAGCGGCGACCGCTGCTGCACTCTCTGGTGGGCGATGGCACGCTGCCGCTCTCGTACGCGACCGACAACGGCGTGGGCCTGCTCTACGAGGGCACCGAGTTCGTCGAGGCGCTCAGCGAGCGCGAGGGCGCCGGGGCCTACCGGGTCGAGCGGACGGCCGACGGCAGCGTGGTCGAGACGCGGATCGAGCCGCGGGTGCTGCCGGGCGCGTGACGCCGACCCCGCGTTACCGAGGGCGTCGCCGGGCTCAGCCGACGGGCGGCGACCCCGGGTGCTCGTGCATGAAGTCCTGCACCGCGAGCAGGTGCGTCCCCATGCGCAGGCGCGCCCCTTCCGGGTCGTGGAGCCGCAGCGAGTGCAGGATCGCCCGGTGCTCGCCGTGCGTGACCGCCAGAACACCCTGCTCGGTGATCGCGCGCCAGGTGCGAGCCCGCAGGGTGCGCGACGACAGCGCCTCGATGAGCGCTTCGAGCGCGGGGTTGCCCGCCGCGTGCGAGACCACACGGTGGAAGGCGATGTCGGCCTCGATGAACGCGTCGTAGCTCGGGGGCGACCCCGTGGTGGTGAGCGGGTCGACGGAGGCGAGGATCGACTCGGCCTCGTCGAGGGCCTCGTCGCCGATAGTGATGGCCGCGCGGCCGGCGGCCTCCGTCTCGAGCACCCGGCGCACCGCCTGCACGTGCGACATGTCGGACACGTCCTGCAGGTCGACGAGGAAGCTCATCGGTGCCAGCAGCAGGCTCGGATCGAGGGAGGTGACGTAGGTGCCGTCGCCCTGCCGGGTCTCGAGCACGCCCATGCTCGCGAGGGCGCGCACTCCCTCGCGCAGCGAACTGCGAGAGACGCCGAGTTCGAGCGCCAGGTCTTTCTCGACGGGCAACCGTGATCCGGCCCGCAGCGAACCGCTCGTGATCATGCCTTTGATGCCGTCGACGACGGTGTCGGTGCGCGACTGGAGGTTCGGCAGCGGTGCGGGCGCTGCACCCTCCGGGGCCTCGGAGACGGCCTCGCTCTCGGCGCTCACGGCGCCTCGACCGGCCGGAGCCGCAGCTCTTGCATGCCGCCGTCGACTGCGATGCTCGTGCCGGTCGTCGAGCGGGACCGCGGGCTCGCGAGATAGGCCACTGCCCCCGCGACCTCGTCGGCCGACACGAGGCGACCGTGCGGCTGGCGAGCCTCGAGGGCCGCCCGCTCGGCGACCGGGTCGGAGGCGCTGTCGAGGAGGCGCTGCACCCAGGGCGTGTCCGCCGTCCCGGGGTTCACGCAGTTGACCCGGATCCCTTCGCGCAGGTGATCCGTCGCCATGGCGCGTGTGAGCGACAGGACCGCCCCCTTGGTCGCGCTGTAGAGAGCGCGCTCGGGCAGGCCCGCCGTCGCGGCGATCGAGCAGGTGTTGACGATGGCTGCGGCCGGCGACTGCCGGAGGTGCGGCAGAGCGGCGCGGCTCACCCGGACGGCGCCCACGACGTTCACGTCGAAGACCGTGTGCCACTGCTCGTCGGAGTTGGCCTCGATGGTGCCCTGGGCGCCGATGCCCGCGTTGTTGATGACGATGTCGAGCCGCCCGAAGTGCTCGACGACGGCCTCGACAGCGGCCGTGACCGAGGCGTCGTCGCTGACGTCGGTGGCGATGGCGAAGGTGCCGGCCTGGGCCCCCTCGGGGTTGAGGTCGAGAACCGCCACGTCGGCCCCGCCGTCGGTGAGGGCGCGGACGATCGCGGCGCCGATGCCGGATGCCCCGCCGGTGACGAGTGCGGTGAGCCCGTCGAATTCGCTGGTCATGCTGACTGCCTTTCTGTCGTGCCGTCCGGTGCGCGGTCACGCATCGAAGAACTCCTGTCGCGCGCGGCCGAGACCCGCGATCTCGATTTCGACCACGTCGCCCGAGGTGAGGTAGGGGAAGCGGCCCGACAGAGCGACACCGGCAGGGGTGCCGGTCAGGATGAGATCGCCGGCCTCGAGCTCCATGAACTGGCTGAGGTACCAGACGAGGTGGTCGACGCCGAAGACGAGGTCGGCCGTCGTCGAATCCTGCCGCGGGTCGCCGTTGACGAAGCTCTGCAGGCGCAGGTTCTCGTGCGAGACCTCGTCAGGCGTGACGAGCCAGGGGCCGGTCGGGCTGAAGCCCGGAGCCGACTTGCCCTTCGACCACTGGCCGCCCGAGATCTCGAGCTGGAATTCACGTTCGGAGACGTCGTTGGCTGCCACGAACCCGGCGATGTGCGCGGCGGAGTCGCTCGGCGACCCGAGGTACGTCGCGTTCCGGCCGATGACGACGCCGAGCTCGACCTCCCAGTCGGTCTTGGTGCTGCCGCGAGGGATGGCGACACGGTCGTTCGGGCCGACGACGGTGTTCGGCGTCTTGAAGAAGATGACGGGCGAGGTCGGCGGCTCGGATCCTGACTCGGCCGCGTGCGCCGCGTAGTTCATGCCGATGCAGATGACGGCGCTCGGGCGTGCGATGGGGGCGCCGACGCGAAGCGACTCCGCGCCCTCGAGCAACGGCAGCTCGCCCGCCTCGAGCGCGGACCGGACGGCCGCGGGGCCGCCGCCGGCGAAGAAGCGCCCGTCGATGTCGGGGGTGATGCCCTGGAGGTCGTAGACCCCGTCGTCAGTCATGAGGACGGGCGTCTCGTGACCCTTCGCGCCCAACCGAGCGAACTTCATCGTGCGTCTCCTTCGTGCTGCTTCTGCGTCTCGAAGTCCCACACCTGCCGGAGCAGCGGGGACCCTCCATCTTCGCCCTCCACGAACCGTTCGACGAACGGGCCGATCATCGCCTGCCAGCGCCTGTTCGCCGGATCGTCCGCCAGGCGGGCGTCGGCCGCGGCGTAGTCGTCGGCGACGACGACGTGGAAGAGGTCGCGGCCCGACCTCCAGATCGTCCAGGAGGTGATCCCGACGCGGTCGAAGGATTCCACGAGATCGTGGGGCACGGCGCCGTGAGTCTTCTCGTAGTCGGCTTCGGACCCCTCGCGAATGATCGAATGCAAAGCGACTCGCACCAGAAAAACCTCTCAATCATCAGTTCTATTGTCGTCATTCTGGCAGTTTGTGGGCTGATTTGTCATTTTTTCTGGCGAATGAGCAGATGACTGTGGTTACTATTGGGCCGCAACCAAAGGAGACGCATCAATGGCGACCGAATCCTCGGCCTGGTTCACACACGACCGCTTCGGCATGTTCGTACACTGGGGCCTGTATGCCCTGCCCGCCCGTCACGAGTGGGTCATGAACTACGAGCGCATCACCACAGGCGACTACGAGAAGTACTTCGACCACTTCGAACCCGATCTCTACGACCCGGATGCGTGGGCGCAGGCCGCCAAGGACGCCGGTATGAAGTACGTCGTGCTCACCACAAAGCACCACGAGGGGTTCTGCCTCTGGGACACCGCGCTGACCGACTACAAGTCGACGAACACGATGGCCGGGCGCGACCTCGTCCGCCCGTTCGTCGATGCGGTCCGCAAGGCGGGCCTCAAGGTCGGGTTCTACCACTCGCTGATCGACTGGCACCACCCCGACTTCCTGGTCGACGGCCGCCACCCCAACCGCGACGACCCCGATGCCGAAGAGCAGAACGTCGGCCGCGACATGGCGAAGTACCGCGAATACCTCCACGGGCAGGTGCGCGAGCTGCTGACCGACTACGGCCGGATCGACTACCTCTTCTTCGACTTCTCGTACAAGGGCGACCCCCGCGGCGAGGTCTGGGGCGCGAAGGGCCGCGACGACTGGGACTCCGAGAAGCTCCTGGCGATGTGCCGCGAGCTGCAGCCCGGCATCCTGGTCAACGACCGCCTCGACATCCCCGGCGACTTCGTGACTCCCGAGCAGTACCAGCCGGCCGGCCCGATGACGGAGGGCGGCGAAGAGGTGCTGTGGGAGGCGTGCCAGACGCTCAACGGCAGCTGGGGCTACTTCCGGGACAACGACAACTACAAGAGCCCCGACCTGCTGGTCAGGATGCTGATCGACGGGGTCTCGAAGAACGGCAACCTCCTGCTCAACGTCGGCCCGACCGCCCGCGGCGTCTTCGAGGCCGAGGCCGTCGACTCGCTCTCGCAGATCGGCGACTGGATGAGGTTCCATTCGCGCTCGATCTACGGAGCCGGCGCCTCGTCGTTCACGCCGCCGCCTGACGCACGCTACACGCAGCGCGGAGACCGCCTCTACCTGCACCTCTTCGCGTGGCCGTTCGAGCACGTCCACCTGCCCGGCCTCGCCGGCCGTGTCGAGTACGCCCAGCTGCTGAACGACGCGTCCGAGGTCTTCATGCAGGAGATCGATCCCGACGCCGTCGGATTCCACACCGGCATGGGCGCTCAGCCGCCCGGCACCCTGACGCTGACCTTGCCCGTCGTCCGCCCGGACGTCGCCGTGCCCGTCGTCGAGCTCTTCCTGACCAGTTGACAGCGAAACGTTACGCGGCTATTTCGTCGCCACCGCTAGACAGCGATCTCAGACCTTCATAGCATCAGGGCGAAACGTTTTGACCGGCGTTTCCCAGCAGGACTTCGACAAAGGTGACGATGTGCTCAGATACGACTTGCTCCACCCGCCGCTGCTCTCGGCCCTCGGCGCCGCGGGCCACGGCTCGAAGATCCTGCTGGCCGACGGCAACTACCCGTACCTCACGGTCCGCAACCCGCGCGCAGAGCTCGTCCACCTGAATCTGCGACCCGGGGTGCTCACAGTGAACGAGGTGCTGTCGACCCTTCTCGGGGCGGTCAACTTCGAATCGGCGACCCTCATGGGCCCGGGCGACGGCACCGTCGTCGAGGCGCACAGCGACTACCGCTCACTCCTCGGCGACGACGTCCCGTTCGACCTCGTCGACCGGTTCGCGTTCTACGACGTCGCCCGCTCGGACGACGTCGGGCTCATTGTGGCGACGGCAGACCAGCGGCTCTTCGCGAACCTGCTGCTGACCATCGGACTGAGGTAGTGATGACAGAACTGTTCTTCCCCAAACGCACGGTGCACCTCGACTTCCACACCGGGCCCCAGGTGCCCGGCGTGGGCGCGAAGTTCGACCCCGAGGCCTTCGCCGACACCTTCGCGCGTGCTGACGTCGACAGCGTGACCGTCTTCGCGAAGTGCCACCACGGGCACCTCTACTACGACACCGACCGGCCCGAGCGGCACCCCGGCCTCGCCCGCGACCTCGATCTGCTCGAGCAGCAGATCGAGGCCCTCCACTCGCGCGGCATCCGGGCGCCGATCTACGTCAGCGTCCAGTGCGACGAGTACGCGGCGAACCTCCACCCCGACTGGATCGCGATGGACGGCCTCGAGCAGGTCAAATGGTCCGACGGCACGTTCGACGCCGGCTGGCAGATCCTCGATATGTCGAGCCCGTACCAGGACTTCCTCGCCGAGCAGGTGCAGGAGGTCATCGACCGGTTCGCCCCTCTCGACGGGCTCTTCCTCGACATGTGCTGGGACCAGCCGAGCACCTCCGTGTGGGCCAAGCGCGGGATGCAGGATGCCGGGCGGGATCCTGAATCCGTCGACGACCGGGCCGTCTACGCGCGCCAGGTCGCCCACCAGTACATGCAGCGCTTCCAGGCGATGGTCGAGCCGCACCTCGACCCGGAGGTCGCCTCCGGCGTCTGGTTCAACAGCCGGCCGAAGACCGCTCTCGACGTCGAGGAGAAGTTCTTGCGCCACATCGAGATCGAGGCGCTGCCGTCGGGCGGCTGGGGCTACTCGTTCTTCCCGTACACGGCGCGGTTCGTGCGCCCCCTGGGCAAACCGACCCTCAGCCACACCGGCCGGTTCCACATGAGCTGGGGCGACAACGGAGGCCTCAAGCCGAAAGCGGCCCTCCACTACGAGACCAGCCAGATCCTCTCGCAGGGCCTGACCTCGGGCGTCGGCGACCTCCTCGCCCCCTCGGGCGAACTCAACCCCGCCATCTACGACCTCGTCGGCAGCGCCTATCACCATGTGAAGGCGTGCGAGCCGTTCATCGAGGGCGCCTCGGTGCGCACCGAGGCGGCGCTCGTGATCGACCCGGCACTCGGTGACACCCCGGGGCCGTCGGGCATCGGGGCGCTCCGAGGGCTTCAGCAGCTGCGGGTGCAGTTCGACATCGTGCCGCCCTCGGCCGACCTGTCGAGATACGAGCTCGTGGTGGTGCCCGAGACCACGGCCGTCACCGGCCCCCTCGCCGACAGCCTGGCCGCACGGGCCGCGGCGGGCGCGTCGATCCTGATCTCGCGCGGCGCCGACTCCGGCAGCGGCGAGCGCGACGAACTGTCCGCGCTCGGCGTGCTGCTCGGCGACGACCTGCCGTACTCGCACGTCTTCCTCCGACCTACGCCCGCGATCGGCGGGTCGAACGGCTTCGACCACGTCATCTACCGGCGCGGCGTGACCCTCGAGCCGACCGGCGACGCCGAGGTGCTCTGCCAGATCGTGACGCCCTACTTCGAGCGCGAGTGGGACCACTTCAGCGGCCACTCGTACACGCCGTCGAGCGGCGAGGTCTTCTCGTCGCCCGCCGTCGTGCAGGTCGGCAGCGTGATCGTCACCGGCGTCCCGCTGCTGTCGTCGATCGCCACCGACGCGGCACCGGCCTTCCGCGACCTCCTCCGCGCGCTCGTCGACCGACTCCTCCCCCGCCCGCTCGTCCGTGCCGGCGGCCCGGTCCACCTCGAGACCAGCGTCATGACGACGCCCTCTCGGGCCGTGCTGCACCTCACGAGCTTCGTCTCGACACGGTCGGCCGAGATCAGCGGCGCAGCGAAAGTGCGCCACACGGGTCTCGACCTCGTCGAGGATCCCTTCCCCCTCGTCGAGGTCGACGTCGCCCTGCGCGTCGACCAAGAGATCGCCGCCGTCCACCTGCAACCGGACGGCCTCCCGCTCGACCACACGGTCGAAGACGGCTACCTGAAAATCGCTCCGACCATCCTGAACGGCCACGCCATGGTCGTCGTCGACTACGCGGTCGACGCGGCAACAGCGTGACAACCGACGTCACCGCCGACGTCTCCCATCCGAGAGGAAACACCATGCACATCACCACCAAGAGGCGGACGCTGCTCGCAGCAGCGGCCCTCGCCTCCGCCACAGCACTCGTTTTGACCGGGTGCTCCGGCTCGAGCAGCAACGGCACCGCCTCCAAGAGCATCACCGTCCAGGTGCAGACCGGGCAGGAGGCCGAGGTCGCCGCCTTCATCAAGGTCTTCAAGAAGCAGCACCCGGGAGACACTGTGAAGACCGTGTCCGTCTCGCAGACCGCGAAGACGGGCTCGAACCTGCAGGTCCTGACGTCGAGCAACGCCCCCGACGTCGCGATCGTGCCGACGAACACCCAGGTGTTCTCGCGCCTGACGCAGGGCAAGCAGCTGCTCTCGCTCAGCGACGTCTGGAAGAAGGCCGACCTTCAGAAGCTCTACGGCAACTCCCTCGCGAACTCGCTCAAGACGAACGGGACCCCCTACGTCGTCTCGATCGACTCGACGATCTACAACATCGTCTACTACAACAAGGCGCTCTTCAAGAAGGCCGGCATCGCCACCCCGACCGATCACCGCATCGCGTCGCTCTCCGACCTGGAGTCGATGGTCACCAAGCTCAAGGGGATCGGCAAGCAGGGTCTGTCGATCGGGCCCGGCGACAACTTCCAGTCCAGCTGGATGATCGACGCCTTCCTGCCGACGGCGTCGTCGACCAGCCAGCTGCAGAACTACCTGACGAACTGGGAGTCGAGCAAGACGAAGATCACGGCGAAGTACACCGACGCCCCCTTCGTCGACTCGATCTCGCGCATCCAGGCGATGGGCAAGGCCGGCGTCTTCCAGACCGGCTACCTCGGCCAGACCGTGCCGCAGTCGGAGTCGAACTTCGTGCAGCAGAGCGCCGGCATGGTGCTCGACGGCAGCTACAGCCCGGCGACGTTCAAGAAGGACGGCATCAACTTCGACTACGACTGGGCGCTCCTGCCTCCGATCGACTCGTCGAAGAAGACGCAGGTCTCGCTGTACAACGGCGACGCCTACGCCATCCCGGCCCGCGCCAAGAACCCGACCGTCGCGAAGCAGTTCCTCGAGTCGGTCATGTCGGCCGAGGGCCAGACGACGACGATCGCCTCGGGCAGCCTTCCCGCGACGAACAACGTGCCGAAGAGCGCCTTCAGCGGCACCGCCGTCCAGGTGCAGGAGATCCTCGCCGACGAGGCGAAGAACGGCGGTCAGCCCGGCTGGACCTCGGTCGTGCCCGGCGGCCTCGGCCAGCAGCTCGTCGACCCGAAGATCCAGGAGCTGCTGAACGGCAACGGCTCGGCTCAGGCGATCGGCCAGGCGGTCGACTCCGAGCTCCAGACCGTCCGCTCCGGCAACGCCAACTAGCAATCCGCTGCGGCCCCGGGGGCGGGCGACATGACCCGCCCCCTCCGGTCGCCCCTGCAACCGAAAGGAAGACATCGTGGCCACAATCGACAGCGGACGCGCCGCTCGGCGACCGAGAGCGGCGAGCCCGACCACGGGCACCCCCCGGCCCTCCCGCCGACCGGGCATCGTCGGAAGCAAGCGCTCGACACTGGCCATCGCCGTCCTCCCCGCGGTCGTCCTGATGGTCGGCTTCGTGGGCGTCCCCGCGATCCAGGGCATCCGGATCGCGTTCTCCGACTGGCGCGGATTCGGGCCAGTCGATTTCATCGGCTTCGGCAACTTCGTCGACGCCTTCAACAACACCCCCTTTCTTGGCTCGCTGGGCACCACCGCGATCTACTCGCTGTCGAGCATGGTCGGCATCGTGGTGCTGGCCACGCTGCTCGCCGTCGCGGTCAGCTCGCGCATGAAGGGCTCGCCCTTCTACCGGGTGGTCTGGTTCCTGCCGGCATCGCCCCGGTGGCCGCCGCCGGTGTCTTCTGGTCGGTGGCCTTCCAGCCGCGCACCGGAATCGTCAACGTCTTCCTCGGCGCCATCGGCCTCGGCAGCAATCACGCCTGGCTCGCCAGCGAGAACCTGTCGATCTACCCCACGATCTTCGTCACCATCTGGGCGAACGTCGGGTTCGCCTTCCTCCTGCTGCTCGGGGCGGTCGAGCAGATCCCGATCTCGACCTACGAGGCGGCCAGGATCGACGGTGCCAGCGCGGTCCGGACGTTCTTCTCGATCACTCTTCCGCTTATCCGGCCGGTGCTCGCCGTCACGGCCATCCTCGAGTTGATCTTCCAGTTCAACGGCTTCACGATCATCTTCGCGATGACGCAGGGCGGGCCCGGGTACGCCACCAGCGTGCTGCCCGTGCTCGTCTACAAGGAGGCCTTCCAGCAGGTCAACTTCGGGCTCGCGAGCGCGATGGCCGTCATGGGCGGGGCGATCCTCATCGTCGTCGGCCTCGTGAGCATCCGGCTCAGCCGGTCGAAGCAAGAGGAGAAGATCTGATGCTGAAGCGACGCCTGGGGCTCACCGTCGGGCAGATCCTGCTCATCGCCTGGACCCTGCTCACCCTGCTGCCCTTCCTGCTCATCGCCGTCTCGTCGCTCCGCGACAACGCGGGGCTGTTCAACTATCCGCTGGGCATCGGCGGGACCTACCACGCGAGCAACTACGCCACCGCCTGGAAGGGCCCGAGCGGCACGACCGGCATGGTGACGTACTTCCGCAACACGGGGCTCGCTGCCGTGGTGGCGCTGCTCGTCACCCTCACGTTCGGCACGACGGCGGCCTACTTCGCGACGAAGCTGAGCCAGCGGTCACGGTCGGCTTTCCTCGCCGTCTTCCTCGGCGGTCAGGTCGTGCCGTTCGTGCTGATCCTGGTGCCGTACTTCCAGGTCTTCAACGCCCTGTCGATCCTGAGCAACCCGGCTGCTCTCGGCGTCGCCTATGGCGTGCTCACGCTGCCGACGACGGTGCTGGTGCTCAACTCCTTCTTCACCGACTTCCCGCAGGAGCTGATCGAGGCGGCGACGGTCGACGGCCTGGGAGAGTTCTCGGCCTACCTGCGCATCGTGCTGCCGCTCTCGAAGGGCGCCATCACCGCCGTCGGCATGCTCGCTCTCATCTACGTCTGGGGTGAGGCCCAGCTGGGCGTCGTCCTGCTGCAGTCGCCGCAGTCGCAGACGGTCACCGTCGGCCTCCTCGGGTTCCAGGGGCAGTTCACATCCGACCTGGGGCCGCTGTTCGCAGGGCTCAGCATCGCCTCGATCCCCGTCATAGTCATCTACCTGATCTTCAATCGCTTCATCACCAAGGGAATCGCTCTCGGCGGGGTGTTCCGGTGACCTCGGCCGGCCTCATTCTTTCGGGGCGACGACCGTGATGACCGCCGAGTCGTCGGCGGTGGCGAGGCCGGCCGCGGCCCCCATCAGGAACAGCTGCTCGGCGGCCGATGCGACCGGTGTCGGCAGCCCCAGGCCCTTGGCCGACCGTGTGACGATCCCCAGATCCTTCACGAAGATGTCGAGGCGGCTCAGCACCTCGGCGCCGGCGTCGTCGTAGGCCTCGAGCATGCGAGGCCCACGGTTCGCGAGCATGAACGACTCGGCAGCCCCGGTGGAGAGAGTGGCGAGCACGCTCGGCACGTCGAGGCCGAGGCGACCGGCGAGGGCGAGCGCCTCGGTGGCGGCTGCGATGTGCACGCCGCAGAGCAGCTGGTTGACCGTCTTGAACGCCTGCCCGGCCCCCGGGTGGTCGCCGACGATCGTCAGCGTCGAGGCCAGGAGGTCGAGCGCCGGCCGAGAGCGCTCGACCGCTGACGGGGTCGCCCCGACGACGACCAGGAGATCGCCCTCGCCGGCCCGGACCGGACCGCCGCTCAGAGGCGCATCGACGAGGCTTACCCCCCTCTCGTCGAGGCGGCTGGCGATCGACACGATGCCGTCCATTCCGACGGTGCTGGTCAGGATGACTACGCAGCCCCTCGGGAGCGCTTCGACGATGCCGTCGGCGCCGAACAGGGCCTCTTCGAGCTGGCTGGAGTCGCGGACGGCCAGAAGCACCGCGTCGACCCCCTGCGAGCATTCCACAGCGGATGCGAATGTCGTGATCCCGCGCGTCTCGGCGAGCGCCAGCCGATCCTCCGCGATGTCGAATCCGTGCACCGTCAGCCCGCTGGCGAGGCGGCTCGCCATCGGCAGGCCCATGGCCCCGAGGCCGATGACCCCGACCGTGTATTCGTGTTCGCTCATTCCGTCATTCCTTCTCTTCGTCTTCGGGACCACCGCGGCCGGTCGGCCGAGCGCTGAGGCGGTCGACGACGACCGCCAGAGAGTCGTCGTCGCCGACGTTTCCGGCGAAGACGACGAACGGCACCCCTCGGGCGGGCCCCTCCGCGGGCTGCCAGAGCGAGACGAGCCCGGGCAGGAGCGATCCGCGCACGATCGCACGCCGGATCCCGAGCCCTTCGGTGGCCACATCGCTCGACGTGATGCCGCCCTTCGCGACCACGAACCGCGGCGTGGTGATCTCACTGACGCCTCGAACGACCGACACGACGAGCTCGGAGACCCGGCGTGCGAGCCGCAGGCTCTCGTCGGCATCGGCGCCGCGGATGAGGCTGCGGCTGGTGAAGAGCACTACGTCACCGCGGGTCAGCGCGTCGGCCACGCTCGCCGAGATGGTCGCTGCGTAGTCGGCCGCGTCGGAATCCGCCGTCGCCGCATCGAGCTCGACGGCGGTGAGATCGGGGCGCGCCGCGATGAGCCGCGCCAGCTGCCGCGTGGTGAGCTCGACATGCGAGCCGACCACGATCAGGCCGCCGCGATCGTCGGTGCTGAGCCCGGCCAGCTGGGCTTCCGTCAGGGGCCCGGCCGCGCCCTGTCCGATCCGCGCACGGACGAACGGCGGGCCGACCCGGTAGAGGAACACCTTGCCGGCGGCCTCCGCGCGAGCGAGCCCGGCCGCCACCACGCGAAGGTCGTCGTCGGTCACCGCGTCGACGACGACGGGCGACCCGCCGTCGACCTGCGACAGAAGGGCGGCGACAGCCGCCGGGCCGTGGCGAACGACACCGAGGCCGAGCCGCACGACGGCGCCGGCGGCATAGCGGCCACCCGACTTCTCGGCCACCCAGTCGGCCAGATCGGAGTGCGTGTACCCGAACGTCGCGTCGCGGGCGTAGTCGGTCGCTGCCACCTCGACCATCTCGGATCCTGCCCGCACGTAGTGGACCCCGTCGACGGTGATCCTGCCCGCGTCGGGGAAGGCGGGCACGATCAGGATGCCGTCGACCGTCGTGCCGCGCTCGTGTCGCAGCGTCTCGGCGATGACGTCGGTCTCGAGCGGGAAGTGCCCCCGCAGGGTCGAATCGCTGCGGCTGACGAAGGCCAGTCGGCGGGTGCCGCCGACCGCCAGGGCGTGACGGACGACTTCGGCGTCGCGCGCTGCCGCGGCCGCAGGATCGAGGCTGCGCGTGTTGGTCAGCACGTAGACCGCCCGGGCCCCGCTCTCGAACGCCCACGTGAAGTCGGCGACGGCCCACGTCGTCAGCACCGGCAGGTCGCGGACGGACTGCGTGCCGGTCGGGTCGTCGTCGAGCACGACGAAGACCGCACCGTCGTCGTCGAGAGTGGCGCTCTCGTCACCCGTCAGGAACCTCTCGGGGGGTTGCCCGAGAAGAAGCTCGTGTTCGTCCATGATCACCCTTTGATCGAATAGAACTGATGTATTTGCAAATTCAAGTCAAACTCGCCCCGATTTCCGCCGCACAGAGTGCCTCTCACCAGGATTGATCATATGTCTATACTAACAAGCACGTCATCTGAAGAAAGGCCTCCGATGCAGACTCGCACGACGAGAACCGGTCTGGCTCTCACCGAGCTCGGCTTCGGCGGGGCTCCCCTGGGCAATCTCTACACCGAGGTGACCGACGAGGAGGCCGCAGGTGCCGTTGAAGCCGCCTGGGAGAGCGGCGTCCGCTACTTCGACACGGCACCGCACTACGGTGTCGGGCTCAGTGAGCGGCGCCTGGGTGCACTTCTCGCGCGATACCCCCGCGACGAGTACTTCCTGTCGACGAAGGTCGGACGACTGCTCGCCGCCGACCCTGGCGCGACCGGTCGAGACGGGCAGGGCTTCGACGTGCCGGCGACGACGAAACGGGTCTGGGGCTTCAGCCGCGACGGCGTCCTTCGCTCGGTCGACGAGAGCCTCGAGCGCCTCGGCCTCGACCGGATCGACATCCTCTACGTGCACGACCCCGACGACCACTACCTCGAGGCGTCTCTCGAAGCCGTGCCGGCCCTCGTCGAACTGCGCGAGCAGGGCGTGGTCAGCACCATCGGGGTCGGCATGAACCAGACCGAGCTGCCGGCTCGGTTCATCCGCGAGACCGATGTCGACCTGGTCATGCTGGCCGGCCGCTACACGCTCCTCGACCAGAGCGGTCTCGACGAGCTGCTGCCCCTGGCCGAGGAGCGCGGCGTCGGCATCGTCGCCGCCGGCGTCTACAACTCGGGGCTGCTGGCGACGGACCGCCCGACGACCGACGCCAAGTACGACTACGAAGACGCGCCGGAAGACCTCGTCTCGCGCGCCCACCTTCTGGCCGACATCGCCGAATCGCACGGCGCAACCCTTCCCGAGGCGGCCGTCGCATTCCCGCTCCGCCACCCCTCCGTGCTCTCGGTCGTTCTCGGGGCCCGCGACGCGGCGCAGGTGACGAGCAACGTCGGGCGCTACCGAGCTCCCCTGCCACAAGAGCTGTGGGACGACCTGATCACCCAGGGCTTCATCGCCGAACGCCCTGCGAGCAAGGAGACGAAATGACGAAGATCACCGGAGCGACCGTCTACGACGTGCGGTTCCCCACCTCGAAGAGCATGGACGGCTCGGACGCCATGAACAAGGACGGCGACTACTCGGCGGCCTACGTGGTGCTGCACACCGACGATCCGGCCCTCTCTGGGTTCGGTTTCACGTTCACGATCGGCCGGGGCAACGACATCTGCGTGCTCGCCGCCCAGCAGCGGGCGCTCCCCTCGTCGGTCGCGACGTCGACGAGATGGTGGCCGATCTCGGCGGCGTCTACCGCGGTCTCAAGTCGGACTCGCAGTTGCGCTGGCTCGGCCCGGAGAAAGGCGTCGAGCACCTGGCGATGGCGGCCGTCATGAACGCCGTCTGGGATCTCGCCGCCCGCCGGGCCGGGAAGCCGCTGTGGCGCCTCCTGGTCGACATGACGCCCGAGCAGCTCGTCGACGTGGCCGACCTCACCTACCTGTCGGACGTGCTCACGCGCGAGGAGGCGATCTCGATGCTCGAAGAACTCGCCCCCACCCGTGCCGAGCGCATCGCCCAGCTCGACCGCACCGGCTACCCCTGCTACACGACGAGTGCCGGCTGGCTCGGCTACTCCGACGAGAAGCTCCGGCGCCTCGCCCAGGAGGCCGTCGACGAAGGCTACTCGAACATCAAGCTGAAGGTGGGGGCGAACGTCGACGACGACATCCGGCGCCTCCGCATCGCCCGCGAGGTGGTCGGGCCCGACGCCAACATCATGATCGACGCCAACCAGGTGTGGGACGTGCCCGAGGCCATCGAGTGGGTGCTCAAGCTCAAGGAGTTCAAGCCGCTCTGGATCGAGGAGCCGACGAGCCCCGACGACATCCTGGGCCACGCCGCCGTGCGGCGCGCCGTCGCGCCCATCGGCGTCGCGACCGGCGAGCACGGCATGAACCGGGTGCTCTTCAAGCAGATGTTCCAGGCGGGGGCGATCGACTACTGCCAGCTCGACTCGGCGCGGCTGGCGAGCATCAACGAGATCCTGGCCGTCTATCTGATGGCCAAGAAGTTCGACGTGCCGGTGTGCCCGCACGCCGGCGGGGTCGGGCTCTGCGAGCTCGTGCAGCACCTCTCGATCGTCGACTACGTCGCTCTCTCGGGCGACCTCGAGGGCAGGATCACCGAATACGTCGACCACCTCCACGAGCACTTCGTCGAGCCGTGCGTCGTCGCGAACGGGGCCTACGTGCTGCCGACCGCGCCGGGGTACAGCGCCGAGATGTTCCAGGAGAGCGTCGAGACCTACAGCTTTCCGAACGGCGCCTACTGGACCTCCGCCGAGGCGGGCACCCAGGTCGCCTGAGATGGCCGTCATCGACGCGCACCAGCACGTCTGGGATCTCTCGCGCTCACCCTACGCGTGGTTGACGTCGGCCCCCGACAGTCTGAATCGGACGATCGACTTCGACGCGGTCGTGCCCGAGCTGCGAGCGGCCGGCATCGATGCGACAGTGCTGGTGCAGGCCGACGACGACGCCGGCGACACCGCGCACATGCTCGAGGTCGCGGCCGCGCACCCGGAGGTGGTCGGTGTGGTCGCGTACGCGCCGCTGCACGAGCCTGCGAACGCCGCGCGCCGTCTCGAGTCGCTGCGCCAGGATCCGCTGGTGGTCGGCATCCGCAACCTCGTGCACGATCGGCCCGACCCCGACTGGCTGCTCCGCCCGGACGTCGACGAGAGTCTCGGCCTGCTCGAGGAGGCAGACGTGCCGTTCGATCTCGTCGGCGTCCTCCCCCGCCACCTCGAGATCATCCCGATCCTGTCGGAGCGGCACCCTCGCCTCCGGATGGTCGTCGACCACCTGAACAAGCCTCCGATCGGTCTGTCCGAGCGGGAGCCGTGGTGGTCGCTCATCGCCGCGGCGGCCGACAACCCGCTGGTGTCGGCGAAGGTCTCGGGGCTGTACTCGGCCACGGCCGACGGCGGCGCCTGGACCGTCGACCAGGTGCGGCCGTTCGTCGAGCGCGCGATCGAGCTGTTCGGCGCCGACCGGCTGATGTACGGAGGCGACTGGCCGGTCTCGGTGCCGAACGGCGGATATCAGCGCGTCTGGTCGGGGCTGTCGCAGATTCTCGCCGACGTCGACGCGGACGCACGACGGGCGATCCTCGGAACCACTGCGCAGAGCTTCTACGGAATCGCTCAGGCCCGCGTCGACGCCGCCGTCGCGCAGCGGATCACGACGAGTGGAGAGACGCCACCGACCCTCCGATGACGAGCCTCCCCGGGAGGGTGACCACGGAGGGCTCCCAGGAGTCATTCTGCTCGCCGCTGAGGCGCGCGCTCATGAGGGCGGCTGCCTCCCGGGCGATCGCCTCGAGGGGCTGGATCACGACGGTGAGCGGCGGGCGTGCGACCTGCGCGAGCTCCGTGCTGTCGAAGCCGATGAACGACATGTCGTTCGGGATGCGGAGCCCCGACTCGTTGAGAGCGATCAGCGCGCCGAGGGTGAGCTCGTAGTTGGCGCAGAAAACGGCCGTGGGGCGGTCGCGCAGGGCCAGGAAGGCCTGCATGGCGGCGTGGCCCGAATCAACGGTGAGCGGCCCCGACGACACGAGGACGTCGGCCGGAGACAGCCCTCGGTCGGCGAGAGCGCTCTCGAACCCGGCCGCCCGCTCGCGCATGGTCGAGATATCCTCGAGCCCGCCGACCATCGCGATCCGTCGGTGGCCGTGGTCGGCGAGGTGGCGCGCGGCCATGGCCCCTGCCCCGACGTTGTCGAGCACTACGGCGTCGGCCGTGAGCCGGTCGACGACCCAGTCGACCATCACGACGGGCACGCCCCGGTCGGCGACCCCGCGAAGCGCGTCGACGACGTTGGCCGACGGCACGGCGATGATGCCGTCGACCATCTTGCTCATCATGAGGTCGACGGCGTCGTTGCGGGGGCGCCCGCCGGCGTGGCTCGACGACACGAGGACGCTGACGCCCTCGCCGCCGAGAGCCTGCTCGACCCCGGCGATGATCGAGAGGTGGAAGTCGTTGTCGAGCTCGGGCAGCAGGACGCCCACGGTGCGCGACCGTCGGGCACGCAGGTTGCGCGCGAAGCCGTTGATACGGAATCCCAGCCTCTCGGCGGCCTCCTCGATCGCCGCGCGGTTCTCGTCGAGCACGGTGCGGCCGTTGTAGTACTTCGAGATCGTGGACAGCGACAGCCCGGTGGCCTGCTGGATGTCCTTGTAGGTGGCCATGACGTCTCAGGATGCCGGATGCGCCGCGGCCTCGTCGACGGCGCGCGCAACGGGCCGCGCATCGGCTTCGTACCCCTGCCAGCCGGGGATCGTCCCGTCGACGTCCCAGAGATCGAGCCACGAGCGCGACCCCGGCCAGAGGAAGACCTGCCCCTTGATGAGTCGGTTGTTGCGCTCGACCGAGCGCATGGCCTCGATCTCGGCCGGGGTCAGTGGATCGTCCACGACCGCCGCGAGGTTGGCCCGATACTGGCTCTCTTTGACCGAGAAGGGGATGGGGATCTGCCCCCGGGCGACGGCCCACTTCAGGCAGACGAGAGCGGGGTGGATGCCGTGCGCCTCGGCGATGCGCCTCACGACGGGATGGTCCAAGTCGACGAGATCACCCTCGGTGCGGTCTCGTTCGGGCCGCGACGGCGAGCCGAGCGGAGAGTAGCCGACGGGCTGGATGCCCTGGTCGACGGCGTACCGGAAGAGCTCGGGCTGCTGGAAGCCGGGGTGCAGCTCCATCTCGATGAGCGCGGGCCGGGTCTCGACGTCGCGCAGGATCAACCGGAGCTTCGGCAGGGTGACGTTCGAGACGCCCAGGTGCCTGACGACCCCTTCGGCGACGAGCGCCTCGAGAGCCCGCCAGGTGGCGAGGAACTCGTCGTGCAGGTAGGGCCGGGCGTGGGGGTCCCGGGCGTCGGCGTCGGCCATCGGCGCATGCGAGTTCGGGAAGGGCCAGTGCACGAACACGGCGTCGAGATGGTCGAGCCGCAGGTCGGCGAAGGATCGTCGCACCGAGGCCCGAGCGTCCTCCGGCGAGTGGGCGTCGTTCCACACTTTCGACATGACGAACAGGTCGTCGCGGTCGAGGCCCCCGCGGAGTGCATCCTGCAGCACCGCGCCGACCTGGGCTTCGTTGCCGTAGACGGCCGCGCAGTCGATCAGGCGGTAACCCGCCCGCAGGCCGCCGGCGACCGCTGCGGCCACCTGGTCGGGCCCGTAGGTGTCCGAGCCGAACGTGCCCATGCCGATGGCGGGGATACGAGCGCCGGATGCCAGGGCGAGCGTGGGCACCCGCGACGGATCGACGCTCGCGCACTGCTCTGCCGGAATGGACCCCATCGAACGACCTCTCGACCCCGCACGCCGCCACGGCGAAACGTTTCGCCCTCGAGTGTAGGGAGGCCCGTGAGAGCAGTCAAGCGAGCGTGTCGCGCGAGTCAGCGTTCGACGAGGTACACGTGGGTGAGCACCATGACCGTCTCGCCGTGCTGGTTGGTCGTCGTGACGAGCTCGTCGACGAATCCGTACCTCTCGGGCTGCTTCGGATGCGGGCGAACGGCAGTGATCGCGGCGGTCGAGGTGATCGTGTCACCGATGAACACGGGGGCGACGAACCGCACCCGGTCGTAGCCGTAGCTCATGGCACGGGGGTTGATGTCGCCGGCCGTCATGCCGACGGCCACCGACAGGACGAGCGTGCCGTGCGCGATCCTGCGACCGAACGGCTGGGTGGCGGCCCACTCGGCGTCCATGTGGTGAGGGTAGAGGTCGCCCGTCTGGCCGGCGTGCAGCACGATGTCGGCCTCGGTGATGGTGCGGCCGGTCGTCCGCCGCTCGTCGCCGACCTCGTAGTCGTCGAACCGTCGCTCTGCAACCTGCACGGGGCCTCCTTCTGCCGGGTGCCAGCCAAGCTAGCCAGCGTGAGCCCCTCAGTCAATCGATTGAGCACTTTCTGGGCAACTCTGCGCAAACGATTGACCATCACGACTCGACTTCGTAGCATCGATGCCACGAGCACCGACGACGAGGCGGAAGGGCGACACGATGGCGACCGAGATCGACCTGCCCCTCGAAGGCGTCCTGGTGCTCGACTTCAGCCAGTTCCTCGCCGGCCCGGTCGCCGCCATGCGTCTCGCCGACCTGGGTGCGCGGGTGATCAAGATCGAGCGGCCGGTCACCGGCGACATCGGCCGCACCCTGGCCTTCGCCGGCGCCCGGGCCGACGGCGACACGCTCTCGTTCCACGCCATGAACCGCAACAAGGAGGGCGTGACCGCCGACCTCAAGGACGCCGACGACCTCGCACGGGTGCGCTCGCTCGTCGAGAAGGCCGACGTGCTCATCCAGAACTTCCGCCCCGGCGTGATGGAGCGGATCGGTCTCGACTGGGCCACGGTGAAAGACCTCAACCCGCGGCTCGTCTACGCCAGCGCCTCGGGGTTCGGCGAAGAGGGCCCGTGGAAGCACCGCCCCGGGCAGGATCTCCTCGCTCAAGCGGTCACCGGCCTGCCCTGGCTCAATGGCTCACGCGACGACGGCCCCGTGCCGATGGGCCTCTCGATCGCCGATCACCTCACCAGCTGCCACCTCGCCGAAGGCGTGACCGCGCTGCTCTTCCGCCGCGAGCGCACCGGCCGGGGCGGCCTCGTTCAGACGAGCCTGCTGGAGGCCATGCTCGACCTGCAGTTCGAGTTGCTCACGACGAAGCTCAACGACGACTCCATCCACGTCCGGCGAGGCGGCCCGCACTCGGCGCACGCGTTCTTATCGGCGCCGTACGGCACGTACCCGACGGCGGACGGCCACATCGCACTCGCGATGAACCCGGTCGACCGCATCGGGGGCCTCCTGGCACTCCCCGAGCTCGAGGCGCTCACCGACCCGGAGGCGTGGTGGGGGCAACAGGATCGCATCGAGGCGGTTCTGGCAGACTGCTTCCGTGGCGAGACGACCGACCACTGGCTCGGCATCCTGGATGCCGCCGACGTCTGGTGCGCGCCCGTTCTCACGCTCGACGAGCTGATCGAGCACGACGGCTTCCGGTCGATCGGCATGACGCAGGAGATCGTCCGCGACGCTTCGCTCACGCGCGACGGCGAAGAACTGACACTGCGTACGACGCGCAGCCCGATCCGCATCGACGGGCAGCCGCTCCGGGCCGCGTCGGCCGCGCCGCTGCTCGGGCAGCACGACGCCGCGGTCGCGAAGGAGTTCTTCGCGTGAGCACTCTGCGCGGCATCACCTGGGAGCACCCCCGCGGCCTCGACTGCTTCGTCGCAGCCTCGGCCGTGTACTCCGAGGCGCATCCCGGCACGACGATCGAGTGGGCCGCGCGGTCGCTGCAGGCCTTCGCCGACGCCCCCCTCGAGACGCTGGCGCGAGAGTACGACCTGCTCGTGATCGACCATCCGCACGTCCCTGTTGCCGCTCGCGACGGCCTCCTGATGACACTGGACGGGCGCAACCACGACGACGATCTCGAGCTGCTCGCCGAGCAGTCGGTGGGTCGATCGCATGCGAGCTACGCGTCGGGCGGCCACCAGTACGGCCTGGCGACCGACGCTGCGGCGCAGGTCTCGGCGTCGCGTCCCGACCTCATCGCGCGCCCTCCCGACGACTGGGACGGCGTGCTCGAGCTGGCTCGCGAGGGGCGTGTGCTCTGGCCGGCGAAGCCGATCGACGCTCTCTCCAGCCTCATCACCATCGCGGGAGCGCACGGGGCGTCGCCGGTCGACGAGCCAGGTGTCTTCCTGCGCCGCGAGAAGCTGCTCGAGGCTCTCGACCTGATGCACCGGCTGGCCGACGCCGTGCCCGCCGACTGTCTCGCCCAGAACCCTATCGAGGTGGCCGAGGCCCTCGCGCACTCCGATCGGCACTGCTACGCGCCGCTGCTCTTCGGCTACAGCAACTACGCCCGCGCGGGCTTTCGCGGCAATCGCCTGCGGTACCACGACGCCCCGGCGGGGCCAGACGGTATCGCCGGCTCGCTGCTCGGCGGGGCCGGCATCGCCGTCTCCGGTGCGACGCCCCACGAGCGCGAGGCGCTCGACTTCGCGTTCTGGGTGGCCTCCGCCGAAGCCCAGCGGGGCTCGTACTTCGACGCCGGCGGCCAGCCGGGCAACGCCGAGGCGTGGGACGACGACCGTGCCAACGGCCTCACCCTCGACTTCTTCCGCGACACGTGGGAGACCCTCGATCGCGCCTGGGTGCGCCCGTCGACCACGGGGTGGCTGGCCTTTCAGGATCTCGTGGCCCCGTGGGTGACCGAGGCGCTGGCGCGGGAGCTGAGCGACGACGAGCTCGGCAGGCGTCTCGACGAGGCGGCCGCCGAGCTGCTGCTCGTCGCTGAGAGAGCAGGATCCTGATGGCCGTGACCCTGAGCGACGTCGCCGAGAAGGCGGGCGTCTCGGTCTCGGCCGTCTCGCGTGTGCTGACCAATGCGCCCTCGGCCCGGGTCGGCCAGGCCACGCGCGAGCGCATCGAGGAGGCGGCACGCGAGCTCGGCTACCGCCCGAACTTCGCGGGGCGCGCCCTGAAGTTCTCGCGGTCGAACGTCGTGGCCATGGTGGTGCCGGATCTGACCAACGCCATCTTCAGCGAGCTGATGCGCGGGGTCGAGGACGCGGGCATCGAGCACGACCACCTCGTGCTGCTCGGGCGGAGCGAAGACATGCAGCCCGGCGGCCCCACGCTGACCAAGCTGATCGGCGAGGGCCGCGTCGACGGCATGCTGCTGCAGGCGAGCGACGAGATCTACCCGCGCGAGATCGAGGCGCTGCTCGACAGCGAGTCACCCGTCGTCTTCATCAACTCGATCCGGGGCGCGGGCCGCTCGTCGGTCTCGCTGCCCGACCGCGAGGGCGCTCGCGTCGCGACCCGCGCCCTTCTCGACCTGGGGCACCGCGACATCGCCTTCGTCGGTGGCACGCCCTTCGCCGGCACCGCGCTCCCCCGCGAGCGTGGCTTCCGCGACGAGCTCGCGGCGGCAGGCATCGACACGCGCGACGAGTGGGTCACCGACCTCGGCTACACGGCCGTGCAGGGCCGGGCCGCCCTGCAGCAGCTCTGGTCGTTGCCCCGGCACCCGACCGCCGTCGTCGTGGCCAACCTCAACGCCGCCATCGGGCTGCTCGCCGAGGCCCGCCAGGTCGGCGTGAACGTGCCCGACGACCTCTCGGTGATCGCGATCCACGACGCCTGGACGGCCGAGAACACCTCACCGGCGCTGACGACGGTGCGCATGCCCCTGTACGAGCTGGGGCGCGCCGGGCTCGAAGCGCTGCTCGGCGCGATGTCCGGGCAGGAGGCACGCGACGAGACGATCTCCGATCCTGAGCCGCTGCTCGTCGCTCGCGACTCGACCCGGGCTCTCCGTCGCCCCCTCCACCGAACACCCCGATCGACCTGACCCCTGGCCGACAGCCGCGGCTTTCGGCGACCAGCACCCCTGAAGGAGAACCAGTGACCACCGGCGTTCACTCACGAAGCGCGTGGCTCCATCCCGACCTCGAGGCGATCGCCCCGCGGCCTCGCCGCAAGGTGCACCTCGACTACCACAACTCGCAGTTCGAGCCGCGGGTCGGCTACGCGTTCGACCCCGACGAGTTCGTCGCGACGCTGAAGAAGGCGTCGATCGACTCGATCGTCGTGTTCGCCAAAGACATGCACGGCTACTTCTACTACCCGTCCGAGCACGGCCCGGTGCACCCGGGGCTCGAGGGCCTCGATCTCATGGGCGAGCAGGTCGAGGCCTGTCGCCGGGCCGGCATCAAGGTCTACACGTATTACTGCGTCACCTGGGACAACTACCTGGCCGAGCACCACCCCGAGTGGCTGTGCTTTCGCCGCGAGCGCGACACCTACCTGCCCGCCTTCGACGAGACGCCGAACTGGACGGCGCTCTGCCTCTCGAACGACGACTACGTCGAGCTGATGCTCGACCACACCCGCGAGATCCTGTCGCGCTGCCGACCGGACGGGGTCTGGTACGACATGCCGATGCCGAACCCCGAGGTCGAGTGCTTCTGCCACAACTGCCTGGAGGCCATCCGGGCCGAGGGCAAAGACCCCTTCGACATCCGGGTCCAGCGCGAGCGCATGCAGGAGCTGCTCACCATGTGGCTGCGGCGCTCGAAAGAGGTCGTCGACGAGGTGGCGCCGGGTGTCGAGCTCGAGCAGAACAATCAGACGCGGCTGGGTCTGGCCGAGAGAGCCGAGTATCTCTACAACGTCGACATCGAGGCGCTGCCCAGCGGCGAGTGGGGTTACGGCTACTTCCCGCTCAACGCGCGCTATGTGCGCTCGCTCGACCTCCCGAGTACGGGCATGACCGGCCGGTTCCTCCTCACCTGGGCCGACTTCGGCGGCCTCAAGTCGGAGAACCAGCTGACCCTCGAGACCGCGTGGATCGCCGCGACGGGCTCGGCGGTCTGCATCGGCGACCAGGCGCCCCCGTCGGCGCGGCTCGAGCCGGGCGTCTACCGCACGATCGGGGCGGCCTACGGCAGCCTCGCCGCCATCGACGACGTGCTCGAGGGCGCGGTGGGTGTGGCCGAAGCCGCTCTCGTCGTCTCCGGGCTGCAGCTCGCCGACTACGGCCGCACCGAGCGGCACGGCACACACGCGATCAGCGACGGGGCGAGCGGCGCGGCGAAGATGCTGAGCGAGCTCGGGGTGCAGTACGACGTGGTCGAGGCGGGCACGGTCGACCTCGACCGCTACCCGCTCGTGATCGTGGCCGAAGGCGACGAGCTCACGCCCGCGGTGACCGCCGAACTCGAAGCGTATGTCGAGGCGGGTGGCACGCTCGTGCACTCGGCCGTGCCGGGCACGACCCTCGACGAGGCTCCGTGGCTGCGCGACCTGGGTGTGACGCACAGCGAGCCCTCACCCTTCACGCCCGCCTACCTGCGTATCGCCGACGGCTTCGGCGACACGGTCGACGGCTACGACTTCGCGCTCTACGACGGCGCCGACCGCTGGACTCTCGGCGGCGACGCCCCGAGCGACTCGGTGCAGGTCGCCGCAACCCTCGGCGAGCCGCTCTTCCAGCGCTCACCCGAGCACTACACGAGCCATCACCAGAGCCCGGTCGCCACCCAGACCGGCAAGCCGGTGGTGCTGGTGGGCGACCGTCTCGCCGCTTTCGCCTTCCCCGTCGCCAGCGGCTATTACGCCCACGGCTACTGGCTCTACGCCGAGCTCTTCCGCCGCGTGCTCGACTCGGTTCACCCCGAGCGCCTGGTGCGCTCGTCGGCCCCATCCAGCCTCGAGCTCGGCCTCACGCACCAGCCCGAGACCGCGACCCACGGCGAGCGCTTCATCCTGCACGCCGTCAACTTCGCGGGCGCGACCCGGCGCGGGCGCGACCACACCGAGTACTTCGACCAGGTGGTGCCCCAGTCGGGCGTTCCGGTCGAGCTCGACCTACCCCTCGACGTCGCCCGGGTCTACGACGCGCGCACCGGCCTCGACGTCGAGAGCACGGGCGAGGGCGGCAGGATTCAGGTCACGCTGCCCGCGGTCGCCATCCACGGTGTGCTGGTGCTCGAGGCGACCCGCCGCAGTGATCTGCCGTGACGGGCCGCCTGTATGCGACTCCGGAGTTCTCGCCCGATCCGGTCTACACGCTGGAGGCTCCGCGGCATCCGCGCCCCATCGTGATCCTGGGGGCCGGAGGGATCGTGCGCGACGCTCACCTGCCGGCCTACGCGAAGGCCGGCTTCACGGTGGCCGGGATCTGCGACCGCGACGTACCGAGGGCGCAGAGGCTCGCCGACCAGTACGGCATGGCAGCCGTCTTCGGCTCGGTCGGCGACGCCGTCGCCGCCGCGCCGACCGACGCCGTCTTCGACCTGGCCCTGATGCCCGAGCACTACGCCGAGGTGCTCGAGCAGCTGCCCGACGGGGCGGCCGTGCTGATCCAGAAGCCGCTGGGCAACACCTGGGCCGACGTCGAGCGGGTGGTCGAGATCTGCCACCGCAAATCGCTGGTCGCGGCAGTCAACACGCAGCTGCGCTTCGCGCCCTACGTCGCCGTGGCCCGAGCGCTGATCGCGTCGGGCGAGATCGGCGAGCTCTACGACCTCGAGATCCAGGTCGAGGTGAACACCCCGTGGGAGATGTTCCCCAGCGTGCTCGCCCTCGACCGCCTCGAGATCAACATGCACAGCGTGCACTACCTCGACCTCGTGCGCAGCTTCGTCGGCGACCCCGACAGCGTGTCGGCCGTCACCGTTCGTCACCCCGAGAAGACGCACGCCAACTCGCGCTCGGCCATCGTCTTCCACTACGGCGGCCGGCCCCTGCGCGCACTCGTGACGACCAACCACGACCACCACTTCGGCGAGAAGTACGAGCAGAGCTACGTCAAGTGGGAGGGCACGAAAGGCGCGCTCCGGGCGCAGATGGGGTTGCTCATGGCGTACCCCGAGGGTCGAGAAGACCTCCTCGAGATCCAGCGCGACTCCGACGATCCGGCGTCGTGGCAGTCCGTGCCGTTCGACGGCACCTGGTTCCCCGACGCCTTCGTGGGCTCGATGGGCGCACTGATGCGCTACCTCGAGGGGTCGGTGCCCAATCTGCCCACGAGCATCGACGATGTGCTCGTCACAATGGCCACTGTCGAGGCGGCCTATGAGGCGAGTGGTGTCGGCGGAGTCCCGATCCGCACATTATTGAACTGATGAATTGACTGTTGCAGAACACGAACGGGCACTTCCTGACTCATTTGTGCGTGATTGATCGTATGTCTAGACTGGTCCCGCCGCGCCCACCCCTCTGATTTCACCGACGAAAGCAGCTCTCCATGGCGATGTTCAAGCCCGACTCCGTCCGGCCCGCCCCCTACGAGAAGTTCGCGCACCAGAGCCCCGCCTGGTTCACCGACGCGAAGCTCGGCATCTTCGTTCACTGGGGCGCCTACTCGGTCGCCGCCTGGGCCGAGCCCCTCGGCGACATGGGCACCGACGAGGTGCCCGACTCGTTCGCCCGCAACCCCTACGCCGAGTGGTACATGAACACCTCCAGGATCGAGGGCAGCCCGGCGTGGAAGCACCACCGGGAGGTCTTCGGAGGCGCCGACTACTACGACCTCCTCGACCTCTGGAGGGCCGAGAACTTCGACGCCGACGAGGTGCTCGCTCTCGTCAAGCACACCGGCGCCCGCTACTTCGTGCCGACCACGAAGCACCACGACGGCATCACCCTGTGGGACGCGCCCGAGACGGGCGACCTCAACACGGTGGCCCGCGGCCCGAAGCGCGACCTGGTCGCCGAGTTCGCCGATGCGACGCGCCGCGCGGGCCTCAAGTTCGGGGTCTACTACTCGGGCGGCCTCGACTGGCACTTCGCCCCGGCGCCACCGCTCGTCGACAAGCCCGACGACCTCGACGAGATGTTCTCGTCGCGCCCCGTCGACGACTCCTACGCCCGCTACGCCTTCACCCACGTCGACGACCTGATCACGAAGTTCGCGCCCGACGTGCTCTGGGACGACATCGACTGGCCCGACGCGGGCAAGCCGCCCGGCGACCACAGCCTCGTGAGGCTGTTCGAGCGCTACTACGCTGCCGTGCCGGAGGGCATGATCAACGACCGCTGGGGCGACACCCACTGGGACTACCGCACCACCGAGTACGCCATGGGCGCGACGACCGGCTCGGACGAGCCGTGGGAGAACTGCCGAGGCGTCGGCTACTCGTTCGGCTACAACCAGCTCGAAGACGAGACGACCACGCTCTCGGGCGACGAGCTGATCCGCCATTTCGTCGACGTCGTGTCGCGCGGCGGCAACCTTCTGCTCAACATCGGCCTGATGGCCGACGGCACTGTGCCTCCGATCCAGCGCCGCAGCCTAGAGGCCCTCGGCGACTGGAACGCCGCGCACGGCGACGCGATCTTCTCGTCCGTGATCGTCGACTCTGCAGTCGCGCGGCCGAGCAACGAGCCGTGGGTGCGCTGGACGGCTACCGATGCGGGGGTGCGCGCGATCGTCGATGCCGACGGCGAGGTGCGGTTGGATGCCGATGCCGCGCTCCTCGATCCTGCGACCGCCGTTCTCAGTGACGGAGCCGCGGTGACCGTGAACCTCGACGGCGACTCTCTCGTCGTGACGCTGCCGCCGCGCGCGGCCGGCGCCGGTCCGCACGTCGTCACGTTCGCGACGGCAGCCGTCTCGCGATGACTGGCTCCGTGCGCGATGGCGTCGACCTGGCCGACTGGTTCACGGGCGCCGGGCTCGGCGTCTTCGTGCACTGGGACCACGCCAGCCAGCAGGGCATCGAGATCTCGTGGCCGATCGTCGGAGAGTCGATCATCCCCGGCCGGGATCGACCCGAAGACGAGGTGACGGTCGAGCAGTACCACTCGTCTGCGGCGACCTTCGACCCGACTCGATGGAACCCGGCAGCCGTCGCGCGCCTGATCCGGGCCTCGGGCGCGCGCTACGTGGTCTTCACCGCGCGGCACCACTCGGGCTATGCGATGTACCACACCCGGTTCTCCGACTTCTCGGTCGAGCACTCCCCCTACGGCCGCGACATCACGCGCGAATTCGTCGACGCAGCCCGCGCCGAAGGCCTTCGCATCGGCGTCTATTACAGCCTGCCCGACTGGCACCACGTCGACTATCCCGCCTTCACCGACGCCGACCGCCCCTACCCGGCCGAGCATCAGCCCCAGTTCGACCCGCAGGATGCCACACAGCGTCACCGCCGCCCCTCGCCCGAGGCCTGGGCGCGCTACGTCACCTACCTGCGAGACCAGCTCACCGAGCTGCTGACCGACTACGGGCGCGTCGACCTCTTGTGGTTCGACGGCGAGTGGGAGCGGACCGCCGACGAATGGCACACCCGCGAGTTGCGGCAGCTGATCAAGTCACTGCAGCCGGACGTGATCATCAACGACCGGCTGACCGACGCCGGCGACTACGCGACGCCCGAGCAGGGGCTGCCGAGCACACCCCCGGCCGGCCCGTGGGAGCTCTGCATGACCATGAGCGACGCCTGGGCCTATCGTCCGACCGACACCGCCTACAAGTCCTCGCGCACCCTCGTCGAAATGCTGATCGAGACGACGAGCCGCGGCGGCAACCTGCTCGTCAACGTCGGGCCGCGGGGCGACGGGTCGATCCCCGAGCCGGAGACGGTGCGGCTGAAAGAGATCGGCTCGTGGATCGCCGGCCACGGCGAAAGCGTGATCGGCGTCGAGCCCGACCTGGCGATCGAGTTCTCCGGGCCGGTCACCCGGCGCCCGGAGACGATCTACCTGCATCTCGTGGCCCGGCCCGTCGAGGCCTTCACCGTGCGGGGCGTGCCCGTCGGGCGCGTCCGCGGCGTTCGCCTCCTGGGGGCGGAAACCTCTCTCGGCTTCACCGCCGACCGCAACGTGCACGAATTCGTCGCCGACGAAAAGGCCCGCATTGGAGAGCTGCGCATTGAGGCGCCAGAGCCGACCGGCGCCCTCGTCGACGTCGTCGCCATCGAGCTGGAGCCCGTGTGACCGGCGTGGCCGCGTCGCGAGATGCAATCGTCCGTGCCGAGGCGTGGCTCTGCGACCTCCCGGTCGAGACCGTGCGCACCGACGCGATGCAGAGCTTCCTCTCGCAGGAGACGATCTTCGTCCGCATCGAGACGGCATCGGGTGCCACCGGGCTCGGCTACAGCTACACGATCGGCACCGGAGGCGGCGCCGTCCTCGACCTCCTCCGCACGGTGTTGCTGGACGCCGTCACGGGCCTCGACGCCTCCCGCCACGAGGCCGTCTGGCGGGCGATGATCTCGTCGACCCGCGCGACGACAGTGGGTGCGGTGAGCTCGCTCGCCTTCGCCGCCATCGACACGGCCGTCTGGGACGTGAAGGCGAAGTCCAGCAACGCGCCCCTCTGGATCGCCGCCGGTGGCGCCCGCGAGTCGATCCCGCTCTACGACACCGAGGGCGGGTGGCTGCACCTCAGCGGCGACGAACTCGTCGAGAGCGCTCTCTCCGCGCAGCGCCACGGCCTCGGCGGCGTCAAGATCAAGGTCGGCAAGCCGCGCGGTGCCGAAGACGCCGAGCGCCTGCGGGCCGTGCGCGACGCCGTCGGCTGGGGCTTCGACATCATGGTCGACGCCAACCAGGCCTTCACCGCGGCCGAGGCGATCCGGCGCGCAGCACAGTTCGACGACATCGGGCTGGCGTGGTTCGAAGAGCCGCTGCCCGCCGAAGACGTCTCGGGGCATGCCTCGCTCGCGAGATCTTCGAGCATCCCGATCGCGGTCGGAGAGAGCATGTACTCGATCGGACACTTCAAGGAGTATCTGCACGCGGGCGCCGCCTCGATCCTGCAGCCCGACGTCGCGCGGATCGGCGGAATCACGCCCTGGCTCAAGGTCGCCCACCTCGCCGAGGCCTACAACGTCGCCGTCGCGCCGCACTTCTTGATGGAGCTGCACGTCGCGCTGACCTGCGCGGTGCCCAACTCGCTCTACCTCGAGCACATCCCGCAGCTGCGCGCCCTCACGAACGGCGACATGGCGATCGAGTCGGGCGCCGGAGTCCCCTCCGACACCCCCGGCCTCGGCATCGACTGGAACCTCGACGCGATCGACGGGCTGCGGGTTCGGTAGGCGAGCTGATTCAGCCGTCAGCGGCTGCCGACCGAGCCACCCGCGCGGCCGGCAGCCCGGAAGTACCGACGGAGACGCTCCGTGAAGTAGAAGAGGACGAACAAGCCCACCACGACCACGGCGCTGAGGGCGACGTTGCCCCCGAACGCCACCCGCGAAGCATAGTCGGACGACTTGAGGCCCACAGCCGACTGCACGAGCGGGCCGAGAGCCAGCACGGCCGCAGCCGGAACCAGGACGAGGGCGTAACGCTTCGTGAAGCCGCGCACCTGCCGCCACCAGAGGACGACGCCGAACAGGCAGGCGGCGAACCCGGCCCAGTAGACCCACGAGTCGGACGTGTACCGCCAGCCGTGATACTGCCGCCAGCGCGCGAACTCGGTGCCGAACGTCGCGAACTGGTGATCGTTGCCACTCCGACTCGGCAGCGGGATCAACGGCAGCCCCAGCAGGGCGAGCACCAGCAGCACGAGGGCGATGGCCCCCAGCACGACGGGCACCCCGCGCGAACGCGGGCGGAACGAACTGGCGGCCGGGCTCGCTGAAGACATCGTTGCTCCTCGTCGCCCGGCTTCGGGTGCCGGGCTCGTCCCCTGGAACCTATCGCGGCGGCGAGGCGCGCGCCCACGGGGACGGACGCCGGCGTTCAGCGCTGCTCGCGGCCGCCTCGCGAGTGACCGCGGCCGCGCCGCAGCATCTGCGGGTCGTCGGCCGTGACGCCGGAGGCCGTGCGGTTGCTCGGGCGCGACGGCGGCATCGGCTCGGACGGGAAGCGGCGATCGCCGCTCCACAACGCAGGCGGCGCGTCGATGGCGTAGGCGAGCGCGTAGGCGACCTGCTCGTAGTTGACCCGCCACCCGCGGAAGTGCGGCCAGGCCTGCTCGCTGGCCACCTCGATCGGGTAGTCGACCTGCTTCAGGTGCTCGACCGCGACCTCGAAGTCCGCGTAGGTCACGTCGAGGGCGAGTCGGGGTCAGGATCGTCGTCGTGCGGGATGCCCGCGGCTCGCGCGATCTGGTTGAGACAGGTGAACCCCATCCGAAGGCACAGTCGCGCGCGCATCCCCGGGGCCGTGCTCGGGCTGAGGGCGAGCTGGAGGGCCGCCGCGTCCATCACGCTGACGAGAGAGATCAGCCAGTTCGAGTAGGGGGCCGGCGACCGGAACCACAGCAGCGACAGGTACGAACTGTGCGACTCGGCGACCTCGGCCGACCAGCGCTCCCAGTCGCGGTAGAGGTCGCTGAGCTCGTCGGTGCTGTCTTGCGCGGCCATGCCGAACCGGGTGCGGGCCAGCAGCTCGGGGCCCCACGACGGCGAGCCGACTCGCGAGACCAGGAGCGTCACCGCCCGCTCGCGCTTGTTGAACGCGGCGTAGAGAGTGGGCAGGTATCCCACCTGAAGCGCGATGACGACGAGGCCCGTGTAGGCGGCGGCGTACACCAGCACCGAGTTGCCCACGCTGCTGGGCGCCGCATAGCCGAGGGTGAACATCGCCGACCCGGCCTCGCTCGCCGCCCGCCAGCCGTCGGCGCCGACGAACGGCACGAGCATCAGCGTGAACGACACGTCGAGCAGCACCATCCACACCAGCAGGCGCACGAAGATCGTCATCGGCGACTGCCATGCGAGGATCCTGTCGCGGCGCACGTACGGCATCGACCCCATGGTCGCCGCCCGGAACATCATCCGTGTCATCGACGCCGTCGTGCGCGTCAGCGCACTGGAGAAGGATCGCGGCACGATCAGCGACCCGATGACGCTCACCCAGGTCACGACCAGGAGGAACACGCCGACGGCGAAGACCACCCAGCTCAGAAAGATCACCCGTTCGCCCCTCTAGTAGACGGTGTAGCCGCCGTCGATGGTGAGCACGGAGCCGGTCATGAAGCTGGAGGCGTCGCTGGCAAGGAAGACCATCGCCGGGCCCAGCTCGTCGGGTTCGCCGGCGCGCTGCTGCGGGGCATCCTCGATCCAGTGGCGGTAGAACTGCGGGTCGTCGATCGGCGCCATGTCGGTGTGCATGTAGCCCGGGGCGATGGCGTTCACCCGCACGTGCGACGGCGCCCACTCGGCGGCGAGACTGCGCGTGAGATGGTGCACGGCCGCCTTCGACGCGTTGTAGGCGGGCTGCCACTGCGGCCGGTTCACGATGGACGCCGACATCGAACCCACGTTGACGATCGACCCGCCGCCCCGTTCGACCATGTGCCGCCCGAACACCTGACTGGCGATCCAGAGGCCGTCGAGGTTGACGCTCATCACGTCGCGCCACTCGTCGTCGGTGACGTCGAGGGCCGGCTTGTGGATGCAGGTGCCCGCGTTGTTGACAAGCACATCGACTCGCCCGAACCGTTCGACCGCCGCGCTCAGAAGCCGCTCGACGTCGGGGCGCTTCGTCACGTCGGCAAGCACGGTCAGGACGCCGACGCCCAGCGCCTCGAGCTCGGCCTGCACCGAGGCGGCAGCCGCTGCGTCCCGGCCGACGATCACGACGTTCGATCCTGCCTCGGCGAGCGCCGTGGCGAAGGCGCGACCGAGCCCTCGCGTGGACCCGGTGACGACCGACGTGCGCCCCGTCATGTCGAACTTCTCCAGAACAGGCATCGACGCCCTCGTCTCTCGTGTTGTGGCTGCTCGCCGCTCGGGCAGAGTGCTGCCGTCTCGTCCTGCCAGTTATATCGTGTGTCGCGTCGCAGTCACAGTCGCCTGCACCTCGAGAACGTGTGACATTGACACGGAGAGGCGGCGCCCAGTGCGAAATACCGTCGAGAAACCCTCTGCGGTGAGGCGGACGAACACTCGCATTCGTCCGCCGGGCCGGGTGGTCACCGGAAGGCCGGCATGACCTGCTGGGCGTATGTTTCGAGCTGGTAGCGCTGGACGGCGTCCCAATCCGGGAATGGCATGGACTGGGTCCACGACTCCGAGATGAGCCAGTCGAGGTCGCCTTCGCCGTAGAGGCTCGCCGTCCCGGCAAGCTGGTCGTGGACCTGTTCGGCGGTGCCGCAGAGCAACTGCCCGGCGTCGTACATCCGCTGCGTGAGCGCGCGGGCGTCGAGGAAGCTCAGGGGACGCTGGGGCGGGTCGTCGTCGTTCCGGTAACCCTCGTTGAACCAGCCGGCTGGCACCGGAGCCCGCGCCGAACCTCTCGGCCAGCAGCGATTCGCGAACCGTGAGCCGCTCCGACTGGTCTCTGCTCCACGGCCTGCAGATCGACGGCCGAGCCAGCTACGCCGACCTCGCCCGGACGACAGGGCTCCCTCAACCCGTCGTCACACGCCGGGTCACCCGACTCCTCTCGAGCGGCATCGCCGTTCTCGACGTGGACATCGCCCCCCACATCCTCGAAAACAAGGTCGCCGCCCAGATCTGGATGTCGGCGACACCCGATCGACTCGAGGCGTCCGGCCGGGCACTCGCCGCGTTTCCCGAGGTCGCGTTCGCCGCGGCGGTCTCAGGCACGAGAAACCTTGTCGTGTTCATCGAGTGCGCACGGCACGAAGACATCTTCCGCTTCATCACCACCGAGCTCGCCCGGATCGACGGCATCCGCGACATCGAAGTCGTCCCGACCATCGCGGTGCTCAAGAGAGCGACCTCGCGGATCGATCGGGGCGACGTCCTCATTCCATGACGCCCTCACCCGCCCGAGCCGATGGCGTCGCTGAGAGCGCGCTCCGACCCTCTGACCTCTGGACTAGGGGTCTGTTCACCTGTTCGAGAGGGGGCCTGCGGGGTCGAGGCCGGCGACGAGCGGGCTGAGGATCGAGGACAGGGTTCTGGCACTGTCGGCCGTGATCCTGTCGATGACGAGATCGTGCGCCGCGGTCGCCTGTATGCCGGCTGCCTCGAGCAGGACGCGCCGTCCTGCCGGCGTGAGAGTCATCAGGGCTGCCCGACCGTCGGCAGAGGACGCTCCACGGGCGACGAGTCCACGTTCTTCCAGTCGCCCGACGACCTTCGACATGCGCGGCACCGGAGCATAGGTCCGGGTTGCCATTTCGGTGATCCGCAGCGCACGATCCGGGGCGTCGGACAGCGACATCAGCGCACCGTACTCGAACAGGGTCAGCCCGACCTCGCGGAGACGGGCGTCCATGGCGGGTGTGAAGAGCTGCGAGAAGACGGTCAGGGCCACCCACAGGTCGGACTGCGATTGGTCGAGCCCGTGCATGCGCTGTGCCATCTGGTCACTCTACCAAAGAACTTGCACCCACAAGTACCTCGACATATGGTTGCTTCTGCAAGTAGATGACCGGAAGGAACACGCATGACACTCACGACTCACCTGACCGCCGAGGATGACCCCATCGTCTCCGTGAAACCCATCACCCTCGCCTCACCCGGGCGAGGCGTCGACCTCACGCTGCGCTTGTCGGCACCCGTATCAGGAGCCGGTCTGCCGGTGATCCTGTTCTCTCACGGGTTCGGAGAATCGCTCTCCGGCTACGGCCCCCTCACCGACTACTGGGCGTCGCACGGCTTCGTCGTCCTCCAGCCGACCTACCTCGACTCCCGCAGCATCGGCCTGGCTGACGACGACGGGCGCCGCGCGGGCATCTGGCGGCAGCGCGCTGCCGACGCGAGCCGTACCCTCGACCAGCTCGACGAGGCCCTCGAGGCGATCCCGGGTCTGCCCGAGCGAGTCGACCGGAGCAGGATCGCGGCGGCCGGGCATTCTTTCGGTGGCCAGACGACCGGGATCCTGCTGGGCCTGCGAGTCCTCGACCCCGAGACCTCTGCCCTCGACGACCTCCGCGACCCACGCGTGAAGGCCGGTGTTCTGCTGGCGACGGCCGGTCGCGGAGCCGACCTGTCCCCGCTCGCCGCCGAGCACTTCCCTTTCATGAGACCGACTTTCGACCACATGGAGGCGCCCGCGCTCGTCGTGCTCGGCGACCGGGACGACTCGCCCCTGAGCACTCGCGGCCCCGACTGGTCAGCCGACCCGTACTCCGACAGCCCCGGCGAGAAGCATCTGCTCACCCTGATCGGCGGTGAGCACTCCCTGGGCGGCGTTCCGGGCTACGACGTCAAGGAGACCACCGACGAGAACCCGGAGCGTGTCATCCTGCTCCGATCCGTCGCCGCCGCGTTCCTTCGCCACGCGCTCGGCATCGACGAGAGCGCCTGGAACGGCTTCCGCGAGACGCTCGGTGGGGCAGGATCCGAGACCGCGCGCCTGGAGTCGAAGAAGTGACGCGGGTCGTAGCCCTCGAGGAGCACATGGCCACCCCGACGTGTTCGCCGCATGGCGCAAGAATGACCCGACACTCGATGAACCCGTCATGCGCTGGACGGTCAGCGGCAACGTCGCCGGGCCGCTGCTGGACCTCGGCCACGAACGCCTTCGCGACATGGACATCGCCGGCGTCGACCTGGCGGTCCTGTCGTTGACCTCGCCCGGGCTGCAGAACCTCCCCGTCGACGAGGCCGTCGCCCTGCAGGGCCCGACGAACGACGTCATCGCTCAGGCCGTACGGCAGCATCCCGACCGGTTTCGCGGATTTGCGACACTCGCCACCCCGGACCCTGCGGCTGCTGCTGCAGAGGTCGAGCGGGCCGTCTCGAAGCTCGGACTCGACGGGATCCTGCTGCACACGCTGTCAGGCGACGAGTTTCACGACCTGCCGAAGTACTGGGATATCTTCGCCGCGGCCGAGGCGCACCGAGTGCCGATCTACCTTCATCCCAGCCTGCCCGCGTCCGGCGCCTTCGACGCGTACTACGACGGCTTCGGGCTGCTCGGCACCGGGGCGCCCGGCTGGCACTACCAGACCGGCATCGCGGTGCTGCGGATGATCATCGCCGGCGTCTTCGACCGCTTTCCCGGCCTGCAGGTGATCATCGGGCACTGGGGCGAGATGGTGCTGTTCTTCCTCGACCGCATCCAGCTTCTGACCGGTGCAGCGAAGCTTCAGCGGCCCCTCGTGGAGTACTTCCAGAACAACGTCCACATCACCCCGGGCGGGATCGCCTCCCACCGGTATCTGAACTGGGCCATCGAAGTCATCGGAGCCGACCGGATCATGCACGCCACCGACTACCCCTTCAACAGCGCCACCGACTTCGCCGCCCGAGACTTCTTGGACACCGCAGCCCTCACTGACACCGACCGCCGGCAGATCGCCTCCGACAACTGGGAACGCCTCGTCAGCCGGATCATCCGGTGAGATCGAACGGAGGGCGTCCGAAGGTCGTTCGTGCCCGGGCGATGCTGGTAGGACTTTTGCGGCCCTGCGCCGGAGCGACGGCTCAGCTATTTCAGACCGGAAGAAGCGAGCCCGTCGATCACTCGGCGTTGGAGCACGATGAAGACGATGAGGATCGGGGCCATCGCCATCAGGCTGGCAGCCATCAGCACGGGGTAGTTGATCGTGACGTCTCCTGCGATGGTCGCCAGCCCCGCGGCCAGGGGCATCTTCGACGAGTCGGTCGACACGACGAGGGGCCACAGCAGCTCGTTCCACGACCAGAGCACCGTCGTGATCGCGAGGACGCTGATCGAGGGGCGGGCGAGGGGCAGCATGATCCGCCAGAAGATTTGGAACGGGTTGGCTCCGTCGATGCGGGCCGCTTCTTCGAGCTCCGCAGGCATCCGGAGAAAGGCGGTTCGCATGAGGAACGTGCCGAAGGCGCTGAAGAGCCCCGGCGCGACCAGCCCGAAAACGGTGTCCAGCCAGCCGAATCCCTGCACGATCTGATACTGCGAGATCAGGTACACCTGCGAGGGGACGAGCAGGATCGACAGGACGATCGCGAGGATGGGCCCTTTGCCGACGAATCGCATCCGGGCGAACGCGTAGCCGGCCATGGTGCACAGCACGATCTGCGCCAGGGTGCGGATGACCGTGACCTCGATGGAGGTGCGCAGCTCGTCGAAGAACGGCAACCGCTCGAAGACCGCCACGTAGTTGCCCCACTGGAGGTGGGCGGGCCAGAAGGTCGGCGTGACGCTCTGGACCTCGGCGTTCGTCGACAGCGACATGATGATCTGCCACAGAAAAGGGAACGCCATGATGAAGCCGCCGACGCCGAGGACGACGTGGATGTAGGCGTGCGACCCGTTGCGTCGAGCACCGGAGCGGGACCGGGCGGGGCGCGACGGGCGCGTCTTGAGCGTCGAACTAGTCATTGGAGACCCACCTGCGTTGGAAGCGGAACTGGAACAGGGTGATGATGCCGATCAGCACGAAGATGAACATGGCGATGGCGGCCGCGAAGCCCTTGTCGTTGTCGATGAATCCCGACTGGTAGAAGTAGAAGACCAGCGACATGGTCTTGGGCATGACCGGGTTCTTCGCGCCGAGCATGGCGTACAAGAGATCGAACAGCTGGAAGCTCGAGATGGTCGTGACGATGACCACGAAGAAGATGCTCGGCGTGAGCAGCGGCACCGTGATCGACCGGAATCGTCGGGCCGGGCTGGCGCCGTCGAGTTCGGCCGCCTCGTGCAGTTCGGGCGGGATGTCTTTGAGACCGGCCCCGAGGATGATCATCGAGAAGCCCAGGGACGACCAGAGACCCACGATCGAGACGGCCGCGAGGGCGAAGCCCGGCGAGCTGATCCAGTAGGGCCCCTTGATGCCGACGAGCCCGATGAAGTAGTTCAGGATGCCGAAGTCGCCGTTGAAGATGATCCGCCAGACGAGCGAGATGGCGGCGGGCATGGCGACGTACGGCAGGAAGAAGAGGACGCGGTAGAGCTGCGCGAACCGGAGACCGGGAGTGTTCACGAGGTTCGCGAGCCAGACGGCGATCGGCACCCCGAGCAGGACGACGGCCGTGTAGATGACGGTGTTGAGCAGGGAGACGTAGAGCTGCGGGTCCGTGATCAGCTGGACGTAGTTGGCGAACCCGCTCCAGGTCGCTCCTCCGAAGACTCCCCACGTGGTGAACGAGAAGTAGAAGGTCTGCAGGATCGGCCAGATGTAGAACAGCAGCACGCCCGCGAGCAGCGGCGCCACGAACAGCACCGGCCACCACCCGTCGAACCGCTTTCGGCGCTTCACCGGCGGAATCCCTCGGGGGGTGCCCCGGCCCGATCGCGCGGAGAGCGCGATGCGGGCCGGGGCTGAGCTCTGACGATCGTCAATTTTCACGGACATACGAGGCGTGTCACTCCTTGGCGAGTGCGGCGGTCATTTGAGTGGACAGCGACTTGAGGGTCGGCTTGAGAGGCGACGTCCCGTCGAAGATGCCGGGCAGGTCGTTGGTCTCGAGCGTGTTCCAGGCCGCGGTGTTCTTCGAGACGGGAAGAGGTTTCGCGATGGCGACCTCGTTGAGGAAGACCTGGAGATCGACGCCGGGCATGGATTTGGCGAAAGCGGTCTGGGCTCCCTTGTAGGCGGGAATCACTGCTCCGAGGTCGCCCTGCTGCGTCTGGGCAGCCTTGCCGGCGAGATAGACCTGGAGCGCCTGGGCGGCAGCCACGTTCTTGCCCTTGGCAGCGACGACGTTGGAGACGCCGTGGATGACGTTCGCTGCGACTTTCCCCGTGGGCAGCGGATACACGGCGAGGGATTTCGCGACGGGTGAGGCGCCGAGCTCCGACCGCGCCCACGAGCCGCCCTGGTACATCGCGGACTTGCCGGACGTGAACCACTGGTCGCCGGTGGTGTCGGTGAGCTGCTTCGTGTTGGGCGATGCGCCGGATTTGATGAGGTTCGTCCAGAAGTCGATGCCGTTCGCGGTGGCGGCTGATCCGTAGCCGGACGATTTGCCGTTCGCCGAGACGACACTGCCGCCGGCCTGGAAGATCGTCGGGTAGTAGGTCGTCTGCCCGTCCATGCCCGCAGTGATGCCGTAGATGCCCTTGGACTTGAGCGCCGTCGAGATCGCGTTGGCCTTCTGGCTGAACTCCGCCCAGGTCCAGTTCTTGGTGGGCAGCGCCACGCCGGCCTCCTTGAAGAGGGCCGTGTTCACCCACATGCCGATGGTGTCGAAGTCTTTCGGCACACCGTATTCGGTTCCTTTGTAGGTGTACAGGTCATCGAGAGCCGAGGAGTAGTTGCTCGGCGTGATGGCGCCGGCCTTGACCTCGCTCGTGATCGGGGCGAGCTTGCCGTTGGATGCGTAGAGCTGGAAGTTGGGGCCGTTCATCCAGAACAGGTCGGGCAGCGAGTTGCTCGACGCCTGGGTCTGCAGCTTGGTCCAGTAGTCGGCGAAGGGTGTCACGTTCACCGTGACCTTGATGTTCGGGTACTCCTTGTTGAAGCCGACGAGGTTGGCATCGATGGCCTTGACCTGCGTCTGGTCCCAGACCGCGTAGGTGAGATTGGCCTTGGTGCTCTTGGACGGAGCCGTGTAGGACGAGCTCGTGGTGGAGCCGCCCGCGGAGGCGCTGCAGCCGGCGAGGGCCGTGACTGCGGCGACCGCGGCGGCGACGCCGAGGAGGAGACGAGTCCTCTGGCGTCGGGACTGCTGGGGGAAGACCGACATTGCTGTGTCCTTTCGGGAACGCGCACCGGACGGTGTCGCGAAGGTGGATTAGTGCTGGAGAGAGGTGAAGTAGGCGAGGACGTCTTCCGGCAGGCCGGGGACGTCGAAGGGTTGGGATCCGCTCCGCAGCGAGCGAGTGGCCAGGTCGCCGGCGGCGACGGCCTGACGAGCCGCCAAGGGCGAGAGAGCGGTCGGTTCACCGAAGGCGAGATGGCGCAGGAACTCGGTCATGGTCAGGTGGTCGGCGTCTTCATGGCCGGTGGCGACACCGCCGATCGTGTATTCGCGGTCGCCGGTGTCAGCCCAGTCGCGTCGGTGGTTCCAGACCTTGACGACACCGCCGGCGGTGTCGCCGAAGTTCTCGAGACGCCCTTCCGTTCCGATGACGGTGTAGTTGCGCCAGTAGTCGGGGCTGAAGTGGCACTGCTCGTAGCTGGCCTGCACCCCGTTGTCGAGCGTCATCATGACCATCGAGACGTCCTCGACATCGACGACGGGATTGAGCCCGGTCTGCGACCGGGGCGGCCAGTTGTCGAACGAGAACCAGTCCGACATGACCTCGCCCGAGCGATCGCGGCGATCGTCGATGTCGCCGTAGACCGCGAGGTTCCCCATGCCGACGACGCGCGAGGTGTAGCCGGAGGCGAGCAGGTGGATGACGTCCAGGTCGTGGCTGGCCTTCTGGAGGAGCAGCGAGTTGACCTTGGCCCGGTCGGCGTGCCAATCCTTGAAGTAGTAGTCGGCGCCGTTTCCGACGAAGTGACGGCACCAGACGGCCTTCACCTCGCCGATCTCACCGCGCCGGACGATCTCGTTCATGAGCCGGACGACTGCGGCGTGGCGGAAGTTGTGGCCGACGTAGAGGGGCGTCCTGGTGGACACGGCCGCCGCAAGGATGCGGTCGGCGTCTTCCAGGGTCGTCGCGAGCGGCTTCTCGAGGTAGACGGCCACGCCGGCGTGCAGGAAGTCGATGGCGATGTCGGCGTGAGTCCAGTCCGGGCTGGTGACGATGACGGCGTCGAGACGCGCCTCGGCGATCATCTGCTGGTGGCTTTCGTAGAGGTCGACCGCGCCGCTCCAGTCGAGGCGAGCTCGCTCGACTCCGGCGACAGATGGCTCGGCGATCGCCACCACAGAGGCGTCCACTCCACTGCTGGCGACGTGACGGGCGATGACAGCGCGCTGGCCATAGCCGACGACGCCGACCCGCAGCGTGCGCTCCTGACTGATTGTCATTTCCTTCTCGCCTCCTTGCGTGAACTTGACGAGTAGCTTGCCAAAACGATCATGAATGCACAATAGATCACGACAAGGTCGTCGCCGAAAGGGTCGGGCGAGTGTTTTACACGATCGAAATAAAAAGGCGCCACGTCACCGACGCGGCGCCTCCGTCACGGAGATCAGGCGAGTTCACGCAGCGATGACGATTTCGACGCCGGCCGATTCGAGATCGGCCTGCAGGGCCGGCGGGACGGCGACATCGGTGACCAGGACGTCGATCCTCTCCAGGGGGCAGATGCGCGCAAAGGTCATCCGATCCATTTTCGTGGAGTCGGCGACGACGATGACTTTCCGCCCGACCTCGGCGAACCGACGGCTCACCTCCGCCTCCCCCTCGTGCATCGTCGTGGCGCCATAACGTCCACTCAGGCCGTCGACACCGAGGATCACGACGTCGACGGCGAACTCCGCCAGGGTCGTGGCGACGACGGCGCCGACGAGCTCGTACGACTGCCGGCGAGCGACCCCGCCGGTCACGACGATCTTCACGTGCGGGCGGACGGAGAGCTCGTAGCCGATGTTCAAGGCGTTGGTCACGATCGTCACGCCGTAGTCACCATCCGAACGAATGAATCGCTCGCTCTTGCCCAGCTCGCGAGCCACCTCTGTCGTCGTGGTGCCTCCATTGAGCCCCACGGAGTCGCCAGGCATGACCAGACCGGCCGCCGCTCGAGCAATCGCGATCTTCGCGTCAGCCTGCCGGGCGATCTTGTACTGAAGAGGAAGCTCGTAACCCGTCCCGAGCGCGGCCACCCCACCGTGAGTGCGCGTGACCAGTCGCTGTTCCGCCAGCGTCGTCAGGTCCCTCCTCGCTGTCGCGGGCGAGATGTCGAGGCTCTTGCTGATCTCGGAGATCGACACGTTGCCCCGTTCGCTCACGAGTTCGAGGAGAGCGTTCAGTCTTTGCTGGGGCGTCATCATCGGCCTTTCACTCAGGAATTGACTCTGGCCATCCTAGAGTCGTGTCTCTCCCACAAGTCATGATTGATTTTGCACGAATTTCTTGACATTGGTCATAATTGATCGTCTACACTTTCGAGCATCGATCAGTTCGATCGAGGATCACCCGAAAGGCCTTCATGTCCGACACCTTTGTTGCCAGCGAGCTGGCCTCGCAGCCGGAGACCTGGCGCGCGGCCGCTCGGCTCGTCCCCACCTTCCTCGACTCACTGCCGCAGGCCGGTGAACGTGTGGCCGTGGTCGGTTGCGGCACCAGCTGGTTCATCGCAATGAGTTATGCCGTCGCTCGCGAGTCAGCCGGCCTCGGCGTCACCGACGCCTTCGCCGGGTCGGAGTTCCCCCGCGGCCGCGACTACGACCGCGTCATCACGATCTCGCGGTCGGGCACGACGACAGAGATCGTTCAGCTGCTCGAAGAGCTCAACGGCTCGACGACCACGCTCATCACCGCCGTCGCCGACAGCCCCGCCGCGGCAGTCGCCCAGAGCACCATCGCGCTGCCTTTCGCCGACGAGCGATCCGTCGTGCAGACGCGCTTCGCAACGACGACGCTCGCGTTCTTGAGGGCGCACCTCGGTCACGACGTCGACGCCCTGGCCGAGCAGGCCGAGATTGCCCTCGGCCTTCCGATCGATGACCTCCTCGCAGCCGAGCAGGTCACGTTCATCGGGCGGGGCTCCGCGATCGGGCTGACCTACGAGGCAGCGCTCAAGACACGTGAAGCCGCCCAATTCTGGGCGGAGTCGTATCCTGCGATGGACTACCGACACGGCCCCATCGCCATCGCACAGCCGGGTCGCCTCGTCTGGTCGCTGGGGCCGTCGCCTCGTGGTCTCGCCGAAGAAGTAGCCCTCACCGGCGCGGTCTTCGTCGAACACGACCTCGACCCTCTCGCCGGTCTCGTCGTCGTCCATCGCTTCGCCGTAGCCCTCGCCCTCGCCCGTGGTCTCGACCCCGACAACCCACGATCCCTCACCCGCTCGGTGATCCTCAGCTGATGTCCGCCGTCCTCGGCATCGATGTCGGTGGCACCAGCGTCAAATCACGGGTCGTCTCCGGGGATGTCATCCGTTGGGAACGACGGGACCCAACGCCTCAGCAGGACGCGGACGGGTGCGCACTGGGACAGCTCGTCGCCGAAATCGCCTCCGAGGCCGCGAGGAGCTGCGGTGAGATCGAGGCCATCGGTCTCGTCGTCCCGGGCATCGTCGACGACGCTCGAGGCGAGGCAGTCCTCTCCGTCAACATCGGCTGGCACGATCTTCCTCTTCGTGACATCGTGCGAGACCATCTGGCGAAAGCCGGGTCACCCCTGGCCATCGCATTCGGACAGGATGTCCGGGCGGGAGCCCTCGCCGAGAGCCGGTCGGGAGCAGCCGCCGGGTTGACCGGAACGACAGCCTTCGTCCCCGTCGGAACCGGCCTGGCCAGCGCCCTCGTCGTCGACGGCATTCTCGTGTCCGGCCAGGAATGGCCGGGCGAAGACGGACAGGTCCTCATCGAGGTCGGGCCGCACGCCGGGTCACGAGTCGAAGAGATCGCATCCGCGTCCGCCGTCGCTCGACGCGTAGGCGCCCCGAACGCGCAAGCCGCTGCGGAACTCGTGCGCACCGGCGACGCGCGCGCAGCAGCGGTGTGGGGCGAGTGCATCGAGGTCCTCGCCGATGCCGTCGCGTCGATCGTTCGCCGCAGCGGCTGCACCACCGTCGTCCTCGGCGGCGGGCTTGCCGAATCGGGCCCTCTTCTCTTCGAGCCCCTGACCGAGGCCCTCCGCATCCGTCTTTCCGGCGGATCGAGCCCGAAGCTCCTGCCAGCCCTCCACCGCGATGGTGCGGCCGCAGCCGGAGCCGTGTTATTGGCTCAGGACCTTCTCGAGCACATCGACCGATGACCGACAGCGCACCTTCTCGCCGCATCGTCGCGGCGGACCGGATCGTCGACGGGACAATCGACTGGAGCCCTGGCTGGCTGGAGATCCGGCACGGCGTCATCGTCGCTCGGGGTGCCGGGCTCCCCGTCGGCGAGAACGCGGAACGCATCCAGGGGATCCTCCTCCCCGGATTCGTCGACCTTCACTGCCACGGCGCCCTGAGCGCCGACTTCGCCCGAGCGCCGACGGAAGATGCGATGACTGCCACGCAGCATCATCGGGCACGAGGCACCACGACGCTGATCGCATCGGTCGCCACGGGCACTCCCGCTGACACGCTCGACGCCGTCGGTCGCCTGGTTCCCCTCGTGAAGCGTGAGGAGATCGCCGGGATCCATCTCGAGGGCCCGTTCCTTTCGAGTAGACGGAGAGGTGCTCATGCCGCCGACCTTCTGCGCCCGCCTGATCGATCCGAGATGGACGCCCTCCTGGAAGAAGCAGACGGTGCCATTTCCGTCGTCACCCTCGCACCCGAGTTGCCAGGTGCCCTCGGGCTCATCACCCACCTCGTGGCCAACGGCGTCATCGTCGCCATCGGTCACACCGATTGCGATGCGGAGACGGCCTCGCGCGCCCTGGATCGGGGAGCAACACTCATGACGCACCTCTTCAATGGCATGCCCCCGCTCCACCATCGACGCCCGGGGCCAGTCGGCATCGGATTGACGGACCGGCGGGCCGTGCTCGAACTCATCGCCGACGGACACCACCTCGCCGAGCCGATCCTGCGCCTCGCCCTCGAATCGGCCGCCGGGCGGGCGGTTCTCGTCTCGGACGCCATGGCGGCCACAGGATGCGCGGACGGCCCCTACGAGATCGCCGGCTCGGAAGTGACAGTGAGTGGAGGCGTTGCCACGCTCACCGACGGCTCCTCTCTGGCGGGGAGCACGATCACGATCCTGGATGCCCTCCACCATGTGCTGCGCGAGACACGGGTGACGATTCAGGAGGCCGTGCGGCTCTCGAGCGAATCGGCCGCCCGCATGCTCGGAAGGGAAGCTCGGGGCTTCGCGGTCGGCGCCGCCGCCGACGCCGTCCTCCTGCCTCAGCAGCCGGATGGGTCGGCCGTCGCGGTGATGAAGAGGGGGCTCTGGCTGTGATTCTGGTACTCACTCCGAACCCGGCCGTGGATGTCACGTACACGGTCGGCCATCAACTGATCGGCGAGACTCAGCGCGTCCTCGACGTCGCGAAGCGACCCGGCGGAAAGGGCCTGAATGTGGCGCGGGTGCTGCACCTCCTCGGGCGAGAGACCCTTGCGCTGTCGCCGCTCGGCGGCGACGGCGGACGGTGGATCGAGTCAGAGCTCGAGGCTTCCGGGATCGCGAACACGTCGTCCCTCATCTCCGCCCCGACGAGGACAACCGTGACCGTCGTCGATGCCGACCAGCATCCGACCGTCTTCGCCGAACCAGGACCGACCATTTCGCCCACAGAGTGGGAGGACTACAGGGGCCTCGTCCGCGAACATCTGCCGGCCGCAGACCTCGTCGTGGTCTCGGGGTCGCTTCCCGCGACAGCCGACTCCGAGCTCGTGGCCGAATGGGTGGCTGACGCCCACGCCCGTGGCGTTCCGATCCTGGTCGACGTCTCCGGGCCGCCGCTCCTCGCAGCGGCGCGAGCAGGGGCTGACATCGTCAAGCCCAACGCGGCGGAGCTTCGGGAGGCCACGGGCAACGACGACGAGTCAGTGGCAGCCCACGTTCTGCTCGATCTCGGAGCCGGGTTGGTCATCGTTTCTCGCGGCGCTGACGGCCTCACCGCATACTCCACCACCGAAGTGACCACCGTCGAGGCAGTGCCGGGAGTTGCAGGCAATCCGACCGGCGCCGGCGACGCAGCCACCGCAGGAACGGCCGTCGGCTTCGTCGACGGCATCGCCACGGTCGATCTCCTGCGACTCGCCAGCGCGCTCGGCGCCGCAGCCGTCCTGCGCCCCACCGCCGGCGACATCGATCTCGACGCCTACCCGAAGTTCATCGCACACCTAGAGCTGTCCGGAGCGAAAACATGACACCCCACCCGCCCCTGCCTGAAATCCTTCGCGACGCACGAGCGCAAGGCGGCGCCGTCGGCGCCTTCAACGTCGTCCTCCTCGAGCACGCCGAGGCGATCGTCACCGCCGCCGAACGAGTCCGGCTGCCCGTCATCCTGCAGATCAGCGAGAACTGCGTCCGCTACCACGGGAGTCTGGCACCCATCGTCCTCGCATCACTCGCTCTCGCACAGGCGGCGACCGTCCCCGTCTTCGTGCATCTCGACCACATCGAAGACACCGACCTGATCCGCGAGGGCATCGATTTGGGCGTCGACAGCGTGATGTACGACGGGTCACGCCTCGCGTATTCCGACAACATCGCTGCGACGGCGGCGATCGTCGAGCTGTGCCATGCCAGCGGCATCGCCGTCGAGGCCGAGCTCGGTGAGATCGGAGGCAAGGACGGCGTCCACGCGCCGGGAGCCCGCACCGACCCCGACGAGGCGAGAAGCTTCACACTTCTGACCGGCATCGACGCACTCGCTGTCGCGGTGGGCACCTCCCACGCCATGACCGACCGCGTGGCCACCGTCGACAGACCACTCGTCGAACGGCTGCGAGAGGCCGTCCCGGTGCCGCTCGTCCTTCACGGCTCGTCCGGCCTGTCGGACGACGAACTTCGTGGAGCCGTGAGGAGCGGCCTGACCAAGGTCAACATCTCGACGCACCTCAACGGCCTGTTCACGGAGTCGGTCCGCCAGACATTGACCCTGCGGGGCGATGTCGTGGACCCTCGCGTCTACGTTCGCGAGGCTCGTGCGGCGTTTGCCGATGAGACAGCCCGACTGCTTCAGCTGCTCAGCCCGACGGCCGTGGTTGCTCATTTTTGACTCAATGGTTGTTTAAGACGTCATTTCTGATCATACTGATCGCAACATGACGACAAAGGTCGTCACGTTCACGATCACGTTGAAGGAGCCCCATGTCGTCCCTCCCTCGCCGACTCGCAGCAGCGATCGGCCTCACCGCCCTCATTGCGGCCGGATCCACTCTGGGCGCCTCGGCGGCCCAGGCCACGACCGTTCCCGACCTCGCCCAGCACGTCGCGGTTCCCGCCTACATCCCGCCGAGCGACACGACGTCGTGGAACAGCATCAATTCTTCGAGCTCTCAACTCGGCTTCGTCGTCGTCAACGTCGCCAACGGCCCGGGAAGTGTGGTCGATTCGACGTGGCAGAGCACCATCGCCGCGGCTCACGCCCACGGCGAGAAAGTTCTCGGCTACGTCGACAGCGGCTACTTCGGCGCGTCGACCCCCGCGCGCCAGACTGTCCTCGGCGACACGGACTCCACCTCCTGGACGGTCCAAGCCGAGCAGGACATCAACCGCTGGTATTCCTACTACGGCTCGAACATCGACGGCATCTTCATGGATGACGGCATGAACACTTGCGGCCCGACCGCCGGAAGCAACACCTACGCCGACCTCTACGCCCACCTGAACCAGTACATCCACACGAACCACCCCGGCTCGCTCACCGTCGTCAACCCCGGAATCTCGGTGCCGTCCTGCTACGCGCAGGCGGCCGACATCATCGTGTCATTCGAGGGTTCGGCCACCGACTACCTGAACCCGACCGCGGCTGAGGCCCCTGAGACCTGGCAACTCAACGCCGACCCCGACAAGTTCTGGAACATCGTCTACGGCGTCGACCAGACCAACCTGACGGCCGTCATGAACCAGTCGAAGATCGACAACTCCGGCTACATCTACGCCACGCCCGACACCCTGCCGAACCCGTACGACACGGCGCCGACAGGCACGCTCTGGGCACAGGAGCTGGCCGCAACGGCGGCAACGGCGACGACCGTTCCGGCCACACCGGCGAAGCCGACGGCGAACACGCCCTACTCGACCGGCGTCGACCTCAGCTGGGCCTCGGGATCGCCTTCCGTCGCGGGCTACGAGGTCTATCGCGACGGCACCGACGTCGGCGAGATCGGCAACGCCACGCCGTCAGCGACCCAGTGGACCGACAACGGGCTTTCGCCGTCGACCACCTACAGCTACACGGTTCGGGCGCGCGGTTACGACGGTGTGCTCTCGGCCAGCAGCCCGGCGCTGTCGGTGACGACGGACTCAGCCTGGGGTGCGACGCCCAGCGCCCCCTCGACCCTGACTTCGTCGAATCTGTCGGCCAACGGCACCCAGCTGGCCTGGGGCGCCTCGACGTCGAGAAACGACACGATCGCGTCATACGACGTCTCCGTCAACGGTGCGGTTCAGCTGTCTCTCCAGGGTGACATCACGTCGGTGCACCTCGGCGAGCTCACTCCGGGAACCTCCTACACCTTCTCGGTCGTCGCCCACGGTGACTCGGGCACGACGTCCGCGGCATCGAACGGCGTCACGGTGACCACCCCGTCGCCGACTCCCATCACGGGGGCAGCGGCCGCGCTCACGTCGACGAACGCGCACTTCCAGGCCCAGTACAACCTCGCCTACAACTTCCAGAACGTGTTCATCGACACGGACCAGAACGCCGGCACCGGCTACCAGGTCGACGGGATCGGCGCCGACTACCTGATCGAAAACGGGGCCCTCTACCGCAACACGAACGACACGAACGCGTGGGATTGGACTCCGGTGGCCCTTTCCAGTGGCCCTCTGACGTCGAGTGCCGGGGGCCTCTACGAGTGGGACGTGCCGACGAGCGCCTTCACGACCGCTCCGACCGCTCTGAACGTCGTCTTCGACGGCTCGGGCAACTCCACCGAATACCTGGCTGGTCCTCTCACGGCGTCACTGTAACCAGACCCTCTGAGCCCGACGCCGGGGACCTCGGTTCCCGGCGTCGGGCCCGCAAAGTCGCAACGACTGACCCCGGCGGAGTCCACTCCCCGGTCAACCCTCGGGCGCATTACTCAGAGTGCGTGCGGCGGACTCGGCATGATCGGCGGCGTCCTCCCGATCGGGCAGGACGCCCTCGATGTGGAACGTCGCGTAGCCGTGAGCCACGGCGCCGACGGCCATCACGAGGTCCTGTGCCAGGACAGGATCGCCTCTCAGATCCAGCGCCGGTCCGTTCAAGAGTTCGAGGACGCGATCGCCCGCCTCGGCCAGTGAGGGGAACGCCGTTTTGTCGAGTCCGGCGCCGAAGGTGAAGAGGAAGAGTGACCGCTCATCAGCGGCGAACCGCACCGACTCTCCCGCGTAGGTCGCGAGCTTGTCGACCGCGCCGACGGCCGTCGCCATCGCGGTCGAGAAGCGTTCGTGCTGCAGGCGATAGCAGCGTTCGGCGAGGGAGGCGAGCAACGCTTCCCTATGGGCGTAGTGCCGGTAGGGCGCACCGCGACTGACTCCGGCTCGGCGACTCGCCTCCGCCAGGGTGAACCCCTGGACTCCGCGTTCGAGCACGAGCTCGAGGGCGGCCTCCTCGAGGGCGTTGCGGAGGTCTCCGTGGTGGTGACCCACGGGGCGGGCGGCGGAGCTCATGACTTCACGGTAGCGTCACGCCGAGGCCGGCTGAATCAGTTCGATGAGGTTGCCCTCGGGATCGTGCACGTAGGCGAAGCGGGCCCCTGACCGCACGGCGTCGGCCGGCTCCGACACCGCCGCGGCACCTGCTGCCACCAGAGTCGCGAACGCCGCGTCAAGGTCGTCGACGCTCAGCGCCCAGTGGAAGAAACCCTGAATCGACGCGCCCGTGAACGGGTCGGGGAACGACTGTGGCGTCGATCCCTGTCGCTCGATCAGCTCGAGCTTGAACCCCTCTGGAGATCGCAGGATCACAGAACGCACCCCGACATCGGGCATCGCGAACTCTTCTTCGATCTCGGTCAGGCCGAGGCCCTCGGCATAGAAGGTCGAGAGGCGATCGAGGTCGGCGACCGAAAGGCCGACGTGGTCAGAGTAAAAGTGGGGCATGGCGTCCTCCGGTAAGCAGCGTTTACTAGGTAAGCAATGCTTACCCTAGCCATCACCGAGCCGTCAGGCCAAGTGACGAATGATGGACGCTTCGCCTCATGCGCGCCACCGCGAACGGTGAAGGTTCGCCCTGCGGCCACTTCGTTTTTTGTGTCAACGCGTAGCCTCGGCATGTGAGCGACGTCGCGTCCGTGGTTGGTGAGGAGCTACGTCGTGTTCGCGCAACTTTGGCTGGCGTGGTCGTTGAAGTGTCGCTCGGAGATGAGCATGAAACGGCCTCGTCCGGTCGATGGGTGAATGGGTCGGTCCCATCATCCGAAAGTCTTTTTTACGCCGCCTCGTTGACGAAGCAAGTGATGGGAGTCTTGGCCGGAATCGCCGTGGATGCGGGCGAGCTGCGCTCCGACGACTCCCTGCGCAGCTGGTTACCGGCTCTTCCTCGCTGGACCGAGAGCGCGACGATCGCACAGCTTCTTCATCACACATCCGGGTTACCACGTGAACTTTCGAGTCGGACCGAGGCACGTTCCGCCACATCCGTCATGGCCGCGATCAAAGCACTGAAGGAGCCCACCAGCCCGCCGGGCACCCGGTTCGAGTACAGCAACGACGGCTACTTCCTCCTGGCTGCCATTCTTGAACGCGCGGCCGGGATCCCCATCGGTCAGCTCGGAACCGAGCGGGTGTTCATCCCCCTCGGGATGAATTCCAGCCACTTGTCTAGGCACGCGCATTTGTCTCCTGCGGGCGAGCCCGCACCACCCTCCACCATTGGGGACGGCGGTTGGTGGACTACGGTCGCTGACGTGGGCCGCCTTCTCAGGCACCTCAACCAGGATCCGAGCGGCACACGGCTGATGCACACAGGTCATCTCCTCGGAGGCGAGACCGTCGAGTATGGATGGGGCGTGCGCGTTCTACGCATCGGCGGACTACTAGCCGCATCGCACGGCGGCAGCTGGCAACGCTGGCAATCCAAGACCCTCCGGATTCCCGAACGGGAGTGCGCAGTTGTGGTCGCTGCCCGAACAGACGACACGCTAGCGGTCAGCGACCTCGGAACGAAGATCGCTGCAACCGTCTCCAAGCTCCGCTAGCCGATTCATCAACGAACCGTCGCGTGGCGGATTGGTCTTTTGGAACGGACAGCGACATCGCTATTCAGCGCTCAGTGAGGCGTGCCCGCAGTCGGGATCGCAATTCCGAGCCAGCACCGATGGTCGCGAACGCGGCGTCCACGTCGGCAGCCACGTCTTCGACGATCGGGGCGGTCTCAGCGATCCAACTGTCTACCTCTTCGGTCCCCCAGGCGGCTTGCCGATCGTTTGGGGCGTGAGCTTTCGCGCCTGCCATCGCTCGGACCGATTCCGCATAGTCGGCTGCGACCAACGTGGGCTCGACCCCGGCGTTGCTGAGGAGGAGGGCGCTAATCATGCCGGTGCGGTCCCGGCCAGCACTGCAGTGCACAAGTACTCCGTGCGGGGCATCCGCGATTGCGTGCAATGTCGCGAGGACGAGGTGCGGCAGGATTCGCCAGTTGTGGTGCCAGTACTCGGGCGAGTCCAGGATCGGGAAACATACCTCTCGGAATTCGGGATCGTCCTGGTCTTCGGTGGGGGCGTTCACCACCGGCACAGTTGCGAGCGTTTCGGGCGAGACAGCAGGGTCGCCGTCACGGACGCCGATCTCGTACTCACATCTCAAGTCGACGACGGCGGCGAGGCCCCAGCCGCGAGCGTCCCGCCATCCGTCCTCGGTCAGCAGCTCGCGTCGCGGCCCGCGAGCCACCCTGCCGAAAATCGTTGCACCCGTCGCGGAGAAGGAAGTCGAAAGGCCTCCGAGGTCGCGGGCGTTCAGGTAGCCGTCCCAGTCGAGAGTTCGCACGCAGACAACCTAGATCATGGTGCTGCCTCTATCAGGGGCTGCCGGTCGCCCGCTGAGTGTTCCTACAGCATGGGCTGTTCGCCGTCGATCATTGCGAAGACCAGCGTGTCGGTCCACTCGCTTTTGCTCCAGAAGTCGCTTCGGAAGTGCGCTTCTCGCCGCATGCCCACCCGCGTCGCGAGTCGCGCAGACCCCGTATTACGGGCATCCATCTGCGCGACGACGCGGTGAGCGTCGTGGCGCTCGAAAGCGAGCCGCAGCGCGGCCGTGACCGCCTCGCTCGCGAACCCATTCGCAGTTGACGATGGCTCCACGCTCGCGTCGGAGCTTGAGCCGATTCGTCCAGCTAAGTGCTTGACCCACCCATCGAACCGCTTGCGCAAGTTGGTGATCTCAGGGCGGGATTGACTCTTAGGGATGCCGCAACGACGAGCCCGATGATGACGATCCCCGCGAAGACGGCTGGTAGGGGTGCTCTTGTCAGGATGATGCCGACGAGCCCGGGCCCGATGGCGACGCCGGCTTGTCCGAGCCCGCCGATGAGGCCGAACGCGTGGCCTTGCTCGGATTCTGGAATGCGCTCGTACTCCGTGCTGATGAGTCGTGAGGAGTAGACCCCGCTCGCGACGCCCCCCAGGAACAGCGCCGCTATCAGCACGGGAACGGAGGCTGTGAGCGCGAGCGCCGCGAAAACCGGCACAACAGCCAAAGCAATGGCCGCAGGGAAGAGGACAGCCCGAGGGACGCGACGTGCCACGCGACGGGAGATGGTGCTTCCTCCGATCCCGCCGATGCTCTCTGCTCCCAAGAGCACCCCTAACAGCAACGAGTTGTGCAAGACGGTCTGCCCGTAGATCGGTGCCATCACAGTCGACCACGCCGAGAAAACGATGGTGGAGACGATCCCCGCGCCGACGAGCGATCGAAGCACCTTGTCGCTGATGAGAATTCGCAGCGCACTCCGCAGGGACGACGCGTTCGTCGACGGCGTCGCGGCGACGACAGGGAGGGCGACCTGAATGACGAGTGCGGAGAGGAGGAACGTTGCCGCGTCGACGACGAGCACGGCCGGTGCGCCCAAGACCGCGATGGCGGCGCCAGCTGCCGGCGCCAGCTGCCGGCGCCCCGATCGTGCCCGCGAGTTGCAGCGACGCCAAGTAGGGGCCGCTGACCGAATCCGTCGTCGTTCCTGCACGGCTGGTCGCCTCACGCAGCAGAAGGAAGCTCGCAGCGACCGCCGGTGTCCGCAGCAGGCCATTGATCGCGACAAGACCGAGGAGAAGACCGTAAGGCAACCTCGTGGTGGCGTCGATCGCCGGGATGGCTACAACAGCCAGGCCACTGATGACGTCGGACAGGACCCGGGTCCGGCGCGCTCCGAGCCGGGCGATCACCGCACCGGCGAAGAACGACGCCACCATCACGGCGACGAATTCGCAGGTCGCAGCCAACCCCGTCGCCGCAGCGCTGCCCGTCGAGCGATACACGAACCAGGGCAGTGCTACGAGGCTCATCGACCCGCCGATCGTGGAGACGACGTTTGCCACGATCAACATCGCCAACGGCGACCTGCTCTTGCTCCCTTGCGGCATCCCCATTCCCACCATCCCCGAAGTGTACGGTGTAAACATCGGGACGAGTCAAGACCCTGCAGAATGACAGCGCACCGATAGGCAACGAAGAGAGACAGGAATGGGACGCAGAGACGAGATCATCGAGGCCGCCCTGCAACTCAGCGAGGAAATCGGTGTCGACCGGGTCTCGATGAGAATGATCGGAGATCGCCTCGGAACGTCGGCGATGGCCCTCTACCGGCACCTCCCCAACCGGGACGGCCTTCTGGATGCCCTCGTCGGCCGCGTGCTCTCCGAGGTTCACCTCCCCGATCGCAGCCTCGACTGGGCGACACGACTCCACTCCATCGCGCACGCTCTGCTGGATGTCGCGATCGCGCGTCCCGGCGTCTTTCGACTCGTTCTCGAACGCTCGTATGTGGCCCCGGAGGCGATCGGGGTCATGGACGAGATGTATGCGGTTCTCCGCGATGCCGGAGTGGATGAGTCCATGATCCCGCGGGTCGAGCGGATGCTCAGCACAGCCCTGCTGGGGTTCGCCGTCACCGTGTCGAACGGCGGATTCTGGGACGGCCAGGGCGCGCAATCGGGTGCCATGAATCCATCCGAGACACGGTGGGCAGGTGAACTCGATCAGAACGTCGACGACATGGTCCGAATGATCCGCGACCTCGGCTTGAAGCCCGAGTGACATGTACTCCTGATGCTGAACCGTCTCCGCCGATTCCCGGCCGCTTGACGTTCTCGAAACAACTGCCGATACGAGCCAAAATGGTTTGCCGTGTCAATGTCGAACGCCGACGACGGCATCATCCCCGGCCGAGGGCCTCCCCGCGAAGTGGACGAGGCAGCTCGAGCACGGCATTGGCTGTGCAGGCAATTTGAACGAGTGACCGGTCCGACTCGCCGGGCGGCGCCCACCAGCGCTTTCCAGGCCACTGAGCTGGAGCCTGCTCGGTCTCGTAGCGGGTTCGGCTTGCGCAACACGAATTGTTCATGGCGGCCGCCCACTGAGCAATGAGTCAGTAAGTGGGGGCGGGGCAGGACGCCGGGCTACGTGTGCTGTCCGTCTAGGGTGGGCCCATGCCCGACGCCCAGTTCTCAGATCCTCGGCTCGCGCTCCTGTACGACCCTTTCGACGGTTCCCGAGCCGACCTCGACCATTACCTCGACATCGCGAACGAACTGGGCGCGAAATCGGTCCTTGACCTCGGCTGCGGCACAGGGGCGTTTGCACTCCTGCTTGCATCGCACGGCATCGAGGTAACGGGCGTCGACCCCGCACAGGCGTCCCTTGACGTTGCACAGTCCAAGCCGGGAGCGGAGAAGGTGACCTGGCTTCTCGGGGATGCCGAAAGCCTTCTCCCGCTGCAGGTCGACCTCGCCGTCATGACGGGCAACGTGGCTCAAGTCTTCCTCACGGATGACGCCTGGAGCGGCACGCTGAGAGGTCTTCGTGCGGCAATCGCGCCCGGCGGACACCTTGTTTTCGAGTCACGTGACCCGGAGTACCGGGCTTGGGAATGCTGGGCAGCAGATCCCAACGAACAGACTCTGGACCTCGAGGGGGTAGGGCGGGTGAGGCACCGTATGGAAGTCACGAACGTCGACCTCCCTTACGTTTCCTTTCGCCACAGCTACGCATTCGATGACGGTTATGAAATCCCATCCGACTCCACGCTTCGGTTTCGTACCGCAGCTGAGATCAAGGACAGCCTCGAGAAGGCAGGCTTCACGCTGCTTGACATCCGAGATGCACCCGACCGGCCGAAGGCCGAATTTGTCTACGTGTCGGTCAGAAACGGCGTCTGAGAATCGAAGTCTCCCCAGGTTCACCGAGGGACGACAAATCGAGCCAAACCGTAGGCCATCCCGCGATGGGCAAGGATGTCGTAAGGGGTTCCCTTCAGCGACGGGATGCAGTGCGAACCTCAGAGAGTGCGAGCAAGCGCGCTCCCCCTTCCGGGGCTCTTCTGCTGAGCCGAGCGGGCGTGGCAATATGAGAGCGTGGGGGGGTCGGACAATCACCAAGGCGAACTTTGTTCTGCAGTTGACGCAAGCGGTTCCGGAGGTCGAGTCGACCGTGTCCGAGCACTTGGCCGACTACGACGAGCTCCTCGTCCACCTGCTGATGGCAGATCTCCTGAGATATGCCACGGCCGCTTTTGCAGATGGCCGGAGGGACGTCACCGACCGCCTGCTTCGCTTCGTCGATGACAGTCCCGCCCAGGGGGACTCTCACATCGAGAACGCGGTGTCCGTGTCATTCGTGGAGAATTTCGGTGCCGGGAAGGGCGAGACGCCTGCGTTCCTGGCGACGTGGCCGGATGGACTCCGGGCCGACCTGAAAAGCCAGCAGGATTGGCGCGCCACGTGACCGATTGCAGATCGAGGCCTCCGAGAATCGACCCGAGAATGAACGCCGCGTGAGGCCGCCCTCGAAGTCTCGGCCTTCGCGTTCACGACCCAGAGGGAACCTGCTCGCCTTCGCCGTCCTCGCTTCCACCCTCGCGGCGTCGGGTGGTGTCCTCACGATGTTCGTCGGGTTCGGAAACCTGCCCAACGACACCGGCCGGGCGAACCTCACGAGCTCGTTGGCCGCCACGGGCCACGTGGAGAAGGGGACCACTACCTCGGTGAAGGATCACACTTCCACTGGCCGGTGGGGCACGATCTACCACCAGTATTGGCCGATCGTCCGCATCGACGTCGACGGCGAAACCCGGGTCGTCTCCCTCCGCACGTTCTGGTCGGACAGGCTGGAAGAGTTCGTCCCGGGGCAACCAATCGATGTTCTTTACGACCCCTCTCGCCCCACAGTGGCGGCCCTCGGCAGCCCCGCCGCACAAGCGCTCGTGGCCCACGACGTCCGTATCGACCTCACCGCAGGAATTATCGGGGCCGTCCTCTTCCTGACCGGCTTGCCGACGTGGGCCTGGGTCTTCCGCCGCAACGCGAAGGCGAAAAGAATCCACGACGCCGACGCGGCGGCAAGAGGGTACTGATGACGGAGCCCGCTGGTCGACCCGATAGTAGGTCGTGGGTACCACCGCGGGGGTCTTCATGATGCGGCGGGGATCTCAGGGGCAGCATCAGCACACCACCAACAGGGCCTGAGCCGGCTCGTCGGCGCGTTCGGAGAACCACGTGGGCGATCGTCGTCGTGGCGGTCGTAGCCGTTGCCGTTCTCGCGGTCCCGGTCGTCGGGCTCGTCGGTCGTCGGGTATAGCCGCGCAGATCAGCGACATCTACGATGCGACGCTCCAGGGTTTCTCCGTCGACGCAATCGATCAGATGGATTTCTCCGTCACGCCGAGAGCCGTCGCCGTGGCCGATGCCGCCGCCCTCTCTGCGTACAGGCTCTCCCCCACTCACCTGCGGGCACCCGATTCGATGGCGTCGAAGTGCCGGTGACGGATCGTCACCATCGACAATCCCTCACCGACCTGCGTTCCAACTCTCCCGCAAGGGCAGCTCGATGCCGGACTCGCGGCTGAATCAGAGAAGTTCGATGGACCGGAGCCGCTGTGCCCTGTTGCCCGTCAGCGACGCAAGCGTCAACCATTTAATCGCGAGCATGTCTTTGTCGTCGATGTCGACTGCCGAGCCGAGGGTGGCGTGAGGGCGGTAGCCGCTCGCCCAGTGGGAGGGCTCGCAGGCGTCAAAACCCGGAAGCCGCGTGACCTCGCCACTCAGCAACTCGTGCATTTCATGGAACATGGAATGCTCGGCCAACAGCACCGGAATCGTGAGATCGGACCCGAACTGAGCACGCGGCCCGAGACGCATGGTGAACGCCTCGGTGTGCTTCGCGAGAGACGCAACGTAGTCGGCAACGACATCCTCGAGTGCGCCCTCGACCCGAAAGTTGCCGAGGATGGTGACGTGCACCGGCCAGAGGTCGCGGGAGACCACTGCGGGCACCTCCTCTGGAGTCGCGTTGACCGTGAGGAGCCTGCCTTCATCCATGACAGCGAGGCTAGCGTCTCGAGGCTTAGGAAAAACGGGTCGACTTCTCGGCCCGGCTCGCGACGGTGCGCGCGCAGGGCTTCCTCGCGGTGAATGGTTTCCCATGCCCCGGGCCGTTGTCAGAAACGTCGACATTCAGCGGACTCGTCATCACCACCGAGTCCCTCGTCACGGCGGGCAGATCAGGAGACGCCCACGATCCGGCCATTCGCCTCTCTCTCGCCCGGGGGCTCGCTGATCACGTCCGGCTCTTGCGAGACCTACCGGGTCTGGCGAGCGCCGCCGGCCTGGGGCCCGCGTGGTGTCCCTATCAGGGAGGCCCATGGCCGACTCCACACGACCCCATCTTCGACTTCGGCTCGACACCCGATGGATACGGCTGGCTTGACGACTTCGCAGCGGATGCCGCGGCTCGACTGACAGCCCATGCCGGGCTGGAGACCGTGGTCGGCCACGCTGACTGGTACGCCGGCAACTCCCGCTTCGATGGTGACCGCCTGGTCGGGACCTTCGACTGGGATCTCGTCGCGGCACCGGAGGCACATATCGCCGGATTCGCTGCTGCCACGTTCACCGACGGGGGTTCTGGGGCTCAGGATCTGCCCGAGCCTGTCGAGGTCGCGGCGTTCCTCCGCGACTACGAAACCGCACGAGGATCGCGTTTCGACGCTCGGGAGCAAGTCCAAGCCGCGGCCGCCGCATTCTGGGCCCTCGCCTACAACGCCCGCTGTCAACTGAGTTTTATCGAGGGCCCGGCCGCTGAAGAATCGACTCTCGGGTTGATCTCCGCTCATGGCGAGAAGTACCTCGGGTTGCGCTGGTAAGGGCTTCCCGCCCCGGGCGATGTCAGCCCAGACTCGATCGCAGCGACTCGGTCACGGTCAACTTGTCTGCCCAGCGTCGTGGCCACCCTTCTGCAACCCAGGAGGCCTGCGGTTCGTTGCCGGATGCACCGAGCCACACCACTTCGTCGATCGCGCGTTGCTGTCGGCGAAGCACCGCGTCGACCACGTCCAGACGGTCCTCCCAGCCATACCCCTCAAGAAGAGCGGCGGCCCGGGCTCGTCGATCGGGGGCGGCCGTGAGACCGCGGTGCCCCAGGCTCTCGGGGTCGACGTCGAACGGTGTGAACCACTCCAACGCGTACGCGACATCGCTGATCGGCTCGGCCGGCCTCGCGACGTCCCAATCGAAGAGCCCGACTGCCATGCAGCCGCGCCACGCAATGTTGGCGGGTTGCGGGTCGCCGTGGCAGATGACCGACGATCCTTCCGGCGGTACGGCCCACACGGACTCTCGTGGGGGCTGCCACGACCTGGTCGCGTCGTGAATTCGACGAAGCAGCCTGCCGGCCGAAGAGACCGCCGAAAGGCTTACCTGATGGGCCCAAGCGGCGTCGCCGGCGTCACCGGGAACCAGCCGCACGAACTCGTGCTGTTCGTCGATCGCGAGAGGCTCCGGTACGGGCAAGCCTTCGTCGAAGAGGTAATGAAGCAGCGAATGAACGGTGGGGCTCCATGGCTTTCGCGGGCGGCACACGACATCCCCGACTATCTCAACGGATCTCTCTTCTGCCACACCTGCAGCCTAGGGATCCAGGCCCAGGGAGTCGAAGGCCGATTCTTCTGGCCCAACCTCGTCGCCAGGACACCGTGTGGATCAGCCAACGGAATCCGGGTCGGGTTGCCAGCCGCGCGTGACGACTTCCGCCACCCAGTCAGTCCCGGCGGGCCCCGTCGCCTTCAGCACGACGTCGTGCCTGGGAATCGTGATGGGCAGGCGCGTCGTCGCCCCGCAGACCACATTCATCGAAGCAAGCGGCTTTAACGAGCCGGAGTTGTTCTCGGGTGTTCGATGCAGAACGCCGACACGGACCACCCCACCGCCGCGGCACACGCTCAGCACGTCGAATTCGCCAGGATCGACGGATCCGAGCTCCACCAGAGCGCTACCGGTCTTCTCGCCAGGTTCGCCGGTAAGCGTGTCGGATGCGGCACCGTCACCGTTCGAGTCGGACAGGAGTGTGCCCATCCTGCTGGCTCCGACGACCGCCCTCCAGCCCCGCTTCGGGTGCCTCCCCGGCCGCGAGCGGGTCTTAGCCTACGATCGGCCCCGTGGGGGAATCCGCCACCGAGTTCGTCGACGCCGATGCGACGCCCGTTTTCCTGCTAGCCCTTCCGCCACAGGTCAAGCAGCAACCGGGCCACGGTCACGAGCAAGCTCCCGATCCCCAGCCATGGCACTGCGTTCCTGGACGGACGGTCACCGGTGTCATCAGACATCGGGCCACCTCCTGGTGTGCGCGCCGGCGAACACGAGAAGCGGGGCCAGAGGTGCGCAACCGGGCGAACCCAATTACGATGATCCCGAGCGATACAGTCTCGGGGATCACATTCATCCCCTGGCTTTCCACTCGGAAGCCAAACCAAAGCCCACGACCCCGCCAGGTCGTGGGCTTTACTCTTGGCTCAGAGCCGCGACCCGGCGGTATAGCGCGACTATGCGACCCAGATGTCGCCGAGGGCGCGCAGGACGTTGCCACCGAGCACCTTCTCGATGTCGGCGTCCGAGTAGCCGCGCGCCACGAGTTCGGCCGCGATGTTGTGGAAACTCTCGGTCGGGTTCTCGAGGCCGTCGACATAGGCGACCCGAGGGTGATCCTGCGCCGTCGCCGCGGCCTTGCCGAGCAGGCCCGAGAAGGTGGTGTGCAGGCCGACGTGGTCGCCGTAGAGCGTGTCGGGGCCGAAGGCCACGTGGTCGATGCCGACGAGCTCTGCGGTGTACTCGAAGTGGTCCATCACCGACAGGATGCTGTGCGTCGTGTGGGCGTGCGAGATGGTCGTGTGCGGGGCGGCCGACATCCCGATCACTCCCCCGCCCGCGGCGACGGCGCGCAGCACGTCGTCCGACTTGAGACGCGGGATGTCCCAGAGGGCGCGAGCCCCGGCGTGCGTGATGAAGATCGGAACCGTCGAGGCCTCGGCGGAGTCGATGCCCGTCTGATCCGACGAGTGCGAGACGTCGACGGCGAGGCCCAGTTGGTTCATGCGGCGGATGGCCGCGCGACCGAAGTCGGTCAGGCCGAAGTCGTGCGCCTCCGAGAGGCCGGCGCCGAGGCCGTTCGACTCGGAATAGGCGATACCGATCTGGCGGATGCCGAGGCCGTACAGGATGTCGAGCCGGTCGAGGTCGTTGCCGACCGGGGTCGCCGCCTCGAGGCCGAAGACGAGCCCGACGTGGTCGGCCGCGTGCGCAGCGTGGATCTCGGCGACGGTGCGGATCACGACGACGTCCGACTGGTGCGCGAGGTCGGCCTGCCGCATTCCCAGGTCGGTGACGACGTCCTCCCACTGCCACGGGGTGTTGCCCGTGACCATCGCCGTGCCGTCCATCATGTTGTCGAAGACGACGGTGAGACCGGAGGCCCTGAGCCCCTCGAACGCCGTGTGCTGCCGACCCGTGCGGTTGTAGGCGGGGGTGTTCGCCATGTCGTCGGGGAACCGGACGGGGTGGTCGTGCAGACTGATCGCGATGGTGTCGTGCAGCAGCCGCTCGGCGCGTGCGACGACATCGGGCGAGTGGCCGCCGCTCCAGGCGGGGACTCGGTCGAACTCCGGCGTCAGCGGATCGCGCGGCAGACCCAGGTCGCCGTCGAGGTAGTCGTACGACCTGTAGACCGTCATTCCGTCACCGCCGCGGTCGTCCCGGCCGTGCCGACCGGCGCGAGTCGGTGCTCGCCGTCGGCGAGCAGCCGCCAGAGGGCCTCCCACGCGCGCATGCCCTCGTGGATGCGCGGCAGCCGCAGGTACTCGTTCGGCGCGTGGAGGTTCTCGTCGGACGTCGAGAACGAGAAGAACAGCGTCTTCGCCCCGAGCACGTCCTCGAACAGCGTGGTCGCAGGCAGCGTCCCCGCGATGACGGCGAGCAGCACGCCCTCGCCGGGGTAGACGGTCTCGAGAGCCGCACTGGCGGCCCGGATCGCAGGATGGCCGGGGTCGATCCGGTACGCGGACACCCGGGCGTCGTCGACGCGCACCTCGACCTCGACACCCAGCGGTGCGCGCGCGAGGAGGTGCTGGGCGATGGCCGACGCGACGTGCTCGGGATCCTGCGCCCCCACGAGCCGCGAGGCGATGTGGCCCGTCGCGACGTGCGGGATGACCGAGTACTTGCCGCCGGCCGTGATGCCGGTGATCTCGAGTGTCGGGCGCTCCCAGAGGCGTTCGAGCGTGGTGAAGCCCTTCTCGCCGAAGAGCTCGGGCACGCCGAGTCCGCCGGCATAGGCCGCCTCGTCGAAGGGCACGGCGGCGATCTCGGCGCGCCGGGCCGGCGAGAGCTCGGCCACGCCGTCGTAGAAGCCGTCGACCGTCACGCGGCCGTCGGCGTCGTGGAGGCCGGCGAGGAGCGTCGACAGGGCATGCACCGGGTTGGCGACCGTGCCGCCGAACCGGCCCGAGTGGAGGTCGCCGAGTGCGCCCGTGACGACGACGTCGAGGCCGACCAGGCCCTTGGACGCGATCGACACGGACGGCTCTCCGGGGCGCCACTGCGCACCGTCGGCCGAGATGACGAGGTCGCAGGCCAGCTCGTCGGCGTGCTCACGCACGTAGCGGGGAAGGTTCGGGCTGCCAATCTCCTCCTCGCCCTCGATCACGAACTTGACGTTGAGCGGAAGACCGCCCTCGTGCGCGACGAACGCCTGGGCGAGCTTCAGCACGAGAAAGACGGGGCCCTTGTCGTCGGTCACGCCGCGCCCCCGGGCCACGTCGCCGTCGACGACCAGCTCGAACGGGTCGGTCGACCATTCGGCGAGATCGCCGGTCGGCTGAACGTCGTAGTGGCCGTAGACCAGGATCGTCGGCGCGCCGGCTGCACCCATCCACTCCCCTCGCACGACCGGGAAGCCGTCGGTCTCGACGACGCGGCCGTCGGCGAAGGCGAGCTGCGCGGCCACCCACGACGCCGTCGCGCGCATCGTGTCCGGGTCGGCGCTGCGGCTGATGCTCGGCAGCGCGACGTACTCGGCGAGCTCGGGCAGGAGCGAGCTCAGCGACGGGAGTTCGAGCGAGCCGCTCACGACTTCATCCAGCCGTTCTCGAGGAGGTCGCGGACCTCTCGCACGCCGGCGTCCCACACCTGCTGCATGTCGGCGTCGGGGCGACCGTAGTCGCCGCCGTGGCTCCCGTCAGGCGCTGCCTCGCGCATCTCGGCAGCCGAGAGAACGCCGGCGAGCGCCCGCGACATCGGCGGCTTCGAGCCCTCGGGGATCGTCGCCCCCTCGACGCGCGTCCACGCGAAGTTCTCGACCCAGGCGCCGTGCAGCTGCACCTCGGAGAACCGGCTCGCCGCTGCCGCCGTCTGCGGGGCGTTGTACCAGCTGTGGAAGAGGACCTCGACGCTCGGCTCGCGGTGGGCGCTGGTCCATTCTCGGATGAGGCCCGTGACGGGGGCGTTGCCGCCGTGCCCGTTGACGAGCGCGATTCGCCGGAAACCCTGGCCGGCCAAGACGTCGAGCAGGTCGCGGATCACCTCGATGTAGGTCGACATGCGCAGGCTCATGCTGCCCGGGTACGTCGTGAAGTAGGGCGCCATGCCGAACGGCAGCGTGGGCAGCACCGGGATGCCGAGCGGCTCGGCCGCCTCTTCTGCCACGCGCCCGGCCAGGATCGCATCGGTGCCGAGCGAGAGGTAGCCGTGCTGCTCGGTCGACCCGACGGGCAGGACGATTCGGTCGTCGTGCTTCAGGTACTCCTCGATCTGCATCCAGTTGCGGTCGTGTAGTCGCATGTCTCTACTTCCTGATCAGACGCGAGGCGATGAGAGCCTCGGTGCGTGCCATCTCGTTGCCGACGATCATGAGGCCCTCGTCGACGCCCATGCCGGGCTTGGCGAGCACCTGGGTCGCCCCGCACGCCATCGCGACGTGGGCCGAGACCTGAGCCGACCGGTCGGTCTCGTTGCAGGTGCCGCCGCAGTACGCCTCGTACCCGGCCTCACGCACCAGCAGCAGCGCTTCGATGCTCTGGCCGATGCCACCGAGGTCGGGGGTCTTGACGTGGATCACGTCGGCCGCGCCCGCGTCGACGAACGCGCGGATGTCGTCGAGGGTGTTGCACCACTCGTCGACGGCCAGCTTCACCGTCGACGCACGGGCCGCAAGTGCCCGGCGGAGGGCGACGTAGGTCTCGATCTGCGCGTCACGCGAGCCCGCGTCGATCGGGTGCTCGACTGTCAACGGGTAGGGCGCCACGAGTCGCCCGAGCCCGGCGAGGTAGTCGGCCGCGCGCTCGACGTCGCCGTCGAAGATGAGCCCGACTGTGCCGTAGGTGTCGATGTGGATGCGGGGGCTGTAGTCGGGCGTCGGCCGCAGGGCCTCGATTCGCGACACGAGCCACGCGAGATACGCTTCGAGCACCTCGCCGTCCTGCCCGAGCTTGCCGTCCACGGCGTTGATGAGCGCGTGCGGCAGCACGTCGACGGTCTTCACGATCATCTTCTCGGCGTTGCCGTGCCGGTCGTCGCCGGTCTGCGCGTAGAGCGGCACCGATGCGATGTCGATGCCGGTCGAATACTCGTCGCGGATCACCTCGGCCATGGTGACCCGGCGGCCCTGCGCGACCGCGGCGAGCAGGGCCTGGCTGACGCCGTACCGGATGGCGGTGTGCAACGGCGTGCCCAGGATCCTGACGCCCTCGATCTCGTCGGCCACCTCGCGGAACGCCGTGAGCTCGCGATCGATCAGCAGAGGAGTGACGTGCGCCGCCACGATCGCGGCTGCCGCGTCGGCCGAGAACACAGGATCGCGCCCACCCGCCCCCGAGTACTGCACCGCCGCGCAGTCGCCGAACACGACCGACCCGTCGCCCAGGACGAGCAGCACCGAGAGCGACTCCCCCGGCTGGCGGATGCGCAAGAAACCCGGGGTCAGCGGTTCACCGACGTACCCGAAGCCGTCATGCAAAGCGGCCGCCCGGATCGCCGCCTGGTCGTCGGCGAAGAAGCCGGTGCGCCCGGGCACGGTGACGACGTCGACGATCCGCATGTCAGCGGGCGTCGGCCAGATCGAGACCGGCGACGAACTCGGCCAGCTCGTCGAGGTTCGCGACCTCGCAGGTGCGCCGGCCCTCTTCGATGTCGTGGATCATCTCGACGACGCGGTCGAAGATCGGGCCCTGGAAGTCCTTATGGACCTCGTCGACCTCGGTCTTGCGCTTGCGGATCATGAGGTCGCGGTAGATGCCCGAGTGGCTCTTGGCGCTCTTGCGGTTGAAGACGGCGAGGCGGTCGAGCGAGCCCTCGAGGTCGTCGGGCACGAAGCCGTCGAAGCTCTCGACCTTCACCGGCGCCTGCGCGAGCACCTCTTCGCTGATCGCGATCATCACCGGGCGGTAGGCGGGCGCCTCCAGCGTCTCGGCGATCGACAGGTCCGACACGGCGCCGGCCCACATCATGGCGCCGTAGACCTCTTTGCCCCAGAGGTAGCCGAGCACGTTGTCGGTCGGCTCGGCGTAGGGCAGCGCGTCGGCCAGCTCGCGGACGCGGTCGGTGATCACACCGCCGTCGATCTCTCCGATGCGGAAGGTGCCGATGTTGCCCTGCATCACGCGACCCCGGCCCATGACGTCGGCGCCGAAGTTGACGAAGCTCGACAGGACGCGCTCACGGCCGACGGCCTCGATCATCGCGTCGGCCGTGAGGCCGTTCTGGACTGTCAGCACATACCCGTCGGGCGCGAGGCGGTCGCGCAGCAGGTCGGCGGCGGACTGCGAGTGGAGGCTCTTCACGGCGACGATAGCGTGCTCGATCGTGTCGGGCAGCTCGTCGGGGGTGATGGCCGGCACGCGCACCGTGAACTCCTCGACGGGGCCCTCGATCCGGAGGCCGTCCTTCTGGATGGCGGCGACGTACTCCGGGTCGGCGTCGCAGAGCGTGACGTCGTGGCCCGCGCGGAACATGTGCGCGCCGATGGTGCCGCCGATGGCACCGGCTCCGATGATGGTGATCTTCATGCTGCTCCTTCTGTCACGGTGGCCGGCACGGCTCGGGCGAGGAAGTCGCGGAGGGTCTGCTGGAACTTTTCGCGCTCTTCGGTCTGGGGCGAGTGGCCAGACTTCTCGAAGATCACGAGCTCGGAGTCGGGGATGAGCCGGGCGATCGTCTCGGAGGCGCTGACGGGCGTGACCCAGTCGCCGCGCCCGACCGTCACGAGGGTGGGGACCGCGATGTTCGGCAGATCGGCCTTCAGGTCGTAGGTCGGGAAGTTCTCGACGAAGCAGGCGTTGTGCGCCTCGTGGCGGTAGATGCCCGCCTCGACTGCCGCATTCGACTTCTCTTCGTCGTACTCGAAGTCGTACAGCGGGATCAGCTCGGCCCAGAGCGACCTCAGCTCGGCGTCGCTGCGGACTGTGCCGCCCCAGTACCGGTTGAAGTGCTCCCAGTCGATCTCGACTCGATCCTGGTTGCGGGCGTTCTCGAAGGCGAGCTCGAGGTTCGAGCCGTCGGCCGAGGTGTCACGCAGCATGATGGCCGAGAGGTGCTCGGGGTAGCGGACGGCGTACTCGAGCGCGATGAAGCCGCCGTACGAGCCGCCCGCCACCACCACCTTGTCCACGCCGGCCCACTGGCGGAGGCCGTCGACATCCGCGGCCCACTGCTCGTGCGAGTACGGGCCGACTCCCTCGGACAGGCCGCAGCCGCGCGAGTCGAAGACGATCACTCGAAAGCGGTCGTGGAGCGGGCCGAAGGTCGACTTCGGCTCGGCGAGCGACCCGATGCCGCCGCCGCCGTGGTGCGCGATGAGCACCGGGGCGTTCGGGTCGCCGTTCGAGGGTTCGAGCACCTCGACGTTCAGACGCGCCCCATTGATGACGAGATCCATGGTTTCTCCTTCAGTTGGCGGCGGCGACGCCCGTGCGCCACCGCTCGACGTTCTCGGCCAGCACGGTCAGCGGCACGGCGCCGCTGCCGAGCACGACCCCGTGGAAGTCGGAGATCGCGAAGGCTCCCCCGAGCGTCATCCGTGCCTCTTGGCGCAGGCGCAGGATCTCGCGGCGTCCGATCATGTAGGCGAGCGCCTGACCCGGCCACGCGATGTATCGATCGACTTCGCTGGTCACGTGCTCGCGGGTCGTCGCCGTGTTCTCCCACATGAACTGGATCGCCTGCTCGCGAGACCACCCGTAGTGGTGGATGCCGGTGTCGACGACCAGGCGGCAGGCGCGCAGGGCACGGAACGACAGCATCCCGAGACGCGACAGGTCGTCGCTGTAGAGGCCGATCTCGTCGGCGAACTCCTCGGCGTACAGCCCCCAGCCCTCGTTGAAGCTGCACGCCTCGACGTCGAGGTAGCGGCGGTAGCGCGGAATGTCGAGCGTCTGAGCCGTGGCCAGCTGCAGGTGGTGCCCGGGCACCGACTCGTGGAAGGCGAGCGACTCGTACTCGAAGCGGTAGCGCGACTCGGGGTCGGTGGCGAGCAGGCAGTGCGCGCCCGGTCGGCTGCCGTCCACGGCCGGCGGCCGGTAGTAGGCGAGCGCGGTGTTGGACGCCTCGATGGGGTTGATGACCTCGATGACGCAGTCGGGGATGTCGTAGGCGGGGAAGTAGCTGCCGCGCACCGAGTCCGCGCGATCGAGAGCGGCCTGGGCGACGGCCACGATCTGGTCGCTCGTCTCGAAGCGGAGGGCGGGGTCCGAGCGCATCCGCTCGGTGATCCTGCCGAAGTCGGTCTCGCCGAGGGCGCTGCGGCCGATGCTCGACCACGCCGGCCGCATCTCGTCGAGCACCTCGAGGCCGATGGCGTGGATCTCGTCGGGCGTGAGCGCCGTCGTCGTGTGCCGGGCCACCGCCGCGACGTAGCCGGCCTCCCCTCCGGGGACGTTCTGGATGCCGACCCGGTCGTCGGGGCGCCCGATCGGCTGGAACTCGTCGCGCAGCCGGTCTGCCAGGCGCGCCATGGCGGGCCGCACCTCCCGGTCGACCAGGACGGTCGCCTTCTCGAGCGTCGCGCTGTCGTGCGATCGGCGGGCAGGATCGAGGAGCACGTCATCGTCGAGCCCCAGCCCGAGGTAGCCCGTGAGCTGCTGCGTCGCGTGGTCGACCCCCATTCTGGTCGGGATGCGCCCTTGCGCGGCTTCGACGGCGTACCGGTCGCCGATTGCGTCGAAGACCGCAGCGAGGCCGGAGAGCCGCTGGAGGTAGCGGTCGGCGCTCTCGGCGTCTCCTGCGGTCATGGCGGGAACAGCCTGGAAGACGAGCCCCTGCCGGCTGACGTAGCTCTTGGCCGAGGCGTTCGCGGCCCAGAGGGAGTGCTCGGCGTCCTGCTGCGCCCCGCGCACGAGATTCGAGAGCACACTGCGGTCGACGACTGCAGCCTCATCGAGGAGGACCGGGTCGATCGCCTCGACGGCTGCGCCGATGGCCGAGAGGTCGGCCGAGGCCTTCTCGCTCGCGCCGAGGCTCGGGTCGCCGGGCATGTGGTCGAAGTCGGCGATGCCCAGCAAGGTCGCGTTGTACGGGTCGTAGGTGTGCTGCGTCTCGAAGTACTTCTCGCCGAGCGCCGCGAGCGCACTCACCGCATCGAGGGCGGCGTCGGTCGTGGTCGTGTCGTCCATGGTCTCCTCCTGGCCTCGCGCTCCCTAGAAGAGGGAGTGCCCGCCGTCGATCGAGATGGTCTGGCCGCTGACCCACGACGCGTCCGGCGAGACGAAGAACTCGACCCCGCGGGCGATGTCGTCGGGGGTGCCGGTCCGCCGAGTCGCGATCCTGTCGAGCAGGGCTCGCTGGCCCTCCTCGCCGTAGCTGTCCCACTGCGCCTGCGTGGTCGGGTTCGACAGCACGAAGCCGGGGCAGATGCAGTTGACGGTGATGCCGTGCGGGCCGAGCTCGTGGGCCATCTGTCGGCTGAAGCCGATCTGCCCGGCCTTGGCGGTCGTGTACGCCTGGACCCCGGTGAGGCTCACGCTCCGCCCCGCGCCGGAGGAGATGTTGACGATGCGGCCGTAGCCGCGCCTCTTCATCACGCGGGCGGCTGCACGGGTGCAGTTCATGGTGGTGGTGATGTTCGCGGCGATCACCGCGTTCCAGGTGGCGTCGTCGAGTTCGTCGATCGGCACGTGCGTCTGGCCGACCACGCCGCCGGCGTCGTTGACGAGGATGTCGATGTCGCCGAGCGTCGCGAACCAGGCCTCGACCGCGGCCGAGTCGCTGAGGTCGACGGTGTCTTTGTCGACCCGGTGCACGGTCGCCCCGGCGCGCTCGAGGCGGTCCGCGATCGCACGGCCGATCCCCTGCGCGGTTCCGGTCACAATCGCGGTCTGTCCGTCGAGCTCTGCCATTGGATGTCCTTCTAGTCGGTGGATGTGGAGGTACTGTCGGTGCTGACCGAGGTGCGGTAGGCCCGTGCGATGTCGACGGAGTTCTCCCACTGCTTCATGCGAGCGATCCCGCGCTCTCCGGTCGCGAGGAGCACACCCTCGACGAGGGCCTCGAGCAGCACCACGAGGCCGACGACCGAGTCGAACGGGATGCCGTCCACGACGACGGGCAGCACGATGTGCGCAGCCTCTGCTGCGGGCGACAGCCCCTGGTCGGTGATGACGATGACGGTGGCGCCCTGCCCGCGGGCGACCTCGGCGACCTGCTTGGCCGCGAGCTCGTAGCGCCTGAAGTCGAGGATGATGGCGACGCCCCCGGTCGAGACGCGCAGGAACTTGCCGATGTCGTGGCCCAGCGGCTCCTGGATGTAGTCGACGTTGGGGATGGCCTGATCGAGCTGTGCGGCGAGCAGCATGGCGAAGTACCGGCTGAAGTACCCGCCCGAGATGGTGACCTGCTTCGGCTTGCTCGCCAGCACCTGCACCGCGTTGTCGAACTCGCTCGGCGGCACGCTGGTCGCAAGCGCCTCGACGAGAGCGATCTTGCCCGCGATGGCGTCCTGGAAGAGATCCGACTGCTCGTGCTCGAGACGCCGCTGCTCGGTGCGGCTCACCGGGCTGTTCATGTGGTGCGTGATCTCTTCGCGGAGGCGCTTCTGGAAGTCGGGGTAGCTGCCGATGCCCAGGCGGGAGACGAGTCGGAGGACGGTCGGGGTCGAGGTGCCGGCCGACTTGGCGAGGCTCGCCGCGCTGTCGAGGCCCGCGCTGGGGTATGTCGACAGCAGGGCGCGGGCGACCTTCTTCTCGGCGGGGCTGAGTTCGCCCATCCGGGCGAAGATCTCGTCGTCGATGGTCATGCTGGTCTCTTTCTCGTGAGGGACGGTGGTGACGGGGGCGGCTCGTGGCCGGGCCCCCGCCACCGGTCATGTCAGCATGACGATTCCGTTCTCGTTTGCGAAAGCGGCGAACATCGTGGGCGAGTTGTGGGCGACGACGACGCGGCCGTCGGAGTCGACAGCCACGAGACCTCCGCTGGCGCCCTTGGCGGTCAGCTCGGTCTCGACCGTGGTCGTGACGGCCTCGCCGAGGCCCGAGCCGAGATAGCGCATCCGGGCGGCGATGTCGTAGGCCACGACGCCGCGGATGAAAGCCTCGCCCTCGCCCGTACACGACACGGCGGCAAGGCCGTCGCGAGCGTAGGTGCCGGCCCCGATGATCGGCGAGTCGCCGACGCGGCCCTCGTGCTGGTTCGCCATGCCCCCGGTCGAGGTGGCCGCGGCGATCGAGCCGCGGCTGTCCCGCGCGACGGCGCCCACGGTGCCGTGTCGCGCGGCCGGCACCTCGAGCGCCCGGATGCGGGCGAGCTGCTCGAGGCGGGCGCCGGTGACGAAGTAGTCGGGCGAGACGGTCTCGAGATCCCAGGATGCGACGAGATCGGCACTCGGGTCGACCAGCAGCAGGTGCGCGCTCCGCTGCATCACGCTCCGAGCCAGGAAGACGGGATTCTTCGCGTGCTTCGACGCGGCGATCGCACCGGCCAGGCCGGTGGCGCCGTCCATGACGGAGGAGTCGAGCTCGGCGCGCCCGTCCGCGGTGAGGGCTGCTCCGTGACCGGCGTTGAACAGCGGGTGGTTCTCGAGCTGCTCGACGGCCGCGCACACGGCGTCGACCGCGTTCCCGCCCGAGGCGAGCACTCCCGATCCTGCCTCGTAGGCAAGGGTCAGGCCCCGCTCGAAGTCGGCTCGGCTCTCGGCCGAGAGCTCTTGGATGCGGCCTCCGGCACCGCCGTGGAGGGCGAGCGCGTAGCCGCCGCGCGGGGGCTCTTCCCAGAGGCGGAGCTCTCGGGGGCCGCGATGGCCTCTTCGTCGCGGCCCATCAGCGGCCGCCCGCCTGGCGCGTGATGTAGTTCACGGCGACGAACGACTTGAAAATCTCGAGGAAGTCGTCTCCGACGATCTCGACGGAGCGCTGCCCCGTGAGCGTGACCCCGCGCGCCCAGGTGGCGATGTCGGCCATGTCGGCCGACTGGAACTCCAGCCCTAGGGTCGCGGGCTTGGCGATCGCGGGCACGCCGACGCCGCCTTCGGCGACCTTGCGCACTGCGGCTTCGGCGCCCTCGCGGATCAGGCGGCACGACTCGTCGGGGTGCAGGTTGAGGGCGCTGGCCCGCGAGACCGACTCCTTCGTGACGACGTTGACGCCGCCGGGGGCGAACGGCGCGGTCTCGTCCCAGGTGACGGAGTCGCCCGAGACGAATGCGATGGGCACGCCGTAGTGGTCGGCGACGAGCGCGTTGATGCCGCTCTCGCCGACGTAGGCGCCGTTGACCGTGGCCCCTGAGAAGACCTCGGGGTTGTAGGTGTGCGACATCGTCGACGGCGCGCCCGAGATGGATCCGTGGTAGCCGACGAAGAAGATGGCGTCGAACGAGTCGTCGAGCCCCTGCATCATGTAGAGCGGCTTGTGGCGACCCGAGAGGTAGCGGGCGTTGCCGGCGATCCGGCGCGGATCGAGGTTCGCCATGCGGCTGTGCGAATCGTTGAGTACGATCTCGGTCGCGCCCCCCGCGATGGCGCCCTCGATCGCGGCGTTGACCTCGGCCTGCAGCAGCTCGCAGCCGAGCGCGTACGACGGCGAGCCCGGGCGACACTGATCCCAGTCGACGACGCCGGCGACGCCCTCCATGTCGAGCGACATCCAGACCTTCATACGGTGGTGCTCCTTGCTGCGTTCGTGATTCCGGATGGTGGGGCGTCGTCGAGCTCGGCGGCCCGCAGGCACGCGCTGTCGTGGCCGGGGGCGACCTCGGCGAGAGCCGGGTCGGTGACGCGGCAGGCGTCGACCGCCCACGGGCAGCGCGGGTTGAAGCGGCAGCCGGCGGGCACGTCGAACGGGCTCGGCGGCTCGCCCTCGAGCTCGAACTCCTCGTTGACGCTCTCGGCGGTCATCCGCGGGATCGAGTCGATCAGCGCGCGCGTGTAGGGGTGCCGAGGGTTGCGGAAGAGCTCGGCCGTCTCGGCGACCTCGACGATCCGGCCGAGGTACATCACGGCCACCCGCTGGCTGAGGTGTTGGACGACGGCGAGGTTGTGGGCGACGAACAGGATGCTGAGGCCGAGCTCGCTCTGCAGCCGGGCGAACAGGTCGAGGATCGTGGCCTGCACCGACACGTCGAGAGCCGACACCGGCTCGTCGGCGATCAGGATGTCAGGCCGCACCGAGAGGGCGCGCGCGATGGCGAGCCGCTGGCGTTGGCCACCCGAGAACTGGCCAGGGTAGGCGTCGAGGGCGTCCTCTTCGAGGCCGACGAGGTTGAGCAGGCGGATGCTCTCGGCCCGGATCTCGCTCCGCGGCACGATCTTGTGCAAGAGCAGAAGCTCGCGGAGCATCGAGCCGACTGAGATGCGTGGATTCAGCGACGAGTAGGGATCCTGGAACACCATCTGGATGCGCCGGCTCGCCGTGCGATCGCGGTGCGCGGGCATCGGCGAACCCTCGTAGTCGATCTCGCCGGAGGTCGCCGTGGCCGAGCCGACGAGGATCTTGGCCAGCGTCGACTTGCCCGACCCCGACTCGCCGACGAGCGCGAGGATCTCGCCCTTCTCGAGCTGCAGGTCGATGCCGTCGAGAGCCTTCAGGCTGGTGTGCTGGTCGCGGTTGCCGACCAGCTTCGAGACGATCGTGGTGGGCAGGTGGTACGTCTTCGTGATGTCCGCGACCCGCAGCACGGGCGCTGCGGTGCCGGGGGTCGTGATCGTCGCGCGGCTCACGCGTGCACCTCCTCGTGGACGAAGATCCGATCGGATTCGATGCAGGCGGCGTCGTGCCCCGGCGCGACCTCGACACGCGGCGGCATGGCCTCGCGGCAGGCGTCGACGACGAACACGCAGCGCGGCGCGAAGGGGCAGCCGCTCGGTCGCGCCGCGAGGTTCGGCGGGAAGCCCGGGATCGACACGAGCTGGCGGTCGGGCTGGTCGAAGTCGGGCGCCGAGTCGAGGAGGCCCTTCGTGTAGGGGTGACGCGGATCGCGCAGGACGTCCTTCACCTTGCCCGACTCGACGACGTGCCCGGAGTACATGACGGCGAGGTCGGTGCAGGTCTGGTTGACCACCGCGAGGTCGTGCGTCACGAAGGCCAGTGCAGTGCCGAGGTCGTCGCAGAGCCCCTCCAGCACTTTGAGCACCTGGTGCTGAACGGTCACGTCGAGAGCCGTGGTCGGCTCGTCGCAGAGGATCAGCTTGGGGTCGCACGAGACGGCCATCGCGATCATGATGCGCTGGCGCAGGCCGCCGGAGAGCTCGTGCGGGTAGGCACGGGCACGTCTCACCGGATCGGGGATCCCGGTCTTCGCCATCATCCGGATCGCGAGCTCCATCGCAGCCGCCTTGGAGAGGCCGAGGTGTCGCCTCGGCCCCTCCGCGATCTGCTCCCCGACGCGGATGACCGGGTTCAGGGCGGTCATCGGCTCCTGGAAGATCATGGCGATCTCGGGCCCCATCAGGGCCCGGCGCTCGATGGGCGGCATACCCACGAGCTCGCGGCCGTCGTAGCGGATGCTGCCCGAGAGCACCTCGACGCCCTTCGGCAGGAGGTCGGCGATCGCGCGGAGGGTGATGGACTTGCCGGATCCCGACTCGCCGACGATGCCGAAGCGCTCGCCCTTGGCGACGTCGAACGAGACGCCGTCGACGATCACCGTGTCGGCTCGCCCCTTGCGGCGGATTCCGACGCGGAGGTCGGTGACGCTGAGCAGCGTGTCGGCCATGGTCACTTCCTTCTTTCGGGGCTGAGGAGGTCGGAGAGCCCGTCGCCGAGCCATGAGAGCCCGAGGCTGGTGACGACGACGACTAGACCGGGGATGGTGGCCTGCTGCCACTGCGTCGTGATGAACTCTTGGCCGTCGTTGATCATCGAGCCCCACTCGGCGGTCGGCGGCGCGATTCCGAGCCCGAGGTAGCCCAGGGTGACGATCGCCATGATGTCCATGACGATGTCGCTCATCGCGTAGATGATCGCCTGCGACAGCACGTTCGGGCCTATGTGCCGCAGCATGATGCGGGCGTGCGACATGCCGCCGAGGCGGGCCGCGACCACGTAGTCCTGCTGCTTGGCCACCAGCACCTCGCCGCGCACGATCTTGGCGTACGACACCCACGAGACGGCGGCGATGGCGATGTAGATGCTGAACTCACCCGAGCCGAAGATGAAGACCAGGACGATCACCATCACGTAGAACGGGAAGGCGAAGAAGATGTCGACGATGCGCATCAGCACCGTGTCGAGCCAGCCGCCGAAGTAGCCGGCGATCCCGCCGATGAGGGTGCCGACGACGAACGGGATCAGCACGGCGAGGAAGCCGATGCGCAGGTCGACCCGGGCGCCCCAGATGAGACGGGAGAGCACGTCGCGACCGTACTTGTCGGTGCCGAGCCAGTGGGTCGCCGACGGCTTCGCCAGGGCGTTCTCGAGGTTCTGCTTGATGGGGTCGAACGGGGCGATGACGGGCGCCAGGATCGCGATCAGCACCAGAGCCCCGACGATGACGATGCCAGCCATCAGCGAGCGGTTGCGATACCAGGGCGTCAGTGCCCGTGAGCGATTGCTGCGGCGACGCGACTTGAAGCTGACGAGGGTCGCGGTGGGGGTGCTCATGCGCTCGCTCCGCTCAGGTCGACCCGCGGATCGAGCAGGGTGTAGACGACGTCGGTCAGGATGCCGACGACCACGACGAAGAGGGCGACGAACAACGTCACGCCCTGGATGGTCGGGAAGTCGCGGGTGAAGATCGAGTTGATCATCAGCGAACCGAGCCCGGGCAGGGCGAAGACCCGCTCGATGACCAGCGACCCGCCGACGAGGAAGCCGAGGTTCACGCCGACGACCGACACCGTGGGGATCGCCGCGTTGCGGAGCACATGGCCGCGGAAGAGCCCGACCCCGTAGGCGCCCTTCGACTTGGCCGTGCCGACGTACTCCGAGCCGAGCACGTTGATCATCGACGACCGGAGGCTGCGGATGATCGTCGGGCACATCGCGATCGCAAGGGTCAGCGACGGCAGGAACAGGTAGTAGAGGTGGTCGGCCGCCGACTGCCCGTAGCCGCCGACAGGGAAGAGCCGAACGGTCACGCCGAGCAGCAGGATCAGCATAATGCCGAGCCAGAACTGCGGCATCCCCTGGCCGAGCAGGGTGAAGCCGCGCACGCCGAGGTCGCGCGCGCCACCGGGGCGGAACGAGGCCAGCGCTGCGAGCGGGATACTGATCGCGAGCGCCAGGATCAGGGCGAACAGGAGCAGCGACAGCGTGACCGGGATGGCCTGCAGCACGAGGCCGACGACGGGCGTCTGATACGTCAGGCTCTCGCCGAGGTTGCCGCGGAACAGGTCGCCCAGGAAGATGAAGTACTGCTGCCACAGCGGCTTGTCGAGGCCGAGGTGCGCGCTGAGGGCGGCGACGCTCGCCTTCGTCGCGCGCTGCCCCAGCAGGGCGAGGGCGGCGTTGCCGGGCAGCAGGTGCGCCATGAAAAACACGATGAGCGTGACGCCCAGGGCGACGGGGATCGACTGGATGATGCGCCCGGGGATGAATCGCAGACGGTGGAGCATGTCGCGCCCTCCTCTCTCGGATGTGACCGATGCCTGTTTGTACTGTTTATTACAGTAAGGGGTATTTCTTTCGAACTTGTTACGTCGAGAAGACGAGTTGCGACTCGATCAGGCAGGCCGCCGAGAGCAGCGCCGCGTCGTCGCCGTACCGCCCCGCCAGCTGGAGACCGACGGGCAGGCCGGCCTCGGTCATGCCGCACGGGATCACGATCGCCGGCTGCCCGGTCATGTTGTACGGGCCCGAGAAGATGCCCTCGACCTCTCCTTCGGGAGTGTCGATCGGCGGCGTCCACTCGGGCGACACGAACGGCCCGGCAGGCCCGAGCAGGACGTCACAGTCGTCCAGAAGGGCGGCAGCCTCCGGCAGCAGCCGGTCGCGCTCTCTCAGCGCCTCGGCGTAGTCGGCCGCAGTCACTCGCGAGGCCACCTCGAACAGCCGACGAGTCGCCCCACCGAAGTGCTCCGGCCGGGCCGTCATGGCCTCGCCGTGCACCTGCCACGCCTCGAACAGGATGATCGCGGCGATCGAGTCGTTCAGCCGGTCGAGGGGCGCGCTGTCGATGTCGACGAGACGGTTCCCCTCCCCCAGTCTCTCGATCGCGGCGTCGACGGCGAGCCGCACGTCGACGTCGAGCCGCTCGTCGTCGAGCTGCGATCGCAGGATGCCGATGGTAAGGGATTCAGGCGGGCCGGCGACCTGCATCCTGGTCAGCGCCTCGACCGCTGTGACCGTCGTGGCGACGTCGACGGCGAGCAGCCCGACGTGGTCGAGCGTCGGCGCGAGCGCCTGGACACCGTCGACCGAGAACGTGCCGTGGGTCGGCTTGAAGCCGACGACGCCGCAGTAGTGCGCGGGCAGGCGGATCGAGCCGCCGGTGTCGGTGCCGAGAGCCAGCGGCACGGCGCCCGCGCCGACGAGGGCCGCCGACCCTCCGCTCGAGCCGCCGGCAGTGAGGCCGGGAGCCCGGGGGTTGCGGGCCTCGGGGAGGTCGGGGTGCTGCGCCCCTGCGGCGTACTCGAGCAGTGCGGCCAATACGACGACGTCGGCTCCTGCCGCCCGGAGGTCGGCGACGATCGGTGCGTCGGCGGCGGCTGGCGGGCCGGCCATGTCGTCGGGGTTGCCGTTGCCGCGAGGCTGGCCTTCGACGTCGATCATGTCCTTGACCGCCACCGCGAGACCGTGGAGCGGGCCCGCGGGGGCGGTCGAGGGCGACGAGGGGAGCACCCGGACGACCGCGTTCAGTGGGCGGCCGAGCTGTTCGACTCGGTCGCGAACCTCCTGCGATGCGTCCATGGTGCCCCTCTCGTCGTCGATGGCGGTGCTGGTGTCGCTGGTGCTGCTGATCCTGCTGCTAGCTCGTCTTGTAGACGTCCTGCAGCAGGTAGTTGCCGAGAGGCGTCACATGGAATCCCTTGACCTTGGTCGTCGTCGCGTAGACGTACGGCGAGTAGAAGAGGTAGTCCAAGAAGGCGTCCTTGCTCGTCTGCTGCTGGAGCTGCGTGTAGAGGTTCTGACGCTTGGTCGTGTCGGTCTCGACCTCCGCCTCCTTGTTCAGCTTGATGACGGCCGCGTTGTTGTACGACGTGAACGCCGAGTTCGATCCGCCGGAGGGGTCGACGGCGAAGCTCGTCCACTCGTCGGGGTCGGGGATGTCCATCGTCCACGCCGACCAGGCCATGTCGAAGTCCGACTTGAGCCGTGCCTGCTTGTTCGCCGTCGGGTCGAGCTGCTGGATCTTCATCGTGATGCCGATCGCCTTCAGCTCGGACTGCATGATCTGCGCGATCGAGGCCTGGTTCGGGTCGCCCGACGAGATGAGCAGCGTCGTCGTGAAACCGTTCGGCTTCGTCGACGCGGCCATCTCCTTCTTGGCGGCCGCGACGTCGTACTTGGCCCCGCCCGCGTTCGACGAGAAGTAGGGCACACCCGGCATGAGCAGCGAGTAGGCGGGCTTGCCGTTGCCGTAGAGCACGGCCTTGACCATGGCCTGGCGGTCTGTCGCCTCCGAGATCGCCGTGCGGATGTGCGGATCGTTGAACGGCGCGCGCTTCTGGTTAAAGGCGATGTAGTCGATCTGGGTCGACGGGAACGTCTCGGCGTTCACACCGCTCGCCGACTTGAGCGAGGCGAGGCTCGACCAGTCGGGAGTGTCGTCGATGTCGATCTGGCCGCCCTGCACCTGGAGCTTCCGGGTGTTGGCGTCGGGCACGACGTTCCAGGTGACGCTGCTGAGGTAGGGCTTGCCCTTCTGCCAGTAGTTCTTGTTGGCGGTGAGCTTCAGCGACTGCCCCTTCTTCCAGTAGTCCCAGACGTAGGGGCCGGTGCCGACGGGAGCCTTGTAGAACTCGGCCTTCGTCTTGCCGCCGTAGTTCGCGGGCACGATGCCGTTCGAGAACAGTGACAGGTCGGCGATGAGCGGGGCCCAGGCGTACTTCAGCTGGATGGTGACCGTGTTCGCGTCGGTCGCCGTGACGGTCTGGATGGCGGAGTTGATGAAGCCCCAGCCGGCGGCGCCGGTCGCGGTGTCCTGGTCGATCGAGAACTTCACGTCGGCGGCCGTGAGAGCCTTGCCGTTCGAGAACTTCACGCCCTTGCGGAGGTGGATCGTGTAGGTCTTCTTGTCGGCCGACATCGTGTAGCCGGTGGCGAGCCACGGTTGCAGCTTCGTGCCGTCGGCGCTCGCCTGGAACAGCGGCTCCATGATCTGCTCCATCACACGGATGGAGTTGTTGTCGAAGGTCGTCGTGTTGTCCATCGAGATGATGTCGGCCGAGCGGGCCATGACGAGGTTGCCGCCCTTCGTCGGCTTGCCGCTGCTCGAGGTCGAGCCGCCGCCGCCGGCACTGCAGCCGCTCAGCGTCAGCGCCGCGGCCGTGACCACTGCCGCGATCACTACTCCCAGGCGTTTCTTCATTGGATGCCTCACTACTTTCTGCACCTCGAGGGGTGCGGTGTCGCAGAACGTGTGGTGGAGGGGTGCGTATTGTTAGTTACAGTAACGGCAGATTTTTTCGATCTTGTTACGTTTGAAAGACAAGGTAATGAAACGGTGAACGATGTGACCCCGGCCGTTTCGCTGCGCCCATTCGCGCCCGACGACACCGACGACGTGCTCTCGTGGTTCGCCGATCTCGACGAACTGCGACTCTTCGCCGGTTTTGCGGCGACGTGGCCCCTCACTCGTGACGACCTCGAAGCACGGGCTCTCGCGCCGGGCGTGCGTTCGTTCACGATGACGATCGCCGACGACCCCGTCGCCGGCCATGTCGACCTGGTGGACGAAGGCGGGCACGTCTTCCGTCTCGCCCGCATCGCGATCGCGCCGTCGCTGCGCGGGCGACGTCTCGCCGTTCCCCTGGTCGAGGCCGCCATCGTCGAGGCGAGGGCCCTCGGCGCGCGCTCGCTGTCGATGCACGTCGTGCCGGGCAACGAGCCCGCATTCCGGGCCTACTCGCGCGTCGGCTTCCGGGCCGGCGAGCCCAACCCCGAGCAGCCGGGCTACGTGCGGATGACTCTCGACCTCTGAGCCTGCGGCGAGCGCCGTCTGTGTCGCCGACCGACACAGAACTGACACACACCCTCGCTAGCTTCGGCTCCGATCAGGCGCGCCCGGGCGCCCGACGGAATCGAGAAGACATGTCTGCTGCCTCCGACAAGAGACACGACGGCGCGGCCCGTCACGGCCGGCTCCCTCGCCGAAGCCCCGCCAAGACGGCGCTCAAGGCGATCGGAATCGCGGCCGTGGTCGCCGTGGTGGGTGCGGCATCGGCCGGCGGGATCGCCGCGTGGTCGCTGGCGCACAGCGCCGAGCCGTCGGTCGCGTTCCACGCGGCGGCACCGTCGGGCGCAGCGGTGCACAAGGCGCCCGCCCTCTCGGCCTTCAGCGGGGAGGTCAACATGCTCGTCGTGGCATCCGACACGCGCACGGGTCAGGGCGCAGGCTTCGACGACGCCGCGAACCTCCGCGGCAGCAGCGGCGTCGGCAACAACGACACCAACCTGCTCGTCCACATCAACCAGCAGCACACGAGCATGGCCGTGATCGATCTGCCCCGGGACCTGGTGGTGACGATGCCGGCCTGCGAAGACGACACGGGCACGGTCGAACCGGCTCGCACGGGCGTCATGCTCAACACGGCCCTCGCCGACGGCGGGGTGAACCACGGTCTCCAGTGCGTCGCCTCGGCCGTGGCCTCGCTGACCGGCGTGCAGATCGACTACGCGGCGATGCTGCAGTTCGACGGGGTCGTCAGGATGACGGATGCGATCGGAGGCGTGTCCGTCTGCCTCGCGACGCCCATCGTCGACGACAACGTCACGCCGGCACTCGATCTCACTGCCGGCACCCACGTGCTGCAGGGCGCGCAGGCCGCTGCCTTCCTCCGCACCCGCGACAGCGTCGGCTACGGCGGCGACACCGCCCGCATCAGCAACCAGCAGGTGTTCATGTCGGCCCTGATGCGGCAGATCGTGTCGAGCGGCACCCTGTCGAACCCGGTACGGCTCTACTCGCTCGCATCGGCCGCCCTGAAGAGCGTTCAGAAGTCGTCGACCCTCGATGTGCCGACGGTCGTCAAGATCGCCCTGGCCGTGAAGAGCATCGGGCTCGGCAACATCGTCTTCCTGCAGTATCCGACTGTGGCCGACCCGGCGGACAGCGCACACCTGCTGGCGGATCCCGACGGCGTCACGATCCTGAAGCACGCCCTGTCGACGAATCAGGCGATCCAGCTCTCGCCCGGCAGCCTCGGTCAGTCGGCGCGACTCGCGACCCCTGCACCCGCAGCAACCACCGCCCCCTCCCCTGCTTCTTCGGCGCCTTCGTCAACCGGGGCGTCGTCGGCATCAGCCGCCGTCCTGCCCGACACGTCGACCGGGCAGAGCGCGGCTCAAGAGACGTGCACCGGCAAGGGGGACTAGCGGCGCCCCCGGATCCTGGCATCCTGATCAGCAGGAGATTTCGAACGATCGGGGGCGACATGACACCGAACACACCCGAGGCGGGCCGCCGCCCGGTCGTGCTCGTGGCCGAGGACGACGACGACGTGCGCGAGACGACGGCCCTCGTGCTCGAGCGGCGCGGATTCGACGTCCGAGTCGCGCGCGACGGCCTCGAGGCGCTGTCGGCCTGCGTCGACGACGCGCCCGACATCGCGCTCCTCGACATCGCGATGCCCCGGATGAACGGCCTGGCGCTGACCCGTCGGCTCCGCGAGCTGGGCATCCCCGTCGTCCTCCTCTCGGCACGCGCACTGCCCTCCGACATCATCGGCGGGCTCGACCTCGGCGCCGACGACTACGTCACGAAGCCCTTCGACCCCGACATTCTGACGGCCCGCATCCGCTCGGTACTGCGCCGCTACAGCGAGCCCGCCACGGTCGACGAGACGTTCGGCGACTTCACCCTCGACCGCGACGCCATGGTCGTCCGCCGAGGTGCCGAGGCCGTGAGCCTCAGCCCGACCGAGCTGAAGCTGCTCATCGTGCTGCTCGACAACCGCGGCCTCGCGCTGAGCCGCGACCAGCTGGTCTCGATGGTCTGGGGCGACGAGGGCTGGGGCTACGGCCGCGTGGTCGACACGAACGTCCAGCGGCTGCGGAAGAAGCTCGACACGGCCGGCATCGAGACCGTGCGAGGCATCGGCTACCGGATGGACAGCGCGTGAGCACGTCGGCCCGCTGGTCCACCTCGCCGCCGACGCAGCCCGCCATCGCGTCGCGGGTGCCACTGTGGCAGTCGTTGCGCGCCCGCACGGCGGTCGCGTTCTCGCTGTTCACCATCGCGCTGATCCTGATATCGGGGGCCCTGTTCGCCAACGCCTCGCTCTCCGGCGCGCGTGATCAGCTGCGTGACGAGGCTGCGGGGCAGCTGCGGCTCGCCCTCGCCGGGCGCGCACTCGGCGGCTCGCTGCCCGCCAATGCGTCGCTGAATCCGGCCGTGCTTCCGGCCCCAGCCGCCCGGGCCCTCGACGACAAGTCGATCGTCACCTTCGACGACGGGCGCTTCATGTGGGCCGCCGAGAGGCTCGAGCCCGAGGCCGTGCTGTCGGTCAAGCTGTCCAACGCGCCCGTCGACCGGCAGTGGGCCGAGCTGCGCTCGACGTTCGTCATCGCCGGCATCGCGTCGGCCGTCGCTTCGATCGTGATCGGCTGGCTGATCGCCGGCAGCCTGACGCGCCGCCTGCGCCGGGTCGCGGGGTCGATCAACCAGGCCGTCGACGGCGAGATGGGCGCCCTGCCCGAGGGGCGTGACGAGGTGGCCGTCATCTCGCTCGGCATCGCGCGCTCGGCCGAGAACCTCCGCCTGCGGCTCGACCGCGAGCGAGCGTTCGCCGCCGACGTCGCGCACGATCTGAAGACACCGCTCACCGCTCTGGTCAGCGCGTCGTCGCTCCTCGACGAGAGCCCCGACAGCCAGCGGGTGCGGCACCAGATCCGACGCATGCAGACCCTGGTCGAAGACCTGCTCGAGCTGGGCCGGGCCGAGGCGGGCATCGACGCCGTCACCGTCGAGACGGTGCACCTGCCCACCCTCGTCCGCGACATCGTCGAGACCTCCCCGAGGCGCACGACTGCACCGTCGTCGTCGAGCACGACGGCTACGCGAGCGTCGACTCCCGGCGCCTCTCACGCGTGCTGGTCAATCTGCTCGCCAACGCGGCACGGCACGGCCGCCCGCCGATCGAGATCACCCTCGCGAGCTCGACGATCACGGTGCAGGATCACGGCGCCGGGTTCCCCGACGACATCCTGCAGGCGGGCCCGCAGCGCTTCGCCCGCCGCGGCGCGAGTGGCGGCGCCGGCCTCGGCCTCGCGATCGCCGTGCAGCACGCGACCGCCATGGGCCTCCAGCTCACCCTCCGCAACGCCGAGCGCGGAGGGGCCGTCGTCGAGATCGGGCTCGCGGCCGAGCAGGGGGCCTGACCCCGGGTCAGCGGCTGCCGCCGTAGGCCGCGGGCACCAGGTCGAGGCGGGCCTCACCGCTCTCGACGAGGTGCAGGACGGCGTCGGCGACCTGGTCGGGCGTGTCGAAGTCGGCACCCGACGTCATCGCTTCGGCGTCGGCGCGACCGGCCCGGATCGAGGTGAGGAACTCGGTGCTGGTGGCGAACGGGATGACCGTCGACACCGTGATGCCGGTGCCGTCGAGCTCGTTGCGAGCGATCGCCGAGAGTCGCTCGAGGGCGATCTTCGACGCGACGTAGCCACCCGTTCCCGGCACGTCGCCGAAAGTCGTGCCCGAGCTCACGTTCACGATGGCCCCGGCCTTCTGGCGACGCATGGCAGGCAGGACGGCCTGCATGGCCGCCAGAGGTGCGACGAGGTTGAGCTCGAGAACGGCGCGGAAGTCGTCGAGATCGATCTGCTCGACCGTGGCCTGTAGACCCTGGCCGGCGTTGTTCACGAGCACGTCGACGCGCCCGAACTCGTCGAGGGCCCGCTCGACGAGCGAGTCGAGGTCGGCTCGGTCGGTGACGTCGCAGCGCACGGCGACGGCGTGCGCGAGTTCGTCGGCGAGCGCCGTGATCCTGTCTTCGCGTCGAGCTGCCAGCACCACGCGGGCGCCGCGGACTGACGCGGCCCGAGCGGTGGCGGCACCGATGCCCGAGGATGCGCCGGTGATCACGATCACAGAATTGTCGATCTGCATTGCTGCTCCTTCCTGGCGGCCCGAGTGGACCGCTGGAGACATACGCTACGCCTGAGTAGCGTAAATCGACAGCCCGGGATACTCTTCTGACGTGAAGCCCTTGCCCCGCACCGACGCGACGAAGCCCGCCGTGGGGCGAACCGGCCGCCCGTTCGACCACTCGAGCGACGCGACGATCCTGGCCACCGCCCTCGACCTCGTCGGCGAGCGAGGGTACGACCGGCTCACGCTCGACGAGGTCGCGGCGCGCACGGGCAAGGCCAAGACGACGCTCTACCGGAGGTGGGCGACGAAGGAGGACCTCGCGCTGGCTGCCATCCGCTCGATCGGGCGGCCGCCCGAGGTCGATGCGCTGCCGGATCACGGGTCGCTCCGGTCGGATCTGATCGCGGTCGTGGATTCGACGTGGCTCGGTGGCTCCGAACGGCGCCTCGCGGTCTTCGCAGGGCTCGCGTCGGCCACTCGCAGCTCAGCGAGCCTGGGGGACGTCGTCCGCTCGGAGGTGACCGAACCGTACGTCGAGGTGTACCGGCGGATCTTGGAGCGCGCAGCCGAGCGAGGCGAGATCCTCGCGGGCATGATCGCGAAGATCCCCGTGGTCGCCGAGGTGGTCCCCGCGATGAGCACGCACCGCTTGAACGCCGTGGGCGAGACGGCTCCGCGCGACTTCTACGTCACCGTGATCGATGACATCGTGCTCCCGGCCCTCGGCGTCGCCTCCTGATCGCACGCACCTCTTGACAACGGCGCCTTGCCCTGGTTGGTTAGTTACACAGGTAATTAACCAACGAAGCGGGAGGGAGGGCGAATGATCGAAGAAGGCAAGCCGATCTTCGTCCAGATCGCCGAGCAGGTCGAGAACGACATCCTCGCCGGCGTCTACCCGCCCGAGACCCAGGTGCCGTCGACGAACGAGTTCGCCGCGTTCCATCGCATCAACCCGGCCACCGCCGGCAAGGGCGTGAACCGCCTCGTCGACGACGGCATTCTCTACAAGAAGCGCGGCATCGGCATGTTCGTCACGGCCGACGCCCGCGAGCGCCTCATGGCGCGCCGCCGCCAGTCGTTCCGCGACGAATTCGTCGCGCCGCTCCTTCGCGAGGCCGAAAATCTCGGTATCGGCCCCGACCAACTCACCGACATGATCCTCACGGAAGGCATCAGAGCATGACCGCACTGAGTCAGACCACCCCGGCTGTCACAGTCGAGGGCCTCACCCGCCGCTTCGGCTCGTTCACCGCAGTCGACGACGTCAGCTTCACCGTCGACTCCGACCGCATCTACGGCCTCCTCGGCCGCAACGGGGCCGGTAAGACCACCATCATGCAGCTGCTGACGGGGCAGGACTTCGCCTCCAGCGGCTCGGTCTCGGTATTCGGCGCGAGGCCGGTCGAGAACGCCGCGGTGCTGCGCAGCATCTGCTTCATCAAAGAGAGCCAGCGCTACCCCGAAGACTTCACCGCCGCGCACGTCTTCCGCAGCGCGCCGTGGTTCTTCGAGAACTGGGATGCCGACTTCGCCGAACGGCTGATCTCCGACTTCCGCGTGCCGCTCGGCCGGCGCATGAAGAAGCTGTCGCGTGGCCAGCTCTCGGCGGTGGGCGTGATCGTCGGCCTGGCCTCCCGGGCCCCGCTGACGTTCTTCGACGAGCCCTACCTCGGGCTCGACGCCGTGGCCCGGCAGATCTTCTACGACCGCCTGCTCGACGACTTCACGATGAACCCGCGCACGGTGATCCTGTCGACGCACCTGATCGACGAGGTGTCGAACATCCTCGAGCACGTCATCGTGATCGACGAGGGGCGGGTCGTGATCGACGACGACGCCGACTCGCTGCGCGGTGCCGCGACCGTGGTGGCGGGTGCCCGAGCCGCCGTCGACCGGTTCGCCGCGGGTCACCCCGTGCTGCATCGCGAGGGGCTGGGGGGCCTGGCCTCCATCACGGTCGAGTCGCTGACCCCGGCCGAGCGCATCGACGCCGTCGCGCAGGGGCTCGAGCTGTCGGGCGTCTCGCTGCAGCAGCTGATCGTGCAGAAGACGGGGGTCGATGCCGACCCCTCGCAGAACCGAGCCTTGGAGACGAGCGCATGACCACCATCGCAGCGGGCGCGGCCCGCCCCGTGCCCACCACCACCCGCGTCGGACGAGTCGTGCGGCTGAACCTCGTCAACCGACGGCAGGTGCTCGTCGTCCCGGGTCTCGTGATGGCGGCCATCCTGCTGATCAACGCGGCCGTGTGGTTCATCATCTCGGCCACGACCTCGGAATCCGACCGTCACGCGGCACTCCAGGGCACGCAGTTCAGCGGGGGCAGCTTCTACATCTTCGTGTTCATGCTGATCCTCGGCCTGCAGGTCGTCACGGCGACGTTCCCCTTCGCGCTCGGGCTGAGCGTGACCCGCCGCGACTTCTCTCTCGGGTCGGCGGTGACCTTCATCCTGCTGGCCGCGGCCTTCTCGGTGGCGTTCTCGCTGCTGTCGATGGCGGAGACGGCGACCGGCGGCTGGTTCCTCGGCGGCCACCTGTTCACGTCGATCTACTTCGGGGCGAACGTCGGCCAGCGGCTGCTGATCGTGTTCTTCGGTCTGCTGTTCTGCTTTTTCGCGGGGGCGATGGCCGGCACGCTCTTCATGCGCTGGAGGGCTCTCGGCGTCATGCTCGGCGGCGCGACGCTGGCTGTCCTCGCCGTCGTAGCCCTGGCGGTCGTGTCGTTCGGCGGCAGCTGGCCGGCCGTCGGGCAGTGGTTCGTGAACGCGGGCCCGCTCGGGGTCGCGAGCTGGCTGCTGGTGCCGACCGCGGTCGCAGCCCTCGCGAGCTTCGCGGTGCTGCGGAGGGCCACCCCCGAAGCTGACCGGCGTCGCTCACAGACGCCGCAGCGGGGCCGCAGCCGTCATGGCTGTGACCCCGCTTCGGCCTGCTTGCGTGGTCAGCTGCTCGGACGCAGCCAGACCGTCGTCTCACCGGGCAGGGTGCCCTCGGAGCCGAGCGGGCCGCTGGCGACGAGCACCTCGCCCGCCGGCAGCGCGACGGGCCCGGTGCCGAAGTTCGTCACCGAACGCCAGCCGCGGTGCCGGTCGAACGACACCGTCTCGCCGTCGGAGGGCAGGAACGCGAGGCTCTCGCCCTGCTGCAGCTCGTGGCGCAGCCCCAGCGCCGTGCGGTAGAACTCGAGCGACGACCCCTCGACGCCCTCCTCCACCGAGACGGCGTAGTCGGCGAACCAGGCGGGCTGGGGCAGGTGCGGCGTGTGCGTGCCGAAGCCGAAAGCGGGCGCCGAGGTGTCCCAGGCCAGAGGCACCCGGCAACCGTCTCGACCCTTGCGCTCGTGCGACGAACGGGTCCACACCGGATCCTGCAGGTCGGTCGGCTGCAGGTCGGCGACCTCGAACAGCCCGAGCTCTTCGCCCTGGTAGAGGTAGGCCGACCCGGGCAGGGCCAGCAGAAGAAGCGTCGCGGCCCGGGCGCGGCGGGCGCCCTGCTCGGCGTCGAGAGGCGGCGTCGTGCCGTCGCTCAGCAGCCAGGCGTCCTGGTCGGTGCCGGTGGGGAGGCCGTAGCGCGTGGCGTGGCGCACGACGTCGTGGTTCGACAGCACCCAGGTGCTCGACGCGCCGCTTTCGGCGGCGAGCGCGAGGTTGTTCTCGATGATGGCGCGGAAGGCGGTGGCGTCGAAGTCCGAGCGCAGCAGCTCGAAGTTGAAGGCCTGGCCGAGCTCGGTCGGCCGGGCGTAGAGCGACACGCGCGATCGCGGCACCCAGGCTTCGGCGACGGCCGTGCGCGGCGGGTCGTACTCGTTGAAGACCTCGCGCCAGCCCTCGAAGATCTCGTGCACCTCGTCGCGGTCGTAGAGGGGGTCGCTGCCGTCGGTGGGCAGACCGAAATCTTTCGGGTTGGCGTCGCGGAAAGGCTCGGCGAGGTCTTTGGCGAGGCCGTGGGCGACATCGACTCGGAAGCCGTCGACACCCCGGTCTGCCCAGAAGCGCAGGGTCGTCTTGAAGTCGTCCCGCACCTCGGGGTTCGACCAGTCGAGGTCGGGCTGCTCAGGGGCGAACAGGTGCAGATACCACTGCCCGTCGGGCAGGCGCGTCCAGGCACTGCCGCCGAAGTTCGACGGCCAGGTCGACGGCGGGGTCGAGCCGTCGTCGCCGAGGCCGTCACGGAAGATGTAGCGCGCGCGGGCCGTCGACCCGGGCTCGGACGCCAAGGCCTCCTGGAACCAGGCGTGCTGGTCGGACGTGTGGTTCGGCACGATGTCGACGACGACCTTGATTCCGGCCGAGTGGGCCGCCTCGACGAGCTCGTCGAAGTGGGCGAGCGTGCCGAGCTTCGGGTCGACGTCGCGATAGTCGGCCACGTCGTAGCCGCCGTCGGCCAGGGCGGACGGATAGAACGGGCTCAGCCAGATCGCGTCGACGCCGAGAGCGCTGAGGTAGGGCACCTTGCTGGTCACCCCGCGGATGTCGCCGAGGCCGTCGCCGTCGCTGTCGGCGAAGCTGCGCGGGTAGACCTGGTAGACCGTGGCCTGGCGCCACCAGTCGGCGGCCGCCGAGCCCCCGTCCGTCTCGGTGTCGGCGGGGATGAAGGTGTTCGACATGCAGAGTGCTCCTCGAGCGTGTGTGGTGGGGTGGAGATGCGGGCGTGTCAGCCCTTGACCGCGCCGGACGTGAGGCCCGACACGATCGATCGCCGGAAGATCAGCACCAGGATCACGATGGGGATCGTGGCCGAGACCGACGCGGCAAAGATGGCGCCGTAGGGCACACTGAACTGCGTGCCGAAGAGGGCGATGCCGACGGGGATCGTGCGGAAGCTCGTCTCGCTGTTGAAGGTGAGCGCCATCAAGAACTCGCTCCACGCCGCCGTGAACGTGAACACGCCCACGGTGAAGAGACCGGGCTTCGACATCGGCAGGATCACCGAGACGACCGTGCGCCACGGCCCCGCCCCGTCGATCTCGCTGGCCTCCTCGATCGTCGACGGGATGCCCTGCAGGTAGTTGCGCATGATCCAGATGGCGAACGGCAGGTTGAACGCGACGTAGGGGATAATGAGCCCCGGGTAGCTGTTGAGCAGCCCGATCGAGCGCTCGATCAGGTAGATCGGCGTCAGGACGGCGATCGCGGGGAAGACCGACAGCATCAGCAGCGCCGTCATGATCCCCGTGCCGCCCTTGATGTTGCGGCCCGTGAGCGCGTACCCGGCCAAGAGTGACAGGGCGAGCACGAGCACGGTCGTCGACACGGCGACGATCACGCTGTTCAGCATGTACTGCAGCAGGTCGTTCGTGACGAACGCTTGCACGAAATTGTCGAGCGTGAAGTGGAACGGCACGGCCTCGGGCGGCGTCGCGGCGACGTCGTTCGGCGACTTGAACGATGAAACGAGCAGCCAGTAGAGCGGCGCCGCGGTGAGGACGGCGATCACGAGGCCGCCGATGTTGACGGGGTTGACCCAGCGCCTCCAGCCGGAGCGCCTCCTGATGCGGCTCATTCGCGTTCCCCTCTCGCCTGGTTGCGGAACGCTCGGAGGAAGATCAGGCACCCGAGCCCCACGATGACGGCCGTCGACGTCGCGATGGCGGCGCCCGGCCCGATGTTGATGTCTTGGAAGAGCACCTTGTAGCCCATGATCGCGAGAGTCTGGGTGCTGGTGCCGGGGCCGCCCTGCGTCAGCACGAACGGCAGGTCGAACACGCCGAACGCCTGGAGCACACGGAAGAGCACCGCGATGGTGAACGTCGGCATGAGCTGCGGCATCACGACCCGCCAGAACGACTTCCAGGCGCCGGCGCCGTCGAGCTCGGCCGCCTCGTACTGTTCTTCGGGGATCATGACGAGCCCGGCGAGCAGGATGATGGCGACGAACGGCGTCGTCTTCCAGATGTCGGCGACCATGAGCGCGGCGCCCGAGCTGACGGGCTCGCCCAGGATCACGGGGTCGGAGCCGGTGAAGAGCGAGATGCCCCAGGTCGCGATGCCGTAGGTCGAGTCGTAGATGTATTTCCACAGCTGCGCGGAGACGATCGTGACCAGCGACCACGGGATCAGCAGCAGCGCGAGCATCCAGCCACGGGTCGCCCCGAGGCGCTCGAGCACGAGCGCCGAGAGCATCCCGAGCACGAGCTCGACCACCACGGTGATGACCGTGTAGAGCGAGGTGAACGCGAGGGCGTGGTACCAGTCACTGCTCTGCGTGAGGGCGCCGTAGTTGCCGACGGTGAAGCCGTCGATCTGGAATCCGTCGTAGTTGATCGACACCTTGGCGAAGCTCAGGACGACCGAGTACAGCACCGGGAAGACCGTGACGACCGCGATGACGAGCAGGGCGGGGCCGGCGAAGAGCCAGGCCGACCGGGACTTCTTGGAGGCGAGCGAACGACCGACGCGGTTGCCGCGATCCTGCTTGATCGTCCGGGAGAGGGCGCGAGAGGTCGCCTGCGCCTGGCGTGCCGTGCTCACAGCGCCTGTCCCGCGAGAGCCGTGTCCATCTGATTGGACATGCGGGCGGTGCCGCCGGCGATGGCCGACTGCCCGGCGGCGAGCGAGTTGGCGTTGACGTAGATCGCCTGCGACAGCTTCGGGTAGAACTTCGTCGCGGTGGGCCGCGGCACGAGCGTGATGTCTTTCGCGATGCGGTACTGCGGGCGGTTCGCCTTCACGGCGTCGGCGCTCGTGAGCGACGCGGCCCGGGCCGGGATCGCCCCGCCCTTCCGCACGATGAGCTGCTGGGCCTCCTCGTCGGCCATCCACTTCGCGAACGCGAGGGCGGCGGCCGGATGCGACGTGTGGGGGTTGATGTAGTTGCCCCAGCCGCCGATGGTGCTGTTGCCCTGCGGCCCGCCGTCGAAGCCCGGCCGCGAGCGGATGCCCACCTTGCCGGCCACCGACGAGGCGCTGGGGCTGTTGGCCGTGTCGTAGGCGTACGACCAGTTGCGGAGGAACGCTGCGCGGCCCGTCGTGAAGGCGTCGAGGCTCGACTGCTCGATGTAGGTGAGGGCCGCGCGAGGGGTGACCTTCTGGTCGATCAGCGAGTTCATGTACTCGAAGGCCCGCTTGTCCGCCGAGCTGGTCGCCTCCGACCGCGTGATCGCAGAGTTGGTGAGCACGCCGCCGGCGTCGGCCACGAACTCGACGCTGTTGCAGGTCATGCCCTCGTAGACGTTGCCCTGGTAGACGAAGCCGTAGTCGACGTCGCCCGCCGCGATGAGCTTCTTCGATGTCGACGCGAGCTCCTCCCACGAGTTCGGCACCTGCAGCGAGTGCTTGGCGAGCAGGTCTTTGCGGTAGACCACGAACGACTCGTCGATGTAGACGGGGAACATGTAGTAGTCGCTGCCGACCTCCGCCGCCTTCCGCAGCCCCTCGGGGTACTGCTGCCAGAAGTCGGTCGGCACGAGCGTCTTGAGCGGCACCGCCAGCTTGTTCGCGGCGAACTGGCCCGGCCAGGCGATGTCGCCGAGCACGACGTCGGGGCTGTCGGAGCCGGCCGCGATCTGCGTCGTCAGCGTCGTGCGGCTGGTGTCGGTGTCGGCCGGGGCCGCCACGATGCTGACCTTGATGTGCGGGTAGGTCTTGTTGAACAGGGCGATGAGCGCCGGCCGCAGGTCGCCGCCCGTGTCGCTCGCGATGCTCGAGCTCCACCAACTGATCGTCGCCGGCTCGCTGCCGGGGTCGGTCGGCCAATCGGCGACGGTGGTGCGCTTGGCCGCCGGTGCACAGCCGGCCAGTGCAACCAGACCTGCCGCCCCCAGCGACCCGGCGATGAGACTTCTTCGACCCACGTCCATACGTCCTCCTTGACGTTTTCGGTTCGAGCACCCTGCCACGAATGACAGCGCTTGCATAGCCTATGCAAGCGCTGTCATCATCGTCAACTCGGGGTGATCTACACTGTGGAAATCATGCAGGGGCAGCTTTCGCACTCGCCGGGCCAGGGGCCGATCGGAGCCTCGATGGAAGACGTCGCCGAGGCCGCCGGGGTGTCGATCTCGACGGTGTCGCGCGCCCTCCGCAACGCGTCGAACGTGCGCCCCGAGACGACCGCCCGGGTGCACGACGCCGCGGCACGGCTCGGCTTCTCGGCGTCGCCCAGCGCCGCGTCGCTCGCGACCGGAAAGGTCAAGCGCATCGCCGTGCTGATCGGCAGCCCGCTCACCGACTGGTTCAGCGGCACGATCCTCGACGGCATCTACCGTGAGGTGCGCTCGGCGGGCTACGACCTGCTGCTCTACCGGGTGCACGACGCCGACGAGCGACGCGTCTTCTTCGAGACCCTCCCGGCGAGGCGCAACGCCGACGCCCTGCTGGTCGCCTCCTTCGCCCTGACGCCCGACGAGCAGGCGACACTCGAGCGCATGCGCGTGCCGGTCGTCTACCTGAACCAAAAGGTTTCAGGATCAGCCGGTGTCGGCATCGACGATCGGGGCGCGGGCAGAGCGGCGACGGAGTACGCCCTCGGCCTCGGGCGACGGCGCGTCGTCTTCCTGCGCGAACGGGGCCTCGAGGGCTTCCGCTGGAGCGCGCGCGATCGCTACCGGGGCTACCTCGACGCGCTCGACGCCGCCGGTCTCAGCGCCTCGGCCGAGCTGGTGGAGGAGCCCGGCGGCGGCCGGTTCGGCGTGAGCGCGGCCGATCGGATCCTGGCCGGCGCCGTGCCGGTGGTGGTCGCCTGCGAGTCGGACGGCATCGCCATCCGCCTTCTGGCGGCGCTCCGTCGCCGAGGTGCTCGCGTGCCTGATGACGTCGCCGTGATCGGCTTCGACGGGCAGCCCGAGGGTGAACTCTTCGGGCTGACGACCGTCGTGCAGCCGGTCGCCGAGATGACCGGGTGGGCGGCGAGAACCGCCGTCGCGCTCGCCCGCGACGCGAACGCGCCACGCGAGCGGCTCGAGCTGCCGACTGTGCTGCGCCTGGGCACCACCACGCCCCGCTAGGGCCGACGCCACTTCCAGACGTGCGCCGGGCGCCCACCGGACGGCGACTTCTCGTCGAGGCGCTCGAGGTCGGCGAGACCGGTGAGCCTGCGATGGAAGTTGCTGGCGTGCGGCTGCACCCCGGTGGCCGCCGCCTCGAGGTCGGCGCCGAGGCGGGTGGAGAAGCTGTCGCCGGTGAGCGCGCGGGTCATCGCGACGTCGCTCCAGAGGCGCGCCCGGATGTGCTGCCGCGCGAAGTCGACGATGTCGTCGTGGTCGAAGGGCAGGCCCAGGGCGGGTCCGCTCGCGGAGTGCCAGCGGACGTGCTCGCCGGTGGCGGCGGCCGGGTCGACGACGCCGAGGAAGGCGAGGCTCCATGAGCGCTCTCGCCCCGACTCGACGGTGGAGTCTTCACGGCCCGGGGTGTCGAACACGTGCAACTGGTCGAGGTGTCGCACGGCCTCGTCGGCGATGCCGGCCTTGGTGCCGACCGCGCGGGAGGCGGCGTCGGTGAGCGACTCGTCCGAGCGCACCAGCACGCCGGGCAGGGCCTGCTCGCCTCGGGCGGGCTCGGCGGCGCGTTCGGACGTGCCGAACTCGAGACCGCGCTCGGGGTGGAACCGCACGAGTACGACGTCGACGGCGAGCAGCGGCTGCTTCCAGGCGGCCACGGTCACTCCCCCGCTGGGTCGACGGCGCCGGCGCCGCGATCGTTCCGCTCAGCACGAGCGACCCGCTCGGCCGCGAGGGTGGCACGGACATCGGCGAACGACTGCACGGTGGCGAATGCCCCGTCGACCCACACCGTCTGCAGCAGGCTCGAGGCCTCCTGCTCGGGCGTCGCCTGGTCGACCTGAACGATCTCGCCGGCGGCGTCCCGGTGCAGGGCGATTCGCCCCTTGGCGCTCTTCTTGCCGTTGCCGGTCTTCGGGTCCTTCTGGATGTCGACGGGCTGCCCGTCGACGAGAGCCCACGTCGCCTTGACGGCCGAGCCGAGGTTGTCCCGGGTGAGGTACTGGTAGGTGAACGAGCCGACGCCGAGCACGATGTTGTCGCTCGAGTAGCCCTTCGCGGCCAGACGCTCGAAGATGCGGCTGGCCCGGTCGAGAGTGATGCTGTCGCCGTAGATGACGCCGATGTGCGGGTCGAGCACCTTGTAGCCTCGAGCGTTGACGGTGTGGCCGAACTCCTCGTCGAGGAGCTCGACGACACCCTTCTCTTCGGGGCTGCGGGGGCCGTCGGCGCGGGCGGTGAGATCGGCGCCGTGGAGAGAGCCGGTCACGATGTCGACCGGGTCGCCCGAATCGGGGCGGATGACGAGCTTGCCGTCGCGCCCCAGGATCCTGGCCTTGAGCGCCGGTTCGGTGAGGATCTCGGTGATCGCCTTGAACAGGTCGTAGCCGTCGCTGACCGCAGAGACGACGCCGGTCGCGAACTCGTCGAGGATGGCGTTGAACGTCTCGAGTTCGCCCTGCTCGCCGCGGATGCACATGACGGAGTGCTCGGTGGCGGGGACGGACGCGCCGAGCATGCCGTTGTCGCCCGGGTAGTAGCGGTCGATCCAGTCGAAGGTCGGCATCGAGTCGGTGCCGAGGAAGGACAGCAGGTGCCCCGCGCCGGATGCCGTCGCCGACTCGAGCGAGGACTGCCCGCGCATCGAGAAGTCGTGGGCCTGGAAGTCGATGCCCACGGTGTCGCCTCCTGTCGTCGCGGCCCACCTCTCGATGAGGTCGCGATACTGCAGGGCGATGGTGGCGACGGTCGACGGGTGCCAGATGCTCGCAGAGAGGGCCGTCTCGATGTAGTTCGGCAGCCAGAAGAACTCGTCGACCGTGTTTTCGATGGTAAGCGTGGCGACGCCGATGGGGGCGAGGGTGCCTTCGGGCAGCGCCTTGATCTCGAGGGGCAGGTAGCCGAGGCGGTGCAGGGCGCGCACGTGGTCGGAACCGATGTGGTTCGGCCCGAAGTACGCCTCGAGAGTCCGCTCGAAGAGGCGGCACACCTCGTCTTCGGAGGCCTCGAAGAACGGCGCCCAAGCTTCGGCGAGGTACGACTGGGCGAAGGCCTGCACCCCGAAGACGACAGCGTGAGTCGAGCCGGGCAGCAGCTTGTTACTGCGGTTCGTCCAGTTGATCAGGATGCGAGTGGTGCCCTTCGGGTACAGCTGACGGTGGCTCTGCTTGTAGCCGTCGGTGGTGAGGAGCGCCTGGATCGGGCTCGCGGTGGTCAGGCGGGGTGCGATGGTGGTGGTCACTTGACGGCTCCGGTGAGGGTGGTGATGGCCCCGGTCAGGTAGGGGTGCAGGTCGATGGTGCGAAGGCCCGGGATGTCGGCCTTCGCGGGGTAGCTGTCGGTGGTGACGATCTCGCCGAAGTGGTCGGCGAGCGAGGCTGCGCGACCCGAGAAGACCCCGTGGCTCACGTAGAGGCCGAGGCGCTCCTTCGGCAGGCCGGTCGACTCGGCGAGCCCCATGAAGGTGCCGCCGCCATCGCAGATGTCGTCGACGACCAGGAACCGGCCCGTGTCGGGCAGCGGCTCGCAGCTGAACCCGTCGAGCTTGCCGGTGTCGGGGTTGCGGTGCTTCTCGGCCCGGTAGACGGGGAGGTGGCAGATCTGGGCGACCTCGGTGGCCCGGGCGACCGCGCCCTTGTCAGGGGCGATGATGCCGGCGTAACGCTGCGGCGCGGTGTCGCGGTCGGCGCGGCCGACGACGTGCTGGCGCACCAGGTGGGCCGAGTCGACGATGGTGAGCCGTTCGATCAGCGACGGCATGACCGGCGAGTGCGGGTCGAAGCAGACGATCTGGTCGATGCCGAAGCCGTTGATGATCGTCGCGTAGACGTTCGCGCCGAACGGGAGGCCGCGATCCTGCCGGGCACCGGGCAGGTACGGGATGAGGGCGACGGTGCGAGCGGCACGCTGCCGCGCGGCGTCGGCCCACATGCCGAGGAGGATCAGGTCGTCGGCGTCGGCGCCGGTGAGAGTGGCGACCTCGGTGAGAGGCCCCTTGCCGGCATTGTCGTGGGCGACCTTGATGTGGCCTTCGCCGGCGGGAAAGCGCATGCTCTCGAATGTCGGTGTGGTGACGTATCCCGGTCCGACCCGGGTAGCGAATGTGATTGCCATGACGCCACCATAGCGCATTTTACTCACTCTGAGCAAATAATTTGCTCGCTATGAGTTTTTTGCGACGCGGCGTTAGTCGCCGAGTGCCTCTTCGGCGAGGTAGTCGGTGACCGCGGACTTCTCGATATTGAGGATGTCGGCGATGTCGCGCTTCTTGAGCCCCAGGTTGCGAAGGGCGACGACCGCGGCGAGCGCGTCGTCGTAGGCCTGCTCGATGGCCTCTTCGGCCGCCGCGTCGCTCTCGAGGGCGTCGCGGACGAGACTCTCCGCCTCGGGGGTCGTCGTGGTCGACCAGGCGAGCGTCCAGTCCTCGCCGCCGAGAAGCCCGGCGCGTCGCGCTTCGGCCTCGCCGAGCTCGAGCGCCTCCTCGAGGTTGGCCGCCGTCACCTCGCCCGCGCCTTTCACCTGGACGACCCAGGCGCCGCCGGTGAACACCACGTCGAGCGTGATCTCGGTGTCGATCGGTTCGGTGATGTCGGTCATGGTGCTCCTCGTGGTCGCCGGGCGAATGCCCGGGCCCAGCGTACCGATGCCCGGGCCGGACGGCGACGCCGCACCCGTGCCGGCAGGCGCGAACTTCACCTGCTTCGAGGCCCGGCTCAGCATCGAACTCGACCATCAGGCCTCTGAAGAATTCGTCGGCGGGCCGTACGGGGCGACGTCGCGCTTCTGTGCGGCTGCGCCGACCTCGTCGGACTGGAGCGCGCCGCCGTAGATCAGGCGAACGATGCAGGTGATGATTACGCCGTGGCCGGGTCTCCCGTTGTCCACATGTTCCACGGTATCCCGCGGGAATGCCGACTGGGCCGACGGTCGAGGCGGTGAAGGCCCGCAAGCGGGAACTCCGTGGCAAGCGACCCGGAGGCTGAGTGCCTGGAGACCGTCCGCCTCGCCCGCAGGTGCCCGACCCCGTGCTCGCCTCGGCTCCCAGGTCCAATGCCCTCAGGCACTCAGGAGAGCGGGCCGACCATCTGGCTGATCAGCAGCAGGTGCTCGCGGGTCTTCACTTTGTCCAAGTGCTCGACGTCTTTCGGGCCGCCGAGCGCGAGCAGGGGTACGTGCCCGAAGATCGTTCCCGAATCCAGGGGCCCGAACTTCTCGACGGCCGTGACGTAGAGGGCCCGGTCCAGCTCGGGGTCGAGGAAGGTGTCGTCGGCCAAGAGCTGTAGCAGGACGTCGAAGGAGCGCGAGACGTACCGGTTGATCTCTTTCCGGAACGAGAGCAGGCGGAACCAGCCGTCCTCCCACACGATGACGTCACCGAAAGCGGTCTGGAGAATCGGGACGGCGCCCGCAATGCCGGTGTACGACGACGAGATCAGCACGGCGGCGGTGTAGGGGTCGACGACTTGGATGAAGCCGTCGAGCATCGTGCCGATGCCCGCGCGCCAGCCCTCCACGACCTCGGCCGGAACGCGCGAGCCGAAGCTGCCGATGACGTCCTTCGACACTTCACCCCCCTTGTCGAAGCCCGGGTAGGGCGATTCGATGGGCGCTTTCTTGCCGCGTCTGAACATTTCTGTGTCCTTCCGTCGAATTCGAACTGCTCGCCTTTGTTCAGGCTCGCTGCGACGGGTTCGTCGCCTGCGGTAGTTTTCGGTACTCATGTCGACTCGGAGCGACCGGATTGATGACGGCGGTCGCGTCTCACGCGGTCAGCACCCCGTCGAGCTGCTGTCGTGATTTCCATGTTCCCCCTCGATCGCCTTGAGCGCTCTGGCCGTCAGGTGCCGGTGGAGGCTGCTTGGCCGAGTGTGGCGATCTGGGTGACGCCGACGGCGAAGCCCGCTCGGAGCGCGACGAGCCCGGTGGACCACCCGAGCGCCACTTGGCGACCCAGATGGTGAAGCCGAGGCCTATCCACCAGAGTGCGAGGGAGAGGGGCCAGCCGATCTTCATGGCGGTCTGGGCGACCTGACACTGCTCCCGTGGTTGGGCGTTTCGATGCCGCCTGCGGTCGAGTACGCCACGAGGTCGGCGATGCTCGCGATCATCAGGGCGCTCCCGGAGAGGACGGACATGGCGACGGCTCCGCCGAGCGTGCGTGGCTCCTCGATCGCGGGCTGCGGTTCGCTCTCCGGATGCACGCTACCGTGGGTCTCGACTGATCGGGGGCTGCCATGAAGTACGTGTACTGCACGAGTTGGGACCGCGACGCCTGGCAGCCGCGCCGCGTCCTCACCGAAGACGAGGCCCGCGCGCGCTACGCAGGCCAGGTCCCAGCTCCCGACCACTGGTTCACCGTCGCCGCCTTCCGGGACGACGTGGCGATCACCGACAACCCCGAGTTCATGGTCGAGGTGCTTCCCGGCGCCGAGATGGCCAACGTCCACTTCATCGACATGGCCCATAATCTGTGCTTCATCTATGGTTTCAAGTCGATCGACGGACGCCTGTTCCTCACTGAGAGCACCGAGTACACCTACGCCCCCGGTGGGCACCACCCACTTCAGGAGGCCGTCGCCGGCGAGACGGCGACGTTCGAGGTCGACGGCAGCTTCCACGTCGACACCTGGGACAAGCGCCGGGAGCCTCTCCCCACCGATGACGCCGACGGCGAGGGACTGAATCTGGCGAAGCACTGGGTCGACATTCCGGAGTTCGGTGCATGGGCGCCACTGGGCGAGTATCTGCGCCTGCACTGACGAGCCTTCGATCCCCGCCTCGTCGGCGTCAGTCACTCGTCACCTCTCCGGGCCCCAAGATCCAGGGTTTCACCGCTGAGGCACGCGTGTCAGGGCGAGTGTGGGTCGTCGAGTACGCCGGACAGATCGCACGGCAGCTCTCCGAGGTCGCCATCGCGTGGGCCAGATCCTTGATGCGGGACAGGCCTCGTGTCAGGCGGCGGTCGGCGCCCAGCCGAGCTCGGGGCCGAGGTGCTCGGCGAGGTCGGTGAGGATCTGCGCGTAGTCGTCGGGCTCGAGGGCGAAGGGCAGCGCGAACGCGACCTCGTCGACGGCCTGGTAGGCGGGGTCGGCGTGAAGTGTGTCGGCGATCTCGGCGGAGGTGCCGACGAGGTCTGCCGCGAACAGCAGCTTGCCCGGGCCCTGGGGCACGCCGACGCGCCCTGCCCGCGATTCGGCGTAGGCGGCGTAGCGGGCGCGCTGCTCCGGCGTCGCCGAGTCCGTGGGCACGACGACGAGGCCCTGCGAGACGCGGGCGGACGCGCCGGCCGGGCGGGCGTCGCGGTACGCATCGATCTGGGCGCGTTGGGTGGTGGCGAAATCGGTGCCCTGCTCGGCGCGGGTCACGCTCGAGGCGAGCAGGTGGAACCCGTTCTCGCCCGCCCACACCGCCGAACGGGTGCTGCCGACGCCGCACCAGAGCCGATCGGCGAGGCCGGGGCTGTGCGGCTGGACGATGCCGCTGAACTCCTCGATTCCCCGTCGGCCCGGCGACTCGCTGACGAGGTCGCCCCGCACCAGGTTGCGGAAGCGAAGGAGGCGGTCGTAGCCGAGGTCCTCCTGGTCGGCGGTGTCGGGGTAGATCGCGTCACGGTAGAGGTCGAAGTTCATCGGGGTTCCCGCTGAGAAGCCGGGGTTGAGGCGGCCGCCGAGCAGGACGTCGACGGTGCCGAGGTCTTCGGCGAGGCGGAACGGGTTCTCGGCCCCGATCGGCGTGACCGCGGTGCCGAGCTCGATGCGGCTTGTCCGCTGCGATGCCGCAGCCATGATCGCGACGGGCGACGAGATGCCGGGCTGCAGGTGCCGGTGACGCAGCCACGCACTGTCGAAGCCGAGCTGCTCGCCGCGCTCGATCACCCGCAGGGTGTCTTCATGGCCGGCAGCCGGGGCCGCGGGGTCGAACGACCCGATCGTGAGGAAGCCGAGGCGCTGCAGCGGGGAACCATGGACGGGCATGCAGCAATTCTCGCAGGGACGGCTGGGGCCCGCAGACAAACAGAAAGGCCCAATCCACGTGGGATCGGGCCTGCCGGTGCACCCCCTCGGACTTGAACCGAGAACCCACTGATTAAGAGTCAGTTGCTCTGCCGATTGAGCTAGAGGTGCGTTGGCTGTGTGAACCGGAGTTCTGCAACCGAGGAACAACATTAGCATGAAGTCGGAGCCGGGCCGAACGGGTGCGGCACCAGTCATGTCACCGGAGGAGAACCATGTCAGATCGTCTCGAGGCGGGCCAGAAGGCCCCCGATTTCACCCTTCCCGACGAGACGGGCAAGCCGGTCTCGCTGCACGACTACCGGGGCGAGAAGGTCATCGTGTACTTCTATCCGGCGGCGGGCACGCCGGGGTGCACTACCGAGGCGTGCGATTTCCGCGACAACATCAACTCGTTGAAGTCGGCCGGCTACCAGGTGCTCGGTGTCTCGAAAGACACGACCGCTGATCTGGCGAAGTTCCGCGACGACCAGGGCCTCAACTTCCCGTTGCTGAGCGACCTCGACCTCACGGTGCACAACGAGTACGCGGCCTACGGCGAGAAGTCGCTCTACGGCAAGACGGTCACCGGCGTCATCCGCTCGACGATCGTCGTCGGCGAGGACGGCACCGTCGAGCTGCCGCTCTACAACGTCAAGGCCACGGGCCACGTGAAGTCGCTGCGCAAGAAGCTGGGGCTCGACGCGGCCTGACCTGGGGAGCGCGAGTCGTCAGGATCCTGTCGCCCCGTCAGGATCCTGCGTCTCGGCTCTGCTGCCAGGAGGATGTCTGCGCATGCCGAGGTAGTCCAGCCGCCCAAGCACCGCGTTTTTCCTCCCGGCTCAGTGTCGCTGCGGGAGGAAGCAGATGCGCGGGAGGAGAACGGTGCCGCCGTTCCTCCCGGCACAGTGCCGGCGTGCCCCTCATCCTCCTGGAGAGAGCGGCCCGTGCCGTTGTCCCTCCCCGGAGGTCGGCGCTTCCTCCCGAACGGACACTTCCTCCCTGGGGCAGACGGTTTTGGGGCGGACGGCCTCCCCGCGCCGCGAGCGGCGACCGCGGGTCTGCTGCGTTAGTCGCGGCGGTCGGTGACGGCGCGGATCGGCGGCGACACGAGCAGCGCGACGATCGCGACGGCCGGCACCACGAGCAGCCAGCCGACGACGGGCGCCGCGGTGAGGCCCTCGAAGCAGCCGAGGCCGATGGCGAACTGCAGCACCTGCCAGACGATGGAGGCGCCGCGCATCCACGCTCGGCCCTTCCAGGCGGCGACCACGATGAAGCCGAGCCAGACCGAGGCGACCGCCGCCATGACGATGACGGCGATACCGGCGGCGTACGAGACGGGCGGCGCGACGAACAGGTCGACGATGAACACCACGGTGATCACCGCGACCGCGACGAATTCGGCTGCCATCAGCACAATCAGCAGCCAGAGCAGAGCCGGGCGACGCCGCGACAGCTGTCGCCTGTCGCTGCCGTCGACTCCGCTTGCCAGTGGTCCAGTCACGCTGAAGGCCTCCCGTTAACCCCTTGATTTGGTCACACCAGTATGCGACCATATTCGAGGTCGAAGTGACGCGTACATCGCTGTGCGTGCCTCCCACATTCTTTTCTTTCCCCTCACAGAACGTCCGGCGTTTCGCTGTCCCATTCGGCATGCCCAGACGTGCGTTACCAAAGGAGTACCCATAGATGGATTGGCGTGACAAGGCCGCCTGCCTGACTGCAGACCCCGAGCTCTTCTTCCCCGTCGGGAACACGGGCCCCGCCGTCGACCAGATCGACAAGGCCAAGGCGGTGTGCGGTCGTTGCTCCGTCACCGAGACCTGCCTCCAGTACGCACTCGAGACGTCTCAGGACTCCGGCGTCTGGGGCGGCCTCAGCGAAGACGAGCGTCGCGCGCTCAAGCGTCGCGCTGCTCGCGCCCGTCGCGCCAGCTAGCTCTGGCCGATCAGCACACAACTCCAGAGATCACAGCAGTTGCGCCGGGGGCGCGTCACCAGCCGGTTTGTCGGCGGGTGACGCGCCCTTCGTGCGTCTGCCGCAGGTCGCGGCTGTCGCCGGTCGCGGCTGTCGCCGGTCGCGGCTACCTGTGCCCGCACAGCCTTACCTTTTCGGCACGTCCAGCCCTTTCAGACGGGCAGAACCTGCCGAAAAGGTAAGGGCACGCGGTGGCGAGCGCCGGCTACGCCGGCTGCTGCAGCCAGCGCAGTGGCACGTCGATCGTGACCTCGGTGCCTGAGCCGACGAGCGTATGCCAGTCGATGGTGCCCGCGAGCTCTCCCTGGATGAGCGTGCGCACGATCTGAGTGCCGAGCCCCGAGCCGACCTTGCCTTCGGGCAGTCCGATACCGTTGTCGCGCACTTTCACCGTGAGCTCGTCATCGGTGCGGTGCGCATTGATCTCGACGTCGCCGTCGCGACCGTCGAGGCCGTGCTCGACGGCGTTCGTGACGAGTTCGGTGAGCGCCAGCGCGAGCGGCGTCGCGTACTCCGACGGCAGTTCGCCGAAGCTGCCCGTGCGCTGCGGACGCACCGTGGTGTTGTGGCTCGAGGCGACCTCGGCGATCAGCATCAGCACCCGGTCGAAGACGGTGTCGAAGTCGACGTTCTGGTTGAGCCCCTCGGAGAGGGTGTCGTGCACGACGGCGATCGACGCGACACGGCGCATGGCCTGGTTGAGGGCATCGCGGGCGACGTCCGTCTGCGTCCTGCGCGCCTGGATGCGAAGCAGCGACGCGACCGTCTGAAGGTTGTTCTTGACACGGTGGTGGATCTCGCGGATGGTCGCGTCTTTCGTGATGAGTTCGCGCTCCTGGTGGCGCAGCTCGGTGACGTCGCGGCACAGCACGATCGCGCCGACACGCTCGCCCCGGTCGCGCAGCGGGATCGCCCGCAGCGACACGGTCACGCCTTTCGCCTCGACGTCGGTGCGCCACGGCGCACGACCGGTGACCACCAGCGGCAGCGATTCGTCGACGACGAGCTTGCCCGAGAGCAGCTCGGTCGTGACTTCGGCCAGGCTCTCGCCTTCGAGCTCGCCGAGGAAGCCCATGCGGTTGAACGCCGAGAGGCCGTTCGGGCTGGCGAAGACGACGACGCCGTCGACGTCGAGCCGCAGGAGGCCGTCGCTCGCGCGGGGCGCACCGCGTCGCGGCCCGGTCGGGGCGCCGAGGTCGGGGAAGTCGCCAGCTGCGATCATGGCGAAGAGGTCGTTGGCGCACTGGTTGAAGGTGAGCTCTTGGCGGCTGGGCGTTCGCGCCTCGGAGAGGTTCGTGTGGCGGGTGATGACTGCGACCGGGTGCTCGCTGATGTCGGGGCGGCTGGCCCCCAGGCGCCGAAGAACGGGCACGGCACGCACACGCGTCGGAGTCTCCTCGTACCAGTCGGGAGCCGCCGAATCGACGATCTGAGCCGTCTCGAACGCCTGACTGATCTGCGCGCGCCACTCGGGGCGCACCTCGTGCCCGACGAAGTCGCGGTAGAACAGCGTCGCCGAGCTCGACGGGCGGGCGTGCGCGACGGCCACGAAGCTTCCGGAGTCGGTCGGCACCCAGAGCACCATGTCGGCGAACGCGAGATCGGCCAGCAGCTGCCAGTCGCCGACGAGCAGGTGCAGCCACTCGACGTCGGCCTCCGACGAGAGGCCTTGGGCGAGAACGAGATCACTGAGCGTCGACACGTCGTTCAGCCTAACCGCCGCTCGCTCCATGGTCGCACCGCGCACGAGGGCCGATAATCGACGTATGGAGCCTCAGGATCGCGAGCGGCCCGACCGGCTCTTTCTCGCTGTTTCGCAGGTGGCCCAGATGCTCAGCCTCGACGATGGCGAGATCGAGGGACTCCTCGAGCGGGGCGAGCTGCGGGGTATCAGGATCGGGACGCGAGACGAGTGGCGCATCGAGCGCAGCGAGCTCGACTCCTACATCGAGGCGAAGTACGAGGAGGCTCGGCGATCCGCCCTCTTCAATGGCTTCGACTTCGGAGCCGTGTCCGACTTCGACCAGCGTCGAAGGCCCACCCCTCCCCCGTCGGACGACATCGACTGAGGCTTTCTTCTCTCGCCTAGAAGCAGTTGTCCACAGAATTCGACATGGCGGCGTGTCGATCCCTTCGAATGTCATATGTTGATGCTACGCCCGTCGCAGCGGGGCGCTCAGTCCGTTCACGAGCGAGAGCAGCACCATGACCATCTCGACGACCGCCGAGTCGAATCTCCCCTTCCCTCCCCTTCCCCTGGGCGCCCACCCGCCGGCCGGCAATGATGCCACCGCGCCCGGGGTGACTCCCCCGAGCCTGCGGGCGGTGCCCCGCGACGAGAGCCCGGAGGAGCCCGACGACGCAGGCGACGGTGGCAGCGTCGGCCCGTCCGCGGACACGGCCACGGACACGGCCACGGCCACGGCCACGGCCACAGCCACGCTCGCGGCCGCGGCAGTCCTGCCCGACCCACGGCCGCTCGTGACGAACCTCGCTCGGTGCGTGATCGAGATCCTGGCCGGGGCTCGCGACATCGAGCAGATCGCCCGGTGGGTCTCCGACGAGGTCTACCGGCACCTGCTGAAGCGCTGCGTGCTCGCCACGCGTGCCCGAAGCGCCCGCAGCGCGTCGGCCCCGCGCCCGACGTTCTCGGTCGGCGCTGTTCGGCTCACCGAGCCCGATGCGGGCGTCGTCGAGGCGGTCGTGGTGATGCACGGGCGGGCACGCAGCCGTGCCGTCGCAATCCGGCTCGAAGCGATGGGGGCACGCTGGCGCGCGACCGCGATCCACGTGCTCTAGTCGGTGAGACCTCGTCTTTCGGCCGACGTCCCAGCGCCGCGGCGCGGGGACCTCGGCCGAAAGACGAGGTCTCTCTGAACGACGAGCGGCGGGTACGCACAGCAGAGGGGCCCCGGCGAACCGAAGCCCCTCTGGCGCGCAGCCGCGAGCGGCTACTTGCGCTTCTGCGAGCGACGCTCGGCGCGGTTGTTGGCCGGCTCGTCGGTGGCGGTGGTGGTCTGGCCGAAGGCGCCGCGCTTGGCGGGCTGACCGTCGCCACCAGAGGCCTCGGTCGAGCCGGAGGTCGCGCGCGCTGCCGCGATCTCGGGGTCGGCCAGGCGCTCGGTCACCTCTTGCTGACGCTGAGCGCGGGCCGTCTCGGCCTTCTCGAGGTGACCGCGCTGGTCGCGCACCTCGACCTCACCCTCGGTGTTGGGTGCCGAGAAGTTGAGCACGGCGTCGGCGTTGTCGCCTTCGCCGAGGCCCTTCGCCGCGATGATCGGGCCGTGATCGTGGCCCTCGTGGCCGACCATGCTCTGCACCTCGACCTCGAGGTTGAACAAGAAGCCGACCGACTCTTCGCGGATCGCGCCCATCATGTTCTGGAAGAGCGCGAAGCCCTCGCGCTGGTACTCGACGAGCGGGTCGCGCTGAGCCATCGCACGGAGGCCGATGCCGTCTTTCAGGTAGTCCATCTCGTAGAGGTGGTCGCGCCAGCGGCGGTCGATCACCGAGAGCACGACCTTGCGCTCGAGCTCGCGCATGGCCGAGTCGCCGAGCGACTCCTCGCGGGCGGCGTAGGCGACGCGTGCGTCGGAGAGGATCTCCTTCTCGAGGAATTCGCGAGTGGCCTTGCCCTTCGAACCCGCCTCGGTGATGACTTCGTCGATGGTGATCGAGATCGGGTAGAGCGTGCCGAGCTCGGTCCACATCGCGTCGAGATCCCAGTCGTCGGGGTTGCCCTCGCCGGTGTGCGACTCGATGACCTCGTTGATGACGCTCTCGAGGAAGTTTTCGGCGCGGTCCTTCAGGTCGTCGCCCTCGAGGATGTGACGGCGGTCGGAGTAGATCGCCTCGCGCTGGCGGTTCAGCACGTCGTCGTACTTCAAGACGTTCTTGCGGATCTCGGCGTTGCGCCCCTCGACCTGCGACTGGGCCGAGCGGATGGCCCGCCCCACGATCTTGTTCTCGATGGCGAGGTCGTCGGGCACGTTGCCGCGGCCCATGAGCGACTCGGCCGCACCGGAGTTGAACAGGCGCATGAGGTCGTCGGTGAGCGACAGGTAGAAACGGCTCTCGCCAGGGTCGCCCTGGCGGCCCGAGCGGCCGCGCAGCTGGTTGTCTATCCGGCGGGACTCGTGGCGCTCAGTGCCGAGCACGTACAGGCCACCCGCGTCGCGCACCTTGTCGCCTTCCTCCTCGACGGCCGTCTTCTTCTCGGCGAACACGTCGTCCCACACGGCCTCGTACTCGTCGGGGGTGTCGACCGGGCTGAGCCCGCGCGAATTCATCTCGGCGACGGCGAGGAACTCGGCGTTGCCGCCGAGCATGATGTCGGTGCCTCGACCGGCCATGTTCGTGGCGACGGTGACGGCGCCGAGGCGACCGGCCTGGGCCACGATGGCCGCCTCTCGAGCGTGGTTCTTCGCGTTGAGGACCTCGTGCTTGATGCCCTTCTTCGCCAGGAGCTTCGAGAGGTACTCGCTCTTCTCGACGCTCGTGGTGCCGACCAGCACCGGCTGGCCCGCCTCGTTGCGCTCGGCGATGTCTTCGGCGACCTGCTCGAACTTCGAGGTCTCGTTCTTGTAGACGAGGTCTGTCTGGTCTTTTCGCACCATGGGCCGGTTGGTGGGGATGGCCACCACGCCGAGCTTGTAGGTCGACATGAACTCGGCGGCCTCGGTCTCGGCCGTGCCCGTCATGCCCGACAGCTTTTTGTAGAGACGGAAGTAGTTCTGCAGTGTGACCGTGGCGAGGGTCTGGTTCTCGGCCTTGACCTCGACGCCCTCCTTCGCCTCGATCGCCTGGTGGATGCCCTCGTTGTAGCGCCGACCCGACAGGATGCGGCCGGTGTGCTCATCGACGATCAGCACCTCGCCGTTGATGACGACATAGTCTTTGTCGCGCTTGAACAGGGCGTCGGCCTTGATCGCGTTGTTCAGGAACGAGATGAGCGGGGTGTTGGCCGACTCGTAGAGGTTGTCGATGCCGAGGTAGTCCTCGACCTTCTCGATGCCGGGCTCGAGCACGCCGACGGTGCGTTTCTTCTCGTCGACCTCGTAGTCGATGTCGGCCTGGAGGCGGCGTGCAAGAGTCGCGAACTCGGCGAACCAGCGGTTGGCCTCGCCGTTCGACGGGCCGGAGATGATGAGCGGGGTGCGAGCCTCGTCGATGAGGATCGAGTCGACCTCGTCGACGACGGCGTAGAAGTGGCCGCGCTGCACCATGTCGGCCGCCTGCCACGCCATGTTGTCGCGCAGGTAGTCGAAACCGAACTCGTTGTTCGTGCCGTACGTGATGTCGGCGGCGTACATCTCGCGGCGCTCGGCCGGCGTCTGGCCGGCCAGGATGCAGCCGGTCGTCATGCCGAGGGCGCGGAAGACGCGCCCCATGAGCTCGGACTGATAGCTGGCGAGGAAGTCGTTGACCGTGATGACGTGAACGCCGCGCGAGGCGATGGCGTTGAGGTAGGCCGCCGTCGTCGCGACGAGCGTCTTGCCCTCGCCCGTCTTCATCTCGGCGATGTTGCCCAGGTGGAGGGCGGCGCCGCCCATCAGCTGGACGTCGTAGGGACGCATGCCGAGCGTGCGGGTTGCGGCCTCTCGGATAGCGGCGAAGGCCTCGGGCAGGAGGTCGTCGAGCGACTCGCCGTTCGCGTAGCGCTCGCGCAGCTCTGCGGTCTCGGAGTGGAGCTCGTCGTCGGTGAGGCTCTTGAAGTCCTCTTCGAGGTCGCCTATGGCCTTGGCGTACGCCTTCAGCTTGCGGAGCGTACGACCCTCGCCGACGCGAAGGACCTTCTCGAGAACATTGGCCACGGAAACTCCCAAAGTGTGTGGTGCTGATACCAGCCCGTGATCTTACCAAGCCTAGTGACCGCTGCCCTGGGAGGCGGCTCGGCTCCGTGCCGAGCCGCCTCCCAGGGCGCGAACGGAAGGAACGGTCAGCTGACGAGGCCGCCGCGGATCGCCATCTCGGTCTCCTGGCGCACGGGCGCCTGGTCGTCGAGGCCGATGACCCCGTAGTCCCAGCCCTTGCGCCGGTAGACGACACTGGGGCGGCCCGACTCGGAGTCGGTGAAGAGGTAGAAGTCGTGCCCGACGAGCTCCATGTAGTAGAGCGCGTCGTCGACCGTCATCGGGGTGGATGAGAAGACCTTCGTGCGGATCACGACGGGGCAGTACTCGTCTTCGAGTTCTGTCTTGTCGTCGGGCACGCTCTCGACCACGCCGGTGCGCACCTGCTCGAGGGTCTCTGCCGAGGCCGGCGTGATGCCGGTGTGGCTGAAGTCGGCCGCCGAGGCCTCGTGCAGCGACGTCGGCCGATGCTGGCCGCGGTGCACCTTGCTGCGATCTTTCGCTCGTCGCACGCGTTCGAGCAGGCGACCGATCGCCAGGTCGAACGCGACGTACTTGTCGGGCCCGCTCGATTCGGCCCGCACCAGCGGGCCCGGGCCGATCAGGGTCAGCTCGACGCGGTCGTCGCCGGACTGCCCGGACGACTTCTCGTTGTGCCGTGTGACCTTGATCTCGAAGGCGAGAGCGCGCGGCGCGAGAGCTGCGACCTTCTCGGACTTCTCGGTGGCGTATTCGCGGAACCGATCGGTGATCCCGACGTTTCGACCCGTTACGGAAATGTCCATGACGTTCTCCCAGCCACTCCAGCGTGCCGCCGTTCGTGTAGGCGGTAGTGCTTTCACGCCTCGTCTGCCCACCGTAACGAGGTGGACGCTCACGTGTCACGTGATGTTCTCCGATTCGCCCGACTGTGACGTCATTCACACGAGAGACCGGCGACATCACACGCCCTTCTCAGACATGAGCGGCGTGGCGGCCACGCTCGCCGCCCCGACGACATCGGCGCCGGCCGAGCGCGCTGCCCGGACGGCCTCGGCGAGGCTGGCCCCGGTCGTCGTGACGTCGTCGACGACGACCACGCGCCGCCCGGCGAGGCGAGGCGAGGCCCGCATGCTGCCTCGCCGGGCGTCGGCCCGCTCGGCCCGCGACCGATGCTTCTGCGACCCCGTGGCGCGCAGGATCCGCAACCCCGGCCGGAAGGGCACCCTCCCTGCGGCCTTCAGCAGCAGCTCGACGGGCTCATAGCCGCGCACCCGCCGCCCCCGGGCCGACCCCGGCACCGGCAGAACCTCGGCGTCGGGCCAGGGCTCGAGCGCCCGCGCCATGGCCGGGCCGAGGGGCCGGGCGAGCCGGAGGCGGCCCTGCTGCTTGAAGGCGAGCACGACGTCGCGCACCATGCCCTCGTAGGTCAGGACCGTTCGCAACGGTGTGCCGTCCGGCAGCCGCGTGACGTGCGCCGGCGGAGGCGAGGCGAGCGTCGCACGGCACCGGGTGCAGAGCTCGACGTCGGCGCGGCCGCAGCCGGCGCAGTCACAGGGCGAGACGAGCGCGAGGGCGCCTCGGAGGGAGTCGACCAGCCAGGGCGGAAGAGAACGGGACATGGCTCGAAGGTGGCAGCCATGGCATCCTGCGGCGCCGTGAAGAACGAATCTGTGGACGACCGGCGGTTCTCCACAGGCCGATCGGGAGAGGACGTCAGCGCTGCGTCGCGAGCAGTTGCGCGGTGATTCCGGTGTCTTCCCAGCCGTTGCCGCGCGGCTCGAGGATGCCGCCGTCGGACGTCAGGACGCGCACGCGGTCGACCCCGTTGCCGCCCACGATGTCGACGCCGGTGCCCGTCGGGCGGCCGAGGTCGGTGGACTCCCCGCCCACGTCGTGCTCGGAGACCATCGAGTCGCCGGCGTTGTCGGTCGACAGCGTGGCGACCGTCAGCTCGTCGACCCAGGTGACGGCCACGGGGGTGCCCGTCGGCGCCGTGATGTCGAGGGCGTCGCCGAGGCCTGTCGGCACGTGCTTGCTGTCGCGGAGGATCGCCGCGACCAGGAGGCGGGTGGTGCCGTCGGCGTCGAGCAGCATCGCGATGCGGGTGCCGTCGCGCGAGATCTTGAAGGCGACGAGCTGTTGGTCGGCCGGCAGCGAGGTCGTGATCGTGTGCGGGGTGCCGTCGATGCCGTAGGCGGTGATCGAGCGCGGATCGGTCGACTGGGCCGACCAGACGTAGCCGAGGCTGTCCATGGTGGGCGCCACGAGCCCCGGCCTCGGGTCGAGTTTCGTGGTCGTGCCGTTGCCCTGCACGGCGGAGACGCCGACCGCGGTGCCGACGGCCGCGACGCCCTCTTTGGCGGAGTACTCGACCGAGGTGGGGTGCAGCGCGACGACGGCCTTCGAGAGCCCGCTGATCTGCGCGACGCTCGTCGACGACCCGAAACCGAACTCGTCTTTCACCAGGATCAACGGCCGAGCGTCGACCGGAGGGTCGGTCGACGCGACCGAACCCGCGTCGTCGGGGATCGAGAGGTGCGCGCCGTCGACGCTGATGTCGACGGCACTGACCGTGGCCACCGTCGAGAAGCTCGCGACGAGCTGGGCCCGCATGCGGGATCGCTCGGTGGCGTCGGCCGACCCGGCATCGCCCGAGAGGTCGACGTGGGCCGTGCCCGAGTCGATCGTGACCGAGTCGAGGGCCAGCTGCGTGCCCTCGGGGAAGGCCGACACGACCGCCCCCCGCAGCCACTTCGAGGGCCCGGCCAGCAGCGCCTCGGCGATGCGGGTCGTGGTCGACGACCGCGCCAGGAACCAGCGCTCGTCGGGCACCAGGTAGGTGTACGTCGGGTCATAGAAGTACACCGCGTGCGGGCGGAAGACCAGGTCGAAGTTGGCCGTCGTCAGCACGATGCCGGGTGGCGCGTACGACAGGCGCCACTCGGTGCCGACCTTCTGCAGACGGAAGGTCAGGGTGGAGTTCGTCGACGGCTGCGACTCGGTGTAGTGGCCGCTGGCATCGACCGTCGCCGCCGTCTGCACCGTGTAGGTGACCTGTGTGGGCGACTGCGCGGTGACGGTGCCCGAACCCTGCCGCACGATCACGCTGGCCCGCGGGTTCCACTTCGCCGCGAACGACTTGGTGAGGTATTCGCGAGCGACCCCGTAGTTGCTCTGCGAACCGGTGCCCGCCTCGATGAAGTCGCGCACGATGCGCTCCTGGTCGCTGCCCGCGACGGGGCCCGACGGCAGGTACTCGATGTCGCTCTGCACGTTGCTGGTGATCTTCTGGCCGGTCTGCACGCCGCCGCCGGAGGGCAGGTTGGCGCAGCCGGCGAGCGCGACAGCCAACAGGATGCCGAGGGCGACGGCGACCGCGCGGCGCGGACGAATCACGAGGCACCCCCTTCGAGAACGGGCCGGTCGAGCGCTGCCGCGTCGGCATCGGGCCAGTCGACACCGATCGGAGACGACAGGATCAAGGCGCCGTGCGTCCGCGGCAGGGTCACGACGAACCGCGTGCCGATGCCGAGTGCCGAGCGAACCTCGAGACGACCGCCGTGCAACTGGGCGTCCTCACGGCTGATCGAGAGGCCGAGTCCGGTGCCGCCGATGCTGCGCTGACGCGAGGGGTCGGCCCGCCAGAACCGGTCGAAGACCCGCTCGACGCTCTCCGGGCTCATGCCGACCCCGTGATCGTCGACGGCGATCGCGACGGCCTCGGCGTTGCTGTCGACCGTGACGACGATCGTGCGACCCTCACCGTGCTCGATCGCGTTGCCCAGGAGGTTGCGCAGCACCCGCCGGACCCGCCGAGGGTCGACCTCGGCCTCGAAGTAGCCGCCCCGGCCGTCCACCGAGATCTGCGAGCCCGCGCTGGCCGCGAGCGGGCCGAACTCCTCGACGCTCTCTTCGACCAGGTGCACGAGCACGACCGGCTCGATCTCGAGTTCGACGGCGCCCGCGTCGAACCGCGAGATCTCGAGCAGGTCGGCGAGCAGCAGCTCGAACCGGTCGACCTGGGTGTGCAGCAACTCGGCCGTCCGTGCCGAGGGGGCGTCGAAACCATCTCGATTGTCGAACAGCAGGTCGCCGGCGAGCCGGATCGTGGTGAGCGGGGTGCGCAGCTCGTGCGACACGTCGGAGACGAACCGCTGCTGCATGCGCGAGAGGTCGGCGAGCTGCTCGATCTGTCGCTGCATCGCGTCGGCCATGCCGTTGAAGGAGCGGCCCAGGGTGGCGATGACATCCTGCCCCGCCTCGGGGATCCGCTCTTCGAGGTGGCCGGCGGCGATCTTCTCGCTCGTCTCGGCCGCCACCCGGATCGGCCCGACCACCAGCCGCACCACCACGTAGGTGATCGCGGCGATCAGCAGCACGAGCGCGATCGAGCCGATGGCGAGGGTCTGCTGCATGAAGTCGAGCGTCTTCTGGGCGTCGCTCAGATCGTAGACGAGGTAGAGCTCGTACTGGCCGGCGGTGGGCACGTCGAGAGTCGACCCCACGGCGAGACCCGGCTGGGTGCCCTGACTGGTCGAGAGCGACACGGCCTGGAAGTGCAGCGAGTCGGTGTTCTTCTCGACGGCCGCCCGGAGCTCTTTGGAGATGGCCGAGTTGGGGAAGTCGGGGCTCGCGATGTTCTGGATGGTCTGGCTCGTGGTCTGGCCCGGCGAGCGCAGGATCGCGATGCTCGTGCCGCCGGGGCTCGACGTCGACGACAGGATCGCCGACTGGGCCTGGTTCTGCAGGCCGTCGAGCTCGACCTGGTTGTTGTCTTCGGTCGCCGTGGCGGAGTCGAAGATGCTCTGCGCCAGCACGGTGGCGCGCTGCGACTCGGACTCGATCTGCTGGCGGCGCTGCTCGTAGATGTTGTTGCTGATCGAGATCGAGATCGACGCGCCGATGACCGTCACTGCGATCCCCGAGAGGATCACGGTGATCGCGATCGTGCGGAACTCCAGCGACGAGCGCCACAGCCCGAGCACCCGGCGAGGCCAGCTGCGCCAGCGCAGCGATCTCACGGCTGTGCCCTCACGGTGTCGACCTCTCGGTGGCCCTCATGCCGTGGCGCTACGACGCACTCGTGCCGGCCCGGTAGCCGACTCCGCGCACGGTGCTGACGATGCGCGGGTTGTCGGGGTCGTGCTCGACCTTCGCGCGGAGACGCTGCACGTGCACGTTGACCAGCCGTGTGTCGGCCTTGTAGTGGTAGCCCCAGACCTGCTCGAGCAGCATCTCGCGCGTGAAGACCTGCTGCGGCTTCGACGCGAGCGCGAGCAGCAGCTCGAACTCGAGCGGGGTGAGGTTGATGACCGCGTCTCCGCGACGCACCTCGTGCGCCGCGACGTCGACCGTGAGGTCGCCGACAGCGAGGGTGTCGCCCGACTGGTCGGGCGCCGGTCGCAGCCGCGTGCGGATTCGCGCGACCAGCTCTTTCGGGTTGAACGGCTTGACGACGTAGTCGTCGGCCCCGACTCGAGGCCGCGCACCACGTCGGTGGTGTCGCTCTTGGCCGTGAGCATGATGATCGGCACGCCGCTCTCGGCACGGATGAGGCGACAGACCTCGATGCCGTCGATGCCCGGCAGCATGAGGTCGAGCAGCACGAGGTCGGGCTGGGTGCTCGTGTAGGCGGCGAGGGCTGCGGCGCCGTCGCCGCAGAACGACGGCTCGAACCCCTCGGCGCGAAGCACGATGCCGATCATCTCGGCGAGGGCGGGATCGTCGTCAACCACCAGGATGCGCGGGTTCATGGTCTCCAGAGTCGGTACAGGTGCGACCACAGTAGCGAATGGAGCCGAGGATCAGGGGTACCGCCCACGGCGATCGGCCCGAAAGCGGGTCGCGGTGGAATCATGGACCAGCCGATGAGGGTCATGGGCGCGACGAAACCCCGGGGGAAGCCATGAGCGACGACCGCTACAACGGGCCGCCGCCCGGCTACGGGCCTCCTCCGGGTTGGGGCCCGCCGCCCGGCGCTCAGCCCCCGGGATATGGCGGGCCGCCCTCCGGGTTCGGGCCGCCTCCCGGCTATGGGCCGCCGCCCTGGGGCCCTCCTCCCCGCCGGCCCCGAAGCCGGGCGTGATCCCCCTCCGCCCCCTGCAGGTCGGCGACGTCCTCCGCGGCTCCTTCGGGGTGATCCGCCGCAGCCTCCGCACGACGGTCGGCACGGCCCTGCTGTTCGTGCTGCTGATGTTCGTCGTCTTCGGCGGTCTCTTCGCTGCCGTCTTCGCCGTGGTCTTCGTGCCGGCGTCGCATCACCAGGCGCCGTCGGTCGGGGCGATTGTCGGCGTCGCAGCGCTCTTCGTCTTCGCCGTCGTCGTCGTCTGGGTCGGCGAGGCGGTCCTCCTGGGGGTGCTCACGCTGGCCGCCGCGCGACAGGTCGTCGGCGAGCGGGTGCGGCTGCCGGCCCTCCTGCGGCAGGCGAGGGGCCGCATCCGCGCGCTGACCGGCTTCTTCCTGCTGATCGGCGCCGCGGCCTTCGTCGCGTTCGCCGTGATCGGCGGCCTGTCGGCTCTCCTGATCGCCAGCGGCACGACAGGCGGTGCGGCCGGCGGCGGCGCCCTCTTCGTAGTCGGATTCATCGCCCTGGAGGTGGCGGCCGTCTGGATCGGCGTCAAGCTGTGCCTCGTGCCCAGCGTCCTGATGCTCGAGCGTCGGCCGCTGCGTGCGGCGATCGCCCGGTCGTGGCGCCTCACCCGGCACCGCTTCTGGCCGACGCTCGGCACGATCCTGCTCGTCGGCCTGATCATCTACGGCGCGACTCTTATCGTCACGATTCCGTTCTCGTTCGCGGGGTCGTTCAGCGTCGGCATCAGCGGCCACGTGGGGTCGTCTCACACCACGGTCTCCGCGCCCGACTGGAACATGTTCAAGACCTACGGCATCCTCCTCGGCATCGGACAGCTCGTCTCGGCCGTCGTCACAGCGATCGGCCTCGCGCTCGAAACGGCTGCCGTCGCGCTCGTCTACGTCGACCTGCGGATCCGCGCAGAGCGCCTGGACGTGCAGCTGGTGCGATACACCGAGCAGCGCGACGCCGGGCAGGAGGGGCTGCCCGATCCGTTCGCGGCCCCTGATCCTGGTGCCGCGGCGGCACCGCTGAATTAGCTGCGAACGAGCCGGGCGATCGCGGCGGAGGCCTCGCGCACCTTCTGGTCGGCGACGTCGCCGCCCTCGGCCACGGCTTCGGCGACGCAGTGCGCCAGGTGGTCGTCGAGCAGTTGCAGGGCGACGGTCTCGAGTGCCCTCGTGGCGGCGCTGACCTGAGTCAGGATGTCGATGCAGTACGTATCGTCTTCGACCATGCGCTGGAGGCCCCGCACCTGGCCCTCGGCCCGCTTCAGCCGCTTGAGGATCTGGTCTTTGTCGCCGCTGTATCCGTGTTGCACCGTGCCGCCTCTCGCCGTACCCCCATGGGGTATGCACACTCTACGCGCCGTGCCGCCGTGCCCCGTGCTCCGTGCCCCGTGCCCCGTGCCCCGTGCCGAAAATCGGTTTCGGCCGCCGCCACGCTCGAGGGACGGGACGTAGTGCTATCTCGTCGAAAGGAACGTGCGGCCGCCCCACGCACCGCAAGACTCCGCCGACCGGCACAGGCTCTAGCCCGCGGGCTAGATCGTGTGCCGGTCGGCGGAGTTCAGTTCAGGGGGGCGGGGCCGGGGCTACGCGCGGATGAGCGCGAGCACGGTGTCGCGCACGCGCTCCATGCCGGCGGGGGTTGCGGCCTCGGCGTTCAGGCGCAGCAGCGGCTCGGTGTTCGAGGGGCGCACGTTGAACCACCAGAACTCGCCCGAGCCGTCGGTGCCCGAGACGGTGAGGCCGTCGAGCTCGTCGAACTCGCCCACGCCCGAGTACGCGTCGACGATGCGCGCGTACGCCGCGGGCACGTCGGTGACGGTCGAGTTGATCTCGCCCGAGGCGGAGTAGGGCGTGTACCGGTCGGTGAGCTGCGACAGCGGCGCCGTGCCCGAGCCGAACTCGGCCAGCACGTGCAGGGCTGCGAGCATGCCGTTGTCGGCGCCCCAGAAGTCTCTGAAGTAGTAGTGCGCCGAGTGCTCGCCGCCGAAGATCGCGCCGGTGGCCTTCATCTCGTCTTTGATCAACGAGTGCCCGACGCGGGTGCGGACGGGGTTCGCCCCGGCGTTCACGATCGCCTCGGGCACTGCGCGAGACGTGATCAGGTTGTGGATGACGGAGATCGGAGCGGTGGGATCCAGGGCACGCACCCGCGCGATCTCGCGCACGGCCACGATCGCGGCCACGGCCGACGGGGTGACGGCGTCGCCCTTCTCGTCGACCACGAAGCAGCGGTCGGCGTCGCCGTCGAAGGCCAGCCCGAGGTCGGCGCCGTGCTCGACGACGGCCTTCTGCAGGTCGACGAGGTTCGCCGGCTCGAGCGGGTTCGCCTCGTGGTTGGGGAAGGTGCCGTCGAGCTCGAAGTAGAGCGGGATGATCTCGATGGGCAGCTTGGGCAGGCCGGCGGCCGTGCCGAGGACGGCGGGCACCGTGAGGCCGCCCATACCGTTGCCGGCGTCGACGACGATCTTGATGGGCCGGATCGACGAGAGGTCGACCAGCGAGCGCAGGTACGAGGCGTACGACGGCAGTGCGTCGAACGGGGTCACCGTGCCGGGCGAGTCGACCGACGAGATGCCGGAGGCGAGGAACCCTGAGGCGCGGTCACGGATCGACGAGAGCCCGGTGTCGAGGCTGATGCCCTGAGCGCCCGCTCGTGAGAACTTGATGCCGTTGTAGGTGGCCGGGTTGTGGCTCGCCGTGAACATGGCCGCGGGGGCGTTGCGAGACCCCGACGCGAAGTAGGTCTCGTCGGTCGAGCAGAGACCGAGCAGCGTGACGTTCGCCCCTCGAGCCGTGGCGCCGGCGCCGAACGCTGCGGCGAAGGTCGGCGAGGAGTCGCGCATGTCGTGGCCGACGACGATCTCGGTGGCATCGGGCGACGAGGCTGCGATCTCGTCGGCGAAGGCGGCACCGAAGGCCTCGACGACTTCGGGCGTGAGCTGCGAGCCCACCAGGCCTCGAACGTCGTACGTCTTGACGAAGGCGGTGAGGTCTAACGGCGTCTCAGAAGTCATTCCCCAAAACTACATGCCGCACGACCTGCCACCCCTGCGGCGCACTCAGCCGCTCGGCGTGCTTCTCGCACAGGTCGTAGCCGTGCGGCTCGACCGTGCTGCTCAGAGGGCCCACGACCGCCATCGAATCGGCGTAGTCGTACGTGAGAGTCGCCACCGCCTCGTTGTGGCAGGTGACCTTGCTGCAGGGGCGACCGTTCATATCCTGATCACCATAACCCCGACAGGCGCAGGATCCGGGGAGGCGGCCCGGCCACGCCCGCGCGACTACCATGGGCGAATGGCCACGCCCCCACGCGCACGCCCCACGGGGCGAGCGGCTTCGCGCGATCGTCACGGCCGAGGCCTGCGCTCGTCGGCAGCCGGCCCGCACCTGCCCTTCCTGCGGACGCGCGTCGACCTGTTCGACGACATCGTCGCGCAGACGGCGCAATATTTGAAAGAGCTGTGGCCCGACGAGCTTGAGGACGTCACGTTCGAGATCGCCGGCCTGCCCTCCGGTCGGCCCGAGCGCTCGTTCGAGCGGTGGCACGTCGACGCGATCCGGCGCACGGTCACGCTCTACCGCCTGCCGATCGAGCGCCTCGCCCGCACACGCGAATCGCGACAGGCGGTCGACGCCGAGTGGGATCACCGCGTGCTCGTCGAGGGCTACGTCTTCCGGGCCGTCGGCGACCTCATGGGCAAGGACCCCTGGGACCTCGCCCCCGACCGCTACCGCCAGTAGCGAGCCGCTCGGCCCGCAATCCGCCTCACGGGTAGACGGTCACCGGGGACGCCGCGGCGGTCGGGCCGAAGAGCGCGTATGCCGCGATCTGCCCCGCACCGGCGTAGCTGACGGCTCCGTGAAGACCGCTGGCCTTGGTCAGCGTCATCACCGAACCGGGTTGCAGGCGCACGACGGACAACGAGTTGGCGGGCACCGAGATCGTCGTCGAGGTGCTCTTGCCGGTGCCGCCGACGTGCGCCAGAGTGGTCGTGATCGCCTTGGCTGTCGGGTTCGACAGCGAGAGCTGGATGTTCTGCCCCGGCGCGACCGTGAACATCGTGTCGGTGCCGAGGCTCGGCGCCCCGCCCGTCCACGCCACGTCGATCCCACCGTCGGGTGCGATGCTCGATGTACGAGCCCCGGCGACCACCGGCTGCGACGAGCGCACCGTCGCCGTGTAGAGCCCGTCGGCCAGCCCGTCGAGCGAGACGTCGGTGACCCGACCCGCCTCGGCCGTGGCGGTGAAGGTCGTACCGGTGCCGTTGGCCGTCGCCAGCTGCACCGTCACCTGGGCATTGGTCGTGCCCGGCACGAAGGTGCGGAGGATCGACTTCAGGTCGGCGTAGCCCGCCTGCCCGGTCTTGGCCTGCACCTCCGCCCCGTCGCGGATCACGATGCCGGGCACCGTCACCACTTTCGACGGTGCCGCCGACGCACTCACGATGTCGGCGCCACCGGCCTCGAGAGTGCGGACGACGCCCACCTGCAGCGACGCCGCGATGAGGCCGCCGCGGCTGGTGACGTGAACCACCGGCGACACGAGCCCGGTTTGGAACCCGGAGAGCGGCACCAACTTCTGGCTGCGCGGGGCGACGACGATGCCCTGGAGGCCAGGGCCGTCGACGGCGCCATTCTCGGCGAAGACGTTCAGGTCGACCGTCGAGTTGACGTCGGAGGGGTTGACGAGGTCGATGAGGGTGGTGCGGCCGGTCTCGGTGGAGCCGCCGACGAGCCACGTCGACGACGTCGGCTCGGCGCAGGGGGCCACGGCGAACCCGCGCAGGTCGGTCTCGGCGACGCTCTGGCTCTGGGATCCTGCGACCTGCGGAACCTTTTCGTCGGTCGCCTTCGCGGTGACCGACTGGGGGTGCGACGAGGCGCCGTCGGCCCCCTTCAGCGTGCCGGTGGTGGGTGTGACCGAGTCGCCGGCGCCGGTCACCGTGTTGGCCGCCCCGATCGCCGTGACGGTGGTCGCTGAGGCGCCGCTGTCGCCCGCGAGGCGCAGCAGCGACCCCGAGCAGACGCGCTGCTGGTCGAGCGCGACCGGTTTCACGAGGCGACCCGCCGGGGTCTCGGCGAGGCTCGGCAGCGGGACGGCCGAAGCGCTGACGACGACGACGGCGCCGACGGCGAGAGCCACGACGCCGATCGCTGCGCGGATTCCGGTGCGGACGACGCGGCGGCTATTCATCTCTCTCCTCGTCGAAGGTGGTGGCGGGCAGCTCGTTCTCGAGGCGGCCCGTGCGGGCACGGCGGCGACGGGGAGTCGTCGGGATGGCCAGCAGCAGGGCCGAGCCGAAGATGATCGCCCAGCTGATCAGCACGATCGGCCGCAGCGGGCCGTCTGCGGGCGTCGCCCGGGTGCGCTCGGTCGCGTCGGTGTAGCGCCAGAGCAGGCCGGAGGTCGTGTCGCCGACCGGCAGGAAGCGCGCGTTGCCGTCGAGCGCCTGCGACGAGCGCTGCTCGAGATCGCCGGCCGCACCGCCGTCCTTGGTGGACGACAGCAGCACGAAGCCGATGCCGAGCTCGGAGAGGTCGTGCTGCGGGTCGAACCCCGAGCGGCTCACCAGGTTGCCGGCCAGGATCGTGAGGTCGCGGCTGTGCGACGACAGCTGCTGCTGGGTCGAGTCGAGGGTCGACTGCGCGTCGAGCGTCTCGCCCTGGCCGCGCTGCAACGACACCGAGAGCGACCCGTCGGGCTGGGGGCTGAGCACGAGGGTGCCCACGTCGGGCTTCGCGACGGCCTCGGCGGTGACGTACGCCGAGAGGATCCTGCCGGTCGACGGAATGACGGCACCGGTGCCGACGAGCGTGGCGATGATGAGAGGCACCGAGGCCGCGATCCCGACGACGCCGAGCAGCAGGCCGACCGGCGGCGTGAAGCGCGGGATGCGGTCGAGGCTGACGGCGGCCGCGCCGACGAGGCCGGCGAAGTAGACCGAGAGACCCGCGCCCGCCCAGATGCCGGTCGTCGTCGAACCGACTCCGGTGATCAGCACGTGCGTGCTGGCGACGGCGGTGACGTAGCCGAGGAGGGCGACCGCGAGGCACGCGAGGGCCCGGCCGCGGGTGGGCAGGAAGACCGAGCAGGCCGCCAGGATGCCGAGGGGCAGCATCGCGAGCACGATGATGATCGCCATGGTCGCGCCGGTGATCCCGACCCCGCCACGAGCGACGTCCAGCCGTTCAGGCCGGTCTCGGGCGAGCCGAGGGCCAACTGCAACGGGGAGGCGGCGGCGCTGCGGGTCGGCACACCGGGGTCGGCGAAGATCGCCCACCAGGTGCCGCGGCCGATCTGGGCGACGGCGAGCGGTGCGAACAGGGCGATCGCGGGCAACGGGATCGCGAGCATGCGATGCGTGCCGCGCGGCCGCGTGGCGATGGCGCCGAGCCAGCCGATCACGAGGGCCGGGATCAGCGACGGGGTCGCGCTGGCGACGACGGCGAACAGGATCGAGGCGGTCGCCCCCGCCGACCACGATCGGGCCGACGACACCATGGCGAGCACGAGGAAGGGCAGCGCCGCGTGCGCGACGACGGCGCCGAGGTGCCCGGTCTGAAGACCCGAGAGGACGGGCGGCGAGACCGCGTAGACGAGGGCTGCGACCGAGGGCACCCAGGAGCGCTCGGTGATCCTTCGCGCAGCCAACCAGGCCCCGAGAGCCGACACCGGCAGCGCGACGAAGAAGAAGATGACGATCGCGGTGGACGGCGACCAGAAGGTGATCGAGCCGAGCACGGCCACGATGCCGGCGAACGGGTCGGAGGGCCCGACGAAGCCGGTGCCGATCTCGTGCCAGCCGTAGCCGACGGCGTGCCAGAGGGCCCCGAGAGTCGTGCTGACCGGCAGCAGGCCGCCGCCGGTCACCGCGGGCGAGCCGAGCAGCGGGAAGAAGGCGACGACGCCGACGACGACGGCGAAGAGGAAGACCCAAAGGCCGCCCGACGAGATGAACCCGGCCTTCGCCACGGCTGCGTCTTCGGCGGTGGCCAGCAGAGCATCGCGCTCGGAGACACGGCGCTCTCGGATGCGGGCCCAGTCAGCGCGCAGGGGGTCGACGGCGCCCCAGCCGAGCTTCTTCGACCGGCCGAGGGCGATTCGGGCGGGCCCGACGTGCGAGCGCCCGAACGCTGTGCCGAGCGCCGTGCGGAATTCACCGACGACCGCGCCGGGATTCTTGGCGAGCAGGTGCCAGACCGAGCGGATGATCGCCAGGGGCACGAGGCTCAGCCAGTGGAAGGGCAGAGCCCAGCTGGGCGAGTAGACCAGGCGGCGGTGCAGCTGGGCACCGCGTCGAAGGCGGGATCGGCGGGCATGGCCGCCGGGCTTGCGACCGAAGTCTTCGGGGTTGCCCTGGCTCAGCACGCGCGCCGACGGCACGAGCACGACGCGGTGCCCGGCGAGGCGGGCCCGTGTCGAGAAGTCGAGAGAGGCGTCGATGTGCGGCAGGCCCGGGTCGAAACCGCCGAGCGCCGTCCACACCGAGCGGCGCACGAGCATGCCGCCGGCCGCCACACCGAGCACGTCGGCCTGGACGTCGTGCTGCGCCTGGTCGAGCTCACCCGAAACCAGGGCGAGCGAGGCGCCGAAGCGCGTCATCGTCTCGCCGAACTCGGCGATGACCCTCGGCTCGTCCCAGCGCATCAGCTTGGGGCCGGCGACGGCGACCGACGGGTTGACCTCGACCGTGGCCATCAGCTCTTGGAGGGCGACGTCTTCGGGGGCGTTGTCGTCGCCGAGAATCCAGAGCCACTCGTCATCGGCGTCGGCGCCCTGGGCGCCGGGGCCCATCACTCGCAGGGCGTGCGTCACCGCGAGACCGAGGGTGGTGGCGCCCGGAGCCGAGGTGAGCTGGGCCGCACCCGACAGGGTCAGGCGACCGGCTGCGGATCCTGCGCCCCCCGTGTCGACGACGACCAGCTGCTCAGGAGGTCGCGTTTGGCGCGACAGCCCGTCGAGGGTTCTGTCGAGGGTGGTCGCCCCGCCGGGGGCGACGAGGATCGCTGTGACTCTCGGCTGCATGACGGTGAGACTCTAAGGGGCCGGAAACGCCGAGAGGCGCACCCCGTGGGCGCGCCGTCTCGATTCATAGCAAGGCGGGGATCAGGCCCGCTTGCGAAGCTTTCTGCGCTCGCGCTCGGAGAGCCCGCCCCAGATGCCGAAGCGCTCGTCGTTCTGCAGCGCGTACTCGAGGCACTGGGCCTTCACGTCGCACGAGGCGCAGATCTTCTTGGCGTCGCGGGTCGAGCCGCCCTTCTCAGGGAAGAACGCCTCGGGATCGGTCTGGGCGCAGAGCGAGTCTGCCTGCCAGGACAGCTGGCTCTCGTCGGTCTCGACGCCCTCCGGCGCCGACGAGCGAACCCCTGGGACACCCAGCAGGATCGGATCGACGTGCCAGTCTTCGGGTACAGAGCCGCTTCGGTCGTGGATGGCCATTGCGCATCTCCCCTCGTCTGCATTCGCTTCCCCGGCGGTCGCGATACCTGTAATTACACTCGTGTAACTAGGGGTACGTCAAGTCGAGCATCATAAAACCCTCGACCCCCGAGTGAGGGTAATTTGCGTCTCGGGCGTGTCGCGTGTCGGCGACTCGGCGGACAGAACGGGGGACACGGTCAGGCCGCGGACTTCCGCGCCTCCCACGCGCTCGACACCATCTCGAGCAGGGTGTGACGCATCTTCCAGTCGAGGTCGCGGCCCGCCAGGACGCCCTCCGCGACGATGCGATCGGGGTCGCCAGGGCGGCGTGGTGCGATCTCGGGCGTGAACGCGATGCCTGTCCCCTCGGCCATGGCGTCCATGATCTGCCTGACCGAGACACCGTCGCCCGAACCCAGGTTGTAGGCCGGCTCCAGCGTCTCACCCGCATCGAGCCGGCGCGCGGCGACCGCGTGCGAGACCGCGAGGTCGGCGACGTGCACGTAGTCGCGCACGCAGGTGCCGTCGGGGGTGTTGTAGTCGTCGCCGTTGATCCGCGGCGTCTTCCCGTCGAGCAGTGCCTGGAAGACCAGCGGGAAGAGGTTGTGCGGGCTGGCGTCGTACAGGTCGCTCTCGCCCGAGCCCACCACGTTGAAGTACCGGAGGCTCGTGTGGCGCAGCCCGGTCGCCGTGCCCTGGTCGCGCAGCAGCCACTCGCCGATCAGCTTCGACTCGCCGTAGGGCGACTCGGGCGCCTTGGGCGTGTCTTCGGTGACAGTGTCGAAGTCGGGCGTGCCGTAGACGGCGGCACTGGAAGAGAAGACGATGCGGTCGACCCCGTGATCCTGCATCGCCTCCAGCAGTCGTGCGGTGCCGGTGACGTTCTGCTCGTAGGTGTGCAGGGGGCGCTGCACCGAGACGCCCGCGTACTTGAAGCCGGCGACGTGGACGACCCCGGTGACGCCGTGCTCGGCGATCGTCTCGCCGATCAGCTGCCGGTCGAGGATGGTGCCGCGCACGAAGGGGACGCCCTCGGGCACGAACGACTCGATGCCCGACGAGAGGTCGTCGAGCACGACCGGCTCGAGACCCTCCTTCGCAAGCGCGCGCACGACATGGGATCCGATGTAGCCGGCACCGCCGGTGACAAGCCAAGACATGAGGCAAACCTACCGGCTCGAGCATTTATGGCAGGATCTGGACGAGTCTCACTTTTCTGCCACGCGCCCATGCCCAGGAGGTCCGCCATGCTCCGCTCCGTCGCCGTCCTCGCCGTCGAGGGCCTCCCGCCGTTCGAGTTCGGCGTCGCCTGCGAGGTCTTCGGCATCGACCGGCGCGACACCGGCGGCCCCGCCTTCGACTTCCGCGTGGTGACGGCGCACCCCGGCCGGGTCCGCACGAGCCTCGGCTTCGACCTGGTCGTCGACGCCGGCCTCGACCAGGCGGAGGACGTCGACCTGGTCGTCGTGCCCGCCCACGGGACCGGCGCCGTCGATCCTGCCTACGTCTCGTTCCTGCGCGACGCGCACGCTCGTGGCGCGACGATCCTGAGCATCTGCAGCGGCGCCTTCGTGCTCGCCGCCACGGGCATTCTCGACGGAAGGCGGGCTGCGACGCACTGGATGCATGCCGACGAGCTGCATCGGCAGCACCCGCTCGTCACCGTCGACCGTGACGTGCTGTTCGTCGACGAGGGCTCGATCGTGACGAGCGCCGGCACCTCGGCCGGCATCGACGCGGCCCTGCACGTCGTGCGTCGCGAGCTCGGCGCGGGCCCCGCGAACGCCATCGCCCGGCGAATGGTGATCCCGGCGCAGCGCGAGGGCGGCCAGGCGCAGTACATCGCCCAGCCCGTGCCCGAGCGCCGCACCGAGTCTCTCGCCGGCGTCACCGACTGGATGCTCGACCACCTCGACCGCGACCTCACCGTCGACGAGCTCGCGCGACGCGCCCTGATGTCGCCGCGCACCTTCGCGAGGCGCTTCCGTGCCGACATCGGCACAACGCCCGCCGCCTGGCTGAACCGGCAGCGGCTGCTGCGCGCCCAGCACCTGCTGGAGGCCACCGACGACACCCTCGACGCCATCGCCACGGCCACGGGGTTCGGATCGGCCGCCGTGCTGCGCCACCACTTCGCGCGCACGCTGCAGACGACGCCCACGGCCTATCGCCGCGCCTTCGCCGCCTAGCCCCTCCTCCCCCTCCCTCCGTTTTACCTATAGGCAAGCGTTTGCCCCACAGAAGTTTCTGTGCGGCAAACGCTTGCCTATAGGTAAAACGGAGGGGGGAGGGGGCTAGGCGGAGGTGGCGACAAACGCCTCGCCGGTGCCGGTGACCGCCAGGCGCCACTCGTCGGGCGTGACGTAGACGGCCTCGCCGCGGCTGACGCGGACGTTGCCGTCCTGCCCCTTCAGGTGCAACTCGCCGTCGGTGACCAACACGATCGAGGGGCCGCCGAGGGGCACGACGGCGCCCGACTCGCCGGGCACGACGTGCAGCAGTGCGAACCCGACGTCGGTCGGGTCGAACCGCTCGACACCTGCGCCCTGCTCGGTCGGCCGCAGGTACGGCAGCGGCAGAGGCTCGAACTCGAGGACGGTCAAGAGCTCGGCCACGTCGACGTGCTTCGGTGTCAGGCCGCCGCGCAGCACGTTGTCGCTCGGCGCCATCAGTTCGATGCCGAGGCCGCCGAGATAGGCGTGGATGTTGCCGGCGGGCAGGAAGAGCGCCTCGCCGCGCTTCAGCGTGACCCGGTTGAGCAGCAGCGAGATGACGACGCCCGCGTCGCCCGGGTAGAGCCCGGCGAGCTGCGCCACCGTCGCCACGCTCGGAGAGACGCCACCGCCCGCGGCGACCTGCGCCGCGGCGAGCTCACCGACAGCGGCGATGGTCTCGTCGGCCGACTCGTCGTCGAACAGCCACGCCACGGTCGATTCGAGCGACTCGGACAGGTGCTCGCGCAGGGCGGCGAGGCGACCGGATCCTGCGTCCACGGCCTCTACGTCGGCGAGCGCTTCGTCGACCGGCCGGAACCCGCACAGGGCGTCGAACGTCTCGCTGAGCGCGTAGATGATCTCGGGCTTGGGGAAGGGGTCTTTGTAGTTGCGCTCGCTCGCGACGAGCGGCACGCCCTCGCGGTTCTCGCGGGCGAACCCCTGGCGCGCCTGCTCGGGCGTCGGGTGGGCCTGGATCGACAGGGGCGACGCCGCGGCGAGCACCTTCATCAGGAACGGCAGGTGTCGGCGGCCCTGCCCGAGGGCGCGTTCGGGCTCGGCCTCGATCCAGTCGGCGAGGGTGGCGGCGCCGTCGACCACCGCCGGGTTCACCACGATGCTCGGCGACGCGGGGTGCGCGCCCAGCCAGAGCTCCGCCTCGGGGCGCCCCGACGGGGTGCGGCCCAGCAGCGTCGCTATGGCGTCGGTCGAGCCCCACGCGTAGTCGCGAGGGACGTTGGTGATGGGAAGGAACATGGGTGCTACCTCGAGGGAAGGATCGGTGCGGTCGTCGCCCACGCTACCAATCGGCTGACGCCCCGGCCTCGTCGTCTACCGTGGCCTTATGACGTCCCTCCCCCTCGCGCGGCCCACCGTCCGCGACGGCGACCACGCACCGCGCGAGTCGATCGCTCTCGCGACCGCCCTCTTCCTCGTCCTGTTCGGCGGCGACGCGCTGCGCAACTCCGTGGGCTGGACCGCGTGGGGGATCATCGCGGGGCTGCTCGCCGCGGCGTCGATCGTCGTCAGCGTCCGGCATCGGCTGCCGCTCAACAGGATCCCGTGGCCGCTGGTGGCGCTCCTTCTCACGATGGTGCTCTCGATCCTGTGGTCGGACTACCCGACGGGCTCCCTCCTGGGCGTCGGCTCGCAGCTCATGACCACGGCCGCGCCCCTGGCGATGGCGTCGACTCTCACCTGGCCGGCCATCGTGAAGGCGCTGGGGCGGGCCCTTCGCATCATCGTGGTGCTGTCGCTGCTGTTCGAGCTGTTCGTGTCGCTCGTCGTGCGCCACCCGATCTGCCCGATCTACACCCGGTCGCTCTGCGTCGGGCACTACCCGGCCGCCTTCGACTGGAGCCGCGACAACCTCTTGCACGGCGGCCCCATCGGCGGTCTGCCCGGCAACAGCAACCTGCTCGCGATCTTCGCCCTTCTGGCCCTCGTCGTGACGGCCGTCGAAGCCGCCGACCGTTCGATCACGCGTGTGACCGCCTGGGTGGGGATCGTCTCTGCCGTACTCGCCTACGGCCTCACGCGGTCGTCGACCGTGCTGGTCTGCACCCTCGCCTGCGCCGTCGTCCTCGGCGTCGCCCTCATGATCCGTCGCAGCTCGCACCGGATGCGGCGCATGGTGTACCCCGCCGCCCTCGTCGTGATCCTGGCGCTCGCGGCCCTCGCGCTGGTCTTCAACAAGCCGCTGCTGCACCTGCTCGGCAAGAGCTCGACCTTCACCGGGCGGCGCACCATCTGGCAGAGCGTCTACGAGCTGGCCATCCAGAGGCCCGTCGCCGGCTGGGGCTGGACGGGCTGGTGGCAGCCCTACCTCGAGCCGTTCAAGGGCCTCGCCGTGCGGAACGGGGTCGTCTACCTGCAGGCGCACGAGGCGTACCTCGACATGTTCTTCCAGCTCGGCTGGATCGGCCTCGTCATCTTCCTCGCGGTGATCGTCAGCACCGTCGCCCGAGCCTGGTGGTGGGCGACCGACCGCCGCATGCTGGCGGCGGGCCAGCCTGCGAAGTGGTCGGCACGCGACCTGCTGCCGATCCTGCTGCTCGCGGTCATGCTCGTGCACGGGCTCGGCGAGTCACGGCTCAACGTCGAATGGGGCTGGGGTCTCTTGGTCGTGATCTGCCTGGTGACGCGCGTCGACTGGTTCCGGTGGTACGGCGGGCCCCCGCCACGCCAGAAGACCGCGACAGGCGACCCGACGCCCACCAAGGCCGGGGCGACCACCTGACACAATGAGTCGATGACGATTCCCGACGACACGCGCGACCACTGGCGCCGCTACCTGTCGGCGTGGATCGGCTTCTCGGCCGGCGGTCAGTTCAGCCAGGCGCTCTCGGTCGCCATCGTCCTCTACGCGTTCGGCATCAACACGGTGCTGGCGCTGGTCAAATGGCCTGGGTCGCTGGCGATCCTGTCGACCCTCGTCGTGCTCGCCATCCTGTCGCTGGTCGGGGCGCGGCACCGCATCGAGTGGCACGGCCTTCTGCCGGTGTCGCTGATCGCCCTCTTCGCCTACCTCGGCGCCAGCGTGTTCTGGAGCCAGTACACCTGGGTGTCGATCGGCGGCTTCTGCTATTCGCTGGCGTTCGGCATGCTGGGCATGTTCCTCGCGCTCAGCCGTGACCTCGTGCAGGTGATCCGTGCGATGGGCGACGCCTTCCGCATCCTGCTGGCCGTCTCGATCGGCCTGGAGGTGCTGAGTGGTCTGCTGATCGACACCCCCATCTCGTTCCTCGGCATCCAGGGCAACCTCGCGCACGGCGGGCCGATCCAGGGCATCGCGGGCACCCGCAACTTCCTCGGCTTCCTGGCCGCGATCGGCCTCGTCACCTTCGTCGTCGAGTGGCTGATGAAGTCGGTGACCTGGCCCGTCGCCCTCGCCAGCTCGGTGGGGGCCGCCGCCGTGGTGTTCTTCGCGTCGTCGCCGGTGACGTCGATCGCGATCGTGGTGCTGGTCATCGCGACGATCGCGCTCTGGATCCTCCGCCGCGCCCCGGCCGAGCGACGGCCCGTCGTGCAGGGGGTGCTGCTCGTGCTCGTGGTGACCGGGCTCGTGCTCGCCTATGTCAGCCGGGCCCGCCTCATCGCCGCCATCGGCGCGCGCTCCGACCTCAACACGCGCCTGTCCCTCTGGGGGGCCATGAGGCCCTTCATCGACCTGCACTCGATGATCGGCTGGGGGTACGTCGGCAAGTGGCCGAACGACATCATCCCGTTCGAATTCCTCACCGTGCCCGGCGGGCGGCCGTCGGCCTCCGGCCTCGGGGCGTTCTTCGACGCCTGGCTGCAGATCGGTGCGTTGGGCGTGATCCTGCTTCTGATCGCCGGCACGCTCGCCTTCCTGCGGGCCTGGACGACGGCGTCGAGCCACCCGATCGTCGCCTACGTGTGGCCGCCGCTCGTGCTGCTGCTGATCGCCGTGACTGACACGGCCGAGAGCTTCGTGCTCGACGAGGGCACGCTCATGGTGTTCGTCGCCATCGCCACGGTGTCGGCACGCAAGAGGTCGTGGCGGTCCCGGCTCGCACCGTTGCCCGGGCGCACGGGGCCGACGCCGACTCTGCCCGGTGCGCGGGAGTCCTGACCGAGCGGCGGCACCAGAGCGGTGTCGGCGGCGCTACTTCACGGTGACGGTCTGGCAGCCGAGCAGCGTGTGCCCTCCCCCGGCCGAGTCGAGCCCGTAGGCGCATACCCGATGCTCGCCCGCCGTCACCGTCTGCTTCGCCACGTAGCCGTGCAATGCCGACCGCAGCTTGTACGCGGCGGCGACATCGGGCCTTGCCGTCGACGCCTTCGCCACCGACCCTGCCGCGTCGACGTAGATCGCAACCGAGATGGACGACGCGGTGTCGGGATCGAAGGCCCACCCGCGCTCACTCACCGTGGGCCCGGACACCGCGACGGAGTCGAGCCGGCCGACGGGCAGCCGGTCAGTGGTGACCGTCGTGCACGAGAGGAGCGCGTTCGACCCCGGCGTGCCCAAGACGTCGAGTCCGTAGACGCAGACCTGGTGCTTTCCCAGAGTGGTCTTCACGGTCGTCGCGAAGCCGTGAGCCGCACCGTAGAGCGGGTACGCGAGCGCGATGTCCGAACGGGCGGCCGAGGCGTTGGCGACGGCGGTGCCCTTGCCGTCTACGTAGACGGCCACGCGGGTCGAGGCCGTCGTGTCGCCATCGATTGCCCAGCCGCGCAGGCTGATCGACGTCGGCGTGGTCGTGACCGACTCGACTTTGCCGGCCGGAGAGCTGCCGATGACGATGACCGTCTTGCAGCCCACCGAGGCGTCGGATCCGCGCCCGACGTTGATGCCCTGGACGCAGATGGTGTGCGTGCCCGCCGACGCCGCCACGACGGCCGCATAGCCGTGGGCAGAACCGAGACCCGGGTGCGCAGCAGCGACATCCGGTCGGGAGAGCGCAGCCGTGATCGTCGTGGGCTTGCCGCCGTCGACGGTGACGCGGGCACCGATCGACGCGCTCGTCTCCGGGTCCGCAGCCCAGCCGACGACGCGGACGCCCGCCGGGGCGGCAGAGACGGAGTCCACGGATCCGATGGGCGAGGCCGACGTCACCGTCGCCGACGTGCACGAGATGGGCTGGGCTGTGCCCGCGGTCGCCCCGCCGGAGACACAGACGGCGTAGGTGCCCGCCGGTGCGCCGATCGTGCCGGAGAAGCCGTGCAGGGCGCCGGCCGCCGGGTAGGCCGCGCCGACGTCGGGCCGCGACAAGTTCGCCGTCAGGGTGCTGGCGGTGCCTGCCGCACTCACGACGACTGTGGCCGTCTTGGTCGGCGTCGTCGAGGAGAATGCCCAACCGCGGACGGTCAGCTGGCCGAGACCGCCCGTGACGGCGTCGACGTGACCGACGACGGGGTCGGATGCGACGATCGTCGGCGACCCGAACCAGTCGGTGAAGTACACCCAGAAATTGCGGTTGCCGTACGACGAGCAGCTGTCGCCCGTGCCCCGCAGGTTGGCGAGAGCCGCCGCGTTCGGGGTGTACGGCGTGTAGTAGTAGAGGTCGGCCGTGGCCTGGTTCTGGATGGTCACCCTGGCGACGCCGCAGGGCGAGTTCGGGCTGTAGGCGATGGACGCCGTCGTGCCAGGCTTGTAGGCGGTGAAGGCTGCCGACGTGCCTGCCGGATTCGCGTAGCGCTTGAACTGCCAGGCGGCCCAGTAGAGCTGGTTGTAGAGCCCACTGTAGGTCGTGTTGCACCCCGAGCCGTCCGGGCAGCCGTAGCCCATGGCGCGCGCCAGAGCCGTGGTCGAGGGCGCGGTCGCGGTGACGAGCCCCTGTTCTTTCTGCAGGGTCACGAGGAGCACACGCGGGTTGATGCCGCAGGCCGCGGCGACCTTGGCGATGATCTGCGACGCCGGCTCCGACGCCGCCCCGGTGTAGGCCGAGCACATGGCGTCGACCGATCGGCTCGCGGTCGTCTGCCGGTAGTCACTCAGACAGTTGGTGTTGCCGCAGGAGCCCTCCTTCTGAGCGAGAAAGGTCTGGACGGCCGACTGGGTCATGGCGGCGGAGTCGAAGAAGACGGCGTCGCTGACGATGTTGCCAGGGTTGAACGACGACCCGGAAAGCGTGGCCGCCGACGCGGACTGCCCCAGCATCGCGGCCGCCAGGCCGCCGATGACGGCGAGGGCGACCGCGATGCCGAGTTGTCGCCTCACTTGACTGTGACTGTGACGCACTTCAGCGTGGGGTTGCTGCCCCCGCTGGTGTCGATCCCGTAGGCGCAGACGCGGTGCTTGCCGCTGGTCGTGGTGAGGGAGACCTTGTAGCCGTGCAGGGCACCGGCACCCGCATAGACCTTCGCCACATCGGGGCGTGAGACGTTCGCCGTGACTTGTGCCCCCGCGGCGTCGACGTAGACCGCGACGCGCGTGGAGGTCGTCGGGGTGTCCTCGTCGATCGTCCAGCCGGTGGCTGTGATCGTCTTGCCCGAGACCGTCACTGAGTCGAGTCGGCCGATGGGCGGCTGGTTGACGACGACCGTGCGGCACACGCCGAGCCGGGGGTTCGACGCAGCGGCGCCCACATTGATGGCGTACGCGCAGACGGAGTGCGTCCCCTGCTTTTCGGACAGAGTGACCGAGAAGCCGTGATTCGACCCGTAGTTCGGGAATCGCGCGCCGACATCGGCTCGGGCGGCGTTCGCGGTGGCCATTGTGCCCTTGCCGTCGACATACACGGCGACGTGGATCGGCGACGAGGTGTCTCCGTCGAGTGCCCAGCCCTTAAGGGTCACGGTCTTCGGGGTGGACGAGACAGAGTCCAAGCCGCCGATGGGGGTGGAGCCAGCCGAGGTGCCGGTGCCGCACTGTGACAGCAGGTCGTTCGAACCGGCGCCGACGTTGATGCCGTACACGCAGACCTTGTAGGCACCCTCCGCGGCGGGGATGACCGCGTCGAAGCCGTGCAGGGCGCCGTCCGCCGGATACTGGGTCGCCACGTCGGGCCTCGAGAGGTTGGCCTTCAGGTTGTAGCCCTTTGCACCCAGGTAGACAGCGACCCCGATGGAGCCCGTGGAGTTGGGATCGATCGCCCAGCCGCGCACTTCGATGCCGCCGGGAACGGTCGAGACCTCGTCGACACTGCCCTTCGGCGACTGCAGGCTCGCCGGGACAGCCAGCCCGGCGAGGGCGGTCGATCCGCCGTTGATGACGTCCTGGTCGCCGGGGAAGGCGCCCGCGTCGGCGTACTGCCAGATCGTCCAGCTCGACCAGCTCTTCGGAAGGGTGCCCGGGCCGGCCGACAGCGCGGGGCCGTAGTGGGCGATGAAGAGCGGGTTGTGGCCGAAGGCCGAGCTGTTGCCGGTGCACTTCGACCACCAGTCGGTCGTGGAGTAGATGGCCGGGTACCGGCCCGTCTCGGCGAAGACCTGGTTCGAGAACGACGTGATCCAGTTGACCATCGCGCTCGCGCTCAGGCCGTAGCAGGTGTTCGTCCCGTCAGTGCTGGTGTAGGGGTCGTACTCGATGTCGAGCAGCGGGGCAGCGTCTTGCCGTCAGCTGTCCACCCACCTCCGTTCTTGACCAGGTAGTCGGCCTGGACCGCGCCCGACGACTTGTTGGGCACGGCGAAGGCGTAGGCCCCGCGAACGATGCCCGCGGCGGCGGCGCCGGCGTACTGGCTCGCGAAGGTGCTGCTCTTGTAGGTGCTGCTCTCGGTCGCCTTGATGTAGGCGAACCGCGCGCCGTTCGAGTAGGCGCCTTTCCAATTGACGGTCCCCTGCCAGGCGCTCACATCCATGCCGAGCACCTGCGAGCTGGACGCCGAGGCGTTCGGTGTCGCGAGCAGGGAGTGGAGCTTCGGAGCGGCCGTCGTGGCCTCGTTGACCGGGACAGTCGAGCCCATGGCGTGATCGCCGGCGGCGTTCTGCGTCGCGAGCGAAGGGTTGTCGCCCTGGGTCGCCGTCCCACTGGTCGTGCCGGGCGTCGTCGTGCTCGGCGTCGCAGCAGGCGCCGGTGCCGCCGTCGCGGTCGCAGTTGCGGTCGCGGTCGGAGCAGCTGTGGCGGTCGGAAGAGCCGTCGCAGTCGAAGCAGCCGAAGACGACACGGTCGACGTCGCCGCAGTCGCGGATGCCGCGCCAAGGGCCGACACGGCGCTGACGGCGATGAGGACGCCGACGACGACGGGCGCCAGACGAGACATCACTGGGCGGCTGCCGATGAGGCGGTCGACGACGACCGCCGGAGGGCGAACGGGTGCATCGAAGCGGTAGTCACGTGTGCGCCTCCCTAAGGCAGCTGTGGCGGGGTCGACGCGGCCCGTTCTGATCGCACCTCGCCGCGACGAGCACCCGAATGCTCCCGCGGAAGGCAACGGCTTCCAGTCGACTTCTTTACGGTACGTCACTCTGGTCACATGCAACAGGGGCCCGTTCACCCCCGATAGGGGGCGAGCATCCGCCTCAGAGCAGCAGCCGTTCGACCTCTCGACGCCGCGATGAGGCAACGCCGTCGCGACGTCGCGCAGACAGCGAATGACGCACCAGACCGGGCAGCCGACCGAGTACCCGGCCCCAGCTCGGTCGGTCGATGTAGGCGTTGCGGGGGCGCACGAAGTCCGCGACCAGCCGAAGAGCGGTGCGCGCTGCGACTCGCGCGATCATGGACGGCGAGCCGTTGCGCACCACGACGGCCAGGCGATTCGTCATGCTCTGGCTGCGCACGAGCGTGCCGTTGCTCGACGAGCTCGCGGCGTGCCGGTGCACTACGACGGCATCGGCGGCGAGCGCTATGCGGTAGCCGGCGAGGCGGAGGCGCCACGCCACGTCGACGTCCTCGTAGTACATGAAGAGCGCAGGATCGAAGCCTCCTACGGCTTCGAGCGCGCCGCGTCGAATGAAGACGGCCCCGCCCGAGAAGCCGAACGGGTCCGGCCGAGAGAGGTCGTGCGACGCGAGGTCGCCCTCGACCGGCGCAAGCCAGTCGCGATCGAAGCCGTTGCCGTCGCGGGTGAGCTCGACACCGGTGCCGTTGAGCAGGGCTCTGCCTGTCTCCCCGTCTCGGACCCGGCGCCATAGGCGTCCGTCGAGCCCTACGAGGGTGTCGGAGTCGCGATCGACGGCCGGGACGAACTGCCCTTCGAGGATCACTGCGCCCGCGACCGCAGCGACGTCGCCGCCAGCACCCTGCAGAGCCTGGATCCCCGCTTGGAGGAAACCCGGCTCGACGACCGCGTCATTGTTGACGAGGACGACGACGGGCGCGTCGGACTCCCGGATGCCGCGATCGACGCCGCCGGCGAAGCCGGAGTTCTCGCGCACCTCGACCACCGTGACTGCGCCCAGATCGGAGAAGTCGGGGGCGGCACCCGGCGCGACCTCGTTCTCGACGACGACCACGTCGAATCCTGAGGCCGTCTGCTGTTTCATGAGAGCCGCGACGCACCGCCTGGTGAGCTCGGGTTGATGCCAGTCGACGACGATCACGGAGGCGCGCATCCGACCATTCTGTCGGACGCCGATCCTCTCGACGCCGACCAGCCCTCCGGGTTCGTTCGGAGACGGCTGACTATAGTGAGAGCGCCCATCGCGGGCCGATCCCACCTGTCACCAACGTGTTGGAGCATTTCGCCTTGTCAGTTTCCACGTCGAGCGTCGTCTCCGTCGTCATCGTCAACTTCCGAGGCACCGACGACACCCTCGAGTGCGTCGCACGGCTCAACGACGTCGACTGGCCGGCCGAGCAGCTCGAGATCGTCATCGTCGAGAACGGCTCCGGCGACGACAGCGAGACGCGGCTGCGCGCGGCCCTCGGCGAGCAGGAGAACGTCACCCTCATCGTCTCGAAAGAGAACCTCGGGTTCACCGGCGGAAGCAACCTCGGCGCCGAGAAGGCCCGCGGCGAGTTCGTCGCCTTCTTGAACAACGACGCCAAGCCCGGTGCCGACTGGATCCGGGGCGCTCTCGGCCAGTTCGCGGTCAGCCCGAGAGTCGCCGCCGTCGGCAGCAAGGTGCTCGACTGGGACGGCAAGGCGATCGACTTCGTGCAGGGCAGCCTGACCTGGTTCGGCATGGGCTACAAAGACCGGGTCACCGAGATCGACACCGGCGAGTTCGACACCCCCCGCGACATCCTGTTCGGCACCGGTTCGGCGCTGTTCGTGCGCAAGGCGATCTTCCACGAGGTGGGCGGCTTCGACGAGCGTCTCTTCATGTTCTACGACGACGTCGACCTGGGCTGGCGCCTCAACCTGCTCGGCTACCGGGTGCGCTTCGCCCCCGAGTCGGTCGTCTACCACAAGCACCACGGCTCGATGAAGAGCTTCGGCGAGTACCGCGAGATGTACCTGCTCGAGCGCAACGCGCTGATCCTGCTCTTCAAGAACCTCGACGACGAGAGCCTGTCGCGGTTCCTGCCCGGCGCCCTCGCTCTCCTGGCGCGTCGCGCCGTCGCGAAGAGCGGGCTCGACTCCGAGATGTTCGACATCCGCCGCTTCACCGGCGCCGAGGACGAGTTCGAGCGCGACACCCCCGTGAACAAAGACACGGTGGCCGGTCTCTTCGCCCTCGACCAGTTCGTGCAAGAGCTGCCGTCGCTGCAGCAGACCCGCGACGAACTGCAGGCCCGGCGCCAGCGCACGGACGGCGACCTCTTCCGGCTCTTCGGCGACATCTTCAAGCCGCTCTTCTCGGACGCCTACTTCCTCGACGGACTGCACTCGATCGTCGACGCCTTCGGGATCCGCGAGCACACCGAGCGCCGTCACATCCTGGTGATCACCGGCGACGCCATCGGCGAGAAGATGGCCGGCCCCGCCATGCGCGCGTGGAAGATCAGCGAGGCGCTGTCGCAGCAGAGCGACGTGCGCCTGCTCACCTGGAACGTCGCCAACCGCAAGTCGGATCTCTTCGAGGTCGACCGGGTGCGCCTCCAGAACGAGCGCGAGATGAAGGACCACGAAGAGTGGGCCGACGTCATCATCTTCCAGGGCCATGCGCTCCACCACTTCACGACGCTGAAGCACTCCACCAAGATCATGGTCGCCGACCTCTACGACCCGATGCACCTCGAGCAGCTCGAGCAGGGCCGCGAGTGGGGCCTCGCGCAGTGGAAGAACCAGGTGCAGTCGGCCACCGACGTGCTCAACGAACAGCTGCTGCGCGCCGACTTCTTCCTCTGCGCCTCCGAGCGCCAGCGCCTGTTCTGGCTGGGCCAGCTCGCGGGCCTCGGGCGGATCAACCCCGAGAACTACGCGGCCGAAGAGAACCTCAACAACCTCATCGCCATCGCGCCGTTCGGCATGGACTCGACGCCTCCCGTCCACACGCGCAAGGCCATCCGCGGCGTGGTGCCCGGCATCTCGGACGACGACAAGGTCGTCATCTGGGGCGGCGGGCTCTACAACTGGTTCGACACCATCACGCTGGTGCGCGCGATCGCGCAACTCGCCGAGCGTCGCCCCGACGTGCGCCTGTTCTTCCTCGGCGTGGCGCACCCGAACCCGGACGTGCCCGAGATGGCCATCGTCGCGAAGACCCGCGAGGAGGCCCGCCGCCTCGGCGTCTACGACAAGAACGTCTTCTTCAACGAGCAGTGGGTGGCCCTCGACGACCGCCAGAACTACCTGCTCGAGGCCGACGCGGGCGTCAGCACGCACTACGACCACATCGAGACTCAGTTCTCGTTCCGCACCCGAATCCTCGACTACATGTGGGCGAACCTGCCCATCGTCACCACCCGCGGCGACAGCTTCGGCGACCTCGTCGGCGCCGAGGGCATGGGTGTCTCGGTGCCCGAGCGCGACGTCGACGCCCTGACCGACGCCCTCGAGAAGATGCTCTACGACGAGAAGGCGGTCACGGCCGCGCGGCAGGCCGTCGGCCGCGTGCGCCAGGACTTCACCTGGGAGAATGCACTGGCTCCGCTCGTCGAGTTCTGCAACGACCCGCAGCCCGCTCCCGACCGGGCCGCGACCATGCAGTCGTCCGCCGCGGCCGTCGTGGTGCGGCAGCGCGTCCGCAGCCCGCAGACGAGCGAAGAGAAGTTCCACGTGATCGCGAACAGCCGCCACGGCCTCGTCCGCGACCTCAACCTGGCCCGCTGGTACCTCACCGAGGGCGGCGGCGTCAGCCTCCTGCAGAGCAAGGTCAAGAACCGCCTCGCGACGACCCGCGCCAGCAAGTACGGCAAGGACTGACATCCGCCTGGGCCGACACGGCGACGACGTGCCCTCGGCCCAGCCCCTCGGGGTATAGTTTCCAGGTTTTCCAAGGATGAGGTAGCAGCCATGACCACGACCACGACCACGACGGCGTTCACCCCCCTCGGTGACGAGCCGGACCCGGTCAGCGCCGCCCGTTTCGCGCGGCTCAAGGATGAGCCGCTCGTCGTCGCGGGCCAGCCGACCGGCGCCTTCGCCGGCCGCATCGGGATCATCCGCGACATCTTCGCGCACCGCAGCCTGCTCGATCTCCTCGTGCGCCGCGACCTCAAGTCGCGCTACAAGGACAGCGCGCTCGGCTTCGTCTGGACCCTGATCCGCCCGATCACCCAGCTGCTGATCTACTACGTGATCCTCGGCCAGGTGCTGGGCGCCGCCCGCAACATTCCCGAGTTCGCGGTCTACGTCTTCTCCGGCCTGACGGTCTACAACCTCTTCAGCGAGATCATCGGCGGCGCCACCGGCTCGATCGTGGCCAACGCCGGGCTCATCAAGAAGGTCTACGTGCCGCGCGAGATCTATCCGCTCGCCAGCATCGGCTCGGCGATGTTCAACTTCGGCATCCAGATCATCGTGCTGCTCGCGGCAACGGCCGTGACCGGCCAGTTCCCGATCCACCTGGGCCTGCTCTACTTCTTCCCATCGACGCTGCTGATCCTGATCTACGGCACCGCCTTCGGCCTCCTGCTCGCCGCTGCGAACGTCTACCTGCGCGACATGGGATACCTCGTCGAGGTGCTGCTGATGCTGCTGATGTGGGGCTCGCCCATCGTCTACGCCTGGGCGACCGTGGCTGCGCACGCCAAGCACTTCGGCCTCCTGCTGTCCATCTACACCGACAATCCGATCACCCTCGCCGTGCTCGGCTTCCACCGGGCGTTCTGGGTCGCCGGCCCCGACAACAACTACCCGAACGACATGCTTCTGCACATGATCGTCGCCGGCGTCATCGGCCTCGTGCTGATCGTCGTCTTCCAGCGCGTGTTCTCGCGCCTCCAGGGCAACTTCGCTCAAGAGCTCTAGAACGGACTCCCCCGATCATGACCATCACCACCGAGAACCGGCCCGTCTTCGAAGAAGAGCCCTTCCGCCCCCTGCGCGGCGCTCCGACAGTCGTCACCGTCGAGAACGTCTCCAAGCGCTTCACCATCCGCAAGGACAACTCGCTGAAAGAGCGGCTCGTCACGCTCGGTCGCGCCGGGCGCCGCAACAGCGAGGAGTTCTGGGCGCTCAAGAACGTCAGCCTCGAGATCCCCGCCGGCGCGACCATCGGGCTCCTCGGCCCGAACGGGTCAGGCAAGAGCACGCTGCTCAAGGCCATCGGCGGCATCCTCGACCCCACCTCCGGCACGATCAAGCGTCGGGGGCGCCTCGCCGCCCTGCTCGAACTCGGCGCCGGGTTCCACCCCGACCTCACCGGCCGCGAGAACGTCTTCCTCAACTCGGCCATCCTCGGCATGACGCGAGAAGAGACCGAGGCGAAGTTCGACGACATCCTCAACTTCTCGGGCATCGGCGACTTCATCGACACGCAGGTGAAGTTCTACTCGTCCGGCATGTACGTGCGACTCGCCTTCGCCGTGGCGATCCACACCGACCCTGACGTCCTGCTCGTCGACGAGGTGCTGGCCGTCGGCGACGAGGCGTTCCAGCGCAAGTGCCTCGACAAGATCCGCGAGTTCCAGCAGCAGGGCCGCACCATCATCCTGGTCAGCCACTCGCTCGGCCAGGTGCAGGAGATGTGCGACATGGCCGTCGTTCTCGCCAAAGGCGAGGTCATGTTCCAGGGCTCGGCTCGAGACGCGGTCAAGAACTTCCGCGACATCCTCGAAGACCGCCGCATCGCCGAGGCCGAGGCCCAGGGCAAGCAAGAAGAAGAGGTCAACCCCGGCAAGGTGCTGAGCGCCGAGATCATCGCCGAGGGCCGGGCGCCTGGCGACGAGTTCCAGCCGGGCGACAACCTGATCGTGCGGATGACCTACTCTCACGCGACGCGACTCGAGTCGTGGCACTCCGGCTTCAAGATCGAGGGCAACCTCGGTCAACCGGTGTACGGCACCGACAGCCGCATGCTCGGTTTCGTCCACCCGCCGATGGTCGGCGAGGCGACGGTCGAATACCGCATCGAAGACATCCACTTCGGGGGCGGCGCATTCTTCCTCCACGCGTTCTTCGCCAAGCCGACCGGCGAGCACATCGCCATCGAGCGGCAGGCGGCCCGGTTCGTGATGACGAACGACCTCGAGGGGTCAGGAACCGTGCGCCAGCACTCGACCCTCCGCCAGACGGCGGGATAGACGGGCACGGCGCCCGGGCACCGCAGCACGACCAGAGACGACCGTAGGAGCACCTGAATGAAACTGGCCGTCACCGCAATGGTCCGCGACGAAGCGGACATCATCCGACAGTGGGTCGACTACCACGTAGCCCAAGGCGTCGACGTCATCCTGGTCACCGACAACGGGTCGATCGACGGCACGCGCGAGATCCTGCAGAGCTACGCCGACCGAGGCCTCGTCGATCTCCGCGACGAGCCCGTGCAGATGAAGCAGCAGGGCCAGCTGGTCACCGGGATGGCGCGCGAGGCATCGTCCCGCTACGGTGCCGACTGGGTGATCAACGCCGACGCCGACGAGTTCCTGATGCCCGTCGATCGCAGTCTGCGGCTGCGCGACGTGTTCGAGAGGCTCGACCCGGCACTGGCCGCGTTCACCGTGCCGATCGTCAACATGGTCGGCAGGATCGCGAGGTCGGGCGCCGGCATCGATCGCCTCGTGTGGCGCGACGAGCGCACGAACGACGAACTGCAGCAGCGGGGTGTACTCGCCCAGCCCACGCCGAACGCGATCCATGTCGGCTCGCCCGACGTGACCGTCGTGCAGGGCAACCACCTCGTCAGCATCGGCAGCCAGGGCACTCCCCCGCCCACCCTCGCCCTCGAGGTCATCCACCTGCCGTGGCGCTCGTGGAAGCAGCTCGACAACAAGGTCGAGATCTCGGGGCGGGCCTACGACGCGAACCCCGACTTGGCGCCGAGCCCCAACCACCACGGCATGCTCGACTATCGCCGGCACCACGACGGCACCCTCTTCTTCTACTACGCCCTGCGAATGGTCACCGACGACGAGGCCGAAGCCGGCCCCTTCCGTCTCGACCGCAGCCTTCCCGACTTCTTCGACTCCCTCGAGCACGAGGGCGCCCCCTACCCGGCCGACCACCCCTACGCGGTCGATGCCGGTAAGGCCGCGTCCCGCGCGGGCGAGATCATCCTCTCGCGCGACCGAGAGCTGCGGCGCGAGCGTGATGAACGCCGTGTCGAGGCTGCGGGCGCGCAGCAGCGCGTCCTCGAGCTCGAACGCCACACCCGCGGCCTCGAGGCCGAGAACGCGCGGATCACGGCCGAGCTCGACGCCACTCATGCGCGCAAGGTCGTCCGCCTCGCGGACGCGCTGGGCAGCGCGGCGCGGCGCGGCCGCCGGTGACACCGCATGTAAACTCGTCGAGGCCCTTCCCCGAGAGCGATCCGGCGCCGAGCGCGCGGGGGGAGACGACAACGAACGCTCCCGACGTTCTCGAGAACCCAGGACTCAGACCCGCGTGAAACTCTTCATCCAGATCCCGTGCCTCAACGAGGAGACGACCCTCCCAGCCGTCCTCGAGACGATGCCCACACACATCGACGGAATCGACGAGATCGAGATCCTCGTGATCGACGACGGCTCGTCCGACCGGACGGTCGAGGTCGCGAAGTCGTACGGGGTCACCCATTTCGTGCGTCACGCGCGCAACATGGGCCTCGCCCGTTCCTTCCGCGACGGCGTGGACTACGCCCTCCTCCACGGCGCCGACATCGTCGTGAACACCGACGGCGACAACCAGTACCCGCAGGCGGCGATCCCCGAGCTCGTGCAGCCGATCCTGCGCGGCGAGGCCGAGATCGTCGTGGGCGATCGCCAGACCAAGACCATCGAGCACTTCTCGGGCTTCAAGAAGTCGATGCAGCAGCTCGGCAGCTGGGTCGTCAGCCGTGCCGCCGGCCTCGACCTGCCCGACGCGGCCAGCGGGTTCCGCGCGTACTCGAAGTACTCCCTGATCCGCCTGAACATCGTCACGCAGTTCAGCTACTGCATGGAGACGATCGTGCAGGCCGGCTACAAGCGCATCGCGATCACCAGCATCCCGATCACCACCAACCCGAAGACCCGCGAGTCGCGTCTCTTCTCGAACATCTTCCAGCACATGTTCCAGTCGGGCTCGGCGATCGTCCGGGCCTACCTGATGTACCGGCCCGTGGCCCTTTTCGCCTGGATCAGCATCGTGCTCGCCGTGGCCGGCCTGATCCCCTTCGTGCGCTATCTCGTGCTCCTCGCCGAGCACGAGGCCGGATCGAACCTGCAGTCGCTGCTCCTCGGCCTCCTGCTGATCGTGAGCGCCCTGCTCTCGCTCGTCATGGGCGTCGTGGCCGACCTCACGCGAATAAACCGGACGCTCGCCGAAGAGTCCCTCGACTACCAGAAGCTCCAGCGCTATGGCGACTGAGGCGGCGGTGACTCCGCCGTCAGCCGAGACCCGTCCTCGCGACGAGCAGGCTGCCGACGAGCCCCGCCCCGGGCGCCGCTCCCGGTTCTCAACGTGGCTGCGGACCCCCGGCGCGTGGATCGAGATCGCGGCCTGGGCGGCTCTCGTCGCGTTCGTCGTCTTCAGCCTCGGCATCCCCCTCCTCGGCCAGGGCACTTTTCTCAACACCGCGTTCCTGCACGACTTCGCCCCGTGGAGCGACGCGGCAAAGTCCGCGACGTCGACCAGCAACGTCTACGACAGCGATACGATTGACAGCGGCGCCCCGCAGGTCGCCCTTCTTGTCCGACTGGCCCACGAGGGCGTCTTCGCGCAGTGGAACCCCTATCTCTCCGGTGGCACGGAGCTCGGCGGTCTCCCCGACTCGGGCGCGTACTCGCCGCTCTCGCTTCCCTGGTGGATCCTGCCCCTCTCGTACGCTCCCGGCGTCGTCAAGCTGCTCGAGATCGTGGTCGTCACGGTCGGCATGGCCCTCCTCCTCCGCCGGTACAGCGTGCCCCGTGCCGGATGGCCGATCGCCGCCCTCGTCTTCTCGTCGTCCGGTTTCATGGTGGCCTGGACCAATTGGCCGCAGACCCGGGTCGCCGCCTTCATCCCGCTGCTGTTCTGGGCGATCGATCGCGCCGCCGCTGAGAAGAAGGCGCGCGACATCATCAGTGTCGGCGTCGCGCTCGCCTGCATGCTACTCGGCGGATTCCCGGCCGTCGTCGGCTACACGCTCTTCGTCGGAGCCTTCTACTTCGTCGTCCGCACGATCGTCGCCCACCCACGGATGCGGGAAATGGTCGTCAGCCTGGGGATCGTCGTTGGGGGGCTGCTGTTCGGCGTGCTCCTGGCCGCCTGGCAGATCGTGCCCTTTGCCCACAACGCCCTCAGCGTCATCAACTTCGGCGTCCGGGCCCAGAGCGGCGGCAGCGGAGCTCTCGGCATAGGCGCCCTCGTCACCTCGTGGCTGGCGGACGCCGAGAGCGAGCAGTCGCGCGGCCCCATCTTCGGCGGCGGCAACCCCACCGAGATCTACTCGTACGTCGGCGCTGCAGCTGTTGTGCTCGTCGCAGCGGCCGTGCTCATCCGCTCGCGATCACCGCACCGAACGGGTGCCGTGCCGCTCCTCATCGGCCTGCTCGCCCTGAGCGTCATCCTCGTGTTCCTCGGCGGGCCCTTGCTCGCAGCGGTCCGGCACCTCCCCGTCTTTGACTCCAACCCCATCGGCCGCATGCGATGCGACGTCGGCTTCTTCGCGGCCGCCCTCGCCGGCATCGGCCTGGGCAAGCTCGTCGAGCCCGAGAACCTCCGCGCCGAGTTCGCCCGCGTGCGTCGCGTCGCTCCGCTCTACTGGATCGGCCGCGCTGCAGTGGCCATGCTGGTGCTCGCCGCGGCCGCCTGGATCATCTGGCAGACGCGCGAGATCCTGTTCCCGATCTCGGCGGAGTACGTGCACCAGGTCAAGCTGGGCGTGCTCTGGACGGGCGGTGTCGCCGGTGCCGCCGTGATCCTGGTGCTCCTCGCCTGGATCCTGCGCTCGCGCATCGTCGGCCTCGTCGCCGGGGTAGGCATCATCGCCCTGGTCGCGGTTCCCGCCATCACCTCGGTGCAGGCCTGGTGGCCCGTCGCCTCCGACGCGTCGTTCTATCCGAATACCCCCGCTCTGAACTTCTTGAAGAAGAACCTCACGGCACAGCAGCGCTTCGCGACGTCCGGCCAGTCGACCCTCCCGGGCACGGCCTCGTATTACCAGGTGCGCTCGCTCACCGGTCACACCTTCCAGACCACGGCCTGGAAGCAGCTGATGACGGCCGTCGACCCGGCCTCCGCGACGACGCCGACCTATTCCACGCTATCGCCCGGCAACCTGCCCCGGTCGATCACCTCGCCGATCCTCGATCGCCTCGGCACCCGCTACGTCATCAACGATCCGTCGTACCCGCTCGTCGGGACGGGCGTGGGCGGGCCCGCGCCGGTCACGACTGACTCGCTGACGAGCACCTCGACATCGGTGAACACGACCACCTGGTCGGGTCCGGTCAACGGCTTCCAGTTCGCCGGGCCGGCGAACCTCGTCCACGTGCAGAAGGGGATGGAGCTCACCGTCTCGCTCATCGCCGACGGCACCGGCAAGACCCTGGCCTCGACGACCACCTGGGTCCAGACGTTCCAGGGAGCACGGTGGGTCGCGCTCAAGGGCGATTCGATCCCGACATCGACCTCCTGGCACGCGCGCATCTCGATTACCGGCATCCCGACCGGCAAGTCGGTGCAGGTCGGCACCACGTCCGCAGGGCTCGCCGCTGTCAACATCTACCGGCCCACGCCGGGCGCCGACGTGCGCGTCGTCCACACCGGCGACGCCACCATCTACCAGCTCCTCGACGCGGGCGACCGCGTGCACTGGGCTTCCAACCAGTCGGTCGAGACGACGGCCAAGGCCCGGATCGCGACGCTGCAGGATCCTGCAACACCGGCCGACGAGGTCGTCCTCAGCTCCCCGACGACGCACCAGGCCGACCCGCAGGGCACCGCGAGTCTCAAGCTTGACGCCAGCGACGTCAACGCGACCGTCGTGCACGTGAACGCCACGCTGGGTGGTTGGGTCGTAGTGGAGGACTCCCTGCAGCGTCCCGGCTGGTCGGCGACCGTCGACGGGAAGGCGACCGACCTCGTCACCGCCGACAACGCCGGCGCAGCGGTCTGGGTGCCGAAGGGCGAGCACACGGTCGACCTGCAGTACTCGACTCCGGGTCTCGGCGAAGGCGTCGTGCTCACCGTCGCCTCGATCGTCATCGCGGCGATCGTGTCGGCTCTCGTGATCGTGCTCGGGCGTCGAAAGCGCCCTCGCGGCCGTCTCGCTGCCCGCCCCCGGCAGTGACAAGGCCGTGAGCGTTCCCCCGATCGCCCGGCGCGACGGGATCGCGATCGGCGCCGCGACAGCCGCGTTCCTAGTGGTGCTCGTGCTGTGGTCGATGCTGACGCCGGTCTTCGGGGCGCCCGACGAGCTCGCGCACTTCGACTCGGTACTGCGGTTCGCTCTCGGATACGGCTGGGCGGCTCCCGGCCACGCGCCCTACCTGAACGCGGTCCTCGCCGCACGCTCCGAACTCCTGACGACGGGGCCCTCGGCACGGCCGACTCTCGAGGCTCTGCTGGCCGCCCATCCCGGTACGTCGCCGAGCACGATCGACCAGATGTCGCAGCACCCTCCGACGTATTATGCCGTCGCAGCCGGGCTGATGCACGCCGTCGGATTCCTTCACCTACGCTGGGACGTCGACCTCGCGATCCTGCGCCTCTTCGACTCCTGCCTCATCGCACCCCTCCCCCTCCTCGCGTGGGCGACGGTCCGCCGACTTGCGCACTCGAATCGCGCCGGCCTCGTCGGGGCCATGAGCATCGTTCTCGTTCCACAGGTCGCACTCGTCGGATCGGCGGTCACGAACGACGCGCCGCTGATGCTCTTCGGCGGCCTGACGATCTGGCTCGGCGCACTCGTGCTCACAGGCGACGTTCGCTGGCGAACCACGGTCGCGCTCGCGCTGGCGAGTGCCGCCGCAGTCGCCACGAAGGCCACCGGCTATCCGAGCCTGTTCTTCGTCATCCTGGTGCTCCTGGTGCTCTTCACAGGACGCCTGCGCTCTGCGCGCAGCGTCGCCCAGTTCGTGGTCGCCGGCGTCATCGTCGCAGCCCTGGGCGGCGCGTGGTGGCTCCGGAACATCGTCGTCTACCACCAGCTGCAGCCGGCCGGTCTCGTCCGAGCCGTCCTTCCGTGGCCGCCCGGTCACGGCCCGAACGTCGGTGGGTTCTTCGTAACCGAGTGGAACCACGTCACCTCGTCATTCTGGGGCGATTTCGGGCTGGTCCCGACGCCGACTGCGATCACGATCAGCGGCACCCTCACCGGAGTGCTCACCGTCGGCTCGATCGCTGTGATCGTGCTGTTCGCGTTCCGCCGGCGGTCGGGTCTGCGCGCGCCCATCGCCCTGGGGGCGCTTGTCGTGACCACGATCGTGTTGCAGCTCGGCAACAACTGGCAGTCCTATGCCGCCACCCATCTCGTGTCGGGCGACCAAGGGCGCTACTACTTCCCGTCGATCATCGCGCTCGTGGCTCTCGTCGCCCTCGGGCTCTCCAACGCGGTGCGGTCGGAGGTCACCCGGTTGATGGTCGGACGCGCTCTGGTGACTCTCGCCGTCCTGGTGGCCCTCTATGGCCTCGTCGTCGCTTTTCTCGGCTTCTACCAGGGTGGGAGCGAGCTCCCGACCCCCGCGGGCTTCCAGGCGCTGCGAGGAGCCACGACACTGGGATCGATATCGCTCCTCGCAGTGATCGTGCTCACCGTTGTCTTCGGGGGCGTCACCGTCGTCCTGGTGTGGCGCGGCCTCGCCGCCCCGCCCCGCGAGACCGGGCCTCACGAGCGCGGAATGCTGCGGCGAGGCGCCCACGCCGGCACGAGCTCGTGACGGCACCCGCCCCGACGCTGTCAGAGCACGCTGAGCCGCTCGTCGAGGGCAGCGACCGACGCTTCGGGCCGGAACGACTCCGCAGCCTCGCGCGCCGCAGCCTTTCGCGCGGCCAGGAGCGCAGGATCGCGGGCGAGCCGGACGATCGCATCGGCGAGAGCTTCGGGGTCTCCCGCAGCCACGTAGTCCACTGCGTCGCCGAACGCCCGGCGCTGCGGAGCAGTGTCGCTCGTCACGACGGCGATGCCGGCAGCCGCGCACTGGTAGACCTTGTTCGGTACGACCTTGGCGGCCTTCTCGGTGGCGCCCATGATGCCGATGCCGATGTCGCGGGAGGCCACGACGGCGGGCAGCTCGGCAGCGTCGACCCAGGGCTCCCACATGACCGGCGCGCCGCCCTGCGCCTTCGACCTGGCTGCCTTGAGATCCTGCCCCGACCCGATCATCGTCACCCGGATGCTGCCGTCGCCCGGCAGCAGGCCAATGGCGGCACCGATCGTCTCCGCGCCCTGCAGAGGCGTGAAGAGTCCGAAGAAGACCACGCTGACAGCCGCACCGCCGTCTCGGGGCGCGCCGTGCGCCGCCGCGGCAGCATCGTACCAGGGGCCGCTCGCACCGACCGGCACCACGACCGCCTTGCGACGAAGGCTCTCGGGCACCAGCGCCCGATGCTCCTCGGTGTCGACGACGTCGATGTCGGCCAGGGTCAGAGCACCGCGGTCAAGAAAGCGCAGCAGACGCTGCTTGAGGCCCGTATCGCCGACGCCGCGATCGGTCGCGGTCGTCGATGCGAAGATCAGGTGGTCGAGCACGATGGTCGTGCGCGGGAACATCAGGCGGGCGAGCCAGACGTCGAAGTGGCCCATGTAGCCGACGATCACCACGTCAGGCCTCGCTCGGCGCCGCGTGCGTGCCGCCGTCACGACCAGACGAGACCAGGCTCCTGCGAGCTTCCCGAGCATGCGGATCGCCCCCGTCTTGGAGCCGAGGAGCTCGACGCGCTGGGCGGTCGAGAGACCCAACGGCACGTTGGCCTCGTCGACGGTGTACCCGCGATCGCGGAGCCCTTCGAGGATCACCGCGATTCGCGGATGGCTCGCGACTTGATAGGTTCCAAAGGCAAGAATGCGCAACACGCCTCCGTGGTCGGCCGAACGGGCCGACTACTCACGGCCCCATGAAACACTAGGTGACCATGACTTCCCCCGACGAACCCGCCACACGAGCCCCCCGCAACTGGAGGCGTCTCATTCGCGTCGGCGCGCTGGTGGTCGCGCTCGTGCTCTGCATCGTCTTCCTCATCCCCCGCGCCTCCGACATCGTCGACGCCCTGGGTCGCCAGAACCCCCTCTCGATCGTGATCGGCCTCGTTCTGGCGATCGCGGCGACCTATGCCACGTTCCTCTCCTGGCGCGAGCTCATGCGCGGCGCGGGCCACCCCCTGGCTCTGATGGCCGCGCAGCGCGTCTTCTTCCTGTCCCAGATCGGCAAGTACATCCCCGGCTCGATCTGGGCGATCGCAGCGCAGGCCGACCTCGGTCGCGAGCACAGGGTGCCCGTGGTCAAGTCGGTCGCGGTCGGGCTGCTGACGCTTCTGGTCAGCTGCGGCGCCGGCGTCTGCGTCGCTGCCGCGAGTCTGCCGTTCGTGATCCCCGACGCGCTCTCGAAGTACTGGTTCGTCATCGTCTTCGTCCCGATCGCGCTCGCCGCCCTCCACCCGGCAGTCCTCGGCCTCGTCATGCGGCTCGCATCGCGCGTCATGAAGCGCGACTTCGGCACGATCCGCCTTCCGCTCCCGTCCGTGGCGAAAGCCTTCGGCTGGGCCGTCATCGCCTGGATCCTGTTCGGGGCCCACATCGCCACCCTGTCGGCCGCGCTGATCCGCCTCGACGGGCACACCTTCGTGCTCGCGATCGGCGGTTACTCTCTCGCCTGGCTCGTCGGGTTCCTCGTCTTCTTCCTCCCCGCGGGCCTCGGCGGTCGTGAGGCCGTGCTCACGGCGCTTCTCGTCGCCGGCTCGGCCATGAGCCTCAACGGCGCCGTCAGCGTCGCCGTGATGTCGCGCGTGCTTCTGACGGCGACCGACCTCCTGCTGGCGCTGGCTGCCGGCCTGAGCCGCCGGCGCAAGGGCGTCGTCGTTCGGGCTGCTTCCGAGCGCTCGTGACGCTCGTGGTCCGCGAGCGGGCCCGGCAGGCGGTGCGTCGCGCCGGTGCCGAGGCCCTCTACGATCGGCTGATCCTCGCTGCGCGTCGCCTGAAGGCGGTTCCGCGAGAGCGAGCCTGGTTGCGCGTCGTCGGGGGCCTCCTTCACGACGGGGTGGTCGTGCACGGCTCAGGAGGGTGGGCGCGCCCCGAGGCCGGCGTGCTGCCTCTGGTAATGTGTCTCTGGAACCGCCCCGAGCGCATCGACGAGGTGCTCGCGATGCTGCGATCTCTCTCGGGCCCGCACCGCGTCGCCCTCCTGCTCTGGAACAACAATGCGGCCGACGCCGACTTCTACGCGGGCAGGATCACCGACGCTGCCGGTGGTTCGCTGGCCGGCGTCGACCTCGTGCAGAGCCCTGTCAACATCGGCGGCCTCGCTCGCTTCGTCGCGGCCCGCCTTCTCGCCAACGGCGGCTACACGGGCCCCGTGCTCATGCTCGACGACGACCAGGACGTGTCGCCGAACTTCGTCGAGGACCTGCTTCGCGACTACAGCGAGCGCTCCGTCGTCGCCTGGTGGGCCTTCAGCCTGCACGGCTCCTACTGGCGACGCGCCGAGATCGAGCCGGGCAGCGACGCCGACCATGCGGGCACCGGAGGCACTGTCTACGACAGCTCGCTCGTCAGAGACGACCGCTTCTTCGCGAACCTGCCCCGTGAGTTCGCCTTTCTGGAAGACCAGTGGATGACGTTCCTCGCCCACGCCAAGGGCTGGCGAGTGATCAAGGGTCGGACGACCATCGACCTGGTCTCGGAGGAGAAGAACCAGTATCACGGCCTGTCGCCCCTGAAAGACCGGTTCTATCGGGTGCAGCGCACCCAGCGCGCGTGGCTCACACGCCGGGCCCGGGTTCGCACCGCATGGAACGACGGGCGCATCACGTCGGAGGGGGTCAGCCCCTGAGGAGGTTCTGCAGGTAGACGCCGTAGCCGCTCTTCGCGAGCGGGGCTGCAAGCGCCTCGAGGGCCGCGTCGTCGATCCAGCCGTTGCGCCAGGCGATCTCTTCGATGCAGCCGATCTTGTGGCCCTGGCGATCCTCGATCACGCGGACGTACTCGGAGGCCTGCATCATCGACTCGAACGTGCCGGTGTCGAGCCACGCCGTGCCGCGGTCGAGCACCTGCACCTGCAGCTTTCCGTCGGCGAGGTAGCGCTCGTTCACGGTCGAGATCTCGAGTTCGCCGCGGGCGCTCGGCTTGATCGACTTCGCGATCTCGACGATCGAGTTGTCGTAGAAGTAGAGGCCGGGCACCGCGTAATTGCTCTTGGGCTCCTTCGGCTTCTCTTCGATCGAGACGGCCTTGAAGTCGTCGTCGAAGTCGACCACGCCGTACCGGTGCGGGTCGGAGACGTGGTAGGCGAAGATCGTCGCGCCGTCGACCTCGGTGTTGCTCTTGAGGTTCGAGCCGAGGCCGACACCGTGGAAGATGTTGTCGCCGAGCACGAGGGCGACGCTGTCGCCCGCCAAGAACTCCTCGCCGATGATGAACGCCTGCGCGAGGCCGTCGGGCGAGGGCTGCGCGGCGTACTCGATGCGCATGCCGAGGCTCGACCCGTCGCCGAGAAGCTCGCGGAACTGCTCGTTGTACTCAGGCGTGGTGATGATCAGCACCTCGTTGATGCCGGCCATCATCAGGGTCGACAGGGGGTAGTAGACCATCGGCTTGTCGTAGATCGGCATGAGCTGCTTCGAGACGCCCTTGGTGATCGGCCAGAGGCGCGAGCCGGTGCCGCCCGCGAGGATGATGCCCTTCATCGGCCTGTCTCCTTCGGCGACGCAGCCGCCTTCTCGTTGAGCGACGCATAGTACGCGCGCATGTCGTCCCACGTGGGCACGAGGCCCGATGCCGCGGCCTCGGCGAGCGAGGGGGCGTCGGTGTCTTTCGGCGAGAGCAGCGGCTCGCCGGCCTCGTCGGGGAAGACCAGGGCGACGTCAGGATCCAAAGGGTTGATGCCGTGCTCGCGGGGCGCGTTGAAGACGTCGGTCACCAGGTAGCTCACCGTGGCGTCGTCGGTCAGCGCGACGAAGCAGTGGCCGAGGCCCTCGGCGATGTAGATGGCGCGGCGATCGGTTCCGTCGAGCAGCACGGAGTCCCACTGCCCGAACGTCGGCGAGCCCACGCGGATGTCGATGACGTAGTCGAGCACGGCACCGTGGGTCGCCGTCACGTACTTGGCCTGGCCGAGCGGCACGTCGGCGAAGTGGATGCCGCGCACGACGCCGCGCTTCGACACCGAGGTGTTCGCCTGCCGGAGGTCGATCGAGTGCCCCACGGTCTCTTCGAGACGGTCGAAGCGATACCACTCGAGGAACACGCCGCGGTCGTCACCGAACTGCTTGGGGGTGATCTCGTAGCTGTCGGGAATCTTCAGTTCGCGGATCTGCACGCCGGAAGCCTAGCAAGAGCGCCGACGCGGCCCCGAGCTTCCCCCTTCCTGCGGCCGTCACCGGCGGCAGCGTCGCAAACCTGCAGCTCGGCTCGGATGCGGCTTCACAGCGCTGTTGCGACCACGACCCCCGTTCGGGGGCGATGTGCCTAATCCTGCCTTCGATGTACCGTGAGCCCGTCGCAGGTCCAGGGGGATCACTGGTGAAGGGCCGCGGCATCCGATCACTCTGCACACCGCGTTCCCTCGGTCGTCGCCACCACTCCGAGGAGAGCACTGCCGTGTCCCGTCGCACCACCCTTCCGCGCCTGGGGCCCTCGCTGCCGCAGCCGGCGTCGTCCTGGCCTCCAGCCTTCTGGCCCTTCCCGCTCACGCCGCACCCGTCGCGACGCCGAACGCCGCGAACTATGTGAAGTATCCCGTGCCGAAAACTCTCGGCGAGGCTGCCGGTCTCATCAAGGGCGCCGACGGATCGATCTGGTTCAGCGCGGAGGACAACGGGGCTTTCGGCGACGCGAGCATGCGTTCGATCAGCCACATCTCGACCACCGGCGCGGTGACGACCTACGAGGTGTCTTCTCAGGAGCAGTACGCCGAGGGCCTCGTCCTCGGCTCGGACGGCAACATGTGGTTCACTACCACCGACTCCATCGGCCGCATCACGCCGACCGGCGACATCTCGTACTTCCCGGTCTCGTCGACTGACGGCTTCCCCGACCTCCAGCAGGGATTCCTCGGCAGCGATGGCGACCTCTGGTTCCCGCTCCAGGAGGATCAGAACGGGAGTGGGACCCTGCCGAAGAACGTCTCGCTCCTCCGCGTCGACACCGCGGGCGATATCTCGAAATTCCCAGTCTTCTCGAACCTACCGGAGACGGACAGCGAGACCCTCGGGTCTGCAGTCCTGGGCCATGACGGGGACCTGTACTTCGCCGACAGCATCTACAACGGAAAGACATTCACGGAGTCGGGCGCAATCGAGCGAATCGCACCCGACGGCACTGCGCACAAATTCGCGCTTCCGGCCGGCGCGGTGGCGGGGGCCATCACTCTCGGCCCGGACGACAACATCTGGGCTTCGGCTGTCGTCGACGCCAACGCCCCCACCGTCCCTGAAAGCGTGATCAAGCTGACCCCGGGCGGCACCCTCACGTCGTATGCGGTCGGCCCCGATTCGACCGACGGCTTCTCGGGAACGAACATCGTGGCGGGAACGTCGGCCCTGTGGGAGGCGTTCGACGGCAATATCATCCAGATCTCGACCGCAGGGAAGGTCGTCGGCCGCTACAAGTCAGGCGCGGCGCAAGCCTTCGTCTACCCGGGCACGGACGGCGGCGTCGCCTTCGCGTCGGGGAACTACAAGAACGTCCCCTTCGCCGAGCCCGCCCTCGAGATCCAAACCGTCGGCACCGTCAGCCCGGCGGGTGCACTCACCACCTACTACGCGTCGTCGACCTCTGACATCCTCTCGTTCCAATGGGATGGCACCGGTCACCTCTGGCTCGCCGACTCGAACGACAAGACCATCGCGAAGGCCACGCCGCTGAGCGAGACCAGGATCGCGGGCTCGTCCCGCTATGCGACGTCCGTCGCGATCTCGCAGGCCGCCTACCCCGGCACCGCGCCCGTGGTGTTCGTGGCCACCGGGCTCAACTACCCCGACGCCCTGTCGGCGGCGCCCGCCGCCGTGAAGGAGGGCGGCCCCCTGCTGCTGACCAGCCCGAACTCGCTGCCGAGCGATGTCGCGGCCGAGATCACGCGCCTCAAGCCGAGCCGAATCGTCATCGTCGGCGGCACGTCCGCCATCAGCGCCGCAGTCGAGCAGCAGCTCGACACGCTCGCGAGCAGCGAGTCGACGCCCGGCACTGTCGACAGGATCGCCGGCTCCAACCGCTACCAGACCTCCGACCTGGTCACCGATGACGCGTTCGGCACGTCGGGAGCAACCAGCGCCTTCGTCGCCACCGGGCAGAACTACCCCGACGCCCTCGCTGCAAGCGCTGCCGCGGGCAAACTGGACGCCCCGGTGATCCTGGTCAAGGGCACCGCGTCGGCCCTCGACGACGCGACCACGCAACTGCTCAGCACCCTCGGCGCGACGAGCGTCGACATCGCCGGCGGCACCACCGTCGTCAGCAGCGGGGTCCAGTCGGGCCTCGCGGCTCTGTCGGGCGTGACCGTCACCCGATTCGCAGGATCGACGCGCTACAACACGTCCGAGCTGATCAACAAGGCCGTCTTCTCGAGTGCGGGCACCGCGTACTTCGCCACCGGCACCGGCTTCGCCGACGCCCTTTCGGGCGCGGCCCTCGCCGGCTCTGCGGGCGACCCCCTCTACGTCGTGAAGCCGACCTGCGTCCCTTCGAACGTCGCATCCGACCTCGACACCTACGCCACCTCGACCGTCACCCTCCTCGGTGGCACCTCCGCCCTCACCCCCGCCGTCGCCGAACTGGAGCACTGCTGATGCGATCGACCCTCCTCCGTGCCGCGGCCACCGCCGCTGCCCTCTCGGCTGCGGCCCTGCTCTGCATCGTCGCGGCGCCGGCGAACGCCGCCCCCGCCCCGACGATCAACGCCGCGAACTACGTCAAGTACGCTGTGCCGTCCGACGAGGCCTACGTGCCCGAAGAGCTCGTCGCAGGAGCCGACGGGGCGATGTGGTACACCGACTACGACACCAAGATCGGGGTCACGAGCGCGACCGGCAAGATCACCGAGTTCTCGATGACCGGTGGACACACGACCGCCTACAGCCTCACCCAGGGGTCGGACGGCAACATCTGGTTCACGACCTACGACGACAAGACCAAGGTCGGCTACATCGGCCGGATCACCCCTGCCGACGTGCAGACCTACTTCGAGGTTCCCTCCGGGAGCGACATCTCCAACCTCGCCCTCGGGCCCGACGGCAACATCTGGTTCTCGGCAGACGACTCGGGTGACGTCGACACGATCACGCCGTCGGGCACGATCACCGACCACAAGATGTCCGCCATCACGTCTCCCGTGCAGATCGTCCGCCGGATCACGGCCGGCTCGGACGGCACCATGCTGATCGCGTCGAACTCGTACGCGTCCGACACGGCCACCAACCTGACCGCGACCGGCCACTTCGGCAGCATGACGACCGCTGGCGCCTACACTGACCACGCCCTCCCAATCGGCCACCTCGCTCAAGACCTCACGATCGGCTCGGACGGCAATATCTGGGGCACCACCGTCACCAGGGCCTCCGCCACATCGGAATACCCGGTCGCCATCGGCGTCGACGAGATCACGTCGGGCGGCGTCATCGCGCCCTACTCGGTCGGCTCGGATTCGAACGGCCAGTACATCGCCCCGAGATCGAGACTGACGGCGCCGACGTGTACGTCTCCGCCGCCAACACGGTGGCTCAGGTGACACCGGCCGGCGCCATCACGAAGTTCGCTGTCGAACAGGCCAGATCGCCGGCCTGACCGTCTCACCCGACGGCTCGCTCACGTACGTGCTCGGAACGGTCACCGCGCCCGACAGTGACGGCAACGAGTACCTCGACGCCGGCAAGGTCGGCCAGGTGACCACCGCCGGCGTCGTGTCGACGCTCTACGACAACTCGGACACCCAGATCGAAGCCAACGGCTGGAGCAGCGACGGCCACCTGTGGATCACCGACTCGAACGACAACACGATCGTGAAGCTCGACCGCCTGACGCAGACGCGACTCTCGGGGTCGTCGCGTTATGCCACGTCGGTTGCGATCTCGCAGGCCGCTTACCCTGGCACCGCGCCCGTGGTGTTCGTGGCCACCGGGCTCAACTACCCCGACGCCCTGTCGGCGGCGCCCGCCGCCGCCAAGGAGGGCGGCCCGCTCCTGCTCACCAGCCCGAATTCGCTGCCCGCCGACGTCGCCGCCGAGATCACACGCCTGAACCCGAGCCGCATCGTCGTCGTCGGCGGACCGTCCGCGATCAGCGACACCGTGCTGCAGCAGCTGACAGCCATCCAGAGCAACACCGTGAGGATCGCCGGCACCACGCGGTACCAGACCTCCGACCTGGTCACCGAGGACGCGTTCGGAACCGGGGCGACGACCCCCGGCGCCACGCACGCGTTCATCGCAACCGGCCTCAACTACCCCGACGCCCTCGCGGCGGGGGCCGCGGCCGGGAAACTGGCCGCCCCCGTGATCCTGGTCAAGGGCACGGCCGCCACGGCCGACTCGACGACGACACAGCTGCTGCAGAGCCTCGGAGCCACCACGGTCTACATCGCCGGCGGAACGACCGTCGTCAGCAGCGGCGTGCAGTCCGGCCTGGCGGCGCTCCCCGGCGTGGCTGTGACCCGGTTCGCCGGTTCGACCCGCTACAACACGTCGGAGCTGATCAACCACGCGGTCTTCCCTCGGCGAGCACCGCGTACTTCGCCACCGGCACCGGCTTCGCCGACGCGCTCTCCGGCGCCGCACTGGCCGGTTCTGCCGGCGACCCCCTCTACGTCGTGAAGCCGACCTGCGTCCCCTCGAACGTCGCATCCGACCTCGACGGCTACGCGACGTCGACGGTCACGCTGCTCGGCGGCACCAGCGCCCTCAGCCCAGCCGTGGCCGCGCTCGACCACTGCTGAGGCGATCGGGCTTCGAGATAGGCGATACTGAATCGAGTACCGGCCTCCGCGTGGGGGCATCGGGGGACGCCGGGGAGGCACCATGACGCGCATCGTTGCGCCCACCAGTTCGCTGCGACTTCGACTCGCGGGGGCGATGGCTCTGGCCGTCGCTCTGGCTGCCGGAGGGGGCGCCGTCTCGGCGAGCGCCGCCCCCGCGACCAGTACGGTCGAGACACCGGCTGACGGCGGCCATTCGATGGGCTGGTCGATGCCGGCCGGCCCGCAGGTGGCCGCGCCGTCGGTGCGAAGCCGCGACGCGGCCGCCGCCTCGGGTGGATCGTCGCTGCCGGTGCAGGGGATGGACGTCAGCTCGTACAACGGCGACGTCGACTGGGCGGCTGCGAAGAACGCCGGCAAGCAGTTCGCCTTCGTCAAAGCCAGCGAGGGCACGACCATCACCAACGAGAACTTCACCCAGCAGTGGACGGGGTCGGCCACTCTCGGCTACCACGGCGCGTACGCCGTCGGCAGCCCGGGGATCTCGTCGGGCACGTCGCAGGCCGACTACTTCGTGAAGCAGGTCGAGGCCGGAGCACGAGTGACGTCGTGGTCGGCGCTCGGCGCCGTCCTCCCGCCCGTGCTCGACCTCGAGAACGGCGCCACGACGGAGTGCTGGAACCTGACGCAGGCCCAGATGGTCGCCTGGATCCAGTCGTACGCCGTCGAGATCCTCGCGAAGACGGGCCAGAACGTCTCGATCTATTCCAACCCCTCGTGGTGGAGCGACTGCACCGGCAACAGCGGCGGCTTCGGCATCTCGCCGCTGTACATCGCGCGTTACACGACGGCCGCCACGCCCAATCCGCTGCCGTCCAGCTGGTCGGCCTGGAGCTTCTGGCAGTACGAGAAGCCCACCGGCAACGCAAGCCCGACAAGCTACGACTTCGACGCGTTCAACGGCAACATCAGCCAGCTCGCGAGCATGACCACGACGAGTGCCGCTTCGCGTCTGGCTGGAACCAATCGCTTCGCCACAAGCGCCGATCTGTCTGCATCGACGTTCTCGCCGTTCGCCGCGGGGCAGGGCACCGTCTACATCGCCAGCGGTCTGAGCTACCCCGACGCGCTAGCTGGTGGCGCCCTCGCGGGTCACCTGGATTCCCCCGTGCTGCTCGTGACGTCGACCGCGGTTCCCCCCGCGACCCAGGCGGAGCTGACCCGCCTCGATCCTGCCCGCATCGTGATCCTCGGCGGCACCACCGTGATCACACCGGCCGTCCAGACGGCGCTTCAGCAGTACACCCAGGCCCAGAGCGCCCCATTCGTCACGCGCCTCGCCGGCAGCAACCGCTTCGTGACGAGCGCCGACATCGCCACGGGCTTCACGACCACCGGCGGCGTCGTCTACCTCGCCACCGGGCTCGCCTACCCCGACGCCCTCTCCGGCGCCGCCGTCGCAGCCGAGTCCGGGGCCCACAGCGGCCCTCTCATGCTCGTCGCGCCCAACGGCATCTCGACCGCCGTCGCAGCCCAGCTCACCCGGCTCAAGCCGAGCAAGATCATCCTGTTGGGCGGAACATCGGCGGTTTCGACGACCGTGGCCAGCCAGGCGGCGAAGTACGCCCCGACCGTGACGCGATTCGCGGGCACCACCCGCTACAACACGAGCGCGCTGATCTCGTCCTCCACGTTCCCCAGCAGTACGCCTCCGACCACGGTGTACATCGCCGTCGGCACCAACTTCCCCGACGCCCTGTCAGGTGCACCCGTTGCCGGTCTGGCCGACTCGCCGGTGCTCCTGGTCACGTCGACGGGCATCCCCACCCTCGTCGCGCAGGAGCTCCACCGCCTGAAACCTCAGTCGATCGTCGTGCTCGGCGGCACGTCGGCGATCTCGACCGAAGTCGAGGCTCAACTCGACGGGCTCGCGCGCTAGCGCATCGCGCGCGCCGCGGTGAGGCGTCCGATCACCCGACGCCCAGACGGTAGCCTGGCTGGATCGTGAATTCCACCGTCCTCGTCGATGCGACGTCGATCCCCGCCAACGCGGGCGGCGTCGGCCGATACCTCCTCAACCTGATCCCGGCCCTCGATCGACGAGACGACGTCCGGCTGATCGTGGCGACGCAACCGCGCGACGCCGAGATGTGGGCATCGCGCGCGCCGAAGGCCACGATCGAGGCCGTGCCGGGCTGGGCGAGCAGCGTGCCCGGGCGGCTCGCGTGGGAGCAGCTCGCGCTGCCTCGGCTGGCGAAGCGAACCAGGGCGGACGTGATCCTGTCGCCCCACTACACGATGCCGGTCGCCGCGCGCGTGCCTGTCGTCGTGACGCTGCACGACGCGACGTTCTTCTCGCACCCGCACTTGCACTCGCGCCTCAAGCGTCTGTTCTTCCGGTCGTGGACGCGCTTTTCGGTGCGCCGCGCCGCCGTCTGCGTCACCCCGAGCAAGGCCACCCTCGACGAGGTGCGCCGGGCCACGCACCGCCGCCTCGACAATGCGGTGGTCGCGTACCACGGCATCGACACGACCCGCTTCCGCCCAGTCGGCACAGCGACCGTCGAGCGCGCCACCAAGACCTTCCACGGATCGGGCCCGTACGTCGCCTTCGTCGGCACCATCGAGCCGCGCAAGAACGTCGTGCCGCTGGTCGACGCGTTCCTTGCCGCGATCGACGACGAGCGCCTGGCCGGCTGGCGGCTGCTGCTCGCCGGCGGCGCCGGGTGGGACGCCGAGGCCGTCGAGCTGCTCTCGTCGCAGAGGCACTCCCCCGCCGTGCAGTGGACCGGCTTCGTCGACGACGCCGACCTGCCGGGCCTCCTCTCGGGCAGCGACCTCGTGGCGTACCCGAGCGACGGCGAGGGCTTCGGCCTGCCGGTGCTCGAGGCGATGGCCTGCGGCACCGCCGTGCTGACGACCGACCGGCTCGCCCTGCCCGAGGTCGGCGGCGACGTCGCATACTATGCCGAGCCCGACCGGGGCTCTCTCGAAGAGGCGATCCGCCGGATCCTGCTCGAACCTCGAGGCCGTGCCGAGCGCGCCGAAGCGGGCCCCAAGCGCGCCGCCGAGTTCACCTGGGCGGCCTCCGCCGAGGCTCACGCCCACGCGTTCCACGCCGCGGCGGCCAGTCGCACCGCGGCGGCCGGGCGATGAGCGCTTCGGTCGGCGTCGTGACCATCACCTACTCCCCAGGCGACACCCTCGAGCAGTTCATCCGCTCGTTCGAGACCGAGCAGAGCGCAGGATCCGACATCGTCGTCGTCGACAACGGCTCGACCGACGGGGCTCCCGAGCGGGCCGCCGAGCAGCACTCCGGCGTTCGGCTCATCCATGCCCCCGGTAACGTCGGCTACGGCTCCGCCGCCAACATCGGGGTGCGGAGCCTCGACCCGGGCGTCGAGTGGGTGCTGGTCTGCAACCCCGACACGCAGGTGACACCCGGCGCGGTCGACCACCTCGTCGAGGCGGCGAAGGCGCACCCGCGCGCCGGGGTCCTGGGCCCTCGCATCCTCGAGCCCGACCAGACCGTGTACCCGTCGGCCCGCTCGCTGCCGTCCATCCGCACCGGCATCGGGCACGCCGTGCTGTCGGGCGTGTGGCCGACGAACCCGTGGACGAAGCGCTACCAGCAGCGCGACGTCTCGTCGTCGGACGAAGCCGTGCCGGTGGGCTGGTTGTCGGGCGCCTTCCTGCTGATCCGGCGGGAGGCGTTCGACGCGGTCGGCGGGTTCGACGACGCCTTCTTCATGTATTTCGAAGACGTCGACCTCGGGCGCCGAATGCACCTGGCCGGCTGGCAGAACGTCTTCGTGCCGACCGCGACCGTCGTGCACATCGGCGGCGCCAGCACCGAGAGCGTCGCCGGCGCCATGGTGCTCGCGCACCACCGCAGCGCCTACCGGTACATCGCCAAGACGCACCCCGGTCTGCAGTGGAAGCCGGTGCTGCTGGCCGTCCGCCTCGGCCTCTTTGTGCGCGCGCGTTTCCTCACGCGTCGTTAGCGCCGCCCCGAACGGCCGGCCGGCCTCGCACCACGCGATCCCTCTCGAACCAAGGCATCCTGCGGCGCGAACCGGATCGCGTGGTTCCACTCCAGCACCTCGCCGTGCCCCCGGCTCCGGCGGCAGCGCTCGAACCACGGGATGTCGGTGGCGCCATGGGATTCGGTGGCGCGACAGGGATCGCGTGGTTCGACTGCCCCGTCCCCTCACCGCCGGCCGGCCGGCCGGCCCGGAGCCCGTAGGTCAGGAGCCAGCGGGCACCGTGCGGATCGGGCCGGTGAGCACAGGGCCGGAGGCCGTCTCGTCGACGCGGAACGGGAAGGTGCGGCGGGTCAGCAGCACGATCACGACGAAGGCTGCGGCAACGACCGCCCCGAACGGCGCCAGGTCGGCGAGGTGCCCCGCGTGGTAGATCAGCCCGCCCACGAGCGACCCGCCGGCGATGCCGAGCTGCATGGCGGTCTGCCGGATCGCCGACGCCGCGTCTCGCCGCCCCGGGGCCACCCGCATGGCGGTGATCTGCAGGATCAGCGGCACGGCTGCGAATCCGGCGCCCCAGACGAGCACCGCCACGACGGTGACGGCCGCGCTGTGTGTGAAGGTCAGCGTGCCCAGGGTCGCGGCGACTGCCGTCAGACAACCGAGGAGGGCGGTGCCGGGCCGGGTGTCCACGATCCTGCCGATGACGACATTCGCAGCGAGGCCCGTGGCGCCGTAGCCGAGCAGCAGAAGGCTGAGGGCGGTGCCGTGCAGGTCGCCCGTCCGCTGCACGATCGGGGCGATGTACGTGTAGGCGGCGTACTGGCCGATCACGACCAGCGTCGTCACGACGCACACCGGTGTGATGGCGCGCGAGAAGGCCAGGCGGACGGTGCCGGCGAACTGGCGCCGGATCGAGGCGATCCGGTCGGCGCTCGACACCGGCATCTTCGGCAGGAAGGCGAACACGGCCAGGGCGCTCAACACGCCCGCCATCGCCAGCACGAGGTAGGAGGCCCGCCACCCGACCGTCTGGCCGAGGATCGTCGCGAGCGGCACTCCGAGCACCATGCCCGCGGTGTTGCCGGCCATCACGAGCGACGACGCGCGGCCGCCCTGGCCGGGAGGCGCGAGGCGTGTTGCAACGGGTGCCATCACCGACCAGAACACGCTGTGCGCGAGGGCACAGATGACGCGGGCCAGGATCAGCACGACGAACGTCGGTGCGATCGACGCGAGCCCCTGCGAGATCACGAACAGGATCACGCAGCTCGTCAGCAGCAGGTGACGCGGCACCCGCATCGTCAGGTTCGTGAGCGGGATCGCGCCCGCCGCCGCCACCGCGGCGTAGATCGTGACGAGCAGGCCGACCGACGACTCGCTGACGTGCAGCCCGGCGGAGATCTGCGGCAACAGCCCGACGGGCAGCGTCTCGGCCGTGAAGTAGACGAAGGCGGAGGCAGCGAGCGCCCCGATGGCGCCGTAGCGGATGCGCGTCGGGAGGGCAGGACCACTCACTCCGGGCATGCCCTCACACTAGCGCGGGCGGCGTCGCAGGCAGGTAGGGGTACTCGGGCGAGCGCTGTTGGAAGGTGAGGATCGCCTCGTTTCGCACCCGCCCGCCCTCGATCTCGATCGCGCGCTGGATCGTCTCGGACTCGGCCCACGACGTCGATCCCTCCATCACCGTGCGGAGGAAGGGCATGAGGGCCTCGCTGATCTCCCACGTCGTGGAGTTCCAGAGCAGCGACGGGCTGTGGTCGACCGCGTAGTAGTTCGTCGAGGCGCCGACGGTGAACATCGGCTCGGCGAAGGTCGTCGCCTTCGCCCAGCTGAAGCCCATGCCCTCGTCGATCGAGACGTCGACGATGAGGCTGCCCGGGCGGAAGGCGTCGAGGTCGGTCTCGCGGAGGTACGTGAGCGGCGCGTTCGGGTCTTGCAGGGTGCAGTTGACCACGATGTCGTTCTCGGCGAGGTAGGGGGCGAGGGGCACCGGGCCGTCGGGCGAGTGCACCGTGCTGTCGTGCGGTGACTCTGCGTCGTGCTCGAAGGTGATGATGTCGACCGACGGGATCGGTGATCCCACCTCGGCGATGCCGCGGTTGGTGAGAACGCGCACGTCGTGGATGCCGTGCGCGTTGAGCGCGGTGACCGCGCCGCGTGCGGTGGCGCCGAACCCGATCACGACCGCACTGAGCCGCCGGCCGTAGTCGCCCGTCGAGCCGCACAACTGCAGCGAGTGCAGCACCGAGCAGTAGCCCGCGAGCTCGTTGTTCTTGTGGAAGACGTGCAGCCCGAAGCCTCCGTCGGCCTGCCAGTGGTTCATGGCCTCCCAGGCGATCAGGGTGAGGCTCTTGTCGATCGCGAGCTGCGTGATCCTGCGGTCCTGCACGCAGTGCGGCCAGCCCCAGAGCACTTGACCGTCGCGCAGGTCCTCGAGGTCGGACGCCTGCGGCTTCGGCAGCAGGATCACGTCGGCTTCGTCGATGATCGTGTCGCGATCGGCCATCGCCCCTACCAAGGGCTCGAGCTCGCTGTCGGCGATGCCGAAGCGCGCCCCGTAACCGCGCTCGAGGATCATCCGTGCCCGCAGGTCGGCGTCGATCCGCTCGAGGTGCGCGGGGTGGATCGGCAGCCGCCGCTCGTCGGGCTTGCGCGACGTCGCCAGGACGCCGAGGCGCAGCAGCTCGGGCGTGCTGTCGGAGGTGGTCTCGGCGGTTTCGCGCGTTTCGCTCATAGTCAAGCCTAGAGCCCGCGCGTGAGCACGCCCGCGGTCGCCATTCCCGTGACATCTCGACCGCACCGTCCTCGCGCTCCGCGCCGCCTGGGCTGCCGCAGCAGAGGGCAGCCGCGCCGTCACCATCCCCGGCTCGGGCCGCTTCATCCCCGACGAGCAGCCGACGCTCCTCACCGACGCACCCCGCGCGTTTCTCGACGAGACCGGGCCGCGCTGAGCAGACCCGTACTATGGATCGACCCCGCCCAGCGAACGGAAAGCTCTTCTCATGCACATCCTCGTCACCGGAGGCGCCGGTTTCATCGGCTCCAACTTCGTGCGCCGCACGCTTCAGGACGCCTACCCGGGCCTCGAGGGCGCCGACGTCACCGTCCTCGACGCGCTCACCTACTCGGGCAACCTCGAGAACCTGGCCCCCGTGGCCGACTCGCCCCGCTACCGCTTCGTCCAGGGCGACATCCGCGACGCGGCCCTCCTCGACACGCTCTTCCCCGAGGTCGACGCCGTCGTCCACTTCGCGGCCGAGTCACACGTCGACCGCTCGGTGCGCGACGCCTCGATCTTCGTCGAGACCAACGTCCTCGGCACGCAGCAGCTGCTCGACGCCGCCCTCCGCCACGACCTGAAGCGCTTCGTGCACGTCTCGACCGACGAGGTCTACGGCTCGATCGCCGAGGGCTCGTGGGCCGAAGACCGCCCGCTCGAGCCGAACTCGCCCTACTCGGCGTCGAAGGCCGGCAGCGACCTGCTCGCGCGCAGCTACTTCCGCACCCACGGCCTCAACGTGTCGATCACCCGCTGCTCGAACAACTACGGCCCCTACCACTTCCCCGAGAAGGTCATCCCGCTCTTCGTCACGAACCTCATCGACGACAAGCACGTGCCGCTCTACGGCGAGGGCAACAACATCCGCGACTGGCTGCACGTCGACGACCACACCCGCGGCATCGCCATGGTGCTGGTCGGCGGCCGCGCCGGCGAGATCTACAACATCGGCGGCGGCACCGAGCTCACCAACAAAGAGCTGACGCAGCTGCTGCTCGACGCGACCGGCAAAGACTGGTCGTACGTCGACCGCGTGCAGGACAGGCTCGGCCACGACCTGCGCTACTCCGTCGACATCTCGAAGATCCGCGCCGAGCTCGGCTACGAGCCGCAGGTGCCCTTCGCCGAGGGTCTCGCCGACGTCGTGCAGTGGTATCGCGACAACCGTGCCTGGTGGGAGCCCCTCAAAGCCCGCGCGGCCCTGGTGTGAGCGAGCCCTCCGTGAAGTACCTCGTGACGGGCGCCCGCGGCATGCTCGGCAGCGACCTCGTCGAGGCGCTCTTCGGGCGCGACGTGACAGTGCTCGGGCGTCAGGATCTCGACGTGACCGACCGCGACTCCGTGCTGCGCGCCGTCGAAGGCCACGACGTCGTGATCAACGCGGCCGCGTACACCAGGGTGGACGACGCCGAGACTCACGAAGACGAGGCACTGCTCGTCAACGGCACTGCCGTCGGGCTCCTGGCGGAAGCAACGGCAGCCCATGGCGCGAAGCTCGTCACGGTGTCGACCGACTACGTCTTCGACGGCACCGCCACCGAGCCCTACACCGAGGCGACCCCCCTCGATCCTCTGAACGCGTACGGCCGCACGAAGGCCGAGGGCGAGCGCCTGGCCCTCGGCGCGAACCCCGCGGGCACCTACATCGTGCGGACGGCCTGGCTCTACGGCGAGCACGGCCCGAACTTCGCGAAGACCATGCTGAAGCTCAGCTCGAGCCACGACACGGTGTCGGTGGTCGACGACCAGCTCGGCCAGCCGACATGGACGGCCGACCTCGCTCAGCAGATCGTCGCGCTGGTCGACTCCGACGCCCCCGCCGGCGTCTATCACGGCACGAACTCGGGCAGCGCCACGTGGTTCGACTTCGCCCGGGCGGTCTTCGCCGGCGCGGGGCTCGACCCCGAGCGCGTGAAGCCGACCGACAGCTCGACCTTCGTGCGCCCCGCTGCGCGACCCGGGTTCAGCGTGCTGGGCCATGACGCCTGGGCCGATGCGGGTATCACCGAGATGCGCCCCTGGGCCGACGCGCTCTCCGAGGCCTTCGCGCGCGGAGTCTTCGCCGACTGACTGTCGACGGATTCGCTCGGGGCTGAGTGCCCTCTGTGAAGACTCCCTCATGGCGGGTACTGTGCCAGGGGTCGACGGTCTTCGGACATCGACATCCCGCCGCTCGCCCGCGCTCCCTGCCCGTGAAGCTCATTGCCGGGTGAGCCGGCCCGGGGCCGCACTCTCGCTCGAGGATGCGGCCCCTCCATGGCCTGGATGCCGTCGACCACGACGGCTCACAAACGATTACGAAGCCTGCACTGAGAAGTTTCGGCTGAGCATCTGCTAGCCTCGGAGCCATGACCGAGCCCAGCGTCGACGACCCAACTGCGAGCGAGGTCGCCACCGATCTGCGCGTTCTCGTCAGCCGTCTCCAGCGGCGTCTCCGCGAGCTCGCCACGCCCGCCGACCTGTCGCCGTCCCAGACGTCGATCCTGAGCCGCCTGCTGACCTCGGGGCCGGCCACGGTCTCCGACCTCGCCCGCGCCGAGGGCGTGCGCCCGCAGTCGCTCGGCGCCACGATCGCCGTGCTCGAAGCCCAGGGCTACGTGACCGGGCACCCCGACCCGAACGACGGCCGGCGCACGATCCTGACCCTCACCGACGACGCCCGCGCCACCTTCCTCGCGAATCGCACGGCCAAGACCGACTGGCTGACGCGCCAGCTCGACGAGCGTCTCGGCGCTGACGAGCTGCGCCGCGCCGCCGACGGCATCCGGCTGGTCTGGCGCCTCATCGAGGCGGAGACGGAATCCGCACCGACCACCACAACCGCCCGCACCGTTCAGGAGAACGCATGACACTCACCACCCTCGACCCGATCACCGCACTCATCGTCGTGGACCTGCAGAAGGGCGTCGTCGGCATCCCGACGGCCCACCCGGTGGAGGGTGTCGTGGCGAACAGTCGCGCCCTCCTCGACGCGTTCCGCGCGAAGGGCCTCCCCGTCGTGCTCGTCAACGTCGACGGCGGAGCCCCGGGCCGCAACGAGGGCAGCGCGGGGCGCGCCGCCGTCCAGCGGCCGGCCGGCTGGGACGAGCTCGTCCCCGAGCTCGACCAGCAGCCGGCCGACCACACCGTCACGAAGCGCACCTGGGGCGCCTTCACCAACACCGACCTCGACGAGCACCTCAAGTCGCTCGGCGTGACCCAGGTGGTCGTGACCGGCATCGCGACGACGGCCGGCGTCGAGTCGACCGCCCGTCACGCACACGAGAACGGCTTCAACGTCACGTTCGCCACCGACGCCATGACCGACATGAGCGCCGAAGCTCACGACAACAGCGTCACGCGGGTCTTCCCACGGATCGGCGAAACCGGCACGACCGCACAGATCCTGGCGCTGCTCGCCTGATCCGTCAGGGCAGAATGTAGCCGGCGGCGGTGAAGAGGCGGCTCCACTCCTGACGCGTGAGCACCACGTCGGCGCCCGCCGCAGAGTCGCGCAGGTGCTCGATGCTGGTGGTGCCGAGCACGACCTGCATCTCGGCCGGGTGGCGGGTGATCCAGGCCACCGCGATCGCGGCCGGCGGCACCCCGTACTTCGCGCTCAGCTCGTCGAGCACGTCGTTGAGCTCTTTGTACGTCTCGCGGTCGCCGAGGAAGACGCCGTCGAAGAACCCCTTCTGGAAGGGCGACCAGGCCTGCAGCGTCATGCCGTGGATGCGGCTGTAATCGAGGATGCCGTAGTCGCGGCCGATGGCCTGGTCGTTGGCCTGCATGTTGGCCGTCACGCCCTGCGCGATGAGCGGGGCGTGCGTGATGCTCAGCTGCACCTGGTTGGCGACGAGCGGCTGGGTCACCGAGGTCTTCAGCAGGTCGACCTGAAGGGGCGTGTGGTTCGAGACGCCGAAGTGGCGCACCTTGCCCGACTTCTCGAGCTGGTCGAAAGCCGCGGCGACCTCGTCGGGCTCGACCAGCGGGTCGGGGCGGTGCAGCAGCAGGATGTCGAGGTGGTCGGTCTTGAGCGCCGCCAGCGACCCGTCGACCGACTCGAGGATGTGCTCGGTCGAGAAGTCCCAGTAGCCGTCGCGGATGCCGACCTTCGACTGGATCAGCACCTCGTCGCGCTGCGACGGAGAGAACGTCACGGCGTCGCCGAACCGCCTCTCGGCCGCGTGCGGCTCGCCGCCGTAGACGTCGGCGTGGTCGAAGAAGTTGATGCCGAGGTCGCGAGACGCGGTGACGAGGTCGCGGATCTCGTCGTCACTGAGCGGCATGATCCGCATCAGGCCGAGCACGATGGTGGAGGCGGGCAGCGGAACGGTGGGAAGCGTCGTTGTCTTCATGCCTCCATTCTTGCGCCCTTCGGATGAACGCTCGACGTGTCCCCTTTAGGGGGATAGAGTCTGTCCACCAATGAAGGTGAGACAGTGTCATGCGCGCATCCCGAAGTGCGGCAGCCGTCCTCGCCGTCACCGCCGTGCTCGCCTGCTCGGGGTGCTCGGCAGCGACGAGTGCGAGCCCTGCAGCGAAACCGACTGCTCACGCGGCCTCGGCGGCTACCAGCGTGAAGCGGGCTCTGGCATCCTGCGGCCTCTCGCCCACCACGCCGGGCGTCACCGTCGGCGACCGCGTGCTGCTCGGTTTCGTCACCGACCGCGGCGGCCGGCCGACGGGCATCGACCGCCTCGACGCGACTTGCGCCCTCGACGCCCTCGGGCTGCCGTCGACCGACCGCGCGCTGCTGCAGTCGACGAGCATCACCGGCGGCTTCCAGACCGTCGCCTGGTCGGGCTTCACGTCGACGTGGCGGTTCCGCGACACGCTCACGTTCGACATCGAGGTCTACTCGGCCGGATGACGCGCGGGCTGCGACCAGGGCATCCTGGTAGTGTCGATCAACAGTCGGCGGCGGGCACAGGAGTTTTTCAAACACGATGATGACGCTTCGAGTGGTAGTGGACCAGATCCTCGCCCCCGTGCCGGGCGGGATCGGTCGCTACACCGAAGAACTCACGCGTCAGATCATCAAGGTCGCCCCGCGGGGCTGCGACGTCGAAGGCATCGTCTCGGCCCACCCCCAAGAGGACTACGACCGCCTCGAAGACCGCGTGCCGGGGCTCGCGAGCCTCTACCGGTCGGTGCTCGGCCGCCGCGAGCTCTCGCTCGCCTGGCAGACCGGCACACTGGGGCTTCCCGGGCGCGGCATGGTGCACGGCACGAGTCTCTTCACCCCGCTCTACAAACACGACCGGTCTCTCGATCCGGCGACCCAGACGGCCGTCACGATCCACGACACCGTGCCATGGACGAACCCCGAGACCCTCACCGCACAGGGTGTGCGCTGGCACAAGGCCATGGCCAAGCGCGCATTCAAATACGCCGACGCGGTAGTGGTGCCGACGCACGCCGTGGCGTCCGAGCTCTCCGAGATCTTCGACTTCGGCGACCGCCTTCGCGTGATCGGCGGCGCCGTCAGCCCCGAGTTCGCCGTGCCCGCCGACGCCGACGAGATCGCCGACTCGCTGGGCCTCCCCGAGCGCTACGCCCTGAGCGTCGGCACGCTCGAGCCCCGCAAGGGCCTCGGGCCCCTCATCCGCGCCATGGCGCACCCCGACGCACCCGACATTCCGCTGCTCGTCGTCGGCCCCGAGGGCTGGGGCGACGTGAAGGTCGACGAGGTCGTCGCCCGCGCCGGCCTCGACCGGGCGCGCGTGCGCGTGCTCGGGCGGGTTCCGGATGCCACGCTGGCCGTGCTGCTGCAGCGCGCGTCGGTGTTCGTCTACCCGTCCATGGCCGAGGGCTTCGGGCTGCCCGTGGTGGAGGCACTCAGTCTCGGCACCCCCGTGGTGCACTCCGATGCGCCCGCCCTCGTCGAGGTGGCCGCCGGCGCAGGCATCGTCGTGCCGCGGGAGGACGCCGAGGGGTACCCCGAGCGGCTCGCGCAGGCCATGTTCCAGGTCGTCAACGACGTCGAGCTCTCGACGCGCCTCGGCATCATCGGCCTCGACCGGGCGCGGGCCTTCAGCTGGCGGGATTCGGCCGAGAAGGTCTGGCAGCTCCACGCCGAGATCTGACGGCGCCGGGGCGGCGCTTCGGGAGGAAGTCGCGCTTCGGGAGGAAGTCGCGCTTCGGGAGGAAGTCGCGCTTCGGGAGGAGTGCTGCGCTGGGCCGGAGGGAAACTGGCTGTTGTCGAGCGCCCCGGAGGACTACGGCCCCGAAGGCGCTGCCCCCGGAGGATCACGCCCGGCGTGTTCCTCCCTCCCGACGCGATCCTCCCGACGCGATCCTCCCTCCGCGACGCCTTGCCGGGAGGAACCGGCGCTCATCCCTCGCGGCCCGGGAGGAACCCAGCGTGCCTCAGGAGTTCGCGAGGAAGCCGGCGCACGCCGGAGAGGAAAACAGCGGCGGCAGCGCAGCCCCGAGAGGAAGTCGGGCCGGGTCCCGTCGGCAGGAGAGGATCGAGGGCGGCGCGCCCCAGCGCAGCGCCGGGCAACGCCGCGCAGCCCGGGCCGCAGCGGCTAGAGCGACGCCTTGAGGCGCGCGTTCTTCTCCTCGACGAGGTCGGCGAGGCGCGCGGCGTAGTCGCCGAGGCGCGCGGTGAGGGCCGGCTCGCCCGAGCCGAGGATGCGCGCCGCGAGCAGACCCGCATTGGCCGCCCCGCCGATCGAGACGGTGGCCACCGGGATGCCGGCGGGCATCTGCACGATCGACAGCAGCGAGTCGAGGCCGTCGAGCTTCGCGAGAGGTACGGGCACCCCGATCACGGGCAGAGTCGTCACCGACGCGAGCATGCCGGGGAGGTGCGCCGCACCGCCCGCGCCGGCGATGATGACGCGGACACCGCGGGAGGCGGCATCCTGCCCGAAGGAAATCATCTTGGTCGGCGTGCGGTGGGCCGAGACGACCTCGACCTCGTAGGCGACGCCGAACTCGGTGAGCACGTCGGCCGCCGACTTCATGGTCGGCCAGTCGGAGTCGGAGCCCATCACGAGCGCGACGAGGGGCGCGGCAGGACTGGCGGTGGCTGCAGGATCAACGACGTCGGTCACCCCGTCAGCCTACCGACCCCGCCGCGGCGACCCGAAGCACACGGCGGCCGGCGTCCCGACGAAAGGCGTTCGCGCGGGACGACTCCGGGTGCGCCTGAATTCAGGCGCGCCTGCGGGCGCCGCGCAGGTCTGCCTGAATTCAGGCGAACCTGTACATCGAAAAAAAGGGTTACACCCTCCCGGCGGCGGAACCCTGGCGACAGCCGGCGCAGAGCGCGAACCCGCGTCAGCCGACGAAGTGCTCCGCGGCAGCCCGCGCCCGGAAGACCACGTCATCGAGGTCGTCGCCGGTCGCGGTGACGTGGCCGACCTTGCGGCCGGGCCGCGGGTCTTTGCCGTAGTCGTGGATCTTCGCGCCGGGCTGGTCGGCCATGGCCGCGGGCAGGCGGTCGGCCATCGTGCCGGTGGCGGGGCCGCCGAGCACGTTCACCATGACGCTCCACGCCTCGTGCGTGCCGGTGTCGCCGAGCGGCAGGTCGAGCACGGCGCGGAGGTGCTGCTCGAACTGGCTGGTGGTCGAGCCGTCGATCGACCAGTGGCCGGTGTTGTGCGGTCGCATGGCGAGCTCGTTGATCAGGATGCGATCGTCGGTCGTCTCGAACAGCTCGACCGCCAGGACACCGGTGACGTCGAGCTCGGAGGCGACGGTGCGCGCGATCTGCTCGGCCATGTCGGCCACGTTGCCGGCCGAGGAGGGGGCCGGGGCGATGACCTCGGCGCAGACGCCGTCGCGCTGAATCGACTCGACCACGGGCCAGGCGACGATCTCGCCGCTCGAGCGGCGGGCCACCGACTGCGCCAGCTCGCGACGGAAGTCGACGAGCTCTTCGGCGAGCAGCGCGTCGCCGATGTCAGCGTGGCCGGACGCGAGCTCGGCAAACCAGTCGTCGACCTCCGAGGCGGCCCTCACGACGCGCACGCCCTTGCCGTCGTAGCCGCCGCGCGCCGTCTTCACCACGACGCGACCGCCGTGCTCGTCGAGGAACGCGGTGAGGTCGGCAGGAGACGAGAGGCGAGCCCAGTCGGGCACCGGCAGCCCCAGCGCCGACAGCCGCTCGCGCATGACGAGTTTGTCCTGCGCCACGAAGAGTGCCTCGGGCTTCGGATGCACCTGGACGCCTGCGTCCACGAGAGCCCGTAGCACCAACTGCGGCACGTGCTCGTGGTCGAACGTGATGACGTCGACCCCGCGGGCGAATGCCAGCACGGTGTCGGCGTCGTGGTAGTCGCCGACCTCGGTCGCGGCGAGCCTGGCCGACGACCCTTCGGTCTCGGCGAGCACCCGGATCTCGAGGCCGAGATGCACCGCCGGAGGAACCATCATGCGGGCGAGTTGCCCGCCGCCGATCACGCCAACCGTCAGTGCCATGCTCTCGTCTTCCCTCGTCAGGCCGAAGCCTCGTCCAGCGTATCGGAGCTGTCGCCGGTGCGGGTTCAGGCCGGGACACGCCACCTCCATGTCCTGTCTTGACAGGATGCAGACACTTCCCAAAGACTTCACACCGCGCACGGTTTCACATCGTGCAAACATGTGAGCGCTCACCGCCGAGTGCTTCGCGCGGGTCACCGGTCTCGACCGGCTCGCGGACCGTTGATACGAAGGAGTAACGATGGACCAAGATCAGCTGCACGAACAGATGGCGTCCGCCGTAGACCTGTCCCAGCCCGAAACGCCCGGTACCTCCCGTCGTGGTCTCCTTCGCGTCGGCGGCGCCGTCGGCCTCGGGGCGGCTGCCAGCGCGCTCCTCGCGGCCTGCACGTCGTCCGGAGGCGCCAGCGCCGCCGGAACCGGCCCGGGCGACTTCGCCAAGACCCCCGGCTTCAAGTTCACCTTCATCAACCACGTCACGACCAACACGTTCTTCCAGGCCACCCAGTACGGCCTTCAGGACGCCGCCGCAATGCTGGGCCTGCCGAAGCCGCAGTGGACGGGTTCGGAGACCTCCAACGTGTCGCAGATGGTCAGCGCCATGAACACCGCCATCACCGCGGGGGTCGACGGAATCGCCATCGCCCTCGTCGACGAGAAGGCGTTCAACGACCCGGTCAAGAAGGCCCTCGACGCCGGGATCCCAGTCGTCTCGTACAACGCCGACGTGACGAGCAACGCACGCCTCAACTACGTGGGGCAGGATCTCTACGCCTCCGGCCAGGCGATGGGCGAGCGCATCGCGACGCTCCTCCCGTCCGGCTCCAAGATCGCCATCTTCATCGCGACCCCCGGCTCGCTCAATATCCAGCCACGCGCCGACGGCGCGATCGCGGCACTCAAGGCCGCGGGCAAGGGCTACCAGGTCAAGCAGGTCGCCACCGGAGCCGACGAGGGCGCCGAGCAGACCGCCATCGACGCGTTCTACACCGGCAACAAGGACTACAAGGGCCTGTTCGCCGTCGACGCAGGGTCGACGCAGGGCGTCGGCAACGTGATGAAGAAGTACAACCTGCAGTCGTCGGGCTACTTCGGTGGCGGATACGACCTGCTGGCGACCACGATCACGTCGATCCAGAGCGGGATCCTGAACTTCACCATCGACCAGTCCGCCTACCTGCAGGGCTTCCTGCCGACGCTCTACCTCTACCTGTACAAGCTGTCGGGCACCCTCGTCGCACCGCCCTTCACGAACACCGGCCTGAAGTTCGTCACGAAAGACAATGTGACGCCCTATACGAAGCAGGCCAACCGGTTCGAGGGCTCGTCGGCCAAGCAGCTCTACATCAAGGCCTGACGCATGGCGATCGACCAAACAGCAGCACCGAGCGCCGCCACGTCGGGCGGGGGCGCCTCGCCCTCGCCCGCCACCGGGCCGTTCGCCCGCGCCGCAGCCGGGATCTTCCGGGTGCGCGAGTTGAGCGTGCTCATCGTCAACATCGTGCTCATCGCCTACTTCGCGATCGCGAACCCGTCGTTCCTCACCTCGGGCAACATCTCGAACATCGCGGACTTCTTCGCGGCGACCGCCATGATCGCTGCAGCCGAGGTGTTCCTGCTGATCTGCGGCGAGATCGACCTGTCGGCCGGTATGACGTTCGCGCTGATCCCGATCATCATGGTGACCCTGAACAACAACGGGATGCAGTTGTGGCTGGCGCTGATCGTCTCGCTGGTGATCGCGGCCGCCATCGGCCTCTTCAACGGCCTGGTGAACCAGTACATCAAGCTGCCGTCGTTCATCGCGACCCTCGGCACCCTGTATCTGCTCCACGGCATCGCGCTCACCATCGCTGGCAGCACGCCCCTTCCTGCTCCCACAGACGGCGCCCTCGTGGCGATCTTCGGGGGCGCGCAGTGGTCGGAGCTCGTCTGGGCGCTCGCGATCGGCCTGGTGCTGCACATCGTGCTCACCCAGACCCGCTACGGCGCCCACACCATCGCGACCGGTGCGAACATGCTCGGGTCGTCGGAGTCGGGCATCCGGGTCGGCTGGGTGAAGATCCGCGCGTTCATGCTGACGGCGGTGGTCGCCGGCATCGCGGGCATCCTCGACGGCACGCACATCGCCAAGTCGTTCGACCCCAACGCCGGCGGCAGCGACCTGATGTTCTCGGCCATCGCAGCCGCGGTCATCGGCGGAACTCTCCTGATCGGCGGCTCCGGCACCGTGATCGGCGCGCTGCTCGGCGCGCTGCTGCTGGCGGTCCTCGAGGACGGGTTCAACATCCAGGGAGTGAGCGCCACGACGTTCACGATCGTCGAGGGCGCGGCGATCCTGCTCGCGATGGCCCTGAACATCTATCTCGCGCGGTTCCGCCGGCGAGCGAAGGAGCAGTGACATGAGCGACGCGCAGCCCCTGGCCCTCGAGGCCCGCAACGTCTCGAAGAAGTTCGGGTCGGTGACAGCTCTGCAGGACATCAACCTCACCCTCGGCAAGGGCGAGGTGCTGGGCCTCATCGGCGACAACGGCGCCGGCAAGTCGACCCTGATCAAGATACTGACCGGGTTCCACCAGCCGTCGTCGGGCTCGCTCTACCTCGACGGGCAGCAGGTGACCCTGTCCGGGATCGCCGACGCCCGGGCGCGGGGCATCGAGACGGTCTTCCAGGATCTGGCGCTGATCAACACCCTGCCTGTCTACATGAACCTCTTCCTCAACAAGGAGCCGCGCATCGGCCCCTTCCTGCGGCGGTCGAAGATGCGGCAGGATGCCAGGCGCTATCTCGACGACATCGGCATCAGGATCGCGTCAGTCAACGACGAGGTCGCGAACCTCTCGGGCGGTCAGCGGCAGGCGATCGCCGTGGCCAGGTCGGTGTACTCGAACGCCAGCATTCTGCTGCTCGACGAGCCGCTGGCGGCCATGGGCGCCAAGGAGGGCGGGATCATCCTCGACCTGATCTCGATGCTGCGAGAGAAGGGCGACGTCTCGGTCATCCTGATCGCCCACAACTACACGCAGGTGTTCGACGTCTGCGACCGGGTCAACCTGCTGCAGCACGGTGAGATCACGCTCGACAAGAAGACGTCGGAGACGAGCGCCGAAGAGTTGCTCGACCTCGTCGCCAACGAGTACCGGCGAGGCGGCAGCCTGGCGGGCAATCGCGGGCAGCTGCTCGGAGAGGCTCGCGGGCCTGCCTGACGCGCGAGGCCGCGTGAGGCGGGCCCGGTCGCGCTCAGGGGCGCCCCAGACCCCGCAGCTCGAAGCCGGCTTCTCGCCACTCGGCGACGTTCAGGCAGTTCCGGCCGTCGACGACCTTCTTCTGCGCGACGGCGGCGGCGACCTCCGAAGGCACCAGATCGCGGAACTCCTGCCACTCCGTCAGCACGAGCAGGGCGTCGACTCCGGCATAGGCCTCCGCAGCGCTGCCGACCGTCACGAGCGACGGCAGGCTGCGCGTCGCGGTGCCGTTGGCCTCAGGATCGAAGGCGGTCACAGTCGCCCCCGCCTCGACGAGCTTCTTCACCACGTCGAGGGCCGGCGAATCGCGCACGTCGTCGGAATTCGGCTTGAAGGCCAGCCCCAGCACGCCGATCTTCGCGCCCTGGAGGTCGCCGACGAGCTCGCGGGTGAGGGTCACGACCCGCTCGCGGCGGCGCAGGTTGATGGCGTCGACCTGGCCGAGGAAGGCCAGCGTGTCGCTCAGGCCGAGCTCGTCGCCGCGGGCGCGGAACGCGCGGATGTCTTTCGGCAGGCAGCCGCCGCCGAAGCCGAGGCCGGCGTTCAAGAATTTGCGCCCGATGCGGGCGTCATGGCCGATGGCATCCGCCAGCTGGGTCACGTCGGCGCCGGTCGCCTCGGCGACCTCGGCCATCGCGTTGATGAACGAGATCTTCGTGGCGAGGAAGGCGTTCGCGCTGACCTTGACCAGCTCGGCGGTGGCGTAGTCGGTGACGATCTTCGGGGTGCCGGTCGCGAGCGCCGTGGCGTAGACCTCGTCGAGCTGCTCGGCGGCGCGCACACCCGGCTCGCCCGCCGGGACGCCGTAGACGAAGCGGTCGGGAGCCACGGTGTCCTGCACGGCGAAGCCCTCGCGCAAGAACTCGGGGTTCCAGGCCAGGTGGGCGCCGCTGCCCGCCCCCTCGATGATCCCCGCGAGGCGCGCCGCGGTGCCGACCGGCACGGTCGACTTGCCGACGACGAGGTCGCCCTCTGACAGGTAGGGCAGGAGGCCGTCGATCGCGGCGTTCACGTACGTCAGGTCGGCGGTGAAGCTGCCCTTCGTCTGAGGGGTGCCGACGGCGACGAAGTGCACGGTGGCATCCTGCGCCTGCGACATATCGGTGGTGAAGCGGAGGCGCCCCGTGGCGACCGCGCGGGTGAGCACCTCGGGCAGGCCCGGCTCGAAGAAGGGGGCGCGGCCGGCGGAGAGCTCCGAGACCTTGTGTTCGTCGACGTCGATGCCGACGACGTCGTGGCCGAGTTCAGCCATGCAGGCCGCATGAACGGCGCCCAGGTAACCGCATCCGATGACAGAGATTCGCACGGATCGACCCTAACGGACGGCGAGCGACGGTTTCGTCAGGCGCGGTACGAGAGGTTCACACCGTGCCGCCGTTCCAATACGTCGACGCGTCGGGTGGCATCGTCTGCTCCTGCTGGCGCATGCGGGCGACGGCCGAGATGTTCTCTTCCATCAGGTCGTGCAGCGTCGACTGCACCAGGTCGGCCGAGGGCACGTCCCACAGCACGACGGGCCGGTCCAGACCGGAGTTGATCAGCACGTCGCCCGAGCGGAAGAGACTCTGAATGCCGTTCTTCCGCACCGTCAGGTCGTAGCCGCGGGTGTGCATCAGCTCTTGCCGGGTGCGCACGAAGAGGCCGCGGCGGATCACGATGCGGCGCGTCGTGATCGTGTAGTGCCGCCCCAGCCAGGCGAGCAGCGGCAGCAGCCACAGCAGGATCACGAGCACGATCGCCACGATCGGCACGGCCTGGTTCATCCACGCGGAGGGCAGCCGACCAGCACCGAACGAGGCGAAGAAGCAGATCGCGACGAGCGCCACCGACGGCCAGAACAGCACCCGGGCGTGCGGCCGGAGGCGCGCGATCACCTGCTCGGGGTGCCTTCGCGGAAGGCGGGCTCATCGGCGGACATGCGTCATTCATACCTCAGGTGCGTCACGTCTCCGGCGGCAACCACGAGACTCTCGCCAGAGTCATCCTCCAGGACGACGAGGCGCCCGCCCTCGCCCAGCGCCTGAGCCAGACCGTGGCGCTTCGTGCCGTCGGGCAGCTCGACGCGGACGCGGCGGCCGACGGTCGCGCAGGCCGCGGTGACCGCGTCGCGCACGGCCCCTTCGCCGCCCGCGGCGAGCGCGTCGACGAGCGAGAACAGGCGCTCGAGGTAGGCCGCGAACACGGCGTCGCCGATGTCGTCCGCGCTGCCTTCGGCGCCCTCGATCGCGAGTGACGTCGAGGTGGGGGTGGGAAGGCGCTCGGGCGGGATCGTGAGGTTGATGCCGGAGCCCATCACGACGGCATCCGGCCGCCCGTCGACGATCACGAGGTCGGCGAGGAGGCCCGACACCTTGAGCCCCCGGATCTGCACGTCATTCGGCCACTTGAGCGTGACGTCGGCGTCGGGCAGGAGACCGCCGATCGCGCCGTGCAGAGCGGTGCCGGCGAGCAGCGGGAACCAGGCCCAGTCGTCGTCGCCGAGCGGCTCGCCGCCGGATCTGCGCGGCCGCAGCAGCACGCTGGCCGCGAGCGTCTGGCCGGCCGGCGACGACCAGGCGCGATCGAGGCGACCTCGGCCGGCTCGCTGGTCGAGGGAGGCGATGACGGCGCGATCGGGCAGCGCCCCCGCCTCGGCCACCAGGTCGGTGTTGGTCGAGCCCGTCGTCACGCGGTAGTCGAAGTGGCCGCTGACGGCGGACGAGATCGGAAAGACGGAGGAGGTCACCAGCCGAGCCCCCGCAGTGCCGCGAGGACGCGCGCGCTGCCCTCGACGCGCTGCGTGAGAGCCGTCTCGCCGGGAGTCCCTCTGAAGTCATCGATGTCGTAGCCGTCGCAGCGGACGACTGCCCGCGGTGTTCCGAGATCCGTCACGGAGTCTCCCCATCCCTCGAGGTGGTCGCCGGGCGTCGGCCCGGTCGCCACGATCACGTAACCTACCCGGGCATCGCGGTAGGCAGCCAGGTTCACGAGCCACGGGTAGACCGTGAAGTCGGAGTTCACCTGCAGCACGTCGACGTCGGCTCCGCCGTACGCCTCCAACGGCCGGCCGGTCCAGAACTGCGCGACGCCGGCGACGTCTTTGCCCCGGGCCCAGTTCGTCAGGCAGCCGGCCGCAGGATCACCGAGAGATCGCCCGGCCGCCACGACGCGCCCCGCACCCGGCACGACCAGCACGACCGTGAGCAACAGCACGACCGCCACCCCGGCGACCACGGCCGGCACCCGGCGGCCCCGGCCCTGCTGCCCCTTTCGGCCCTGCTCCTGCTCGCGGCCCTGCACCCGTTCGCGCCAGGCCCGCGGCCGACGATGCACCAGCGCATCGGCCACCAGCGCGGCGAGAGCGACGATCGGCGTGAACATGAGCGGCATGGCATACCGGGTCGAGAGGCTCCCCGTGACCAGGAGCCCCACGGGCACCACCACGACGGTGGCGACGACGACGAGGCCCGCGACGGTGGCCGGGTCGCGGCGGCCGCGAGTGAGGCGGCCGATGGTGAGCACCACGACGGCCACGGTCAGCAGGATCCCGACGGCGGCTTCCACCACTCCCCCGGGCGTCTGCACGAGCACGGCTGCCGAGTCGCCGAAGAAGCGCAGGCTCGCGGCCCCGCCGCCGAAGCGGAGGTACTCCGTCTTGTCGGCGATGATGAAGCGCTGCAGCGGCTCCCGCCCCAGATAGCCGACACCCGCGCCGACGAGGAGGGCGGCAGCGGCGGTCACGGGCCGTCGGGGGCCGGAGCGGGTGCGGGCCGGCGTGAAGCGTGTGAGCAGCGCGAGTGCGCCGAGCGCCACCACGAGGGGCGCGGTGGCCCACAGCACGAAGAGGGGATTCGACAGGGTCGCCAGCGCAGACAGGAGTGCGAGAGCGATGGGAGCGACCCGCATCCTGCGCCTCGTCGTGATCCTGCCGCCCGGCACTCCCGCCAGGTGGAGCGTCAGCCCGATCGCGGCCACGAGGGCCATGACCGTGCCCGAATAGTAGGTCGTGGTGAGGTAGAGCGACGCGATCTCGCCCGAGTTGCCGCCGGGCCGCGTCTCGAGCAGCGAGAGCACCGAGAAGAGCGCGGTGGCGCTGAGGGCGGCGGCGACTCCGACGCCCGCGCGGCCCGGGGCGACGCGCCCCGTCACGGCCCGAAGCAGGCCGTACAGGATCACGACGTTGACGACCCCGCTCACCAGGAGGGCCGCCGCCACGGTCGACGTCACGGCGGCGGCCGCGAGATACAGCGGCAGCTCGGGGAAGACGAAGAGCACCGGCGACATGCCCCACTCGATCGGCTGGCCGCGCTCGAACGACTGCTTGATCATCGGCAGCAGCACCGTGTCGCCGTCGTCGAGCAGCAGGGCACGCTTGGCTCCGCCGAGGGCGTGCGCGAGCAGGATGACGGCCCAGGCGGCTGACAGGATCAGACCCAAGGCTTCGACCGCGACGCGTGGGCGCGGTTTCATGGGCACGTTCGGAGAGTAGCCGAAGTCGTCAGGGGACGAGGTTCGGGCCGCAGACTTGGCAGGTTCCTCCACCGTGTCGCGACTCGGCGGTTAGTAGGGTGGACGCCGTGACTCCAGACTCCACCACCGAGCCCGACATGGCGACCACCGCCGGCAAGATCGCCGACCTCAAGAACCGCTTCCACGACGCAGTGACCGGCCCGAGCGAAGCCGCCGTCGCCAAGCAGCACGCCAAAGGCAAGAAGACGGCGCGCGAGCGCATCGAACAGCTGCTCGACGACGGCTCGTTCGTCGAGCTCGACGAATACGTGCGACACCGCACGACGGCATTCGGAATGGACGCCAAGCGGCCCTACGGCGACTCCGTCGTCTCCGGCACGGGCACGATCGGCGGCCGCAACGTCGCCGTCTACTCGCAGGATTTCACCACCTTCGGCGGGTCGCTCGGCGAGGTCGCCGGCGAGAAGATCATCAAGGTGATGGAGCTCGCACTGCGCACCGGGGTGCCCATCATCGGCATCCTCGACTCGGGCGGGGCCCGCATCCAGGAAGGCGTCGTCGCCCTCGGCAAGTACGGCGAGATCTTCAAGCTGAACACCGCCTCGTCGGGCGTGATCCCCCAGATCTCGATCATCATGGGCCCCGCGGCCGGCGGCGCGGTCTACTCGCCAGCCCTCACCGACTTCGTGATCATGGTCGACAAGACCTCGCAGATGTTCGTGACCGGGCCCGACGTCATCAAGACGGTCACCGGCGAAGACGTCGGGTTCGAAGAGCTCGGCGGCGCCCTCACGCACAACAAGATCTCGGGCGTCTCGCATTACCTCGCGAGCGACGAGGACGACGCGCTCGACTACGTCGCGACCCTCCTCGGCTACCTGCCCGACAACAACCTCTCCGACCCGCCGGTGTTCGACCTCGCGCCCGAGATGGAAACCACCGACGCCGATCGCGCACTCAACACGCTGATCCCCGACTTACCCAACCAGCCGTATGACATGCTCACCGTCATCGAGCACATCCTCGACGACGGCGAATTCCTCGAGGTGCAGCCGCTCTTCGCCCCCAACATCGTCATCGGCCTGGGCCGCGTCGAAGGGCGCTCCGTCGGCATCATCGCCAACCAGCCCAACGTGATGGCCGGCACGCTCAACATCGACGCCGGCGAGAAGGCGGCGCGGTTCGTGCGATTCTGCGACGCGTTCTCGATCCCGATCCTGACGCTCGTCGACACCCCCGGCTTCCTGCCCGGCACCGACCAGGAGTGGACGGGCATCATCCGCCGCGGTGCCAAGCTGCTCTACGCCTACGCCGAGGCCACGGTGCCGCTCGTCACAGTCATCACCCGCAAGGCCTACGGCGGGGCGTACATCGTGATGGGCTCGAAGCAACTCGGCGCGGACATCAACCTCGCGTGGCCGACGTCGGAGATCGCCGTCATGGGCGGGCAGGGCGCTGTCAACATCCTCTACCGCTCCGAGATCAAGCGCGCGACCGACTCGGGCGAAGACGTGCACGCGGTGCGCACGAAGCTCGCCAACGACTACACCTACAACGTGGCGTCGCCCTTCCTCGCCGCCGAGCGGGGCGAGCTCGACGGCATCATCGAGCCGGCCGCCTCGCGCACCGCCGTGATCAAGGCCCTGCGGGCGCTCCGCACCAAGCGCGCCACGCAGCCGACGAAGAAGCACGGGAACATCCCGCTGTGAGCGGCAAGCACTCGGCCTCGGCGGCGGGCGACGCGGCGTCCGAGGGGGCTGCGGTCGCGTCTGCCCCGGCTGCCGCCGAGGAGGCGACCGGCGCCGACCCGACGATCCGTGTGGTCGCCGGCGATCCGACCGACGCCGAGCTGGCCGCAGTGACGGCCGTGCTCGCGGCCCTCGCCGCCGAAGAGGCCGCGAACGCCGCCGCGCGTCTCTCGCGGCCCCAGGTCGAGTCGGCGTGGTCGCAGTCGCGTCGACCTCTCCGTCAGCCCGTCCACGCGGGCCCCGAACAGTGGCGGCGCTATCCGGCATGACCGGTTCCGGTCGTCGAGTCGATCCGTCCAAACTTGCTCGTTTTGTCCCCCGTTCGGGTGCCGCGGGGGGCATCAGGCCCGTCGGGATCCCCAGAACGGGGGGCATTCCTCTGTCAGGCACCCGGCGTTTTGCCCCCCACTGTCCCCCTAAATGACGACTATCTCGGGGGGCACGCTTTGGGCATTATTGCTTGTGCTAGGTGTTTCTCTCAGAGATACACCACCGAACGGGGCCTACTAGGGTAAGCGGGCCTCACTGTTCGGGGGCGAGTCAGGGTTGCATTCGGGTTGTCGCCCTGACTCGGGGCTTTAGCAGGGTCGGACCTTCGGGGGTCCGGCCCTCTTCCCGTTAACGGGCGCTGCGCGCGCGCCGTGCCTCAGTTCTGCCCGGCAGGATTTCCGCCCGGCAGGGCTCCCTCCCGCCGGGCGGGAGGAGAACGGCCGCACAGCTCCTCCCAGGGCCGCGCTACCCCTGCGGTGTTCCTCCCCGCGCGCCGAATACCGTCGAGCACCCTCCCCGCCTCGCGCGCCATCCTCCCGGCGGCGCACTTCCTCCCGGCAACACTTCCTCCCGGCAGCAATTCCTCCCGTCGCACCGCCCGGGCCGGTCCGGCCAGCCCCTGAACCGAGTGCGTGGATTCCGGGTCGAGAGCCGCCCCCCGCGACCGGATTCCACGCACTCGCGAGCCGCGGCCAGTGCCGGTCTCGGCGAGAGGGCGCAAACGCACCCCGAGTCGCCCTCAGGCGTGCGTCTGTGCCCTCTCGATGCCCGAGCGGAGGGCCAGAGCCGACCAGGGCCCAAGCTCAGGCCAGGGCCCAAGCTCAAGCCACGGCCCAGTCTCAGGCGTCGACAGACTCCCGCGGCACCGACGAGCGCGGGATCTGCAGCCAGAGGCTGACCTCGTCCTCGCCGTCGTCATCGTCATCGTCGTCGAACTCGTCGAACTCGCCGGAGTCGGCATTCGCGTGGCTCGACCCCAGGGTCGACGACTGCAGGTCTTCGCTCGAGAGGCCGACGACGGTGACGGCGTACTCGCTGCCGACCGAGACGGTGCGGATGATGAGTCGGTCGGCTGAGGCGTCGCGGATGGCGTCGGCCAGCTCGCGGTGCACACGCTCGAGCTCGGCGTCGTCGATGTCGTCGATGCCGCCCTCGTCGAGGAGGCTCACCACCGTGCCGCGGCGGCGCGCGGCCATGACCTCGCGGCGAACGTCGTCGCTCAGCAGACGGCGACCCCGGATCTCGTCGCGGATGGCGCCCTCGAGGTTGAGGCACTCCTGGCGCTCTTCCGGCGAGAGATCGCCGCCGGTCGCGACGATCCGCTGCAGCATGGGGCGCGCGGTGCGGCCGGTCTGCAGCAGCCGGAACTGCCGCTCGTTGACGTGGGCCTCTTGGGCGGCCTGCCAGTCGGCGGCCTCCTGCTCGGCGCGGATGAACTCGCGCGTATCGCGGCTGGCGCGTGAGAGAGTCGCCTGCAGGGCGTGCGAGATGGCCACCCAACTGACGCTGCCGACCACGCCGAGATTCGCGAGCTCGGCGAAGTTACCGCTCCAGATGACGGAGTGCAACACCAAGAATCCGACGCCGACCCACGCGAAACCCTGCCGGCGCCGGGTCGACACGATCACCATCAGCGTGCCGACTGCGGCGACGTACCAGGTGGCGTAGCCGTTGCCCCCGGCGCGGTGCGGGTCGAGCTGCGACGCGACGGCGAGCGGCAGGATCACGGCGACGGCGAGCGCGAGGCACGCCATCCACACCGGCAGCAGGAGGTTCTTCGACTTGTCGGGCCAGAGCACGACGGCGGTCGCGACGGCGTAGAGCACCATGCAGACGATGACGGGCACAGGGTCCGACGGGATCGACAGCGACACCGCGGCGAGCAGCAGGTGGTACAGCGAGAACAGCGCGGCGAGCCCGACGGGGAGCCACCGGGGCAGCTTGACGTTCACGAGGCCTCCTCGTGGATCTCGCTGACGACGACGGCCGGGCGCGGCTCGGATCGGGGCCAGCTCAGGTGGATGACCGTGCCGGAGCCGGTCTTGGTGTGGATGTCGGCTTCGCCGCCGGCGTTGGCGAGTCGCTCGGTGATCGAGACGCGCACGCCCAGTCGTTCGCCGGGCACGGCGCTCGGGTTGAAGCCCGACCCGGTGTCGCCCACTTCGACGGTGACGCGCTCCTTCGCCCAGTTGACGCTGACCCAGCGCTCGACGGCGTCGCCGCCGGCGTGCTGGACGCTGTTGACGACGGCCTGCACGGCGGCCGAGTAGAGCGCCTCGGCGGCTCCGGCGGGGATGGTGTGCTCGTCGAGGCCTTTTGCCCGGATCTCGACGTTCGCTCCGAGGTTCTCGATGAAGACCCGGATGCGGTCACGCATCGACGAAAGGCTCGTCGACGACTCGTCGAAGGGCGTGACGCTGGCCGCGCTGGTCAGGTGCGACATCGCGTTCCTGGCCATCGTGGTGGCGAGGGCACGCTCGTCGGGCGAGAAGGCCCGAGCGGCGGAGATGAAGGTGGTGAGCACGCTGTCGTGCACGATCGCGTCGACCTGCACTCGCTCGAGCTCGGTGGCGTGCTCTCGGATCGCGCCGGAGTAGCGGGCCACGGCCATGTTCTGCGCCGAGTCGACCGAGGCCGACGCTTGCCGCAGCAGAGTGATCAGGATCAGGACGGCGCCACCCAGGATGATCGAGTACGCAGCGTCCAGACCGGCGCGCAGGAACCCTGCCTCACCGCCCGACGGGGTCAGCCGGATCAGCCCGTAGATGACGGGCGCGAGAAAAAGGTAGCCGGTCGCGACCCAGAGCGAGAACGCGATGGCGGCGGCCGAGGTGGCCACCGTGACGAGATACCAGAGCCACGGCACCTGAGGCTGGACGGTGCCGGGATCCTGCACCGCCAGCGGCCAGGTGATCAGCGCGACCAGGAAGGAGATCGCGACGAAGGCAGCAGCCGTCTCGATGCCGCGCATGAGCACGCTGGCAAGACCGACGACGAGAATGCCGCCGAAGACGGCGATCGAGATGATCCAGCCCCAGGCGAGTTGCATGCTGTTCTGCTCGGAGAGCACGAACGGGATGGCCTGGAGGCCGAAGACGACGCCCAGCGCGGCGAGTGCGCGCGCGAAGATCTTGTCGAGGAGGGGCCCGCTGATCGGATTGCGGGCCGGCCTCGGCCGAAGAGAAGAGGGAACCCCGGAGGGTCCGTCAGCGGCCATCGCCGCCGTCCGCATCCAGACCCGGCAGGATCCCGTCTTCGACCGCTCGTCGGAGCAGGTCGACCTTCGTCGGGGCGGGGCGGCCGACCTCGACGTACTTCACGCGGATGCGGTCGAGATACTCGCGGGCCGTCGAGTAGCCGATGCCGAGCTGCTGCGCGGCGAGCTTGAGTGGCAGGCCCGAGGCGTACAGGTGCAGGATCTCGCGCTCGCGCCGACCCAGCTGGGCCTTGGCGAAATCGCGGTCGGCGTCGATCGCGCTCGCCCACTCGAGGTTGTTGAGCACGTCGCCGCGGGCGACGGTCGCGACGGCGGCCATGACGGTCTTGGTCGCGGACGACTTGGGGATGACGCCGGCGGCACCGGCGGCGAGGGCCTCGCGCACGCTGGCGACGCGGTCGGCGATCGAGTGCACGAGCACGGCCGAGCCGGTGGCCTGCACCCGCTTGACGTTCTCGGTGACGGTCGAGCCGTCGCCGAGCGACAGGTCGAGCACCACGACGTCGACCTCGCGGCCGGCGAGGTTGTCGACGAACTCCTGCACGCCGGCGGCCGTGAGGATGACGTCGAAGCCGGCGTTCTGGCAGGCGGCCTGAATGCCGAGTCGCACGGACTCGTGGTCGTCGACAATGGCTACACGTACCTGGCGAGCGCTGTCCTGGCGTGCTGGCGCGTCGCCGGAGCTGGTGCCAGCTTCGGTGTTCGTGGCTACAGTGGTCGGGTCCGTCGTGGATTCTGGCACGATCATCCTTCGTTCGATGGGCGCGTCGGGTCCCTGATTCCCGGGCGTCACACCCGAAATCTTATCGGGCCGCTGGGCGCTCAGCGGATCAGGCGCACCACGGTTTCAAGATGGTGCGTGTGCGGGAACAGGTCGAAGGCCCGGATGGCCTCGAGGTGGTAGCCGCGCTCGGCGAAGAACGCGACGTCCCGAGCCAGGGCGACTGGATCGCATGCGACATAGACGACCTGGGCCGGTTCGATGGACGTTATCTCGTCGACAACGGCCCTGCCAGCCCCCGACCGGGGTGGGTCGAGCAGAATCGTCGACGCGGCCAGGCGCGAGCGGTCGATGCCGGTGGCTTTCGAGTGCTCGCGGATCCAGCGCTCCACGCGCCCCGTCACGGCGCTGGCGCCGATCCACTCCTGGAGGTTCTCGGAGGCGTGGTCGGTGGCCCGCGAGTCGCTCTCGACGCTGGTGATTCGCGTCGCCTGGCCGAAGCGGTCGCCGATCGCCGCGGCGAGGAGGCCCACGCCGCCGTAGAGGTCGAGATTCGCGGCGCGAGGGTCGAAGAGGGCCGGGTCGACGAGATCCTGCACCGCCTCGGTCAGCGTGGTCGCCGCCCCGTGGTGCACCTGCCAGAAGCCGGCGTCGTCGAGCCTGAACTCGCGATCCCCCACCCGCTCGACGATGGTCGTGCGGGCCTGGTCGCCGATGATCAAGCGCGCGCCGCCCTCCGACGCCTCGAGCACGTCGACGCGCTCCTCGCCGACGAAGAGCTGATCGAGCGGGGCGGCCTCGGCGAGCGCGGCAGTCGCCAGCGGGAGGTCGTCGACAGTCACGACGGTGTGCGAGCGCGCGGCGTACGGGCCGACACGGCCGTCGCCGTCGACGTGCAGGCTGACGCGGGTGCGCCAGCCGAGACCCTTCGCCTCCACGTCGCCGGCGACCGGCTCCACCTCGACGTCCACGTCGAGCTTCGCGAACCGCTGCATCGCCTCGGTCAGCACCTGCTTCTTGAGGGCGCGCTGGTGCGACAGCTCGATGTGGCCGAACTCGGCGCCTCCCGCACGGACGGCAGGATCCCGATCGATGGACGCTGCCCCCCACACGTGCTCCTGGCGGTGAGGAGACGCCTCGACGACCTCGACCGCATCGGCTCGCCAGAACGCCTTCTTGCGGTCGTCGGTGACCCGCGCCACCACTCGCTCGCCGGGGATGGCGTCGGTCACGAAGACGACGCGCCCGTCGAGGCGCGCCACGCTGATGCCTCCGTGCGCAATCCCGGTGACGTCGAGCTCGACGTCCTTCCCCTGCATGTCTCCCATGGCTCCAGTGTGGTGCACGACGTCTGACAGAGTTTGACCATGACCGTTCGGCTGTATCTCGCTTCCACCTCGCCCGCTCGTCTTGCGCTGCTTCGCGCGGCCGGGATCGAGCCGATCCTGATCTCGCCGGGGGTCGACGAAGACGAGGCGGTCGCCCAGGAGGCGCTGACGCTCGGTCGCGATCTGACGGCTGTGGAGGTCGTGACGCTGCTGGCGCGGGCAAAAGCCGAGGCTGTGATCGGGGCTCTCGTCGACGGCGAGGAGATCGACGGCTTCATCCTCGGCGGGGACTCCGCTTTCGAGATCGAGGGCGAGGTGCTGGGCAAGCCCCACGAGCCGCTCGTCGCGACGAAGCGGTGGCGGCAGATGTCGCGGGTGGGCCATGGCATCCTGCACTCCGGCCACCACCTGATCGACCACCGCGGCGGGCGCCCTCACGCCGGGCACTCCGCTGCCGCCTCGGCCGAGCTGACCTTCGCCGACGATCTGAGCGACGGCGAGATCGCGCGCTACGTCGGCACGGGCGAGCCTCTGGAGGTCGCCGGGGCGTTCACGATCGATGGGCTCGCCAGCGCCTTCATCACGAGCATCGTGGGCACTCCGAGCGCCGTGGTCGGGCTGTCGGTGCCGGTGCTGCGGGGCCTCCTGCGATCGCAGTTCGGGGTGGAGTGGCACGAGCTCTGGAACATCCCGAGCGCTCCCTCTGACAACCCCTTGTAGGTCTCGTGTGGTCGACTCCTCGCGTTTTTGTGCGGTGCGGCCAAAGGCGCGTCAGGTCGGGCCCGTAGGCTTGGTTGTCATGCCGCGTATTACCAAGGTGCTCATCGCCAACCGTGGAGAGATCGCCGTTCGCGTGATCCGTGCCGCGCGAGACAGCTCGATCCGCAGTGTCGCGGTCTACGCGGATCAGGATCGGGACGCCCTCCACGCCCGCCTCGCCGACGAGGCGTACTCGCTCGACGGCACCACCAGCGCCGACACCTATCTGGTGATCGAGAAGATCCTGTCGGTCGCCCGCCGCTCGGGTGCCGACGCCGTGCACCCCGGCTACGGCTTCCTCGCCGAGAACGCCGACTTCGCCCGAGCCGTGATCGACGCCGGCCTCATCTGGATCGGGCCGTCGCCCGACGCCATCGAAAAGCTCGGCGACAAGGTCTCCGCACGGCACATCGCCGAGAAGGTCGGTGCGCCCCTCGCCCCCGGCACGCTCAACCCGGTCGCCGACGCCTCCGAGATCCTGGAGTTCGTCGATCAGTTCGGCCTGCCTGTCGCTATCAAGGCGGCCTTCGGAGGCGGCGGGCGCGGTCTCAAGATCGCCCGCACCCGCGAAGAGATCCCCGAGCAGTTCGACTCGGCCGTGCGCGAGGCCGTCGCCGCGTTCGGGCGCGGCGAGTGTTTCGTCGAGAAGTTCCTCGACAAACCGCGCCACGTCGAGACCCAGTGCATCGCCGACCAGCACGGCAACGTCGTCATCGTCTCGACGCGAGACTGCTCGCTGCAGCGCCGCAACCAGAAGCTCGTCGAAGAGGCCCCCGCGCCCTTCCTCACCGAGCAGCAGGAGAACGCGCTCTACCAGGCGTCGAAAGCCATCCTCCGAGAGGTCGGCTACGTCGGCGCCGGCACCTGCGAGTTCCTCATCGGGCAGGACGGCACGGTCTCCTTCCTCGAGGTCAACACCCGCCTGCAGGTCGAGCACCCGGTCTCCGAAGAGGTCACCGGCATCGACCTCGTGCGCGAGCAGTTCCGCGTCGCCGAAGGCGGCGTGCTCGAGTACGACGACCCGGTTCCGCAGGGCCACTCGTTCGAGTTCCGCATCAACGGCGAAGACCCGGGCCGCAACTTCTTCCCGGCCCCCGGGCCCATTCACGTCTTCAAGGCTCCGGGCGGCCCCGGTGTGCGCGTCGACAGCGGCGTGCAGTCGGGCGACGAGATCTCGGGCGCCTTCGACTCGCTGCTCGCCAAGCTCGTCGTCACCGGCTCCACCCGCGAAGACGCCCTCGAGCGCGCCCGCCGCGCCCTGGAAGAGTTCGAGATCGCCGGTCTGCCGACCGTCCTGCCCTTCCACCGCGCCATCGTCGACGACCCGGCCTTCGCCCCCGCCGACGGCGCCCCGTTCACGATCCACACCCGCTGGATCGAGACCGAGTTCGACAATCAGATCCCGCCGTGGAGCGGCGAGGCGTCCGCTCCTCGCGTCGAGGCCGCACGCTCGACCGTCGTGGTCGAGGTCGACGGCAAGCGCATCGAGGTGACGCTGCCGGCGTCGCTCGGGTCGCGCGCTTCGGTCGGCGGGGCCGGGTACGGCTCCGGCGTGGCCGTTGCTCCGCCGCGGCGCCGCTCGGGCGGCCGTTCGGTCGCGACCGTCGCCACCGGCAGTTCGGTCGTCGCCCCGATGCAGGCCACCGTCGTGAAGCTCGCCGTCGAAGAGGGCCAGCACGTGGTGAAGGGCGACCTCGTGCTCGTGCTCGAGGCCATGAAGATGGAGCAGCCCGTCTCGGCGCACCGCGACGGCACCGTCTCGGGCATCGACGCCGCCGTCGGCTCGACGGTCTCCTCGGGCCACGTGCTGCTCAGCATCGGCGACTAGCGCCGCCCCCGCCGCCCTTCGCGAGGAACTCCTCGGGAGGAAGTCGCTATACGGGAGGGAGTCCCGCGTCACCGGGAGGCGATTAGGGCCGCATCGTGCCGCGCGGAGGATCGCTCGCCAGCTAGCGCTTTCCCGGGAGGAACGTGCGCGCGGACATCCTCCCAAAATCCGACTTCCTCCCGTGGCGCTCCCTCCCGGGCGGCCCTGAACAGCCGCAACTACCTCCCCCTGATGTCACTCCTCCCGTACTTCGACACGGAGTCCAGAATCATCCGCTCCACCCACGGCCAATCGTCGCGCACCTGCACCGCGGTGAAACGCAACGGCACGAATCCTCGAGATCGCGCCTCCGCATCGCGGCGTCGGTCCTCCGCGAACTGCTCGGGGCTCTTGTGGAACTCGTATCCGTCGACCTCGACGTAGATCATCGTGCCGGTGATGCCGAGATCGACGTGGCCGACGCCGGGAACTTCGGGTTGACGCCGCACCGCGAGACCGATGCGCTCCAGCCTCTGCCGGGCGATCGACTCCACGCCGGACTGTGCGCCCGCAGCGCACCGCGCCAGGTCGCTCGCCAGCGATGTCGACGGGCCCTGACACAGGGCCCGTACGCCTGCCTCGTCGATCAGCCCCGTGGTGAGCGCGGTGTCCACGACCGCCACGGCCGTCTCGGTGTCGTGCCAGCGCAGCACCTGTCGAAGGCAACGTTCCACAGACACCCGCCAGCACCATGTCGTGTCGTGGCGATCGTCGTTCCAGTGCATGACCGCACGCCTTCCGTCGATGAGCGGCACTCCCCGAGTCGTCGGAAGGCTGCGCCCTCGAACGTGCCCGGAGTGCCCTCGGACGCAGAGATGCAGCGGCGTCCCCCAGCCTCCCCAGAGACCGAAGCTGTCGGCTGCGGACAGGCCCGCAAGGCGTGAACCCGCCCGAACTGCCACGAGTCCCTCGACCGGCGCATCCGGCACGGCGTAGATCCCGCGACGCACACGGGTGATCGTGCCTCGGTCGACCGCGCCTCGCACCGCATGCGCGGAGACACCGGCGGCCACGAGCTGCGCGGACGTGCCGAGACCCCCGGTGAGACGGAGGGCCGTGGGCGGCGAAGGAGACGACATGCCCCGACCCTGCCCGAACGATGGGCACGGCACCGGGGTGCGAGGGCGCCTGTGGAGAACGAGCCGCCGGATCCTGGCCTGTGGAGGAGAAGAGAGAACCCTCAGTTGACGATGTGCATGGCCCGGGCGGCGTCGGCGATGCTGCCGGAGAGCGACGGGTAGACCGTGAAGGCGCGGGCGACCTGGTCGACGGTGAGGCGGTGCTCGACAGCGAGCGCGAGCGGGAAGACGAGCTCGGAAGCCTTCGGCGCCACGATCACGCCGCCGATCACGGTGCCCGAGCCCGTGCGGGCGAAGATCTTGACGAAGCCGTCACGGATGCCCATCATCTTCGCGCGCGGGTTCGAGGCGAGCGGCATCTTGTAGATCTCGCCCTGGGCGATGCCGTCTTCGATCTGCTTCTGCGTCCAGCCGACGGTGGCGATCTCGGGCTGCGTGAAGATGTTCGACGTGACGTTGCGCAGTTCGATCGGCGTGACGGCGTCGCCCATGGCGTGGAAGACGGCCGTGCGGCCCTGCATCGACGCGACGGAGGCGAGGGGCAGGAAGTCGGAGCAGTCGCCGGCCGCGTAGACGTTGGGCACCGAGGTGCGAGCAACTCGGTTCACGCGGACGTGACCCGTGGCTGTCAGCTGGATGCCGGCCTCCTCCAGGCCGATGCCTTCGGTGTTCGGGATGGAGCCGACGGCCATGAGACAGTGCGAACCCTCGATCCTGCGCCCATCGGTCAGGGCGGCGACGACACCGTCGGCGGTCCGCTCGACGGTGGCGGCGCGGGCCAGCTCGAGCACGTCCATGCCGTTGCGGGTGAAGACGTCTTCGATGACGCGGGCGGCGTCGGCGTCTTCGCCGGGCAGCACCTGGTCGCGGCTCGAGATGAGCGTCACGTGCGAGCCGAGGGCCGTGTAGGCGCTGGCGAACTCGGCGCCGGTGACACCGGAGCCGACCACGATGAGGTGCTCGGGCACGGTGTCGAGCGTGTAGAGCTGGGTCCAGGTCAGGATGCGCTGGCCGTCGGGCTTCGCCGTGTCGAGCTCTCGCGGGCGGGCACCGACACTGACGACGACGGTGTCGGCCTCGATCTCGTCGAAGGTGGTTGCTCCCCTGCCGTGACCGGTGGACACCACGATGCGGCTGGGCCCGTCGAGACGCCCCTCCCCCTGCACGATGCGCACGCGGGCACGGGTGAGCTGCGCCCGCATGTCTTCGGACTGCTGGCGCGCCAACCGCAGCAGCCGATCGTTGACGGCCTTGAGGTTGACCGCGATCTGCGGGCGCACGGGCCGCCCGTTCTCGCCCCGGGTGAAGAACTGCACGCCGAGGTCGGCGGCCTCGCCGATCGCGTTCGTCGCCTCGGCGGTCGCGATGAGGGTCTTCGACGGCACGACGTCGGTGATGACTGCCGACCCGCCGACGCCCACCCTCTCGACGAGCGTCACGTCCGCGCCGAGCTGTGCGCCGCTGAGGGCCGCTTCGAAGCCGCCCGGGCCGCCGCCGAGGATGGCCAGCCGCTGCTTGCGCTCGAACTCGTAGGTCATGCTGCCCATTATCCTGTGGCGCACTCACCGGGCCGATCGGCGGGCGCAGGATCCGGCTGGTCCCCGACCCTGTGGAGAACCTCTCGACCCCGCGGCCACCCCCTTAGAGTGGTCTGCATGTCTTCGAGCCCCACCCCGCCGGCAGCGCAGCCAATCCCCTGGACGACGCGTCCGCCGACCCGCTCGTCGTGGCCGAGCAGGCCGCCGCCGACATCGCACGCCTCACCGGCGTCGAGCGGCACGACATCGCCCTGACGCTCGGCAGCGGCTGGGGCCGCGCCGCCGAGTTGATCGGCCAGACGATCGCCGAGGTGCCCGCCACGTCGGTGACGGGCTTCACCGCGTCGGCGGTCTCCGGCCACACCGGCTCGATCCGCAGCGTGCGGATGCCCGACGGGCGTCACACTCTCGTGATCGGGGCGCGCACGCACTACTACGAGGGCTACGGGGTGCGACGCGTGGTGCACAGCGTGCGGGCGGCTGCCGCGACCGGTGCCACCACGATGGTGCTGACCAACGGGGCGGGCGGGATCCGCGAGAGCTGGCATCCTGGCACCCCCGTGCTCATCAGCGACCACATCAACCTGACCGGCGACTCGCCGCTCGAGGGCGCGACGTTCATCGACCTCACCGACCTCTACAGCCGGCGCCTGCGCGATGTCGCGCGCTCGATCGATCCGAACCTCGACGAGGGCGTCTACGTGCAGAACCGCGGCCCGCACTACGAGACCCCCGCCGAAGTGCAGATGGCCAAGGCGATCGGCGGCCACATCGTCGGCATGTCGACGGCTCTCGAGGCCATCGCCGCCCGGCAGGCCGGCATGGAGGTGCTCGGGTTCTCGCTCATCACCAACCTCGCGGCCGGCATCTCGCCCGAGCCTCTCAGCCACGCCGAGGTGCTGCAGGCGGGGCGCGACGCCGAGCCGGTCATCAGCGAGCTGTTGGCACGGGTGGTGGCGGCGCTGTGAGCGGCGTGCCCTCCCCGTCCTCGGGAATCGCCTCGGTTCAGGTGGCCGCGCAAGCCTGGCTGGCACAGGATCCCGACGCCGAGACGCGTGCCGAGCTCAGCGCTCTCGTCGACGCGGCGGCGACGGGCGACAGTGCCGCGGCCGCGTCGCTCGCAGACCGCTTCGACGGCCGGCTGGAATTCGGCACCGCGGGTCTGCGGGGCGAGATCGGCGCGGGCTCGAAGCGCATGAACCGCGTGCTGGTGGCGCAAGCCGCGGCCGGGCTCGCCGCCTACCTGCTCGCCCGGAAGGCTGCGCCGTCGATCGTGATCGGATACGACGGGCGCACGAAGTCCGACGTCTTCGCCCGCGACACCGCCGAGATCATGGCGGCGGCAGGCGTCGCCACGACGCTCCTGCCCCGCGCGCTGCCCACGCCCGTGCTGGCGTTCGCCGTGCGGCACTTCGACGCCTCCGCCGGCGTGATGGTCACCGCGAGCCACAACCCGCCGCGCGACAACGGCTACAAGGTCTATCTCGGCGACGACGACCAGGGCAGCCAGATCGTGAGCCCTGCCGACGCCGACATCGCCGCCCTCATCGAGGTCGCCGCACACTCGTCCGTGCTCGACCTCCCGCGCTCCGACGCCTACACGACCGCCGGCGACGACCTCGTCACCGACTACGTGCGACTCACCGCCGCTGTCGCCGGCAGCGCCGCTGCCGATGCGGCCTCGGCAGGCGTCGCCCAGCCGCGCGTCGTCTACACCGCGCTGCACGGCGTCGGGTGGGAGGTCGCCCGCCGCGTCTTCGCCACGGCAGGATTCACCGAGCCCATCCCCGTCGCCGACCAGGCGGCGCCCGACGCCACCTTCCCCACGGTCGCCTTCCCCAACCCCGAAGAGCCCGGCGCGATGGACCTCTCTTTCGAGACCGCAGCACGAGTCGGCGCCGATCTCGTCATCGCCAACGACCCCGACGCCGATCGGCTGGCGGTGGCGATCCCGGTCGGCGACCCATCGGATCCTGCGGCCTGGCGACGCCTCACCGGCAACGAGGTCGGCGCCCTGCTCGGCTGGCGCGCCGCCGAGCGGCAGCGAGCCGAGGGCACCCGAGGCACCCTCGCCGCGAGCATCGTCTCGTCGCCGGCGCTCGGCGAGGTCGCCCGCCACTTCGACCTGCCCTCCGCCGACACCCTCACCGGCTTCAAGTGGGTCTCGCGTGTCGACGGCCTCGCCTACGGCTACGAGGAGGCCCTCGGTTACCTCGTCGACCCCGCGAAGGTGCGCGACAAGGACGGCATCTCGGCGGCCGTCGACTTTCTGGCGCTCGTCGTGTCGCTTCGCATCGAGGGCACGTCGCTCGAACAGCACCTGCGTGACTTCGACGAGCGTTTCGGCGCATTCGCATCGACGCAGGTCTCGCTGCGGGTCACCGACCTCGCCGACATCGGCAGGATCACGTCGTCACTGCGGGCCACACCACCTGCGGCGATCGGCGGCCAGACGGTCGCGGCGGTCGACGACTTCGCGGCGGGGGTCGACGGCTTCGCCCCCACCGACATCTTGCGGTTCCGGTTCGGTGGCGGTGCCGCAGCCGGCGGTGCCGCAGCCGGCGGTGCCGACGCGACGTCCGGCGGGGCCGGGGCCGGCGGCGCGGGTGCCGACGGCGCACGCGTGATCGTGCGGCCGAGCGGCACCGAGCCGAAGCTCAAGGTCTACATCGACGCGTGGAGCAGCACCGGCACGGCCGCCGAACGGCGTGCCGCCGCCGATGCCGCCGTTGCCGCGCTCGAGGCGGGCGTTCGCGAGCTATTGCGCTGAGCTCTGTGCCCGGAGGAAGTCTGCGCGCCTGACCCTGCCGGCCGGTCTTCTCCCGCGCGCAGGCTTCCTCCCCGGCAAGCGTTTCCTCCCGTGCGGATGGCGAGCGGCCGCAGTTCCTCCCTGGCCCGCGTCCTGCAGGGAGGAACTCGCTCGGCGGGAGGATGAACGCCGAACGATTCCTCCCAGCACCGGCCCGAAACGCGCGACCTCCTCCCTGGCGCGCGACGGCGGCATCGATTCCCTCCCCTGCCGTCGCGAAATCCTCCCTAACACGGGGTTCCTCCCCGGGCGTTGGGCAGCTTCCTCCCCGGGCGTCGCCCTGCGCACGCAGCCCACGCCGAACGCATGCGCGAGGAAGTCCGGCTGGCCGTTCCGCGCCGCATTGCGGCGGCACCCCGTTCTTCCTCTCCTCGCGGAGACGCGAGGCCGTTTCTCCTCGCGAAGCGCGAAAACGTCCTCGCGCACCGAAGCGCACCGAAGCGACGGCGCCGCGCCGCGACCTACCCCAGCGCCCGCTCGAGCTTCTCGGTGAGCTCCTGCTGGTCGAAGTGGTTGACGATGACGACGACATCGGCGAACGTCGGCCCGATCGCGTCGACGAACTCAGCCGAGGTCAGGATCACCTGGGCGTCTTCAGCGACCGTCCGCACGCTGGCGACGTCGGCGGCCACGACGTCGGCTTCGATCTCGAGCCGGGCGAGCACCCGCTCGGCGTTCACTTTGAGGATGCCGCTCGAGCCGATTCCGGCTCCGCAGATGGTCACGATCTTCACAGCGAGCGCTCCGTGGTCTTCATGACAAGACTGCCCATCTTCACGACGAGACTCCCCATCTTCATGTCGCGACTCCCATCAGGCTCCGCACCTCGTCGGGTGTCGCCGCGTCGGCGAGCACCCCGATCATCTTCGAGTCGTTGAACACGTTGGCCAGATCGGCGATCGATTCGAGGTGGCCACCGACCGACTCGACCGCGAGGCCGAGCACGACCCGCACGGGGTCGTTGTGCGGGTGGCCGAAACTGACCGGCGACGCGAGTGTCACCACGGCGAGCCCCGTCGCGATGACCTGATCGTCGGGGCGGGCGTGCGCGAGGGCGAGCCCGGGGGCGATCACGACGTAGGGGCCGTGCTCGTCGATCATGCGGATCATGGCGTCGGAGTAGCCGGGCTTCGCCGACCCGGAGGCGACCAGGGCGGCGCCGGCGGTTCGCACGGCCGATCGCCAGTCGGTCGCGGTCGCGCCGATGACGATCGCTTCGTCGGGGATCAGGGGCAAAGTCATCTCAAGCCTCCTCGAACCCGGCCACGATGCGCTCGGCCAGGTCGTCGCGCTCTTCGAGGGGCAGGAACGCCGATTCGGCCGCGTTGAGCTGAAACCGCTCGAGGTCGTCGAGGTCGTAGTCGAAGGCCTGGGCCAAGAGCGCCAGCTCGCGGCTGATGCTCGTGCCGCTCATGAGGCGGTTGTCGGGGTTGACTGTGACCCGGAACCCGAGCTGGTAGAGCAGGTCGAAGGGGTGGTCGTACATCTCGACGCCCCACGCCGCGATCGCGCCCGTCTGGAGGTTCGAAGTCGGCGACAGTTCGAGGGCGATGCGCCGGTCGCGCACCCAGGTGGCGATGGGGCCGAGGCCGACGGTGGTGTGGTCGGTGTCGCGGTCGAGCACGCTGACGTCGTCGGCGACCCGCACGCCGTGGCCGAGGCGAAGGGCGTGCCCGTCGATCAGGGCGCCACGGATGCTGGTGAGACCGTCCGCCTCGCCGGCGTGCACGGTCACGGGCAAGAACTCCTGCTGCAGCAGGTCGAAGGCCGCCGCGTGCGCCGAGGGCGGGAAGCCGGCCTCGGGCCCGGCGATGTCGAACCCGACGACGCCCGAGTCGCGGTGGCGAAGCGCAAGCTCGGCGATGGCCGACGACCCGAAGACGGGGCCACCGGCGGCAGGATCATCGTTGCGCAGCGCACACAGGATCTGCCCGATGCCGATCCGGTGCCCCCGCTCGGCGAGATCTTCGATACCGTCGTCGAGGCCCGCTTGCACGGCTTCCACCGCCTCGTCGAGAGTGAGGCCGCCGAGGAGGTGCTTCGACGGAGCCCAGCGCACTTCGCCATGGATCACGCCGTCGGCGGCGAGGTCGAGCACGAACTCGTGGGCGACCCGCCGGAGTGCGGGCGCCGTTTGCATCACAGCAGACGTCACGGCGAATGTCTGGAGGTACTCGACGAGCGAGCCGCGATCGCTCGAGAACCACGAGGCCAGCCCGGCGGCGTCGTCGACCGGCAACGCGATGCCCGCGGCCGAGGCGAGCTCGACGATCGTCGTCGGCCGGAGACCCCCGTCGAGGTGGTCGTGCAGCGACACCTTCGGCAGGGCCGCGATGCTCGGCCCCCCGTTGGGCAGGCGGTACTCCTGACTCGGTGCGCTCATGACTCAAACCTACTAGCGGTCAGTGGCGCGACCCTGGGTGGCGGCCACAAGCAACCGGGGCGAGGTCTGGAGGTCGCCTACGAGATCCGTTCGACCACGATGGGAGTGGGCGTGGGGGCCTCTGAGCCGATGCTCCATGCACCCTCCACGGACTCGAGGGCCCGAGCGAAGCGCGCAGCATCGTCGGCGTGCAGCGTGAACAGCGGCTGCCCGGCCGTGACACGGTCACCCGGCTTGGCGTGCAGCTCGATGCCGGCGCTGGCCACGACGGCATCCTGCTTGCGTGCTCGGCCGGCGCCGAGGCGCCAGGCTCCGATGCCGAAGGGCAGGGCGTCCTGCCGCACCACGTACCCCGACGACTCCGCCGTGACGACGTGCGTCTCACGGGCCACGGGCAGGGGCGCGTCAGGATCACCGCTCTGCGCGGTGACCATACGACGCCAGGTCGCGTAGGCACGCCCGTCGTCGAGCGCGGCGGCCACATCGGCGTCGGGCTGCCCCGCCAACGCGAGCATCTCGCGGGCGAGCGCCAGGGTGAGCTCGCGCACGTCGGCCGGGCCGCCGCCCTGCAGCACCTCGAGCGATTCGCGCACCTCGAGGGCGTTGCCGATGGTGAGCCCGAGCGGCACGTTCATGTCGGTGAGCAGCGCCGCCATCGACAGTCCGGCGTCGCGCCCCAGGTCGACCATCGTCTGTGCGAGCAGTTTGGACTGCGCGCGATCCTGAATGAACGCCCCCGACCCGAACTTCACGTCGAGCACCAGGGCAGCGGTGCCCTCGGCGATCTTCTTCGACATGATCGACGAGGCGATCAGCGGGATGCACTCGACCGTGCCGGTGATGTCGCGCAGGGCGTAGAGCTTGCCGTCGGCCGGGGCGAGCCCCGAACCGGCGGCGCACACCACAGCGCCGACGTCGCGCAGGATGCCACGCATCCGGTCGACGGGGATGTCCGCTTCCCAGCCCGCGATCGACTCGAGCTTGTCGAGGGTCCCGCCGGTGTGGCCGAGCCCGCGCCCCGAGAGCTGCGGAACGGCGACACCGAACGAGGCGACGAGGGGCGCCAGCGGGAGAGTGATCTTGTCGCCCACTCCCCCGGTCGAATGCTTGTCGACGGTGGTCTTGCCGAGGCCCTCGAACGACATCGTCTCGCCGGACGCCACCATGGCGAGGGTGAGGTCGCGGATCTCGCGCCGCTCCATGCCATTCAAGAAGATCGCCATGGCGAGGGCCGACATCTGCTCGTCAGCCACGTAGCCGCGCGTGTAGGCGTCGATCAGCCAGCCGATCTGGGCCGTCGAGAGGGCTCCGCCCGAGCGCTTCACGCGAATGAGATCGACGGTGTCGAACGGCTCGACGGCGGAGGTGGCGGTGGCGGTGGCGGCGCCGGTCGCTGGCGCTGCGTCGCTCACGCCCGGGTCTCCCGGTAGACGTCGAGCTGCCGCGGCCCGAAGGCATCGGGCAGCACCTCGTCGATCGTCTTGAACCCCGAGACCGTGTCGAGGATCAGGCCGTCCGCCGAGTGCTCGTAGAGCAGCTGCCGGCATCGCCCGCACGGCATCAGGGTGTCGCCGTTGCCGTCGACGCAGGTGAAGGCGACGAGCAGCCCGCCGCCGCCCATGATCAGATCGGTCACCAGCGAGCACTCGGCGCAGAGCGTGACGCCGTACGAGGCGTTCTCGATGTTGCAGCCCGAGACCATCCGGCCGTCGTCAGTGAGCGCCGCGGCCCCGACGGCGAACTTCGAGTACGGGGCGTAGGCGCGTTCCATGGCCGAGCGAGCCGTGGCGCGGAGCGTGGTCCAGTCGAATTCTGAAGGGTGAGTCATGTCTGGATCCTGCTCTCTACGACTCGATACTCGTCTGTTATGACTTGATGTACGGCTTGCCGGACGCCGCCGGCCCTCGCGACTGCCCGACGAGCCCGGCGACCGCGAGGATCGTGACGACGTAAGGCAGCATCAGCATGAACTCGCTCGGCACCGGTGAGCCGACGACGCTCAGCACGTTCTGCAGGTTGCTCGCGAAGCCGAAGAGCAGGGCTGCGAGCGTCGCCCGGATCGGATCCCAGCGCCCGAAGATGACGGCGGCGAGGGCGATGTAGCCCGCGCCCGCTGTCATCTCCTTCTGGAACTGACCGAGGTCGCCGAGGGTGAAGAACGCACCGCCGAGGCCGGCGATCGCGCCGGCGAGCGAGACGTTCCAGAACCGCGTCGCGTTGACACGGATGCCGACGGTGTCCGCCGCCTGAGGGTGCTCGCCCACGGCGCGCAGGCGGAGGCCCCAGCGGGTCTTGAAGAGCCCGAAGAAGACCGCGGCGACCGCGACGTACATGAGGTAGACGACGATGTTCTGCTGGAAGAGCAGCGGACCGATGAGAGGGATGCTGCTGAGCCCGGGGATGTCGAGAGTCGAGAACCGCAGGCCCTTGTTGAGCCCGGGCGAGTTCGTCAGCACCTCCGAATAGAAGAAGCTGGTCAGGCCGGTGACGAGCACGTTGAGCACGACGCCGACGATCACCTGGTCGACGAGGTAGCGGATGCTGAACACCGCCAGCACCATCGACACGAGGGCACCCGCGACGAGAGCGGAGAGGAGCCCGGCCCAGAGCGACCCCGTCACACTGGCGACGATCGCCGAGACGAATGCCCCGCCGAGCAGCTGCCCTTCGATGGCGACGTTGACGACGCCGACCCGCTCGGAGATCACGCCGCCGAGCGCGCCGAAGATCAGCGGGCAGCTGAGGCCGAGCGAGCCCACCAGGAGGCCCGGCACCAGGATCGAGTTGTCGGCGCCGGCCCAGGTCAAGAAGCCGACGAAGAACAACACGCCGAACAGCGCCAGCAGCCACAGCGGCGTCTTGCGGTAGCGCGCCGACTGCTGGGCCGCGAACACGGTGATGAGCGCGAGCACGATCGTGAGCACGATGCCAGTGCCGGCCGTCGGCAGGACGGCGTTCGGCAGCTTGACGAAGTCCGACGACGACGCGAGGCGGAAGGTCGAGTGGCCGTCACGGTGGGCGGCGGTGACGAGCAGCAGCGACAGGATCGTGAACACCGCGAGCGCGATCGGAGCCTTCCAGGATCGCGTGCGGGTCACGGCCAGCCCCGGAGTCTCGCTTGCGGGGACGACGATGTTCGGGGTCAGAGTGCTCACTTGGTCACCGTCGCGGTCTCGGTCGCTGCACGGCGGAGCCGGCGCGAGGGTTTGGCGGGGCCGGTCTTCGAGCCTGGCGCCGGAATACGGAAGACGGTCCGCACGAGCGGCGGGGCCGCCACGAACAGCACGATCAGCGACTGCACTACGAGCACGATGTCGATCGGCACACCGTTCGCCGCCTGCATCGCGTAGCCGCCGGCCTTGAGAGCGCCGAACAGGATGCCCGCGCCGAAGACGCCCCACGGGCGCGAGCGGCCGAGCAGCGCCACCGTGATGGCGTCGAAGCCGATGCCCGCGTCGATCCCCGACGAAAAGCCGGTCGTGAGCGTGCCGAGCACCTGGGTGGCGCCGGCGATGCCGACGAGCGCGCCCGAGAGCACCATCGCCCAGACGTAGATGCCCTTGACGTCGATGCCGGCCGTGCGAGCTGCGCTCGGGTTCTCGCCCACGGCACGGAAGCGGAAGCCGAGGCTCGAGCGGTTGAGCAGCCAGGCGCAGAAGAACGTCGCCGCGATCACGATCAAGAAGCCGATGTTCAGCGAGAACTTCGAGCCGAGCAGGGGCGGCAGGATCGCCGAGTGCATCGTGGGCGGGGACTGCGGGTTGGTCGACCCCTGCGCCTGCAGCAGGCCCGGCGTCCGCAGCATGAACGAGATGAGGTAGAACGCGACGTAATTGAGCATGATCGTGAGGATCACCTCGTGCGCGCCGGTGCGCGCCTTCAGGATGCCCACGATGAAGCCCCAGAACGCCCCACCCGCGACGCCGGCCAGGATCGCCAGCGGCAGGTGGATTCCGATCGGCATGTGGAACGAGAAGCCGACCCAGCCGGCGAACGCCGCGCCGATCAGGATCTGCCCCTGGCCGCCGATGTTGAAGAGCCCGGCGCGGAAGGAGAGCGCGACGCCGAGGCCGGCCACGATCAGCGGCATCGCGAAGTTCAGCGTGTCCGACAGCGGGGCGAGGGCCCCCGCGACGGTCGACGCCTGGAAGTTGATGACCGCGCCTTGGAAGATCGACGAGTAGGCGATCGACACCGAGCTCCACACCGCGTGGATCATGTCGCCGGGCCGCGCGAAGAAGTAGCTCGACGTCGACTGCACTGTCGGGTCGGTCGCCGCGATCAGGATGCCGGAGATGATCAGCGCCAGCACGACGGCCAGCACTGAGATCAGCGCGTTCGACTGCACGATCTGGCGCAGGATCTGGGAGCCCTGCTCGTCGCGGGACGGCCGCGGCTCGTTCTCGGCCGGGCTCGGCGTCGCTTCGACGAGCCCGGGCTGTGCCGGTTCTCTCGGCCCGGGCGGTGTGGGTGAGACCTCGCTCATGCGAGCTGCTCCTTCTCGTGCTGCTGCTGTGCTTCGGGCGGCATCTCGCCGGCCATCATCAGGCCGAGGACATCGCGCGGGGTGTCGGCCGGGACGATGCCGATGATCGTGCCGCGATACATCACGGCGATGCGGTCGGCGAGCGCCGTGACCTCGTCGAGCTCGGTCGAGACGACGATGACCGGCACGCCCTCGTCGCGGGTGGCGACGATGCGCTTGTGCACGAACTCGATCGAGCCGACGTCGATGCCGCGGGTGGGCTGCGCCGCCACGAACAGCCGCAGATCGCGCGAGAGCTCGCGGGCGAGCACCACCTTCTGCTGGTTGCCGCCCGACAGGCGCCCGACCGGGGTCGTGATGCCCTGGCTGCGGATGTCGAATTCCTTGATCTTGTCGGTGGCGAACTGCGCGAGCTCGACGAGCTTCAGCCACCCGCTCTTGACGAACGGCCCCGACTGCGAGCGGTCGAGCATGAGGTTCTCGGCGATGGTGAACTCGCCCACGAGGCCGTCTTCGGTGCGGTCTTCGGGCACGAAGCCGACGCCGGCGTCGAGCACGCGGCGCACGCTGAGCCCCTGGATATCGCGACCGTCGAGACGGATGGTCCCCTGCACGCGATCCTGCAGCCCCAGGATCGCCTCGGTGAGCTCGGTCTGCCCGTTGCCCTGCACACCGGCGATCGCCAGGATCTCGCCGCGCCTGACCTCGAACGAGACGTCGTCGACGACGACCTGACCGATGGCGTCGATGACCTTGAGCCCTTCGACGACGAGGGCGGTCTCGCCGGGCTTCGCCGGCTCTTTCTGCACGGTGAGCTCGACCGAGCGGCCGACCATGAGCGACGCGAGCTCGGCATTGGAGGCGGTGGGCGAGGCCTCGCCGACGACCTTGCCGAGCCGGATGACCGTGATCCTGCTGGCGACTTCGCGCACCTCGCGCAGCTTGTGCGTGATGAAGACGATCGCGGTGCCGGCGTCGCGCAACTGACGCATGATCGCCATCAGCTCGTCGGTCTCTTGAGGCGTGAGGACGGCGGTCGGCTCGTCGAACACGAGCACCTTGGCCTCGCGCGAGAGCGCCTTGATGATCTCGACGCGCTGCTGCACGCCGACGGGCAGCTCTTCGACGATCGCGTCGGGGTCGACGTCGAACCCGAAGCGCTGCGAGATCTCAGTGACCCTCGCGCGGGCCCCCGGCAGGTCGAGGCGGCCGCCGAAGGAGGTCTCTTCGTGGCCGAGCATGACGTTCTCGGCGACGGTGAAGACGGGCACGAGCATGAAGTGCTGGTGCACCATGCCGATGCCGGCGTTCATCGCGTCACCCGGGCCCTGGAAGTGCTGGACGACGTCGTCGAGCAGGATCTCGCCCTCGTCGGCCTGATAGAGGCCGTAGAGCACGTTCATGAGAGTGGACTTGCCGGCGCCGTTCTCGCCAAGGAGCGCGTGGATCTCACCAGGCTCGACGGTGAGGCTGATGTGGTCGTTGGCGGTGAGAGCGCCGAAGCGTTTGGTGATGCCCTGGAGTTCGAGCTTCATTGGGGGTGATCTCCCTCGGGTTGGTACAGGCCTGAAGGCCCGGAGCGACTTTAGTCGCTCCGGGCCTTCGGGGGGCTGCGCTACTTCGTGAGCGAAGCGGGCGAGTCGACCTTGATCGAGCCGTCGATGATGCCGGCCTTGATCTTGGTGAGCTCACCGGGGAGGCTCGACGAGATCTTGCTCTTGTAGTCGTGGAACGGGGCGAGGCCGACGCCGTCGTTCTTCAGGGTGCCGACGTAGGGCGTGTCGGTGAACTTGCCCTTGGCGGCGTCTGAGACGACGGCCTCGGTCGCGGGCGCGATGCCCTTCTCGACGCTGGTGAGGAAGAGCGAGGCGTTCTGCGGGTCGGTCTGGAAGGTGTCGGAGTCGACTCCCACGAGCACCTGGCCCTTGTTGCTGTCCTTGATCGCCTCGGCTGCGCTCTGGTAGATCGGGCCGCCGACCGGCATGATCACGTCGGCGTTCTGGTCGAGCAGGGTCTGAGCCGACTGCTTGGCGGCGGTGCCGGCGTCGAAGCCACCGGTGAAGACGCCCTTCTGCGACTTCTCGTTCCAGCCGACGAGCTTGACGTCTTTGTTCTTCTGCTGGTTGTAGTAGGCGACACCGTCGGCGAAGCCGTCCATGAAGATGGTGACCGTCGGGATCTGCTGGCCGCCGAAGGTGCCGACGACGCCGGTCTTCGAGTAGCTGGCCGCCGCGTAGCCGCCGAGGAAGGCCGCCTCGTCGGTGTCGAAGGTGATCGGGCGCACGTTCTTGGCCGTCGTCGACGCGTCGTCGATGGTGGCGAAGTCGGTCTTCGGGTTGGCCTTGGCGGCCGCCTTCGTCGCATCGGCAAGAAGGAAGCCGACCGTGATGATCAGGTTGCACTTCTGGTTGAGGAGGCTCGTGATGTTCGAGGCGTAGACCGTCTGGTCGGCCGACTCGACGTGCTTCTCGTTCGAGCCGATCGACTTCGCGGCGTCCTGCAGGCCGTCGAGGCCCAGCTCGTTGAACGACTTGTCGTTGAACCCGCCCGAGTCGGAGACCATGCAGGGCAGGTAGCTCGACGACGACGCCGTCTTCGAGCTCGACGGAGTCGGGGCCGAGCCGCAGCCGGCGAGCATCGCAGTCGCGGCAACGATGCCGAGACCGGCCAGGACGGCCTTTCGCGCAGAGATAGTCACTGTGGGTCCTCTCGAGTGATCCTACGAATCGCCTCAGCATCTGTCGCTGAGCACGTCGACATGCAGGTTACCCACAGTGACGCCGTCTATTTGACACGAGCGTCGTTTCGAGTGACAAGCGTTACCTCATCGCGACGTCAGCGAAACGGCGCCGTAATCGCTTCCTGTCCCGTCGGCGGGCACCGTCCCGGTCGAAGCCTTTCCTTTTCGGCAGGTCCTGACCGACCCGGGGGTCTGGCTGGGCCGAAAAGGTAAGGCCGAGCGGGCTAGAGGACGTCGTTGCGGCCGGACAGCTTGAGCGCGTCGACGACGCTCTTCACGCGCTGGGCGTTGGCCGAGGTCGTGACGAGCAGGGCGTCGGGGGTGTCGACCACGACGATGTCCTGCACGCCGATCAGCGAGATGAGACGGTCGCCCTGGCTGACCACGATGCCCGACGACGAGTCGGCGAGCACGCGGGCGTTCTCGCCGAGGATTGCGAGGTCGGAGGCTCGGCCCTTCGAGTGCAGCTTGGCGATCGACGCGAAGTCGCCCACGTCGTCCCAGTCGAAGTCGCCCGGGATGACGGCGAGGCGGCCCTGCGCCGCTGCAGGCTCGGCGACGGTGTAGTCGATGGCGATCTTCTCGAGGTTCGGCCAGATCTGGTCGACGACGGCCCCGCGGGCCGAGGAGTCCCACGCCTCGGCGAGCTCGAGGAGGCCGGCGAGCAGCTCGGGCCGGGTCTCGCCGATCTGCTTGAGCAGCACGTCGGCGCGGGAGATGAACATGCCGGCGTTCCAGAGATAGTTGCCGTCGCGGAGGTAGGCCTCGGCGGTCTCCAGCTCGGGCTTCTCGACGAACGACGTGACGGCCTTCGCGTGCGGGGCGCCGTCGATCTCGAGCGCGGCGCCGTAGTGGATGTAGCCGAAGCCGACGGCCGGCTCGGTGGGCGTGATCCCGATGGTGGCGATGTAGCCGGCGTCGGCAGCGGCGATGGCCTCGTGCACGGTGCGGACGAACGCCCGCTGGTCGGCGATGACGTGGTCGGCGGCGAACGAGCCGATGATCACGTCGGGCTCGCGCTTCGCGAGGATCGCGGCGGCGAGGCCGATGGCCGCCGTCGAGTCCTTCGGCTCGGACTCGAGCACGACGTTGTGGTCGGCGAGCGCCGGCAGCTGCTCTTCGACGGCGGCGCGATGCGACCGGCCGGTGACGACCATGATGCGCTGCTCGCCGTTGATCGGGGCGAGGCGGTCCCACGTGCCGCGCAACAGGGTCGAGCCCGAGCCCGTCAGGTCGTGGAGGAACTTGGGCGCGTCGGCGCGGCTGAGCGGCCAGAGGCGAGAACCGATGCCGCCGGCCGGGATGATGCTGTAGAACCGGTCGAGGCTCTTCTTCGCTGTGGTCATGCCGCCACACTATCGGCGCGAGGTGCCCTGGACCTGGTTCCCCCCAGCACTGGGGCCCACCGACGCACCCGGGTCGCCACCGCGTCTTCACATCGGGGCCACTCGCCCGTCACACCCGGCTCGTAGCCTTCTCGAAGGCGACCAAGGGATCCAGATGCGTGTAGCCATCGTGACCGAGAGCTTCCTTCCGACCCTGAACGGGGTCACCACGAGCGTCTGCCGGGTGCTCGAGCACCTGGCGGCACGCGGGCACCAGGCGATGGTCATCGCCCCGGACGGAAAGGGGCCTTCCTCCTACGCCGGGTTCGCCGTGCACCGCATGCCGTCAGTGGCCTACCGACAGTTCCCCGTCGGCATCCCCGGGCCCCAGCTCGCCGCTCTGATCGCCGGCTTCGACCCGGACGTCGTCCACCTCGCCTCCCCCTTCGTGCTCGGAGCGCAGGCGGTCACCGCCGCGAACCGGCAGGGAATCCCCACCATCGCCGTCTACCAGACCGACATGGCGCGCTACGCGGGCCGCAACGGCCTCGGGCGCGCAGGAGTCGCCGTCGGCTGGAGCGTCCTCAAACGCATCCACCTCGCGGCCACGCTCACACTGGTGCCCTCCGAAGCGTCCCGTCTCGACCTCGAGCGGCTGGGCGTCGCCCGGATGGCATCGTGGGGCCGCGGGGTCGACTCGGGGCTCTACCACCCGAACCGACGAGGCCTCGAGAGCACCAGGATCCTGCGCTCGTCTTTCGCAGACGACGACGAGGTGGTCGTGGGCTACGTCGGCCGCCTCGCCCCGAGAAAGAGGTGCAGCGTCTCGCGGCCCTCCGCCGCATCCGGGGCATGCGCCTGGTGATCGTCGGCTCGGGGCCGGCCCGCCCGGCGCTCGCCCGGAAGCTCGCGCACGTCGGACCGGTCTTCCTCGGCTCGCTGCACGGCGAAGAGCTCGCCACGGCCTACGCCGCGATCGACGTGTTCGTGCACACGGGCACGACCGAGACCTTCGGGCAGACCATCCAGGAGGCGCACGCGTCGGGGCTCCCGGTCGTGGCGCCGTCGGTCGGCGGCCCCGTCGATCTCGTGCAGCACGGCGTGGACGGCTTCCTCGTCGACCCGCGGCACGATCACGCGCTGCGACGGGCCGTCCTGTCGCTCGTGACGAACGCCGAGCAGCGGGCCCGTTTCGGCGAGGCCGGGCGACGAAAGGTACTGTCGCGCACGTGGGAGCACCTCGGCGACGAGCTGATCGAGCACTACCGGTCCGTGCTGCCGTCGCCCCGTACCGCCGCCGATCCTGGTCTCTCGGTGTCGAGATAGTTCCGGCGGACTTAGGCCCGCCTGGGCGGCGGCGCACTCAGCGTTTGCCTAGGATGGTGACGTTCTCAGAACACACCTGATCCGTACGGAGGGTCGCTCATGGCCGAGCAGACGACGGGGGTCCTTCCGGGCTCCGCAGCATCACCCGGGCGCAACGCGCCGACGATTCCCGACCCCAAACCCAGTCGGGTCGCGGGCACGCTGTACCGGGGTCGAGAAGGCATGTGGGGCTGGGTGCTCCACCGGGTGACCGGCGTCGCCATCTACTTCTTCCTGCTGGTGCACATCCTCGACACCTCGCTCCTGCGCGTCAGCCCGGCCGCCTACAACGCGGTTATCGGCACGTACAAGACGCCCATCATGGGCTTCGGCGAGATGGCACTGGTCGCCGCGATCTGCTTCCACGCGGTCAACGGCCTGCGCATCATCCTCATCGACTTCTGGAGCAAGGGCGCCGCCCACCAGCGCCTCATGTTCTGGATCGTGATCGCGATCTGGATCATCCTGCTCGCCGGCTTCGTGCCGGTCCAGCTCACGAACATCATCGCGGAGTTCTGATCATGACGACTGAGACCTTCACGGGCGTCGAAGCCCCCCGCTCGCAGCGCGCCCCGCGCCGCGGCACCAACTGGGAGAAATGGGGCTGGATCTACATGCGCGGCAGCGGCGTGCTGCTGCTCGTGCTCGTGTTCGGCCACCTGTTCACCAACCTGATCGCCCACCAGGGCGGCGTCCGCGCCATCGACTTCGCGTTCGTGGCCGGCAAGTGGGCCAGCCCGTTCTGGCAGGTGTGGGACACCCTCATGCTCTGGCTCGCCGTGATCCACGGCTCGAACGGCATGCGCACGATCGTCAACGACTACGTCGGCAACGAGAAGCTGCGTCGCGTCATGGTCATCGCCCTGCTCGTCTCGAGCGTCGTGCTGATCGTGCTCGGCACGCTCGTCGTCACCACCTTCAACCCGTGCCCCGCCGGCGCGAACCCCTCGCAGGTCGCCTCGTTCTGCCCGACCCACTAGCACCGGCTCCACGCCCGCTCGACTCCGCACCATCACGCAACGGAAAGCTCTCGTGACAGACATCCCCGACTCCTCCACCGCCCCGACGAAGACCGTCAACGGCGTTCACTATCACCAGCACGACATCGTGATCGTCGGGGCCGGCGGCGCCGGCATGCGCGCCGCCATCGAAGCCGGCCCGCACGCGTCGACCGCCGTGATCTCCAAGCTCTACCCGACGCGCTCGCACACGGGTGCCGCGCAGGGAGGCATGGCCGCCGCTCTCGCCAACGTCGAGGAAGACAACTGGGAGTGGCACACCTTCGACACCGTCAAGGGCGGCGACTACCTCGTCGACCAGGACGCCGCCGAGATCCTCGCCAAAGAGGCCATCGACGCCGTCCTCGATCTCGAGAACATGGGTCTGCCGTTCAACCGCACCCCCGAGGGCAAGATCGACCAGCGTCGTTTCGGCGGCCATACCTCCGAGCACGGCAAGTCGCCCGTGCGTCGCGCCTGCTACGCGGCCGACCGCACCGGCCACATGATCCTGCAGACGCTCTATCAGAACTGCGTCAAGTTCGGCATCAACTTCTTCAACGAGTTCTACGTGCTCGACCTGATCATGGCCGAGGTCGACGGCGTCTCGCGCCCGGCGGGCGTCGTGGCCTACGAGCTCGCGACCGGCGAGCTGCACGTCTTCCAGGGCAAGGCCGTCATCTTCGCGACCGGTGGCTTCGGCAAGATCTACAAGACCACGTCGAACGCGCACACCCTCACCGGCGACGGCGTCGGCATCGTGTGGCGAAAGGGCCTGCCGCTCGAAGACATGGAGTTCTTCCAGTTCCACCCGACAGGGCTCGCGGGTCTCGGCATCCTGCTGTCGGAGGCCGCTCGCGGCGAGGGCGCCATCCTCCGCAACAGCGAGGGCGAGCGGTTCATGGAGCGCTACGCCCCGACCATCAAAGACCTCGCTCCGCGTGACATCGTCGCCCGCTGCATCCGGACCGAGATCCGCGAAGGTCGAGGCGCGGGCCCGAACAAAGACTACGTCTACCTCGACATCACCCACCTCTCCCCCGAGGTGATCGACGCCAAGCTCCCCGACATCACCGAGTTCGCGCGCACCTATCTGGGCGTCGAGCCGTACACCGAGCCGGTGCCGATCCTGCCGACCGCGCACTACGCGATGGGCGGCATCCCCACCAACGTCAAGGCCGAGGTGCTGCGCGACAACATCACGCCCGTGCCCGGCCTCTACGCCGCCGGCGAGTGCGCCTGCGTGAGCGTGCACGGCTCGAACCGCCTCGGCACCAACTCGCTGCTCGACATCAACGTCTTCGGCAAGCGCGCCGGCAACAACGCTGTCGAGTACGTCAAGACGGCCGACTTCGTGCCGCTGCCCGACGACTCCGCAGCTTTCGTGCAGGGCCTCATCGAGCAGGTCCGTACCGCGACCGGCACCGAGCGCATCGCGACCCTGCGCCGCGAGTTGCAGGAGTCGATGGACGACAACGCCCAGGTCTTCCGCACCGAAGAGACGCTCAACCTCGTCACCGACAAGATCCAGGAGCTGCGCGAGCGCTACCTCAACATCTCGGTGCAAGACAAGGGCAAGCGCTTCAACACCGACCTCCTCGAAGCGATCGAGCTGGGGTTCCTCCTCGACCTGGCCGAGGTCGTCGTCTACTCGGCGCGCACCCGCACCGAGAGCCGCGGCGGCCACTTCCGCGAAGACTTCCCGACGCGCGATGACGAGAACTGGCTGGTGCACACGATGGCCTACCTCACCGGCGACGCGCACTCCGCCGACGCCGGCGACCACATCAAGCTCGACACCAAACCTGTCGTCATCACGAACTACCAGCCGATGGAACGGAAGTACTGAGATGAGCAACGCAGTCCTCGAGAAGGCGCCGGAAGCCGACGCCGCCATCACCAAGTTCACCGCCACGCTGTCGATCCGCCGCTTCGACCCCGACGTCGACGACGAGCCGCGCTGGCAGGAGTTCCAGGTCGAGATGCTGCCGACCGACCGCGTCCTCGACGCTCTGCACCAGATCAAGTGGGAGCAGGACGGCTCGCTGACGTTCCGTCGATCCTGTGCCCACGGCGTCTGCGGTTCGGACGCGATGCGCATCAACGGGCGCAACCGCCTCGCCTGCAAGACACTGATGAAAGACCTCGACATCTCGAAGCCGGTCTACGTCGAGGCGATCAAGGGTCTGCCCCTCGAGAAGGACCTCGTCGTCGACATGGACCCGTTCTTCGCGTCGTACCGCGAGATCCAGCCCTTCCTGCAGTCGTCGTCCAAGCCGGATAAAGAGCGCCTCCAGTCGGACGAGCAGCGCGCGCGCTTCGACGACACCACGAAGTGCATCCTCTGCGCCGCGTGCACCTCGTCGTGCCCCGTCTTCTGGACGGACGGCCAGTACTTCGGCCCCGCTGCGATCGTCAACGCGCACCGCTTCATCTTCGACTCGCGCGACGAAGAGGCCAAGGTTCGTCTCGACATCCTCAACGACAAAGAGGGCGTGTGGCGCTGCCGCACCACCTTCAACTGCACCGAGGCGTGCCCTCGTGGCATCCAGGTCACGCAGGCGATCGCCGAGGTCAAGGCTGCCGTGCTCCGCGGCCGCCCGTAGCCTCTAGCTCTTCGTCACACCCCCGTTTTCGGACGAGGTCCCCGCGCCGCGGCGCGAGGACCATGGCCGAAGTCGGGGGTGTTGTGCGTTGGATCAGTCCTCGACGACGCAGGTCGCGTCGACGGCTAGCGCGAGGCGCAACGCAATCGAGACGCCCGCCTCCCCCGCATCCCCCCACGGCGCGAACGCATCGCTCCAGTACACGGGCAGCTCGACCGCGGGCGCGTCCGGCAGCAGCCGCGCGACCTCGCCGCCGGTGCGCAGGATGCGGGGTGCGTACACAGTGAGCAGGTCGCTCCCCGCTGCCGTCAGCACCTGCACGGCGGTGCCCCCTTCGATCTCTCGCACCTCTCCCGTCCCTGCGATGCCCTCCGCGGCCTCGGCGAGCGCGTAGAGGTCGTGCGGGGTCTGCGACAGGATCGTGATCTCGCGGGGCATCAGGCGTCTCCCCCGTCGTCGAGACCGTCACGATCGTCGCGGTAGTCCAGACGCTCACTGGCGTCGCCGCCGGTGTCAGGGTGGTCGTGCGGGTGCGGGTCTCCGTGCCGGTCGATGTCCTCGTGCAGGTCGCCCTCCCACGCGTCGAGCAGCGGCTCGTCGACGAGGGTCGTGAGGCGCTCCGAGCCGACCGAGTCGAGGGCGTCGTGGAGGGCCTCCCAGCCCGAACGATCCGCACTGCCGAGCGGAAGCAAGAACGCGGGGAGGGTCGGCCGACCGACGACGTCGACATCCTGCGACGGGGCGAACGTGTTCTCGCCGAGATCGAGCCGACGCACGGAGGGTGCGCCGATCAGCAGCACGACCGGGTTGGGCGGCGGGTAGGTCACGGGCCGGAAGCTGCGGTCGGCCTCGCCCTCGCGGGCGAGCACGAGCGCGAAAGTCGGCAGAGACGTGCGGGTGAGGTCACCCAGAGCGGCACGCAGGCGTTCGATCGCCGCATCGAGCCCCGCGCGCCCGCCGGGCACGTCGGCGGTCAGGGCGACGGTCTCTTCGAGGCCGCGGTCGGTGACGCGAGTGGTGACGGCCGCCGAGACGTGCTCACCCTCGACGATGATTCGGGTGGGGTCGGGCGCGCGGTGCCTCGCATCCTGCGTCAAGACCCAGCGGTCCCAGCTCTTCTCGAGAGGTTCGCTCAAACCCCACGCCAGTGGTCGGTAGCCGCCGATCGCAGCGCTGATCGACTCGACGGCACCGCCGAGCAGGGTGTCGTGCGTGGCGCGATGCAGCAGGGTCACGTCGACGCTCAACTGGGTCGTGACCTCCGAGGCGGCCGAGATGGAGGGGGGCAGCCCGTCGAAGTCGGCGCTCGGTTCGATGTCGGGTGCATGGCCGGCGGCCGCCTCGTCGAGGGTGTGGTGGTCGATGCCCGTGATGCCGTCGCGGTAGCCGTCGGCGGTCACCACGGCCCACACGGCGCGAGCAGCCACGAGAGCGCTGCGCAGGCCGATCGTCACCCGGGACGACTCGGGGGTGAGCAGCACGAGAGTGCGGCCGAGCGCGACGGGGCGTGCCAACAGGTCGGCCAGAGCGGGGCTCAACCGAATTACGCGTGCCCGGCTCTCGACCAGGGCGACGCGTTCTGTGATCTCGTCGATCAGGGGATGCCGTATCGGAGTGCCCACCCGGCCATTGAACTCTCGAACGGTCTGATCCGGTCGAGCGCACATCCAGTAGAACGCATCGCGATGTCGACGGCGCAGGTTGCCACGAGACTCAGTAAGCTCACAGCAAGCCCTGGGCCCGAGACCGGGGCGTCCGTTCCACGCCTGACGAGAGGCCCGCCATGGACGCCGAGATCGAACGCGACCCCACCCTGCGCCTCACCGACGTCCCATGCTGGCACGGCGTGATCGCGAGCATCGACGCGCACGTCGCGGCGGCGCTGGCCGAGTGGCAGGCCGCAGGCGCGAAGGATGCCACGGCTCGTCTCGACAGGCAGCAGGCGGACGACCTCGGCCGCCTGGTACTCACGGCCGTGGTGGCCGAAACGCTCGAGTCGCACCCCCTCGCCACGCTGCTCGCGCTGCACGCCGAAGCCGTCGCCCGGCATCTTCTCCGGCCCGTGCCCGCGGCCGACGAACTCGACCCCGGTGCGACGCTGCTCGACGCGCGGCAGACCTCGTCGCCGGCGCTGCTCGCCGTCGAGGCCGGGGTCTACGGCACCCTCGGCGACCTGGTGCGTCAGCGCCTCCGCGCCGCCGCCGCCTGACGCCGCCCGGCCGCCGCGTTGGCCGCCCGCAGGCGACGAACGCCGTGCACTCGCGGCCGGGCCCGCGCCCGCGCCCGCGCCCGCGCCCGCGCCCGCGCGAGATCGCAGTTCGGCCGGCCGCGCGCGAGCCCGCCCGGCTGAAGTGCGATCTCGCGCCAAAGCCCTCCGCGAGATGGCCCGTCCTACCGCGGCAACCGGCCACCGCCGTCGGACGGGCCATCTCGCGGCACCTCCGATTCGCGCCTGACGAGCCCCGGCCACTCGCACCCGCACGAAGCAGCGCAGGGCACCGGCGAAAGCCGCTGCCCTGCCACGAATCGCGGAGAGTGGCGGGGCTACTCCCGCGCTGCCGAGACGCGCGCGGTGAACGGCTCGACGAGCGGGTGCCCCGCGTCGAGCCCCGTGATCGTCGTCGCGACGGTGGTGTCGTCGAGGGAGGCGTCGCCGAGCATCGCCTGCAGCTCGACCGACTGCTCGTCGTCGGGCACGTCGAAGCGGAGCGCCGCGCCCATGGCGTTCAGCAGGGCGACGGGCTCGGTGCCCTGTGAGGCGATCGCGGCGGCGGGCGACACGAAGCGCTCGTCGCGCGACAGCTTGCGCAGCGGCTGGCGGCCGACACGCGTCACGGTGTCGGGCAGGTGGGGGTTCTCGAAGCGCGAGATGATGCGGGCGACGTAGTCGGCGTGATCCTGTGCGTCGAGCTCGTGCTTGGCGATGAGGTACGCGCTCGTCTCGGCGAGCACCGCTTCGACGGCCGTGCGAACGGCGGGCAGGGCGATCGCGTCCGAGATCTTGTCGGCGCCCTCGATGAAGCCGAAGTACGCGGTGGTCGCGTGACCGGTGTTGACCGTGAAGAGCTTGCGCTCGATCGAGGGCTCGAGGCCGTCGACCCAGTGCACCCCGGGGATCGTCGGCTCGGAGCCGCCGAACGGCGTACGGTCGATCGCCCACTCGTAGTAGGTCTCGACGGTCACGTCGAGGCCCTGGCCGGGCTCTTGCGCCGGCACGATGCGGTCGACGGCGGTGTTGGCGAAAACCGCTCTGGCGAGGGCCTCGTCCGAAGCGCCCCGGGTAGGGCCGCAACGATGAACTCCTCGAGGCGGTCGGTCGCGTTGATGGCGTTCTCGCAGGCCATGACCGCGACCGGCGGAAGCGAAGCGTCGCGCGCCTGGAGCCCCTGGGCGATGGCGGGGGCGATGAAGCGCAGCACGTTCGGGCCGACCGCGCACGTGACCACGGCGGCCGACGCCACGGCTGCCACGACGGCCTCCGGGTCGGCGGCGGAGTTGAGGGCGCTGAAGCGCGTGACCTCGTGATCCTGCGCCCCGGCACCGACCTCGTGCACCGTGTAGGAGGTGGCGGCCGCAAGAGAGTCGATCAGTTCGGCGTTGACGTCCGAGAAGACGACCTCGTAGCCGGCCTCGTGCAGCAGCAGCCCGACGAAGCCGCGACCGATGTTGCCGGCCCCGAAGTGGACGGCGATCTTCGACGAAGCGTCGGTCACTCGTTGACCTCTTCGAGCTGCTTATAGATGTCGTCCTGGCCGGCGGCGTCGCGGAGGGCCTGCACCTGGTCGTCGTCGGAGAAGATGATGGCGATCTTCGACAGGATCTCGAGGTGCTCGTTCTCGATGCCGGCGATGCCGACGACGAAGTGGACGGGGTTGCCGTCCCAGTCGATCGGGTCGGCGTAGCGGACGAACGAGAGGGCGGACGCCAGGATCGCGCCCTTCGCCTCGTTCGTGCCGTGCGGGATGGCGAGGAAATTGCCCATGTACGTCGACACGGTCTTCTCGCGCTCGAGCATGGCGGGCAGGTAGTCGGCCGTGACGGCCCCCGCCTCCAGAAGGATCTCGAAGGCCTCTCGCATCGCCTCCAGCTTGGTGGTGGCGGTTCCTTCGGCCTTGATGTAGCTCTTCTGGAGGACGGGGTTCGTCATCGGCGGTTCTTCCTACTCGTAGTGGTGGTTCGTTACTTCTGCGCCTGCAGCTGCTCGACGACCTGGTCGTACTGCGGGGCGTTCATGAAGTTGTCGACCGAGACGTGCTGGGCGCCCGGGTTCATGGTCTTCGCGCGGTCGGTCAGCTGCTGCTGCGTGATGATCAGATCTTCGTCACCCGAGAGGTTCGCGATGGCCTTGTTGACCACCGTAACCCCCTCGATGCCGGCCTTCTTGATCTTGTTGCGGAGGACGCTCGCACCCATCGCCGACGAGCCCATACCGGCGTCGCAGGCGAAGACGATGTTCTCGACGCGAGTCGCGGTGGTGGTCGAGCCGGGCGCCGATGCGCTGCCGACGCCGCCGAAGGTGGCTTCGTCTTCTTCCTCGGTCGCACCGTTCACCGAGGCACCGGCGAAGAGGCCCGCGGTCGCGGCGTTGGCGTCGCGGCCCTTGGACGCCTGCATCTTGGCGAAGGCGGCGCTCATGTCGCCGGCGTCCGCGTTGGCGAGGTCGCGCTTGCGAGTCGCAATCAGGAACAGCGAGGCGACGACGCCCGACACCGCAGCCGAGAGGACGACCGACAGGATGACGCCGACGTAGCTGTCCTTCGCGGTCTCGCCGAGGACCGCGATGATCGACCCCGGAGACGCTGGCGCGACGAGACCCGAGTTGAAGGCGACGTTGGTGCCGACACCGGTCGCACCGCCGAGGATCACGGCGATGAACAGGATCGGCTTCTGCAGCACGAACGGGAAGTAGATCTCGTGGATGCCGCCGATGAACTGGATGATGATCGCACCGGGGGCGGTGGAGCGAGCCGCGCCGACGCCGAAGAAGGTGAAGGCGAGCAGGATGCCGAGACCGGGGCCGGGGTTGGCCTCGAGCAGGAACAGGATCGACTTGCCCGACTGCTGCACCTGCTGAGCACCGAGCTGGTCGAGGATGCCGTGGTTGATCGCGTTGTTGAGGAAGAAGACCTTGGCCGGCTCGATGAAGATGCTCGCGAGGGGCAGGAGGTGCGCGTTGACGAGTGCCTTGACCGCGTCACCGAGGCCGTTCTCGACCAGCGAGACGAGCTTCGACAGCCAGAAGAAGCCCGCCAGGAACAACCCGAAGCCGAGGATGCCGGCCGAGTAGTTGTTGACCAGCATCTCGAATCCGGGCTTGATCTTGCCGTCCCAGAGACGGTCCATCTGCTTCACCAGGTACGCGCCCAGCGGGCCGCAGATCATGGCGCCGAGGATCATCGTCGTGTCGGAGCCGAGGATCACGCCCATCGTGAAGATCGAGCCGACGACAGCACCGCGGATGTCGTAGATCATGCGGCCGCCCTGGATGGCGATCGCCAGCGGGATCAGGTACGTGAGGATCGGTGAGACCACGCCGACCCCGGGGGTTCCGGCCTTGTCGCCGCCGAGGATGGCGACGGGGTGCCAACCGGTGGGGATGAAGATGGCGGTGATGATGCCCCACGCGATGAAGATCGCGATGTTCGGCATCACCATGCCGGCGAGGAAGGCGCCGAACTTCTGAACCTGAACCCGGCCGGAGCCGCGCTGGCGTGCCGGGGCGTCTGCAGACGTCGTTGTCATGATCGGTTCTTTCTTTCTGTCGGAAGGGAGGAGGTGTTGGTGGGGAGGGGGATCGTGGAGGTCACAGCGCTGAGACGAGCTGCGACACGGCCTCGCGAGCGCCCGCAGCCGACGGCGCCGCGAGGGCAGCCGCTGCGAGGGACTTGGCCTGGTCGAGCGTGTGGTTTTTGAGCTCGGCCCGGACGTCAGCGAGAGCGGCGGGAGTCATGGAGAGCGTGGTCGCGCCGAGGCCGACCAGCACGACGGCCAGCATCGGATCGGACGCCGCCTCGCCGCAGATGCCGACGCCCTTGTGAACGGCGGCTCCGGCCGAGCCGAGCTGGGCGACGAGGCGCAGGACGGCGGGGTGCCACGGATCCTGGTAGCTCGCGACGCTGCCGAGCATGCGGTCGGCGGCCATCGTGTACTGCGTCAGATCGTTGGTGCCGATCGAGACGAAGTCGGCGGCGCCCAGCACCTGCTCGGCCATGAGGGCGACCGACGGCACCTCGGCCATGACACCGGCGGTCTTGATGCCGAGCGAGCGGGCCAGGTCGACGAAGTACTGCGTCTCTTCGAGGTCGGCCACCATCGGCGCCATGACCCAGAGGTCGGCGTCGGTCTCGGCGTCCGCCTCAACGAGGGCTGTCAGCTGGTCGCGCAGGATCTCGGGGTGGTGACGCAGGGCACGCAGCCCGCGTCGCCCGAGGGCCGGGTTCTCTTCGCCCTGGTCCGTGAGGAAGGGCAGGGGCTTGTCGGCACCGGCGTCGAGCGCGCGCACGACGACTTTCTTGCCCGGGAACGCCTCGAGGAGAGCGACGTAGGACGCCTTCTGCGCGGCGATGTCGGGGGCGTAGGGCGAGTCGAGGAAGAGGAACTCGGTGCGGAAGAGGCCGACGCCCTCGGCGCCCAGCTCGACGGCGTTCGCGGCGTCCTTCGGCGAGCCGAGGTTGGCCAGCAGCGGCACCGCGGTGCCGTCGGCGAGGGCGCCGGCGGTGATCGGGGCGTTGACCGCGGCGAGGCGCTCGGCCTGCTTGCGCTCGGCCTCGGCGACCTGGTCGGCGCTCGGGTCGGTCACGACCACTCCGGCCGCAGCGTCGACGATCACGACGGCGCCGTCGTCGAGAGAGTCGGCCTCGACGACGCCGACGATGGCGGTGATGCCCTTGGCACGGGCCAGGATCGCCGTGTGCGACGTCGGGCCGCCATCGCGCGTCACGAGGGCCAGCACCTTCTCGAGGTCGAGCAGAGCGGTGTCGGCGGGGGCCAGGTCGTGGGCCACCAGGATGAAGGGGGTGTCGCTCTCGGGCACACCCGGGGCGTGCACACCGCGGAGCTGGGCGATGATGCGCTGCGCCACGTCGCCGAGGTCGGCGGCCCGCTCGCCCATGTAGCCGCCCATACCCGCCAAGATGTCCTGGAACGACTTGAACGCGGTGAAGACGGCGCGCTCGGGGTTGGTGCCCTCGTCGATCTGACGGTGCACGTCGTCGAGGATCGACGGGTCCTGCGCCATCAGCGCCTGGGCCTCGAGAACGGCCTGAGCGTCTCCGCCGGCTGCTGCGCCGCGCTTGCCGAGATCGGCGGCGACGGCGGCGAGTGCTTCGCCGACGGAGGCCTTGGCCGTGGCCGCGTCGCCCGTGAGCGGGGTCGCGTCCGGCTCTCCGAGCGGGTCGGCCATGCGGAGGACGGGGCCCGTGACGGTCCCTCGTCCTACTCCGACACCGTGAAGTTCTGGCATCCGAGACTCCTTCATCTCAAGTCGTCCATCGCTGTGAAGCGTGCACACTGCGCGTGCGCTGGGAAGACCATACATCTATCTGAATTGACAAACAAACAAATTCAGAGCTAAAAATGCACCAACAGACATTTGTTTATGCCTGCTTGCCTCGATCGAGGCTCCAAAATGCCCACTTCTCATTGATGAGGACCGATGTACGCTCCAGAACGCCACCTTCGTATCGTCGAAGAGGCCAGGCAACACGGGCGCGTCGACGTCAAAGACCTCGCCGAGCTGCTCGCCGTCACCCCCGAAACAATCCGCCGCGACCTCACCAGCCTCGAGCGACGCGGCCTCGTGCGCCGTGCCCACGGCGGTGCCATTCCGGTCGAGCGGATGACCTTCCACCCCGGCGTCGGCGACCGCGGCGGCATCAACACCGCCGAGAAGATGGTCATCGCCCAGGCCGCGCTCGACGAGATCCCCGAGAACGGGTCGATCATCATCGACGCCGGCACCTCGACGATCCTGCTGGCCCAGATGCTGCCGACCGACCGCGGCCTGACCGTCGTCACCCACTCGCTGCCCGTCGCGATGGCCGTCGCGAATCGGCCGGGCATCGACCTGCACCTGCTCGGGGGGTCCATCCGCCGCGACTCGCTCGCGGGCGTCGGCACCTGGACGCACCAGCTCGTCGGCATGGTCTCGGTCGACGCGGCCTTCCTCAGCGTCGGAGGCATCACACCCGAGCGCGGCCTCACCACGCACAACATCGCCGAGGCCGCAGTGAAGTCCGCTCTGATCAAGGCCGCGCGGCGCTCTGTCCTCCTGGCCGACCACACGAAGTTCGGCCGCGAGGAGTTCGGCCGCGTCGCCCCGATCGCCGCGATCGATACGATCATCACCGACCCCGCGGTCAACCTCGATCTCGTGCGCGAGGTCGAGGGGGCCGGCACGGAGGTCTTCTGGCCCGGACGCGTCTGAGCCCACCTCTCGATCCCTTCCACCACCGCACCGTCCCACCGCACCACCAATCAAGGAGCCGCACCATGCCTGAAGTCACCCGCACCGTCACCGTCGCCTCGTCGTCGGGCCTCCACGCCCGCCCCGCCTCGCTGTTCGTGCAGACCGTGACCGCCTCCGGCCAGGCCGTGACCATCGCCAAGGGCGACAAGACCGTCAACGCGTCGAGCATCCTCGGCCTCCTCGGCCTCGGCGTCAACACCGGCGACGAGGTCACCCTCACGGTTTCAGGCGAGGACGCCGAGACGACCGCCGACTCGCTCGTCGACTTCCTCTCGACCGACCACGACGCCGCGTAGCCCCGCGGCGCGCACCGACGTCAGGGGTGGTCGGTAGGCTCTCAGCCATGGGTTCTCGTCTCCGCCTGGCCACCATCAACACCAACGGCATCCGCGCCGCCTTCCGCAAGGGCATGGGGCCGTGGCTCGAGGGCCGAGACGTCGACATCCTGGCGATCCAAGAGGTCCGCGCGTCGACGGACGACATCCAGGGCCTGCTCGGGCCCGAGTGGAACGTGGTGCACGACGAGGCGACGGCCAAGGGTCGAGCCGGCGTCGCTCTTGCGAGCCGCAAGAAGGCCGAGATCCACCGCATCGATCTCGGCCCCAAGTCGTTCGACAGCGCCGGGCGCTGGCTCGAAGCCGACTACGACGTCAACGGCACCATCGTGACCGTCGTCAGCACCTACGTGCACTCGGGCGAGGCCGACAACCCCAAGCAGGACGAGAAGTGGAAGTTCCTCGACGCCATGTCGAAGCGCCTCCCCCAGCTCGAGAAGCACAACGAGCTCGCCGTCGTCGTCGGCGACCTCAACGTCGGGCACACCCCGCTCGACATCAAGAACTGGAAGGGCAACGTCAAGCGCGCCGGTTTTCTCCCGCGCGAGCGCGCCTACTTCGACCGCTTCTTCGGCCCCGCGGGCAAGAAGGTCGAGGGAGTCGACGGCTCGAGCGGCAAGGGCCTCGGGTGGGTCGACGTGGGTCGCCAGGCCGCAGGCGACGTCGAGGGGCCGTACACCTGGTGGTCGTGGCGCGGCGCCGCTTTCGACAACGACACCGGCTGGCGCATCGACTACCAGATGGCCACCCCGGCTCTGGCAGCGAAGGTGAAGCACTATGCGGTCGACCGGGCCGAGTCGTACGACAAGCGATGGTCCGACCACACTCCCGTGGTCGTCGACTACGACATCTAGTGCTCGTCGAACGACATGTCCGCATGTCTGCACTCCCGACTTCTCCTCGCTCCTAGCTCCAAGGACTCGCAATGACCCTCCCCCGCCTCTTCTCGGGCATCCAGCCGTCCGCCGACTCCCTCCACGCCGGCAACTACATCGGCGCGATCCAGCAGTGGAAGCAGCTGCAGGCCGACCACGAAGCCCTGTTCTGCGTCGTCGACATGCACGCGATCACTTCGCCCCAGGATCCCGCACACCTGCGCGAGCAGACCCGCCGCACAGCCGCGCAGTACATCGCGTCGGGCATCGACCCATCGCAGTCGATCCTGTTCATCCAGTCGCAGGTGCCGGCCCACGCCGAGCTCGCCTGGGTGCTCAACACCATCACCGGTTTCGGCGAGGCCAGCCGGATGACCCAGTTCAAAGACAAGTCGGCCAAGCAGGGCGCCGAGTCGGCCTCGGTCGGGCTCTTCACCTACCCCATGCTCATGGCCGCCGACATCCTGCTCTACGACACCAGCGTCGTGCCCGTCGGCGACGACCAGCGACAGCACATCGAGCTGACCCGCGACCTCGCCAACCGGTTCAACTCGCGGTTCGGCGAGACGTTCCGCATCCCCGAGGCGATGATCCAGAAAGAGACCGCCCGCATCTACGACCTCCAGAACCCGGAGTCGAAGATGAGCAAGTCGGCCGCGACCGACGCGGGAATCGTGTGGATGCTCGACGAGCCTTCGAAGACGGCGAAGAAGATCAAGAGCGCCGTCACCGACACCGAGCGCGAGATCCGTTTCGACCGCGGTGAGAAGGCGGGCGTCTCGAACCTCCTCACGATCCTGTCGGCTTTCTCGGGCTCGACGATCCCGGCTCTCGAAGAGCAGTACGCGGGCCGCGGCTACGGCGACCTCAAGAAGGATGTGGCCGAGGCCGTGGTCGAGGTCTTCACGCCGGTGCGCGAGCGCACGCTCGAGCTGCTCGCCGACCCGGCCGAGCTCGACCGGGTGCTCTCGTCCAACGCCGACCGCGCCGACGCGATCGCCCAGCAGACCCTCGACACGGTCTACGACCGCATCGGCTTCGTGCGCAGGGCGCGAGTCTGACCGGGCGAGCCCGGATCCTGCCATGAAGCCCTTCGCGCTCGAGTCCGACCGCCTGCGTCTCGAGGCGCCCCGCACAGCCGACATCGGCGCGATCTACGACGCGTGCCAAGACGCCGAAGTGCAGAAGTACACGACCGTGCCCGTGCCGTACACCTTCCAGGACGCCCAGTTCTTCGTCTCGCAGGTCGTCGAGCGGGTTGGACGACGGGCCGCGAGTACACCTGGGGGCTCCGCCTGCCCGGAGCCGGCCTGCTGGTCGGCGTCATCAGCATCCGCCTGATGCACCACGACATCGGCTTCTGGGCCGCGCCCGATGTCCGCGGGCTCGGCCTCACGACCGAGGCGGTGCGTCTCGTGGCCGACTGGGCGTTCGACGAGGGTCTCGACGACGTGCTGTGGGAGGGGTATGTCGGCAACCTCGGCTCGGCCGGAGTCGCCCGTCGCGCCGGATTCACCTACACCGGCACCGGGCCGGGGCTGCAGCCCGACCGCGACCGAGGGCATCCTGCCTGCTGGAAGGGTCGTCTCGGCCGCGACGACGATCGCGAGCCCAAACCGAACTGGCCGACCGAGGGGTCGTCACGTCACGCCATGTAAGAAGTTCATTTCGCCAGTCGCGCGGAATACTGCCCTGGTGCCCGCGTTGGTTATGGTCGAAGAAGCGACGATGCTTCTCGAGATTCTCGTCAGACGCCGACGAACCCGAAACTCCCTTCTCACCCCGATTGAGGCCTCCGTGAGCACGACCGCAGCCCCCGCTTCCGCGCAGCTGCAGCACGCCATGCGCCGGGCACTCACCCTCGCTGCCAACGGCCCCGCCCGCGGCCCGCACGCGCGGGTCGGCTGCGTGCTGCTCGACGCCCACGGCGAGGTCGTGGCCGAGGGCTGGCACCGCGGCGCCGGCACCGCCCACGCCGAGGTCGACGCCCTGTCGCACCTCGCCCCGGGCGAGGCCGCCGGGCTCACCGCCGTCGTCACCCTCGAGCCGTGCAACCACTGGGGCCGGACGGGCCCGTGCAGCGAAGCCCTCGTCGAAGCCGGGATCGGGCGCGTGGTCTTCTCGGTCGAAGACCCGGGCGAGCACTCCGGGGGCGGCAAAGAGCGCCTGCGCGACGCCGGCATCCCCGTCGAGGAGGGCCTGCTGGCCGACGAGGTCGAGGAGTTCATGCGCCGCTGGCTCGTCGCCGCTCGGTTGCAGCGCCCGTTCGTCACGGTCAAGTGGGCGTCGACGCTCGACGGCCGTGCCGCGGCCGACGACGGCACCAGCCAGTGGATCACGGGTGCCGCCGCGCGCCAGCACGTGCACGAGCAGCGAGCCGCGCACGACGCCATCCTCGTGGGCACGGGCACTCTCCTTGCCGACGACCCGTCTCTGACGGCGCGGGGCGACGGCGGAGAGCTGCTCGCCGACCAGCCGGTGCCTGTGGTCGTGGGCGAACGCGCAGTGCCCGAAGGGTCTCGCATCCTGCAGCACCCGCACCCGCTGATCGAAGAGCGAACGCGCGACCTCAGCGCCGTGCTCGCCGATCTGTTCGCCCGAGAGATCCGGAGTGTGTTCGTGGAGGGCGGGCCTACCATCGCCTCCGAGTTCATCCGCCGCGGTCTCGTCGACGACTATTTGATCTACCTCGCCCCGACCCTGGTGGGCGGATCACGACTCGCCCTCGGCGACATCGGGGTCGAGACACTCGACGAAGCACGCCGCCTGCGCGTGACCGCCGTCACCCCCCTCGGTGACGATCTCGCGATCGTCGCCCGCAATCAGAGCGGGAGCTCCTCATGACCGACACCCCAGCCGTGCGCCCGCAAGTCACCTTCGAGGTGGAGACCACCGTCCCCACCACCCACGGCACCTTCCGTATGCGCGCCTACCGCGACCTCGACACCGGGGCCGACCACATCGCGATCGTCGCGGGCGACCCCGTCGACGGCACCCTCGTCCGCGTCCACTCGGAGTGCCTCACCGGCGAGGCCTTCGGGTCGCTCAAGTGCGAGTGCGGGCCGCAGCTCGACGCCGCGCTCGATACGATCCACAACCACGGTGGCGTCGTCATCTACCTGCGCGGCCACGAGGGCCGCGGCATCGGCCTGATCAACAAGCTGCGTGCCTACAAGCTGCAGGAGGAGGGGCTCGACACCCTCGACGCGAACCTCGCCCTGGGTCTGCCGGCCGACAGCCGAGAGTACGGCGCGGCCGCCGACATCCTGCGGGATCTCGGCATCGCGTCGATCCGGCTGCTCAGCAACAACCCCGACAAGCAGGATCAGCTCACCGCGCACGACATCGAGGTGACCGAGATGGTGCCCCTCGTGGTCGGCGTCGGCGCGTTCAACGAGTCGTACCTCGACACCAAGCGCGACCGCATGGGCCACCGGCTGCCCGGCCACCTCGACACCGGGTACGACCCTGTCGCGTAGTGCGTTCTCAAGGCTCGTTCACGACAGCTGTCGGGCGAGCCGAAATGTTGCTGTAACATAGTCGACAGGTCGTCACAAACGATCGCCCACTTCCCGGTGGCGATGATGCGCGGGAGTCCTCCGCATCACCGTGCGCCGTCTCCCGTTCGCGTCTCCCCCAGCATCTGCTCCACCCGCCCGGCTTCTGTCGGCAGGCGTCGAGCGCCTTTGTCCGGAGACCCCCTCTCATGTCAGCCAGCACCGTGACGGCCCCGCCGTCGACCAACCCGGCCCCCGTCAACTCGAGAGCTCGCGTGATCGTCGCGAGCCTCATCGGCACCTCGATCGAGTTCTACGACTTCTACGCGTACGCGACGGCCGCCGTCCTCGTCTTCCCGACGCTCTTCTTCGCGAACTCCGACCCGACCGTCGCTCTCCTCGCCTCGTTCGCGGTGTTCGGTGTCGCCTTCGTCGCCCGCCCCATCGGCTCGATCGTCTTCGGCCACTTCGGCGACCGCATCGGCCGCAAGAACACGCTGATCGCGTCGCTCCTCACCATGGGCATCGCGACCGTGCTGATCGGCGTCCTGCCGGGGGCGACGACGTCAGGATGGCACACGCTCGCGCCGACCCTGCTGGTCATCCTCCGCTTCGCCCAGGGCTTCGGCCTCGGCGGCGAGTGGTCGGGCGCGGCACTGCTCGCGACCGAGAACGCCCCCGCCAAGAAGCGTGCGATCTACGGCACCTTCCCGCAGCTGGGCGCCCCGATCGGGTTCATGATCGCCAACGGTCTCTTCCTGATCCTCAACGTGACCATGTCGACGGCGTCGTTCGCCGCGTGGGGCTGGCGCATCCCCTTCCTCGGCAGCGCCGTGCTCGTGATCATCGGGCTCTACGCCCGCTTCAAGCTGGTCGAGACGCCCGCGTTCACCAAGGTCGTCGAGACCGGCAACGTGTCGAAGCTGCCGCTCGGGCGCGTCTTCCGCACCTCGTGGCGCCAGCTGATCCTCGGTACGTTCATCATGCTGGCGACCTACACGCTGTTCTACCTGATGACCACGTTCACGCTGACCTACGGCACGACCGCCTCGTCGGCGAAGTCCGCTGCAGCCGCCGCGAAGGCCGCAGGGAAGCCGTTCGCCGCCTCCGCCTTCGTGCCGGGCCTCGGCTACACGCGCGAGAACTTCCTGCTGATGCTGATCGTGGGCGTGGCGTTCTTCGGCATCTTCACACTCGTGTCGGGGCCGCTGGCCGAGCGTTTCGGGCGCCGGCGACTGCTGATCGCGGTGACCGCCGGGATCCTGGTCTTCGGATTCCTGTTCGCGCCGCTCTTCAGCGCCGGGTTCGCCGGTGCGCAGGGGCTGCTGATCATCGGCTTCATCCTGATGGGGCTGACCTTCGGGCCGATGGGCGCCGTGCTGCCCGAGCTCTTCCCGGCGAACGTCCGCTACACCGGCTCGGCCATCAGCTACAACTTCTCGAGCATCCTCGGCGCCGCGGTCGCTCCGTTCATCGCGGTCGCCCTGTGGCAGGCCGCCCACGGCAGCACCTGGCAGGTCGGGCTCTACCTCTCGGCCATGGCCGTGATCACTCTGGTGGCGCTGATCCTGAGCCGCGAGACCCGCGACGTCGACTACTCGAGCAACCTGAACTAGCGGGTTCGCCCGCACCTCACCCACGCCCTCGGCGCCTGTTCTCCACAGGCGTTCGAGGGCGTCGTCGAGCGCGCGTAAAATCGCTGTCACGCGACTCGAAAGGCGTCCATGAGCTCCGACACCACAACCCGGCCGGCCCCCTCCGATCCCGGTTCTTCTGGCGGCCCCGGCGCGTCTGCCGACGGGCTTGGTGGCGCAGGCGGGAAAGGCGGCGCCGGGCGCTCGGGGCGTACTTGTCGGGGTCGCGCGGGTCGCGCCAAGCGGCAGCGCCCTCCCCGCCTCGACAAGAACGGCCGCCCCATCCCCGAAGGGCCGCGCGCGAAGTTCACCCAGCTGCTGCCGTACCTCTTCGAGCACAAGAAGATGCTCGTCGTCATCATCGCCCTCAGCATCCTCGGCGCCGCCGCGTCGCTCGCCCAGCCGCTGCTCGTCAGCCAGGTGATCGGCCTCGTGCAGAAGAACAAGCCGCTCGGCATGATCGTCGTCGCCCTGGTCGCCCTGGTGATCATCTCGGGCCTCCTCAGCGGCTTCCAGCACTACCTGCTGCAGCGCACGGGCGAGGCCGTGGTGCTCTCGAGCCGACGCCGCCTGGTCTCGCGGATGCTGCACCTGCCCATCCACGAGTTCGACTCGCGCCGCACCGGCGACCTCGTGTCGCGCGTCGGCTCGGACACCACGCTGCTGCGAGCCGTCCTCACCCAGGGCCTCGTCGACGCGATCGGCGGCTCGCTCACCTTCGTCGGCGCCATCGTCGGCATGGCGATCATCGACCCGGTGCTGCTCGGCCTGACCGTGCTCGTCGTCGCCATCTCGGTCGTCGTCGTCGTCAGCCTGTCGCGCAGGATCCGGGTCGCCAGCCAGCGCGCGCAGCGCAAGGTCGGCGACCTCACCGCGGCCGTCGAGCGTGCCATCTCGTCCATCCGCACGGTGCGCGCATCGGGTGCCACCGAGCGCGAGATCCGGGCGATCGACGTCGACTCCGAAGGCGCCTACGACCGCGGCCTCGAGGTCGCCAGCGCCTCGGCCGTCGTCGTGCCGATCGCCAGCGTCGCGATGCAGGTGTCGTTCCTCGTCGTGCTCGGCGTCGGCGGCTTCCGCGTCGCCAGCGGCGCCGACACCATCGCGCAGCTCGTCTCGTTCATCCTCTTCTTGTTCCTCATGATCATGCCGCTCGGCAGCGCGTTCGGCGCCGTGACCAGTGTCAACTCCGCGCTCGGCGCCCTCGGGCGCATCGAGGAGATCATCGGGCTGCCGGGCGAGACCGCTGCGGATGCCGAGATCGCCGGGCGGCTCGCCAGTGCCACCACGACCGCCAGTGCCACCACGACCGCCGGTGCGGCCTCGTCTGCCGGTGCCCCCTCGCAGGGCGGTGCCCCCTCGCCGGGCGAGTCGTCGTCGCCGGCCCGAGCGTCGGATCCTGCGCTCGCATCGGCTGCCGAAGACGATGTCGCCGACGCGATGATCCGCTTCGACGACGTGGCGTTCGCCTACCCGGCGGCACCCCCCGTCGACAGCTGGAATCTGTCGCCGCTCGACGCCGAGGCGCTGAAGGCCCGCGAAGACACTGCCGACCTCACCGTGCTGCGGGGCGTCAGCTTCACCGCGCGGCGCGGGCAGCGCACCGCCCTCGTCGGCCCCTCGGGGGCCGGCAAGTCGACGATCCTGGCGCTCATCGAGCGTTTCTACGACGCCGACTCCGGCGTCGTCAGCATCGGCGGCACCGACATCCGCGCCCTGGACCGCGCCGAGCTGCGGGCGCAGATCGGCTACGTCGAGCAGGACGCCCCCGTGCTGGCCGGCACGATTCGCGACAACCTCGTGCTCTCGAGCCCCGACTCCACCGACGACGACTGCCGTCACGTACTCGAGGCGGTCAACCTCACTGCCGTGGTCGAGCGCGGCGCCCACGGCCTCGACACCCAGGTCGGCGAAGACGGCGTGCTGCTCTCGGGCGGTGAGAAGCAGCGGCTCGCGATCGCGCGCACCCTGCTGGCCGCCCCGCCGATCCTGCTGCTCGACGAGTCGACGTCGTCGCTCGACGGTATCAACGAGCAGCGCCTCCGCGAGGCCATCGACGCCGTGGCCGAGAACCGCACCCTCATCGTGATCGCGCACCGCCTCTCGACCGTGGTCGACTCCGACCAGATCGTGGTGCTCGAAGGCGGCCAGGTGGTCGGTGTCGGCACGCACTCCGAGCTGGTCGTGTCGACGCCGCTGTACAAGGATCTGGCGAAGCACCAGCTGCTCGTGTAGCTGCCGCAGTGCGCGGGTCGAGTCGGTCGCCCGGCGGCCCGTCCAGCCACGGCCGTGCCGCTTCGCCGAACCACGTTTCGGGCACCGCGCCCCGGTTGGACGTGGCGCGACGACGCAAACGTGGCGCGAAGGCGGCTGCCGGGCCGAACCGCCATCCGCTGGGCAAGTCCGGTCGATTTCGGCCAGAACGGAACGTCTAAACCGCCCGTTTTGCACGAGAGCGACCGGAGTCGGGGCCGACGACGGGCGACGGCCCGGCTCAGGCGGGGTCGCTCGGCTCGACGCGAACGCCGGCGGCACGCAGCTCGTCGAGTGCCGTCGCGCTGGCCTCGGGCGAGACGCCGGCGACCAGATCGGAGAGCACCCGTACCCGGAGGCCGCCGTGCACGGCGTCGAGAGCGGTGGCCCGCACGCAGTGGTCGGTCGCGATGCCGACGACGTCGACCTCGTCGATGCCGGCCGTTCTCAAAGCATCCGCCGGAGTCCGCCCGTCGTCGGTCAGGCCCTCGAACAGTGAGTAGGCGGGCTCGCCGTGGCCTTTCTTGACGTTGACGTCGATCGCATCGACCGCGAGTGCGGGGTGGTACGCGGCCCCCGGCGTGCCCTCGACGCAATGCACGGGCCACGACGTGACGTAGTCAGGATCCGACATGGTCGCGAAGTGCCCGCCGTTGTCGCCTGTCTGGGCGTGCCAGTCGCGCGACGCCATCACAAGCGCGTACGTGCCAGCCGATGCCTGCAGAAGCGACGTGACACCCGAGGCGATGGCGGCCCCGCCGTCGACGCCGAGCGCGCCGCCCTCGGTGAAGTCGTTCTGCACGTCGACGATCAGCAGGCCACGGGTCATGGCTCGATTCTGCCAGCCGCACCCCGAGGCCGCCTGGAGCCCCGAGCCTCACCTTTTCGGCCCGGCCGCTCGGGCAGGACGGTCAGAACGTGCCGAAATGGTAAGGCCGGGGCGGACGCAGAGCCGGCCTCAGTTGTTCGAGAGGTTCGCCCCGCACGAGTAGACGGCGGTGGTCAGAGTGTCGAGCGCGGGCATGGCCGCAGCGGACACGTTGCCGATCGCGTAGAAGGCGAACGTGAGCTTCGTGCCGTCTTTGGCATAGATGACGCCCCCGAGCGTGTACGCGCTGGCGATCCAACCGGTCTTGGCGTGCACGGCGCCGCGGGCGATGGCGTTCGCCCCGGTGAAGCGGGTGGCGAGGGTGCCGGTCTGGCCCGAGATCGGCAGTGCCTCGTAGAGGATGCCGAGGTTGGCGTTGCGGTTCAGCACCTGGATCATCAGCGCGGCTTCGAAGCTCGACGGCACGCCGTCGTTGAGGCTCTCGCCCGAGCCGTCGATGATCGTGAGCTTCGACGTGTCGAGGCCGTACGTCTTGGACAGGACGCTCTTGTAGACGGCGGTGAGCGACTTGGCCGAGCCGTCGGACCCTGATTTGAGTGACGACACGCGTGCCATCATCTCGGCGAGCGTGTTGTCGCTGACGGGAATCATCTGGGCGATGAGGGTCTTGATCGGCTGCGACTGCACGGTGGCGAGAACGGTCTTGTCGGTGTTCGTGACGCGAGTGATCTTCGCCGTCGATGCGCCCTGCACCCCGGCGGCTGCGAGAGCGGCCTGGAAGGCCGAACCCGCTCGGCCGACGGGGTCGGTGCTGCGCGGGCTGTCCTGGGCTGCCGGGTTGGCGCGGTCGCCGTCGACCATGAGCGGCACGATCAGCGGCTGGTACCCCTCGGTGCGCTCGGTGGCCGGCCAGCTGGGGTCGTAGGAGTCGGCGTTGTTCCACATCGACGAGTCGAGGTTGATGGTCGTGATCTTGTTCGACCCGAGCTTGGCTTTGACCGCCGCTGCGAGCGTGGCGAGCTTCGGGGCGCCCTGATAGACGCTCTCGGCGCCGACCGGCGTCGCGCTGAGCGTCGGGTCACCGCCGCCGACGAGGCTGATCGTGCCGCCGGTGGTCGGCCCCGCGACGGTCGTGGTGAAGCGGTAGTCGGGGCCGAGCACCGAGAGCGCGACGGCCGACGTCAGGGTCTTCATCACACTGCCCGTGCGGGCGGGGGTGCCGCCGTTGCGGTCGAACAGGGTCTGGCCCGTCGTGGCGTTGACGACAGTGCCCTCGAACGAGCCGAGGGCGGGCTGCGCGGCGGCCGCCGCGACCGAGCAGGTGCGGAGGGCGGTGGCCCCCGGAATGGCCGAGGGCACGGGGCGCGCCGCGGCCGTCGGGGTGGGCTTCGGGGTCGGCGACGAAGCGGTCGACGGCGCCGAAGAGACCGGAGCACCGGGCGCGACAGGCGCCGTTGACGAACCGGGCGCAGTGGCCGCCCCCGCCGCGAGCGCGCCGCCGCCGAAGAGCACGACCGCGAGAGCCCCGCCCGTGATCAGCGAAGCGCGCTGGTGGCCGCGGATCCACGCACCGGCGCGGCCGAGAGCACCGGTGGCCGGGGTCTCGTCGTCAGAAGTCATCGCGATCATCTTACGAAACTCGAGCCCCGAGTCCATCCCACCCGTTCGGGCCTGTGGACGACCGGGGGCGGCTCGAATGTCAGACCACCCGCGAATCGGCCTCGTACACGACACCGGCCTGGCGCCGCATCTCGTCCATCGTCTCCATGATCGCGATCGTGTCGCCGGGCGTCAGCGGCGCGTCGTCCGTCCAGCCCTCGTCGACGAGGCGCGCCATCTCGAAGGCCTGGTGCTGCATGCCCCGCAGGCCCTTCTCGTCGGCGTCGTAGCGCTCGACGACGGTGCCCGACGAGTCGTACACGGTGAAGCCGCCGGGCACGAAGAACGGCGAGTCGATCTCGATGCGCCCCGTGGTGCCGTCGATCCTGCCGGTGTTGGAGGCCGCGAGGTCGAGGGCGCTGAAGAGCAGCGACTGGGCGTCGCCGTGCTGCATCACCGACCCGATCGAGGCGTCGACGCCCTGCGATGAGAGCCGGGCCTGGGCGACGATCGCGGTCGGTGCGCCGAGCACGTCGTGCGCGAACGCCACCGGATACACGCCGAGGTCGAGCAGCGCGCCTCCGCCGAGAGCGGGATCGTTGATGCGGTGCCGCGGGTCGGTGGGCAGCGCCTGGGCGTGCGTGCCCGTGAAGAGGCGCAGCTCGCCGATGACCCCGGAGCGCAGGATGCCGCGGAGCCGCACGTTCTGCGGCACGAACCGCGTCCACATCGCGTCGAGCGCCACGACCGAGGCGGCCTCTGCCGCGGCGAACACTTCGCGGGCCTCGGCGGCGTTCACCGTGAACGGCTTCTCGACGAGCACGTGTTTGCCGGCGGCGATGGCGAGCAGCGCCTGCTCGCGGTGGAAGACGTGCGGGGTCGCGACGTAGACGGCGTCGACGTCTGGGTCGGCCACGAGCGCCTCGTAGCTGTCGTGGGCATGCGGGATGCCGAACCGGTCGGCGAACTCCTGCGAGCGCACCTGGTCGCGCGCGCCGACGGCCATGACGTCGAGCGCAGCTCCCTGGGCTCGCGCACCCACGAGGTCGCGCGTGAACGTCTCGGCGATGCCGCCGGCCCCGAGGATGCCCCAGCGCAGGCGCCTCACGAGGCGGCCCCGGCCGCGAGGCCCCGATCGGATGCGCGGGCGTACGACTTCTGGGCCCCGACGCCCGTGATCGCGAAACTGCCGGCGCGGGCCCCGAGGCGGACGGCGTCGGCCAGGGCGGCAGAGCCTGCGAGCGCGTAGGCCAAGGCGCCGACGAAGGCATCGCCGGCGCCGGTGGTGTCGACGACCGTGGCGACCTTCTCGGCCGGGACGTGGCCTCCTGCCGGGCCGTCGTCGCCGCGAGCACCCCAGACGGCGCCCTCGCCGCCGAGAGTCACGACGACCGAGGGCGCGATCGCCAAAAGGCGGTCACGCACTGCGAGCACGGCGGAGGCGTCGGGCACCGGCACCCCCAGCAGCTGGCCGGCTTCGGTCTCGTTGAGCACCAGCGGGTCGGCCGCGGCGAGCGCGGCCGCGTCGACCTCGAGGAAGGGGGCGAGGTTGAGGATGACGCGAGCTCCGACCCCGGTCGCCGCGCGCACGGTCGTCTCGACGACGTCGCGGGGCAGCTCGCCCTGCACGACGACGATCGAGCCCTGGCCGGCGAGCCGCGTCACGGCGCTCGACGCCCGCTCGGCCGTGACCGTGGCGTTGGCGCCCGACACGACGGTGATGCTGTTCTCGCCGGCCGCCTCGACCCAGATGAGGGCGAGGCCGGTGGGCTGCTGGTCGATGATGCGGACGTCGTCGATCGAGACGCCGTCGGTCGAGAGATTGCGCAGGATGGTCGCGCCGTCGTCGTCGCGGCCCACGGCCCCGACGAAGTGCACGTCGCCGCCGAGGCGGGCTGCCGCAACCGCCTGGTTGGCGCCTTTGCCGCCCGGCTGCTTGGTGAGGCCGGTGGCGATCGTGGTCTCCCCCGGGCCGGGCGCCTTGGGCACCCGCAGCAGGTAATCCTGGTTGGCCGACCCGACCACGACGATGCGCTTGCTGTTCACGACGACCAGCCTTTCACGCGACGGGCTCGCGCGGTGACGCCCAGACCGACAAGTCGTCGGCGTCGATGTCGACGCGCACACGGTCTCCGATGCCGGCGGTGACCGAATCGGTGGTGCGGGACCGCAGTTCGAGAGGGTCGGGCCCGTCGCCGACCGCCAGCGTGAGAGTGCTCGAGGCCCCCAGGTCGGCCACGTCGACGACTCGGGCGGGGAGGGACCCGACGGCCCCCACACGCACTTTCTCGGGCCGGACACTCCACAGCACCGGCACGCCCCTCGCGACACCGTGCACGGGCGTCTCCAGCGTCACGCCGGCGCTCGAAACGGACGAGGCCGCCTCGGCGACGCCCCGCACGAGGTTCTCGATGCCGAGCAGCCTCGCCACCTCGGGCGAGCGGGGTCGGCGGTAGACCTCGGCGCGCGGCCCGGCCTGCAGCAGGCGACCGTCGGCGATCACCACGATCTCGTCGGCCAAGAGCGCCGCCTCTTCCGGATCGTGCGTGACGAGCACCGTCGACAGGCCCGTCTCGCGCTGCAGCCGCCGCAGCTCCTGCCGCAGCTCTTCGCGCACGGGGGCGTCGAGGGCCGAGAACGGCTCGTCGAGCAGCACCACGCGCGGCTGGCGGCTGAGAGCCGACGCGAGAGCGACGCGCTGTCGCTGGCCGCCCGAGAGCTGCTCCGGCATCCTGCCCTCGAGGCCCTGGAGCCGCAGGATGCGAAGCCACCAGGATGCGACGGACGCATCGGCCCCCACCCCGAACGTCAGCTGCTCGCGCACGGTGCGGCCCGGCAGCAGCGCTCCCCCTGCGGCACGTAGCCCACGTGACGACTCTCGGTGGGGACGGACGCGACGTCTTCGCCTCCGAACCGCACGGATCCTGCCGCCTCGCCCAGGAGGCCGGCGATGGCGCGCAGGGTCATCGACTTGCCCGAGCCCGACGGGCCCAGGATCGCGATCCGGTGGCTGGCGCTCTCGTGCTGGAGGCGGAGGTGGAAGCGGCCGGCCCGGGTGTCGAGGGCGAACGACACGGGGGTGGGCGGCGTGTCGCAGGGCGGCCGGGCGGCGGCTGACCCGGGAGCCGTGGCTGGGCCGGCTGCAGCTGCCCCGGCTGCAGCTGCCCCGGCTGAGCCCGCAGACCCGTCGCGTGCCCGTTTGGCCCGCAACGCGGCGCGCAGGCGCGCCACGGCGAACGGCACGCCGAGCACGGCCACGATCGCGATGCCGAGCGCGAGGGCCGTCGGAGCCTGCGTGCCCGGAATACCGGTCGCCTGGAACTGCACGTTCGTGAAGACCGGCAGCGTGTACGGGTGGTAGGCGAGCAGCACGGTCGCGCCGTACTCTCCCAGGGCCCGCAGCCAGGTCAGCAGGATGCCGGCGCCGATCCCACCCGATGCCGCCGGCAGCGCCACCCGGAGGAAGCGCGCCAGCGGGCGATGTCCCATCGTCGCGGCGAGGTCGTCGAGGGCGGGGTCGAGGGCGCTGAACGCGGAGCGCGCCGCGATCACGAGGAAGGGCGACGCGACGAACGTCTGGGCGATGACCACGCCGACGAAGGTGCTCGTCAGCTCGCCGCCGAAGAGCGACCCGAGCGCCGTGTACGGCCCGACGATGTAGATCAGCACGATGCCGCTCATCACGGGTGGCAGGGCCAAGGGCAGCTGGACGAGGACGCCGACGGCCCGCGACAGCCGCCCCGGCGAGCGCGCCAGAACATACGCGAGCGGCACGCCGAGCACCGTGATGATCGCCGTCGAGACGCTCGCCGTGCCGACCGACGTCCAGAACGCCGACGCCAGGCCGAGGGCGCCGAAGCCCCGGTCGTCGGAGACCGCGAAGCGAACCGCGAACGCCACGAGCGGCACCAGCAGGTAGAGCGCGAGCAGAGAGCCCAGGTAGGTCAGCGGGCTGCGTCTCATCGCGGTCAGCCTACTGGCGCGCACGGCGGCGCAGGCGGCGTCACCCGCCTACTTGCTGACGAGACTCGACAGGCTCTTCGGCACGCCTGTGCCCGTCACCGTCGCCGGCGACGTGATGTCGTAGCCGAACTTCTTCATCGCCGCCTGACCCTTCGAGCCGAGCAGGTACTGGATGAACGCCTGCGCGCCCTTCGAGTTCGGCGCATGGTTGACCTCGGTGATCGTGTAGATCGCCTTGAGATTCTGGCCGGTCAGCGGGATGGTCTGGAGCTTCGCCGCCTTCGCCTCGCTCGCATAGAAGAACGCGGCGTCGAGCTGGCCGGCCTGCAGGCGGGCCACCAGCGACTCCTCGGGCTGCACGTTGTTGTACGACTTGGCGATCGTCGCCAGGGCCGGTTTGTTCTCGCTCTTCGCGGCATTGTTCAGCGCTTCGACGCTCAGCTTGCCCTTCGGGTCGGTGAGCGCGTCGGTCGAGCCGAGCTTGAAGCCGGGCTCGCCCACGACGTCGTACCACGGCTTCGAGGTCAGGTCGGCAGCGAACTTCGACTTCGGGTTGATGCCGATCACGAGCTTCGACGAGGCGAACGTCGCGTACCACGACACCCAGTCGCCGTTCGTCGAGCCCTCGAGCATCTGGTTGACCGCGGGGGCCGCGCTGATGAAGACGTCGGCCTTCATGGTCTTTCCGCTGATCTCGGTGGCCAGCGCGTTGGATCCTGCGCCCATCCCTGCGAACGTGAAGCCGGTGGCCTTGTCGTAGGCGGGGCCGACGGTGTTCTCCATCAGGCCGAGCAGCGACCCGGCGTAGAGCACGGAGACGTTGCCGGTGCCGGTGATCTGCGAGGCGCCGGCCTTCGTGGCGCTGGCGCTCGGGGTCGACGTGCTGTTCGACGACGAGCAGCCGGTGGCAACGAGGGCGATGCCGAGGGCGGCGGCGGAGAGGGTCAGGATGCGACGGGGTCGGCGCGCGACGGGGCGATTGTGGAACGACATGGGAGGCTGCTTTCGGCGAGAGCGCTAGGGCTGGGCGCGGGCGGTGATGGGCGGGTTCGGCAGGCGGGTGCGGGGCGCGTGCTGTCGCGCCGCCCTCCACCCTAGCCAGATCTGCGGCACCGAGGGTCACCTGCCGCCGCACCTGCGGCCACCCGTAACATTTGCGCTCTGTCCTGCGCTTCGTCGCAGGGTTGCGGGAGGAAGGCGCGCCGGGGTGACCGCCGGGTGCCGGCCGGGCGTCTGGGAGGATCGCCCGCCAACATTTCCTCCCCAGGCGATTCACGCCCGGGAGGAAGCCCCCGCCCGGGAGGAACCCCCATTGCCGTGGGAGGAAACCCGGGGCGCCCGGCGCCCACGGGAGGATTTTCCCCTCGCAGCCGCCACCCCCGGAGGATCCGCCGTCGAATTCCCCTCCCGAATGCATCCTCCCGCGGCGTAACACTCGCCGCCCGCACCTCCACGGGAGGAATCCCCTCGAGCACCGCCCCTGTGTCTCCCGGGCCCGTGCGGCGACGAAGTCGCCCGCGGCACAAGCACAACGCGGGAACGTGACGCGAAGCGAAGCGGAACCCTGCGCGCGCTGATCGCGAGCCGAAGGCGCCCGCGGCGACGAAGTCGCCCGCGGCACAAGCACAACGCGGGAACGCGGCGCGAAGCGAAGCGGAACCCTGCGCGCTGATCGTGAGCCGCCTGTCAGAATCGAACTGACGACCTTCTCATTACGAGTGAGACGCTCTACCGACTGAGCTAAGGCGGCGTGTTCGCGAGGCAGGGCCCGCGAGGCACAGTCAGATACTTTACCCGATGCGCGGGGCGTCTTGTGACAGCACGTCGCCGAGGGTGGCGAAGCTCTTGTCGAGGTGGGCTCGGAGGCCCGTTTCGACAGCGCCGTCCTGCCGCAGATCGTCGCGCTCTTCGAGCCATTCGGCCCAGGCGTGCCTCAGGGCCGCCATCGTCACGAGGGCCGTGACCTGCGCTCGGCTGGCGAGCGCCGCCGGGTCGGCTGCGAGCGCGGGGTGGTCGTGCTGGATGCGATGCGTCAGGATCTCGAGCAGTTCGCCTTCGAATTCGTGCATGGAGGCGCTGCGGCGGGCGAAGAGCTCGGGGTGCTGGCGCAGCACCCCGCGGCGACTCCGCACGAGTTCACGGTCGGTGATGTTGGCTTCCATCGCCCGGTCGAGCAGCTCGATCACATCGCCGAGCAGTCGGCCGGTGGGCTCGCCGCGGGCGAAGGCATCCTGCGCCTCACCGGTGGGCATGGTGGGCGGGTCGCCGACGACGGCGTCTTCCTTCGAGGGGAAGTAGTTGAAGAAGGTGCGAGGCGACACCTCGGATTCGCGGCTGATCATCTCGACTGTGACGGCGTCGTAGCCGAGGTCGTGGACGAGGCGGAGGACGGCCACCTGGATGGCTCTGCGGGTGGCGAGGCGTTTGCGCTCGCGGAGGCCGGGAGGGGTGGCGTCGTCGGTCATGCTGGCATCCTGGCCTATCGAACGGCGTGGCGGCTGACAGCGACGAGCATGGCCTCGAGGGCGAGGGCGGGGGCGACGTTGCCGTCGATCCTGGTGCGCGCGGTGCTGATCGCGTCCATGACACGCAGGGTCGACGCGGGGGTCGACGCACGCGCGGCGTCGTCGAGGGCGGAGCGGATGGCCTGGTTGATGGGCTCGCCCTCGACTCCGAGCTGCAGCAAGAGCACGTCTCGGTAGAGCGAGAGCAGGTCGACCAGGATGCGATCGATCCCGTCGCGGAGGGACCGGGTCGCCCGCCGCTTCTGGTCGTCTTCGAGGGCGCGCAGCTGTGCGCGGAGGGCCGGCGGGATCGTGCCGCCGGGCGAGACGCCGAGGCTGCGGAGCGCGCTCTCGCGTTCTTCGGCGTCACGTTCTTCGGTGATCGCCTTGGCGTCGTCGCCCGCGACCGACAGCAGCGTGGCGGCGGCCATGACGGCGTCGGCGACGCTGCGGATGCCGAGTGCCGTCTCGAGGGTCTGCCGACGGCGGGCACGCGCGTCGGGGTCGGTCGCGAGGCGGTGCGCCATGCCGATGTGGCTCTGGGCCTCGCGGGCGGCGATCTCGGCCGTCTCGGGGTCGACCCCGTCGCGGTCGCGGAGGAGCGCTGCGACGTCTTCGGTCGACGGCACCCGCAGCCGCACGCTGCGGACGCGCGAGCGGATGGTGGGGATGAGGTCGGCCTCGCTCGGAGCGCACAGGATCCAGACGGTGCGCGGCGGCGGCTCTTCGAGCGCCTTGAGCAGGAGGTTGGACGTGCGCTCGGTCATGCGGTCGGCGTCTTCGATGACGACGACACGGTAGCGCCCGACCGACGGCGAGAACTGCGACGCGGTGACGAGCTGCCGCACCTCGTCGATCGTGATGATGACGCGCTCGGTGCTCAGGACGGCGAGGTCGGGGTGGGTGCGCGCCTGCACCTGGCGCATGGTCTGCGCCTCGTCGTCGGGGCCGCGCGACAGAAGCGCCGCCGCGAAGGCGTAGGCGAGGTTCGACCGGCCGGAGCCGGGCGGCCCGGTGATGAGCCAGGAGTGGGTCATGGCGAGGTTCTCGAGCGGAGTCACGCCCGGAGCGCCGTTGCCCGGGGCGAGACGATCGGGCGGGAGCGCCGCGGCGGCTGCGAAGCCGCGGATGGCCTCCGTCTGCCCGGTGAGGTGATCCCAGACGCCCATGGTCAGTTCAGCATACCGGCGACGCGCTCGCGCACGAGGGCCGCAATGTCGTCGACGGGGCGAGTCGCGTCGAGCACCGCGAAGCGCTCGGGCTCTGCCTCGGCGAGATCGAGAAAACCCTGGCGCACACGCGCGTGAAAGCTCTCGGGCTCGGCCTCGAGACGGTCGTACCCGGTGCGCGCGGCGTCGAGCCTCGAGCGGCTGGACGACTCGTCGAGGTCGAGCAGGACCGTGAGGTCGGGCAGCAGGTCGCCGGTGGCCCAGAGCGAGAGCTCGCGCACCTCGGTCGGGTCGAGCACGCGGCCCGCGCCCTGGTAGGCGACGGACGAGTCGAGGTAGCGGTCTTGCAGCACGACTTCGCCACGGTCGAGCGCCGGGCGCACGACGGTCGCGACGTGGTGGGCGCGGTCGGCGGCATAGAGCAGGGCTTCGGCGCGGGGCGCGATGTGGCCGCGCCGGTGCAGCACCATCGTTCGGATCTCGGCGCCGAGGTCGGTGCCGCCCGGCTCGCGGGTGCGCACGACGGTCTCGCCCTGCTCACGCAGCCACGTCTCGAGGAGGGCGGCCTGCGTCGACTTGCCGGCGCCGTCTCCCCCCTCGAGCGTGATGAAGAGTCCGGCCACTACTTCGACTCGGGAGGCGAGGTGGTCGGGTTGCCGGTCTTCTTCGCCGGAGCCTTGCGCGTCGCCGCAGTCTTCGTCGTGGTCGCCTTCGCGGCCGTCGTCTTTGCAGCCGTCGCCTTCGCAGCCGTCGCCTTCGCGGGCGACTTCTTGGCAACAGGCTTCTTCGCCGCGGCCTTCTTGGCGGCAGGCTTCTTGACGGGGCCCTTGGCACGCTTGTCGGCGATCAGCTGCACGGCGCGATCGAAGTCCACGTCGTCGACGGTCTCGCCGCGCGGGATCGTCGCGTTCGTCTCGCCGTCGGTGACGTAAGCGCCGAAGCGGCCGTCTTTGATCTTGATCGCCTTGCCGCTGACCGGGTCAGGGGCCTCGAACTCCTTGAGGGCACTCGAGGCGCGCCTCGCGCCGTACTTCGGCTGGGCGTAGAGCTCGAGAGCGCCGGGAAGGTCGATCGTGAAGATCTGGTCTTCGTCGGTCAGCGACCGGGTGTCGACGCCCTTCTTCAGATACGGGCCGTAGCGGCCGTTCTGGGCCAGGATCTCCTCGCCCGACTCCGGGTCGGCGCCCACCGTGCGCGGCAGGTCGAGCAGTCTGAGCGCGGTCTCGAAGTCGACGGCGTCGACGCTCATCGACTTGAAGAGGGAGGCGGTGCGCTCTTTAGGAAGCACCGACTTCTTCGCTGGCGCCTTCTTGGCAGGGGCCTTCGCTGCGGCGGCCTTCTTCGGCGGCGCTTTCGTCAGGGTCGTCCCGCCCTCGGCGGAAGCGGCGACGGCAGCAGCCGTCTCGGCGACCTCCGCAGGCGCGTCGATGATCTCACCGGTCTCGGCGTCGACCGCGATGTCGGGTTCGGCCTCGGGCGTGCGCTCGGTCACATAGGGGCCGAAGCGACCGTCTTTGACGACGACCTCCTTGCCCGAGTCGGGATTGACACCCAGCACCCGGTCGCCGATCACCGGCGCGTCCATGAGCTCGCGGGCCTTGGCAGGTGTGAGCTCGTCGGGGGCGAGGTCTTCGGGCACGTTCACACGACGCGGAGTCTCCGGGTCGTCGCCGGGCGCTTCGAGGTAGGGGCCGTACCGGCCGATCCGCAGCGTGATGCCTTCGCCGAGCGGGATCGAGTTGATGTCGCGCGCATCGATCTCGCCGAGGTTGTCGATCACCTTGCGGAGGCCTCGGTGGGTCTCGTTGCCGAAGTAGAAGCCGTTGAGCCAGTCGACCCGGTCCGCCTCGCCGCCCGCGATGAGGTCGAGGTCGTCTTCCATGCTGGCGGTGAAGTCGTACTCGACGAGGTCGCCGAAATACTCTTCGAGCAGCCGGACCACCGAGAAGGCGATCCAATTGGGCACGAGAGCCGTGCCACGCGGCGTGACGTACCCGCGGTCGACAATGGTCGACATGATCGCCGCGTACGTCGAGGGGCGACCGATGCCGAGCTCTTCGAGTGTCTTGACCAGGCTGGCCTCGGTGTAGCGCGGCGGAGCGCTGGTGTCGTGCCCCTTCGCCTCGACGTCGTCGACGGCGAGAGCCTGGCCCTCGGTGAGAACGGGCAGCTTCGCGTCGGCCGGGGCGGCGTCCGCGGCGTGCCGGTCCTCGTCCTGACCCTCTTCGTAGGCGGAGAGGAACCCCCGGAAGGTGATCACGGTGCCGGTGGCGACGAATTCGGCGATCGTGCCGCCGATGGTCGCGCCAGGGGTGATGCCGGTGACCGGCTGAGCCGTGGTGGCTGCGACGACGACCGAGGCCGTCGACCCCTTGGCGTCGGCCATCTGCGAGGCGACAGTGCGCTTCCAGATGAGGTCGTAGAGCTTCCAGTCGTTGCCGCGCAGCGTGCTCTCGAGCTCGGTCGGCGTCTTGAAGGTGTCGCCCGAGGGGCGGATCGCCTCGTGGGCCTCCTGGGCGTTCTTGCTCTTGCCGCTGTACATCCGTGCCTTGTCGGGCACGGTGTCATTGCCGTAGAGGCGCTTGGCCTGCGAGCGCGCCGCGTCGATCGCCTGCTGGGACAGGTTGGGCGAGTCGGTGCGCATATAGGTGATGTAGCCGTTCTCGTAGAGCGACTGCGCGACGCTCATCGTCTGTCGGGCCGAGAACCGGAGCTTGCGCGCGGCCTCCTGCTGCAGTGTCGACGTCGTGAACGGGGCGGCGGGCCGACGCGTGTACGGCTTCGACTCGACCGACTGCACGACTGCCGTGACGTCGGGGCGGTAGAGCGCCTCGGCGAGGGCCTGCGCGGTCTCGGCGTCGAGGGTGGTCGCCTCGCCCTTGAGATTGCCCCGATCGTCGAAGTCGCGGCCCGACGAGATGCGCGAGCCGTTGACGCGCACGAGACGTGACGGGAAGGGAGAGCGCTCGGCGGTCGGCGAGAAGATCGCTGCGAGGTCCCAGTAGGACGCCGAGACGAAGGCGAGGCGTTCGCGCTCGCGGTCGACGACGAGTCGTGTGGCCGCCGACTGGACGCGCCCGGCGGACAGGCCGGGGCCCACCTTGCGCCAGAGCACCGGCGAGACCTCGTAGCCGTAGAGGCGATCGAGGATGCGACGGGTCTCTTGCGCGTCGACGAGCGCCGTGTCGAGCTCGCGCGTGTTCTCCTGGGCCTTCTGAATGGCGTCTTTGGTGATCTCGTGGAAGACCATGCGCTTGACCGGCACCTTGGGCTTCAGCTCTTGCAGCAGGTGCCACGCGATGGCCTCGCCCTCGCGGTCTTCATCTGTTGCGAGGTAGAGCTCGTCGGCGTTCTTGAGGGCGCGCTTGAGGTCGGCGACGGTCTTCTTCTTGGCATCGGAGACGACGTAGTAGGGCTCGAAGCCGTTCTCGACGTCGACCGAGAACTTGCCGAGCGAGCCCTTCTTCAGCTCGGCCGGCAGGTTCTTGGGCTCGACGAGGTCGCGGATGTGGCCGACGGACGCCAGCACTTCGTAACCGCTGCCCAGATACTGGCCGATCGTCTTCGCCTTGGCGGGCGACTCGACGATGACCAGCTTCTTCGTGCCTGGCACGGGACTCCTTGAATGATGGAAAGGACTGCCTGCGAACTGCGCAGACGGTTTGGAGACCGGAAATCGAAGGGGATCGAAAGAGGCGGAGCGTGAGGCCCGACCTCGGGCGACCTGAGTTTCGACGACGCGGTCGACAGGTGCCCGACGGCTTCGTCGCCCTGGCGATCGGTGAGATCGCTCGTTGCCGGTGCACCCGACAGGCACACCATACACACACCAGGCCCGGGTCTCGCTCTTCATTTCTAGGAACACACCTTGAGGCCCCGGTGTCACGAGGGCGGCCGGCCGGCCGTCGCGGTGGCCCCGACGGGCACCGGAGAGCCGATCGAGGCCGCTCTGACGGTGACGCTCGAGCCGCTCGCCCGACAGCCGACGAGGCGCACCCGATTCGCCTCGGCGACCACGGCCGCCTCGGCGCAAGGGTCACCCGAGCGACGCCCGGCGGCGGTGTCGGCTGCCACCAGGGCGGCGGCATCGGCCGACGCTGCGACTCGGTGCCGTTCGACCAGGAGACTCGCCGCGAACGCCGCAGCGGCGACCACGAAGAGCAGGAGAGCGATGATCGCCACGCCGACGACGGTCGCCGTGCCCCGCTCGCCCACTGAGCCGCGCCGCGCCTCACCCTCCGCCGCTCGCCGCACAGCTGCGAGCCGAGAGCGGGACCACGCCGGACAGGGGACCGAGGTCGGCGGACCGGTCGAGGCGGACGCAGGTGAGCGCCCCGCGCTCGACCGAGACACTGGCCCCGTCGGCGAGCGCCGCGCGTGCCTCGGCGGCGACCCGCCCGTCTCCCCTCCCCTCGGCGCGGGCCACGATGCCGGCTGCATCGGCGAGCCTGATCGCCTGGGCGGCGACGCCGATCGCACCGACCCCCGCGGCGATGACGAGGAGAAGAGAAGGAACGACGAGCGCGAACTCGACGGTGACACTGCCACGATCCGAACCCGTCATCCGATCGTGAGTGCTTTGTGCACGAGGTCGGTCAAGATGCCCTGGACGGCCCCGGAGCGCATCACCGCCACCAGGGCGCCGGCGAAAGCCACCGCCGCCATGATCACGATCGCGTACTCGGCGGTGACCGCGCCGCGGTCGTCACCGAGGCCGCGCAGCAGCCGGTGGTGCTGAAGGCGGTCGTGCATAAGAGAGGTAGGAAATGTCATCGGAGCCTTTCGTCGGTGGGCTTTCAGTGTTGCGATCCTGCTCGGGGCCGTGGGCCCCGATTCCGGATCTGTGGAGAACTCGTCAGAAACCCAGCCCTGTGGAGGACAGGAGTGCCACGACCATCGGCACGACCGCCACGGCGACGAGGGCCGGCAGGATGCAGAGCCCCAGCGGAAGCATCAGCGCGACTCCCAGCCGCTCGGTCGCCATCGCGGCCCGGGCTCGGGCGTCGCGGCGGCATTCGGTGGCTGCCGAGTGCAAGAGCTCTGCTGCGGGCACGCCGGCCGTCTCGGAGAGGTGGGCGATCTCGTCGACTCGGGCCGTGGCATCCTGCCGCCCCGCCTGGCGCGGGCAGTGTGCGTCGAGGGCCGCGCGCACCCGGTCGCGGGCTGCCGGCCAGGCTCCGCCGCCGGCGAGCGCCACTGCCAGCAGCTCGAGCTCGAGACCCGGCACGGCGTCGGCCGGCCGAGCGGAGCGGACCAGCCGGGAGTTCCACGCTCGCGCGGTGAGCACGAGGGCGGCGGCGACCGCGAGCAGCAGCCAGCCCGTGGGGCGGAGGAGCACGCCGATGGTGTCGAAGCCGAGAAAGGCGCCGAGCAGGACCCCGACGGCGGGCAGCGCCAGCACGATCCGGCCCGTGGCGGTCGGGCCGGCCAGGGCGACGTCGGCATCGCGCTGAGCCTCGGCGAGGGCTCGCAGCGAGCGAGCGACCGAGCGGAGGCTCGGCGCGAGCGGGCTGCCGCTCTCTTCGGCCACCTGCCACGCGGCGCCGGCCTGACGCCACGCGGCAGATCCGGCTGCCACCGACACGGCCGCCCCCAGCCCATCCGTCGCCGCGCCTTCTGCCGCGAGGGCGGGGCCGCCTCGCTCGCCCCGCGCGAGCGCCGCCGCCATGCGGAGCGCGCGCTGTGCGGTGTCGACTTCGCCCGCCGCCGCGGCACCGTCCCCGACGTGCCGCCATGCCGCCGCCGGGCCGACACCGGCTTCGAGCAGGATCGCCACGCGCTCGAGCGCATTCGCGGCGCCACCGGCACCCGCTCGACCACCACGATCTCCGCCACGACGCCCCACCTCACCCCTCCGCATCGACCTGCAGCCGACCGGACGCGTCGAGCGTGAACGAGGCGAGCCCCGCGATCCTCCGCACCGTCCCTCCTCTGTCGCCCGGCACCGCCTCGAGATGCAGCACCGCGTCGAAGGCGCTGACGGCCTGCCGGGCGACCGACTCGGGCGTCAGACCGGCGAGCGCCCCGAGAGCTTCGAGCCGGGCCGGGACCGCGTCGAGTCCGTTAGCGTGCAGAGTGCCCGCGCCCCCGTCGTGCCCGGTGCTGAGGGCCGAGAGCAGCTCGCGGATCTCAACGCCCCGGCACTCCCCCACGACGAGCCGATCGGGCCGCATGCGCAGGGCCTCGCGCACGAGCCGGGCGAGGTCGATCCGCCCCGCGCCCTCCAGGTTGGCCTGCCGCGTCTCGAGGGCGACGACGTGCGGATGGTCGACCCGCAGTTCGGCCACGTCTTCGATGGTGACGATCCGCTCCGTCGGTGGCGCGCCGCTCAGAAGGGCTGCCAGAAGAGTGGTCTTGCCGGTGCCGGCCGCACCCGTGATCAGCAGGTTCGCTCGGCGCGCGACGAGCCGCTCGACGACCTCGCGATCGACGAACGAGAAGTACCGGCCGTCGTCGAGATCGTCCAGCCGCAGGATGCCGACCCGAGGGGCCCGGACCGACAGCACGGTGCCGTCGCGCGCCACGGGCGGCAGCACGACGTGCACTCGCAGACCGTCGGCGAGGCGCACGTCGGCGCACGGGGTGGCCTCGTCGACGTGGCGGCCGCCGAGAGCCACGAGGCGGACAGCCAGCCGACGCACCTCGTCGGGCTCGAGCCGGAGCGCCAGGAGAGGCTCGACGCCGCAGCCGCGGACCACCCAGACGTCTCCGGCCGCATTCACGAACGCGTCGGTGACCGCCGGGTCGGCCAGGATCCGCGCGAGCGGCCCGAACTGATCGGGCACCGACCGCTGCGCGAGGACCTGTACCCCGTTCGACTCGTCTGTACCCCGGCTATTCGCGGTCGCGCGAGAGCCGCCGACGACGAATGCCCCTGACGGTGCCGTGTCGGTGAGGTGGGCGAATGGGCGGGACCGGGGCGCTGGCGTGCAGATCATGCTCGACGGTAGAGCCGAAGCCCTGGTCGTAGACGGTTCTGCACACCCCCGCGCCCGGGACGGTGCGGATGTCGGCCCTGTGGAGGACATGACGTGTGGCCCGACCGCACGGACACTATTCGACACCTGTCGCAGTGGCCCGAGCGCCAGGGCGGTTAAAAAGAGAGGGGCGGCACCTGTTGGGGGGAACGGGTGCCGCCACGGCGACGCGTGATTGGGGGAATCGAGTGCGTCGCCAGTCGGAACAAGTCCGACTCGAATGAGTGTACCCCAAAGCGACGCCTGCGCAAGGAATCGCAACGTGGGAATCTGCAGAGTTCTCATTGCGGCTATACGCTCGAGTCGGGCCGACCAACGGCCCACGCAATGACGCGGAAGGACGCCCCATGGCTGACAACATCGACAACCTCCTCACCGAGACCCGCCGCTTCGCCCCGAGCGACGAGTTCACGGCGAACGCCGTGGCGACATCGGCGCTCGGCGAGGCCGCTCGAACGGATCGCCTGGCCTTCTGGGCCGACCAGTCCCGCGACCTGCTGTCGTGGCAGAAGCCGTTCACCCAGGTGCTCGACTGGACGAACCCGCCGTTCGCGAAGTGGTTCGCCGACGGGCAGATCAACGTCGCCTACAACTGCCTCGACCGTCACGTCGAAGCCGGCAACGGCGACCGCGTCGCTCTGCACTGGGAGGGCGAGCCGGGAGACACCCGCACCATCACCTACGCCGAGCTCACCGCCGATGTCAAGAAGGCTGCCAACGTGCTGCTGTCGCTGGGCGTCCGCGCCGGCGACCGTGTCATCATCTACCTGCCCCTCATCCCCGAGGCGATCGTCTCGATGCTCGCCGTGGCCCGCATCGGCGCCGTCCATTCCGTAGTCTTCGGCGGCTTCAGCGCCGAGAGCATCCGCGCCCGGGTGGACGACGCGGCGGCAAAGCTCGTCATCACGGCCGACGGCGGCTGGCGGAAGGGCGCCGTCTCGGCCCTCAAGCCCGCCGTCGACGAAGCCCTCGAGGTGAGCGCACACGGGTCGACCTCCGTCGAGAAGGTCATCGTGATCAAGCGCGGCGGCAACGAGGTCGCGTGGCAAGAGGGCCGCGACCTCTGGTGGCACGACCTCATGGCCGAGGCCGAGCCCGAGCACGTGGCCGAGGGGTTCGACGCAGAGCACCCCTTGTTCATCCTCTACACGTCGGGCACCACCGGCAAACCGAAGGGAATCCTCCACACCTCGGGCGGCTACCTGACCGGGGCCGCGTACACGCACAAGAACGTCTTCGACCTGCACCCCGAGAGCGACGTCTACTGGTCGACCGCCGACATCGGCTGGATCACCGGACACACCTACGTCGTCTACGGCCCGCTCGCCAACGGCGCCACGCAGGTGGTCTACGAGGGCACGCCCGACTCCCCCGAGCCCGGCCGCTGGTGGGATCTCATCGAGAAGTACAAGGTCAGCATCTTCTACGCCGCCCCCACGGCCATCCGCAGTGCCATGAAGGCCGGCAGGCAGATCCCCGGATCACGAGACCTGTCGTCGCTGCGCCTCCTCGGCAGCGTCGGCGAGCCGATCAACCCCGAGGCATGGGTCTGGTACCGCGACGTGATCGGCGGCGGAAAGACCCCGATCGTCGACACCTGGTGGCAGACCGAGACCGGCTCGATCATGATCTCGGCGCTGCCCGGCCTCACGACTCTGAAGCCCGGCTCGGCGCAGGTGCCGCTGCCCGGAGTCTCGATCGACGTGGTGGACGACAAGGGGCTCCCCGTCGGCAACGGCCAGGGCGGCCTGCTGGTGATCACCGAGCCGTGGCCGTCGATGCTCCGCGGCATCTGGGGCGACCCCGAGCGCTTCAAGGAGACGTACTGGAGCAAGTTCGAGGCTGCATCCCTTGGGAAATCCCAGGGTTACTATTTCGCGGGCGACGGAGCTCGCAAGGACGAGGACGGCGACATCTGGCTGCTCGGCCGCGTCGACGACGTGATGAACGTCTCGGGGCACCGCCTGTCGACGGCCGAAATCGAATCGGCGCTCGTCTCGCACCCCATCGTCGCCGAGGCGGCCGTCGTCGGGGCGGCGGACGAGACGACGGGGCAGGCGGTCGTGGCGTTCGTGATCCTGCGCACCTCTCAGGTCGACACGATGACACCCGAGGATGCCGTCGCCGCCCTCCGCGCGCACGTCGCCCACGAGATCGGCGCGATCGCCAAGCCGCGCACCGTCATGATCGTTCAGGAGCTGCCCAAGACCCGCTCGGGCAAGATCATGCGCCGACTGCTGCGCGACGTCGCCGAAGGCCGGGAGATCGGCGACACGACGACGCTGGCCGACACCAGCGTGATGAACGCCATCAAAATCGGCTGAGCGTGACCCGAACCCTTACCTTTTCGGCTCGTCCTGGCCTCCTGAAAGGCCAGATCGCGCCGAAAAGGTAAGGGTGGGCCCGGTAAGGGCGGGCCTCCTCAGTCCTCCACCTCGAGGACGAGTTCGACCTCGACGGGCGAATCCAGAGGCAGGGCGGCCACGCCCACCGCACTGCGGGCGTGGGCGCCCTTGTCGCCGAAGATCTGGGCGAGCACGTCGGAGGCGCCGTTGATGACACGCGGCTGGCCCGAGAACGACGGGTCGGAGGCGACGAAGCCGACCACCTTGACCACGCGCACGACGCGGTCGAGCGTGCCGAGCACCGAGCTCGCAGCGGCGAGGGCGTTGAGGGCCGACTGGCGCGCCAGATCCTGCGCCAGAGCGGGTGAGACCAGACCGTCGCCGTCGCCCACCTTGCCCGTGGCAGGCAGTACGCCGTCGACGAAGGGCAGCTGCCCGGAGGTGTAGACGGTGCCGCGCGAGTACACGGCGGGCACGTAGGATCCGGCGGGCGCAGCCACCGGGGGCAGCGTCAGACCCAGCTCGGCCAGGCGCGTCTCGACCCCGGTCACTTCGAGCCCTCGACCGGGCGCTTGAGGTAGGCCACGAGTCCACCCTCGGCCCCCTGGAGGACCGACACGAGCTCCCACCCCTCCGACCCGAAGTTGTTCAGGATCGCTGTCGTGTTGTGGTTGATGAGGGGGGCTGTGAAGTACTCCCAGAGGACCATATTCGGTGTCCGTTCAGTAAGGCGGTGCGGTCGATCACTTACCCTGATCTTATGTCTGCCCAAAAAAAGAGGCCTACGTCGACCGTGGGGGCCGTGCTCGGCTTCGTCGGTTTCGCCGCCCTCGCCGGCCTGCTCGTCACGATCGGAGTGACCCCGGCTCTGGCTGTCGGCAGTGTGACGGCCTCGAGCTCGGTGGGCATCTTCCAGAGCCTCCCCGACTACATCTCGATCGGCCAGCTGCAGCAGCGCAACACGCTCTACGCCACCTCCGGCGGCAAGCAGGTGCCCTTCGCCACGCTCTATGACCAGAACCGCGTCAACCTCACGTGGGATCAAGTCTCGCCCAACCTCAAGAAGGCGGCCGTCGACGGCGAGGACCGCCGCTTCTACGAGCACGGCGGCGTCGACCTGACATCGCTGGTGCGCGCGGCGTTCGGCACGATCTCGGGCGGCTCGCTCGGCGCGGGCGGCGGTGGGTCGACGCTGACCATGCAGCTCGTCAAGAACATCCGTCTCGCGCAGGCGCAGAATGCGCCGACACTCGCCCAGCAGAAGTCGCTCGCCGCCGAGGCGACCGACACCTCGATCAGTCGCAAGCTGCAGGAGATGAAGCTCGCGATCGGCCTCGAGAAGAAGTACACCAAAGACCAGATCCTTCTGGCATACCTCAACATCGCCTATTTCGGCGATCAGGCCTACGGCGTCGAGGCGGCTGCCGAGCATTACTACAACACGACCGCCCAGAACCTCACACCGGTGCAGGCGGCCAGCCTGATCGCGATCGTGCAGTACCCCACGTCGCGCAACCTCGCGACGCCGAAGAACTACCCGGCCAACGAGGCGCGCCGCAACGTGATCCTGAAGAGCATGAACCAGCTCGGCGACCTGTCGACGCCCGACTACACGGCGGCCGTCGCGAGCAACCCCGCGAGCTACGTCAAGCTGAGCCCGCCGCGCCAGGGCTGCGCGGCGATCGCCGCCCAGTACAACGGGGCGCAGAACTTCTGCGACTACGTGCAGCGCAACGTGCAGAACTATTCGTTCTTGGGGGCGAACAAAACCCAGCGCGAGGCCAACTGGAAGACCGGCGGCTACAAGATCTACACGACGCTCAACCTCGACCTCAACAACAACGCCAAGGCGCAGATCGACTCGTACGCCCCCAACACCGAGACGCGCTTCGACCTCGGCGGCGTGGTCGACTCCATCCAGCCCGGCACCGGTCGCGTGATCGTGATGGCCCAGAACAAGAACTACACGGCGGGCTCGGGCAACTCGACGCAGACGTCGCTCAACTACTCGACCGACGAGGCCTACGGAAACTCCGGCGGATTCCAGACCGGGTCGACCTACAAGGCGTTCACGCTGGCCGACTGGCTGGCGAAGGGTCACGGGCTCGACGAAGAGGTCGACGCGACACCCCGCACCTTCGACACCTCGACGGCCTGCGGCAAGCAGGTCGGGCCGACCTACACGCCGAAGAACGACGAGGGCTACATCCGCGGCTACATGAGCGTCGAGACGGCCACCGCGCTCTCGGTGAACGTCGCCTTCGTCGCCATGGCGCAGCAACTCGACCTCTGCGACATCCGCTCGACCGCCGAGTCGCTCGGCGTCCACCGCGCCGACGGGGCACAGCTCGAAGACAACCCGTCGTCGGTGCTCGGCACGAACTACGTCGCCCCGCTGACGATGGGCGCCGCCTACGCCGCCATCGCCGACAACGGCATGTACTGCTCGCCGATCGTGGTCGACAAGGCCGTCGGGCCGGACGGCAAAGACCTCGGCGGCCAACCGAAGAGCTGCAAGCAGGCCATCTCGCCCGAGGTCGCGCAGGGCGTCGTCTACGCGATGAAGGGCACGCTGACGGGCGGCGGCACTGCCGTCGGCGCCGACCCCGGCAACGGCGGCCAGATGTTCGCCAAGACCGGTACGACCGACAAGGCCGACCAGATCTGGCTGATCGGCTCGACCACGGCGCTGACGACGGTCACGTGGATGGGCAACGTCGAGGGCCAGACGAGCCTGCGGCTGATGTACGGCCCGCACGGGCAGTACGCTTCGTCGCGCGCGTCGCTCTTCTACAACGTGCAGAACGCCAACAACGGCGTCTACCCGGGCGGCACCTTCACCGACCCGCCGCAGAGCGAGATCTCCGGATCGGGCGTCACGGTGCCGAGCCTCACCGGCCTCACCAGCGACCAGGCCGAGAGCGCGCTGATCAACGCCGGTCTCGGCTACTCGATCGCCGGGACTCAGGCCTCCGCTCTGCCCCAGGGCCAAGTCACCGCCAGCGACCCCGTCGCCGGCACCAGCGTCGCGAAAGGCCAGCGCATCACCTTCTACACCAGCGACGGCTCGCTCGCGACGACCGTGCCCACCGTCACCGGCCAGCCGCTCAAAACCGCGATCAGCGCCTTCCAGAACGCCGGATTCGACACCTCGAAGGTCACGGTGACCTACACGAAGACCGACGACAGCCAGAAGTGCGACGTGCAGTCGTCGAACCCGGCCGGTGGCAGTTCGGCCGCCAAGACAGCCGCGATCGCTCTCAGCGTCGGCGGCGGCACCGACGGCAAAGACCCCGGGAACTGCTCGTGAGCCGCCGCAGCGACACCGCCCTCGCCGGCGCGACCCTGGCCGCCCTCGGCGCGGCCGGATCGTTCGCCTACGGGGCGCTCGTCGAACGCAATCGGTTTCACGTGCGCCGCGAGACCCTCGGCATCCTGCCGGCAAGATCCCGTCCGCTCACGATCCTCCACCTGTCCGACATCCACATGGCCCCGTGGCAGACCGACAAGCAGGAGTGGATCCGCGGGCTGGCCGTGCTCGAACCCGACCTGATCGTCAACACCGGCGACAACCTCGGCCACGTCGATGCCTACGACGCGCTCGGCTACGCGCTCGAGCCGTTCGACGGCGTGCCAGGCGTCTACGTGCACGGGTCGAACGACTACATCGCGCCGAAGTTCAAGAGCCCGCTCACGTACTTCGGCGGCCCCAGCCGGGCCGGCCAGAAGCCCGTGATGCTCGACAACGACCGACTCACCGACTCGTTCGACGACTACGGCTGGCTCGACCTCAACAACACGGCCCGCGCCCTCGAGCTGAAGGGCTCGCGGCTCGAATTCTTCGGCGTCAACGACGCACACCGCGGCTGGGCGAGACTCGACAAGATCCCCGGCGCTCTCGACGACCTGCGCGAGAACGTCGGCTGGCAGGACGAGGACGGCCCCCGCGCCGTCAGTATCGGCCTCACCCACGCGCCCTACCAGCGGGTGCTCAACTCGTTCGTGACCAACGGCGCCGACCTGATCTTCGCCGGCCACACCCACGGCGGCCAGGTCTGCCTGCCCGGCTACGGCGCCCTCGTCACCAACTGCGACATCCCCCGCGACCAGGTGGCCGGGCTCAGCACATGGACGCACGCCCTCCGGACGGCCGACCTCGAGGTCTCGGCCGGCATCGGCACGTCGATCTACGCCCCGTTCCGGTTCGCCTGCCGGCCCGAGGCCGTGCTCGTGACGCTGACCGCGGGGGCGTGACGCGCGGCGCCCCAAAGATCGGCTAGACTTCCGGAGGTGCTTCGCACGGTCCGCTTGCGGGCCGAACGGCACCGACACACCTCGGGGTGTGGCGCAGCTTGGTAGCGCGCCTCGTTCGGGACGAGGAGGTCGTGGGTTCGAATCCCGCTACCCCGACGAACAAATTGGCTGGGCCTGTGGGCCTGGCCAATTTTTCGTTCCCCTTCCAGCCCGCCGTTCCGGCGGCGCGGCGGTGCCAGATAGGCTCGCTGCCGCTCGCGCCTCGCTCTGCTCGCGTGTCACGCCCGCGCCGTGCCTTCGGGAGGAGATCGCGGCGGCTTGGGGCGCTCCAGGGGTCTCAGGGGACAGCTTCTCCTCCGGACGGGACGGCCGGACGGGACGGCGGGACGGAACGGGCGGGGCGGAATCGGCCGAACGTCGGCAACGGGTGTTGTGGGTCCCCCTTTAGGGCGACCCCGGAAGTGGGGCTCGCCGGGGTGCCGCGCGGGTTCGTACGGTGGGTGCAACCACTTCTCTGGGGGAACGCGTGAGCGAGACGATGACCGAGCGGCCGACGGCCGGGTGGTACCCCGACCCCAGCTCGCAGGCGCCGTACCGCTGGTGGGACGGCGACCGCTGGAGCACGCGCACGAGCACGCACCGCCAGGATGACACCGCGCCCACTGCCGCGCCCGCCGCCATTGCCGCAACCGCAACCGCAGCCGCACCCGCACCCGCCGGCGCCGCCGTCTCCGCGACTGCGGCCGGCACCGCCGTCTCCGCGCTGCTGCCCAGCCGCCGCAGCCTCCGTCAGGCGGGCAGCACCCCCACGATCGACGCCCCGACCGACCTCGGGCCGATGCACGCTTCGCAGCACGCGGACGTGCGACCCGCCGAGCCAGCAACCCGGCAGCCCGCCGACGAATACACCGTCCCACTTGATCCGCAGCGTTACATCCCTCTCAACCCCCTCCGGGTCGCCGCCCCGCAGAGCCCGCAGGCCGCAGCCCCGGACTGGCACGCCCCTGACGCCTGGGTCGCCAACAGCCCGCACGCCTCGCTCGACGACCACGCCGTCTACGGCACCGGCACCCCCTTCGTCGCAACGCTCCCGGCGGGGCACAAGCCGACCGGAGTCAACCCGTTCGCCAACCTCGGGGCCGGCTTCGCGCTGATCGGCCTGCTCTACCAGGCGGTCGTCGCGGTCTGGGGCGCGCCACTCGCCACCAGCTGGACCGGGGTCGCCGTGGCCGTCGCCGTGCTCGCCGGGCTTCTTCTCGGGGTGCTGGGCGTGGCTCGAGCGCACCTCTTCGTCGCCGAGGGCGCACCGGCCAGACGGAGCGAGGGCGTCCTCGTGATCCTGGTGTGCCTTCTCGCGCTGGGTGCGCAGGCCCTCGTCGCGACAGGCTCCGGCCTGTCCGACCTCGCCGACCTAGGCGGGCTGCTTCCGTGACCGACACCGCGACCGAGGTGCCGACGGCAGGTTGGTACGACGACCCCAGCGGCGCGGCACCTTACCGGTGGTGGGACGGCTCGCGGTGGACGACCGACACGCTCCACGAGCGCCCAGCGACCCCCGCGGGCACCGAAGCCGCCGCAGACCCACAGCCCGACGCCAGCGGCGCCCCTGGCACCCCAGAGCGTGTTGTCGGCCCTGCCGCCGACGGCACGTTCCCGTCGCGCCGCAGCCTGCGTGAGGCCGGCAACGCCCGGGCCTCTGCCGAGACGACGTCGCGAGGCCCGTCGGCTCCTGATGCGACTCAGGCGGCAAAGGTGCACCAGGCCACCGGCCAGACGGCGCAGGATGCCACGGGCGTCGCCCGGTTCCAGGCCGTCACGGGCCCGTCGGCCCCACCGTCCAGCGACACACCCTTCACCCCGCCCACCGCGTGGGTCGCTAACGCCCCGGGGGCTCCGGCCCCTCCGGTAGTCACGTACGGCCCCGGCGCTCCCTCCGGCGCGCCCACCCGTACTGCTCGCCGGCCGGAGGGCTCGGCCCGGCCGACTGGGGCGCCGTGTCGGCCGACCGCAACCTCCCTGCCCGCTGGGCGCTGACGCTGCCGCTGCTCGCGCTCGTTCTGGTGCCGGTCTTCGTGGGGATCCGCGTGAGCGGCGTCCTCGGCGCGGCGGGCACCGCCGTCGCTCTGATCATCGACGTACTCGCTCTCGCAGCCCTGATCGCCGGGATTCCGTTCGGGATCGTCGGCCTGGTCCGCGCCGCACGCATCGCCCGCGGCGGGCAGATCGCCCGAGGCCGCCCGCACGCGATCATCGGCATCGTGATCTGCGTGCTGCTGCTGGTCGGCAACTCCGTCACGGCGGTGAGACTCCTGGACATCGGTTCGGCCGCTCAGCGCACTGCGAATCAGAGCACGTTGCCCACGGCCGGGGCGACGGCTCCCGCGCAGGCGCCCATCGGTGCGACCCCCGAGGACGGCGACGGGACGACCTCGTACGTGTACTCGCAGTCCCTCACGGAGAGCGCGATCACCTCGGCCATCGTGCAGCGGGTGCACATCACACCCGGCAGCGTGCAGTGTCCGACCTCCGAGCTGATCGTGATCGGCACGACGTTCGACTGCAGCGTCGCTCTGCCCGCCGCCGGCACGACGAGCGTCGAGGTGACCGTGGTCTCCGACCAGGGCGAGCTCGAGATCTCGGCCGGCTGACCGCCGGCGCCCGCTGCTGAACCCGACGACCGACGACCTCAGGCCAGCACGCCGCCCGATTCGTCGAGGTAGCACGCCGCGCAGAGCGGCTCGTAGGTGACTGTGGCGCCCTCGATGGCCACCTGGTCGCCGTCGAACACGTAGCGGCCGTCGATCAGGCGCGCGTTGAACATCGCCTTTCGGCCGCAGCGGCAGATCGTCTTGAGCTCTTCGAGCGAGTGCGCGACCTCGAACAGGCGCTCGGCGCCGGCGAAGGCGCGGGTGCGGAAGTCGGTGCGGATGCCGTAAGCGAGCACGGGGATGTTCTCGAGCACTGCGACGCGCAGGAGGTCGTCGACCTGCCGCGGCGTGAAGAACTGGACCTCGTCGACCAGGAGGCAGGCCACGTCGGATCCTGTCGCCTCGACGGCACCCGCTCGTGCGGCGGTGAACACCTCGAGGAGATCGTCGGTCGGCGCCACCACGAAGTCGACGGCCCGGGTCACGCCGAGGCGCGAGACGATCGCGTCGTCACCCTTGGTGTCGGTGTCGGGCTTCGCGAGCAGCACGTTCTGGTGGCGCTCTTCGTAGTTGTAGGCGGCCTGGAGCAGCGCGGTGCTCTTGCCGGAGTTCATCGCCCCGTAGCGAAAATAGAGTTTTGCCATTGTTGTGAGATCAGAGCTTTGCCATCGAGAGCAGCGCTACTGCAGGTAGCCGTCTTCGGCGGCACGCCGGATCAGTTCGGCCTTCTTCGACGCGGGGCGGTTGGCCTTGGCGTACTTCTCGCGGACGCGGCGCAGGTAGGTCTTGGCCGTCTCGTACTGCACGTTCATCTGCTGGGCGACCTCGTTGGTCGAGAAGCCGGAGACGTACAGACGGAAGGCCTCGGCCTCGCCGGCCGACAGCTTGGGACGACTCTGGTTGGAGGCGCCGACGGGGAGCGGCCGCCAGTCGCGCTGCGGGGCGTTGTCGCGGGCGACACCCATCACCTGGCGGGCGGCGTCCATCACCTCGCGCATCGGCAGGGCCTTCGAGAGGAAGGCGCTCGCCCCCGCATCGAGAGCGCGCTCGCGCGACTCGCGCGTGTCGAGACTCGAGAGCACGACGACCTTCGCCCCGGCGGCGCGGCAGGTGCGCACGCGGGCTTCGATCGAGACGGGCTCTTTGAGTTGGAAGTCGAGGAAGACCAGGTCGGTCGGGAAGTTGTCGCTGTGCACCAGCTGCAGCCAGGTGTGCGCCGTCAGCACGAGGTCGAAGTCGTACGCGTTGACGTTGATCCAGCTCGAAAGGCTGTCGAGCAGCACCTCGTGGTCGTCGAGGATGGCCAGGCGGACGCGACGCTGAGACGGCGCCTCGGTCGAGGCGCTGTTCCATGAGGCGACCGGCTGGGGGCGAGCACCACTCGATCGGAGGGTGCGGCTACCGTTCGGGTCAGTGCTGGTCATAAGAAAACCTTAGTGTCAGGAAGGATCCGCTCACGTCGATCTGGAGATCGTGGAAGAGGATGCGGAGGACGGCGAGATAGGACGCGTAGTGCTGCCGGATGGCGACGTCGGCGGAGGCGCTCTCGACTCGCACGAGAGCGCGGACGAACGGGGCATCGTCGTGCAGGACGATGCCGAGGCTCGACGCCCGGGTATCGGGGTCGACCGCGATGGCGTTCACGACGGCGCGGAGAGCCGTGCGCTGATCGCCGTTCATCTGCTCGGCCAGGTGCGAGCGGTCGATCACGGTGCCGCTCTGCCCGAGGGGGCACACGTCGATCAGCACCTGCTCGAGCCAGGAGCGATCCGACTCGTCGACGATGCGCTGGCGGATGCCCGTGGCGACCTCGGAGGCGCGAAGACGATCGACCTCGGTGGTCTCGCCCCGCTCGAGCAGGTCGGTGAAGAACGGGACGACCTCGCGGTTGAGCCCGGTGACACGATCCTGCTGCACCGACCGGGCGATCACGGGGCGCATCTCGCGGGCGCTCTCGACGGTCATCGACGAGGCTCGCTCGAGCCACTGGCTCACAAGAGTGACGAAGGTGGTCGAGTAGATCGTGCTGGCCGCACCGAGGGCCACGAGCGGAGTGGTGCCCACCACGACGAAGAGGAGGCTCGGCGCGGCAGCCGTGAAGTAGGGCGCCTCGAGGGCGACGACGACGATCGAGACGACCGATGCCACGGCTGTGGCTGCGACGATGTCGCGACCGGGACGGAAGGGCGCGCAGGCCAAGAGCAGCAGGCCCACGACCGTGCTGCCCCAGTCGTCGCGGATGATCGAGTCGTGCCCGTAGCTCGCGGCGGCCTCGAGCACCATGCCGAGGCAGCCGCACGCCATGAGGACGACGAAGGAGCGCCGGGTGAACGGCGCGCGGAAGGCATTCGAGGCCAGGATCATGACGAGCGCCCCGACGGCCGCGACGACCACCGCGACGACCGCGAGCGCCGTGTTCGTGCCGGGGTCGTGACCGGTCGCGGCCCGGCCCACGGCAAGAGCGACGGCGAAGAGCGCGATGACGACGGCGACCGGGCGCTGATTGAGAACGCCCAGGGGGTCGGCCTGCTGAGCTGTCGCCTCGCGATCGCTCACGCGGCGTCCTCCGGGCGGTCGTCGTGCTCGTCCCCGCGTTCGAAGCCCGATTCGTAGCCCGACTCGAAGTCGCTCTCGAGGTCGGGCTCGGCGGCCCACTCAGCCGCGGCCTCCTGCTCTCGCGCGCTGGCGACCGCCACCTCGGGCGGTGCCTGAGCCGGAGCCGCGTCACCATGACCCGCTTCGGGCCGCGGCTCGGCGGGCGCCTGAGCTTGGCGGGCAACCGGCAGGCCGAACATGACCGACGTGCCACTGCCCGGCGACGACCACACCTGCACCGATCCGCCGACGCGCTCGACCCGCGCGCGAATGGAGTGCTTGAGGCCGAGACGGTCGTCGGGAGTCTCCGACTCGTCGAATCCGACGCCGTTGTCGATGACCATCACCGAGACGTCGGCGCCCGACCCGAAGAGCACGAGCTCTGCGTCGCGGGTGCCGGCGTGCTTGAGCACGTTCGCGAAGCACTGCGCGACGGCCAGGGCCAGGGCACGGCGGACACCGGCGTCGAGGCGGCCGACAGCCGAGACGTCTCCTGTCACGACCACGTCGAGACCGTCGCGACGCGCCTGCTCGACGGCCAAAGCCAGTTCGCTCGCCTCCCACGTGCCCTGGACGGCCGTCAGATCGGCGATCGCGTCGTGCAGCCACTCCTGCCCGACGATCGTGGCGAGGTCGCGCTCGATGGCGGTGACGAGGCCCTCGTCGAGCGGGCCGCTCGGCGCAACCGAGATCGCGGCGAGGTGGCTGAGCACCGTGTCGTGCACCATGGCCGACGCCTGCTGCTCGATCTCGTGGCGCACGACCGAGATCTGCTGGTCGCGTGCGGCGCGGTGGAGGTTGGGCTGGAGGTGCTGGGCGCGGTCGCGGGCGATCAACGAGACGCCCATCGTGGCGACGATCAACACGTAGCCGAGCAGGGTCGTGACGTCGACGCGAGGCGTCGCACCGGCCTGCCAGGTGGCGATCTGCGTGGCGATCTCGCCGGCGACCAGCCCGAACGTCGCCCAGAGGGGCCCGCGCTTGGCGTAGAGGCCGCTGCCGCCGACCAGTACGAGCGCGAGCTTCGGCAGCGAGACGGTGAAGGCGTCGGACGAGTTCACGAAGCTGAACTGCGACAGCACCGTGACCGCGTAGACGTAGACCGCTGCGGCGCCGACCGCGAGGTACGCGATCGTCGAGATCGTCGAGCGGATGCGCTCGACCAGGACGAGGAGAGCGAGCATCGGCACGAGAGCGAGCAGTGCGGGCCAGAGCACGAGCGACCGGTCGGAGAACTGCCCGGCGAGCAGGATGACGGTCGCGGCGACGAGCAGGACGGTCGCCACGCCATGGCACGCCCGGGCGATGGCGCGACTCGAACTCTGCGGAGCGAGGTGACTGGGGAGCCCGAGCAGCACGCGTCGTCCTCCTTCGTTCGGGTCGTCAGCGATCGCTGGTGCCGACGTACTCGAAGTATGTCAAACAACCGGCCTCGGCTGTACCCCGATATCAGGGGACACGCCGCACGCGGACCCCTTTCATGGCGATTTTTGTGCCCCGAAAGCGGTCCATCGGCGAGTTTAGCGCGCTCCTCACGATCGTGACGACGCCCGACAGGCGTCGTCAGACGTGAATGTGGAGCGCCTCCGCGGTGGATCCCATGGTCGCCGCCGCCTGCTTTTCATCGGCGGCGAGCTGCTGGCCGATCGTCGGGATCATGGCCTTGAGCTGAGGCGCCCACTCGTCTCTCTTGGCCGGGAAGCAGCGATCCAGGATCGTCAGCATGATCGGCACGGCTGTCGAAGCCCCGGGCGACGCCCCGAGCAGACCGGCGATCGAGCCGTCCTTCGCTGCGACGACCTCGGTGCCGAACTGGAGCACGCCGCCCTTCTCCTTGTCGGCCTTGATGACCTGCACGCGCTGACCCGCCGTGATCCGGTACCAGTCTCTCGGGTCGGCGTCGGGCATGAATTCTTTGAGCGCGTCGAACTTGGTGCGCTTCGACGCGGCCAGCTGGCCGATCAGGTATTTGAGCAGGTCGACGTTCGAGAGGGCGACGCGGATCATCGGGTACAGGTTGTGCAGCCGGATCGAGCGGAACAGGTCGAGGTACGAGCCGCTCTTCAAGAACTTCGGGCTGAACCCGGCGTAGGGCCCGAACATCAGGCTCGACGACCCGTCGACGACGCGGGTGTCGAGGTGCGGCACCGACATCGGCGGGGCGCCGACCGAGGCCTTGCCGTAGACCTTGGCCTGGTGCTTGGCCACGACGGCGGGGTTGTCGGTGCGGAGGAACTCACCGCTGACGGGGAAGCCGCCGAAGCCGCGGATCTCGGGGATGCCGGACTTCTGCAGCAGGTTCAGCGCGCCGCCACCGGCGCCGACGAAGACGAACCGCGCGTTCACGCGAACCGGCTCGGCCGTGGCGCCGACCGCGAGATCGATCCTCCACGTGCGGTCGCGGTTGCGGGAGAGGTTGGTCACCCGGTTGCCGAGCGCGAGGTCGACACCGTTCTCGGTGAGGTAGCGCAGCAGGCTGCGCGTGAGCGACCCGAAGTCCACGTCGGTGCCGGCGAGGATGTGCGTGGCCGCGATCGGCTGCGCCTTCGTGCGGCCGGGCACCAGCGAAGGGGCCCACTTCGCGATCTGCCCGGGGTCGTCGCTGAATTCCATCCCCTGGAAGAGCGGGTGGTCTTTCAGCGCCTCATAGCGCTTGCGCAGGTACTCGACGTTGTCGGCACCCCACACGAAACTCATGTGCGGCGTCGAGTTGATGAACTGGTCGGGCTGAGGCAGCGCGCCCTTGTCGACGAGGTACGACCAGAACTGGCGAGACACCTGAAACTGCTCGTTGACCTTGACGGCGCTCGTGATGTCGATCGAGCCGTCGCCCTTCTCTGGCGTGTAGTTGAGCTCGCAGAGAGCGGAGTGACCGGTGCCCGCGTTGTTCCACGGGTTGCTGCTCTCTTGCGCGACGTCGTTCAACGCCTCGTAGACGCGGATCGTCCAGTCGGGCTGAAGCTGCTTGAGCAGCGCCCCGAGAGTCGCGGACATGATTCCGCCGCCGATGAGGGCGACGTCGATTGGCTCCGTTGCAGCAGTCACCCCGCAATCCTATTGCGGGCTACCGCAGGGCCGCCCAGCGCGGGTGAAGGTCTCTCGACGTCGAGACGACTCGAGAGCCCGTGGCGCTACGCGGTGGCGGCGCTCAGGCGACGGGCGGCGACGAGCTCGGCGATCTGCACCGCGTTGAGGGCCGCGCCCTTCCGGAGGTTGTCGTTGGAGATGAAGAGCGCGATGCCCCGGTTGCCGGGGACACCTTCATCCTGCCGGATGCGACCGACGAAGCTGGGGTCTTTGCCCGCGGCTTCCAAGGGTGTCGGCACGTCGGTCAGCACGACGCCCGGGGCATCGGCCAGCAGCTCTTTCGCGCGGGCCGCCGTCAGCTCGGTCGCGAACTCGGCGTTGATCGACAGCGAGTGGCCGGTGAAGACGGGCACGCGCACGCAGGTGCCGCTGACCAGGAGGCCCGGCAGCTCGAGGATCTTCCGGCTCTCGCCCCGCAACTTCTTCTCTTCGTCGGTCTCGCCCCGGCCATCGTCCACGAGGTTGCCGGCGAAGGGGATCACGTCGAACGCGATCGGCTTGACGTATTTGACGGGTGCCGGGAAGGTGACGCTCGAACCGTCGCTGACGAGACCGATCAGATCCTGCGACACGGCCGCCAGAGCCTGGTCGCGCAGCTCTTCGGCGCCCGCGAGGCCGGAACCCGAGACGGCCTGGTAGGTGCTGACGATGAGCCGCTCGAGGGTGGCCTCGGTGTCGAGCACCTTGAGCACCGGCATCGCGGCCATCGTCGTGCAGTTCGGGTTGGCGATGATGCCCTTGACGGCCTCGTCGATCGCGTGGGGGTTGACCTCGCTGACGACGAGCGGCACCTCCGGGTCCATGCGCCAGGCGCTGGAGTTGTCGATGACGATGGCGCCCGCCGCGGCGAACTTCGGCGCGAGCGCCTTCGAACCGGTGGCGCCCGCCGAGAAGAGGGCGATGTCGAGGCCGGCAGGATCAGCAGTGGCCGAGTCTTCGACGACGATCTGCTCGCCCTTGAACGGCAGGGTGGTGCCGGCCGAGCGGGCGGTGGCGAAGAAGCGGATCTCGGAGATCGGGAAGTCGCGCTCTTCGAGGAGACGGCGCATCACGGCGCCGACCTGGCCGGTGGCGCCGACGACGCCGACGCGGAATCCTGTGCTCATCTGGGCTCCTTGGAAGGGATTAGCGGCCGGTGCCGGCGTGGACGACTGCGACCTCGTCGGCGTCGAGACCGAAGGCCGTGTGGACGACGCGGAGGGCGTCGTTCAGGGTGTCGGCTCGGGTGACGACGGAGATGCGGATCTCGCTGGTCGAGATCATCTCGATGTTGATGCCCGCCTCGAACAGCGCGGTGAAGAACTTGGCGCTGACGCCGGGGTTCGTGCGCATGCCGGCGCCGACCAGGGCGAGCTTGCCGATCTGGTCGTCGTAGAGGAGGCTCGAGAACTGGATCTCGTCGCGCTCGGACTCGAGGGCCTGCATGACGGTCGCGCCGTCGGACTTGGGCAGGGTGAACGAGATGTCGGTGAGGCTGGTGGCGGCGGCCGACACGTTCTGCACGATCATGTCGATGTTCGCACCGGTCTTGGCGACCGTACGGAAGATCTGCGCAGCCTTGCCGGGCTTGTCGGGCACGCCGACGACGGTGATCTTGCCCTCGCTGAGGTCTCCGGCGACGCCGGCGATGATCGGCTCTTCCACGTTCTCTCCCTCTTTCGGGTTGACGACCAGGGTGCCCTCGTTATTGTTGAACGACGAGCGCACGTGCAGCGTGACGCCGTGGCGCCTCGCGTATTCGACGGCCCGGATGTAGAGCACCTTCGACCCGGCCGCGGCCAGCTCGAGCATCTCTTCGCTGGTGACCCGGTCGAGCTTCTTCGCCCTGGGGACAACGCGCGGGTCGGCCGTGAAGATTCCGTCGACGTCGGTGTAGATCTCGCAGACGTCGGCGTCGAGGGCCGCCGCCAGGGCGACGGCGGTGGTGTCGGAGCCGCCGCGGCCGAGCGTCGTGATGTCGCCGGTGCTCCGATTGAAGCCCTGGAAGCCCGCGACGATCGCGATCGCGCCCTGGTCGAGAGCAGACCGGATGCGACCCGGCGTGACGTCGACGATGCGCGCCTTGCCATGCTGCGCATCGGTGATCATGCCGGCCTGGCTGCCGGTGTACGAGCGGGCCTCGACGCCGAGGCTCCGGATGGACATCGCGAGCAGGGCCATGCTGATGCGCTCCCCCGCCGTGAGCAGCATGTCGAGCTCGCGCCCGCCGGGGATCGGAGTGACCTGGGCCGCGAGGTCCAGGAGCTCGTCGGTGGTGTCGCCCATGGCGCTCACCGCGACGACCACCTCGTTGCCCGCCTTGCGCGTCTCGACGATGCGCTTCGCGACACGCTTGATGCTCTCGGCATCGGCGACCGACGAGCCGCCGAATTTCTGCACGATCAAGCTCACTGCTGGGCTCCTGGGGTGGTGTCGCTGGGCTGGTGTCGGTCGCTGGGGTGGTGTCGCTGGGCTGGTGTCGGTCGCTGGCGCGCTCGGCACGGGGCGCCGTGGTGCGCCGCCGTGCAATTGTATTGGACGTTTCCGGGGTGTTACGGCGGTGACTGGTGGGTCGGCGCGGGTCGACGGCGGGTCTCTCGCCGGCGTGCGGGAGACGACGGCGGGGGTGTGCGGTGGTCGGCGTCTGTGCGGGTCGCACGGAAGTCTGCGCGCTCCGCGAGGAGAAACACCGTGCGGCCGCCGAGAGGAGAGGAGATTCGGGCCCGAACCGCCGTGACGGAGGACGCGACTCGTCGATTTCGTCGCGACGGCCGGATGCCGAGCTACCGGCGCTCGCGAGATCGCGTCTCGGTCGGTTCCTGCTGAGCGAGCCGGGCGGAACCGCGATCTCGCGGGCACTGCGTGCTTCGAGAGGGAGTCTCGCCTTCCTCGGGGAGGAAGCCTCCACGGCCGTACAGGCCGAGGCCCGTTCGGGAGGAAGCCTCCATGGCACGTCAGGAGGAACGCGTCGCACGGGAGGAAGCCCCGCGGCCCCGGGAGGGATCGCGAGCGAATCGCCCCCGGTCGGGAGGGGATCCTGATGCCTGGCGCCCGCCCCGGAGGAACGGCCTCGGCGTTTCCCTCCCGAGCGCGGGGACCCCGCCGCAGAGGCTTCACTCGGGGAGGAACCTGCTGCCCCGCAATCGCCCGGCAGCAACCGCGGCGGTGGCGGTCGCCGCCGAGCTACTCGCTGACGAGCCGGCGGCCCTCGAAGGCGCGGCCGAGGGTGACCTCGTCGGCGTACTCGAGGTCGCCGCCGACCGGGAGACCGGACGCGAGTCGCGTGACTCGCAGCCCGAACGGCGCGAGCATGCGCGAGAGATACGTGGCGGTGGCCTCGCCCTCGAGGTTGGGGTCGGTGGCGATGATCACCTCCTGCACGGTGTCGTCTGCGAGGCGCTGAACGAGCTGCCGAATGCGGAGGTCGTCGGGCCCGATGCCGTCGATCGGGCTGATCGCCCCGCCGAGCACGTGGTAAAGCCCGCGGAATTCGCGGGTGCGCTCGATCGCCTGGACGTCTTTCGCCTCTTCCACCACGCAGATCGTGGCCGGCGAGCGGCGCGGGTCGCGGCAGATCGAGCAGGTCTGCTCTTCGGTGACGTTGCCGCAGATCTCGCAGAAGCGCACCTTCGTCTTGACGTCGATCAGCAGCTCGGCGAGACGGCTGGTGTCGAAGTTCTCCGACTGGAGGATGTGGAACGCGATGCGCTGCGCCGACTTCGGGCCGATGCCGGGCAGGCGGCCGAACTCATCGATCAGGTCTTGGACGATGCCTTCGTACATGTCAGGCGCTCTCTGTCGGGCCGGCCTGCGGCGTGACCCGAGGCACAATCGTCTCTTCGTGGATGAACTGGGCGTTCAAGATCTCGCGCACGACGGCCTCGCCGTAGCGCGAGCTCTGCGCGACACCGCGGGCGGCCTGCCGGGGCGCGGCGGGCTGTGATGCGGCCTGCTGCTCGGCCGGGCGGGCGCCGGGCTCGCCCGGTGCGGTGGCGGTCGGCGCTGCGGGCGGCTCGTCGCCCCCGGGCACGGCGGTGCTCCACCCGGCTGAATCGGTGGTGCCGACCGTCGACACTCCAGCAGAAGTCGACGGCGCGGCAGGATGCGACGGCCCCGCTTGCGATGAGCCGGCAGGAGCCGAGGCGGCGGCCCCGACCGGCGGCTCGACGTCGACCGATGGCACGCCACCCTCGGGCTCTTCGGTGATGTATTCGGGCTCGTCGGGCTCGGGCGGTGCCGACTGCGGGATGGGAGCGACGTCCCAGCCCGTGGCGGTCGCCGGCAAGGTGGCTGCCGGCGCGGTGGCTGCCGGTGCGGGCCGCGTCGCGGCTGCGGCCGTGGGCGCCGAGATGGGAGGAGCCTGGGCGGCGGGTTTCCGGCCGTCGGGTTCCCGGCCGGCGGGTGCGGATTCACGCGCAGGGGCCTCGCCGGCGGGAGATGTAGTCGACGGCGCCGCCACGGCCGGCGGAGCCCCTTCCGACACGGACGGCGCAGCCGCAGCGGCCGGGGTCGGCGCGGCAGCCACGGGGCCGCCCTCGTCGGGGCGCTCGACGCGCGCGATGTACTTGACGCGGACACCGAGCAGCTGCAGGATGGCGCGGCGCAGGTGCTCGCTGACACCCTCGCCGGCGCCGAGGGGACGCTTGAAGAGCTCGACGTCGTTGACGCTGGGGAAGCTGAGGGTGAGCACGTCGTCGGCGAAGGCCCGCACGGTGGAGGTCATGACGACCATCCACGCCGAGAGCTTGTCGCGCTCCACGATCTCGAGGATCTCGGGCCACGAGTCACGCAACTGCTCGAGCGTCACCGGGCCCGCTGCGGCGGCGGCCCCAGGGGCCACGGACGCCGGAGCCTCGACCGGGTGCTCGACGGGCGGTGTCTCGGCCCAGGCCGTGGAGTGTGCGGCGCCGGGAGGCGCCGCGTCGGGCGACGACGACGGTGCGGCAGCGGCAGGTGCAGCGGGGCCTGCGGACGGCGATGCAGGCGCGGTGGCCGAGGCCCGGGCAGCATCAGCAGGCGCAGCAGCACCAGCGGGCGCAGCAGCGCCAGCAGGCGCAGCAGCACCACCAGCATCGGCAGGCGCAGCGGCGGCCCACGCATGAGCGGCCGCGGCGGGCGACGACGTCTCGCGCGCCGGGTCGGAGGCCGCGGCCTGCGCGGAGCGCGCCGGAGCCCCCTGCGCGGCCGGGCGACCCATCGACGGCGGGCCCTGGCCGGCGGGAGCCGCGGCTGCAGCACCAGCGTCGACACCCACGCGCCGCTCGAGCCGCTCGACGCGCGCGAGCGCGCCGCGGCCGGTCTCGTCGGCCTCGGGTACGAGCACGCGCGCGATCATCAGCTCGAGGTGGAGGCGCGGCGAGGTGGCGCCGGTCATGTCCGTCAGGGCGCGGTTGACGACGTCGGCCGAGCGCGAGAGCTCGGCTGGGCCGAACGCGTGCGACTGGCGGGCGAGATGCTCGAGCTCTTCGGGCGTCACGCCGCGCAGCACGGCGGCGGCACCCTCGGTGGTGGCGCCGACGACGATGAGGTCGCGGAGTCGCTCGAGGAGGTCTTCGACGAAGCGACGCGGGTCTTGGCCGGTCTGGATGACGCGGTCCACCGCGGCGAAGGCCCCGGCGCCGTCACGCTCGCCGAGGGCGTCGACCACGGCGTCGAGGAGCGACGCGTGGGTGTAGCCCAGCAGGGCGACCGCGCGCTCGTAGAGGATGTCGCCGCCCTCTGATCCTGCGATCAACTGGTCGAGAAGCGACAGGGTGTCGCGCACCGAGCCGCCGCCGGCCCGGACGACGAGCGGCAGAACGCCGGGGCGGCCGTCACCTTCTCGGTCTCGCAGAGCTGTTGCACGTAGTCGAGCATCTGAGCGGGCGGAACGAGGCGGAAGGGGTAGTGGTGTGTGCGCGAACGGATGGTGCCGATGACCTTGTCGGGCTCGGTGGTCGCGAAGATGAACTTGACGTGCTCGGGCGGCTCTTCGACGATCTTGAGCAGCGCGTTGAAGCCCTGCGGCGTGACCATGTGGGCCTCGTCCAGGATGAAGATCTTGTAGCGGTCGCGGGCCGGGGCGAAGATGGCGCGGTCGCGGAGGTCGCGGGCGTCGTCGACGCCGTTGTGGCTGGCGGCGTCGATCTCGATGACGTCGAGCGAGCCGGAGCCGTCGCGCGACAGCTCGACACAGCTGTCGCAGACGCCACAAGGGGTGTCGGTCGGGCCCTGGGCGCAGTTGAGGCAGCGCGCCAGGATGCGGGCCGAGGTGGTCTTGCCGCAGCCGCGGGGGCCGCTGAACAGATAGGCGTGGTTGACCCGGTTGGTGCGCAGTGCGGTGCGCAGCGGATCGGTCACCTGAGACTGGCCGATGAGTTCGGCGAACGTCTCGGGCCGGTAACGGCGATACAGAGCGGTGACCACAGAGCAAGAGTAGTCGGCCCCACCGACACTGCCGGCTGCCCCGGACGAGACGACGGGCCGGCGGTGAGAACACCGCCGACCTGACGAAGAGAGCGGAGCGGCCCCCTCACCCGAATGGAGAGGGCCGCCCCTGATGGCGCTAGCGTTTCCTCGCCCTGATCCTGCTCAGCCCGCGGGATGCACCCAACATCCCGAGACCCAGCGCGAGGAGGCCTGCGCCCACGACCGCCCATGGGAAGACGGTCGAGCCTGTGTAGGCCAGCGCTTCACCCAGGGCCGTGGCCGAGGAGGAGACGCTGCCTGAGCCGTTGCCGGAGTGGCCGGCCGGTGCGATCGAACCACCCGAGCCGCCGACTGAGCCGCCCGTGCCGGTGCCCGGGCCTGTGCCGCCACCGCCAGGGTTGCCGCCACCGCCAGGGTTGCCGCCGCCGCCGGGGTTGCCGCCACCGCCGGGGTTGCCGCCACCCGGCGTCCCGCCACCCGGGTTGCTGATGGCGCGCAGCACACTGAACGTGGTCGCTTCGGGGGCGCTGGTGAAGCCGTCCACGCTCTGCGTCGCCACGGCCGTGTGGCTGCCGGGCTCGAGACCGGTGAACGTGTGCGACCAGGTGCCGTCGTCACCCGCCGTCACAGTGATCGGCGTGCCGCCGTCGAACGTGATGGTGATCGTGGCGTCGGGCTCCGACGTGCCTCGGACGGGCACCGTGGCCGTCCCGTCGGCACCGGCCTGGAAGGCCGACCCGGGGGCCGGGCTCGAGATGGTGAGCGGTGCCATGGCTGCGATCGTGAACGACTGCGACGGAGCGTTGGTGGGCGTGCCGAGCACGGTCTGCGTGGCCACGAAGGAGTGGGTTCCGTCGGACACGGCGGGGAAGGGGATGCTCCACGCCCCGGTCGTGCCGTCGGCAGTCGTCGTGAGCGTCGTCGCGCCGGAGTCGAGCGAGACCGAGACGTCGGCGCCCGGTGCGGCCGTGCCCGAGATCGTGACGTTCTCGGACCCCTGCACGCCGGTGTCCATGATCAGGGCGTTCGGCGCCGGGGAGAGCACCGTGATGCCGCCCGAGGACGGAGCCGCGGAGACTGCGAAGGGCACGGTCACCGGCGCCGACGTGGCGGCTCCGAGCTTCTCCGAGACCGCGATCGAGTGGCTGCCCGTCGAGACGTCGGTCAGGGGGACGCTCCACGCGCCCGTTCCGTCGGCCGTCGTGGTCTTCGCCGTACCGCCGTCGAGCGAGACCGAGACGGTCGCGCCCGGCTCGGCGGTACCGGTGACCGTGAGGACCGTGCCGCCGATCATCGAGCCCTGCACGCTCTGGCCCGGGGTGGGCGAGGTGACTGTGATCGGATCGATGGCGGCACCGGTGACCTGCACCGAGGCGGATCCTGTGGTCGTCCCGTCGGTCGTCTGGGTCACCAGGATGGTGCGGGTGCCGTCGGGCACGCCGGTCACGGTCACGCTCCAGGCACCGTCGTCGCCGACCGGAACGGTGCGCGTGATGCCGGCGCCGAGGTCGACCGTGATGGTCGAGCCGGGGTCGCCCGTGCCCGAGACCGGCACGTCGAAGAAGCCGTCACCGTTCGGGTCGAGGATGATCTGGCCGGCCGAGGGGCTCTGAATCGTCGGGGCGACGACCGGAGTCGTGGTGGCGGCCACCGTGAAGCCGGTGGTGACCGGGCTCTGCGTGACCCCGAGCACGGTCTGCACGGCCTTCGCCGTGTGCGACCCGACTCCGACCTGGGTGAACGTCGTGGTCCAGGACCCCTGGGCGCTCACCGGCACGGACACGGTGCCCTTCCCGTCGAGCGAGACGCTGATCGAGGCTCCGGGTTCGCCGGTGCCCGACACGACCACCGCGGTGGTCGAGCCCGGGGTGACCTCGATCTGCTGGCCGCTCTGCGGTGTCGTGATCACGGCGAGGGCCGCGACCTTGACGGTGACGGAGCTGGTGACGGGCGTCGTCGGTCCGTCGGCGAGGGTCTCACTGGCCGCGATGGCGTGCGTGCCGACCGCGACGCCGGTGAAGTCCACCGACCAGGTGCCGTCGTTCGCCGCGTCGACCGTCTTCGCCGCTCCGCCGTCGAGCGTCACCGAGACGGCGGCGCCCGGGTCGGCGGTGCCGGTGACCGGCAGGGTGACCGTCGAGCCCGCGGTGGGCACTGTCACGCTCGAGCCGTCGGCGGGCGAGGTGACTGCCACGCCCTGGCCGGCTGTGACGACGAGATCCTGCGTCACCGCGGGAAGCGTCACGTCGTCGGTGCTTTCGACGACGCTGATCGTGTGGTCGCCCACCGGGAGGGCGTGGACGGTCGTCGACCAGGTGCCGTCGTCGCCGACGGTCGCCGTGCCGGTGAGGCCGTCGATGTCGACCGCGATGTGGGCGCCGGCCTGGCCGGTGCCCGCGACGGGCACGTCCGCTGCGGCGGTGGCGTTCGAGACGATCACGGGGGCACCTGCGACAGGAGTCGTGATGGTCGCCGCTGCGACCGTCTCGGCCGAGACGCCGACCTGGTCGGAGCCGGTCGTGACACCGCCGGTGGTCTGGCGCACCACGATCCGGATCACGCCGACCGGCACGTGGTGGAAGGTGACGCTCCAGGTGCCGTCGTCACCGACCGTCGTGGTGAGCGTCTGGCCGTCGTTCAACGTGACCGTGACGGTCGAGCCGGGCTGGCCGGTTCCCGAGACCGGCACGTCGACGAAGCCGTCGCCGTCGGCGTCGGGGATCGCCGCGCCGGGGTCGGGGCTCGTGATCTCGACCGGCGCTGCGGGGGCCGCAGTCTGGTCGACCGAGAAGTCGCGGGTCACCGGATCCTGATCGGTTCCGTTGACGGTCTGGGTCGCCGCGATCTCGTGCGGGCCCACTGCGACGGCGCTGAACGTGACGTCCCAGGTGCCAGTGCCCGAGACCGTGGTGGTCTGAGGCGTGCCGGTGCCGTCGAGGGTGACCGAGATGGCGGCGCCGGCGAGACCGGTGCCCGAGACGGGCACGTCGGTCGTCGATGTGACGGTGGGCACCTGGATGGACTGCCCGGCGACGGGCGACGTGATGACGGCGGCCGGGGCGACGTCGACCGTGAAGTCGGCGAGCGCCGGGGTCGTGGGGCCGGCCGAGGTCTCTTCGGTGACCGACACCTCGTGGGGGCCACGGGCGACGTCGGCGAAGCTGGTGTTCCACGCGCCGGTGGACGGGTCGGCCGTGACGAGCTTCGCGGTGCCGCCGTCGAGGCTCACCGAGACCGTGGCGCCCGGTTCGGCGGTGCCCGAGACGGGCACCGTGACGGTGTCGGTCGTGGTGGCGATCGGGAAGGACTGGTCGTTGGCCGGGGCCGCGACGACGACGGGAGCGGCCGTGGCGACCGTGAGCCTCTCGGTCACGGGCGCCGACACGGTGCCTGCGATCGTCTGCGTGACCGAGGCCGTGTAGCTGCCGACCGGGACGCCGCGGACCGTGGTGGCCCAGGTGCCGCCGTCGGTGGCCGTCGTCGTCGCGGTGAGGCCGGTGCCGAGCGAGACGGCGATCGGCGCGTCCGCCTGCGCCTTGCCGCTGAGCGTGACGTCGGTGGTGCCGGCCGCGGTCGGGACCGTGAAGGCGGTGCCGTCGGCGGGGCTCGTGATGGTGAGGTCCGCTGCCGCCGCGATCGTGAAGTCGACCGTGGTCGGCAGAGGCGACACCGTGCCGTTGATGGTCTGCGTGACCGAGACGGTCTGCGGGCCGACGGGCACGTCGGGGATCGTCACCAGGTAGGCGCCGGTCGTCGGGTCGGCCGTGCCGGACGCTGCGAGGCCGCCGTCGGTGGTGACGGTGACGGAGGCGCCGGGGGCCGCGACGCCCGTGACGTCGATCGGCGTCGTCGAGGTCGCCGTCGGCACAACGACCGTGCTGCCGCCCGTCGGCGCCGTGATGGTCACGGCCGGGCTGCCGACGACCGAGAAGTCGCGGTCGACCTCGGGAGTCGTGGTGGTGCCGACGGTCTGGGTGGCGTGCAGCATGTACGAGCCGGGCGGCGTGTTCGCCAGGGTCGTCGTCCAGCCGCCGCTGTTGCGCACCATGATCGGAGCGACGGGTGTGCCGTTGACCGTGAGGTCGATCGTCGCGCCGGGCTGGCCGGTGCCGGCCACGATCACGTCGGTCTTCGACGAGGTGTCGGCGAGGGTGATCGTCTGGCCCTCGGTGGGCGTCGCGATGACGAGCGGTGCGCCGGCCATGACCGACACCGTCGAGGTGACGGGCGTCGAGGTCGTGCCGTTGATCGTCTGCGAGACGCTCACGGTGTAGGGGTCGTCCGCGACCGGCACGGCGGCGAAGGGCACCGAGAAGGAGCCGTCGCCGGCGACCGTCGCCGAACCGGTGAGAGTGCCGAGCTTCACGGTGACGGTGGCGCCCGCCTGCGCGGTGCCCGACACGGTGATCGGGGTGGTCGAGTCGGCCGTTGCGACGGTGACTGTGCTGCCGTCGACCGGGGCCGTGACGACCACAGGATCACCGGCGACCACCTGGAACGAGCGCGTGATCGGTGCCGAGGTGGTTTCGTTCACGGTCTGCGAGACGGCTGCGGTGTACGAGCCGACGGGCAGGGCGTCGAAGTCGGCCGTCCAGGTGCCGCCCGTGACGGGAACGGTCTGCGTGCCGGTTCCGCCGAGGCTGACCGTGACGCTCGTGGCATCCGGGGCCGTGCCGGTCACCGTGACCGTGGTACCGCCGACCGACGAGGCCAGCGGGATCTTCTGGCCCGCGGTCGGCGCCGTGATTGTCGCCGGGGCCGCGGTCAGGATGTGCACGGTGACGGTCGGCGCGACAGCCGTCGACCCGCTGTCGAGGGTCTCGGTGGCGCCGAACGAGTGGTCCCCCACGCCGAGGCCGAGGAAGGTGGTCGACCAGTGGCCCGTCAGGTCGACGGCGGTGGTCTGCGTGACGGCGTTCGCGCCGGTGCCCGTCGTGACGGCGACCGAGGCCCCGGGGTCACCGGTGCCCGACACGGCCACGTCCTGCGTGCCGGAGGCGTCGGCGACGGTCAGGTTCGCGCCGTCGATCGGCGTCGCGACGGCGAAGTCCGCGCCCTGGACGATCGAGAACGTCGTGGAGACGCCGGTCGAGGTCGTGCCGTTCACCGTCTGCGTGACGGTGGCTGTATAGCCGGTGTGCACGCCGGACGCGGGGGTCGTGACGCTCCAGGCGCCGGAGGCGTCGGCGGTGGCCGGGATCGGCGCGCCGCCGGGAGTGACGACGACCGAGAGCGATGCACCCGGCTGAGCGGTGCCGCTGATGGTAACCGGCAGAGTCGAGCCGGCGGTGGCCACGGTGAACGAGTTGTCGGGGGCGACCGGGGCCGTGATCGTGACCGGAGCGCCCGCGGCGATCCTGAAGGTGGTCGGCGCGGCCGTGATCGTGTCGGTGCCGACGAGCTGCGACGCGTTGACCGTGTAGTTCGCGACCGGCAGGGCGGTGAAGGTCGCCGTCCAGGTTCCGAGCGGGCTCGTGGGGACGGTCTGCACGTTCGCCCCACCGAGGTCGACCGTCACGGGCACGAGCGGGGTGCCGACGCCGGTGACGATCGTCGTGTGCGTGCCGTTCGCGTCGGCGACCACGGATGTGGTGCCCGACACGGGGGTCTGGATGACGACTCCGGTGCTCGAGAGCACCGAGAACGGCTGCGTCACCGGGGCCGAGGTGCCGCCGTTGATGCTCTGCGACGCGCTCAGCGTGTAGTTGCCGTCGGGGACGTTCGCGATGGTGGTCGACCAGGATCCGGTGGGACCTGCGGTGGTGGTCGCCGTCAGACCGGTGCCGAGGCTGGCCGTCACGGTCGCGCCGGGCTGCGCGGTGCCCGAGACCGGCACAGTGGCGAGGTCCCCGCCGAAGACGGTGATCGAGCCGTTCGCAGTCGGGCTCTGGATCACGACGGGAGCACCGGCGGCGACGGTGAGGGGCTGTGTGACGGCGGGCGACGTGGTGCCGCCGACGGTCTCGCTGGTGCTCACGGTGTAGGCGCCGATGGGCACGCCCGCGAGCGGCACCGACCAGGAGCCGTCAGCGGCCGCGGTCGTCGTGCCGGTGATGCCGCCCCCGAGATCCACCTTCACGGTGGCGGCCGGCTGAGCCGTGCCCGTCACGGCGACGTTCGCGGTCGAGGTGCCGTCGGCCACGGGGATCGTGGCGCCCGGGGCCGGCGCCGTGACGGCCACCGGGGCGCCGGCCACGATCGAATAGGTGCTGGTCACGGGCGTCGACGTGGTCGCGCCGATGGTCTGCGCCGCGCTGATCGTGTAGCCGCCGACCGGCACGTTCGTGAAGGGCGCGGACCAGGATCCCGTGCCGGTCGCCGTCACGGTCCGGGTGCCCTGCGATCCCAGCGTCACTGCCACGGAGGCGCCCGGCTGTGCCGTGCCGGTGACGGTCACCGGGATCGTCGAGGTCGGGTCGGCGACGGTCGTGACCGAGCCCTGTGCAGGGCTGGCGATCGTGACCGCTGCGCCGGCGACGACCGAGAACGAGCGGGTGACCGGGGTCGAGGTGACCCCGGCGATGGTCTGCGTGACGCTCGCGGTGTAGTTGCCCACCCCCACGTTGCTGAAGGGGGCGCTCCAGGTGCCGGTGAGGTCGGCCGTGACGGTCGCCGAGACGCCGCTGGCGAGCTGCACCTGCACGGTCGCCCCGGCCTGCGCGGTGCCCGAGACGGTCACCGGAGTGGTCGAGAGCGGGCCGGCCACGGTGAACGTGCCACCGGCGACCGGGGCCTGGATGACGACGGGCGATGCTGCGACGACGGTGATCGGGCGCGTGATGGCGGCGGATGCGACTCCGCCGACGGTCTGCGTCACGCTGACCGTGTACGAGCCGGTGCCGACGTGCGCGACCGGGATGCTGTAGCTGCCGTCAGCGGCGGCGGCGGCCGAGCCGGTGATGCCGCCACCGAGGTCGGCGGTGACGGTGGCGCCGGGCTGCGCCGTGCCGGTCATCGTGACCGTGGTGGTCGACGTGGCCCCCGGGACGACGTACTGCGTGCTCGCCGTCGGGGCCGTGACCGTGAGGCCGGCGCCGGAGACGACGGTGAAGGGGCTGGTGACCGCGGCGCTCGTGACGCCGCCGGAGGTCTGCGTGGCCGAGATCGTGTAGCTGCCGACGCCGACGCCTGCGACCGGGGTGCTCCAGACCCCTGAGCCGTCCGCCGTCGTGCTCGCGGTGAGACCCGAGCCGAGGTCGAGAGCGATGGTCGCGCCCGGCGTCGAGGTGCCCGACACGGTGATCGAGCGGGTGGCCGTCGGCGAGACGACCAGGGACTGCTGCGACGCGGTCGGGGCGGTGATGGTCAGGGGCTGCTGGGCGACGACGCTGAACGTCTGCGAGACGGGCGTGCCGGCGACTCCGCCGAACGTCTGGGTCGCCGTCGCGGTGACGGAGCCCACCCCCACTCCGGCGATCGACGTGCTCCAGGTGCCGTCGGTGGCGACGGTGGCCGAACCGGTGCGGCCGGCGCCGAGGTCGACCGCGATCGTCGCGCCCGGCTCGCCGGTGCCCGAGACGGGGATCGAACGGGTGGCCGTGCTGGTCGCGACCGTGAGCTGCTGGTTCGCCGTCGGCGAGGTGATCGCCACCGGCGCGATGGTCGTCACGTTGACGGTCGACGTCGCGAGGTTCACCGTGGCCGCGTTGAGCACGGGCAGGACGGTGAGCTGGAGCGCGTGGACGGACCTCGCCCCGGTGTCGTTGCCGCGGCTGTCTCGGAAGCCGGACGTCGAATCCTGCGCGTTGACGGTGATCGAGACGACCTGGTTGATGATGCCGATCAGCGGCGCCACGACGACGTTCGCCGCGTTGAGCACCGTCAGGAGGGCCGGCGCCAGGCCGTTGAGGGTCGGCGAGAGCAGGGTCCCCAGCGACCCGGTGATCGACGAGACCACGGGCGTGAGCGCCGGCAGGACGGCGTTGACGGGGATGTTGACGAGGTTGTCGATGGCCGAGACGTTCGCCGTGAGCGTCGGGGCGACCGAGGTGCCGCCCGAGACGAGGTTGCTGAGCGGCACCGTCGAAGTGAGGTTCACCGTGGCCACGTTGGTGGTGATGCCCAGCAGCACGAGGCTGGCGCTGGCGTTGACGCTCACCTTGAGAGTGGCCCCGCCGAGGGCCCCGACGATGGCCGTGTTGAGGGCTGCCGGGATCTGCGTGGTGAGGATGTCTCTGATCGCGCCCGTGACGGTGTCCTGCAAAGCCTGCGTCGACAGCAGCTTCGTGTTCGCCGGCTGGTTGTTGAGGGCCTGGAGGGTGGCGAGGTCGATCGAGATCGTGCCGGCTTGCGGGTTGATCGTGACCGGGCCAGACGTGTAGTTCTGCGTGAGCACCGGGGCGGTCACGGCCGAGAGGTTGAGACCGTTGAGGCTGGCCGTGACGGTCGTGCCGTTGAGGTTGGCGAGCGGGATCAGCGTGCGGATCGCCGAGGTCAGGTTGCTGGTCGTCGCCGTCGTGAGCGAGTCGAGGAAGCCCTGGCTCGACACGAGGTTGTTGAGCGCCGAGCCGGTCGTGTTCACCGTCGTCTGCAGCGACGAGTTGAGCCCTGCGACAGCCGGGCTCGTCACGGCGACGTTCGCGCCCGCGATCTGGTAGTTCGTCGTCGGAGGGGTCGCCGTCGCACCGCGTGTCGACTGGATGCTCGACGCGAGGGCGCCGATGTTCAACTGGGCGGCGCTGGCGAGCGACGAGTTCGCGCCGACCTGCGTGAAGAGGGGCTCGAGGTTGAGGGTCGAACCGTGCCCCGAGCCGACGGCGATGGCGCCATCCGGGGTGAGGACCCCCGACGACGCCGTCGAGCCGGTGGTCGAGGTGCTCGCGTACTGGTCGCCGACGCCCAGGGTGAGGAGACCGTTCGTGCCGAGCAGACGGATCCCGTTGCCGAGGTCCACGTTGACCGCGTTGAGGGCGGAGACGTCGAGCGGGTGCGACACCGCACCGAGGCTCGACGACGACGTGCTCGACGAATACGCGCTCTGCAGCTCGGCGAGGTTGTCGACGTTGACCAGACCGCTGCCGGAGAGCAGGAGCCCCTCGCCCTCGCTGACGTCGCCGGTGGCGGCCTGCGCGGGCACGACGGTCATCGCGGCGATGACGGCGGCGACCACGGTGGCCGCGGCGAGCTGCAGAATCGTCCTCCGACCGGAGAACATGCCGGTGCGGGTACGGGTACGAGTCCCCTGGTGGTGCATGAGGTGCCTCTTCCTGACAGGCAGGGCCTGTCACTGATCCGGAATCCCTCCGTGGGTGAATCGGAAGGGGCTTCGCTCCCTGGTGAGAGGAGCGACGAGAGCCATGGTGAGCGGTTCTCGATGTTTGTGGGGCCCATCATATGCAGACTCCGAGGTGCCAAGTCGACCGGATTGAGCGGTTTGTACCCCCAAACGAGTGACGGTCCTCCACCCGGCAGAAAGGACCCGAGAACGGCACCCGGTTTCGTATCCTGTAGACTCTCGGACGGCTCCTCACGTGGCGCCATCCAGGCCAACTCCCCCAGGGCAGAAATGCAGCAAGGGTAACCGGGCTCTGGCGGGTGCGTGAGGAGTCTTTCTTTTCGCTTCGCTCAAAGAAAGCACCGCCCGCCATCGCGTGCCTCTGCACCTCGCCTCCGGCTCGGCAAGTGGCGGGTGCGTGAGGAGTCTCTCCTTTCGCTTCGCACACAGAAAGCACCGCCCGCCATCGCGTGCCTCTGCACCTCGCCTCCGGCTCGGCAAGTGGCGGGTGCGTGAGAAGTCTTTTCGCTTCGCTCAAAGAGCACCGCCCGCCATCGCGTGCCTCTGCACCTCGCCTCCGGCTCGGCAAGTGGCGGGTGCGTGAGGAGTCTTTTCGCTTCGCTCAAAGAGCACCGCCCGCCATCGCGTGCCCATGCACCTCGCCTCCGGCTCGGCAAGTGGCGGGTGCCCAGCGGAACGGGGTTTGATGGGCGGCATGAGAATCGTCATCGCCGGTGGGCACGGCCAGATCGCCCTGCTCCTCGAACGACAGCTGTCCGACAAGGGCCACGACCCGATCGGCATCATCCGCAACCCCGACCAGGCCGCCGACCTCGAAGAGGCGGGCGCCCGTGCACTCGTGCTCGACCTCGAGAGCACTGACGTCGACACGCTAGCCGGACACCTGGACGGCGCCGACGCCGTCGTCTTCGCCGCGGGCGGGGGCGGCTCGAGCGGCGCCGAGCGCAAGCTGACGATCGATCGCGACGGCGCGATCCTGCTCGCCGACGCCGCGGAGCAAGCCGGCGTGACCCGCTACGTGATGGTGTCGGCGATCCACACCGACGACTTCGACGAGTCCCGCGCCCAGCTCGGCACCGACGCCACCGACGCCTTCCAGGTATACCTGCGCGCCAAGTCCGAGGCCGACGCCGACCTCCGCGCCCGCTCCGACCTCGACTGGACGATCGTCCGCCCCGGCACCCTCACCGACGAGGCCCCCACCGGTCTCATCTCGGTCGGCAAGCGCCTCGAGACCGGGTCGATCCCCCGCGCCGACGTCGCGACGATCATCGCCACCGCTCTCGAGGAGGGCACCGCCGTGCACACCCAGTTCGAGACGATCTCTGGCGAGGCCACGATCAGCGACGCTCTCGTCGCCATCCGCTACTAGCACCCGCCTCTCCTCCCCGGCCCCGCCGGCCCCGTGGGCTCCGGCCTCAGCCCCGGCCCGGCCCGGCCCAGGCCCAGGCCCCGGCCCCGGCCCCGGCCCCGGCCCAGGCTCCGGCCCCGGCCCAGGCTCCGGCCCCGGAGCTAAACGAGGGCAGCGGCCTGGCGCGCGATCTCGAGCTCTTCGTCGGTGGGCACCACGAGCACGGCGACGGGCGCTCCCTCGGCCGAGATGTAGCGCGCCTCGCGCGAGTCGAGCTCGTTGCGGTCGTCGTCGATGCGGATGCCCAAGAACTCGAGCCCCATCAGCGTCCGGCGTCGCAGCAGCGCGTTGTTCTCGCCGACGCCCGCGGTGAACACGACTGCGTCGAGGCCGCCGAGCTGAGCGGCGTACGCCCCGACGTAGTGCCTGATGCGGTGACGGTAGACCGCGAGCGCCGCCTCGGCCGTCTCGTCGCCGCGGGCGGCGGCATCCTGCACGTCGCGCATGTCGCCGTTGCCCGTGAGGCCCAGGAGGCCGCTCTGCTTGTTGAGCATTCCCTCGAGCTCGTCGAAGTCGAGCCCGGCCTCGCGGTGCAGGTGGAACACGACGGCAGGATCGACGTCGCCCGACCGCGTTCCCATGACGAGGCCCTCGAGGGGTGTGAGGCCCATCGACGTCTCGATGCTCCGGCCCGCCAGGATCGCACACGCCGACGCGCCGTTGCCGATGTGCAGCACGATCATCTTGAGCTCGGCGAGCGGCTTGCCGAGGAAGTCGGCGGCGGCGGCGGAGACGTACTTGTGCGACGTGCCGTGGAAGCCGTAGCGGCGCACCTGGTGCTCCTTCGCCAGCTTGTCGTCGATGGCGTACGTGTAGGCCGCAGGCGTCAGCGTCTGGTGGAAGGCCGTGTCGAACACGGCCACCTCGGGCACGCCCGGGAAGGCCTTGGAGGCCGCGCGGATGCCCTCGAGGTTCGCAGGATTGTGCAGCGGTGCCAGCGCCGAGAGCTTTTCGATGGCATGCTCGACCGCGGTCGTGACGATCGTGGCCTTGTCGAACTGCGAGCCGCCGTGCACGACCCGGTGCCCGACCGCGACGAGCGGATGCTCGTCGAACGAGGGGCCGTGATCCTGGAACGCGTTGAGCATGACCTCGAAGCCGGCGGAGTGGTCGGGGATGGGCGTCGAGTCGTTCGACGTCTCGTCGCCCGTGAGCGCGTTCTTGTGCTTCGTCGACCCGGTCTCTTCGCCGATGCGCTCGACGAGGCCCGACGCGAGCGTCTTCTCGCCCTCCAGTTCGATCAGCTGGTACTTGAACGACGACGAACCGGAGTTGACGACGAGGACTGCGCTCACAGGAATGCTCCTTCGGTGCCCGGCTGGGCGGTGCCCGCCTGGATGGCGGTGATGGCGACGGTGTTGATGATGTCCGAGACGAGGGCGCCTCGCGACAGGTCGTTGATGGGCTTGCGAAGGCCCTGCAGGATCGGTCCGATCGCGACGGCCCCGGCGCTCCGCTGCACCGCCTTGTAGGTGTTGTTGCCCGTGTTGAGGTCGGGGAAGATGAAGACCGTCGCGCGCCCCGCGACGTCGGAGTCGGGCATCTTCGCCGCCGCCACCGTGGGATCGGCCGCGGCGTCGTACTGGATGGGCCCCTCGACGAGCAGCTCGGGGCGGCGTTCGCGCACGAGGGCCGTGGCCGCGCGTACCTTCTCGACGTCGGCGCCCGAACCGGAGTCGCCCGTCGAATAGCTCAGCATCGCGATGCGCGGCTCGATGCCGAACTGCACCGCGGTCTCGGCCGACGAGATCGCGATGTCGGCGAGCTGCTCGGACGTGGGGTCGGGGATGACTGCGCAGTCGCCGTAGACCAGGACGCGATCGGCGAGCGCCATGAGGAAGACGCTCGACACGACGTTGACCTCGGGCCGCGTCTTGATCACCTCGAACGCCGGGCGGATGGTGTGGGCGGTGGTGTGCTTCGCACCCGAGACCATGCCGTCGGCGAGGCCCATCTTGACCATCATCGTGCCGAAGTAGGACACGTCCGTGACGGTGTCCATCGCCATCTCGACGGTCGTGCCCTTGTGGGCGCGCAAGGCGGCGTACTCGGTGGCGAACTTCAGCTGCAGCTCGGGGTCGGTGGGGTCGAGCACAGACGCGTCGCCGAGATCGAGACCCAGCTCGGCGCCGCGCGCGCGGACGGAGGGCTCGTTGCCGAGCAGAGTCAACGAGGCGACGCCGCGCTGGAGGAGGGACGACGCGGCCCGCAGGATCCTGTCGTCGTCGCCCTCGGGAAGCACGATGTGCTTCTTGACCGAGCGGGCCCGGTCGAGCAGCTGGTACTCGAACATGAGCGGGGTGACGACCTTCGAGGGTGAGATCTCGAGCAGGCGCAGCAGGGCGTCACCGTCGACGTTGGTCTCGAACAGCGAAAGGGCCAGGTCGTACTTGCGCGGCGACTCGGCCGCGAGCCGCCCGCTCGTCTGGGTGATGCGCGTGGCGGTGTCGTACGTGCCGAGTTCGTTCCAGAGGATCGGCAGCGAGCTGTCGAGGCCACCGAGAAGGCGGACCACCTGCGGGGCGAGGTCGAACCCACCGTTGAGAATGATGCCGGCGATCGACGGGAACGTGTCGGACGAGTGCGCGAGCACCGTGGCCACCAGCACGTCGGACCGGTCGCCCGGCACGACGACGACGGCGCCCTCGGTCAGCCGGGGCAGCACGTTCTCCATCGACATGGCTGCCACGACCACTCCGATCGCCTCGCGCTCGAGCAGGGCGTCGTCGCCGCGCACCAGGCGGGCCTGCGTCGCCTCCATCACCGCTCGGAGCGTCGGCGAGACCAACACCCGGTCTTCGGGCAGAGCCCACACCGGCACCCGGCCCTCGGGCGACGCCTCGAGGGCCTCGCCGATCCCCTCGACGACCTCGGCCAGCCGATCGGGTTCGGCGCGGTTGACGATCACGGCCAGGAGGCTCGCGTGCTCGCTGCGGAGCTCTGCCGTGGTCAGCTCGGCCACCTGGCGCACGTCGACACCCGAGCGAGCCCGCGAACCGTCGGCGGCGCGCCCGCCGAGCACCAGCAGCACCGGGGCGCCCAGGTTGGCGGCGATCCGCGCGTTGAACGACAGCTCGGTCGGGCTGCCGACATCCGTGTAATCCGAGCCGACGATCACGACGGCGTCGCACTGACGCTCGACGGCCGCGAACCGGCCGATGATCGTGGCGAGGGCGGCATCAGGATCAGCGTGCACGTCGTCGTACGTCACTCCGATGCAGTCTTCGTAGGGGAGGTCGACGCTGTCATGCGCGAGCAGCAACTCCAGCACGTAGTCGGGCTCACTCGTCGACCGGGCGACGGGGCGGAAGACGCCCACACGACCGAGCTCGTGGCTGAGCGTGTCGAGCACCCCCAGGGCGACGGTGGACTTGCCGGTGTGGCCTTCAGCGGACGTGATGTAGATGCGGGTCGACACGCTGACAACTGTATGACCGACACCTCGACGCCGCCTGGACTTGTCCTGACATGGAGAGGGCAAAACCCGTGCCGGTTCGTGGTCGCCCCGCCCGTCCGCTAGAGTTCTCTAGGTCGAACGGCGGCTCACCCCGCCGATCACTGGAGAATTCGCCTAGTGGCCTATGGCGCACGCTTGGAAAGCGTGTTGGGTGCAAGCCCTCGGGGGTTCGAATCCCCCATTCTCCGCGACGCATCGCCCCTGTTCGGTTTCTTCGAAACCTCGCAGGGGCGTCGCTGGTTTGGCTGGGTCGCTCCGCTCCCGCCGGCGTCGGCCGCTGCGCGGCCTCGCCGAAGCTCCTCCGCCGTGTTCTGGCGGCACTAGTGCAGCGAAGGGGCAGACCGGGCGGCGGACGTAGGGTGGAGAGCATGAGCGGCGAAGCGGCGGCGAGCGCACGGGTGGACGCGTGGATGTGGGCCGTCCGCGTGTACAAGACGCGCTCGGCCGCGACGGCGGCGTGCCGCGCGGGCCACGTGCGGGTCAACGGCGAGCGGGTGAAAGCCGCGCACACGGTGCGGCCCGGAGACGAGATCCGCACCAGGATCGAGGGCTGGGAGCGCATCGTGACCGTCCGCACGATCCTGACGAAGCGGGTCGGCGCCCCCGTCGCCGCCACCGCACTCACCGACATGAGCCCACCGCCTCCCGAACGCAAAGAGCTGCTCTACATCCCGCTGCGCGACCGCGGCGCCGGACGCCCCACGAAACGCGACCGCCGCGAGATCGACCGCCTACGCGACGAGAGGTTCGGCGGCGAGACGTTCGAGCGCTAGTCCGCCGGTCACCCGCGGGTGAAAAAACATACCCACTGGTCTGCTACCACCCGAACTGGGCAGTCCGCCCTGTCGGCGGCCGGGCTTACAGTAGGCACTGCACGGGAGGCCCTCCAGGGGTGGAGGGGTCTTGCGTGAACCACCGCAGATGCTCGACATGCGAGGGCACCCGAGCCTGCGTGTGACTGCTGGGCACTGCGTGCGCCACTTCATGGGGGAGAACGAGATGACAATGCAGCGAGGGCTCGACCGCACCGAGTTCACCACGACCGTCGTGCCGATCCAGTCGCTGGGTCGCACAGCCCTCTTGTCGGCAGCGTTCAGCCTGGTCCCCGTCTTCGCCGCCTGCCTCTGGCTCACGGCGCGAACGGGCACCTGGCCGGTTGTGGCGTGCGTCGAAGTCATCGTGACCGCCGTCTTCTTCGCAGTCTTCATCCGCTTCAAACTCGTCTACTCGGCTGTCACGCCGAGCACGCTCGTCAAGCGCCGCATGGTGCTCACCGCCACCAGCGTCGACCGCACTGCCGTCGACCACGTGCTGATCAGCCGGGTCTACCGCGGCTCGTCGACCGAGTCGCTGACGCAGATGCTCGTCCTCGACGCCGAAGGCCGGCGCCTGTTCGGCATGAGCGGCCTGTTCTGGTCGGAGGCCGACATCCGCGCCATCGCCGAGGCCCTCGACGTGCAACTCGTCGTCGACGAGCAGCCGCTGTCGCGGGGCGAGTACTACGAGATGTACCCGACGGCTCGCGGCTGGTACGAGACCCGGGTCTTCCGGCTGATCGCCGTCGGTGTCGGCGCGATCGCTCTGGCGGGCGTGCTGGCCGCCATCGAGGGCATCGTCCGGGCGTGATCTGTCAGCGCCGCCGCAGCGTGCCGAAGATCCCCTTCACCACCTCGCGCACGATCGTGTTGCTCGCCGACGACCCGAGCAGGTCGCTCAGCGGATTGTTCGAGCCCGAGCCGCGACGCGACGTGGACGCCCGCGCGGCCGGGGCCTTCGTGGCCCGCTGAGCCTTCTCGGCCCGCTCGAACCCCCGCTGCTGACGGTCGTACTCCGCCTGGATCTTCGCGCGCTCACGGGCTGCATCGGCTTCGGCCTTGGCCGCCGACTTCTCCGCCGAGGCCTGGGCTTTGGCCTGCGCTGCGGCAGCCTTCTCCGCCTCCGTCTGGGCCTTCGCGACAGCCTCCGCGTCGGTGCGAGCCTGCTCGGCCGACGCCGCCGCATCCAGCTTCGCCGTCAGGATCTCGCGGGCCGACTCGCGATCGATCGGCTCCCAGTATGTGTCGCGCAGCGGTGATCCTGCGACCGTGGCGTCCATGGCGGCCTGCGGGGTGGGCGACATCGAGCCCTGAGGCGCCCGCAGTCTGGTCCAGGCGACCGGCGACGGCGCGCCCTTCTCGTTCATCACGGTGACGATCGCCTCGCCCGTGGCGAGCGACTGCAGCACGGCGGCGAGGTCGTAGCCGCTCGACGGGTAGGTCGAGACGGTTGCTTTCAGAGCCTTGGCGTCGTCGGGCGTGAAGGCGCGCAGCTGGTGCTGCACCCGCGAGCCGAGCTGCGCGAGCACTTCGGAGGGCACGTCTTTCGGCGTCTGCGTGACGAAGACGATGCCGACCCCCTTCGAGCGGATGAGGCGCACGGTCTGGGTGATGGAGGCCAGGAAGTCCTTCGACGCGTCGCGGAAGAGCAGGTGGGCCTCGTCGAAGAAGAAGACCAGCTTCGGCTTGTCGAGGTCGCCGACCTCGGGCAGGTCGTTGTAGAGGTCGGCGAGCATCCACATCAGGAAGGTCGAGAAGAGGGCCGGCTGCGTCGCGACGCCGGGCAGCTCGAGGAGGCTGACGATGCCGCGACCGTCGGGTGCCGTGCGGAGGAACTCCGCGGTGTCCATCTCGGGCTCGCCGAAGAACTCGTCGGCGCCCTGGTCGGCGAAGGTGATCAGCTCGCGCAGGATCACGCCGACGGTCTGGCTGCTCAGCCCCCCGAGATCCTGCAGCTCGCCTTTGCCGTCGTCGCTCGTGAGATAGCTCAGCACGGTGCGGAGGTCGCTGAGGTCGAGGAGCGCGAGCCCCGCCTTCTCGGCGTAGTGGAAGACGAGACCGAGGCTCGACTCCTGCGTCGCGTTGAGGCCCAGCACCTTCGAGAGCAGGATCGGGCCGAAGCCCGACACGGTGGCCCGCACGGGGATCCCTGTGCCCTTGCCCCCGAGCGCGAAGTACTCGGTGGGGGCGGCCTGGGGGGACCAGTGCTGCCCGATGCCCTCCGTGCGCTCGAGCAGCTTGGGGTTCGACTCCCCCGGCGTCGCGATCCCCGAGAGGTCGCCCTTCACGTCGGCCGCGAACACCGGCACACCGGCTGCGGACAGCTGCTCGGCGAGTACCTGCAGAGTCTTCGTCTTGCCTGTGCCGGTCGCGCCGGCGACGAGGCCGTGCCGGTTCATCATCGCGAGGGGGATGCGGATCGGCACGTCGGCCTGAGCCTCGCCGTTGACCAGGGCGCCCATCTCGAGGGCGGGGCCGGCGAAGGCGTAGCCGGTGCGGATCGTGGCGACGTCGGCGTCGCCGAGGGGGCGCGTCGGTGCGGTCGGCTGCGGGGCGGGCGCCGCGGCCTGATCGGCCGGCGCTGGCCCGGCCGGCGCTGCCGCTGTCACTACCGCTGACCCGGTCGCCGCTGCCGCTGTGACCGCCGCTACAGCCTGCTCAGCGGCCTGTTGCGCGGCCGCCGTCGCCTCGGCGGCGATCTGCTGGGCGCGAGCGAGGGCGTCCTCGGCATCCTGCTTGGCCTTCTCAGCGGCAGCCACAGCAGCGGCAGCCGCGGCCTGGGCGTCTTGCAGAGCATCACTCATGTCGCCACTCTAGGAGCCTCGGCCCTCCCTGGGACAGCCCCGCCGATCGACCTGGCATAATCGTCAGTCGCCCGGGGCTAGGCTCTGGGGCACCAGAGAATGGGGAGGACCGACGATGGTCGACGCACGAATCGTGCAAACGACGACAGCGCTGCACACCGCAATCGTCGAGCTTGCTTCGTCGACGCCGGTGTCGTCGATCACGGTCGCGGACGTGACCCGGGCTGCCGGCATCAACCGCGCGACGTTCTACAGCCACGCCACCTCGCCGGGCTCGCTGCTCGTCGACGTTCTGACGCCCGACCTCGACGCCATCCGCTCGGGCGACTACGAACTGCGCGAGACCAGCGCCCTCGACGCCCCGTCGATCACCCGCAAGGGCATGGAGCGCATCGTCGACCACGTCGTCAAATACAAAGACATCTACCGCCTCGCGCTGCCCGACGCGCTCGACGCCTCGACGCACCGTGTGCTCGCCCGGCACTTCGAGATCTCGTGCCTGGAGCACCTCGACCGTCACGAGGCCACCCTGCCCGAGGGCGCCTCGGCACCCCTCGTGGCCGGTTTCATCGCGCACGGCCTCGTCGGTGTGATCGAGACGTGGCTGTCCGGCAAGCGCACCAGCCGCAAGACCCTCGTCGACAACATGGTGCTCATGTTTCCGACGTGGTGGGGCTGACCGGGCACGAGTTCCCGTCTCGCCAGCAGCGCCGTCGCGCCGGTTGCCGTTGTCGGCGGGCGGCGTCGTCGCCGTCACTCGTTCCGTCCGTGCCGTCGGCGGAATCCGACGCCTTCCGGGCACGGTCTTTGGAAGCGCCGAATTCAGTTCTGCCTGAATTCGGGCGAACCTGAAGTGGGCGCTCGCAAGACACTTCCCGCTGGGCTCGCGAGCGCATGCCCAGCGGGCTCCCGCTCGACAGCGACCAGGCGGCATCCCTCTCGCTCGCGGCCTGGCCGCCTCCGGCTCGTTGTGCCGACTACCGGGCGGGGGCGTGCTGCTTCTCGAATTCGGGCACGGTGTCGCTGGCGACAGCCTTTCGGAACGAATCCATGGCGGCCGGGTCGAGCTTGACGATCGACTGCCCGTCGGGCGACGAACCGGTGCCTGCCGTCGGCATGGTGAAGAAGCTCATGTCAGACGCGTCGATTCCCCGCAGACTGTAGGCGAGCGACCCCGCCTCAATCAGGGTGAGGCCGGAGTCGACGGTCAAGAACTTCGACGTCTCGCTCGCGAAGTCGAGCAATTGCTTCGGGTCGCCCAGCACGTCGCGGCTGATGGCCTTGGTCAGGATGCCGCGCAGCAGCGACTGCTGGTTCGTGACGCGCTGATAGTCGGACGTCGCGAACGCGTGGCGCTCCCGCACGTAGCGGAGGGCCTCGTCGCCCTCAAGCTTGATGGGCCCCTGCGCGTAGAAGTGCCCGCCGCTGGTGAACGGCACCGAGTTGTCGGCGTAGACGCCGCCCAGCGCAGTCGTCATGCCCTTGATGCCTTCGAAGTCGATGATGGCCACGTGGTCGATCCGCTGCGCGAGCAGCCCCTCCACGGTCTGCACCACGAGCGGCACGCCGCCCCACGCGAGTGCCGCATTGATCTTGGCGTCGCCGTGGCCGGGAACGGGCACCCAGGTGTCACGCATGATCGACGTCACTGAGATATCGGACCGGTCGGCGGGCACGTGCACGTGCACGAGCATCATCACGTCGGATCGCTGGCCGCCCGCAGCCGCGAGGTCGTGCTGCCCCTCGCTCTGCCGCGAGTCCGACCCGAGCAGCAGGATGTTCTCGGCCCCGGTCGACGCCGCGGGCGGGCGCACCTCGTCTTTCGGGAAGACCTTCCCATCGGGCAGCGTCGTGATGTTCTTACCGACCGTCTCGTAGACCATGAGGGCCCCGGCGCCGACGGCGGACCCGACGAGAGCGACCAGCACGACGACCGCAATCAGGATGCGACGCACGGCACGCCGCTTCTTCTGCGAACGTCGCCCAGAGGCGCGGGTCGGAGGGGCGTCGTGAACCGCGGGCATCGGTCAGCTTTCGTCGAGAACAGGGTCAAGACTAATATTCTACATTAGAACGCCACGGTTCACCAGGCCGCCATCGTTCAGAATGTGGCGAGTCGACCGACGAGGTGGTCCGCGGAGGGTTGCCGAGGCCCCAACCCGACCTCTAGGACGAGGCGTCGAGCTGGGCCGAGAGCGCCGCCCGCAGGGCGTCGTGCTGCGGGCCGAGCGCCGTCGCTGGTGCGCTCCAGGAAGCCACGGGGTGCAGCCACACGGGCCGCTTCACGAGATCCCCCTCCCACTCGTAGCGCGGCCACACGTGAGCGTGCAGAAACGCATCGGCATTGCCCAGGATCTCGAGGTTCACCCGCACGAACGCGGGGTCGAACTCGGCGCAGACGCTTTCGACGGCCGCCCCGAGGCGCTCCATGTCGCCGAGGAAGCGCAGCCGCTCGGCCCGCGAGAGGTCGCTCAGCCGATCGACCCCGACGGTGTCGCTGATCGCGACGCTGTATCCCGGCAGGAACTGCACGTCGCCGATCACCGCGAAGCTCGCGTCGAGCCGCCGCAGCACCGTCGGATTCTCACCGTGCAGCGCGGCACTCACCCGGTCGTCCCGCCAATCGCTCGTCACCCCTCGACCGTACCGGCTCCTCCCGCTGCTGCACCCTCGCGAGCGGCGGCCGCGCAATGCCTAGGCATTGCGCAGACGCCGGCGGCGAGGGTCGAGCCCGCCGCCGAGGGTCCACGCCGGCGGCTGGGGTCTAGACCGCGGCGACGCGCCCGAGCGCCTGCAGCACGTCGGCGACGAGATCCGCCTCCGACTCGATTCCGACCGACAGGCGCACGATGTTGTCGGGCACCTCCAGCTCGGTGCCGATCACGGAGGCGTGCGTCATCGCGGTCGGGTAGCCGATCAGCGACTCGACGCCGCCGAGCGACTCCGCCAGCTGGAAGAGCTCGGTCGCCTCGGCGAACTGCCGCGCGGCAGCCGCACCGCCCGCCAGCCCGACCGAGAGCATGCCGCCGAAGCGCTTCATCTGCCGCGAGGCGAGCTCGTGCCCGGGGTGGCCTTCGAGGCCCGGGTAGAAGACCTGGGCGACGGCAGGATGCCCGACGATCGCCTCGGCGACCGCCTGCGCGTTCGTCGAGTGGCGGTCGACGCGCACCCCGAGGGTCTTGATACCGCGGATGGTCAGCCAGGCCTCCATCGGCGCCGACACGGCCCCGACGCCGAACTGGATGAACTCGACCTTGTCGGCCAACGAGGCATCCTGCACGACGACGGCGCCGCCGAGAGTGTCGGAGTGCCCACCCAGGTACTTTGTCGTCGAGTGCACGACCACGTCGGCGCCCAGCGCCAACGGCTGCTGCACGTAGGGCGAGGCGAAGGTGTTGTCGACGACGACGAGTGCGCCGGCGGCGTGCCCGATCTCGGCGAGCGCGGCGATGTCGCTGATCTTCATCAGCGGGTTCGACGGCGTCTCGACCCAGAGGACGGTGGTGTCGGATGCGCCGACCACGGTGCGGACGGCGTCGAGGTCGCTCATGTCGACCGTCTCGAGCGCGACTCCCCAGGGCTTCCACACGCGGTTGACGAGGCGATGCGTGCCGCCATAGACGTCGTTGCCCATCACCACGCGGGATCCTGGCGTCAGGACGGCCCGCAGGAGCGCGTCCTCCGCGGCCAGCCCCGACGCGAAGCTGAACGCGCGGGCGCCGCCCTCGAGGCTGGCGAGCACCGTCTGCAGCGAGTCGCGGGTCGGGTTCGCCGAGCGGCCGTACTCGTAGCCCGAGCGGAAGCCGCCGATGCCGTCCTGCACGAACGTCGAGGTCTGGTAGATCGGCGGGACGACGGCGCCGGTGGTCGGGTCGAACGCCTGACCGTCGTGGATGGCGCGGGTCTCGAAGGAGTGGGTCACGAAGGAGTCCTCGGGTGTGAAGAGTGAAGAGTGAAGGGTGGATGGCGCGAACGCGGCTCGGTCAGCCGAACCACCGGCACAGCGCGTTTATTCGGACAGGAACGCGAGCAGGTCGTGACGCGTCACGACCGCAGCGGGTTTGCCGTCGCTCGTGACCAGCAGCGCGTCGCTCTTCTCGAGAGCACGGCGGGCCTGGGCCACCGACTCGTTGAGGCCGATGAGGGCGAGCGGCGCCCCGATGAACTTGCCGATCGAGTCGGTCATCTGCGCCTGGCCGGAGAAGACCTGCTCGAGCAGCGCCTTCTCTTCGACGGCCCCGACGACTTCGCCGATGACGACGGGCGGCTCGGCCGAGAGCACCGGCATCTGCGAGACGCCGTAGGTCGACATGATCTGCACGACGTCGCGCACGGTGTCGGAGGGGTGCGCGTGCACGAGATCCGGCAGCTCGCCGCTCTTGGAGGCGATGAGGTCGCTGACCGTGCGTTCGTCGGCGATCTCGCTGAAGCCGTACGAGCGCATCCAGCGGTCGTTGAAGATCTTGCCGAGGTAGCCGCGACCCGAGTCGGGCAGCAGCACGACGACGACGTCGTCGGGGCCGAGCTCGCGGGCGACGTCGAGGGCCGCGGCGACGGCCATGCCGCTCGAGCCGCCGACCAGGAGGCCCTCTTCGCGGGCCAGCCGCCGCGTGATGTCGAACGACCTCGCGTCGGACACCGCGATGATCCTGTCGACGACGCTGCCGTCGTAGGCGCCCGGCCAGAAATCTTCGCCGACGCCCTCGACGAGGTAGGGGCGACCCGTGCCGCCGGAGTAGACGCTGCCCTCGGGGTCGGCGCCGACGATCTGCACGCCACCCTCCGACACCTCCTTGAGGTAGCGCCCCGTGCCGCTGATGGTGCCGCCGGTGCCGACGCCGGCCACGAAGTGCGTGACACGGCCGTCGGTGTCGCGCCAGATCTCGGGGCCGGTGGTCTCGTAGTGACTGAGAGGCCCATTGGGGTTCTCGTACTGGTTGGGCTTGAACGCTCCCGGGATCTCGGCGACGAGACGGTCGGAGACGCTGTAGTACGACTCGGGGCTGTCGGGGGCGACGGCGGTCGGCGTGACGACGATCTCGGCGCCGTACGCGGTGAGCACGTTGCGCTTGTCTTCGCCGACCTTGTCGGGCAGCACGAAGACGCAGCGGTAGCCTCGCTGCTGGGCGACGAGCGCCAGGCCGACGCCGGTGTTGCCGCTGGTCGGCTCGACGATCGTGCCTCCGGGCTTCAAGAGGCCGTCACGCTCGGCGGCGTCGATGATCCGCGTGGCGATGCGGTCTTTGGACGAGCCACCAGGATTCAGGTACTCCACCTTGGCGAGGACCGTGGCGGTGATGCCCTCGGTCACGCTGTTCAGCTGGACGAGCGGAGTGTTGCCGACGAGGTCGATGACTGTCTTGGCGAACTTCACGCCCCCGAGTCTATCGACGGGCCTGGGAGTGTGACATGGAGGGGATGCGGCGCCCGCCCGGCGGCGAATCGGCCGGCATCGAAGCGGTCAGCGTCGAAGCGGCCGGCGTCGAAGCGGCCGGCGTCGAATCGGTCAGGGGCGGGCCAGGCCGGGCGCGGCCGGCGCGAGTCCCGGTTGATCCTGCAGAGTCGTGCGCACCTGCCGGCGGCGCCGCTCGATCACCTCGCCGAACTCGCGGGCCAGGCGCGGCCTCGCTCGCACCAGCTCGTCGAGAGTCTCGGCGGGCACCCGCAGCACGGCGAGCTCGGTGACGGCGATCGCCGTCGTGAGCAGCACTTCGCGGGTGAGGGCGGTCTGGCCGAGGTAGTCGCCCGCGTCGATCCGGCTGACCGGCAGCAGCCCACCGTCGGAGAGTGGGATCGTGAGGCTGGCCGACCCGTTGAGCACGAACAGGATCGCCGTCGGCACGGTGCCCGCGTCGAACACGACCTCGCCCGCGGCGTAGCGCTCGAGGCGCACGACGGGCTCGAGGGCTGCCGCGTCGTCGCCGGCGAGGTGCAGCAGCGGGGCCACCTCGCGCACCGACGCGCTGATGCGCTCGGGCGTGACGAAGGCGTCAGTGGTGTCGCCGTCGAGACCGAGACCGGCACGCCGGGCGGCGTACCAGACGCGCGAGCGGAAGATCGCGAGCGCCTCGCCCTCTGCGCCGGGGCCGCGCACCACGAACGACAGCTCGTAGTCGGCGCCGCCGAGCGGCACGGCGACCGGCGTCGTGTGGGGAAAGATCGTCGGCAGCCCGAGCGCCAGACGCTCGAGCAACGCGACGACCTCGGCCGGCGGGTCGTCGGTGGTGAAGGTGACCTTCGTCGAGACGGTGAAGCCGCGATCGCCGCGGCTGAGGTTGGTGAACGACGACCCGGCCAGCGACGCGTTCGGGATGATCTGCACGCCGTTGCCGGTGTCGATGTGCACGGCCCGCCAGTTGACCTCGATGACCCGGCCGCGCGTTCCGCCGGCGTCGAGGTAGTCGCCGAGACGGAAGGGCTGCTCGAACAGCAGCAGGAGGCCCGACACGACGCTGCCGATGGCCCCCTGCAGAGCCAGGCCCAGCACGATCGAGGTCACGCCGAGGGCGGTGAAGAGGCCTGCTACATCGGTGTTCCAGACGAGCTTGAACAGGATCGCGAGACCGATCACGATCAGCACGATGCGAGCGATGTCGATGAAGATCGACGGCAGGCGCTCGCGCCACGACCCCTCTTCGGCGTTCGTGAACAGCGCCAGGTTGAAGCTGTTCAGGATGAACAGGATCACGAGGAACCCGAACAGCGTCGTCAGCAGCTTCGTCCAGGTGAAGTCGACCGAGCCGACGGCCTTCGTCACCTCGCCGAGCAGGAGCGCGACAGCGGCGCTCGGAATCACGAAGTTGCGGGCGAGCCGCACGAGCTTCGCCCCGGGGTTGCCGCGCCGATCGAGGTTCGAACCGAGCTCGGTGAGGATGATCAGCACGATCGGCAGGCCGATCACGACGGCGATGGCCGGCCAGAACCAGGGCAGCTGCCAGACATTAACCACGGTTCGACTCCCCGCCGATCCGGTAGACCCGCTGCGGCCCCGACTGCGTCTCGACGGTGCCCTCGTCGGAGGACTCGACCGTGTCGCCGAGCTTGTCGACCACCCGCTGCGTGGCGTAGATGCCCGGCACAGCACCGGTACCCTGCACGCGGTAGGCGAGACTCACCGCATCGCCCCACATGTCGTAGACGAGGCTGGTGCGCCCGATCAGGCCGCTCGTCACTGTGCCGGTGTCGAGGCCGGCCCGCAGCGAGAGCTTCGTGCCGTTGACGCCGTTGAAGCGCTCGATGATCTGCTGCTGCTCAAGCGTGAAGTCGACGATGCGCCGGGCGTTGTCGACGCGCGGCACGGTCAGCCCGCAGCTGGCGAGGTAGCCGCGCTGCGTCGACCGCACCTTCTCGACGCCGAGCCGGTCGGCCGCCTCGTCGAACGACTTCCACAGGCCGTTGAGCAGGAGGAGCGCGTCGCCCGACTTCTTGGTGCGGCTGAACTCCTCGAAGCCCACCACGTCGGCATACGACACCGAGACGTCGACGTGGTCCTCGGCGATCGTCTCCTCGCCCTCCTTGTAGCGCTTGGCCACCTCCGCCGGCATCAACGTGAGCAGCAGCCGGTCGTTCTCGGCCTTCTGCTCGTCGAGCAGATCCTGTTTCAGCTTGAGGCTGCGGCTCATGTCGTTGAACGAGGCGCCGAGGTCGCCGAACTCGTCGCCCGTCTTCGTCTGCACTTCGACGCCGATCTCGCCGGCACTGACGCGGTTGACCGCGGTCTGCAGCTTGCGCACGGGTCTGACGAACACCTGGGCCAGGATCAGAGACAGCAGCGTCACGATCACGATGATGGCCGCCATCGAGAGGAAGAGGTTGCGCGTGAACGCGTCCACCGGCGCGAACGCCTCCGACGCATTGACCTTCGCCACGATCACGTAGTTCAGCCCGTTGAGCGTCAGAGGGGCATAGGCCACGAGCGCCTGATGGCCGAGATAGTCGGTGTCGACGGCGGTGCCGCTCTTGCCCTGGAGGCCTTTCGTCACGGCGGTCGTGTTCACCGGTTGCAGAAGGATGCTGCTCTTGGCAGTCACCTCCGCCTCGGCAGTCGCCACCGGGGTGCCGGCCGCCACGGCATCCTTCTCGAACTGCTTGGGGTCTTGCAGCAGCTCGCGCGAGTCAGAGCGCATCGTCTTGTCGGGCCCGGCGAGGTAGGCCTCTCCGGTGTCGCCGAGGCCGTCCGACTTCCAGGCCTGGTTGCCGGTCATGACCGAGTTGATCGTCTGAGTCGGCACCTGGATCGCCAGGACGCCCTCGACGTTCGACCCCGAGCCCACGGGCGATGCGATCCACGCCGTCGGGTCGTCGAGCGACGGCTGGTACCGCGCGAAGTCGGTGGTGAACGCCGAGTCGACCGAGTTCGAGCGCAGCGACTCGTTGTAGGCCGTCGTCAGGTTCGACTTCGAGTAGGGGCCGTTCAGCACGTTCGTGCCGAGATCGACGCCCGAATAGGCCGAGTAGACGACGTTGCCCTTGGTGTCGAGCAGCAGGACGTCTTCGTAGCCGGCCTGCTTGACCAGCTCACGGAAGTAGTCGTGATACTTCGCGTGCGCCGCCGACCAGGCGCTGCCGTCGCCGGCGTCGTCGACCGCGAGCGCCTTGTCGTAGTCGAGCTTGTAGGGCACCGTGTAGTGCGTCTGCAGGTACGCCTCGGGGTTGGTGGTCGGCTCGAAAAGGCTCGGGTCGGTCGTCTCGCCGCTCTTCTTCTCGAGCGCGGGCGCGAAGTCGTCGGCGTAGAACGACGAGATGTCCGACTTCTCGGTGGCCGTGACCGGGGTGCCCTGAAGGGCGTCGAAGCCTTTCGTGAAGGCCGCGGTCGCCTGGATCGCGCTCTGGTTGCGGCTGTCGAGGATGACGTCCTGCTGGATCTCGGCGACGGTTCGCTGCAGTTCGCTCGACCGCGACTCGCGCAGGTTCGTCACCTGCTGGAAGGCGGCGTCCTCGAGCGAGTTGCGGCCGTTGACGTAGCCGATCGCCCCGACGACGATCGTGGCGAGGACGCTGACGGCGAGCAGCATGATGAGCAGCTTCGACTGGATGTCCAGCGAGCCTCGGCCGATGAAGGCGCCCCATCGGAATCGGCGGCGCGGAACAGGGCTGGCGACGGGCGGATCCTGGCTCATGACTCCCCTGAAGAACGTCTCGGGTGAGCAGAACTCACCGTTCCAAGAGAACAATAAGCACAGGGGTCACAGCGGCACCAGGGCTGAAAGGCGGACTAGCCGGGGTACGTGGGGAGCGGGCCGCGCCCCGGAGTCAGCCGGGAACACTCACCTGCTGGTCGTAAAGCTCGGCGTAGACCCCGCCGACCTCGAGCAGCTCGTCGTGGGTGCCGCGCTCGACGATGCGCCCGGCCTTCACCACGAAGATCACGTCGGCGCCGCGTACCGTCGACAGGCGGTGGGCGATCGCGATGGTGGTGCGACCGCGTGCCGCCGTGTCGAGGGCCGCCTGGACGATACGCTCCGACACCGAGTCGAGGGCGCTGGTCGCCTCGTCGAGCACGAGGACGGCAGGATCTTTGAGCAGCACGCGCGCGATCGCGATCCGCTGCTTCTCGCCGCCCGACAGCCGGTAGCCGCGCTCGCCCACCACCGTGTCGTACCCGTCGGGGAACGACATGATCGTGTCGTGGATGTTGGCCTGCCGGGCCGCCGTCTCGAGCTGTCCGAGGGTGGCACCCGGCCTCGCGTAGCGCAGGTTGTCGCCGATCGTGGCGTGGAAGAGATAGGTCTCCTGGCTGACGATTCCGATGCTGCCGACCAGCTCCTCCTGGTCGAGGTCGCGCACATCGACCGAGGCGAAGCGCACCGCCCCGCCCGAGACCTCGTAGAAGCGCGGGATCAGATACGAGACCGTCGTCTTGCCGGCACCGGACGGCCCGACGAACGCGGCGAACTGTCCGGGCTCGATGTCGAACGAGAGCCCGTCGAGGGTCTTGGCCCCCGGCTCGGCGTCGGGGTAGGCGAACGAGACGTCGTCGAATTCGACGCGCCCCAGATCCTGCCGCTTCAGGTGCTTCGGGGCGTGCGGGTCGCTGATGGCGGGGTGCAGATCGAGGTACTCGAAGATGCGCGCGAAGAGGGCTCCCGAGGTCTGGATGTCGAGGGCGACGCGCAGCAGAGCCATGAGCGGGAAGGTGAGACGGGCCTGCACCGTCGTGAACGCGACGATCGTGCCGGCCGTGACGGTCACACCATCCTGGATCAGGTAGGCCGCGACGACGTAGATGACGGCCGGGATGATGGACAGGAAGATCTGCACCGTGGCGAAGAACCACTGGCCGCTCATCTGCTGGCGCACCTGCAGGCCGATCTGGGTGCGGTTCTCGGATGCGTAGCGCTCGATCTCCGTGCGCTGCTGGTTGAAGCTCTTCGCGAGCAGGATGCCCGACACGCTCAGGGTCTCCTGTGTGATGGCCGTCATGTCCGACAGCGACTCCTGCGTGGCCGTCGCGATCCGAGCCCTGACCTGGCCGACCTTGCGCTGGGCTATCACGAGCACGGGCAGCAGCACGACGGCGACGATCGTCATCTGCCAGCTCAGCAGCAGCATCGCGACGAAGGCCGCGATCACGGTGACGGTGTTGCCGAGGACGCTCTGGATCGTGTTGCTGAGCACGTTGGCCACGCCGCCGACGTCGTTCTGGAGGCGCGACTGGATGACCCCGGTCTTGGTGCGGGTGAAGAACGCCAGCTCCATGCGCTGCAGGTGCCCGAACAGCCGGATACGCAGGGCGCCCATGACCTTGTTGCCGACAGTTGCCGTCAGATACGTCTGCCACACGCCGATTCCGGCCGACAGGATCCAGAGGCCCACCATCGTGCCCACCAGGCGGAACAGCACCGGGAGGTTCGGGCCGCCCTTCGGGAAGAGCCCCTTGTCGAACGCCTGCTGGGTGAGGAGCGGCGGCACCACGCTGATCGCAGCGCCCACGAGCACCAGGACGATGGTCACGATCAGGGCCCGCCCGTGCGGCGCGAAGAGCGAGCGGATGCGCTTGATCAGGTCGGGGATCTTGGGCGCCTCTGCGTTCGCCGCCTTCTGCGCGGAGGCGTCGGCCCCTGAAACACGGCCCCCGCGACCGCCACCACCACCCCGCATGCTCATGCGGACACTGTAGGCCTTCGGATGCCCCCAGTTCTGGTCGACTTCGGAAAACCCCTTGGGCAGACGAAATCTCAGTTTATGATGTGTGATGGGCAGCGGCACCGAAGCCGGGAAGACTCTGACGCACCACGTCTTCCCGGGGGCATCCGCCCACCGATCGATCCACATTCGGTGCCCAGCCCGAACGCCGCATTCCCCGTCCCGACCGGGGAACTACCCGATGCGGCAGAGGTAACCCGTGAATTCCCGAAACGATACGACTGTCGACCCATCGACATCGACGGCCCTCCAAGTCGACAACCGCTCGCTGCTCGACACGATCGAGAGCATATGGCCGCAGATCGCCCCGCTCCAGGGGGCGCGGCTGCGTGAGGCCGTGCGCAGCGTTCCCGAGGCCGAATGGAGCGCGAGACCCCGTATCCTGCTCGCCCTCGCGGCCAGCCACCGGTCGATCGGCTCGACGAGCGCGAGCGCGGCCCTCCCCTGGTTCCGCGCGGTCAGGAAGAGCATCGACGCCGACCCCGACTCGCCGCTCGACGTGCGCGCCGGCTACCTGGTCCACCTCGCAGCGACGCAGCGCACGCTCGGCGAGATGCTGGTCGCCCGCGACAACCTCGAGCTGGCCCGCACCATGCTCGAGAAAGACCCTTCGCTCGAGATCAGTCGGCGAATCGACCTCAGCGCGTCGTTCTCGCTGCAGCTCGGCCTCGTGCGCATCCACCTGGGCGCCTACGACGAGAGCCTGTTCGCCCTGTCACTCGCCGAAGGCCTCGCCGACGAGCACCTGTCGACCGCCGAGACGGTCGAGTGCCACGCCGGCCTCGCCTATCTGTCCTTCCAGCTCGGCGACTTCGCCGAAGCCGAACGTCAGGCCGACCTCGCACTCCAGCACGCCGAGGGTACCGATCTCGGTCGGTCGGCATTCGCCGCGCTCGCGCACCTGACCCGGTTCCACCTGCTGATCGAGCGCGACACCTCGACCGCCGACGTCGACACGCAGCTTCGCGACCTCAGGATCTCGAGTCGGGGCAGCGACTGGGAAGCCCACTCCCTATTCGCCGAGGCGCTGTCCCAGCACCTGCACGGCGCCTCCATCGAAGCCCTCGACCTGCTCGGGCGGGTGACGCGGCGTCTCGCCCGCTACAGCGGGAGCCTGGCGCTCGACGCGGCCTGTCGCATCCTGCGAGCCGAAGCCCTCCGGCGGCTCGGCGAGGTCGAGACGTCGCGGCACTCGCTCGACGATCTGACCCCGGGACAGCGCCACGCGACCTGCCCGGCACGGGTCATCGCGCTGTCGTACTTCACGGTCGGCGACCCGCAGGCGGCCCTCGACGCCCTCGGCGAGTGCCTCACGCTCGGCGACCTGCACTCGACGCGCGCCATGGCGCAGATCCACGCCCTCGCGGCGGCCGCGCACCACGACCTCGGGCAGACGGTGGCGGCCAGCATCGCCTTCGACCGCAGCCTCTTGATGGCGGCGACGCACGACACGTCATGGCCCTTCCGGGCCCTGCCCGAGGAGGTGCTCGACCGCCTGCTCTCGCGCGCCGCCGACCGCGTACAGCCGCCGATCGTCGCCGCGCTGATCGACCGCCTGCACGGGGCCGGGCACGACGACGCGCAACCGCTGGCCGACCCGCTGAGCGAACGCGAGATCGTCATCGTCCGGCATCTCGCGACGGGGGCGACTCTCAGCCAGATCGGCGCCGAGCTGTTCATCTCGGTCAACACCGTGAAGAGCCACGTGCGCAGCATCTACCGCAAGCTGTCGGCGACGAATCGGCGCGAGGCGATTGCGCGGGCTGTGTCGTTGGGCCTGACCGAGAGTGCTTAGACAACACAAGGCCTGGAAACAGTTCAACCCCGGACGTTCCCGCCCGGGGTTGATCTGTCATGCAACTTGCTCAGGGCGTCGCCCTGTGCCTATTGCTCGCCCTTCGGGCGATGCTACTTGAGGGTGATCGTCGCGCCGGCGGCCTCGAGAGCAGCCTTGGCCTTCTCGGCGGTCTCCTTGTTGGCGCCCTCGAGAACGGTCGAGGGGGCGCCGTCGACGACGGCCTTGGCCTCGCCGAGACCGAGGCTCGTGAGCGCGCGGACCTCTTTGATGACCTGGATCTTCTTGTCACCGGCGGCCTCGAGGACGACGTCGAACGAGTCCTTCTCCTCGACCTCTTCGACCGGGGCGGCGGGGCCGGCGGCACCGGCGGCGGCGACGGGGCCGCAGCGGTGACCTCGAAGACCTCTTCGAACTTCTTGACGAAGTCCGAGAGCTCGATGAGCGTGAGCTCCTTGAAAGCGTCGATCAGTTCGTCCTGGCTGAGCTTTGCCATGATTTTCTCCTTGTTGTGTAGCTAAAAAGTGGGGATGGTGCTGCTTGTTGCGAGTACTGCTGCAACCGGATCGGCTGTTTAGGCCGCGTCCTCCTGCTTCTGACGCAGCGCCTCGACCGTGCGAACGGCCTGAGAGAGCGGAGCGTTGAAGAGGTAGGCCGCACCGAACAGCGAGGCCTTGAAGGCGCCGGCCAGTTTGCCCAGCAGCACCTCCCGCGACTCGAGATCGGCGAGCTGGTTGACCTCGGCTGCGGTCAGGGGGTTACCGTCGAAGTAACCGCCCTTCACGACGAGCTCGGGGTTGGCCTTCGAGAATTCACGCAGACTCTTGGCCACGGCGACGGGGTCGCCGTGGACGAAAGCGATCGCCGACGGGCCGACGAGCTCCTCGTCGAACGACGAGATACCCGCAGCGTTCGCCGCGATCTTGGTGAGCGTGTTCTTCACGACGGCGTAGGTGGCATCCTCGCGGATTCCGGTGCGCAGCGTCTTCAGCTGTGCCACGGAGAGGCCGCGGTACTCGGTGAGCAGGACGGCGGTCGAGCTACGGAAGGATTCCGTGAGCTCGGCGACCGAAGCTTCCTTGTTCGCCATGTCGCTCCTAACGTGTGAGTGCTGGTAGCCCCTCGTGATCCTTTCGGATCCGGTCGTCACACGAAAAAAGGCTCTGCGCGGGAGCGCAGAGCCTCGACATTGCTGTCTTGCTGTACACACCTGCGCGGGACTTCTCTCGTGAGAGAACCTTCGGCTGTCATCTGCGTTTGCACACACACGCCAGCAACCAGCGGTCTTGGGCTTCGTTCAGTGTAGGCGACCCGCCCCGTCGCCCGCAACTCTCCCTCCCCTCCCGTCCTACCTGCCTCCCTCCTCCCGTCCTACCTGCCTCCCTCCTCCCGTTCTACCTATAGGTGCGGCGCTCCCTCACAGAAGTTTCCTGTCGGGGGCGCCGCACCTATAGGTAGAACGGAGGGGAGGGCATCGCCGCGGGCGACTTCCTCCTCGGGGCCGGAATCCACGCACTCGGCCCTGGGCCCGGCGCCGAGAGGGCGCAAACGCAGCGGGATGCGCGGCATCTGGTGCGTCTGCGCCCTTTCGGCGCCGGGCAAGGGGCAGCGGGCAGCGGGCAGGTGCGGGCGCGCTACGAGCGGGCGGGCTCGGGGGCCGGCAGGGGCACGGGGGCGCCCTGCGGCAGCACGCGCATCAACGGCAGGCGCACGGTGAAGACGGCGCCGGGGTCTCCGGCACTCGCCGTGACGGTGCCGCCGTGCGAGTGCACCACCGCCTGCACGATCGCCAGGCCCAGTCCGGTCGACCCGGCCTTGCGCGAGCGAGAGCTGTCGCCGCGCGCGAACCGTTCGAACAGCACGGGCATGACGGCAGGATCGATGCCGGGCCCGTTGTCGGCGATCGTCACGACCGCCTGCCCCGCCTCGTCGTCCCGCTCGAGCGTGACCCAGACCTCGGTGCCCTCCGGGGTGTGCGTGCGGGCGTTGCCGAGCAGGTTGGCGACGACCTGGTGCAGGCGCATGGGGTCACCCTGCAGCTGGATCGGCTCTTCCGGCACGGTCACCTCGTAGCGGTGGCCGGTGTCAGCGACGTGAGTGTCGTGCACGGCGTCGAGCACGATGCGCGTCATGTCGACCTCTTTCAGCACGAGGTCGGTGCCCTCGTCGAGGCGGGCGAGCAAGAGGAGCTCTTCGACGAGCGAGGTCATGCGCACGGATTCGGACTCGATCCTGCCCATCGCGTAGACGACGTCTTCGGGCAGATCCTTGCCCATGCGGCGGGTGAGCTCGGCGTAGCCGCGCACCGAGGCGAGCGGCGTGCGCAGCTCGTGCGAGGCGTCGGCGACGAACTGCCGCACCTTGTTCTCGGAGAGCTGGCGGGCCGTGAGCGCATGCGAGACGTGACCGAGCATGCGGTTCATGGCGGCGCCGACCCGGCCGACTTCGGTGCGGACGTCGGTGTCCTCTTCGGGCACGCGGGCGTCGAGGGCGACCTCACCGCGGTCGAGGGGCATCTCGGCGACGCGCGCCGCGGTCTCGGCCATGCGCTGCAGCGGGCCGAGGGCGTACTTGACCGTCAGCATCGCGAAGAAAATGGAGACGGCGATGCCGACCGCGGCGATGATCGCGATGCTGGCGATCAGCTTTGACACGGGTCCTGTGACGCTGTCTCGAGGAAGAGCGACGGTCACGCGAGCAGCCGTGACGCTGCCATCGCTCATTCGAACGCCGACCGGTACCGACCGGACGAGATAGCTGCCGAAGTTGGCGGTGAGATTGACCTTCCGGCTGGCAGCACTGACCGGCACGACAGCGAGCTGTTTTTCGACGCTCGACGCCACAGTCCCGAGGTGACCGGAGTCAAGCACCGTGGCGGCACCGAGCACGTCGCTCGAACTCGAGGACGACGTGCCGGAGAAATAGGCCGTGATGGTTCCCGGCGCTTGACTGGGGCCTGTCGGGGTTGCGCCGGTACCCGCGCCGCCGCCGAAGCCCTCGCGGCCGTCTTGACCGGACGCACGGGCCACGGCGGATGTGAGCTGGTTCTCCAGCTGCTGCTCGAGGACTTTCTGCAGCACGATCACGCTGATCGCGCCGATGAGGATGGCCAAGAGGGCCGAGATGGCGACGATGCTCAGCACGAGCCGCCGCCGCAGCGTCATCGGGCCCCGGAAGCGCGTCGCCCACCGCCTGGCGGAGGCTGCCGGGCTGGTGCTCACGACGCGATGGGCTTGATCACGTATCCGACGCCGCGGACGGTGTGGATCATGGGCTCTTCGCCGGCGTCGATCTTCTTGCGGAGGTACGAGATGTAGATCTCGACGACGCTCGACTTGCCGCCGAAGTCGTAACTCCAGACGCGGTCGAGGATCTGCGCCTTCGAGAGGACGCGGCGGGGGTTCCGCATGAGGAAGCGCAGCAGCTCGAACTCGGTGGCGGTCAGCTCGATCTCGCGGCCCGCGCGCGACACCTCGTAGCTCTCTTCGTCGAGAACGAGGTCGCCCACGACGATGCGCGAGTCTCCGTGCTCGGAGACCATGGCGGCCGAGCGGCGGATGAGGCCGCGGAGGCGTGCGACGACCTCTTCGAGGCTGAAGGGCTTGGTGACGTAGTCGTCGCCGCCCGCGGTGAGGCCCGTCACGCGATCCTCGACGGCGTCTTTCGCGGTGAGGAAGAGGATCGGGGTGTCGTCGCCGCCGCTGCGGAGGCGACCGAGCACCTGCAGCCCGTCGATGTCGGGCAGCATCACGTCGAGCACGATGGCGTCGGGCTTGAAGTCGCGGGCGAGCGACAGGGCAGTCTGGCCGTCGGGAGCCGCCTTGACCTCCCACCCCTCGTAGCGGAGCGCCATCGAGAGCAGGTCGGTGAGGCTGTTCTCGTCGTCGACGACGAGGACGCGGAGAGGCGAGCCGTCGGCGCGAGTGAGACGCGGGGCGGCGGGTGCGGTGATGGGGGCTGAAGTGGTCACCTTTCCAAGTATCTGCTGAATCCTATGAGCCCACTGTGACGACCTGATGAGCCTGCCCAGGCTTTACCTCATAGGCGATTGACAAGTTCGCGATAGTTCCGTGATAGCGGCCCTCCCTACCTTTCGAGCACAGCACGCACCACGCGCGCCCGACGCGCGACATCACGAGGAGACCCATGTTCTGGACCTACCTGTTCCGGGAGCTCAGCAACCGGCGCAAGCAGACCGCCATCATCGCGACGGGCCTGGCCCTGGCCATCGCACTCGTCATCATCGTCAACTCCGTCGCCGGCGGCGTGAAGGCCGCGCAGTCGACCGTGCTGCAGTCGGTCTACGGCGTGGGCACCGACGTGACCATCAGCGAGACGGCGACACCGTCGGCGACCGGAGGACGACCGTCCTTCTCGTTCGGCTCGGGCGGTGGCACCTCCAGCGGCAGCGCCGGCACCGGCACCTCCACGAACCTCGACCAGAGCCGCGTCTCGGTGGCTCGGGGCACGACGACCTTCGCCTCCACCGACCTCGCCACGGTCACGAAGACCGCGGGCGTCAAGGCGGCGGCGGCCACGTTGTCGCTGCAGGAGACCGACTTCTCGGGCACGCTCAAGCAGCGGGCCGCGACGGGCACAGGATCGGGAACGGGCACAGGATCGGGAACAGGCACCTTCCAGCGCGGCTCGGGCACCGCTGCCGGCGGGGGCGCGGGCGGCGTGACGGGCGGCGGCTTCGGCGGAGGCGACTTCAGCTTCAACTCGACCACCATCGAGGGCGTCGATGTGACGGCCGACGCGGTCGGCCCGATCTCGAGCGTCTCGCTGACCAGCGGCCGCACCTTCAAAGCGTCCGATGCCGGCAAGGACGTCGTCGTGCTCGACAAGTCGTACGCCAAGACGAACAGCCTGACGGTCGGCAAGACCACGAAGATCGGCAGCTCCACCTTCACGATCATCGGCCTCGTCGGATCGACCGATTCGTCGTCGACCACGGCCTCGAACGTCTACATGCCGCTCGACACCGCCCAGAAGGTCTCGAGCCTCACCGGCAAGATCTCCAACATCTACGTGACCGCCGACTCGTCGAACAACGTGTCGTCACTCAAGACCAGCCTCGAGAAGGCGCTGCCCAAGGCGACCGTCTCGACCGAGGCCGACCTCGCGTCCAGCGTCTCCGGCTCGCTCTCGACGGCGTCGAGTCTGGTGTCGAGCCTCGGCACCTGGCTGTCGATCCTGGTGCTCGCCGCGGCCTTCCTCATCGCGATCCTGTTCACCGTCTCGGGTGTCACGCGTCGCACCCGCGAGTTCGGCACTCTGAAGGCGATCGGCTGGTCGAACGGTCGCATCGTGCGTCAAGTCGCGGGCGAGTCGTTCGTGCAGGGCCTCATCGGTGCTGTGGCCGGCGTGGCCATCGGCCTGATCGGCGTGCTGGTGATCAACATCATCGGGCCGACGCTGTCGGGTGGCGCGACGACGACGACCGCGTTCGGCCGAGGAGCCGGTGCCGCAGGCGGGGCAGCCGGCGGCGGCTTCGGCGGTGCTGCCGCCGGTGGCACGGGTGGCACGACGGGCGGCGAGGGCGTCGCAGGCGGTGCCGCGCGGTTCGGCCAGGCCGCGGCCAAGGCCACCACCGCCGTCACCCTCCATGCCCCCATCGCGATCGAGATCATCGTGATCGCCGTGGTGCTGGCCATCGTCGGCGGCCTGCTCGCCGGGGCCATCGGCGGCTGGCGCGCGTCGCGCCTGCGCCCCGCCGAGGCGCTCCGCAGCGTCGCCTGACCCCGCTTTCGAGAGACCGACAAAGGACACCCATGTACACCCTCACCGACGTCACCAAGACGTACGTCCAGAAGAAGCGAACCGTCACCGCGCTCAGCAAGGTGAGCCTCGAGATCCCGACTGGCCAGATGGTCGCGATCCAGGGCCCGACCGGCGGCGGCAAGTCGACGCTGCTGCAGATGCTCGGCGCGCTCGACAAGCCCAGCTCAGGCAGCGTCGTGCTCGGTGACAAGCGGGTCTCGGAGCTTCCCGACTCGAAGCTCGCCGACATCCGCGCCACCGAGATCGGCTTCGTGTTTCAGAGCTTCAACCTGATCCCGACGTTGACGGCGGCCGAGAACGTCGAGACGGCGTTCGCCCACTCGTCGCACCCGCGCGACGAGCAGCGCCAGCGCTCGCTCGCGGCCCTCGAGTCGGTCGGGCTCGCCGATCGCGGCGACCACCTGCCGGCCGAGCTCTCGGGCGGTCAGCAGCAGCGCGTCGCAATCGCGCGCGCTCTGGTCAAAGAGCCGCAGGTGCTACTGGCCGACGAGCCGACCGGGGCGCTCGACGAGCAGACCCGCGACGAGATCATGGACCTGCTCGAGGCGCAGTGGCGCGACCGCGGCCTCACCTTCGTCGTCGTCACGCACGACTCGTCGGTGGCGCGCCGAGCCGAGCGGCGCCTCCGCCTCAAGGGCGGCAAGGTCACCGAGGGCTGAGCCGCCGCCCTTCGAGCCTTCAGCCCTGGGGGTAGTCGACGCACGCGAACCGGGTGCTGTCGGGCGACCAGCCGTTCACGTTGATCGTGCCCTGGCCGCCGAAGAGCATGAGCAGCTCGCGCGACGTCGACGCGTCGGGGCACCGTCGGTCAGTTTCAGGATCCTGAGCACGACGTCACGGTTCTCGGGGTGGCCTTCGGTGCCCGCCTCGAAGGCGAGCGAGAGCAGCATCGTGTCGTCGGGCGAGGGGTGCGGAAACCAGTCGACGGTGTCGGTCGCCGTGACCTGCGAGAGCTCCGAGCCGTCGACCCGCATCCGCGCGAGCTGCGAGTGGCCGGGGGCCGTCGTGAAGCGCTCGGTGGTGAACCAGATCCACTCGCCGCCGGGCGAGAACTCGGCCCCGTCGTCCGCGTGCTCGTCGTCGGTGAGGAAGGTCGTCGTGCCGTCGGCGACCGAGACGAGGGCGACGTTCGTCTGCCACGACTCGGGCCCTGCGACCGCGTCGGGCCGAGCGCCGACGATCACCGAGAGGGTCGAGCCGTCGGGCGAGACACCGTGCAGGTAGTTCTTATAGCCGCGGCCCTCCGGGTGATCCTGCGTCACGCGTCGGCCTTCGCCGCCGTCGAACGGCACCTCGTAGAGGTGGCCGTCACGGGCGCTGACGAAGACGACGCTGCCGTCAGGAGCGATGACGTGGTCGTTGTTGATCTCGGCGACTCCGCGCATCTCGACCGGGGTGAGCACCCTGGATCCTGCGCTCACCCCCTCGACCGGCAGCCGCCACAGCCCACCGTCGCCGTTGACGACGAGCCAGCGGCCGTCGGGGCTCCAGTTCGGAGCCTCGACGAGCGTGGTGGCGTTCTCGAACACGACCTCGCTGCGCCCTGACGCAGGGTCGACGAGCAGGATGCGACAGGTCTGGCCGGGCAGGAGGGTGCGGGCCATCAGGCGCCTCTCGTCACGCGTGGCGCCCCGGTACTGCCCCGCACGATGAGGCTGGTGGCGAGCTCCAGACGCGTGGACTTCAGCTGGGGCTCATCGCGGAGGCGCAGCACGAGCCGCGTCGCCTCTTCGGCCATCTCGGTGAGTGGCTGCCGCACCGTGGTGAGCGGCGGCCCGGCCCAGCGGGTCACCTGCAGGTCGTCGTAGCCGACCACCGACACGTCGTCGGGGATGCTCACGTCGATCGACCGGGCGGCCTCGTAGACGCCCATGGCCTGCATGTCGCTCGCGGCGAAGATCGCGGTCGGCCTGTCGGCGCGGCCGAGCAGCGCCAGCGACTGCCGGTATCCGGTCGCCACGTCGAACTCGCCGTAGGGCGCCACGAAGCCGGGGTGTTCGGGACGCCCGCGCCGGCGAGAGCCGCGCGATAGCCCGAGAGGCGAGCGGTGGCCGCCATGAAGAACTCCGGCCCCGGCAGGAAGGCGATCTCGCGATGGCCGAGCTCGATCAGGTGGCGGGTGGCCATGAACCCGCCCATCCAGTTGGCCGAGCCGATCGAGGGCACGTCCGAGGCCGGGTCGCCCTCGGGGTCGACCATCACGAACGGGATGCCGTGGCTCCGCAGCTGGTGCTGGTTGACCTCGGGGATGTCGGAGATCACCAGGATCACGCCGGCCGGCTGCCGCTGCAGCACCCCTTCGATCCAGCTGTCGGCGGGCCGCGTGCGATCCTTCATGCCCGTGACGACGAGACTCAGGCCGCTCTCCCGCGCGATGCGTTCGACGCCGATGACCACCTCGACCATCCACGGGCTGTCGAGCGCGTGGCAGACCAGCTCGAGCAGCGGCGCCGAGGGCGTGGTCGAGTTGCGCCGGTTGTACTGGCGGTCCCGCAGGATCCCCGACACCTTCTGCCTCGTGTCGAGCGAGACTCCGCTGCGGCCGTTGAGCACTTTCGAGACGGTCGAGATCGAGACCCCGGCGGTCTCGGCGACTTCGGAGAGTGTCGCGCGGGCGGCGCTCTCGGCGTCCTCCTGCGCGGTGGTGTGCACGGTGGTCATCGTACTTGCCCTCCCCCTCATGTGTCGTCGAACGCCCGCGGCGCTACCAGGAGTCCGGCGTCGCCTCGAACGGGACGGGCTCCGGGCGGTCGACGGTCGACTCGAGGTCGACGATGCGCTTCTCGGCGCTCGAGCGCAGGATCGCGTCCATCGCCTCGAGCACGTGGTAGGCGAGCTGCCCGGAGGCCCGGTGCGGGCGGTCGGTCTCGATCGCCCGGGCCATGTCGGCCAGGCCGTAGCCGCGGCCTGCATCCTCGTAGCCAGCGGACACCGGCACCTCGTGGAACTCGGGCTCGTCGATGGTGGAGACCTCGACCGCGTCAGAGAACCGGTTGGGGTCGGGCACCGCGAGGGTGCCTTTCGTGCCGTAGACCTCGAACAGCGGCGACCTCGTCGCCCACACCTCGAAGCTGACGGTGAGGGTCGTCGTCACACCGGAGGCGTGCTCGATGAGGGCGGAGACATGCGTGTCGATGTCGACGGGGATCGGCGTGCCCTCGAGCGGCCCGGTCCACACGTGGCGTTCACGAGTCGACCGGGTGGCGAGCCCGGAGACTCTCGTGATCGGGCCGAAGAGCGTGACGAGGCTCGTCAGGTAGTAGGGCGCCATGTCGAACAGGGGGCCGCCGCCGGGCTGGTAGTAGAAGAGCGGCGACGGGTGCCAGCGCTCGTGGCCAGGGGCCGACCAGTGCACCTGCGCCGCGACCGGGTCGCCGATGAGACCCGCGTCGAGCACCTGGCGCGCTGTCTGAATTCCGGTGCCCAGCACCGTGTCGGGGGCGCTGCCGACCCGCAGGCCCTTCTCGGCCGCGAGGTCGAGCATGGGGAGTGCCTCTTCGGGGTCCAACCCGAGCGGCTTCTCGGCGAAGACGTGCTTGCCGGCGGCGAGGGCCTTCATGCCGACCTCGACGTGCGCCGCCGGGATCGTGAGGTTGATCACCGAGTCGATCGAGTCGTCGGCGAGCAGCTCGTCGACGGTGAGGGCGCGCACATCCTGCTCGTCGGCGACCTGCTTCGTGCGAGCGGCGTCGATGTCGGCCACGGCGACGAGCTTCAGCCCGGGCAGCTGCGGCAGGCTCGCGAAGTACTGCTCGGAGATCTTGCCGACCCCGATGATGCCGACGGTCAGCGGGCTGCCCACAGGAGACCCCTTTCGATGATGGTGCGGACGTCGTCGTTCTCGAGGATGTCGACGTGGTGGCCGGGGGTCGTGACGAAGATGCGGCCCTCGCCCCACTGGCGGGTCCAGATCGCAGGGCTCGTCACCTCGCGGTGGAAGGGATCCCAGGGGCGCACCTTCTGGGTCGTGGTCGCGAGCACATCGTTGTAATCGTCGTGAAGCACCCAGTACTGCTCGCTGACGAGGTCGAAGTCCGTCAGCCCCTGCGTGATCGGGTGATCGGCGGCCGCGGCCGTCAGATTCACCGTGTAGGGCACGTAGTTGTCCGACTGCTCGCCGATGCGCTGGTCGGGCGCATTGCCCGGGTGCGTGGCGAACTGGCCGCCCACCATGTGCAGGTAGTCGGAGTTGTTGCGGAAGGAGTCGGCGATGCCGCCGTGCCAGCCGCCGAACCCGGTGCCCTTGATCACGGCATCCTGCAGACCCGCGAACTCCTCCTTCTCGATCGTCGACATCGTGACCGACTGCACGATCAGGTCGACGCCGTCGAGGTAGTCCGTGTCGGCGTAGACGGCGGTGGAGTCTTCGACTCGCACCTCGCCGAAATTCGCTTCGAGGAAGGGGACGAAGAGGTTCGTGGCCTCGACGGGCTGGTGGCCGTCCCACCCGCCCCTCACCACGAGGGCGCGACGGTGAAGGAATTCGTTGGTGTCTGTCATGCGTTGGAGCCCAGTTCTCTGCAAGAGGTGTCACGGGGCGGCCGTCGACCGGATGCCGGTCGACGGCCGCACGTCAAATAAAGCCTTGTTCTGTGTGGTGCCGTCTACCGGCCCGCGAGCGAGCCGCCGATCCCGCCGACCGAGAAGTACCGGTTCAAGAACGAGAACAGGATGATCGGGGGCAGCATCATCACGACGGCGACCGCCATGACGAGACCCCAGTTCGTCGCGTTCTGCTGGAAGAACGTCTCGAGGCCCACGGGGAGGGTGTAGTTCGGGTCGGAGCGGAGGAAGACGAGCGCGATCAGGTAGTCGTTCCAGGCGAGCAGGAACGAGAAGATCGCGGTCGACAGGATGCCCGGCAGCGAGTTGCGCAGCACGATGCGGGTGAACGAGCCGAACAGCGAGGCGCCATCCATCCACGCCGCCTCTTCGAGCGCGATCGGGATCGAGTCGTAGTACGCCGCCATCATCCAGATCGCGACCGACATCGTCGACCCGACGTAGATGATCGTGACGCCGACGAGGTTGTCGACCAGGCCGAACTTCGAGAACAGGATGAACAGCGGGATGACCGCCGAGACCACGGGCAGAGACTGCACGACGAACAGCACCAGCGAGTAACCCGACACCAGCCGGTTCCGGGCCCGCGAGAGCACGTACCCGGCCGGGGCCGCGACGGCGACCGCGATCACCACGGTGACGACGGTGACGGTGAGGCTGTTCTTCAGCCAGGTCAGCACGGCCGTCTGCGAGAAGATGTCGGCGTAGTTCTGCACCGTGAACCCGGTCGCAGTCGACCCGAGCCCGGGTTGGAACGACAGGCCCACCACGGCGATGATCGGTACGAGCACGACGGCCGTGATGATGACGATGAGGGCGAACCGCCACCAGCCGCCTCGCTTGGCCTGATCGGACTGGGAGCGGCGGCGGGGCACCGTGACGCTGCCTTTCGCCTGGTCTTTGACGCGAGCGCGCCGGACGCTGAGGGTGCTCATTCGATGTTCACCTTTCGGATCTGGCGGTACAGCACCACCGAGATGATCACCAGCACCAGCGTCATCAAGAACGCGATCGCGATGCCGGGGCCGGTCTGGAAGTTCTGGAACACCGTGAGGTACGCCAGGACGACCAGCGACTGGGTCGAGTTGACCGGGCCGCCGCCGGTCAGAAGGAAGATGGTCGGGAAATCGTTCACGCAGAAGATCGTCATCAGGATCCACGAGACGAACGTGGTGCGCGAGATCATCGGCATCGTGATGTACCGGAACGTCTTGAACCCACTGGATCCATCGACCTTCGCGGCCTCGTAGACGTTGGTGTCCACCGACGCCAGCGCCGACGACATCATCATCATCATGAACGGGAACGAGATCCACACCTTGAAGATGCACACCACGACCTGAGCGAGCAGCGGGTCGGCGAGGAAGAGCACGTTGCCGAGGCCCAGGTGCGCCGCGATGATCGGCAGCGGCGACTGCGGGGTCGCGACCAGCCAGTTCCAGCTCGTCGCGGAGACGACGACCGGCACGATCCACGGCAGGAGCAGGAGCACCTTGAACAGATTGTTCGCCGGGATGTGCGTGCGCAGCAGCAACGACAGCAGCAGACCCACGATCCACGACCCGAAGACGCCCACCACCGTGAAGATCAGGGTGAACCGCGCCGCCGCCCAGAAGGCCGGCTCGCCGAGGATGTTGGTGTAGTTCTGCAGCCCGACGAAGGCGCCCGAGTCGAGCAGGGTGCCGTTGTGCAGCGACTGGATGAACGCGTAGATGACCGGGTAGAGATTGATCAGAAGCAGCAGGATCAACGACGGGAGGGCGAACGCGAGAAGCGTCCAGGTGCGGGGCCCGAGACGCCGCGACTTGCGCTTCGCCGGCGTGGGGCGGGGCGCGCCCGACCCGGAGCCGGATACACCGACTCCGCGCCGAGCACGCCTCAGGTTTTCAGCGACGCTGTTGGCCGACATTCATCACTCCTTCGTGAGGGCTAAATACCGTGACAGGCGAATCTGTGCCGGCCACGTCGCATCCTGCGGTCAGGACGCCTTGATGGCGTTCTGGAGGGTGGTCAGGGCGTCTTTGGCCGTGACCTTGCCGCCGAGGATCGACTGAGTGAAGGTGGTCATGGCCGGCGTGCCGTCGACGGCGGTGACGCCCTCGAACAGTGCCGAGCCACCGGGGGCGGCCCAGGTCTTCGAGATGGGCTGCCAGTCGCTGATGACCTTGACGGCGTTCTTGTTGGCCTTGAAGCCGGCCGTGTCGGCGATGGACTTCAGCACGGGCAGGCCCACGCCGGTGTTCTTCGTCCACAGCGGCGACATGTTCTTGTAGTAGTACGTGAGGAACGCCTCCGAGCCCTTCTGGCTGGGGGTGTTCTTGTACATCATGATGTTGTTGGGGAAGAAGAGCGCGCCCTTCTTGCCCGACGGGCCGGTCAGCGGGTCGCCTACGAAGAGGTCGGCCGCCTTGGTGCCGCCGACGTTCTGGTCGAGGGCGGCGCCGTCCCAGCCGAAGCCGAACTTCTCGGCCTTCCACTGGGCCTGGACGTTCGCCGACGTGTAGGTCGCCGAGGCCGGGTCGGTGTAGCCCTTCGAGACGAGCTCGAGCATGAAGTCGATCGCCTCGATATTGGCCGAGGTGACGCAGTTGGCCTTCTGGTTCTCGTCGAAGAGGCCGCCGCCGTTGTTGATCATGAAGCTGACCATGATGTGGCTGCCGGTGAAGTTGCCCGAGCCGGAGCCCTGACCCCAGCCGTAGACGCCGATCTTCTTGAGGGCCGCGCAGACGTCGAGGTAGCTCTGCCAGTCGGTGGGCGGCTGGACGCCGGCCTTCGCGAGCAGCGACTTCGAGTACCACGAGACGCGCATGTCGAGGTTGTAAGGGATGGCGGCGTAGCCCTTGTCCGTCTTCATCGTGTCGATGAGGCCCGGCAGGAAGTCGTCGTAGATGCCGTTCTTCTTCCAGCTGTCGAGCAGGTCGTCGGCGTAGGCGATCTTGTTCTGCGCGGCGAACTGGAAGGCCTGCGTGCCACCGCCGGACGAGACGGCCGGGCCGGTGTTCGACGCGATGGCCGACGAGAAGGTCTGGGTGAAGTTCGCCCACTGGATGACCTGGTAGGTGGCCGAGGGCAGGCTGCCGGTCGGCTTGTAGCCGGTGGTGATGGTCTTGTCGAGGGTGTTGAACGTGGTGTTGCCCCAGGGCATGTTCCAGAACTTCAGCGACTTCGAGCTGGAGCCCGATCCGCCGCTGGAGGAGCAGGCCGCCAGGAACGCGACGGCGCCGGCGCCGACCGCGCCGCCGAGAAAGGCGCGACGGCTGAAAGCCGATCCCGTGATGTTGTTTGGCATGGTCAGTGTCCTTCCGCCGGGCAGCACTGCCCGGCTTTTTACTCTTCGTTGAATAAAAACTTTCGAACCATCGTCGCGATGAGAATACGCGGATCTGCTCTGAAAACCACTTTCTGGCATCATCCTCGCCCGTGGATCGAGGCAAGTCAACGTCACCTGGAGGGTGATTCTCGCATCGTTACCGCATTGTGGCGATTCTTTCGGAGGCCAGCAACTTTCCACTAGGTCATAGAAACTTTCTCTGTTGCAAGACGGTCAGACAAGCGGTCGTGCGGGATCGCCCTCGACCGGCTCTCACCTTAGGGGCACTTCTGTCGAGCGTCAAGCAAAAGGTGTCTGACTTTCGACATCTTTGCTCACGCGGCACCCGAAGCTGTGCTTTACTCTCCTCATGTCCGACGCCGCGCGCACGTCTGCCCTCGGCATCACCGGAGCAGGCGACCTGTTCCAGTTGCTCCGCGACGGCGCTCCGCGCACTCGTGCCGAGCTCGCCACGATGACGGGCCTCGCCCGCTCGACGATCGGCCTCCGGCTCGACTCTCTCGCCGACCTCGGCCTGATCGGTCCCGTCGCCGACGCCGTCTCCACCGGCGGCCGACCGCCGTCGCGGATCGCCCTGCTGCCGTCGTCGCGCATCGTCGTCGCCGCCGACCTCGGCGCCAGCCACGCCCACGTCGCCCTGACAGACCTCCTGGGAGACGAGCTCGTCAGCCATCAAGAGCGCCTCGACATCGACCAGGGGCCCGAGGTGGTGCTGACCTGGATGGTCGAGCAGGTCGACGCCCTGCTCACAGTCCTCGGCCGCGACCGGAACGACCTCATCGCCGCCGGCATCGGGCTGCCCGGCCCGGTCGAGTTCTCGACCGGCCGCCCCGTGAACCCGCCGATCATGCCCGGCTGGGACGACTTCGACGTGCCCGGCTGGGTGCAGCAGCACATCGACGTGCCCGTCTACGTCGACAACGACGTCAACATCATGGCCCTCGGCGAACGCACGCACTCCTGGCCCGACGTCGACCACCTCTTCTTCCTCAAGGTCGCGACCGGCATCGGCTCGGGGATCATCTCGGGCGGCCGTCTGCAGCGCGGCGCCCAGGGCATCGCCGGCGACATCGGCCACATTCCGGTGGCGCGCGGGCAGGGTATCCAGTGCCGCTGCGGCAACACGGGCTGCCTCGAGGCCGTCGCCTCCGGGCCCGCCATCGCCGCGGCCCTCCGCGCCGACGGCATCGATGCGACCTCAGGATCCGACGTGGTCGAGCTCGTCCGGCGCGGAGACCTCGACGCCGTGCGAGCCGTCCGGCAGGCCGGGCGCGACATCGGCGAGGTGCTCACCACCTGCGTCAACCTCATCAACCCCTCGGTCATCGCGATCGGCGGCTCGATGTCGGAGGCCGGCGAGCACCTGCTCGCAGGCGTCCGCGAGGTCGTCTACTCCCGCTCGATGCCGCTGGCGACCGAGCACCTGACAATCGTGCAGTCTCGGGCAGCCGATCGCGCCGCGATCCTGGGGGCCAGCATGCTGGCGATCCATCACGCGCTCTCGCCCGAGAGCCTCGACTCGCTGGCCGCCGCAGTCGTCTGAGCCACCCGACTGAGCGACAATGGTCGGGTGACCCTCGTGCAGCCGACTCTCTCCCTGTGGGACGAGCCGTCGCCCTCTGCTCGTCACACCGACCGGATCCTGGCCGACTCGACGGACCGCGTCGCGTGGCTGCGAGCCCGCAGCCGCGGAATCACGGCCACCGATGTCGCCCGGCTCTCGAGCGCCGCCGCCGTGCAGGCGATCGTGCTCGAGAAGCGCTACGGCTCGAGCTTCTCGGGCAACGCCTACACCGACCACGGCCGGGCCCGCGAGCCCGACATCGCCGCGTGGGTGAAGACGCACCACTCGATCGAGCCCAGCACGAAGCTCTTCCACGCCCGAGGCCAGAAGCTGCACCTCGCGACGCCCGACGGGGTGGGCGAACTCGCCGACGGCACCGTCGTGCTCGCCGAGATCAAGACCACGTCGAAGGTGTGGCGCGGCATCCCCCGCTCGTACCTACGGCAGGTGTGGTGGCAGCAGTACGTGCTCGGCGCCGAGCGCACGCTCGTCGTCTGGGAGCAGCACGTCGACTTCGTGCCCGTGGCCGCCGAGCCGCTCTGCCGGTGGGTCGAGCGCGACGACGACCAGATCCAGCAGCTGATCTTCCTCGCCGACCAGGTGCTCGACGCGCTCGCCTCTTAGTCGGTCGCCTGCGAGGGCGCGCTCGCCTCTCAGACGGTCGCCTGGCTCGACTTTCGTCGCGCGACCTCGCGCGGGTCGACGGGCAGGTGCAGCGGGTCGACGAGATGCAGGCGGCTCAGCCAGATGACGAGCGCGCTCATGGCGGCGACGAAGACCGCGATCACGAGGCAGTAGAGCAGCACGGCACCCCAGCCGATCGTCACCGTGTTCAAGAACGGATACGGCACGAAGCTCTGCCCGCGCGCCAGGGTCGCGATGAGCCAGACGATCGGGTAGATCAGGAAGAACCAGAGGCGACGCCACGGGATCGCCGCGTGGTCGCCCAGCAGCACCCACTCGACGATCGCGATGATCGGCACGACGCGGTGCAGGATGTCGTTCGACCACGCCACGTTGAAGTCGCCGAGCGGCTGATTGGCGAGGATCAGGTTGTAGACGATGCCGGTCGTCGCCATGTAGGTGACGGTCGCACCTCGAGCGACGACGAGCCACGGCGGCGATGCCATGGCGGTCAGACTCACGGCGGCGGTCAGCGCGAACGTGCCCGCGATCAGCAGATTGCTCTGGATCGTGAAGAAGCCGAAGAAGTTGAAGAAGAAGAACGAGGGGGCCAGCACGCTCCGCATCAGCTGGCCGACCACGGCCACGATGATGAGGACGGCGACGGCGAGCCGGAGACCGGCGAAGAGATATCTCACGATCGTCAGCGTACCGATAGTTTCGACAGCCTTGACACTCCCGAAACACATCCGACTCACGGCCCCCGTTTACTGAGAGCGCGGCCGATCACGGATCAGCGGTCGCAGTCCCGAACGATGGAAGGCCTTCGACGATGACGACCACGACCGAGAGGCCGACCATGACCCCGACCATGCGAGCCATGGTGATCACCCAGAACGGTGGACCGGACGTTCTCACACCCGCAAAGATCCCGACGCCACGGAGGCGGGGGTCGGAGATCCTGATCCGCGTGGCCGCCGCCGGCGTGAACCCGTTCGACGTCGATGCGCGAGCGGGACGGGTCGGATCGTGCGGCAGCCCCGAGCTGCCCGCAGTGCTCGGGTGCGACTTCAGTGGCACCGTGGTCGAGAGCCCCTACGCGGCGTTCCCGCTGAAACCCGGCACCGAGGTCTACGGAGTAGCGTCCGTGCCGCGGTCGGCCGGCACCTACGCCGAGTACGTCAGCGTGCCCCTGCTGTCGGTGACGCGCAAACCCAAGTCGCTCTCGCACGTCGAGGCGGCAGCCGTACCCCTCGCGGCTCTCACCGCCTGGGGCCTCGTCGTCGACGTCGCCAAGGCCCACGAGGGCCAGCGCATCCTGGTGCACGCGGGCGCCGGCGGGGTCGGGCACTTCGTGGTGCAGTTCGCCGCGTACTTCGGCGCCCACGTCATCGCCACCGGGTCGTCGCGGAACGCCGACTGGCTCACCGAGCTCGGCGCCTCCGAGGTCATCGACTACACGCAGAGTCTCTTCGAAGAGGCGACCGTCGGTGTCGACGTCGTCATCGACCTGGTCGACGACGACGAGGTCGCGCTTCGCAGCGTGCGCGTCCTGCGCCTGGGCGGCCTCCTGGTGCACGTGCCGACCTGCGAGGTGCCCGGGCTGCAGGATCTCTGCGACTCGGTCGGGGCGCGCCTGACGGGTTACGAGGTGGCCCCCGACGCCACTTGCCTGGCGATCATCGCGCGCCTTCTCGACTCCGGCGACGTTGCCGTGTACGTGGACGACGTCTACGACCTCGAGGACGTGGCCGACGCGCACCGCCTGCTCGCGAAGGGCCACACGCGGGGCAAGCTGGTGCTCAAGATCACCGACGAGTAGCCCCTCCCTCCCCCGTTCTACCTATCGGTGCGGCTTTCCCGGGCAGAAACTTCCTGTCGCGAGGGCGCTACCTATAGGTAGAACGGAGGAGGAGGGGGCGGGGGGGACGGCGGAAGGCCCGCACCTCCGGGGAGGTGCGGGCCTTCGTGTAGCGCCGAGCGGTGTTGTTACAGGGCGTTGATGTCGAGGGGGATGCCCGGGCCGAACGTAGTCGAAACGGTGCCCTTGGTGATGTAGCGGCCCTTCGACGAGGACGGCTTGAGACGCACGACCTCTTCGAGAGCGGCGTCGATGTTCTCGTTGAGCTGTTCGAACGAGAAACCCGCCTTGCCGACGACGAAGTGCACGTTGGAGTGCTTGTCGACGCGGAACTCGATCTTGCCGCCCTTGATGTCGTTCACAGCCTGAGCGACGTTCGGGGTGACGGTGCCGGTCTTGGGGTTCGGCATGAGGCCGCGGGGCCCGAGGACCTTGCCGAGACGACCGACCTTGCCCATGAGCTCGGGGGTCGAGACGGCGGAGTCGAACGACGTGTAGCCGCCCGCGACCTTCTCGATGAGCTCGTCGCCACCGACCTCGTCGGCACCGGCGGCGAGGGCGGCCTCGGCCGCAGCACCCGTCGCGAAGACGATGACGCGGGCGGTCTTGCCGGTTCCGTGAGGCAGGATGACCGTGCCACGCACCATCTGGTCGGCCTTGCGGGGGTCGACGCCGAGCTTCAGCGCGACCTCGACGGTCGAGTCGAACTTCTTGGAGCCGGTCTCGCGGGCGACGGCGACGGCCTCGCTCGGAGTGTAGAACTTGCCTGCCTCGATCTTCTCGGCAGCGGCGCGGTACGCCTTGGACTTCTGAGCCATGTGAAATCTCCTGATTTCGAGAGCGTGGTTACGAGCCTGGCCGGCTCTCCCACTGGATGTCTGTGAGTGTCGTGCGGTAGTCGGGAAGGACTACGCGTCGACGGTGATGCCCATCGAACGGGCGGTGCCGGCGATGATCTTCGCCGCGGCGTCGATGTCGTTGGCGTTGAGGTCGGCCTGCTTGGTCGTGGCGATCTCGCGGACCTGCTCCTGCGTCAGCTTGCCCACCTTGACGGTGTGCGGCGTCGGGGACCCCTTGGCGAGGCCGGCGGCCTTCTTGATGAGCTCGGCGGCCGGGGGCGTCTTCAGGATGAACGTGAACGAACGGTCTTCGTAGACGGTGATCTCGACGGGGACGACGTTGCCGCGCTGCGACTCGGTCGCCGCGTTGTACGCCTTGCAGAACTCCATGATGTTCACGCCGTGCTGACCCAGGGCCGGGCCGATGGGCGGAGCGGGGTTCGCGGCGCCGGCGTTGATCTGAAGCTTGATCAGACCTGTGACCTTCTTTTTCGGTGCCATTTCTGTTTCCTTCTTGTGGGGTTCGAACTCACGGCGGTTGCCGCACGCTCTCCCGGTTACGAGCGGACCCGAAAACCGGTGGTATGTAAAAACTTTGGTGCAGACCGGGTGGACACCGGCTGCAAACGGGCGCTAGAGCTTGGTGACCTGGTCGAAACTGAGCTCGACCGGCGTCTCGCGTTCGAACAGCGAAACGAGCACCGTGAGCTTACCCGATTCGGGCTTGATCTCGCTGATCGTCCCGGGAAGACCCGCGAACGAGCCCTCCTTGATGGTGATGGTCTCGCCGATCTCGAAGTCGACCTCGGCCGGGATGACTCGCTGGGCCGCCTTGCCGCCCTTCGCCGAGCCCTTGGCGGCGGGTGCCGCCTCCTGCACCTGCACGAGGCTCTTCAGCATGTTGAAGGCCTCTTCGAAGCGCAGCGGTGTCGGGTTGTGGGCGTTGCCCACGAAGCCGGTGACACCGGGAGTGTGACGGACGACCGACCAGGAGTCTTCGTTGAGGTCGATGCGGACGAGCACGTATCCGGGGATGCGGACGCGGGTGACGAGCTTGCGCTGGCCGTTCTTGATCTCGACGACGTCTTCCATCGGGACTTCCACCTGGTAGATGTAGTCCTCCATGGTGAGCGACACCATGCGGTTCTCGATGTTCTGCTTCACGCGGCGCTCGAAGCCCGCGTACGAGTGGATGACGTACCACTTGCCGGGCTTGCCGCGCAGCTCGTAGCGGAAGGCCTCGTAGGGGTCGACCTCGGCCTCTTCGGCCTCGCCGTCGACAGCCTCGCCGTCGACAGCCTCCTCGTCGGCCTCGTCGATGGTCGCCTCGACGGCGGCCTCGGCCTCGTCGACGCTGTCGATCTCGAGCGCGTCCTCGACGACGGCATCGGCCTGCTCGTCCTTCGCCTCGTCGAGGCTGTCGAGCAGCTCGTCGAGGTTGGTCGGTGCGTCGGTGCCCACGGCGTCGGTGGTGTCGATCTCGAGCGCCTCCTGCTCGGCGGGCTCGACCGACTCCTCGTCGGCGGTCTGCGTCGCGCCCTCCTGGGCCTCTTCGACCTCGGAGGACTGCTCGGCAGCGGTGGCGAGGTCGATGTCGTCGCGCTCGTTCTTGGGCAAGGGTTCTTCTTCCGTTGGAATGGGGGCGGGCTGTCGGGCGATGCCGTGACCGCGGGGCTGATCAGCGGCCGGTGCGGACGGCCGTGGGCCGGGATCGGAACTACGAGGCGTTGACGCCGTTTCCGAAGACGTACTGCACGACGAACCCGAAGAGCGTGTCGAGGCCGAAGACCAGAGCCATCATGATGACGACGAAGACGAGCACGACCCCTGTGAAGCCGAACAGCTCTTTGCGGGTCGGTGTGACGACCTTCTTCAGCTCGTTGATGACCTGGCGGATGAACAGCGCGATGCGCGCGAAGCGACCACGACGCACGGCGCCGTCGGCCCTCGCGATCGCAACGACGTCCTCGCTGGGAACGTCTACGTCTTTTCTCGCCACTGGGGTTACCTTCCGAGCTTCTGCGCCTGATTGGCGCAGGTCCAGTTCGCACACTGCGTGCGAACACGGGCTGCAGGGCGGACAGGACTTGAACCTGCAACCTGCGGTTTTGGAGACCGCTGCTCTACCAATTGAGCCACCGCCCTTTGGATGCGGAACCATTCACAGACCACTTCGACCGCACCCTGCACGGACATGGAAAGACCTGGTGGATTCCACCACCGCAGACAAGTGTAGGTGACCGGCCCTGAGCAAGTCCAGTTAGGCCCAACCGGCCTGTCGTGTTAGGGGGGCCTCTTCGGTAGGCTCGTTGCCGTGAACAGCCCGGCCCCCACTGCAGCCCAGACCCACCAGCGCCTCTCCTCGCGGATCGCCGCCATCGCCGAGTCCGCGACCCTGAAGGTCGATGCCAAGGCCAAGGCCCTGCAGGCCGAGGGCAAGCACATCATCAGCTATGCGGCCGGCGAGCCGAACTTCGCCACCCCCGAGCACATCGTCGAGGCCGCCGTCGTCGCAGCCCGCGACCCCAAGAACCACCGCTACACGCCGGCCGCGGGCCTCCCCGACCTCCGCCAGGCCATCGCCGAGAAGACGCTGCGCGACAGCGGCACGCCGGTCACGGCGAGCCAGGTGATCGTCACGAACGGCGGCAAGCAGGCCGTTTACCAGTCGTTCGCCGCGATCGTCGACGAGGGCGACGAGGTGATCCTGCCGACCCCGTACTGGACGACGTATCCCGAGGCGGTCAAGCTGGCCGGCGGTGTGCCCGTCGACGTGTTCGCCGGGGCCGACCAGGGCTATCTGGTCACCGTCGAGCAGCTCGAGGCGGCTCGCACCGAGCGCACGAAGGTGCTGCTCTTCGTCTCCCCTCCAACCCGACCGGCGCCGTGTACTCCGAAGAGCAGACGCGGGCCATCGGCGCGTGGGCGCTCGAGCACGGCATCTGGGTGATCACCGACGAGATCTACCAGAACCTCGTCTACGACGGCGTGAAGGCCGTCTCGATCACACAGGCGGTGCCGGGGCTCGCCGACACGGCGATCCTGGTGAACGGCGTGGCCAAGACCTACGCGATGACGGGATGGCGCGTGGGCTGGATGATCGCGCCCGCCGACGTCACCAAGGCGGCCTCGAACCTGCAGTCGCACCTGTCGTCGAACGTGTCGAACATCTCGCAGCGAGCGGCCCTGGCCGCCCTCACCGGGTCGCAGGCATCGGTCGAGACGATGCGCCAGGCCTTCGACGAGCGCCGCAAGACGATCGTCGCCGAGCTCAACAAGATCGACGGTGTCACGACGCCGACGCCCGAGGGCGCGTTCTACGTCTACCCCGACGTGACCGGCCTGCTCGGCCGCGAGTGGGGCGGCGTCACGCCGACCACGTCGCTCGAGCTCGCCGACCTGATTCTCGACCAGGCCGAGGTGGCCACGGTGCCCGGCGAGGCCTTCGGCCCCAGCGGCTACCTGCGCCTCTCGTACGCGCTCGGCGACGACGACCTGCTCGAGGGAGTGCACCGCCTCCAGAAGCTGTTCCGCTAAACCCTCGGGGCCGGCGTGCGCGCAATGCCTAGGCATTGCGCGTGCGCCGCCGGCGGGGGTTTCAGCGTCAGCGTGCGCCGCCGGCGGGGGTTTCAGCGTCAGAGGGAGACGCCGAGCAGGATGGGCTCGGGGCGGAGGACCACGCCGAACTCCGCGGCCACACGGCTCTGCACGTAGCGCGCGAGCTCGGCCACGTCGGCCGCAGTCGCGCCGCCGCGGTTCGTGATCGCGAGCGTGTGCTTCGATGAGATGGCCGCACCCGAGCCCGGCAGGTGGAAGCCGCGCGCGATGCCGGCGCGCTCGATCAGCCACGCGGCGCTGAGCTTGACGTCGGCGGGCTCGTACGCCGGGGGCGGTGCAGGCGGTGAGCCGAGGGGCACCGCGACGTCCGCTGCCTCCGGCGCCGTCTGCCAGCGCGGTGCGTCGGCGGGCACGCCCTCGAGCGCTGAAGGCGGCACGATCGGGTTCGTGAAGAACGAGCCGCTCGAATACGTGTCGCGATCGGCAGGATCGAGCACCATGCCCTTCGAGGCGCGCAGCTCGAGCACACGTCGGCGCGCGTCCGCAAGCGGCACCCGTGCGCCGAGCTCGACGCCCAGGGCTGCGGCGAGCTGCGCGTAGGCGACCGGCGCCGATTCACCCGAGGTGTCGCCGAGCTCGAGCTCGACGGCCACGATCACGCCCGACCGGGCGGGCACGCCCGAGGCGGCCGGATCGTGAGTGCTCGCCTTGAAGACGCTGGTGCGGTAGCCGAGGCTCAGATTCGCGGCCGGCACGCGCACGAACTCGCCGGTGTCGGCATCGAGGAAGTCGACCCCGACGAGGCTCGACGCGACCTCCTGGCCGTAGGCGCCGATGTTCTGCACCGGGGCAGCGCCGGTCGAGCCGGGGATTCCGCTCAGCGCCTCGATGCCCGACCAGCCGTGCTCGACGGCGAATGCGACGAGGGCGTCCCAGGGCTCTCCGGCCGCGACACGAAGCCGCACCCTCTGGGCATCCTGCGACAGGACCTCGACGCCTCGCGTGGCCACCCGGATCACGGTGCCCTCGAAGCCCTCGTCGCTCGCCACGAGGTTCGACCCGCCGCCGAGCACGAACCACGGCTCGTCGGAGGCGAACGCCCCGCGCGCCGCAGCGAGCAGCTCGTCGCCCGTGGTCGCCGTGATCAGGCGGTCGGGCGACCCACCCACCTGCATCGTGGTGAGCTCGGCAAGCGGGGTGGTGGTCACGCCCAGGCCACTCGCACCTGGGCCTTGCCGAGCACGGTCTGGCCGTCGAACGTGACGGTGAGGTCGACACGCGCCGTGCGGGCCTCGGTGTCGAGCTGGCCGAGCTTCGCAACGATCGACAGCTCGGCGCCGGTGGTCGCATCGACCGGCACGGGTCGGGTGAAGCGGACCTGGTAGTCGCTCACCCAGCCGCCGGCGCCCGGTGCCTCGTCGGACGCGAGCCAGTCGACGACCGGCTGCACGGCGACGCCCATGGTCAGCATGCCGTGGGCCAGCACCCCGGGCAGGCCGACCGACTGCGCGATGTCGTCGCGGTAGTGGATCGCGTTGAAGTCGCCGGACGCCCCGGCGTAGCGCACGAGCGAGTCACGGGTGAGCACGAGGGTCTTCTCGGCGACGACGGCGCCGACCTCGAGGGTGGCCGCGCTCATTCGTCGCCTCGCACGACGAGGGTGGAGATCGCGGTGACGACGTGCTCGCCGGCCTCGTCGACCATGACCGACTCGGCCGTGACCATCGAGTGGCCGCCGAGCGTCTTGACGCTTGCGACGTTCAGCGTGGCCGTCAGCTCGTCGCCGGCGACGATGGGGCGCGAATACGTGAAGCGCTGGTCGCCGTGGACGACGCGCGCGAAGTCGATGCCGGCGTCGGGCTCGTGCAGCAGCTGCTCGAGCGTCTGCTCTTGCACGACGATGGCGAAGGTCGGCGGGGCGACGACGTCACCGAACCCGGCCGCGCGGGCGGCCTCCGGGTCGAGCGAGAGCGGGCTCTCGGACCGCGTGGCTCGCGCGAATTCGCGGATCTTCTCGCGGCCGACGAGGTAGGGGCTGACGGGCGGAAAGGACCGCCCCACGAGGTCGGGGTTCACTGGCACGCCCGAAAGTCTATGGCGTCGGGGCCGAGCCCTCCTGTCCGTCCAGCGCTCTGTGGACAACACCCCTGTTCAGGGCCGATTCAGCGGCGTAGTATCGCGCTCGCGTCTGGGATGGTAACTCGACGTGAGCAGCCGTTCTGACGGCGACGCAGATCAAACCCGGGTTCTGATCCGCCACGGGCTCTCCCTCAAGGAGCCCACGGGTGCGACGTCGTCCGGTTGCAAGAAGGGCGGCCCTCGCCGGGAGACTCGGCGGGGGCCGTTCCTGCACCTAAGCTGATGCGATGCTCACCCGGGCGAGGGATCTCGCACTCTCGTCGCATCCGGGGCCCACCCTGGCCGTGACCGTGTTGTCGGCGTTGCTCGCCGTCTCGCTCGGCTACGAGCCCGCGCGGTGCGTCGTGATCGCCATCGCGATCCTGCTCGGTCAGCTCTCGATCGGCTGGTCGAACGACTGGATCGACGCCGGGCGCGATCGGGCGAGCGGCCGGCTCGACAAGCCCGTGGCCGCAGGCCGCGTCTCACGCCGTCTCGTCGCGCGGGCGGCGGTGTCGGCGTTCGTGATCGGCATGGCCGTGTCGATCTCGCTGGGGCGCGCCGCCGCGATCTGCCACTTCGTGCTGGTCGCCTCGGGGTGGGCGTACAACCTCGGTCTCAAGCGCACCGCGCTGTCGGTTGCGCCTTTCGTCGTGAGCTTCGGGCTGCTGCCCGACGTGGTGACGTTCGCCGGTGTGCACGGCGTCGTGGCCGCACCGTGGGCGACGGCTGTCGGCGCGGTGTTCGGCGTCTCGATCCACTTCACGAACGTGCTGCCCGACCTCGCCGACGACAACGCGACCGGAGTACGCGGGCTCCCCCACCGGCTCGGTGCGCGCACCTCCGGCCTCGTCGCGTTCGGAGCCCTCATCGTCGCTGCGATCCTCGTCCTCGTGGGGCCTCTGGTGCAGGATCCCGGCAGCTCGGTGACCGTGGCCTCGGTCGCCGGTCTCGTGGTCGCCCTGGCGATCGCCGCGGTCGGTTCGCGGCTCGTGCTCACCCGGCCGCCCGATCGCATGCTCTTCCGTCTCGTGATCCTGGCGTCGCTCGTGATCGCGGTCGAACTCGTGCTGAGCGGGACGCGACTCGCGGGCTGAGCGCTCGCGGGCTGAGCGCTCGCGGTCTGAGCGCTCGCGGTCTGAGCGCTCGCGACCTCTGGGCTGCCGGGCCGAGGCCTCAGCCGCGGCTCATCGCATAGGTGCGGGCGAGGAGATGCTTGGCAGGGCTCGCCAGCGCGAGGCCGAAGCCGAAGTCGCGCGCGGCCTTCTTGAGGCCCGAGCTCGGCCGACCCATCGACATGTTCGCCTCGGCCTGCCGGGCGGCACGCCACGCAGCCTTCAGGCGGTCGGCCTCGAACGTCTCGAGGGCCGCAGTGTCGACGCGGTCACGCTCGATGCCGGCGACGAGCAGGGGGGCGAGCGCGTCGGCGTCGAGCCAGCCCAGGTTCATGCCCTGGCCGCCGATCGGGCTGATCTCGTGGGCGGCGTCGCCGATCAGCACGACGCGGCCGCGGACGAGCCGCTCGGCCATGCGGCGCCTCGTGGCGAAGGCGCTCACGCCGGTGCCGGTCGCGGCGTCGGGGGTGATGCCGATCCGCTGCCCGATCAGGGCCGCCACGGTCTCGGGCGTCGGGCGGGCCATCGCCTGCTCGGTACGGATCACGAAGCGCCGCCGCCCCGCCGGCAACGGGAACGACTCGACGACTCCCGCCGACTCGAGGTGCACGACGGCGTCGTCGCCGTCGCCGGTGTCGTCGCGGAAGTCACCCATCACGAACGGCGCGTCGTAGGCCTGCAGTGACGCAGTGATGCCGAGCAGGTGTCGAACGGCGCTGCGAGGGCCGTCCGCTCCGACCACGAAGCGCGCCACCTCGAAGACGTCGACCCCGTCGACTCGCCCGTGCAACCGCACCCGGTCGGGCTGCACGTCGTCGAGGGCGAGCAACTCGACACCCTTCTGCAGGGCGCCGGGCGCGAGAGCCTCGAGGCGCCCCTCGACGAGGGCCTGGGTCACGAACTGCGGCAGCGACGCGACGAACGGGAAGCGGTCGGAGACGCGCGCGAACGAGACGGAGCCCAGCGTACGACCGCCGGTGCGTGCGATCCCGCGTCGGATCTCAACGGCCCGCTCGACCACCTGCTCGGCGATGTCGATGCGGGTGAACGACTCGAGGGCGGGCGGGTGGACGCCGATCGCGCGTGACGATGGCGGCGTGGTGCGGCGCTTCTCCCACACGGTCACGTCGAGGCCGCGCTCGGCCAGGAGGGCTGCGAGGAAGGCTCCGACCGGGCCTCCGCCGATCACGACGACGTCACGCACGGCGGGCCTCTCGCGCCGGTTCGTGCCGGCGCGCAGGCTCGAACGTCAGCAGCACGCGGAAGGGGCCCTGACGCTCCACCCTCCAGCCGGCGGGCACGACGGCCTGCAGCTCGGCCGGGCGATAGCTGCGACGGATGGAGAGCAGCCCGTCGTCGTGGATGAACGAGCCGCGGAAGGTCCCCGTCGTGGCCACCCGGTAGGCGCCGTAGGCCACCCGGCCTCGCGCGATGTCACCGTGGACCACGAGCCCCACGGCCAGCCTCTCGCTGTCGTGCAGCAGCCCCTCGAGGGCCTCGGTGTCGAGATGATGCACCACGTGGTTCGAGATGACGAGGTCGAAGACGCGCCCCGCGGCAACGAGATCGCGACTCGCCGTCCGCTCGAAGGTCAGGCACGGCACCGGGGGCTGCGACATCGCGAAGTCGTGAGCCCTGGCATCCGGGTCGACGCCCGTCACCTTCAGGCGCAGGCCGTCGCGGCGGGCCCAGGACGCGAGAGACCTCGCCACGTCTCCCCCACCGCAGCCGACGTCGAGGAGGGTGGCGGGGCGGCCGGTCTCGCGCTCGCGCTGCCGGATCAGGGGGCGCAGCCGGCGCACATAGGTCGAGCGCCAGCCCGACACGAGCCGGTTCACGAGCGCGAAGTGCTGGTACGTGCGGCGGAGGGCGTCCGGATCGCAGGCGGGGTCGTCCATCAGCTCGAGAGCCGCGGTCTCGCGCTGCGACAGATCGATCATGCGCGGGCGGTCTCACGTTCAGGCTCGCGGTCCTCCACCAGCTCGTCGGCGGGCGCAGGATGCGACGGGGCCGGGATCAGCGTCATGAGCGCGCTCTCGACGGTGAGACCCGGGCCGAACGCGACCGCTCCGACGCCCTCGGGTGCGGCGCCCTCGACCGCGGCGGCTTCGTCGAGCAGGCGCTTCAGCACGAACAGCACCGTCGCACTCGACATGTTGCCGTAGTCACGCAGGACACCGCGCGACGCCTCGAGCTGCTCGTCGGAGAGCCCCAGCGCCGTCTGCACGCGGTCGAGGATGCTGCGCCCGCCCGGGTGGATCGCCCACCGCTCGACCTCGACGGCCGGGGCTCCGTCGAGGAGCGGCGCGAGAGCCGAGCCGACGTTCTGCTCGACGATGCGCGGCACGTAGCTCGACAGCGTCATGTCGAAGCCTCGGTCGCCGATCGTCCACGCCATCTCGGCCTCGCCCTCGGGCACGACGATCGTCTCGAAGGCGTCGAGGCGGAGGACAGGGCAGGCCGACTCGAGGCTGCGGGTTGGCTCGAGACCGAGGGCCGTTGCGGCAGCCGGGGCCGCCTCTGCGGCGGCCGACGCACGCTCGGCGTCGTCGGCGGTGACGATCGCGGCGGCGGCGCCGTCGGCGAAGACCGACGCGGCGACGATCGAGTCGGGGTCGTCGTCGACGTGGAGGTGCAGCGAGCAGAGCTCGACGCTGACGACGAGCACGACGGCGGTCGGGTCGGCCCGACAGAACTGGTCGGCCATGCGCAGCGCCGGGAAGGCGCCGTAGCAGCCCATGAAGCCGAGATGGAAGCGCTGCGTCGACGGCGCGAGACCGAGCTCGCGCACCAGCACGTAGTCGGGGCCGGGGGCGAAGAACCCCGTGCACGAGACGGTCACGACGTGGGTGACGTCGGCCGCGGTGAGGCCAGGGGCACTTTCGAGGGCGCGACGCGCCGCGTCGACGAGCAGCGGCTTGGACTGCGCGACGTAGGCGTCGTTGCGGGTCTTGGTGCCGGGATCTTGCACCAGGCCGGTCGTGGCGTCGAAGAACGCAGGATCCGGCGTGGTCGCCCCCACCGCGAACTCTTCGAGCACGACGTGGCGGGTCTCGATGGCCGAAGCGTCGAAGGCGGCGGTCACGAGGCGCTTGCCCAGCCGGCCGTAGGCGGGCTGCGACGCGAGAAGGTCGCGGAACTGCTGCTGCGCGATGACCGTCGGCGGCAGCGCCGTCTCGATGGAGCGGATCACGACCATGCGTCATGCTAGCTCTCGCCCCTGCGCGCACGCCCGATCGGGGTACCCGAGCACTGTTGACCGGTGTCTAGCCCACCCTTGCCTTGCCCTCGACGGGGCCAGTCAGGAGCGAAGACTCGATGAAATCGACGAAATGGCGCGCGACTACATTGCCGGCCCCCGCCGGCGCGGACTCTTCGCCGAGGGTGTCGGTGATCAGCCGCTAGGTCGCTGGAAGCCGGCGATGCCGATCGACACGACGGCCGGCGTGCTGAGGGGCCGTCCCAGAGAAGAGGTCTACGAGAGGGATCCCGCTAGACCACTCTCGATCGAGCCGGTTCAGAACGGCTTCCTGTTCTCATCAGCGCCCGACCCGCCCCATGGTGCCGGCGATCGCCCGGAGCACGAGCGGCGACGCGGCGATCCACGCAGCCGCCATGACGATCAGCGACCCCGCGAACACTGCGAAGCCTCCCCACGAGCCGCCGTTGTTGACCGCATACATGTGGTTGAGGTTGTTGAGTGCGCCGGTCGCGAGCACCAGGGTCACATGGATCACGATGAACACGACGAAGACGATCATCGTCGGGTAGTGCACCCGCCTGGCCACGGGCAGCGGGAACACTTTGTCGAACCGCTTGAATTTCGCCGCGAACCCGGGCGCCATCCTGATGCCGGTCACGATCGCCACCGGTGCCGCGAGGAACACGATGATGAAATAGCTGATCGTCTGCAGCGCGTTGTAATTCGACCAGCCGCTCTCAGTCGGCCAATTCAGCGACGCGTACTGCAGCCCCGCCGACACCGCGTTGGGGAAGATGCCCCACGTGGTCGGGATGATCCTCGTCCACTGGCCGGTCGTGAAGACGAGCACGTAGAAGACGATGCCGTTGAGCACCCAGAGGGTGTCGGTCGTGATGTGCAGCCAGAGGTTCAGGCTGATCCTGACCGGCTGGCCCTTGGTCTTCACAAGGCCCTTGTTGTTGCGCGTCCAGAAGGCGGTGGGCCGCTGGGTGGTCCGCACCTGCCAGCCCGATCGGATGATGAAGAGCATGAAGAACACGTTCAGCCCGTGCTGCCACGCCAACCAGCCCGGGAACCCCACAGGCGCGAACGCCGGCAGGGTCGTGTGCCCGGGATAGGAGGAGAGGAACGCCTGGCCGGCTGACGTGTCGCGGATGACGCGCGCGGCGATGACGATCAGTGCCAGGCCGACCAGTATCCCGGGGACGATCCAGACCAGCTTGAACCAGCGGCTCTGCTGGAAGTTGCCGAGCCTCGTCGTGGTGTCCGCCATCAGTGCGTCCGCTGGCCGATCGCCTCGATCAGCTGCGGCACGACCGTGAAGACGTCGCCGACGATGCCGAAGTCGGCGATGTCGAAGATCGGCGCCGACTCGTCTTTGTTGATCGCGACGATGGTTTTGGCCGTCTGCATGCCGGCCCGGTGCTGGATGGCGCCCGAGATCCCGAGCGCGATGTAGAGCTGCGGCGATACTGTGATGCCGGTCTGACCCACCTGCGACGTCTGCGGCACGAACCCGGCGTCGACTGCCGCCCTCGAGGCGCCGACCGCAGCGCCCAGGGCGTCGGCGAGCTGCTCGACGAGCACGAACTTCTCTTGCGACTGCAGACCGCGGCCGCCCGAGACGACCTTCGTCGCGCCGCGGAGCTCAGGGCGGTCGGAGGCGACGACGACGTCGTGCACCTCATCGATGACGACGGCCGCACGGGAAGACGGCTCGAGCGACTGGGTTGTCACGGTCGCCTCGACAGGCTCGGCGCGATCGTCGAGGGCTCCCTGGCGCACGGTGACGATGGTCGGCCCCTGGTCGACCTTCGCCTGCACCGTGTACGCGCCGCCGAAGACGGAGTGCGTGGCGCTGATGTCGCCGCCGTCGCCTTCCACGTCGACGACGTCGACGAGGATTCCGGCTCCGAGCCTCACGGCCAGGCGCGCCCCGATCTCGCGACCGTCGATGGAGTGGGCGAGCACGATCGCGCTCGGCTCGAGCGCCACGGCCGCAGCCGCGAGCGCTTCGACCTGTGGGGTGTGCAGCACCGTCTTGACGTCGTCGGACTCTCCGATGAAGACCTGCTCTGCGCCATAACGGCCGAGTTCTTCACCGAGGGCCGCGCCGGACCCTGGTTCCACCGCGACGACGGCCACGGGAGTTCCGAGCTTCTTGGCCACGGCGAGCAGCATGGGAGCCGTATTGCGGATCTCGCCCGCGGCGGAGACCTCGATGAATGTCAGGACGTTCGACATGGGTGATCTCCTTCGATCAGATCAGTCGGCCGGCGGCGAGGAACTCGGCGAGCTCGACGCCCGCGTTGCCCTCGTCGACGATTTTGGTGCCGGCCGTGCGGCCGGGGCGCTCCGCCGTCGCGAGGACGACCGAGAGCGGAGCTGACTGGGCGTCTGCCAGGTCGGCGAGAGTCCAGACTTCGAGAGGCTTCTTCTTCGCCTTCATGATGCCCTTGAAATTCGGAAAGCGCGCTTCGGGCAGCCCTTCGGTGATCGAGATGACGGCCGGCAGGGCAGCGTGGACGGTCATGGTGCCGTATTCGTTGCCCCGCTCGCCGCTCACCGACGACTCGGTGATCTCGACGGAGTTCATGAACGTCAGAGCGGGCACTCCGAGGCGCTCGGCCACCATGGCCGGGACGACCCCGCCGCGCCCGTCGGTCGCCTCGTTGCCGGCGATGACGAGATCGAAGCCGGCCTTCGTGATCGCGGCGGCGAGAACAGCTGCCGTGGTCGTGGTGTCCGCCCCGGACAGGCCATCGTCGAGCACGTGGAGCGCGGAGTCCGCTCCCATGGCGAGCGACTTGCGGAGCGTGTCTTTCGCTGCGGCGGGGCCCATCGACAGAACCACGACTTCGGCGTCGTGGGCGTCCTGGTAGGTCAAGGCCACTTCGAGGGCACGCTCGTCGATCTCGTCGACGACGGCATCGGTCGCACCGCGGTCGAGCTGCCCTGTCGCGAGGTCGAGCTTCCGCTCACCCCACGTGTCAGGAACCTGTTTGACAAGAACGATGATCTTCACGCGTCCGACCTCCTTATGATTGGTCTAACTGTAAATGGTTTGACCAAAGTTAACCAGTCAGGCCAAGATACAACTAGTCCCTAGCAATTACTAGGACTTCCTACTATGTTCGATCGCGCATCGGCTCGACCCGCCGGGCGCACGGAAGGGTGCTCGTCATGACTCAAGAAATGATCTCCTCGAAGGTTCGCGATCTGACCCATTTCGTCGGCGGCAAGCACGTCGAAGGGACCTCCGGGCGGTTTGGCGACGTCTACGACCCGAACACCGGCGAGGTGCAGGCGCGCGTGCCTCTGGCGAATCTCGCCGAGATGACCGCCGTGATCGACAACGCGGCCGCGGCGCAGATCGGCTGGGCGAAGACGAACCCGCAGCGGCGGGCCCGCGTGCTCATGCGGTTCCTCGAACTCGTCCGCGACAACGTCGACGAACTCGCCCGGACGTTGTCGTCGGAGCACGGCAAGACCGTCGAAGACGCGAAGGGCGACATCCAACGCGGTGTCGAGGTCATCGAATTCGCGATCGGCGCTCCGCACCTGCTCAAGGGCGAGTACAGCTCAAGCGTCGGGACCGGAGTCGACGTCTACTCGATGCGGCAGCCGCTTGGCGTCGTCGCCGGGATCACGCCCTTCAACTTCCCCGCGATGATCCCGCTCTGGAAGATGGGGCCGGCGATCGCTGCCGGCAACGCGTTCATCCTGAAGCCGTCCGAGCGTGATCCCTCCGTTCCCCTGCGGCTCGCAGAGCTGTTCCTCGAGGCGGGTCTTCCGGCCGGGATCCTGAACGTCGTCAACAGCGACAAAGAGGGCGTCGACGCCCTTCTCAACGACGACCGCGTGATGGCAATCGGTTTCGTCGGCTCCACGCCGATCGCCCAGTACATCTACGAGACCGCCGCCAAGAACGGCAAACGTGCGCAGTGCTTCGGTGGCGCGAAGAACCACATGATCGTGATGCCGGACGCCGACCTCGACCAGGTCGCCGACGCTCTGATCGGCGCCGGCTACGGGTCGGCCGGCGAGCGATGCATGGCCATCTCCGTCGCCGTCCCGGTGGGCGAAGCGACAGCCGACGCCCTCGCGGCGAAACTCACCGAGCGGGTGAACCAGCTGACGATCGGCAATTCGCTCGACCCGAAGGCCGACTACGGGCCGCTCGTGAGCCGAGCGGCCGTCGAGCGGGTGACCGCGGCGATCCAGAAGGGCGTCGACGACGGCGCCGAGCTGCTCGCCGACGGCCGCGGCCACGTGGTGCCGGGCTACGAGAACGGCTTCTTCCTCGGCCCGACCCTCTTCGACCACGTCACCACCGACATGGAGCTCTACCAGGAGGAGATCTTCGGCCCTGTCCTGATCATCACCCGAGCCGCCGACTACGAGGAGGCCCTCCGCCTTCCGAGCGAGCACAAATACGGCAACGGCGTCGCCATCTTCACCCGCGACGGCGACACGGCCCGCGACTTCACCGAGCGGGTCAACACCGGCATGGTCGGCGTCAACGTGCCGATCCCCGTCCCGATCGGCTACCACACCTTCGGCGGCTGGAAGAGCTCGGGCTTCGGCGACCTCAATCAGCACGGCCCCGACTCGTTCCGCTTCTACACCAAGACGAAGACCGTGACGCAGCGCTGGCCCTCCGGCCTCAAAGAGGGCGCCAGCTTCGTGATGCCGCTGATGGGCTGATGATGACGTCGACCTACGCACCGACCGACGAGCAGGAGGCGCTCGTCGAAGCCGTCCGCGACTTCGCGACGCAAGAACTGGCACCGCACGCCGTCGAGTGGGACCAGACCAAGCACTTCCCCGTCGACGTGCTCCAAGCAGCCGGCGGGATGGGCCTCGGCGGCATCTACGCCGCCGAAGAGGTCGGCGGATCGGGGCTGACCCGCATCGACGCCGCCCTCATCTTCGAGGAGCTCGCCAAGGGCGACACCACCATCGCCGCGTACATCTCGATCCACAACATGGTCGTCTGGATGATCGACACGTTCGGCGACGACGAACAGCGCCACAAGTGGGTCCCGGGGCTCGCCGCGATGACCGACCTGGGCAGCTACTGCCTCACAGAACCGGGTGCAGGATCCGACGCGGCCGCGATCACGACGTCGGCTCGCCGCGACGGCGACGAGTACGTGGTGAACGGTACGAAGCAGTTCATCTCCGGCGCGGGCACCTCCGCGATCTACATCGTGATGGCGCGCACCGGGAAGCCCGGCGCTTCCGGCATCACCGCCATCGTCGTCCCCGCCGGAACGCCCGGCCTGAGCTTCGGTCCGAACGAGAAGAAGATGGGCTGGAACGCGCAGCCCACTCGGCAGGTCATCTTCGACGACGTCCGTGTGCCCACCACGAACGCCCTCGGGGACGAGGGCTCCGGCTTCCGGATCGCGATGATGGGCCTGAACGGCGGCCGCCTGAACATGGCGGCCTGCTCACTCGGCGGGGCCCAGTGGGCGCTCGACCAGGCGGTCACCTACCTCAACGAGCGGAACGCCTTCGGGCACCCACTGATCAAGAACCAAGCCCTGCAGTTTCGGCTCGCCGACATGGAGATCGACCTCCAGGCCGCCCGGAGCCTCCTCGCCAAGGCCGCCGACGCACTCGAGAACGACGCCCCCAACAAGGTGGAGCTCTGCGCGGGAACGAAGAAGTTCGTCACCGACGCCGCCTTCCGGGTCGCCAACGAGGCGCTCCAGCTGCACGGCGGCTACGGCTACCTCGCCGACTACGGCATCGAGAAGGTCGTCCGCGACCTTCGCGTGCAACAGATCCTCGAGGGCACCAACGAGATCATGAGCATGATCGTCGGACGGAGCTTCGTCCGATGACCGACGCCGCGTCCGAACCGCCCGTCCTCGTCTCGAGGCGGGGGCGCCTCGGCCACCTGGAGCTGAACCGCCCGCGCGCCCTCAACGCTCTGAATCTCGACATGGTGCGGATCCTGCGCCAGACCCTCGACGAGTGGGCTGACGATGACGACGTCTCGACCGTGCTGCTCACCGGCGCCGGCGAGCGGGGCTCTGCGCGGGCGGCGACATCGTCGGCATCTACCGCGACGCCCGCGAAGGCGGCCCGGAGAGCGAGACGTTCTGGCGCGAGGAGTACGCGCTCGACGCCCTGATCGCGGGCTATCCGAAGCCGTACGTCGCGATCCAGACCGGCGTCGTGCTCGGCGGCGGCATCGGGGTGTCGGCCCACGGCAGCATCCGGATCGTGACCGAGACCTCGAAACTCGGAATGCCCGAGACCAGCATCGGTTTCGTGCCCGACGTCGGCGGCAACTACCTGCTCGCGCGCGCGCCCGGCGAGATCGGCGCGCACCTGGCCCTCACCGGTTCGACGATCGGCGGTGCCGACGCGATCCTCACAGGTCTCGCCGATCACTTCATCGCGAGCGGCAGTATCGCCGACTTCATCACGTCCCTCGCGACGCAGGATCCGGCCACGGCCGTCGCGGCCTCCGCCACTGCCCCGCCACCCGGCGTACTCCCCGCGGCCCGGCCCTGGATCGACGCGGCCTACGCGGGCGACGACGTCGGCGCGATCCTCGATCGACTGGCGGCCCGCACCGAGGATGCCGCCCACGACGCCCACGACGCCATCCGTGCCAAATCGCCGACGGCGTTGAAAGCCGCGCTGCATGCGGTCAGGCGCGCCGCGAAAGCCTCCTCGCTCGAGGACGTCTTCGAGCAGGACTTCCGCGTCTCCCTGAGATTCCTCGCCGAACCCGACCTCGCCGAGGGGATTCGCGCGCAGGTCATCGACAAAGACCGCACCCCCCACTGGAATCCGACGACGCTCGGCGAGGTCGACGACAACCACATCCGCGAGCTCTTCGCCCCCCTGGGCGACGGCGAACTCGATCTCGAACGAAAGGTACGACGATGAGCACCTCTGTAGCATTCATCGGCCTCGGCAACATGGGCCGCCCGATGGCCGTCAATCTCGCGGCCGCCGGTTATGACGTGACCGGCTTCGACGTCTTCGAAGGCGCCCGCGACGCTGCCGCCGCCGCCGGCATCACGATCTCCGCCACCGCGGCCGACGCCGCAGCCCAGGCCGACGTCGTCATCACCATGCTGCAGAACGGCAAGCAGGTGCACGACGTCTACACGGGCACCGAGGGCGCGCCCGGCGTGCTCGCGGCGGCGAAGCCCGACACGCTGTTCATCGACTGCTCGACGATCGCGGTGGACGACGCGATCGAGGCGCACCGGCTCGCCGCCGAGGCCGGCCACCGCAACGTCGACTCGCCCGTCTCCGGAGGCGTCGTCGGAGCCACGGCCGGTACGCTCGCGATGATGGTCGGCGGAGCCGCGGCCGACTTCGAGTCGGCGAAGCCGGTGCTCACCGTCGTCGGCGGTCGGGTCGTGCACTGCGGCAAGCCCGGCGCCGGCCAAGCCGCCAAGGTCTGCAACAACATGCTGCTCGCCGTCTCGATGATCGCCGTCAGCGAGGCATTCGTGCTGGGCGAGAGCCTGGGCCTGACAGACGAGGCGCTCTTCGAGGTCGCCTCGAACGCGTCCGGCCAGTGCTGGGCGTTGACCACCAACTGCCCCGTTCCCGGCCCGGTGCCCGCGAGCCCGGCCAACCGCGACTTCGCGCCCGGGTTCTCGACCGCGCTCATGGCGAAAGACCTCGGGCTCGCTGCGGCGGCCCTTCAGTCGACCGGCGTCGACGCCGAGCTCGGAACCATGGCGGGCCTCATCTACTCGCGGTTCGCCGAGAGCGGCGGAGCCGGGCTCGACTTCTCGGCCATCATCACCGAGATCCGGGCTCGGAGCGCGGCATGACCGAGTTCGAGACGATCCTCGTCGAGACCCGAGGGCGCGTCGGCCTCATCACGCTGAACAGGCCGAAAGCGCTCAACGCGCTGAACTCGGCGCTCATGGGCGAGGTCGTCGAAGCGGCTGCGGCGTTCGACGGCGACCCGGGGATCGGCGCGATCGTCGTCACGGGATCGGCTAAGGCGTTCGCCGCCGGCGCCGACATCACCGAGATGGCGACGCTGTCGTATCAGGACGTCTATCTCTCCGACCTGTTCGGAGCCTGGAGCAGAATCCCGACCCTCCGCACCCCGATCATCGCCGCCGTCGCCGGCTACGCGCTCGGCGGAGGCTGCGAGCTCGCGATGATGTGCGACTTCATCGTGGCTGCGGACTCCGCGAGATTCGGGCAGCCGGAGATCACCCTCGGTGTGATCCCCGGGATCGGCGGAACCCAGCGCCTCACGCGCGCGATCGGCAAGGCCAAGGCGATGGACCTGATCCTCACGGGTCGCTCCATCACCGCCGTCGAGGCGGAACAGGCGGGCCTCGTGTCGCGCGTCGTTCCGCTCGACGAACTCGTCGAGACCGCTCTCGGCATCGCCGACGAGATCGCCGCCAAGTCGCTGCCGGTCACCATGGCCGCCAAGGAGGCCGTGAACCGGGCTTTCGAGAGCGGCCTCAGCGAGGGGATCGCGTTCGAGCGCCGGACGTTCCAGGCGCTGTTCGCCCTGGACGACCAGACCGAGGGAATGACCGCGTTCGTCGAGAAGCGGAAGCCGCTCTTCACCCACCGCTAGGGGCTGCACGGCTCAGAGGGGTTCGGCGGGAGCGTCCGGGATGTCGAAGTCGCCGGCATCACGCCGGAACTTCCCCAGGATCCGCACCAACTGGGCGAGATCGTCCCGCTCGAGCCCCGGCACCTCGAACACGACGGCGTTGAGGTCGGACGAGGCTCGGGCGACGAGGGCACGACCCGCGTCGGTCAGCGTCAGGAGCGCCGCTCGGCCGTCGCTGGGATGCGCCGACCGGGTGACGAGGGCGTCTTTCTCCAGCCGGTCGACCGTGTTCGTGACACTCGTCGGATGGACCTGAAGTCTCGCCGTGGCACTGGCCATCGGCAGGACGCCGTCTCGGGTGAAGCTGAGCAGCGTGAGCATCTCGTAGCGCGCGAACGACAGCCCGTATGGTTTGAGCACCGCTTCGACCCGAGCCAGCATGAGCTGCTGAGCCCGCATGATCGACGTGACGGCGGCCATCCCGTCGGCCGCGCTCGTCCAGCCGTGCGAGTTCCACTGCCGTCGCGCCTCCGCGATGGGATCGAGCGGCAGGGGTCTGGTCGAGCGCGCCACGGGGTCGTCCTCTCGCCTGGTGCCCTTCAGGTTAGCGAACGTCGCAGCTCTCGGAGGCTATTGCCCGGGCACCGCGTCCACTGTCACGATCCCCGCGTGGGAGACCGCCGCTCCTGTCTGACCGATGACGGCTCCCGCGCTGAGGAACAGCGCGCCCCACGACCAATCCGCGGTCAGTGCGACCAGCACGTCTCCCGGCTCGATGTCGACATCGTCTTCGATGGACTTGACCACCTCGACCAGACCGGTGTGGACGCCCGGTGAGACACCGATCCCCTGAAGCGTTTCGCCGACTTCGGCCTTCGGAATGGCCCCGCTCGCGTCCCCGCTCACGAAGTCGAAGCGGGATTCGACAGGAAGTCGTCGAGTTCCACGTCCATCGGCAGAAGGATGTCGTCCCACCGCTCGAGGGCGCCACCCGAGACGAAACGCGTTCCAGTTCTCGCATCACCAACCGGGCCTCATTGACGATTCGAGTGCACTGCACCTTCGATGCCTCCCGTGCGGGAAGAGCGACGGGCGCGGCCGACGCCGCGGCCTGGAACGGCCCGTGCAGTTCGGTTCCTTCGAGCAACTCCGTGACTCGAGCAATCGCCGCGGTCCGTTCACCGGCGAGGGAGGCGGTCCGCCTCTGAGGCGAGTTGTCGTCCTCGGTCTTCCGCGTGCCGTCGAGCATGTGGAGCACGATGCTCGGCTCGGACGAGTAGCCCCAGCACGTTGGCCGTCGTCTGACCGTGTCGGACGAAGAGAATACGCATGGCGTCAATCGTCGCTCACGCGTATTAACCGACGACGTGCGACTCGTGAACAGCCGACTCTTCGAGGAGGAGTGCCAGCGCACGCTGCCTCAGCTCGAACTTCTTGATCTTGCCCGTGGCGGTGGACGGCAGTTCGTCGACGTAGATGATCTTCTCGGGCCACTTCTGCGGCGCGATGTGGCGCTCGAAGTGCAGGTAGTCGCCGAGTTCATGGACGCTCAGCTGATGCTCCCCCGCGGCGACGATGAACGCGCACACCTTCTCACCGAGGCGGTCGTCGGGGATGCTGACGGCGGCCACATTGGCGACGTCGGGGTGCGTTGCCGCATTCTCCTCGACCTCGCGCGCCGAGATGTTGAGGCCGCCGCGGATGATGAGGTCTTTGATCCTGCCCGTGACGCGGAGGTACCCCTCGGAGTCGACGCGGCCGAGATCACCCGAGTGCGCAAAACCGTCCGGGCCGATCGTCGCGGCTGTGCGCTCGGGGTTGTTCCAGTAGCCGAGGAAGAGACCGGGGCTCGTGTACGTGATCTCGCCCTCCTCTCCGGTGGCCACTTCGGTGCCGGACTGGTCGCGGATCTGCAGGACGATGCCGTCGAAGCTTCGACCGTCGGAGGCCACGACCTTCTCCTCGGGGTCGCCCTCGCGGACGGCGGTGCAGACCATCACCTCGCTGCTGCCGTAGACGGGCCGGGCGGCGCAGCCGGGAAGCAGTCGGTTCCATTCGCGCAGGAGGACCTCCGGAATCGGGGCACCGGCCGACGCCCACACGCGCATGCTGGAGATGTCGTGGCTCGGATCCTTCTTCAGGGCGGCCAGCGCCATCTGCAGGAACGGCGTCGCGGCGATGCTGACCGTCGTCCGGTACGCAGCGATCCGGCGGAGTCCCTCGTCGGCCTCCCAGACGTCGAAGAGGTGCACAGAGGCGCCGACCATCATCGAGGTGACGAGCCCGGCAGTGATCCCGGTGGCGTGCGTGATCGGCGTCGGCATGAACATGACGTCGTCTTGCGTGAGGACGAAGACGTAGTCGTTGAGGCACTTCGCCGTGTACGACAGCGTGCCGAAGGTGTGCTGGCAGCCCTTGGGGCGCGACTCGGTGCCGGACGTGTACACGATCAGGTGAAGGTCGTCGGCGCTCGGCACCGGCCCGAGTTCGTCGTCGGTCGGAACGCCGTCGCCGGCCGACAGGTCTTCGAACGAGAGGTTGTCGCCCACGGGTGAGGTGCCGCGCACGACGATCACGTGCTCGAGTGCGGGAGTCGCCGCCTTGATCGGCGCCATCATCTCGACATAGTCGAAGTGGCGGAAGCGCTCGGAGACGATCGAGATCTTCGCGCCCGAGTCGTCGAGGACGAATTTCACCTCGTCGTCCCGGTAGACCGGCATCGTCGGCACGAGGACGGCGCCGATTCGGGCCAGGGCGATCCAGATGACGACGAACTCGTTCCAGTTCGGCAGCTGGACCTGCACGCGGTCGCCCTTGACGACTCCGAGGTGTCGGAGCGACAGCGCGAAGCGATAGGCCTGGGCTCGCAGCTCTGACCGCGTCAGCGTGCCGTAGCCGTCGGTGACGGCGACGCGACTCGGGTCGGCGGCGGCCGCCAGATCGATGTAGTGGGCGAGACTGGTCTCATCCCAGTACCCGTGCGCGCGGACGTCCTGAAGTTGCGCGGGGCTATAGCGCTGTTCGACGGTTGTTGCCTGAGCTGTCGTCATCGACATGGCAGAACTCTTTCGTCGGGGGATCAACGGCGACCCCGCTGGCCAGAGTCTAAATCAATGGTCAGTCCAATTCAATGGTCTAGTGTATAAGGGTGACGAAAGCACCTGATGCCTTCAACGACGCCCTCGTCGAGCCCGGCACGACAGGGCTTCCCGAGCGCTTCTTCGACCGGCTCATGTTCAACCTGCACCCGACCGACAGCACCTCTCCCTCGATCATCCTGGGGGCGGGCGTCTACCCCGGCGCGAACACCGTCGACGGCTTCCTGGTCGTCAGCGACGCCGGCGAGCAGAAGAACTTCCGCTTCTCAACCGAGCTCGACTCCACCGACGGCACGACCGTGGGGCCCCTCAGCTGGACGCTCGACGAGCCGATGACGCGCTGGCGGCTGACCCTCGCCCCAAACCCTACGGGCCTCGAGGGTGACGTCGTCTGGACGGCCCGGACCCCGGCGTGGACCGGCAGCGTCACCGTCGAGAACGGCGACGCGCCGTCGTCGACCTTCGACCACCTGTTCCAGTCGGGCACCTACGAAGGTGTGCTGAGGCTCGACGGGCGCAGGATCACGGTCGACGGCTGGTACGGACAGCGCGACCGTTCCCGCGGGGTGCGCACCATGGCCGGCGGCCAAGGCCTGCACGTCTGGTTCCAGGGGCAGTTCGACGACCGATCGATCGGCTTCCTCCTCGTCGAAGGCCGCGACGGATCGCGCCTCCTGCTCGAAGGGGCCGTCATGGCCACGGACGGCAGCCTCGACGGCGTCACCGCAGTGACGCACGACCTCCGCTTCGACGACGGCCTCGACCTCGTCGGCGGCCGGATCCTGGTCACGACCCGGAGCGGCGTGGAGTACGACGTCGCCATCGACGCCTCCGCGCGCGGCGGCTACATGGCCGGTGCCGGCTACGGCGGCCAGCACGGCAAGCCCAGGGGCCTCGACCACGAGGAGTACGACGTCTATCCGCTGGACGGCTCCGTCACCCCTCGCACCGTCGACACGGCCCTGACCGACCGGCTCTCGCTTCTCGAGTGGGACGGCCGCCGGGGCATCGGCATCGTCGAATTCGCGCACTCGCGCAGCGCCTCGTACCTCTACGTTCCGTCACTGACGACGAACCAAGGAGACCACCCATGAGCTACCGTTCCGTTTTCGCACCCGGCCTCTTCGCGGGGCAGACGATCGTCGTGACGGGCGGCGGCAGCGGCATCGGTCGCTGCGTCGTCCACGAACTGACCTCGCTCGGCGCCGAGGTCGCGATCGTGGGCCGCAAGCAGGCCAAGCTCGAAGCGGTCCTCTCGGAGGTCGAGGAGGACGGCGGTCGCGCCTCGATCCACTCGACCGACATCCGCGACGAAGACGGGGTCGTCCGCGTGATCGACGCGATCCTCGAGCGTCACGGCCGCATCGACGGCCTGGTCAACAACGCCGGCGGGCAGTACAAGGCGAACCTCGACACGATCACGACCAAGGGCTTCGAGGCCGTGGTGCGAAGCAATCTCACCGGCGGCTTCATCGTGATGCGCGAGGTCTACAACCGCTGGATGAAGGCGAACGGCGGCTCCATCGTCAACATGATCGCCGACATCTCGAACGGCTGGCCGGGCTTCGCGCACTCCGCGGCCTCGCGGGGAGGCATGCTGACGCTCACCGAGTCGGCCGCGACCGAGTGGGCTGCTGCAGGCGTGCGACTGAACGCGGTCGCGCCGGGAGCGATCGCCTCCTCCGGCCTCGACACCTACGACGACGAGCACACCGCTTTCATTCAGCAGCAGGTCGTCACCGGCATTCCGCTGCAGCGCTTCGGCACCGAGTCGGAGGTCTCCGCCGCGATCGTCTTCCTGCTCTCCCCCGCAGCGAGCTTCATCACCGGATCCACTATCCGCGTCGACGGAGGCGCACCCAACGCCCGCGAGGGGTGGTGGAAACTCGAGCAGAACCGCGCCTCGGAGCCGTTCAACGGGTTCCACCGCGCCTCCGGCCCGGCCATCTTGACCGGAACGGGCAACGAGGTGACGGGCAGCTAGTCGCAGCTGGACTGGGCCGCGGAATCCAACAGATCGACCCCGCGGCCTCCACCGCCCCTGTCTCGCGTGCTGTCGATCAGGCGTCGAGCCGACCCCTGATCATGGTGATGAGACCGGCGACTCCCTGATTCATCGCTTCGACCATCTCCGGCGAGGCGAGGACGCCGCCGACGAGCCCGTCGGTGAGACCCACGTTCGGATCACCCGTGGCGACGGTGCGACGGTGGGTGAACTCGTCGAAGCCGGGCTTGCCGTGGTACGCGCCGCTTCCCGAGTTCCCGACTCCACCGAAGTTCGCGCCCACGACGACGGCGTGCATGATGCCGTCGTTCCGGCACACACCACCGCTCGTCGTGAACTCGAGGAAACGCTTGAACTCGTCGCTGTCCTCGCCGTAGTAGTAAGCGGCGAGGGGAGAGGGCCGGGTGTTGATGTAGCGGATGACTTCGTCCATGTCGTCGTAGAGGTAGACGGAGAGCACAGGCCCGAAGACCTCCTCGCTCGAGATCGTCGCGTCGCTCGGAACATCGAGCAGAACGGTCGGAGCGATTCGACGAGTCTCCTTCGAGGGCAGGAGCCCGGCCTCGGAGTCGTTGACGGCGACGATCTTGCGGGCGCCCTTGCTCACTGCGTCGTCGATCAGACCGACGACACGGTCGAAGTTGCGGTCGTTGACGATCGACACGACGCCGGGGTGGTTGGCGTAGTCGGGGAAGAACGTGTTCATCTCGACGATGACCCGGTTGACGAAGTCGTCCGCGATCTCGCGGGGCACGAAGACGTAGTCCGGGCACAGGCACACCTGACCGCCGTTCATGAGCCTCGTGCCGGCAATTCGCTTCGCGGCGAGAGCGATGTCGGCGTCACGGGCCACGACGACGGGATTCTTACCGCCGAGCTCGAGGGCGACGGGCACGAGATTGCGCGCCGCCGCCACGGCCACCTGCTTCCCGATCGACGGGGAGCCCGTGAAGATGATCTTGTCGAGTTGGAGGTCGGAGAACTGCCGCGCCGTCTCCAGGTCGCCGAGGATCACCGCCACTTCGTCCTCGGCGAGAAATTCGGCGACGGCCTTCTTGAAGACCTGGCCCGTGCGGACGTGGAAGTCGGGGAACTTGATCATCACGCGGTTTCCGGCGGCGAGAACCGCCATCGCCGGCTCGACGGTGAGGTTCATCGGGAAGTTCCACGCGCCGATCACGCCGACGACGCCGAGCGGTTTCTGCTGGATGAAAGCCCCTTCCAGGACAGTCGGCTTCATCCATTCCTCGAGGTTGCCGTAGACGTCAGCAGCGTCGCCGACCCAGCCGAGCACGTCGAACGCCTTCGTCAGGGTGATCGGACGCTGGCCGTAGTCCTCGGTCAGCGCCTCCGCCAGTTCGTCGGCGTATTCGAGGACGGCGAGATTCAGCCGGTCGATTCGGCTGCGACGGACGGCAGCCGTCGCGATACCCTCCTCGAGGTAAGCGGCTCGCTGAAGGGCGAGGATTCGCTCGAGCTCTTCGCGGCCGACGGGTTCGGCCGTCAGAGGAGTGTGGATCGTTTGCATGGACATGTAGACCTGTCGATTCTCTCTCTCCACGCGCGCTGCACCTGGTTGATCAACGCCTTTGTGGATCCTGCTCAGTGTGAATCTTTGGTCGACCATTCACAAGGTCTGACAGATAACATTTGGTCCAACCATTGACTTCAGAGAATTTCCCTGCAGGATGAGATCCGTCGCGCAACGATGCGCGATGCTTGATCTGAGGGAGAAGCTCATGGAAATCACAGCAGCCGTCATCCGGGAAGTCGGTGGCGACGTCGCCCTCGAGAAGGTGGATCTCGAGACCCCTCGGGCCGACGAGATCCTGGTCAAGATCACGGCGGTCGGCCTCTGCCACACCGATATCGCGACCATCGCCGGCGCCTTGCCGTTTCCGATGCCGGGTGTCCTCGGACACGAGGGCAGCGGCATCGTCGCCGAAGTCGGATCCGACATCACCAAAGTGGTTCCCGGCGACCGAGTCGCGATCTCATTCGCCAGTTGCGGCACCTGTCCGGCCTGCGTGTCGGGCGAACCCGCGTACTGCCACCAGTTCATGGCCCTCAACTACGCCGGCACACGGCCCGACGGCTCGTCCACCACGTCCAACAGCGAAGGACCGGTCGGAAGCAGTTTCTTCGGTCAGTCGACCTTCGGAACGCATGCGATCACGAAAGAGCGCAACGTCGTCAAGGTACCCGACGACTTCCCCCTCGAACTCGCCGGCCCCCTGGGCTGCGGCATCCAGACGGGTGCGGGCGCCATCATGCGAAGCCTGAAGGCGGCGAAAGGCTCGGCCGTGGTCGTGGCCGGAGGAGGCTCGGTCGGGCTGTCCGGAGTGCTCGGGGCCGTTGTCCAGGGCTGCAGCACGATCATCCTCGTGGAACCCGTGGCTGCGCGTCGCGAACTGGCCCTGACGCTCGGAGCGACCCACGTCATCGATCCCGCCGCCGGCCCGGTCGACGAACAGATCCGGGCAATCGTCCCGGACGGCGCCCAGTACGGCTTCGACACGACCCGGATCCCCGCGGTGATCGCGGCAGTGCTCAACGCCCTCGGCAATCAGGGGGTGCTTGGCCTGGTGGCCATCCCGGCGGATCCGACGGCATCGATGTCGCTCCCCCTCATCCCCGCGCTTCTTCTGGGCCTGACGGTCAAGGGGATCGTCGAGGGCGACAGCGTGCCGGACGAGTTCATCCCGCAGCTCATGAGCCTCTACCAGGAGGGCCGGTTCCCCTTCGACAAGCTCATCACGAAGCTGCCGTTCGACCAGATCAACGAAGGCATGAAGGCGCAGCACGACGGAACCGCGATCAAGGTCGTCCTGACCCTCGACGAGAACTGATCGGTGCAGGAGACGAAGCCGCCGGGGCCCACGGCATGGGAGTGGACGAATTCGACACGCAGCGCTTTGACGGACTTTCTTCAGCAGAAGGGTTTGGTCGACGGCTCGATCACCACGAAAGCGATCGGTGACGGTCACTCGAATCTGACCTACCTCGTCTCGGACGGGGAGCGACGGATGATCGTCCGGCGTCCCCCGCCGCCTCCGCTTCCCAAAGGTGCGCACGACGTTCTCCGCGAAGCCCTTTTCCTCGGCGCCCTCGAGGGCACGAGCGTGCCGGTGCCGACTCTCCTCGCGACCGCCCAGACCGGCGAGGTGATCGACTTTCCGTTCTACGTCATGAGCGTCGTCGACGGGCCTGTCGTCACGACTCGCACGCCGGCGCCGCTCGACACGCCCTCTCGTCGCCTGGAGATCGGTGAAAGCCTGGTCGACACGCTCGCCGAACTCCACTCGGTCGATTGGCGAAGCCGGGGACTTTCGAGGGCCGGTCGGCCCGAAGGGTTCAACGAACGCCACTTCCGCAGGATGCGGCGACTGATCGCGGACGCCGATGATCTGCTGCCGCCCGAGTTCCGTCGAATCGAAGCGTGGCTCGCCGCCACCGTTCCCGTCGAGTCCGGCGCATCGATCGTGCACAACGACTTCCGACTGGGGAACGTGGTTCTGGCCCCTGAAGGGCGAGGCCGTGTCGTCGGCGTGCTCGACTGGGAGCTCACGACCATCGGCGATCCGCTCTTCGACCTCGGTTACTTCCTCGCGTCCGTCCCCGTCGCCGGCGAACCGCTGACCCCGACGGAGGAACTCGGCGTCGCTCTCCTGGAGGAGGGATATCCGACGCGACAGGAACTCACCGACCGCTATGAGGCCCGCACCGGTGCAGACCTCACCCACCTGCCCTGGTACACGACCCTCGCCCTCTGGAAACTGGCTGTGCTGTATGAGTACGGGCGTCGAAGGGCTGCCACGGGAGGGGGCGACGACTACTACTCGGATCCTGCGCTCGTCACCGCGTTCCTCGACGCCGCGCAGCGCGCCGCCGAGGGCACAGCGTGACGCACGACGGGCGCAGATGCTCCGACTACGAGGTGGCGCGGTCCGCGTCTCGACGCTCCAAGAATTCCGACCGCTTCTCGGCGATCTCGGGATCCCCCATCGTCGAGTAGCCGTAGAGGGCCTCGAGCCGCAACTGGTCCTCGAGCGGACGGCCCACGACCGTCAGGATCGTCTCCTTGGCCGACTCGACGGCGACCCGGGGGTTCCGGATGATCTTCCGCGCGATGTCCTCCGCCGTCGCCATCAGATCCTCCGGGGCGACGACGCGGTTCACGAGGTGGATCTCTTTGGCCCGCTGGACGTCGATCGGCTCCCCCATCAGCTCGAGCTCCATCGCGATGCCCACGCCGCAGGTGTTGACCAGGCGCACGATGCCCCCGTCGGCGAAGTGCATTCCCCGACGCATGTGGAAGAAGCCGAACTGCACCGTGTCCGAGGCCACGCGGATGTCGCACGCCAGCGACAGCTCGATGCCGCCCCCGATCACCCAGCCGTTCAAGGCGGCGATGATCGGCTTGTTGATCGTCAGACCCCGCGTGATGCCCCCGGCGAAACCGCGAGCGAGAACGCTTCGGCCGAGACCAGGCCCGGCGTTGATCCACGGATCGATGTGCGACTTGAGGTCGGCACCGGCGCAGAACGACTTCTCGCCGGATCCGGTCAGAATGGCGACACGGGCATCGTCGTCGTCGCGGAAGGCCGTCCAGGCCTCGAACAGGAGGTCGTCGGTCTCGCGGTCGATGGCATTGTGCACCTCGGGGCGGTTGAGCGTGATGTAGACGATCTGATCGCGCTTCTCATACAGGACTTTGCTCATGGCGTTCCTTCGATTCGGGTGGGTCAGGCGGTTTCTCGGCCGGCGTAGGCACGAGCGATGACCATCTTCATGATCTGAGCCATGCCGTCTCCGATCTGCAGGCCGAGGACGTCGCGGAGTCGCTGTTCGTAGGGAAGCTCGCTCGAGTAGCCACCGTGGCCGTTGGTCAGCAAGCAGGTCTGCACGACGTCGAAGGCCAGCTTCGGAGCCCACCACTTGCACATGGCAGCCTCGGTCGTGTGCGGGAGTCCGTTGTCTTTCAGCCAGAGCGTTTCGAGACACATCAGCCGGCACGCGTGAACGAGGGTCTCGGCCTCGGCCAGGGGGAATGCGACCCCCTGGTGCGACGTCAGCGGCTTCCCGAAGCTCTCGCGGGCTGCGGCGGCGACCCAGGTCTCAGCCAGAGAGATCCTCGCAACCGCCAGACATTGGATCCCGATCAGGGCGCGGCTGTAGTCGAAGCCCTGCATCACCTGGGCGAAGCCCCGACCCTCTTCGCCGATGAGGTGGGACGCGGGCACACGCACGTCGTCGAAGTAGAGCGTGCCTCGGCCGGCGGCACGTCCGCCGATGTCCTCCCACTCCGTCGCCGTGATCCCGGGGAGATCGAGCGGCACCAGGAACGCGCTGATTCCGCGGGCGCGACTCTCGACTGTGCCGGTTCTCGCCCAGACGAGGGCGAAGGACGCTTGTTTCGCGAACGTGACCGAGTTCTTCTCGCCGCTGAGGACGTACGAGTCGCCGTCGCGGACAGCCCGCATCGCAAGCTTGCCCGCGTCGGACCCTGCCTGGGGTTCGGTCAGGCCGATGCCAGGCAGGTACTCGCCGCGCACGAGCCCCTCGAGCCACGGCGCTGCGATCTCGGGGTCGCAATACTTCGCGAGAATCGTCCCGGCGAGCGACATCGTCACGTAGAGCTGACCGATATTGAAGTCGGATTCCGACAGCGCCTCGAGGACGAGCCCCGCGGTCACGGCGTCCAAGCCGAGGCCCCCGAACTCCTCCGGGAGTTCGACTCCGAAGAAGCCCATCTCTCCCATTTCGAGAAGCGTGTCGCGATCGAAGGCCCCCTCGCGCTCGCGCTGTTTGTAGAACGGTGCCAGACGCCGCACGCCGAAATCGCGGGCGCTGCGCGCGAACTGTTCCTGGTCTTCGCTGATGGTGAAACCGAGAGTCGACATGCCCGTCCATTTCCATCCGTCACCCTCGACGGATTGGTCCAATCATAATATACTTCTCCTGACGACGCCTCGTCGTGACAATCAAAGGAGATTGGCATGTGGCTTTATTCGGAGATCAAGACGATCGGCGACATTCCCCGTCATTTCGGCCGGACGACTCCCCACGCCCCTGCGCTGATCGATGCGAACGGACCGATCTCGTTCGCCGAACTGGACCGGCGCTCGAATGCCGTGGCGAATCTGATCCGCGGGCTGGGCCTCTCCTCACAGGCCCGGGTCGGCTATCTCGGCAAGAACTCGACTCGCTTCTTCGAGTTCTTGTTTGGCGCCAACAAGGCGGACACCGCCCTTCTGACTCTGAACTGGCGGCTGGCTGCACCCGAGCTCGCCGAAGTCTTGCGCGACTCGACGCCGGAACTCCTTTTGATCGATCGCGAATTCGCCGATGTCGCCGCCGCGATCGTCTCGCTGAGCGGCATCACGTGCCGTCAGCTCGTCTACGACTCCCAAGCCCCGGGCTCGTCCGAGCTCGACGCACTCCTGGCCGACTCGTCCACGGACGACCCGGCCATCGACGTCGATCCCTGGTCGACGTCCGTTCTCATGTACACCTCGGGGACGACCGGCACTCCGAAGGGCGTCAAGATGTCGCACCAGGGGTACCTCTTCTTACGGCTCTGCGAACACCTCGAGCCCTCCTTCGACTACGACGCGAGCGACATCATGCTCACGGTCATGCCCCTCTTCCACGCCATGGGCGTGGGTCTTTCCCTCCAGGCGATCTACAACGGGGCCGCCATCGCCGTTTACCCGATGCCGGATCCGGGCACCCTCATCACCCTGATCGCTCGCGACCGCCCCACCCTCGTGCCGATCGTGCCCACCGTGATCCAGATGCTGCTCGACCACCCGGATGCCGCACACGCCGACTATTCGTCGGTGCGACTCGTCGTCTACGCGGGATCGTCCATCAGCCCGTTCCTCTTGAAGCGGGCCATCACAGAGATGGGCTGCGACTTCCTGCAGTTCTACGGCGGCACCGAGACCGCGGCCGGTGTGACGTTCCTGCGACCGTCTGACCACCGCTCCGGTGACGAAACCCTCCTGAAGTCGTGCGGCAGCCCGCTGCCCCTGGTGGAGTTCCGAGTCGTCGGCTTCGACGGCGCCGACGCGCCTGACGGTGTCGTCGGCGAGTTCTGGATCCGGACGCCCTCGATCACCACCGGGTACTACAACAAGCCCGAGCAGACCGCCGAAGCGCTCGAGGGCGGCTGGTACCACTCGGGCGACGCCGGTTATCGGGATGCGAACGGCTACCTCTACATCGTCGACCGGGTCAAAGACATGATCGTCTCGGGAGGTGAGAACGTCTACTCGACGGAGGTCGAGAACGCCCTCGTCACTCTCGAGGGCGTGCAGATGTGCGCGGTCGTGGGCGTGCCCGACGAGAAGTGGGGCGAGCGGATCGTCGCCTTCATCGTTCCGAAGGCGGGCTCGTCCGTCTCCGAGGCCGAGGTCATGCTCCACTGCCGCGAGCGCATCGCCGGCTACAAGGTGCCGAAGCAGGTGAAGTTCGTGGAGGCGCTGCCCATCACTGCGAGCGGCAAAGTGATGAAGAGGCAGCTGGTCGCCGAGTTCGTGGCCGCGTCGGCCGTGGCCGAGGGCTGACGGTGTCGGCCGGAGCCCTCGAGGGAATTCGGGTCCTCGAGTTCGGCTCCACCGGCCCCGGTCCCTTCTGCGGAATGATGCTCGCCGATCACGGCGCGGATGTCGTGCGCGTCGAGCGACCGAACCGAGCAGCGCCCATCACCCCGGCCGGAGACGCCAGCGAAGAACTGCTCCACCGAAACCGGACGTCGATCGCCCTCGACCTCAAGGATCCCGGTGATCACGCGCGGGCGCTCGACCTGATGCGGATCGCCGACGTGGTCCTCGAGGGTTTCCGCCCCGGCGTCATGGAGCGCCTCGGTCTCGGCCCCGACGTGGCGGTCGAGAGCAATCCCCTGCTCGTATACGTCAGGATCACGGGGTGGGGCCAGAGCGGCCCGGCGGCGACCCGCGTGGGTCACGATCTCGACTACTTGGCCGTCTCGGGAACGCTCTCCCTCCTCGGAAAGAAGAACGAGCCTCCCGCGATTCCCCTCGCTCTGGTCGGCGACTTCGGAGGCGGTGGGATGCTTGCGGCATTCGGTGTGCTCGCAGCCCTGATGGAACGGACGCGCTCCGGGCGAGGCCAGGTGGTCGATGCCTCGATCCTGGACGGCTCGGCCCTGCTCGCGACTGCGTTTCACGGCTATCGAGGGACCGGCGCGTGGACCACCGAGCGGGAGGACAACCTCGTCGACGGCGGCGCCCCGTTCTACAACACCTACACGACTCTCGACGGACGCTTCGTGGCGGTGGCGGCCCTGGAGCCGGCGTTCTACGCTGCACTGCTCAGAGTCCTGGGTCTCGCGGCGGCGGATCTGGCGCCGCAGGACGACAGGGAGTCCTGGCCCGTTCTCCGGCGGCTCTTCGCCGATGTGATCGCGCGTCGTACCCGAGACGACTGGGTCGCTGCGTCTCAGGGCACGGAGGCGTGCCTGAGCCCCGTTCTCACTCTCGAAGAAGCTCGCCTCGACGAGCAGATCGTCGCGCGCGGAACGATCGTGGAGTTCGCGGGAACTCCTCAGCCCTCTCCGGCACCCCGCTTCAGCCGAACGGCCGGGTCTCTGCGCACTCCCCCGACGACGACGATTCGGCCGACATCGGACGTGCTCGACGACTGGAAGAGCGACTGCTGACTACTTGCCCTCGAACTTCGGCGCGCGCTTCTCGGTGAAGGCCGTGAGACCTTCGCGGGCATCCTGCGTGCCGGCCAGCATCGCGAGGGCCTGGGCCTCGTCTTCGAGCGACGCTTCGAAGGGCTGGCTGAGCGCGCGGCCCAGAAGGCGACGGATCTCGCCGTAGGCACGCGTCGGGCCTGCGCCGAGCTGCGTCACGAGCTCTTCCGCGCGGTCGGCGAGGCGGTCGTCGTCGACCACTTCGTCGACGAGCCCGGCCTGAAGCGCCGCGTCGGCGCCGAGCATCTCGGCGAGGAGCAAGAACCGCCTGGCCCGAGAGACTCCCATGCGCGATGCCAGGCCGAACGACGCACCGAGGTCCATGCTGAAGCCGAGTCGTGGGTAGGCCGCGCCGAACTTGGCCGACCGGGCGCTGATCACGAGGTCGAAGTTCGACAGGACCGCGACAGCGCCGCCCATGGCGGTGCCCTGCACTGCGGCCACGAGAGGTGCATCCATCCGGCGAAGGCGTGCCAGCCCGGGGTGCATCGTGGAGGTGCCGTCGAGCACGGCGGCCGGCGCCTGATCGAGGTCCTTCGTGAAGACGCTGACGTCTCCTCCGACGCTGAAGAACTTACCGGTGGACCGGAGCAGGACCGCCCTGATCTCGCCGCCGAGGACTGCCAGGTGGTTCGCCGCGTGCCCGAACTCCTCGAAGAAGTCGGCGTTCATGGCGTTCCCCGCGTCGGGTCGCGCGAGCGTCAGTCTCGCGATTCCTCTCTCGACGTCGAGTTGGATCGTCTTGTAGTCACGCAACGGAAATCCCTCCATTGATACTGATGGCTTGGCCTGTCATCCGCCGAGCGGCCGGACTCGCGAGGAAGACAGCCATTGTGGCGAGATCCTCGGCTTCGACGACCCCGAGATGTGCGAGGGAGGCCGCCTTCACGAACATCTTGGCGCTGAACGGGTCGCCGTCGATGAGAGCCGATCCCGGCGTGTTCGCAATCAGGGACGGCGTGAGCACGTTGATCCGGATTCGCTCGCGCTTCACTTCGAGAGCGGTCGCCTTGCAGAACAGGACGAGGGCGGCCATCGCGGCACCGATCAGAGTCTCCCCGGGAGTCGGAACCTTCGCCGCATCCGAGGCCACCACGACGATGCATCCGTCATTTCGAGCCCGCATGTCGGCGAGCACAGCGTGGATCAGATGCAGCGGCGGCAGGATGATCTCCTCGATCCGGGGCGCCACCTGGTGGATCGTGATGTCGTGAAGGAGCCGTGGCGGCTGGCTCGGGCCGGTCGTGGTCACGAGCACGTCGATGGCACCGAGCCGCGCCCGGCAGTCCGCCTCACAGGCGACGGCCTGGTCCGGATCCGCCGCGTCGACTCGTACGTACGACACGTCCGCCCCCGGCAGGTCGTCCGTCAAGCGGCGCACGGCCGCGTCACCGCGCTCCGAATCTCGCCCGAGCAGGATCACGTGCGCCCCGGACCGAGCGAAGTGCCGCGCCGTCTCCCAGCCGACTCCGGCTGTGCCGCCGAGAACGACGACTCGTCGGTCGGACTTCGTCGAGTCGGCGTCCATCAGCCAGCGGTCCGCTGCGCTTTGCTGGCGGCGGAGGCCGCTTTGCTGGTCTCGCGGATGTCGATCCACTCCTGGTCGGTGACTTTCGTGAGAGCGGCGAAGGTACCGGGCCCCGCGAGGCGCTGGCCCCCGTCCATGGCGATGGTCTCGCCGGTGAGGTAGTCGCAGGCGTCCGAGAGCAGGAAGATCGTCAGCGCCGCGAGCTCCTCGATCGTGCCGACCCGGCCCATCGGGATCTGGTCGGGCTGGGTGGCGCCGACAGCGCTCGAGTCGGTCGGGTTGAGCATCTCCCAGGCGTAGTCGGTCGGAATCGGGCCTGGTGCCAGGGCGTTCAGGCGGATCCCGTAGCGGGCCCATTCCACGGCGAGCGACATCGTCATCGCGTGGACCGCGGCCTTGGCCATGGCCGAGGGCACGACGAACGCCGAGCCCGTCCAGACCCAGGTCGTGAGGGTCGAGAGGACCGAGCCCGGGAGCCCCTCGGCGATCCAGCGCCTTCCCGCGGCGTGGGTGGTGTTGAACGAGCCGTTCATCACCGTCGAGCTCACGGCTTCGAACGCGCGCGTGCTCAGTGAGGCTGTCGGAGCGATGAAGTTACCGGCGGCATTGTTGATCACGCTCGTCAGAGGCCCGTGTTCGTCCCAGATGCGCGACATCGCAGCGTCGACCGAATCGCCCTGTCGGACGTCTACGCTGTCGACGAATACGCGTCCCGACCGACCGCCGGACGCTTCTTCCGCCGCCTCTTCGAGCACGGACAAGCGTCGGCCCCAGAGATGGACCTCGGCCCCGTGGGCGACGAGGTGACTAGCCACCCCGCGCCCCAGTCCGGTGCCGCCCCCGGTGATGAGCACCCGTTTGCCCTCGAGCACGTCCGGCGCGAAGATCGACTTCGCCACGTCAGTTGCCCCGGTACGGAGCGAAGTCGGGCTTCCGCTTCTCGTTGAACGCGGTGATGCCCTCCTTCGCCTCCGGCGAGTCGCCGAAGAGTCGGAGGCTCGAATACGCCATCTGCCCGATGCCCGCGAAGTGCTCGGTGTCGGTGTTGAACGACTGCTTGAGCACCTTGAGCGACGTGGGCGACAGGTTCAGGATCTCGTCCGCCCACTGGCGCACCTCGGCGTGCAGCTGGTCGAGCGGCACGACCTTGTTGATGAGCCCCCACGCCTCGGCCTGGACGGCCGAGTACTGCCGGCAGAGGAACCAGATCTCGCGCGCCCGCTTCTCGCCGATTATCCGGGCCATGTAGCCGGTCCCGAAGCCGGCGTCGAAAGATCCGACGCGCGGACCGTTCTGGCCGAAGATCGCGTTGTCTGAGGCGATGGTCAGGTCGCACAGCATGTGCAGCACGTGACCGCCGCCGATGGCGAAGCCGTTGACGGCCGCGATGACGGGCTTCGGGGCGTCGCGGATGACTCGGTGCAGAGACTCGACCTCGACGAGGCCTGACTCGGAGGGCCCGTAGTCGCCGGTCTCGGCGCGCTGCTTCTGGTCGCCGCCGGTGCAGAAGGCCTTCTCACCTGCTCCGGTGAGAGCGATGACGCCGACGTCGTCGCTCGCCCAGGCTTTCTTGAAACTCAGGATGAGTTCGTCGACGGTGCGCGCGCGGAACGAGTTGTACCTTTCGGGTCGGTTGATCGTGATCCAGGCGAGACCGTTGTCGACCTCGTAGGTGACGTCTGTGAAGTCGTCCATGGTGATTCCTCTTTCTCGTGTTTGTCGGCCAGGCGAAGTCAGGATCCGGTGAAGTGCGGGGGGCGTTTCTCCCGGAAGGCGGCCAACGCTTCGGGCATGTCGGCGGTGCGTGTGAGGAGCGTCTGGCCGCGATTCTCGAGTTCCATCGCGGCCGCGTACGAGTCGATCTCCTGGTTGAGCCGAAGAGCCGTCTTGGAGAGCCGGACTCCCGACGGCGAGTTGCCGCAGATCGTCGTCGCCATGGCGAGAGCGTCGTCGACGACTCCGCCTTCCGCGCTGATCGAGTTGACGAGCCCCAGTCGAAGTGCCTCGTCGGCCGCGACGAAGCGCCCGGTGAACGCTAGTTCGGCGGCGAACGCCGGGCCGATGAGCCGCGGCAAGAGCCACGACGCACCGAGGTCGCCGGCCGAGAGCCCGATCCGGGCGAAGGCGGCGTTGAAGCGAGCCGTCGGGGAGGCGATCCGGATGTCGGCGGCGAGAGCGAGCGAGAGTCCTCCGCCGGCCGCGGCCCCGTTGACCGCGGCGATGACCGGGATCCTGAGGTTGCGGATCGCAACGAGGCCCCGGCTCCCCCTCTCCTGCAGGTTCAGCATCTCCATTGCCGACAGGGTCGCGAGCTCGCCGGCGGCGTCGATGTCGTAGCCACCGCAGAACGCTCGTCCGGCGCCCGTGAGCACCAGGACGCGGACGGAGAAGTCCGTCGTGATCCTGCGCGCGAGAAGCTCGAACTCGTCGAACATGAGGGCCGTCATCGAGTTGAGGCGGTCCGGCCGGTTCAGCGTCGCCACGACGATGCCGTCGTCGCGCCACTTCACCTGGAGTGTCTCGAAGTCGTCGGTCACGAGAACTCCGGTCGGCGCTTTTGCACGAAGGCGGCGATGCCCTCGCGCCCTTCGCCGGACTCGAAGAGGTCTCGGATCTCGTGACGCTCGAGGGCGATGCCGTCGGCGAGCGGAAGTGTGTCAGAGGCATCGACGGAACGGAGCGCGGCCAGGAGCGCGGGGTAGGACGACTCACGCAGCTGGCTCGCGAGGGCGAGCGCTTCCATCCGGGCCTGACCGGCCGGCACGAGCCGGTCGACGAGCCCCATGGTGAGGGCCTCCGGCGCCTTTATCTGCCGCCCGGTGAGGATCATGTCGAGCGCGTGCCCGCGGCCGACGAGGCGCGGAAGCCGCTGGGTTCCCGCAGCCCCGGGGATGAGCCCGAGTTTGACCTCGGGCACCCCGAACTCGGCGTCGGCCCCGGCGACCCGAAGGGTGCAGGCCGCCGCGAGTTCGAGGCCGCCGCCGAGGGCGAGTCCCTCGACTGCGGCGACGGTGATCCGGGTCGACGCCGCCACGCGCTCGATCATGTGCCGCAGGGCATCGCCGTATTCCTCGAAACCTCTCACGTCGACCGATGCCATGAGCTTGATATCGGCTCCGGCGGCGAAGAATCCCGGCACGGTCGACGCGAACAAGATGACCTTCACGTCGCCGTGGGCGTCGGCCGAGTCGAACGCCTGCTCGATGCCTTCGATCAGGGGAATGCCTAGGGCATTGGCCGGAGCGCGCCCGAGGTCGACTCGAACGATGCCGCCGGGGAGGGTCTCCCAGGTGACCACCGTCTTCTTGATGTCGGTCATGGCGACTCCTCCTAGGCCATCGTCAGGCCGCCGCTGACGGACAGCGTCTGGCCGGTGATGTAGCCGGTCTGATCCCCGGCGAAGAAGACGACGGCCGCGGCGACGTCCGACGGCTGCGCCAGACGTCGCATCGGAACGCCGCGGGTCATCCCGGCGAGCACCTTGTCGGCGTCCTCGCCCGAGTTGTCGGCGAATTTGCGCAGAGCCGGGGTGTCGGTCGGCCCCGGGCAGACGGTGTTGGCCGTCACCCCGCTCTTGGCGACCTCGCGGGCGAGGGTCTTCGTGAAGGCGATGATGCCGCCCTTGGCGCCCGAGTACACGGCCTCGAGTGACGAGCCCACCCGACCCGCATCCGAGCCGATGTTGATGATCCTGCCCCAGCCCCGCTCCATCATCCCGGGCACGATCGCGTGTGTCACCCGGAGGGCGCCCTTGAAGTTGAGGTCGAGGATGCGGTCCCAGAACTCCTCGGTCGTGTCGACGAAGGGCATGAAGTCGTCCCAGCCCGCACAGTTGACGACGATCTCGATGGGCCCGAACTCCGCCTCGACCGCCGCGACGCCGGCCTTCACCGACGCGGTGTCGGTGACGTTCGCGCTCACGGGGATCGCCGTCCCTCCGGCGTCGGTGATGCCCTGGGCCGTAGCCGTTGCGGCTTCGACATTCAGATCGGCGACGGCGACGCGGAAGCCGGCGACGCCGAGGGCCACGCAGATTCCCTGGCCGATTCCGGATCCGCCGCCGGTGACGAATGCGACTCTGTTACTCATGTCAAGCTCCATTGCTCTAGGGGTGATCATCTCTCGTCGGTCAGGATCAGACGAGGGTCGAGTTCCATTCGACCGGTCCGGCCGTGATCGAGTGGCTGGTCAGCTTTCGCCCGAGAACCGCCTGCGCCTCTCGAGCCGACTCGATCACGCCGGCCAGTGAGAGGCCTGTTTCGACGCCCATCTCGTGGAACATGCTGACGAGGTCTTCCGTGGCGATGTTGCCGGTCGAGCCGGCTGGAACCGGGCAGCCGCCCAGTTCGCCGAAGCTGGACTCGAAGCTCGCGCAGCCGACCTCCAGAGCGGCGAACGCGTTGGCCAGCCCCTGCCCGCGCGTGTTGTGGAAGTGCGCGGTGACCTCGACACCCTTGAGGCGATCGAGAGCGGCCGTGAAGAAGTCCGACACGTATGCCGGGTTCGCCATGCCGGTGGTGTCGCCGAAGCCGATCTCGGTGGCCCCGGCCGCAGCGAACCGCTCGGCGAGGTCGAGTACGCGCCCCAGCTCGACGTGGCCTTCGTAGGGGCAGCCGAACGACGTCGCGATGACGGCGGCGCAGGTGAGCCCTTCGGAGGTGATCCGGCGCGCCATCACCTCGTTGTCGGCCATCGACTCGGCGACGGTGCGGTTCACGTTCTTCTTGTTGTGCGTCTCGGAGGCGCTCACGAAGATCGCCGCCTCGTCGAACAGGTCACGGACGACGAGCGCGTTGTCGAGGCCCTTGCTGTTCGGGATCAGGACCATCTTCGCCACGTCGGACGGCACGTCGATGCGGCGGAGAACCTCGACGCCGTCGGCCAGCTGCGGAATGACGTCGGGCCGCACGAAGCTGGCGATCTCGATGCGCTTGAAGCCGGCGCGACCAAGAGAGTTGATGAGCCGGATCTTGTCGTCGGTCGGCACTGTCTCGGGTTCGTTCTGAAAACCATCGCGCGGCCCGACTTCTCGGATCGTGACGCGACTCGGTCGGAGGTTGTTCATGAATCCTTCCTCTTCTTCCTCTTCTTCTTGTTCTTCTAGGCGCTGAGCGCGGCGGCGAGGCCGGACGCGCGGTCGAGGTCGGCACGGAATTCGGGGGCGGCGATCGCCGTGAGTCGGCGCGCACGCTCTGCGAAACCCTGTCCGCGGAGGTGGGCGACGCCGAACTCCGTCACGACCGCGTCGACGTCCGTTCGAGACGTCGACACCGGGCCGCCGGCGAGACTCGCAACGATCGTCGAGCGCTCTCCCGAGCGGGCGCGGAGAGCGATGATGGACAGCGACCCGGAGAGACTGGCGGCTCGTGAGAAGTCGGCCTGGCCGCCGACGGCACCGATGTACGCGCCGCCGCGGGTCTCCGAGTTGACTTGGCCCGAGAGGTCGACCTCGATCGCCGAGTTGACGGCGACAAGCGAACGGAGGCGGGAGAGAACGGCAGGATCGTGCGTGTAGCTCGCCGCTCGGAACTCGATCGGCAGGTCGGACACGCTGTCGTACAGGGCACCGGTTCCGAGCGCAGCGCCGGCGACGACGAGCCCCATGTCGATCTCTTTGCGGGCGCCCGTGATCACTCCGGCGCGCATCAGGCGGACGATGCCGTCGGTGATCATGCCCGAGTGGACGCCGAGGTCGGCACGCCCGTCGAGTTGTTCGAGGACCGCGTCGGGAAGGGCTCCGACGCCGATCTGCAGCGTGTCGCCGTCGTCGATGAGGTCGCTCACGAATGAGGCGATCGTCCGCTCGACGTCGGTCACCCGCGCGGCCGGGACGGTGAGGAGCGGGCGGTCGGTCTCGACGGTCGCGGCGAAGCGATCGAGCGCAATCCGGACGCTGCCGCGCGTGGCGGGCATCCTGCGGTTGATCTCGGCGATCAGGACAGGCGTGTGCTCCACGGCGTCGGCGATGTAGTCGACTCCGGTGCCGAGCGTGCAGTAGCCGTCGGCATCGGGAGGCGAGACCTGGACGAAGCCGACGTCGTGCGGCAGCTCGCCGCGCGCGAACATCGTCGGCAGGCCGGAGTAGTTGCACGGCACGATTTCGAGGCGTCCGGATCGGCTGAGCTTTCGCAAGGCCCCGAGGGCCCCGTACGAGAGCACCTGGAGCTCTTCGGGCGGATCGCTGCTGAGGCGCTCGTCCCACGACATCCCGACGAAGGCGCGCACGGAGCCGATCCTGGCCACCTGGTCGAGAAGCGCGTGGACGAGCGGCGTCGGTTCGGCGCTGGTCTGACTCCACCAGACGCCGTCGCCGGGGCGGATGAAGCGCGTCAGGTCGATCATGACTCGGTCCGCTGGATCAGGGTGGCGGTGCCGAGGCCGCCGCCGCAGCACATCGTCACGAGACCGATCTCGACATCGCGGCGTTCCATCTCGGCGAGGATCGTCGCGATGAGGCGCGCGCCGGTCGCCCCGACCGGGTGGCCGAGCGCGATGGCGCCCCCGTTGACGTTGACCCGGTCCATGTCGGGCTGGAGCTCTTTCTCCCAGGCGAGCACGACGGAGCTGAACGCCTCGTTGATCTCGATGAGGTCGACGTCGTCGATGGTCATGCCGTTCCGGGCGAGGAGTTTGCGGGTGGCCGGGATCGGACCGGTCAGCATGATGATCGGGTCGACCCCGACGGTCGTCTGGTCCAGGACCCGCGCGCGGGCCTTCAGGCCGTGGCTCTCGATCGCGCCCCTCGAGGCGAGCAGCAGGGCTCCGGCGCCGTCCGACAGCGGAGACGACGTTCCGGCCGTGACCCGGCCGTTCTCACTGCGGAAGACGGTTTTCAGACCGGCCAGCGTCTCGAGGTTCGTGCCCGGTCGCACGGTCTGGTCGCCGTGGCGCTCCTGTCCGTCGAGGACGAACGGCACCATTTCGGCGTCGAAGCGACCGGCCTCGATGGCTCCCGTCGCAAGGCGGTGCGACCGCACCGCGAACTCGTCCATCTCTTCGCGGCTGATCGCCCAGCGCTCGGCGATGAGCTCGGCGCTCTCGCCCTGGCTGACGAAGTCATACCGGTCGCGGAGAGCCGCGGGCCACGGTTCGCCGTACAGCTTCGAGATCTCGGCGGGCGAGTTCATCGGCACGTGGTCCATGTGCTCCACGCCGCCGGCGATCACCAGATCGTGCATCCCTGATGCGATGAACGCTGCACCCATGGCTGCGGCCGTCTGCCCGGAGCCGCAGCGCCGGTCGATGGTCGTCGCGGGCACCTCGGCCGGGTAGCCGACCTGAAGCCAGGCGTTCCGCCCGATGTTTCGCGACTGCTCGCCGAACGGCGCCGTGCAGCCGATGATGAGGTCGTCGACCTGCCCGGGGTCGATCCCTGTCCTGGCGACGAGTTCGGTATAGCAGGCGCCCAGGATCTCGTTCGGATGGACGTCGCGGTACCAGCCCTTGTCGTGGTTGGACCGGCCGATCGGTGTCCTGACCGCCTCGGCGATGAGCACCTCGCGGCCGCTCTCGATGAACGGGTTGGTGTAATGGCGTGCCATCAGATGACCGTCCCTCCGTCGACGGGCAGAACCTGCCCGGTGATGTACGACGCGGCGTCGGAGGCGAAGAAGACGAAAGTCTCCGCGATCTCGTCGGGCTGAGCCCAGCGCCCGAGCGGGATCCGCGCGAGCGTCAGGGCGGCGAGCTTCTCGTTCTCGCGGATGTTCTTCGTCATGGCCGTGGCGGCCAGCGGCGCGATCGCGTTCACCGTGATCTGGTTGCGGGCGAGCTCGCGGGCGAGTGACTTGGTCAGGCCGACGATGCCGGACTTCGCGGCCGAGTAGTTGACCTGGCCGATGGTTCCGACGAGGCCGGCGGCGCTCGTCACGTTGATGATCCTGCCGGTGCCGTCGTGCGGAAGGAACGGCAGTGCTGCCTGGCTGACGGTGAAGGTGCCGCCGAGGTGGATGTCGACGATGCGCCGGAACTGCTCCGACTCCATCTTCGAGAACATCGCCGGCGCGATGGCCCCGGCGTTGTTGACCAGGATCGAGAGGGTACCGCCAGTGAGGTCAGCGGCCGCCGCGGCCGCCGCTGCGGCCCCCTCGGCGTCCCGCACGTCGAACGCGAAGCTGTCGGCCCGGCCGCCGCGGTGCTGGATCAGCGAGGCGACGCGCGCGGCGGCTTCGGCGTCGATGTCCGTGACGAGCACGGACGCCCCCGCTTCGGCCATCGCGGTCGCCACGGCGGCTCCGATGCCGCCTCCGGCTCCCGTGATCAGGGCCGAGCGGTCGGTGAGGCTCGCCATCAGTAGCTCCTCGGCAGGCCGAGCACGTGCGACCCGATGTAGTTGAGCACCATCTCCTGGCTGAGCGGCGCGATCTTCAGAAGGCGCGCCTCACGGAAGTAGCGCGCGACGTGGTACTCCTCGGAGTACCCCATGCCGCCGTGCACCTGGAGGGCGCGGTCGGCGGCGTCGAAGCCGGCTTCGGCGCAGAGGTATTTGGCGGAGTTCGCCTCGCGGGCGGAGTCGCGATGGTTGTCGTAGAGCCAGGTGGCCTTGCGCAGCATCATCTCGGCGGCGTCGAGCTTCATCATCGAGTCCGCCAGCGGAAACTGGATGCCCTGGTTCATGCCGATCGGTCGGCCGAACACGTGGCGGTCGTTGCCGTACTTCACGGCCCGGCGCATCGCGGCGCGGCCGAGCCCGAGGGCCTCCGATGCCACGAGCATCCGCTCGGGGTTCAGGCCGTCGAGAATGTAGCGGAACCCCTGACCCTCTTCACCGACGCGATCCTCGACCGGAATGTGAAGGTCGTCGATGAAGAGCTCGTTCGAGCTGATCGCGTTCCGGCCCATCTTCTTGATGCCGCGCACGTCGATCTTGTTGCGATCGAGATCCGTGAAGAACAGGGTCAACCCATCGGTCTTCTTCTTCGAGTCCTCGAACTTCGTCGTGCGGGTGAGCAGCAGGATCTTCTCCGACTCCTGCGCCTTCGAGATCCAGACCTTGCGCCCGTTGACGACGTAGTGGTCGCCGTCGCGCTGGGCGAACGTCGTGATGCGGGTCGTGTCGAGGCCGGCGTCGGGCTCGGTCACTCCGAAGCAGACGTGCATGGAGCCGTCGACGACTCGCGGGAGGTTGCGCTTCTTCAGCTCCTCGGAGCCGTGCACGATCACCGGGTGCATGCCGAAGATGGTGAGGTGGATCGCGCTGGCCGCGTTCATGCCGCCGCCCGACGCCGAAACGGCCTCCAGGATCAGTGAGGCCTCGGTGATGCCCATGCCGCCGCCGCCGTACTCCTCCGGCGTCGTGATCCCAAGCCAGCCTCCGCTTGCGAGGGCTTCGTAGAACTCGGTCGGGAACTCGTGGTCGAGGTCGTGTTGCATCCAGTACTCGTCACTGAACCGCGAAGCGAGTTCGGTGACGGCGTCCTTGATGCTCTGCTGATCTTCCATCAGGTCGAAGTCCACGACCGGCCTCCTAGTGCTTGGCTGCGATGCTCTTTGGCTCGACTATATCAATGGACTGACCATTTAGGTCCACTCCGGCGACAGGAATCGGCTCGAGATCGAGAGAACCGGCGAGGCGCTCGTTCCAGAGGGCCGGGTTTCCGAAGAGCGGGGCGTCGAGCATCGCGCGCTTGTAGAGCAGCTGGAGGTCGTGCTCCCACGTGTAGCCGATGGCGCCGTGCATGGCGAGGGATGAGTCGGCCGTGCGCACACCGGCGGCCGTCACCTGGGCCTTGGCGACGGCGGCGTGCAGGGGCGACTCCTCGTCGCCGGCCTCCACCGTCGCCGCGGAGTAGAAGACGATGGATCGTGAGGCCTCCTCGTCGACGAGCATGGTCGCGGCCGCGTGTTTCATCGCCTGGAACGCTCCGATGAGCTGGCCGTACTGGGTGCGCTGCTTGCTGTAGTCGACGGCCAGCTCGCGCATCCGCGTCGCCGCCCCGAGAGAGTCCGCGGCCACCAGGACCGCGGCGCGCAGGGCGGCCGCTCGAAGCACGGCGTCGGCGTCGACGTCGAGCCGCTCGCCCTCAGCTCCGAGAAGTTCGACGGCGGCGGCACTCCGGCTGCGGTCGAGGAGGGCTGTCGGCGTCACGATGACGCCGGGAGACGCCGCGTCGACCAGCCAGAGTTCGGCGCCCTCGTCGCCCGAGACCGGCACGACGAGCCACCGAGCCCGGTCGGCTCCCAGCGCGATCTCGACGCGGCCGCGAAGACCCGGTTCAGATCTCGCGAAGCGCGCGGGAGCGTCCACGAAGCGGTCCGATTCGACCGCGAGGGCTGCGAAGGCGCTCTCGTCGAGGACGGAATCCGCGGCGGAGGATCCTGCGAGCGCCGGCAGTGCGAGAACCGTGGCGAGCCACGCGCTCGAGGGAGCCGCGTGCCGGGCGAGACGCTCGGCAACGAGGGCGAGCTCGAGGAGACCACCGCCCTGTCCGCCCGCGTCTTCGTCCAGGCCGATGGCGAGCCAGCCGTCCTCCGCGAGCTGCGCTTCGAACGACGACGGGTCGGCCGAATCCAGCCAGGTCCGCACGGCCTCGGGTGGCGCGGCGTCGTCCAGCCACCCCGCCAGGGCGTCGGCGAACATCTTCTGCTCGGAATCGAGTGCCCACCGCATGGCTGCTCCTTCGCATTTTCGAGGCCGGGTAGTCTATGAAGAACAGGTTTAACCACGACCATAGCTTCGGTCAGACCATTAGACCACAAACTTGGAGGTCCCATGCCTGCTCCGGAGTCCCCCGGCGTGCCCGATCGTTCCTCGATCCAGCTCTCGCCGATGAAGGTCCCCAAGGCGTCCGACGTCCTGGCGAACGAGCTGCGCGAGCGTATCCTGACCGGTGAATTCGCCGAGGGGATGGGCCTTCCGCCCGAGCGAGACCTCGTCGTCCAGACGCGAATGAGCCGGACGACCGTCCGTGAGGCGCTCCGCATCCTCGAGGTCCAGGGCCTGATCCGCATCAAGTCGGGCCGAACCGGGGGCGCGTTCGTCCAGCAGCCGGGCGAAGAAGCGATGGCGAGCACCGTCAACCTCCTCATCCGCGGTCGTCAGATCCGACTCGCCGCTCTGCTCGAGACGCGCGAGGCCATCGAGCCCTACTGCGCCGAGCTCGCCGCCGCCCACCGCACGGAAAGCGACCTCACCGACATCGAGGCGGCCAACGTCGCGCTCCGCAATGCCGACGACGACCTCACGGCCTTCCTCGAGGCGAACGTCGAGTGGCATGTCGCCGTCGCCCGCGCGAGTCACAACGAACTGCTGTCGGGCCTGATGATGGCCCTGTCACGCGCGATCTTCGCGGCGACCCTCGACGAGACGTTCGTCGACGTCGAGGTGCGCAAGCACGCGATCCACGCCCACGAGACCATCACCGAGGCGATCCGCGAGGGCGACGCGGCCGCCGCCCTGCGCCGCATGAAGCGTCACGTCTACTCGTACGCCGAAGAGGTGCTCAAATCGGGTGGCCGCTCCGAGGTCGACGTTCCCTGATGCTGCGCTCCTCCTCGCTCGCTACTTCGTCGAGGTGAGCCCCACGCGCTCGCGGATCTGAGCGATCGCCTCGGGGTTCTCGGCACCCGACAGATCACCAGGATCCGTCCCGAGCGCCGCCGCGCGCACGGCGCGACGCATGATCTTGGCCGACCTCGTCTTCGGAAGCTGCTCGACCATCCGCACCAGCGACGGTGCGAACGGCTTCCCGAGCTCGGTGGCGACGAGGGCTTTGAGCTCGTCCGAGACGTCGTCGTCGGCGTGGCCGCGCCGCGGCACCCAGAACGCCCACACGGCCTCGCCCTTGGTCGAGTCCGGAACACCGACGACGGCGGCCTCGGCCACCGCCGGATGCGCGATGAGGATGGATTCCACTTCGGCCGGCGCGAGCCTCTTGCCGGCGACGTTCATCACGTCGTCCGAGCGCCCGAGGACGAACCACTGGCCGTCTTCGACGAGCGCGAAGTCACCGTGGTGCCACAGGCCGGGGAACCGCGTCCAGTAGGCGGCGAGATAGCGCGCTTCGTCGCGCCAGACTCCGCGGGTCATCGCGGGCCACGGCTGCCGGCAGACGAGTTCGCCGACCTGTCCACGGAGCGAGTGGCCGTCGTCGTCGACCACGTCGACGTCCATCCCGAGCGACGGCCCCCGAGCGAGCAGCTGCGGATGGACTCGACGGGGTACGGCGCGAGGAACGACCCACCGACCTCCGTGCCGCCGGAGAAGTTGATGATCGGCACCCGGCCGTGGAACACCGACTCGGCCAGCCAGTCGTAGGCGCTCGGATCCCAGGGCTCTCCCGTCGATCCGATCGCGTGCACGCTCGACAGGTCGTAGCCCGCGTATGTCGTCGTCCCCGCCGCTCGGAGCGTGCGGATGAGCGTCGGCGAGACTCCGAGCATCGTCACCCGGTGCGCTTCGACGAGGCGCCAGAGGCGATCCGTGTCGGGCACGTCGGGCGAACCCTCGTAGAGAAGCACCGCCGCACCGTTGGCGTGGGCGCCGAAGATCGACAGCGGGCCCATGATCCAGCCCATGTCCGTGATCCAGCAGAAGACGTCGCCACGGTTGACGTCGAACGAGTACGCCACCTCGCTCGCCGTCTTGACGACGAACCCGGCGTGCGTGTGGATCGCCCCCTTCGGCCTGCCCGTGGTGCCGGAGGTATAGGCGAGGAGGAGCGTGTCGGTCGGAGCCATGTCGACGGGCTGGAGCTTGCGGTCGGAAGCGGTCACCAGCATCGACCAGGGCACGGTCAGGCGGTCGTCCTGCCTCGACGCCTCGGTCACGCGGCCGCCGACGGCGACGACGAGCTCAACCGACGGGCAGCTCACGAGCGCCTCGTCGAGCAGGCGCTTCATCTCGACCGTCTTCCGCCGCCTCACCGTCGAGTCGGCGACGATCACAGCGGTGGCCTCGGCGTCCTGAAGACGTGACGCGATGGCGGCCGGGGCGAAGCCGGAGAACAGCGGCACGATGATGGCGCCGAGCGACGCGACGGCGTAGCACGAGACGATCGCTTCGACGGTCATCGGCAAGAAGAGCGCGACGGCGTCCCCGCGACGGATTCCGTACGAGGCGAGCCCACCCGCCACTCGTTCGACCTGGTCGGCGAGCTCGGCGTACGTGAGCCGGGTGACGGTTCCGTCTTCGGCCTCGTGAATGACGGCGGGCATGCACGCATCGGCCGGATCGGCGAGCCAGCGGCCGACGCAGGCGTCGACGAGGTTGAACGTCGATCCGACGAACCAGTCGGGGTGCTCGATCCCGGCCCCGAGGTCGAGAACGGCGTCGTACGGGGTGCGGAAGGGGATTCCGAGGTCTTTCACGACGACGTCCCAATACCACGCGACGTCTTCGACCGAGTGCTGCCGGAGCTCGGGGAGCGTCGCATGCCCGTGAGCGCGACCGAGCCGCGTGACGTTGGCGTTCTCGATGTACTCGTCGGTCGGATTCCAGACGTAGTCGGTCATTTGGCACTCCTCGGCATCTGGAGGATGCGTTCGGCGATGATGTTGCGTTGGATGAAGGTCGACCCTCCGGCGATGGCAGTCCCGCGGGCCTGGTAGGCGAGGCGGAGCCACCGTGACCGCTCGGGAAGGGCAGGATCCAGGGCGAGCTGGCCCCCGAGAGGCTCGAGTGACAGGCTGAAATCGGCTAGGTCTTCGACCAGCGGACAGAAGTAGAGCTTGCCGATCGACGTCACGGCGCCGGGAGGGCCGTCGTCGGTGGCGAGCGCGACCACCCGCTGGCCGATGAGGTAGTGGACCAGCGAGCGTCCGTAGAGGTCGGCGACCTTCTGGCGGACGACTGGATCCGCACCCAGGGGCGCTCCGTCGGGCCCGGCCGAATCGCGGACGACCCCGATGATGTCGCGGACGGCCTTGCGCGTGTTGACGCGACCGGTCGCGATTGCGACCCGTTCGAAGCCGAGCGTCGACATAGCCACCTTCCAGCCGCCGTCGACCTCGCCGATGACGCCCTCCTCGGGGATGAACACGTCGTCGAGGAACACCTCGTTGAACTCGGATTCGCCGAGCATGTGAGCCAACGGACGCACCGTCACGCCGTCGGTGTCCATCGGCAGGACGAAGAACGTGATGCCCCGGTGCCGCGGCTCGGTGCCGGTGCGCGCCAGCAGGATCGCGTTCTGGGCGATGTGCGCGCGCGAGGTCCACACCTTCTGGCCGTTGACGAGCCAGCCACCATCGACCTTGGTCGCTGAGGTGCGGAGCGACGCGAGGTCGGATCCTGCCTCTGGTTCGGAGAAGAGCTGGCACCAGATCTCGTCGCCCGTAAGAATCGGCCGGAGGTAGCGCTCCTTCTGAGCCTCGGTGCCGTACTCGATGATGGTCGGGCCGCCGAAGTCTTCGCCGATGGTATTGAGACGCTCGGGGGCGCCGGCGCGGTCGAGCTCTTCGGTGAAGATGGCTCGGATGTTCGCTCCGGTGCCCTGGCCGCCGAATTCGGAAGGCCACGAGAGACCCGCGTAGCCGCCGTCGAACAGGAGCCTCTGCCAGGCTTTCCAGAACGGGACCTTGTCGACGAGGTCGGCCGGCTCGGGCCAGTCGAGCGTCGGCAGCGTTGCATCGAGAAAGGCGCGCGCGTCGGCGCGGAACCGCGCTTCTTCGGGCGAGTCCGAGAGTTCCATGGTGAATCCCCGATCAAGTTAGGGTCTGAGAATACTATTGGTCCAACCATAAAGGAGGCAACCGTGATGAATCTCTCAGTCGGCGACGCGGTCGACGAGGTCGAGTTCGACGTCGAGCGCGGCAAGATCCGCGAATTCGCACGGGCCTCCTTCACCGAAGACACGGTCCACACGGGGCCGGGATCCGACGCACTCGCGACCCTCACCCACACCGCCGTCACCGCTCATCTCCGCGATCAGCGCGGCTTCGTCGCGGCTCTCGGCCTGGACATCCATCGCATCGTCGTCGGATCCTGCTCGTGGTCCTACCGCCGTCCGCTGGCGGCCGGCGACAGGCTGACGGCGACGCGCCGGGTGCTTTCCGACGAAACCCGGGAGGGTGCCAGCGGCACCATGCGCCTCGTCACCCTCGAAACCGAATTCACCGACCAGGACGGCGAGGTCCCGGTCACGTTCCGCGAGGTCCTGATCGAGAGGGCATCGTGAGAGCGGCGCCGCGCCTTGCCATCGGCGACTCGCCGCCAGCGCGCGAAGTCGGCCCCGTGACACTCACCGACATCGTTCGGTTCGCCGGCGCCTCTGGCGACTTCAACTCACTGCACCACGATGCCGCCGTCGCCCGAGAGTCGGGCTTCCCCGACGTGATCGCCATGGGCCAGCTCCAGGCCGCGCTCGCGGCCGGCCTCCTCAGCGACTGGGTCGGGGTCGAGCACGTCGCAGAGTTCTCGGTGCGGTTCCGGAGTCCGGTCGGCGTGGGCGACGTCATCCGACTCGAAGCCGAGGTGACGAGGATCGAAGGCGCCGAGGCCGTGGTCGACGTCACGGCGAGCGTCGATGGCCGAGCCGTCGCGACGGCGAGCGCTCGCGTGCGAACGGCCTAGCGCCCCTTCCAGAGGGGCTCGCGCTTCTCGCGGAACGCCAGCGCGCCCTCGCGCATGTCGTCGGTCGAGAAGGCCAGCGCGAGCTGCGCCTGCAGGGTCGACAGAGACTCGCCCAGGGGCAGGTCGCGCGTCGCGGCCAGCGAATCCTTCCCGAGGCGCATGAGCAGCGGCGACTTCGACGCGATCGCGACCGCCCACTCGAGCACCGTCCGATCGAAGTCGTCGTCGGCGACGACGCGGTTGACGAATCCGAGGTCTCGCCCCTCGGACGCGGTGACCGGCTGTCCGATCATCATGAGTTCGTTCGCCTTCATCCGTGGAAGGTTCCGGTAGATGAGAGCCGAGATCATGAACGGGAAGACCCCGACGTTGATCTCGGGGCAGCCGAAACGGGCCGACTCTTTCGCGATCACGAGGTCGCAGGCGAGGGCTATGCCGAAGGCACCGGCGAGCACGGCGCCGTTGGCCGCGCAGATCACGGGCTTGCCGAGATCGCCGAGCAGCGTGAAGAGGCGGGGGAAGCGGTCGAGACCCGCGTATTTCTCGACGACGCTCCGGTCGTCGCCGAACGCCTTGAGGTCGCCGCCCGCCGAGAAGATCCGCTCGTGCGACGAGGCCAGGACGACGACGCGGATCCCCTCGTCGCGGCGGACGCCTTCGAGAGCCTCGAGAAGCTGATCGAGGAGTTCGTCGCTCAGGGCGTTCCTGGTCTCGGGACTGTCGAGGGTCACATAGGCGACGCCGGCTTCCGGCCGACTCGCGCGGACGAGCGTGTTGGGCATCAGATACTCCTCGAGGTGTCGATCATCGGTTCGCGAGCACGATCTTGCCGTAGGCGCTGCCGGAAGCCAGGCGGTCGTGGGCCTCGCGTGCCGAGTCGAGCGGAAAGACGCTGTCGATGACGGGCGGCGGGACGTCGAAGAAGTCGATGAGCTCGAGGAGGTCGCGAAGGTCGCGAGGGCTGCCCATCGTCGTGCCGATGAGTTCGTACTGTCCGAAGTAGAACGGCCGGACGTCGATGGTCGCACTCGCCCCCTTCGACGCTCCCAGGACCACGAGACGGCCGCCCGGGCGAAGAGCCTTCAGCGAGTTCGACCAGTCGCCGACCGAGTCGAGAACGACGTCGAAGCCCTCACCGCGCGGGGTCAGCCGCCGGGCCTGTTCCGGCCAGTCGGCATCCGTATGGAGGACGCCGTCGACTGCGCCGTTCTCGCGAGCGCGCGACACTTTTCCGGGCGCCGACGAAGTGACGAATACATTGGCACCGGCCGCCGTGGCCAGGGCGGTGGCCATCGTGGCCACGCCTCCTCCGGCCCCGAGCACGAGAAGGTTCTCGCCGGCCTGCAGCCGCCCGCGCGCGAAGAGCCCGCGATAGGTCGTCACGCCGACGAGCGGCAGGGCCGCCGTCTCGACGGCGCTGTAGCCGGCCGGCGGCGCGAACAGGCACTCGGTCGGTACCGAGACGTACTCGGCGTAGGTTCCCGGCCGGCGATCCCCAGGATCTCCCACCCCTCGGCGGGAGCGCTCTCGCGCCCTCCCCAGCCGAGCGATGGCAGGATGAGCACGTCGTCACCCCCGTCGACCGTCGTTCCGCAGCCGTCCGCACCGATGACGTGCGGCAATGGCGAGTCGTACCGCCCCTGCCTGACCAAGACGTCGTGCCAGTTCAGGGCACTCGCTTCGAGGCTCACGGTCGTCCAGCCGCTACGTGGTGCAGGATCCGGAAACTCACGGCTCTCGAGCACCTCGGACGACCCGAAGCGCGTGAGGACGGCGGCGTGCACCCGGCTCTCCTTCGAACGCGACCACGGACCTTGATTGGTCTAATCATTGTACTGTGAGAAAAGAGAGGAACGAGATCTCATGACCACTTCGTCCGACCATGGCACCGAGGGTTCCCGCCTGGATGCTGCCCTCGACCTGAGCGCGGCCGTCCGGGCAGTCCTCGTGGCGACCTCCGCCACGGAAGCCGACAGCGCTCGACTGGTCGAGGCGACCACCCTGGCGCGGAGGATCGAGGGCCTGCTCGCCTCGGACCTGCGCCCCCTCGACACCGTCCCGTCCATCGACGACCTCGAGCACGGGATCCGGTACTTCAACCCGGTATCGGGCGCAGCGAACCCCATGGCCCTTCCACTGGTCTTCGAAACCGAGGGCGACGGGATCCTGGCCAGGGCCACTTTCGACCGTCGCTTCGAAGGCCCGCCCGGGCACCTCCACGGCGGCATCATCGCCCTCGTGTTCGATGAGATCCTGGGCCAGGCCAATATGACCGGTGGCGGCTGGGGCATGACGGCCTACCTCAACTCGACCTACCGGCGCGCTCTGCCGCTCGACGTCGAACTCGTGCTGCACGCCCGGGTCACCGAGATCGACGGCCGCAAGACGACAGTGACGGGCTGGATCTCGACGGCCGCGGAACCCGAGACCCGGTTCGCGGAGGCGAGCGCCCTTTTCGTCGAACCGCGGCCCGAGAAGAAGGCGGGCTACTTCTCCACGCTGACCGACTCCGAGGGACGCCCGGTCGAAGCCCGTCTGGGTCGTCCGGATCGCGCTACCGCTGGCTGAGCACCCCGGGAGCGACCCGGTGTCAGAGCGAGACGGTGCCGCGCGCGATGATCTCTCTCGAGATGATCGTCTTCTGGATCTCGGCCGTTCCGTCAGCGGTGAGGTAAGCCATGACGTCGCGGAATCGCTGCTGCAGCGGAAATTCGGCCGAGTACCCGAGGTTTCCGAAGATCTTCATGGACGCCTCGATGGCCTCTTTGGCGACCAGCGGCCCCCACCACTTGCCCATCGATGCCAGAGACGTGTGCGACTTGCCCTCGCCTCGCAGCCACAGCGCCCGGTAGCAGACCCAGCGAGCACCCTCGACGTAGGTCGCGTGCTCGGCGAGCGGGAACGTCACGCCCTGGTACTCCGAGAGCGGCTTGCCGAAGGTCTCGCGCTGGGTCGCGTAGACGGCGGCCTCCTCGAGGCTCTGCTGGGCAGCGCCGAGGCACATGAGGCCGAGAGCGGCCCGACTGAAGTCGAACTTGTTCATCGCCACCTGGAAGCCGCGCCCCTCTTCGCCGACGAGGTGCGAGTCGGGCACGAACACGCTGTCGAGGTTGATCGATCCCCATCCGAGCACGAGGCAGCCCATGCCGCGCATGTGCCGCACCGACACGCCCTCCGACGCCAGGTCGACGAGGAAGCAACTGACCCCCTTCGAGCGCGACGAGCCGGGCTCTCGGGCGTAGACGAGCGCCGCGGTCGCACTCAGGGCCCAGCTGATCGCGGTCTTCTCACCGCTGAGGCGCCAGCCGCCGGGAACCCTCGTGGCCGTCGTGCGAAGCGCGCTCGCGTCGGATCCTGAACCGGGTTCGGTCAGCGCGATGGCGAGGTTGATCTCGCCGGCGATCACCCGGGGCAGGTAGGCCTGTTGGACCTCGTCCGATCCGTGCAGCAGCTGGGCGCCGACGAGGCCCACCTGGATGGGCGCCGACGCCAGGTTGACGTCGCCATAGGCGAGCGTCTCAGTGGCGAGGCCGAGCAGCACCGGGTCGTCTTCACCGGTGCCGCCGAACCGCTCGGGGAAGCCGATGCCCAGGACCCCGAGGTCGCCCATCTTCTTGAGAGTGGCGAACGGGAACTCGGTGGTCGCGGAGTTCGCGAGGTAGTTCGGGAGGAGCTCTCTGTCGCTGAACTCCTTCAAGACCTTGCGGAAATCCTCGTGCTCTTCGCTGAGTGAGAAGTCAAGCATCGGCGCTCTCCCGGTAAATGGTCCAATGATTGGCTGGACAGATCCGAGTGTATCCGGCGGGAATGACAGGTTGGTGAAGATCCCGACGCCCCGATTCTCGGGGGTTGGGCGATTAATTGGTTGAATTATTCGACCATGCAGCCTACTCTCCTGTCAGGAGTTCCCGACTCCGTTCGACCTGCGAAGAAGGAGCGTCGATGACCACGTCCGTTCATGCCCTAAGACAGTCTTTCTGGCCGGCTGAAGGCAGCTCCGGAGTCCGCGACATCACCCTGGGCGAGCTTCTTCGCGAGGCTGCGGAGGCCGCCCCCGAACGGCTCGCCCTCGTGGACGCCGTGGCGGATCCTGCCCTCCGTCGTCACTGGACGTACGCGGAGTTCCTCGCCGAGACCGAGAACGCGGCGAGGGCCCTCCTGAGCCGCTTCGAGCAGGGCGACCGGATAGCGATCTGGGCTCCGAACAGCGCGGAGTGGGTGATTCTGCAGCAGGCGATCGCCATGGCCGGGATGATCGTCGTCGCCATCAACCCCGCCTACCGCGCTCATGAATTGGAGTACGTCCTGACGCAGTCGGGCGCAGTCGGCATGTTCCACATCGAGTCGTACCGGGGGGCCGATCTCACCTCGACCATCACGGAAGTGCGCCAGAAGGCGCCGCACCTGCGTGAGCTGATCCGATTCTCGGAGTGGGACGCCTTCGTCGCTTCGGGCGACCCGGCCACGGCAATGCCCTCGGTCAAGCCGACCGACCCCGTCCAGATCCAGTACACCTCCGGCACGACCGGGTTCCCGAAGGGTGCTCTCCTGCACCACAAGGGAATCGCGAACGAAGCGGCGTTCGTCGGAGAACGCGCCGGAATGACCGACGGCGACATCTGCATCAACGCCATGCCGATGTACCACATCGGTGGCGGAGCGGTCACGGAGCTCTCGACGATCGCCTGGCACGGCACCTACGTCGTGATGCCGAACTTCGACCCCGGCCTGACCCTGGAACTCTTCGAGACGTACCACGGCACCCACGCCCTCATGGTGCCCACAATGCTCATCGCGACGCTCGACCACCCCGACTTCGCGAGCCGCGACAAGTCGTCGATCAAGACGCTCATGTCCGGGGCTGCGGCAGTCGCCGAACAGCTCGTGCACCGCGTGATGGAACAGTTCGGCTGCCAGTTCAGCATCCTCTTCGGTCAGACCGAGATGCACGGAGTCGTCAGCCAGACCCGGGTCACCGACAGCGCGGCCGACCAGGCCGGCACAGTAGGTCAGCCGCTCCCCGAGCTCGAAGTGAAGCTTGTCCATCCCGACACCGGCGAGATCGTGGGAATAGGCGAGCAGGGCGAGATCTGCTGCCGCGGTTACCAGAACATGCTCGGGTACTACGAGATGCCCGCGGCGACCGCCGAGACGATCGACAGCGACGGCTGGCTGCACATGGGCGACATCGGCACCATGGACCAGCGCGGGTTCCTTCGGGTCACGAGTCGCGTCAAAGACATGATCATCCGCGGCGGGATCAACGTCTACCCGCGCGAGATCGAAGACCTTCTGTTCGACCACCCCGACATCGCCGAGGTCGCGATCATCGGGATCCCGGATCCCAAGTGGGGCGAGCACGTGGGCGCGGTAGTCCGCCTCCGTGACGGGCGCCCCGCGCCGGACCCCGAGCTCGTCCGCCTCTGGTGCAAGGAGAGAATCTCCGCGCACAAGGTGCCGAGTCACTGGTACTTTGTCGACGACTTCCCGATGACGCCGTCTGGCAAGATCCAGAAGTTCGTCCTGCGCGATCTCATCGCCGCCGGAGAGCTCGTCGCCGTCGCGGTTCACAAGTCGGCGTCGCCAATGTGATCGGCCGAGGCCCGCGGCCGACCGCGGGCCTCAGTCGGCGAGCTCGTCGATCGCCGACCAGCGGTCGGCGACCTCCTCGGCCCAGCCTTCACGCAGGGACTGCAATCGATGCGACACCCGGCGCCCGATCCAGCCGGGCAGAAGGGCCTCGGGCAACTGAGGGTCGGAGAACGGGAAGCGCTGGATCTCGTCGAGCGCCCGGACATGGGCGAACAGGACGCCGTCGACCTCGCCGGATCGCGGCCGGGAAAAGTGCGACTCAACCTCGGCGTAGTCGTCCGCGAGAGTTTCGAGGTCCCAGCCCTTCGCTACCAGGTCGGCTTCGGAGAGTCCGAGCGGCTCGGTGGACCCGGTGAAGGCGAGGGTGGACTCCGCCAGCCCGAGCTTGTCGATCAGAGCGCTCGCCTGCGCGCGGCGTTCCCGGTGCGGGGTGATCCAGACCGCAGCGGCGGGGTTGCCGAAGCCGGCCCACTCGAGGGCGCGATAGAGGCGCTTCCGGCTCGTTCGGAGGGCCTGCGGCACAGTCACGAACAGGATCAGCCAGCTGCCGTCCCAGTCGACGAACGGGTCGCTCAGCGAGAGGAGCCGCCGCGATCCCTCCTCGAAGATCGCGGAGAGATGAGGGGTCACCGACCAGCTGACCTCGCGCCCGTGACGGTGCGCTTCGATCCAGCCGGAGTCGGCGGCTCGCACGATGGCCTGCCGAGCGGCGCTCTCCTCGATGCCGAGTCCGTTCATGACGTAGAGGAGCGACGACGTCTTCGCCGACCGACCCGTCGGCCACACCAGCTCGCCCAGGATCGTCAGCAGCACGGATCGCGCACTCCCCCGCGCCAGATCGGCGTGCCCCCCCTGTCGCTCGCGCCGAGGGGGCGACGCTGCCGGTGCGGGCGCGGTCACCCGTGCCGACGTCGTCACCCGACGAGTCGCTTGGTCTGAAGCGTCAGCGAGACGGGTCCGTGCGAGTGACCGGCGAGGTTGCCGTCGCAGTCCTGGCAGTGCGGCGCGGCGACCGCGAGCCCCGCGACCAGGTCGCGCTCGGTAGCGACGTCGGACTCGGCCGCCTTGAGGTTGCCGAGGTGCTCCTCGCGGGCGATGATCGCGGCGCCATAAGCGCCGGCTATCTGCGGCTCGTCGAGCATCTCGATCGGCAGGCGCAGGGCGTCGGAGAGGAACGCGACGAGCGCCTCATTCTTGGCGACCCCGCCGGTCATCACCACCGGAGACGCCTTGCCGACCTGGGCCACGAGCCCCAGGGTCCGGGAGGCCACGGCCTTGTGCACCGAGGCGGCGATATCGGTCCTCTCGGCGCCCTGAGCCAGGAGCGAGATGACCTCGGTCTCGGCGAAGGTCGCGCACATGCTGCTGACCTCCAAGTCGCTGTCGCCGGTCAGCGCGAGCGCGCCGACCTCGTTCACCGGCACCTCGAGGGCGCGGGCGAGCACGTCGAAGAATCGACCGGTACCGCTGGCGCAGCGGTCGTTCATGGCGAACCGGTCGACCAGGCCGTCGTCGTCGACGGCGATCGCCTTGCTGTCCTGCCCGCCGATGTCGATGACTAGCCGGACGCCGGGGAACAGAGCCGCGGCGCCGCGTGCATGGCAGGTGATCTCGGTGAATGTCTTGTCGGAGGTCGGAACGAGCTTGCGCCCGTAGCCCGTGCTGATGGTCCGGACGATGTCGTCCTGCGTGATTCCGGCTTCGTCGAGCGCGGCGGCCATCGCGACGGTGACCGCCTCCTTGCTGACGGCACCCATCTGGACGATCTTGGATCCGACCATCGTGCCCGAGGCGTCGACAATCGAGACCTTCGCCGTCGTCGATCCGAGGTCGACGCCCATCACGTACCAGTTCATCGCGGTTCCCTTCGTCTGCTCACCCTACGACCCGAGCGCCTGCCGTCAGACGAGCGCCCGGGCGCGCTGCATGTCGATCGTCTCGAGCATGGCGACGAGGCCGCTCTCGAGCTGGTCGTCCTTATAGAAGGAGGCGTCGGCGACGTCGCCCTCGAAGAAGAACGACTTGATGCCGCGGTCGCGCTCGGCCGTCTTGGCCAGGATGTGCTGCGGGTTGGTCATGGCGCGGCAGGTGCGGGTCGAGTGGAACGCGATCCCGTCGATGCCGTATTCGTCGCAGCGCTTGATCAGCAGCTCTTCCATGATCTTCAGGCCGTGGTTGATCGGGCAGATCAGGTAGTGCTGCGCCATGCCGAGCAGCGGGTTGTCGACGTCGATGAGGTCGGGTTCCTGCCAGAACGAGTCGTGCGTGTAGCGGCCCGCGACGACGGCGACGTCGAACTCGGCGAACTTGCGGGTGAGCCAGCCCAGCTTGTTCCAGTTCATGATCCCGTCGAAGTAGACCCGGTAGCGCTCGTTCGCAACGGCCGAGACGTTGTCGATGATCCGCTGCTGGATCTCGTCTTTCACGGCCTGGAAGTAGTCGACCAGCATCTGGTTGGCCGGCAGGAAGTTGATCGGCGCGATGCTCGCCACCCAGTCCCAGTAGGTCGCCGGCGTCGGTGCCGCGGCGCACAGGGCCATCGCCTCGAGACGCAGCTCGGAGGCGCGCTTGATGTAGTACATGTTCTCGCTCAGGGCGTCCCAGTCGAACGGCTTCTTCGTCTGGTACTCGATGAACTCGATCAGCTTCTTCAGCTGCTCCTCGACGTATTTCGGGGTGGTCTCCCACTCCTTGCCGCGCAGGTAGCCCGCGTCGGGCTTGTTGCCCCAGATCATCGGCAGCGACACGTTGAAAATCGGGAACTCCTTGCCGAAGACCCGATAGGTCATGGCATCCCACTGCTGGCCGGTGCTGCATCCGGCGTAGGCGTTGACGAAGAAGTCCGGTGACGGGAGCTTGGCGGCAAGCTCGTCCTGATCGACCATGCCGACGATGCCGGACTGCTTCTCGGTGATGCCCTTCTGCGTCATGACGGCGCAGCCGAGGTGGGTGCGCGCGTACGAGCAGAGCTCGCCGATGTAGCCGTACTCCTCACCTGCCGCCTGCGCCGGACCCTCGAGGTGCATCGCAGCGAGGCGGGCCGAAAACGCCTCACCGTGGCACCACTCGAGGCCGGCGGCCTGGAAGATCGGATTCAGCGCCGTGCCGTTGTACCAGACGACGTGCTTGCCGCGCTCCTTGGCAGTGAAGATGTTCTCCCAATACTGGGCGACCATCTTGCCGCCGGACTTCGTGGTTGCGAGTCGGTTCGACTTGTCGGGCACGGCGAGCGTACGGTCGCGGGTCGAGAGCAGCTCGAGCGGCTGACGCGTGGGGGGTTCGAGGTCCAACGACATGGTGTGCCTTCCTAGGCCAGGCTCGGGACAGTGGATTTGCTGCGGCGGATGCGTTCGACGAAGGTCTCGACGCGGGTCCGGACGGACTCTTCGGCGAGCCCCTCGTGTTCGGTCTCGATCAGCAGCACGGGGATGTCGTGGCCGTCGAGAGCCTTCTTCAGTTCGGGGTAGTAGAGCATCAGCGGTTCGCAGAACTTCGACATCAGCGTGATGACGCCGTCGGCGGCGCTGTCGTCGAGGCTCGACACCAGGTAGCTGTCCCAGTCGACGTTCCGCTGCACCCGCGTGCCGCAGGGAGCGTTGACGTTGCGATCGAGGTACCAGAGGGCCAGCGCGTCGAAGGGGTCGACGTCTTCGGGCACATCCGTCGAGATGTAGCGGAACCCGTGGTACAGGTCGTCGTTCACGACGAGCACGCCGCACTCCTCGATGACGTCGAGCAGCTCGGGCCGGGGAGGAGCGCAGAAGTGGCCCGAAAGATGGATCCGGACGAGCGAGTCGGGTGCAGCAGCGTCGGGCGTGAGACCGTCTCGAAGCCGGAGCAGGATCGCGGTGTGCTCCTCGATGTCCATGACCATGCTCGACTTGACGAGGGTCTGCATCTCGGAGGCGGTGATCCGGAGGACGCCCTGGCGGCGGAGGTCGTAGAACTCGCGCAGGATCCTGCGGTTCTCGTTGAAGAGGCGGATGCTGTTCGCAAGACGCTCAGCCGTCACGACCGTGCCGACGATCTCTTCGACCTCGACCCGGAGCGAGCCGATCTTGTCGCGCACCTGGGCCCCGCTCCACGGGTCGTCCATCGAGCTGATGAACTGGGCGAAGTGCACGGGCTTCGAAGGGATCGACCAGCGGATCACGTCGACGGCACCGAGGAGCTGAACGCAATGATCGGCGAGGACGAACGCGTCGAACACGTCGAGTTCGCCGACTGCCGCCTGGTCGGCGAGGCTCCGCGTGTAGCCGCAATAGAACTCCGGAAGAAGGCTGCGGCCCTCAGTGATCGGAGTGCGGCTCTCCTGAATCACGACGGGCAGCGCCCCGGTCGCATGAGTGAGCTCGGAGGGGAAGTTCATCGGGAAGCTGCCCACGACCGGATGCCCCGTGCGCGCCTTCCAGCCCTGGGCGTAGGTCACCGGATCGGCCGCAGCGGACGCCAGCAGGGCGTACGCCTCGGGGTTCAAATCGGACATCGTGCCGTTCCCATCGTCGTCGCTGGGCGGGGTCTCTCGCCGGAGGAAGCCGGTGTCACTAGACTATGAAGCCACGAACAGTTGTCAAGAAGAGGAACATTGTTTCTCAGACTGTCAAAGGTCAGCGTTCATCAACACATCCGAGAGAAGGACCGCTCGTGACGACCCAGGAGTCCGACGTCGACACACCGGAGTGGTTCCGCGAGGCGCTCGCGCACGAGCCGCGCACCTTCGAGACACTGGTCGACGGCATTCCGATCGCCTGCCGGTCGTGGGGCGAGGGCCCTGGCCGCACCATCGTCCTCGTCCACGGGGGCGGCGCCAACTCTCGATGGTGGGACCACGTCGCTCCCCTTCTCGCGCGCGGGCGCCGCGTCGTCGCCCTCGACCTCTCCGGGCACGGCGACAGCGGGCGTCGGGAGCAATACGGCGTCGAGTCGTGGGCCGACGAGGTCCTCGCCGTCGCGGCCCTCGACGAGGTCGGCGCCGATCCGATCATCGCGGGCCACAGTCTCGGCGGGATCGTCACGCTGCGGGGTGCCGGTCGCAAGTCTGCTCCCCTCGGCGGGGTCATCATCGTCGACGCCTCGATCGTCGAGTTCGGAGACCAGGATCGCCATGTGGCCAGCCGCATGGGCAGCGCGGCGGTCCGCGCGTACCCGACTCGCGAGATCGCCGAGTCGCGGTTCCGTCCCGTGCCCGCGCAGCCGACCCTTCCGTACGTGATGGCCCACATCGCAGCTCACTCGATCCGCGAGCGACCCGACGGCTGGACCTGGAAGTTCGACCCCCATGTGTTCGACGGCTCGCTGACCGATTCGCCTCCGCTCGCTCCTCTCGTCTATCCCGCGGCCGTCCTCCGCGGCGAATTCGGGCTGATCGCCGGGCCGGCCGAGCGTCTCATCCGCGACGGTCTCGGCAGCGACGTCCCCGTCGTCGAGATCCCGGCCGCGGGTCATCACCTCATGCTCGATGAGCCCCTGGCGCTGGTGACCGCGATCCGCACGCTGGTCGCCGTGTGGGACCGGCCCGCCAGACTCCACTCCCAAAGGTCTCCTCGAAAGAGCAACCCGCAATGACGCAGGCCACCTCTCTTCCCGAGCCCAAGACGCTGGCCGACAGCGGCGTCCTCGTCGTCGGCGGGTCGGCCGGTATCGGCTTCGCCTGCGCCCAGAAGCTCGCAGAGGCGGGTGTGCGCCGGCTCGTCATCAACGCCCGCGACCCCGAGCGCGGCGAAGCGGCGCGCAGTCGCCTGGAGCAGACGGGCGCGACCGTGCACTTCATCGCCGGCGACGCACGAGACCTCAATGACGTGGCACGTATCACCGCCGAGTCCGAGAGACTCCTCGGCGGGATCGACGTGCTCGTCGTCTCGACGGTCGCCGACAACCGGCCCGAGCTCTTCCACGACATTCCCGTCGCCGACATCGGCCCGATCCTGCACCAGATGCTGCTGCCGACGATGCAGATGGTGAGCGAGGTCCTTCCGCACATGTCGAAGCGCCAGAACGGCGTCATCATCACAGTTGCCTCCGACGCGGGCAAGACGGCGACGCCGGGCGAGACGATCATCGGCGCCTGCAAGGCCGCGATCATCATGTTCACGCGCACAGTCGCAGTCGAAGCGAAACGCGACGGGATCCGCGCGAACATCCTGACTCCCTCGCTCGTCCTTGGCACCGCATCGACGGAACGCATTACGAATGACGGCTTCAGCGCCAAGCTCTTCGCGAGCGCGGCCCAGCAGGCGAAGCTCGGCGTGCCGCACGCCTCCGAGCTCGGTGACCTCGCGGTATTCCTCGCGAGCCCGGCTGCTCGACGCCTCACGGGTCAGGCCATCAGCATCAACGGCGGTATCAGCGCCGCATGAGTCAGGCGATCGATATGCCGCCGTTGACGCTGATGGTCTGCCCGGTCAGACGGGCCGCGGCAGGCCCCCCGAGATAGACGACGAGTTCGGCGATGTCGATAGGTTCGGCGACTCCGAGGTGCGCCTGCCTCGCGGCCTTCTCGAACAGCGACCTGCTGAAGCCATCCGAGAGGACCCGCTCGGCCGTGGCCGTCCCGGCGATCAAGGAGGGCGTGAGCACGTTCACTCGGATTCCATCCCGCTTGCCCTCGATGGCCGCCGTTCGCGAGAACATCACGATGGCCGACATCGCCGCGCCCAGCACGGATTCGCCCGGTGTGGGCACCTTGGCAGCATCGGAAGCGATGTTCACGATGCTGCCGCCACCCTGTTCACGCATGATGGGCAGCACGGCTCGGGTGAAGTACATCGGAGGCAGCGCCTGAGCCGTGAGGATACGAGCCATGTCCTTCGGCGGGATCCTGTGCAGCAGATCGGGTGTGTAGGCCGCGGTCAACGAACTCACCAGAACATCGATGCTGCCGAGAATGTCACGAGCACTGTCGACCGCAGCGAACACCTCGTCGACGTCATCCGCTTCGACGGGGACGAACGTCGCCTCGACACGTTCGGCTCGCGCACCGACGAGGTCGCGTGCGGCGGTGCCGCGTTCGACGTTCCGCCCGAGCAGGACGATCTTGCGCACACCGGCATCGATGAATCCGAGGGCGGCCGCCAGCCCCACTCCTCCGCTGCCGCCGGCTATCACCACACCCGAGTCGTGATAGCTGCGCACAGTGGGCGCCCCGTCACCGGTTGGATCGAGCATGTCGGCACTCCCTCGTGCAACTCGAACGGCAGGGGGCTCGACGAAGCGCGATATCGATGGAAGAAGGCATTCAGAGCCGCTCGATGATCATGGCATTCGCCTGCCCGCCACCCTCGCACATCGTCTGAAGCCCGTAGCGACCACCCGACGCCTCCAACTGATTCAGCATTGTGGCAAGGAGCTTTGTGCCCGATGCGCCAAGAGGGTGGCCGAGGGCGATGGCGCCGCCAGAAGGGTTGAGCTTGGCACTGTCGGCCCCCGTCTCGTGCAGCCACGCGAGGGGGACCGGCGCGAAGGCCTCGTTGACCTCGAAGAGATCGATGTCGTCGAGAGTGAGACCTGATCGGGCGAGCACTTTGGCCGTCGCGGGGATGACACCGGTCAGCATCAGCATCGGATCGCTGCCGACGACGGAGAAGCTGTGGAATCGGGCACGGGGCGTCAGGCCCAGTTCGGCGGCCTTCTCTTCGCTCATGATCAGAGTCGCCGAGGCGCCGTCCGTCAGGGGCGAGGAGTTACCCGGCGTGATAAGCCACCGGAGCTCAGGGAAACGCGCCGCCAGCTTCTCAGTCCAGAAAGCTGACGGAAGATCGGCCAGACCCTCAGTGGTCGTAGTGGACCGCACTGTCTGGTCGACGGCGACGACCGCGCCGTCGGTGTGTTCACCGAGACGATCTCGTTGTCGAACGCACCCGACGCCTGCGCCGCCGCCGCACGCTGATGAGACAGCGCGGAGAAGTCGTCGACTTGAGTCCGTGACAGATTCCAACGATTGGCGATGAGCTCCGCTGAGATCCCCTGAGCGACAAGCCCCTCGGGATAGCGTTCGCGGACTCGATCCCCGTAGATGTCATCGCCCAACGTCGAGGAGCCGATAGGAAACCGGCTCATGGACTCCACGCCGCAGGCGATCACGACGTCGTAGGCGCCGGAGATGACCCCTTGCGCTGCAAAGGCTGCTGCCTGTTGGCTGGAGCCGCATTGGCGGTCGACGGTCGTAGCCGGCACCGTCTCCGGAAACCCCGCGCCGAGCACGGCCGTGCGCGTGATGTTGTAGGTCTGCTGTCCGACCTGGGAGACGCAGCCCCCAATCACGTCATCTATCAGCGACGGGTCGATTCCCGTTCGCTCAACCAGTGCGGACAGGGTTCCTGCCAGCAGGTCGATGGGGTGCACTCCACTGAGGGAACCGCCGGGCTTGCCTCGACCCGAAGGTGTCCGGATGGCGTCGATTACCACTGCACTCGTCATGAAAGTTCCTCCGGGAATTCACGCCGATTTCTCCACATGAATGGATAACGGCACAAAGACTGACATCGTAAAACGTGGCCACTTACGGTCTGCTGAATTAATGATTGGACCATAGCTCTCGATCACCCTATCGGGCCGAGGTGGAAAGCGCAGAAAGTTGTGGCACAACGGCGCGGAACACAGGAGTCGGTTCCCATGATGCTCGAGCAACGAGTGATCAGACTGAAGAAGCCCGAAGCACACGGAGAATTTCCTCACTCGTAGACCCGGCACATGGTCGCCACCGTTCGAGTGATCGGAACGACCGACGACCTCAGCACTCACCTTCGTGGCGGGAGACCTCAGCATCAAGCAGTTCGCCGAGACGCTCATCAGCGGCTTCCCGATCCGCCGGCACCACAAACGGCAAGAGGCTCCACCCGGAGGTGGAGCCTCTTGCCGTCTGTAGCGAGGGCGGGACTCGAACCCGCGACACCACGATTATGAGCCGTGTGCTCTAACCAACTGAGCTACCCCGCCGCGCGTATCCGTTTCTACCACGACATCGAAGAGGGGCTCTCTTCAGTGACGTGACTGAATACGAGCCCCCTGTGGGAATCGGACCCACTACCTCTTCCTTACCAAGGAAGTGCTCTACCAATGAGCTAAGGGGGCGTGACACCGAGAAGCCGGGCGAACTTTCCGCCCGGCGAATGGCACCAGACGAGAATAGCAGGACTTCGGGGCCACCTCGGACACCTGTCGCCGCGCCGCCCGGCTCGGGGTTGCGAGATCGCGCTCGGGCCGCCCGGACCGCGCCGAAGGCGGCCCGAGTGCGATCTCGCGGCGTCCTACGCGGCCACGGCGGACGAGGACGCGGCGCTCAGCGCCTCGACCTCGGAAGGTTCGAGCGACAGGGTGGCCGCAGCCAGGAGGTCGGGCAGCTGCGACGTGGTGCGCGCACTGGCGATCGGCGTGGCGACGGAGGGCTGCGCGAGCAGCCACGCGAGCGAGACGGCCGTCACCGACGTCGAGTGCGCGGCGGCGATGCGGTCGAGCTCGGCCAGGATCCTGCGGCCCTTCTCGTTGAGGTAGGCCGACGCACCCGCGGCGCGCTGGCTGTCGACCGCCGCGCCGCCGTCGCGGTACTTGCCGGTGAGGAAACCGCTGGCGAGCGAGTAGTACGGCAGCACGGCGACGCCCTCGGCGAGCGAGACCTCGGCGACCGTCGGGCCGCCCTCACTGCCCTCGACGGCGTCTCGCTCGACGAGGCTGTAGAGGTTCTGGATGGCGGCGTACTTGGCGAGGTTCTCGGATTCGGAGAACCGCAGGGCCTGCTCGAGGCGCTGGCCCGAGAAGTTCGAGGCGCCGATCTGCCTGACCTTGCCTAACTCGACCTGCTCGTTGAGGGCTTCGACGGCCTCTTCGACGGGGCGGTCGGTGAAGTCCTTGTGTGCGTAATAGAGGTCGATGTGGTCGGTGTCGAGGCGCGTGAGGGCGTTGTCGACGGCGACGCGGACATTGTCGCGCGAAGTGCCCTCGAACCCGGGCATCGAGCCGACCTTCGTGGCGATGACCATGTCGTCGCGGTTGCCGCGCGCCTTCATCCACTTGCCGATGATCGTCTCGGACTCGCCGCCCGAGTTGCCGGGCACCCAGGCCGAGTAGGAGTCGGCCGTGTCGATGAAGTTGCCGCCGGCCTCGTAGTAGGCGTCGAGCACGTCAAACGAGGTCTGCTCGTCGGCCGTCCAGCCGAAGACGTTGCCGCCGAGGTTGATGGGGAAGACCTGGATGCCGGTCGTGCCGAGGGGGATGCGGGGTGCGTCTGCCATGGGAGTGCTCCTCAGAGTTGTTCGCGCGGGAGTGCGATCGAGTGGTCGTTCTCGAGACAACACCGCGGGCCTTCGACTATTCCGAGTGCAGACTGCACTGCCGGGGCAGGATCGAGAGGTGCACAGCATCGAGCTCCTCCTCGACACCGCGACCGACGCGGCCGTCCGCCGGGCCTGGCAGGAGCTCGCCGACGCGGGCCTGCCGAGCCAGGCGCGGCACACCGGAGAGACGAACGCGCCGCACGTCACTCTCGCCGCGCGTCCGGTGATCGAAGCCGACACCGACGACGAACTCGCGAGCCTGGCCGCGACGCTGCCCGAGCCGGTTTGGCTGGGATCGCTCGTCGTCTTCGGGCGCGGGCCCCGCGGGCTGGTGCTGGCTCGTCTCGTCGTGCCGAGCCGTGGCATCCTGCGCCTTCATGAACAGGTGCACGAGATCGCACCCGACCCCGACGGCTCGGAATCGACGAACACTCTGCCGGCGCAGTGGACGCCGCACGTGACGCTGGCCTCCCGGCTGACGCTCGACGAGATCGGGCGCGCCGTCGACGTGGCGGCCGCCGATCCGCACGACGGTGAGTTCACGACCCTGCGGCGCTGGGACTCGACGACGCGCCGGGTCACGCTGCTCGGCGGCGGACGCGACGGAGACGACCGAGACGCTGGTGCCGGGCTCAGGCGCTGAAGTCGCGCTCGACGCCGCGGTCGCCGTCTCGGGGCGACTCGTCGGGCGCAGGATCCGACGCCGCCGTCAGCCGGCCGGTCTCGTCGGCCGAGAGGGTCACGTCCATCGCCGACAGCAGACTCTCGAGTTGGATCGTCGATCGGGCGCTCGCGAGGGCCCCGATCACGCCGGGCCGCCCCGCGACCCACGCGATCGCGACAGCGCCCGGCGAGACCCCGTGCTGCTCGGCGATCTCGACGAGCACGTCGAGGGTCGCGATGTTCTGCGGTGTCAAGTAGCTGCGGGCCCGGCCGCCGCGCGGCGAATCGGGCTGGTTCTCGAGGTCGCGGTACTTGCCGGTGAGGAAGCCGCTGGCGAGCGACGAGTGGGGCAGGACGGCCAGGTCGTAGTGGTCGACGATCGGGGCCAGGTCGCTCTCGTACTCGGCCGGCGCACGAGGTTGTAGGCCGGCTGGACGGCGGCGAACGGGTGCTTGCCGTCGCGGTCGGCGATGGCGCGCGCCTGCCGCATGCGGGCGCCGGTGTAGTTGGAGGCCGCGGGATAGCGGATCTTGCCCTCGTCGACGAGGTCGCTGAAGACGCCGACCGTCTCGTCGAGCGGGGTCTCGTCGTCGTCGTAGTGGGCGAAGAGCAGGTCGATGCGATCGGTGCGGAGGCGCTTCAAAGACGCCTCGACCGCGCGGCGGACGCTCTCGGCGGTGAGCCCCGGCGCGTCGGGGTGCTGGCCCACTTTCGTGCTGACGACGACGCGGTCGCGGTTGCCGGGCTTGACCAGCCACCGCCCGATGATGGCCTCCGACTCGCCGCCGGAGTTGCCCGGCAGCCACGCCGAGTACACGTCGGCGGTGTCGATGACCCGACCGCCGTAGGACGCGAAGACGTCGAGGATCTCGAGGGCCGTGGGTGCACCGACCGTCCACCCGAACACGTTCGTGCCGAGGGCGAGCGGAAACGGTGCGTCGTCCCCGGGAAGGAGGTCGTCGAGAAGGTTCAGGGCTCCGCCAATCGGATCGGTTGCTCATAACCTAACGGATCGGCCGAGCCGCCTCCGTCGGCGTCGCCGCTTGTCATGACGTCGTGTCGTATCGTGGCTGGCATGTCCCTCGACGAGACCGCTGAGCCGTCCGACGTCCTTTCGCCCGATGCACCGACCGAGGTCTCACCCGAGGCGCTCGCCACCGGTCTCGGCCACGAGTGGTGGCGCACCGCCGTGATCTACCAGGTCTACCCGCGCTCGTTCGCCGATGCGGACGGCGACGGGATCGGCGACCTGCCCGGCATCGCCTCGCGTCTCGGCGCCCTCGCCGACCTCGGAGTGGACGCCGTCTGGCTTTCGCCGTTCTCGAAGTCGCCGCAGAAGGACGCCGGCTACGACGTCTCCGACTACTGCGATGTCGACCCGCTCTTCGGCACCCTCGACGACTTCGACGCCCTGCGGCGCGAGGCGACCGACCTCGGCCTCCGCCTCATCGTCGACCTCGTGCCGAACCACACGTCGACGGTGCACCCGTGGTTCCAGGCGGCCCTCGAGGCCGGCCCGGGCTCGGTCGAGCGCGGCCACTACATGTTCCGCGACGGGCGCGGCGACGACGGCGAGCTGCCGCCGAACAACTGGCCGTCGGTCTTCGGCGGCGACGCGTGGACGCGGGTGACCGAGGCCGACGGCACCCCGGGGCAGTGGTATCTGCACCTCTTCGACTCGTCGCAGCCCGACCTGAACTGGGACGACGAGTGGGTGCGCGCGCAGTTCCTCGACATCCTGCGCTTCTGGCTCGACCGCGGCGTCGACGGGTTCCGCATCGACGTCGCGCACGGCCTGATCAAGAAGGAGGGGCTGCCCGACTACACGCCGCCCGCCCACGCCGGCAGCATGGGCGGAGGTCTCGCCGAGGCGCCGCCGTTCTGGGCGCAGGACGGCGTGCACGAGATCTACCGCGCGTGGCACGAGGTGCTCGCGTCGTACCCGGGCGATCGCATCCTGGTCGCCGAGGCGTGGGTCGACCCGCTGTCGAAGCTGGCCGACTGGGTGCGACCCGACGAGATGCAGCAGGCCTTCAACTTCTCGTACCTCGAGAGCGGCTGGTCGGCCACCTCGATCAAGCGCATCGTCGACGCCTCCGTCGAGGTGTTCTCGAGCGTCGGCGCTCCCTCGACCTGGGTGCTGTCGAACCACGACGTGGTGCGCCACGCCTCCCGCCTGGCCTTGACCGCCGAGAACCCGCAGGGTGCCGGCATCGGGCCGAAGAGCCCCGGCCTGCCCGACCGTCTCGTGGGCCTGGCTCGAGCCCGCGCCGCGACCGCGGTCATGATGGCTTTGCCCGGCTCGGCCTACCTCTACCAGGGCGAAGAGCTGGGTCTGCCCGAGGTCATCGACCTCCCCGACGAGTCACGGCAGGATCCGACGTGGTTCCGCACCGACGGCGAGCGCTACGGCCGCGACGGCTGCCGGGTTCCGATCCCGTGGGAGGCCGCTTCGCCCGCGTACGGTTTCAACACCACGGGCGAGTCGTGGCTGCCGCAGCCGTCCTCGTGGGTGACGTACGCCCGCGACGCGCAGGTCGGCGTGCCCGGGTCGACGCTCGAGCTCTACCGGCTCGCGCTGCAGACGCGGGCGGAGTTCTCGCTTGGGTCGGGGGCGGTCGAATGGCTGCCCGGCTACGGGGCCGACGTCGTGGCCTTCCGCAACGGCGAGGTCACCGTCATCGCGAACACCGGCAGTGTGCCGGTCGAGCTGCCGGTCGCCGACGAGCTGCTCTCGACCGTGCCCCTCGACGGGCCGGCCCTGCCGGGCGACGCGACGGTGTGGCTGCGGGTGTAGCAGCTCTGGTCGGCGGCGGCGGGCGGTGCCGGTTGGGGTCGCCGGTCGGCGGCTGCTCTCAGCCGCTGCTGAGCCGAGCACGCGCCTCTGGACGCCGGGTCGCTCGGTGACCGCGTGCTCGCGCGCGCAAGTCGAGAACTGCGGGGCACGGCGACCGTCGAGGCCGTTAGATCGGCGTCCGACCACGCGTTCGCGCGGGCGCGGGCAGAACTGCCGGGCAAGGAGCGCCGGGCGACTGGCCGTCGGCGGGTCTCCCGCCGGACGGCTTGCCGCAGCGCGGCGTCGCCAAGCAGGCGTCGCCGGTCAGGCGGCGCGGGTTCGGCAGCGCGGCGCCGGTCAGGCCGCGCCGGCGTGGGTTTTCAGCCACGGCAGCGGGTCGACGGCAGCGCCCGCCACGTGCACCTCGAAGTGCATGTGCGGCCCGGTGCTGTTGCCCGTGCTGCCGACGGCACCCAGCACTTCGCCGGGGTTCAGGCGTTGGCCCTGGTGCACCGCGATCGATCCTGCCGTCATGTGGGCGTAGACGGTCGTGACCGGCGCACCGTCGATGACGTGGTCGACCCACACGTTGTAGCCGAGGGCGCCTGAGCCCTGGTCGACTCGCGAGACGACCCCCGCCGCCACCACGTGGATGGGTGTGCCGGCGGCGGGAGTGAAGTCGAGGCCCTGGTGGTTGGTCGAGCAGAAGCCGCAGTTGGCGACGTAGCGTGACCCGAAGCCGCTCGAGATCGGCACCGGAGCCGGGAAGGGCCACTGCACGGCCGCGCTCGAGGCGGTGACGCCCGACGTGCCGCCGGCACCGGCGACGCCCAGCGCGGGTGCGACACTCACGCTGTAGCCGTCGCGGCCGACGGCCTGGAGCTGAACCTCGGTCGCGGCGCTCGCACTGCCCGCAGTCGCCCGCCAGCCCTGCGCCGGGCTGACCGTGACACCGGCACCGGAGGCCGCCGCGAACTTCGCCGCCGAGTGCGCCGGGGTGTCGACGTAGTACGCGCTGGCCGGGGTGGACGTCGCGACGACCGTGGCGCCGACGAAGAGCATCGCGCCGAGCACGCCGAGGCGGGTTCCTGCGCGCGTGCGGCGGCGGAAGGCGCTGCCAGGTGCGGCGGCGCTACCAGGTGCGGCGGCGCTGCCGCGTGCGGCGGCACTGCCGCGGGGTCGAGGGTGAGCGGCGCGCAGCGCCTGGCGGTCGCGCGTGAGAGGCGTCTCGACCGGCGGGGCCGCTGCGGCGCGCTCCCTCGCGGCGCTCTCCCTCGCGACGCTCTCCCTCGCGGCGCGCTCCAGCGCCAACGCTTCGCGTCGCGACCGAGGCACACCGGCGCCCGCTGCGGCAGCGACGGCCGCACGGTCGCCCGACACACGCCACTCGGGCGCACACGTAGCGCTCGGCGTCGCAGCAGTCAACGACTCAGCACGCAACAGCACAGGGAGGATTCCTCGGGGGTCAGGGGCCGGATGGTCACGGTCGGTCACCACCCTGAGATCGTCCTCGAAGGGCTCGGCGACAGGTCGATTCTACCGAACATCAGGCGCGACGTCGCCAGGTGATATAAATATTCTGTCAATTGCCAGGAAAACCGGGGTGCTCACGATCCTGCGCTCACCACCCGATCGCCGTGATCGCGGCGCCGAGCTCGGCGGCGATCGAGGGGGCTGCGACGAAGGTCAGGGCGCGGCTGGGCGGGGCGCCTTCCGGGGTGAGGACGACGGCGCCGGCCTCTTCGGCGATCAGGGCGCCGCCCGCGTGATCCCACGGCTGCAGGCCGCGCTCGACGTAGGCGTCGAGTCGCCCGCACGCGACGTAGCAGAGGTCGAGCGAGGCGGCTCCGATGCGCCGGATGTCGCGCACCTGCGACACCAGCGGCCCGAGCAGCGCTCCCTGCTCGGCACGCCTGACCGGGTCGTACGAGAAGCCCGTCGCCAGGAGGCTCTGCGAGAGGTCGACCGGCGTCGAGGGCGCGATCGGGCGGCCGTCCAGCTGGGCGCCGAGACCGCGGGCCGCCGTGAACTCCTCCCCGGTCGACGGGTTGACGACGCAGGATGCCAGTGCCCGCCAGGTCAGCGGCTCCGGCTCGCCCTCGACCACCGCGATGCTCACCGTGTACGTCGGGTGGCCGTACAGAAAATTGACCGTCCCATCGATCGGGTCGACGACCCACGTCAGGCCGCTCGTACTCGCCGACGCCCCGCTCTCCTCGCCGTAGAAGCCGTCGCCCGGCCGGCGCTCGGCCAGCCTCGCGCGGATCAGCGCCTCTACCTCTCGATCGGCGAACGTGACGATGTCGACGGGGCTCGACTTGCTGGCCGCCACCTCCACGCCCTCGGCTCGGCGCCGGGCTGCGAGCGCCCCGGCCTCCTGGGCGATCTCGCGGGCGATCTCGAGCAGTTCGGCGGGTGTCGGCATGCGTGCTCCTCAGACGGAAGAGCCCCGCGACGCTTCGTCGCGGGCTCTTCTGATCGGGTGGCAAGTGAGGGATTCGAACCCCCGGAGGCTACGCCGGCTGATTTACAGTCAGATCCCTTTGGCCGCTTGGGTAACTTGCCCGATGCGCTCTGCCGATGTTTCCACCAACCGAAGGCGCCAGTCAACAATACAGCCTCCCAGCGGTTCGCTCGACCACGCGCGCCCCGGCGTCTCCGCTCCCCTCCCCCGCCCCGCGCACCTCCCCTCCCCTCCTCCCAATTGCGAGGAGAACCTCGCCTGCGCTCGCCAACCACGGGCCTGAACGGTGTTCCGCCGTACTTTCTCCTCGATTTTCACCCTGGAGGCGCAGACCTCCTGTCCTCCACAGCCGGACACCGCGCCTGAGCTGTCCACAGCTGCGCTCGAAACGTCGCCCCGACAACCGCCGACGCGGGAGTCTCGACCGATGAACACGGTGATCCTCTCGACTCTTCGCGCCCACGGCGGCATCGCACGCCGCAGCGAATTCATCACCGCGGGTGCGACCGACCGCGACATCCGTCTTGATTGGGCGGCGGCGTCCATCCTGCGTGTCCGCAACGGCGTCTATGCCCTCCCCACGGTGCACCCCGAGATCCTGCGCGCCGTCCGCGTGGGCGGCGTTTTAGCCGCGGGTTCGGCCGCCGCGCATCATGGGCTCTGGGTTCCGCCCGGGGGCAAGTTGCACGTCAGCATCCGCCCCAACGCCAACGGACTCCGCGATCCTGACGATGCCGGGATCCGGCTCGACCGGGATCGAACGAACGTGGCCCTCCTCCATGACGGACATCGCCTCGATGCGGCTCGTGAGCGCAACGTCGTCCTGCCACGAACGTGCATCCTGCAGACCATCCGTCGAGTCGACGAGCCCGCGGCCCTGGCCGTCCTCGATTCGGCGATCCGAAAATACGGTCTGAATGAAACCGAGCTGGAAGCCATGAGAGCCGAGGTGCCCTCGCGTCTCTCGCGACTCCTCGACGTGGCCGAAGGCTCCGCCGAATCAGGAACGGAGTCGGCGATGCGTCTGGGTCTCCTCGACCTCGGGTTGCGGTTCGAAGCCCAGAGATGGCTGACCGACGAGATCAGAGTGGATTTCCTCGTATCCGGCCGGCTCGTCGTCGAGTGCGTGAGTTTCGAGTACCACGCGTCCCCACACGACTACGAGAAAGACCGCCGCAGGATCGCCGAGATCGTGCGTCTCGGCTACGTGGTGCTCGAATTCACGTACCACCAGGTCTTCTCGGGCTGGGCGCAGGTTCGCGAGACACTTCTGTGCGCGCTCAGTCGCGGATGATCTGACGTCTGAAATCGAGGAGAAAGGTCGAAGTGGCCCCACTCTCCGGGGCAGGCGGACGCACTCGGGCAGGATCTCCTCGCAATTGAGAGGAAGGGCGGAGGGCCAGAGCGGCAGGTAGGCTGGCGGCATGGCAGACAGCTCTTTCGACGTGGTCAGCAAGGTCGACACGATGGAGGCCGACAACGCGCTCAACCAGGCGCGCAAAGAGGTCGAGCAGCGCTACGACTTCAAGAACGTCGGCGCCGCGATCGACCCCAGCGGCGACACGATCCTGATCAAGGCGAACACCGAAGAGCGGGCGAAGGCCGTGCTCGACGTGTACGAGTCGAAGCTGATCAAGCGCGGCATCTCGCTCAAGTCGATCGACGCGGGCGAGCCGTACGCGAGCGGCAAGGAGTACCGCATCGAGGTGTCCATGAAAGACGGCATCGACCAAGAGCACGCCAAGAAGATCAACAAGCTGATTCGCGACGAGGCCCCCAAGGGTGTCAAGAGCCAGATCCAGGGCGACGAGCTGCGGGTGCAGTCGAAGAGCCGCGACGACCTCCAGGCCACGATGGCTCTGCTCAAGGGCGCCGACCTCGACGTGTCGCTGCAGTTCGTCAACTTCCGCTAGTCAAAACCATCAGAAACAGTAGGATCCCGGCGCCTCACCAGAGACGCCGGGATCCGTTCGCTTCGAGTCGAGCTCAGTCTGCGGCGATGCTCTCGGCAGCCCGCGAGATGGCGACCATCTCGTCGCGCGGCACGACTTTGACGCGGACACGTTCGGTCGGCGCGTCCGCACCGAGGGCGATCTCGTGCTCGTCGAGGCGGTGCCAGCCCTCGAGATCGGTGTACTCGACACCGCGCGACTCGAGCAGCGACACGATGTCGGCCGGGTCGGACGACGCCGGGGCCCACCACGACGCCTGGTCGGTCAGCACGTGCTGCACGGTCTCCATCGCGTCGCTCTTGGTGTGGCCGATGAGGCCGACGGGGCCGCGCTTGATCCAGCCGGTGGCGTAGACGCCGGGCACGATCTGATCGTCGTCGTCGAGCACCTGGCCCTCGTGGTTGGGGATGACGCCGCGCTTCTCGTCGAACGGGATGCCGTCGAGCGGCGATCCGAAGTAGCCCACGGCGCGGTACATCGCCTGGATGTCGACGGTGCGGATCTCGCCGGTGCCCTCGACGCCGCCGGCACCGTCGGGTCGGGTGCGCTCGTACCGGAACCCGGCCACTCGGCCGTCGGCTCCTGCGACGACCTCGAGGGGCTTCGCGTAGAAGTGCAGGTGCAGTCGACGGGAGGCTTCGCCGACAGAGCGGGCCCGCCACTGGTTCAGCACCTTGTCGATGACGAAGACCTGCTTGTTGGTCTTGATCGCGGTGAGCGACGCCTCGTCGTAGTCGAAGTCCTCGTCGTAGACGACCATGTCGACGTCGCGCAGCTCGCCGAGCTCGCGCAGCTCGAGCGGCGAGAACTTCACCTGCGCGGGCCCGCGGCGCCCGAAGACGTGCACGTCGGTGACGGGCGACGACTTGAGCACGTCGTAGACGTTCGCCGGGATCTCGGTCGGCAGGAGGTCGTCGGCGTGTTTCGCGAGGATGCGGGACACGTCGAGGGCCACGTTGCCGACGCCGACCACGGCCACCGACTGCGCGTCGAGAGGCCAGTCGCGCGGCACGTCGGGGTGCCCGTCGAACCAGCTGACGAAGTCGGCGGCGCCGTACGAGCCGGGCAGGTCGATGCCGGGCACGTCGAGGTCGGCGTCGCGGATGGCGCCGGTCGAGAAGATGACGGCGTTGTAGTGCTGCTTGAGGTCGTCGAGACCGATGTCGACGCCATAGCGCACGTTGCCGAAGATGCGGATGTCGCCGCGGTCGAGCACGTCGCGGAGGGCGGTGATGATGCCCTTGATGCGCGGGTGGTCGGGCGCGACGCCGTAGCGTACGAGGCCGTAGGGCGCCGGCAGCTGCTCGAACAGGTCGATCTGGACGCCGAACTGGCGTTCGGCCTTCAGGATGATGTCGGCGGCGTAGATGCCGGCGGGGCCGGCTCCGACGATGGCCAGGCGCAACGTGGTCACGGGGTATTCACTCTCCTGCGGTGCGGGGGTCCGAGTGGTGATCGGACTCGTGTGATCAGAATCGTGGCCGCGAAGCGACCGGGGGTTGTTCGGAGCCGGCCGGACACGCGGCAGGCCGGGCTGATGTGAGGCAGCGGGCGTCAGCCCTTGCGTTCGACGACGCGGTCGGCGAAGCGCGTGAGCGCTTTCTTGACCGGGCCGGCCGGCAGCGGCGCGAGCGCGTCGACGGCCGACATCGCCCAGCGGCGTGCCTCGTCGTGCGTGCGGCGGGTGACGTCGTGCTCGCGCAGCTGCGTGACGGTGTCTTGCAGGTCGGCCTCGCTCATCTGCGAACCCGCGAGCGCTGCCTTGACCGTGGCCTCGATCTCGCTGAGCAGCGCCGCCGAGTCGATGTCGGTCTGCGCCTCCTGGCGGAGGTACATGAGCGGCAGGGTCTCGACACCGGCCAGCAGGTCGGTGCCGGCGCGTTTGCCCGTGTCGGAGGTCGTCGGTGACAGGTCGATGACGTCGTCGACGAGCTGGAAGGCCACGCCGATCTTCTCGCCGAACGAGGCGACCGGGCCCAGGTACTCACGAGGAGCACCCGAGAACATGACGCCGACCTTGGCCGCCATCGAGATGAGCGAGCCGGTCTTGTCGGAGAGCACGTCGAGATAGTGGTCGATCGGGTCGTCGCCCTCTCGGGGGCCGATGGTCTCGTGCAGCTGGCCGAGGCAGAGGCGCTCGAACGTCTGAGCCTGAAGCCGTATGGCCTCTTCACCGAGGTCGGCGACGATGGTCGAGGCGCGAGCGAAGAGCAGATCGCCGGTCAGGATCGCGACGTTGTTGCCCCATTTGGTCTGGGCGCTCGGCACTCCGCGGCGAACGACGGCGTCGTCCATCACGTCGTCATGGTAGAGCGAGGCGAGGTGGGTGATCTCGACGGCCTGCGCCGCCGAGACGACGGCGTCGGTCGACCCCTCGCCGAGTTGCGCGACGAGCAGGGCGAGCGTCGGCCGGGTGCGCTTGCCTCCGGCGACGAGGAGGTAACGGCTGGTGACGTCGGCGAGGTCGTCGCCGAAGGCCATCTCGCGCACGAGCCCCTCTTCGACGCGCTCGAGCCCTGCGTCGATGTCACGGAGGAATCGACGCTCGGAGGCTGACGAGAACAGCTTCTCGGCAAGCCCCAGCGACGAGGTCAGGGAGGACGCGCGACGTGCGGTCGGTGCGCTCGGGGTCACAGGATCACCTCAGGTCGGGTGGCGAAGGTCAGGCGGGAGCCGACGAGGGGCGCCGGGTCGAGGTGGCGGGCTTGTGGCCGCGGTGCAGGGCGACGATGCCCGCGGTGAGGTTGCGGTGCGCGACGCGCGTGAAGCCGGCGCCTCGGATCCACTGGCTGAGGATCTCCTGCTCGGGCCACTTCTCGATCGACTCGGCGAGGTAGGAGTAAGCCGGGCCGTTGCTCGAGGTGACCTTCGCGATGCCGGGCAGGATGTGCTTGAGGTAGGCCTGGTAGCCGATGCGGAGGCCCGCGAGCGGCGGCGTCGAGAACTCGCAGATGACGAGACGGCCGCCGGGCTTCAGCACCCGGTACATCTCGGCGAGCGCCGTCTTCGGCTTGTTGACGTTGCGGAGGCCGAACGAGATGGTGACGGCGTCGAACTCGTCGGCGCCGAACGGCAGGTCTTCGGCGTCGCCGACGATGAATTCGAGGTGGGGCTGGCGCTTACGACCGACCTCGACCATGCCGGCTGAGAAGTCGAGGGCGGTGACCGTGGCGCCGCTCTTCGCGATCGCGGCCGACGACGTCCCCGTGCCCGCGGCGATGTCGAGCACCTTCTCGCCGGGCTTGGCGCCGATCGCCTTGACGGTGGCGATGCGCCAGAGCACGGCGTTGCCGGCCGACAGGATGTCGTTGGTCACGTCGTAGTGCGCGGCCACCCCATCGAACATGGAGGCAACCTCGTGGGGCTGCTTGTTCATATCGGCCTTGGTCACCCCGTGATCCTACCGGCTCGGTCTGCACCCCACCCGAGTGGAGTGGCCGCTCGGGCGATGCACGACGAACACCCAGGGAGAGAGGACGGAACGGCAGGCCGACCTCGCATCCTGCGTCGTTACGATGAGGCGGTGAACGACCTCGCAACCGGTGAGAGCCCCGTCGGCCTGACCGTCAAGACCACCCGTATCGACGACATCACACCACTGCTGACACTCGTCGACCCGCGCCAGCCTCTGGCGTTCGTCCGACGCAACGACGGCATCGCCGGTGTCGGGACGGCCCTGCGACTGGAGTTCCGCGGCGAGACGCGAATGAGCGACGCAGCACGCGCCTGGCGAGAGATCGCCGCGGCCGCGCAGGTCGACGACGAGGTCACGGTCGCAGGATCCGGATTGGTCGCGTTCGGCTCGTTCGCCTTCGCCGCCGAGTCGCAGGAGGCCAGCGTGCTGATCGTTCCCCGCCTCGTGCTGGGCCACCGGGACGGGGTGCACTGGATCACTCGTATCGGCACGGTCGACGACGTCGCCGCCGAGAGCGTCGACCCGGTGCTGCTGGGGGCGGAGTACCACGTGCCGATGGCGCCCGGGGCCTTCGGGCCGGCCGAGTACGCGGCAGCCGTGGCGGGTGCGGTCGAGGCGATCGAGCGCGGCGAGGTGAGCAAGGTCGTGCTCGCCCGCACTCTCGAGGGCACGCTGCCTCTCGGGGCCGACGTGCGCGTGCTGGCGGCCGACCTGGCGAGCGGCTACCCCGACACCTACACGTTCGCCGTCGAGGGCCTGATCGGCTCCAGCCCGGAGACGCTGATCCGCAGCGAGAAAGGTGAGCTGACTGCCCGGGTCCTGGCCGGCAGCAAGGCTCGAGGCACCGATGCGCTGAGCGACTCGGCCGCGGCCGCCGAGCTGGCCACCTCGCCGAAAGACCTCGACGAGCACGCCTTCGCGCTGCAGAGCCTGCTGCAGACCTTCGCTCGGCACGCGACGCACGTCGTGACGGCCGAGACGCCGTTCACCCTCAAGCTGCCGAACGTCTGGCACCTGGCGACCGACGTGCGGGGGCGGTTGGCCGACGGCGCCTCGTCCCTCGACCTCATCGACACGCTGCACCCGACCGCCGCCGTGGCCGGCACGCCGACGACCGAGGCCCTGGCCGCGATCGCGCGCCTGGAGCCGTTCGACCGCGGGCGCTATGCGGGCCCGGTCGGCTGGGTCGGAGCCGACGGCGACGGCGAGTGGGCGATCGCACTGCGGTGTGCCCAGGTCAGCTACCCCGAAGGCGGCGGCCCGGCGACGGTCACCGCCTTCGCCGGGGCTGGAATCGTGCGCGAGTCGGTGCCCGAGGCCGAAGTCGCCGAGACGACGATGAAGTTCAGGCCGATCGTCGACGCGCTCGGCCGCGGAATCCCCGACGAGCCGGGGCGACCGCTGCCGTCGCGGCCGGCGTGGGCGTCGCCCGCCGGCTGACGCACACCAGGGCTGAAACCCTCGTGGCCGGCGTCGGCGCAATGCCTAGGCATTGCGCCGACGCCGCTCGCGAGGGTTTAGCTCGCGGCGAGGCGTGTCTTCTCGACGGCGACGTCGAAGTCGGCCGGGGGCCAGCCCAGATCGAGCCCGCGGAGAGCGTTCGTGAGGAGGCGCTGCACGGCTACCCGCGCATACCACTTGCGATCTGCCGGCACCACGAACCAGGGCGCGCTCTCGGTCGAGGTGCGCTGCAAGGCGACCTCGTAGGCATCCTGGTAGTCGGCCCAGAGGTTCCGCTCGTCGATGTCGCCGGGGTTGTACTTCCAGAACTTGTCGGGGCGGGCCAGGCGGTCGGCGAGGCGCGCCTTCTGCTCGTCGAACGAGATGTGCAGCATCACCTTGACCAGGGTGGTGCCGCTCGCCGCCAGCTCCTCCTCGAAGGCGACGATCTCGCCATAGCGCTGCTCGATCACGTCGGGCGAGACCAGCGAGCGCACCTTCGCGACCAGCACGTCTTCGTAGTGCGACCGGTCGAAGACGCCGATCATGCCGACGCCCGGCAACTCGCGGCGGATGCGCCAGAGAAAGTCGTGGGCGAGCTCCTCTTCGGTCGGCTTCTTGAACGCGTAGTGGTCGATGCCCTGCGGGTCGACGGCGCCCACGACGTGGCGCACGATGCCGCCCTTGCCGGCGGTGTCCATCGCCTGCAACACCAGCAGCACCCGCTTCGTGCCGCCCCCCGCGCGGGAGTCGGCGAACAGCTTCTCCTGCAGCTCGGACAGCTGCTCGGCGCCTGACTCGAGCGACTGCACGCCGTACTGCTTGCCGCCCGTGAATCCGGGGGTCGACGCCGGGTCGACGTCGGCGAGCCGGAACCCCTCGCCGACTCGGAGCTGCTCGGTGGGCTCGGTCTTCCACGTCTTGGCCATGGCTTCGACCCTAGACCTGTTGGTTATTCAGGCGGATTGCCGGATTCGAGCCGTTGAGGGCATCCGATCGGGCGCCAGTCCTGAATCGTCGACGCCAGCAGCGCTCAGCCGAGCGGCACCTCGACGAGCACCGGTCCGGGCGAGCCGACCAGCGCCTGCTCGAGTTCGCCCCGAGTCGCCGCCCGCACGTACTCCCAGCCGTAGGCCGCCGCCAGGTGCTCGAACGAGATCGGCTGCGGCGTCGACTGCACGCGGCGCATGGCGTCGGCCGGCGCGACCTGAGCCACCTCGAGGCCGTCGAAGATGGTGCCGCCGCCGTCGTTGCCCACGATCACCTGGATGCGGGGTTTCGCCTCACCCTCGCCGAAGAGCAGCGAGCCGGCGTCGTGCAGCAGGGTCAGGTCGCCCACGAGCACGCGAGTCACGCCGCGCGCCCCGTCGGCCCAGCCGAGGCGGCCGCCGCCGACGCCCCCCGCTTGGCTGGCCAGCCCGATGCCCGTCGCCGTCGCGATCGTGCCGTCGATGCCGGCCAGACCGCGATTGGCGTGCACGGCGATCTTCTTGCCGGGCACGAACACGTCGGCCTCGCGGATCAGCCGCGACGCCCCGAGCACGAGCCGGTCGTGCGGCCAGGTGGCGCGCCAGAGCGCCTCGACGAGGCTGCGCCGAGTGACGGGTCGGCGGATCACGTCGACCTCGCCCCGCAAGAACGCAGCCCGGACGGCAGGATCATCGCTGGTCGCCGCATCGAGATCGGGCGCGGCCTCGTCGTCGTCGCCGACCAGTTCGCGGCCGGTCTGCACCCACGTGCCGACCCACTCGCGGTGCGCAAGGTCGCTCGACCGCTCGGACGCCTCGACCTGCACCGCCTCCACCACCGTCGCGCCGTGCGACGGGTCGTACGCCTCCGGCACGGGGCCGCGCACCACGATCACCTCGACGTCAGCCCGCTTCAGCAGCGCCGGCACCTGCCGGGTCAGCGTCGGGTGCCCGAAGACGATCGCGCGCCGCACCCGGCCGCCGAACTCCGGCGCGTCGAGCAGCTCGCGGTAGGCGGGGGCGAGGTTGCGGCCGAACCTCGCACCGCTCGAGACCTCGGCGACGAGGGGCGCCCCGAGCAGGTGCGCAGTCTCTTCGGCGTCGGGCCCGGCGCCGTGGCCCGCCACCACGACGGTGGCCGGGTCGACATCGACCTCGAGGGCTAGCGGGGGCGTCATCGAAGCGGCAGGATGCCACGGGGCCGGGCCGCCGGATCCTGCGCCCTCGGTCTCGTCGGCACGGGCCGGGAGGCTCGTGGCCTTCGCCGAGAGGGGCTCGCGGAAGGCGATGTTCAGCTGCACGGGCCCGGGCGTGGCGGGCTCGTCGGGGCTCGACGAGCGACCGAGCGCCGCCGACATGGCCTCGCGGACGAGCTCGCGGACGACGGCGCCGTCGACCCTGCTGTCGCCGGGTGCGTCGACGTCGCGCAGCAGCCGCAGCGACTCGCCGAAGAGCGCCGACTGATGGGTGGTCTGGTTGGCGCCGATGCCACGCAGCTCGGGCGGCCGATCGGCCGTCAGCAGGATCATGGGCACACCCGAGTGGTGCGCCTCGAGCACCGCCGGATGAAGGTTCGCGACTGCCGTGCCCGACGTCGTGACGACGGCGGCCGGCAGGCCCTGCTCGACCGCCAGCCCGAGGGCGAGGAACCCGCTCGAGCGCTCGTCGAGCCGGACATGCAGGCGCAGACGCCCCGCCCGCTCGAACTCGGCTGCCGCCAACGCGAGAGCCTGCGAGCGCGACCCGGGGCTCAGCACGATGTCGCGCACACCGGCCCGCTCGAGCTCGGCGAGTAGGACCACGGCGAAGTCGGTGGCGGGGCTGCCGGAAGGAAGAGGAAGTTCGGTCGAAGGCACTACTTCATCTTGCCAGCGGGGCCGTCGTCGTCGTGCTCGGCGAACTCCTGCTCGAGCTTTCGGAGGCGCTCCTCCAGGGTCTCGCGGTCGGCGGCCGAGACGGGCCGGCTTGTCGTGCCCAGGAAGTCGGGGTCGTCGTCGGGCCCGCGCACGCCGCGACCGGCCCGCGTCACGCCGGAGCCGTATCGGCGGCCGAGCGTGAACCACAGCACGCTGCCGATCAACGGAAGCACGACGATCACGGTCACCCAGAGGGCCTTGCCGAACACGCGGAAGCGACTGCGGTCGGCGAAGAGGCAGTCGACCAGCGAGTAGATGTAGAACGCTACTGCGGCGACGACGGCGACGAACAGGCCCTTGACCATGGGAGTCATCGTAGGCGCGGATCCTGTGCGCCCCGCGCACCCATCCCGTGCCGAGACCGCTCGCTTAGACTGCGGCTGTGAAAGCCACGATTCTGTACACCCTCGCCCGGCTCGGCGTCTTCGTCGTCCTCTTCCTGGTCGTGAGCCTCACCCATCTCTCGGTCTACCTCTCGGCCGCGATCGCAGCCGTGCTGGCCCTGCTCGTCTCGTACATTTTCTTCGGACGGCTTCGTCGCGGGGTCGCCGAATCCATCGTGCGTCGCCGCGCCGCCCCCGAGCGCGACGAAGACGCCGACCTCGAGGACTCCGTGCTCGACGGCCCAGCGATCGCCGGCCCAGCGATCGCCGGCACCGGCCTCGCCGCACCGTCAGTCGGCACCGTGCCGAGCGGCGGCCCGGTGCCGAGCGGCGGCCCGGTGCTGAACGGCGGCACGCCCGCGCAGGCTCCGCGCCCGACTGCCCGCCGCGCCGCTCCCCCGGCCGAGGACGACTAGCCCCACGCGGCTCCCGTACCGCTCCGAGGGCGTGCCCTCCGAGCGGCTCCCGTGCCGCTCCGAGGCGTGCCCTCCGGAGGAGAAACCGGCGGCTGAGAGCCTTCCAACGGCCGACGCGCCGCGCGTCTCCTCTGCATGGGACTGCGGCACAGCAGCGGCGCTCACCTACAGGAGGAAGAACAGCACCGCGGCGAGCGCCAGCGAGAAGAGCAGCGCCGAGAACGATGACAGCTTGAGGGCGAGGATCAGCTCTTTCGGCGTCTTGCCGGTCACACCGATGATGAGCGCGGGCACCGTCAGGATCGCGGTGAAGTAGACGTATCCGGCGCCGAAGTACAGCCAGGCGAAGTAGACCAGCAGGAGATAGGGCAGCGCAAGGAACAGCGCGTAGACGATGCGGGCGCCCCGCTGGCCGAGCACGACGGCGAGTGTCCGCTTGCCCGCGAGGCGATCCTGGTCGATGTCGCGGATGTTGTTGACCATGAGCACGGCGCACGAGAAGAGCCCGATCATGATTGCCATGACGACCGCGACCTCGCGGATCTGGTGGGCCTGCACGAAGTAGGTGCCGACCGTGGCGACGAGCCCGAAGAAGACGAACACGAAGATCTCGCCCATGGCGTTGTAGCCGTAGGGGCGCTTGCCGCCGGTGTAGAACCATGCGGCGACGACGCACGCGGCGCCGATGGCGAACATCCACCAGAACTGCGTGATGACGATCACGGCGATGCCGGCGGCGGCGGCCACCGCGAACGATGCGAAGGCCACGTTGCGCACACGCTTGGGGTTGGCGACGCCGCCGCCGGTGAGACGGGGCGGCCCGAGGCGATACTTGTCGGTGCCGCGGATTCCGTCGGAGTAGTCGTTCGCGTAGTTGACCCCGACCTGCAAGAACAGGGCGACGACGAAGCACAACACGGCGAGAGGCCAGTCGAACCGGTTGATCGTCGATGCCGCCGAGCTGCCGAGCACCACCGGGGCGATGGCGAGGGTCAGGGTGCGGGGCGGGCGCCGCTGATCCAGTCGGCCGCGGTCGCCTTGCGCGCGGGGGCACCGCCAGGGCGACCTCCGGGGCGACCGCCAGGTCGACCGCCCGGGCGCCCGCTGCTCTTCTGCCTGCTCTTGGTTCTGCTCGATGCCACCCTGGAATCTTACGGGCCTGACCCAGAAGGCGAGAGCCGGTCTCCCTGCACGAGTCGCGTGAGTGCGACCCGGTCGGGCTTGCCGCTCGGGAGGAGCGGGATGACGTCGACCTCGACCAGGCGGTCGGGACGGGCTGCGCGGCCGGCCGTCTCGGCGACGGCGACCCGCACGCGGTCGAGGGCGTCAGGACCGTGCATCCCGCCCTGGGTGCGCCCGTCGCGTGCGACGACCACCACCGGCACCTCTCCCCAGCGCTCCGACGGCGCACGCACGACTACGGCCAGCCCGAGGCCCGGCAGCTCGCGGACGGCCCGCTCGACGACGCCGAGCGACACCTTCTCGCCGCCGGAGATGACGACGTCGTCGAGGCGGCCGGTCACCGAGACGACGCCCTCGGCAGAGACGGTGCCGGCGTCGCCGGTGCGGTACCAGCGGGCTCCGTCGCGCTCGACGAACGCGGCCGCTGTGAGGTCGAGGTCGCCGAGGTAGCCCTCGGCGAGGGTCGGGCCCGTGAGCTCGAGCTGACTGTCGACGACCTCGGCGCGCGTCGCCCCGACCGGCACGCCGTCGTAGACGCAGCCGCCGCTGGTCTCGCTCGAGCCGTAGGTGCGCACCACTGTCACTCCGGCCGCTCGGGCGCGCTCGAGCAGCGCCAGCGGTGTCGCCTGGCCGCCGACCAGGACGGCGTCGAACAGGCCCAGCACCCCGGCGACGTCGGGGTCGCCCTCGGCCGCGTCGAGGAGGCTCGCGAGCTGCGCCGGCACGAGCGAGGTGTAGCGCGCCGGGGCGTCGACCCGGGTCGGCCCCGGCAGGCGCCGAGCCGTAGCGGCGAAGATGAGCGGGTCGAAGTGGCCGGACGGCAGGATCTCGGGCACGGTGCCGGCCGCGATCGACCGCACGAGCACGTTCGTACCCGCCACGTAGTGCGCCGGGAGGGCCAGCACCCACTGGCCCGGGCCGGCGAGCGCCTGGTCGGCCGCCTGCGCCCCGGCGAGAAGAGCACTCGTCGAGAGGGCCACGCGCTTGGCGTGGCCGGTCGACCCGCTCGTCTCGATGACGAGGGCGACTCGCGTGTCGACCTCGCGCGGCAGATCGGCGGGCACCGTGTCGTCGGTGCGCGGATTGATCGCGGGGCCACCTGAGAGCGCTTCGCGCAGGGCCACCAGGACGCGCGCCGCCTCGCGAGCATCGATCGGGAGGAGCGGGTGGGTCACTGGGTCAGCGCCCCGGCCCGGTCAGAACTGCCACGGGTAGGGCGACCAGTCGGGCTCGCGCTTCTCGAGGAAGGAGTCGCGCCCCTCGACGGCCTCGTCGGTGCCGTAGGCGAGACGCGTCGCCTCGCCGGCGAACACCTGCTGGCCGACGAGCCCGTCGTCGACGGCGTTGAAGCTGAACTTGAGCATGCGGATGCTCGTGGGCGACTTCGTCATGATGATGCGGGCCCAGCGCAGAGCCTCGACCTCGAGGGCGGCGTGATCGACCACGGCGTTGACCGCACCCATCTCGTAGGCGCGCTGCGCCGAGTACTCCTGGGCCAGGAAGAACACCTCGCGCGCGAACTTCTGGCCGATCTGGCGGGCGTAGTAGGCACTGCCGTAGCCGCCGTCGAACGAGCCCACGTCAGCGTCGGACTGCTTGAACTTGCCGTGCTCACGGCTGGCGAGCGTGAGGTCGCACACGGCGTGCAGCGAGTGCCCGCCGCCGGCAGCCCAGCCGGGCACAACGGCGATGACGACCTTGGGCATGGTGCGGATGAGGCGCTGCACCTCGAGGATGTGGAGACGGCCGCTCCGCGCCGGGTCGGGGCGGTTCGCCTCGTCGCCTTCGTATCTGTAGCCGTCGCGCCCGCGGATGCGCTGGTCGCCGCCCGAGCAGAACGCCCAGCCGCCGTCTTTGGGGCTGGGGCCGTTGCCGGTCAGCAGGACGACGCCGATCCGGGGTTCATCCGCGCGTCGTCGAGGGCGCGGTAGAGCTCGTCGACGGTCTTCGGGCGGAAGGCGTTGCGCACCTCCGGCCGGTTGAAGGCGATACGCGCGACCTGGCCGCCCGTGTCGTGGTGGTAGGTGATGTCGGTGAGCTCACCGGCCCCCGGCGCCTCGCGCCACTCAGCGGGATCGAACAGGTCGGAGACAGCGTCTGGCATGACTGCAAGCTTATCGAGAGCCCGCTGGGGAAGACTAGAAGGATGCCTCACGCGCTCCCCCTCCCTCCGCTCGACGACCTCACGCGCGACGCGCATGTGGTCGCGCTCCCTCTCCGCAACCGCTTCCGTGGTGTCGACGTGCGCGAGGCGCTGCTCGTCGAAGGGCCGAACGGCTGGACGGAGTTCAGCCCGTTCGTCGAGTACGAGTCGGCGGAGGCCTCGGCGTGGCTGGCCGCCACCATCGACTTCGGCTGGGGGCCGGCGCCTGTGGCCGTGCGGTCGAGCGTGCTCGTCAACGCCACACTTCCGGCGGTGGATGCGGCGCTCGTCCCTGGCATCCTGCGCCGGTATCCCGGCTGCCGCACGGTCAAGGTGAAGGTCGCCGAGCCGGGGCAGAGCCTCGCCCACGACGTGGCACGAGTGCGCGCGGCCCGCGAGTTCGTCGGCGACTCAGGGCGGGTCAGGATCGACGCCAACACGAACTGGTCGATCGACCAGACCCTCGAGGCGCTCGAAGCCCTGGCGCCTTTCGCCCTCGAGTACGTCGAGCAGCCCGTCCGCACCGTGCCCGAGCTCGCCGCCGTCCGCGACCGGATCGCAGCGGAGGGCCTGGGCGTGCCCGTCGCCGCCGACGAGAGCGTGCGAAAGGCGACCGACCCGCTCGCCGTCGCCCGCGCCGGTGCGGCCGACCTGCTCGTCATCAAGGCCCAGCCGCTCGGCGGCATCACCCCGGCGCTTCGGGTGGTGCAGGATGCCGGGCTGCCGGTGGTCGTGTCGAGTGCGATCGACACCTCGGTGGGGCTCTCGATGGGCGCCTACCTCGCGGCCTCGGTGCCCTCCCTCGACCACGACTGCGGGCTGGGCACTGCCGCGATGTTCACGTCGGACGTCACGCGCGAGCCGCTGCTGCCTTCCGGTGGGGCGATCGACGTGCGGCGGGTCGACGTGGACGTCGACCTGCTTCGCGCCTCGGCGGCCGCGCCCGAGCGCCGCGAGTGGTGGCTCGCCCGCGTCGCCGCCTGCTACCGCCAGCTCGAGCAGCGCTGAGAGTGCGCAAAACGCGGCTCACCTTGGAAGGTGAGCCGCGTTTTGCGCACTCTCAGGCGGGGATCAGAGGCCGGAATAGGCGTGCAGACCCTTGAAGAAGAGGTTCACGACCGAGAAGTTGAACATCACGGCAGCGAAGCCGACGATCGACAGGTAGCTCGACCGGGCTCCACGCCAGCCTCGCGTGGCCCGAGCGTGGATGTAGCCGGCGTAGATGACCCAGATGATGAAGGTCCAGACCTCTTTGGTGTCCCAGCCCCAATACCGGCCCCACGCCTTCTCGGCCCAGATGGCGCCCGCGATCAGCGTGAACGTCCAGAGCACGAAGCCGACGAGTGCAATGCGGTAGGCGAGGTCTTCGAGGCGGTCGGCACCCGGAAGGGTGTCGAAGAGCTTGATGCCGGCGTTGCGGGAGACCTCGCGGCGCGCCTGGATGATCTGCGCGGCCGAGAGGCCCGCGGCGATCGCGAAGAACGCGGTGCCCAGGCACGCGACGAAGACGTGGATCACCAGCCAGTACGACTGCAGGGCCGGCACGAGCGGGCTGATCGGCACGTAGAAGTTGACGACCGCGACCCCGAGCAGCACGAGGTTGAGGCCCATCACATAGGCGCCGAGGTAGCGGAGGTTGACGAAGACGTTGACGAGCAGGAAGACGAACACGATGAGCGCCGTGCCGGTGAGGCCGAACTCGAACATGTTGGCCCACGGCACGCGCCCGGCGGCGAGGCCGCGGAAGACGACCGAGGCGACGTGGACGATCAGGCCGAGGCCCATCATCGACAGGCCGACACGCTCGAACTTCGACGAGCGGCGCGGTGCGCGATCGGGGTCGGCGACATCGGTGCGCTCGAGAACGGCGACCGCCGGCCCACTGCCGCCGCCGACCATCGCCATCTGGCCGCCGGAGACGGCGGCGCTCGCGTTCTGCGTCTGCGTCTGCGCCCTCTGCGTCTGCGCCCTCTGCGTCTGGGCCTTGAGCGCCGCGGTCGCTGCGATCTGCGCGTCGCCCGAGCGCTTCGCGAGGTCGAGGGCGAAGGCGATGAACGAGATGACGTAGATGGCCATTGCCGAATACGCCGCGTAGAGGCAGTAGAGCGAGAGATCTGCAGACGTCACTTGATCACCTTACGTCGGTCGGAGGCCACGGGAGAGCCCAGGGATGCGAGATGTTTCTTGGCCAGATCGTTGACGGCCCGCTCGAGAGTCGGGTCCTCGCCACGGGCAAGCCCCGCGTACTCGAGGCGGATGCCGTCGTCACCCTGCACGGCCTTCACCCACACGCGCCGACGAGGCACGAAGAGGCCGGTCAGGAGGCCGAGGACGATCAAGATCGCGAAGATCAGCACGTAGTACTGCGAGGGGTCGTGGTGCACGTCGAGCGACACGTAGCGGGTGACACCGTTGAACTGCACGGTGCCGAGGCCGTTGGGAAGCGTCGCCGTCTGACCGGGTGTGAGGGTCAGCGCCTTCTCCGGCGCCTTGGCCGGGTTGACCGCGGTCGGGGTCACGGCGACGGGCTTCAGGTTGTCGGTGTTGAGCGTGTAGACCGACTTCGGCACGCCGTCGTTCAGGCCGAGGTTGCCCGAGTAGACGTCGAGGGTGAGCTCGGGGTTGATGTCGTCGGGGTAGTTCGACGCCAGTGCGCCACTGGCCGACTTGACCGCGCTCGGGTAGAAGAAGCCGATCATGCCGAGCTGCGTCGGCTGTGCGTCAGGCACCTTGATGACGCCCAGAGACGTCAGGTTGTTGTCCTGGGGCAGGAAGGGGATGCTGTCCTTCAGCGCGATGTTGCCCTTGCCGTCACGCACGGTCACGTTCACGGCGTAGCCGTTGCCGAGCAGGTAGACCTGCGTGCCGCCGATCTCCAGCGGGTCGTTGACGCGGAGGTTCTGCGTCTTCGAGGCCTTGTGCGGCTCGCTCGTGGTGACCTTGGCGTTGTAGTCGATCGGCGTGCCGAGGGCGGCCTGGATCTTCTCTTCGTACTTGACGGTGAAATTGTCGATCTTGACGTTGTAGGGCACGAGCTGCGAGTCGTTGAACCAGCGGCCCGGGTTGAACGAGTCGTACGAGCCGAGCACGTTCGAGAACGTCTGCCCAGCCACCACGACGCGCTGACCGGTGTAGCCGAAGCCGCCGCCGATGGCGACGGTCACCAGGACGCCGAGGAGTGCCATGTGGAAGACCAGGTTGCCGGTCTCGCGCAGATAGCCGCGCTCGGCGCTGACGGAGTCGCCGTAGACCTTCGTGCGGTAGCCGGAGCGTCGCAGCTGCGATCGAGCGGTCGCGATGGCGATCTCGGCGGAGGCCGGAGCCCGGCCGCCGTCGAGATCCTGCACGAGCGGGTGCGACTGGAACCCGGCGAGGCGCGACAGCCGGGCCGGGGTCTTCGGCGGGGCTGCGCGGAGGGCGTCGAAGTGGTGCTTCGTGCGCGGGATGATGCAGCCGACCAGCGAGATGAACAGCAGCAGGTAGACCGCCGAAAACCACGGCGTCGTATAGGTGTTGAAGAGCCCGAAATCTTTGACGAACGGGTAGAGCGCCGGGTGGTCGAGCTTGTATTGCGCGACGCCGTTGGGGTCGGACGAGGTCTGCGGCACGAGCGACCCGGGGATCGCGGCCACCGCGAGAAGCATGAGCAGGAAGAGGGCCGTGCGCATGCTCGTGAGCTGGCGCCAGAAGAAGCGCACGTAGCCGATCGGGCCGAGCCGCGGCTGGGCGATGCCGTCACCCCTGGTCGCCGGCACCGGAGAGTCGAAGTGATCGGCGGGGCGCAGCGGGTCGGCGCGCTCGTCGGTGCTGTCGAGCCCCGTCGTGTCGAGCCCCGTCGTGTCGTGGCCGGGGGCCTCCGGCGGCGACTGCACCGTGGCCTTCTCGGGCCCCGACTCGTCAGATGACCGTGCCATAGTTCGCGATCACCGCCCCGAATCGCGACATGAGGTCGGTCCAGACCCCGGCGACCATGAGAACACCGATGAGCACGAGAAGGCTGCCTCCCAGGAGGTTGACGGCACGGATGTGCCGTTTGACGAATGCGACGGAGCGCGTCATCCAGCCGAGGCCGAGCGCGACGAGCAGGAAGGGGACGCCCAGCCCCACACAGTAGAACAGACCCAGAAGGAATCCCTGCCCGGCTGACCCCGAGCTGTACGACAGCGAGATGATCGCAGCGAGCGTCGGGCCGAGGCACGGGCTCCAGCCGAGGCCGAAGACGAGGCCCAAGAGCGGCGCGCCGATGAGGCCGGTCTTCGGGCTGATCCCGAGCTTGATCGTCCGCTGGAAGAACGGGAAGTTGCCGATGAAGACGAGCCCCATGGCGATGACCACGACGCCCATCAGGCGAGTGATCAGAGTGCGCCACTCCAAGAACCAGAAGCCCACGAGGCTGGCACCGGTGTTGAGGGCCACGAACACCACGGTGAACCCCAGGATGAAGAGCACCACCCCGAGGACGAGGCGGAACCTGTCGACCCGCTTGCCCCTGGCATCCTGCGCCCCACCGCTCAGGCCGCCGACGTAGCCGAGATAGCCGGGGACGAGAGGCAGGACGCAGGGGCTGACGAACGAGATGATGCCGGCCAGGACCGCGACTGGAAGCGCCACGGCCAGCTGGCCGCTGGTGACGGCGTCGTAGAACGGGTTGCCCGCGAACACCTAGTTCGCCTCTTTGAGGGTGTCGGAGATGAGGGTGTCGAGCACGTTCTTGTTGGCCTCGCCGAGGATTCGAGCGGCGACACGGCCCTTCTGGTCGAGCACGATCGTGGTGGGGGTGGCGTTCGGGCCGCGCTGGCCGGCGAGGGCGAGCTGGACCTTGGCGTCGGTCGCGTCGATGATCGACGGGTAGGTGATCTTGAACGAGCGCTCGAAGGCGGCGGCCGTATCGGTCTCGTCGCGGACGTTGACGCCGATGAACTGCACGCGGCCGGCGTACTTCTTGCTCAGCGACTCGAGGTCGGGGGCCTCGAGGCGGCAGGGCGGGCACGAGGCATACCAGAAGTTGAGCACGACGACCTTGCCCTCGTAGGTCTTGCGAGAGATCGAATCGCCCTGAGCGGTGGTCGAGGTGAATTCGATCGGCGCCTTGCGGTCGGCCGGCTTGAACTCGACCACCGTGCCGTCGCCCGAGATGTAGTTCTTGGTGGTGCCGTTGTTGTACTGGCTGACCAGGCTGCCGTTCGACGAGCAGGCCGTGAGAGCCACGGTCGCTGCGGCAGCGAGCACACCGGCCCGCAAGAGGGTGCGGCGAGAGACGGACGAGAGGGGGCGGGGTTTCACACTGCTCCTGAGTCGACTGCGGTTGCCAGCAGGGTCGCGGCGGGCTCGCGGTAGTTCACTTCGACGAACGCGTCGCCGTGCCGCTCGAGCGTCGTGATGCTCGACAGAGAGCAGCGCCGCCGGCGAGGATCGTGGAACAGGCGCTCACCCTTGAGGCTGCGGTGGACCATCCAGATGGGCAGCTGGTGGCTGACGAGCACGACGTCGCCGCCGTCGTCGACGCTGCGCCAGGCGGCGTCGACCGCGGCGAGCATGCGCGCGGCGATGCTGACGTAGGCCTCGCCCCAGCTGGGCTTCAGCGGGTTGGCGATCCAGGGCCACTCGGCAGGATGCGACAGCGTCTGCCTGATGCCGGTCTGTCGCCCCTCGAACCTGTTGGTCGGCTCGATGAGGCGCTCATCCGTCGCGATCTCGAGGTCGAAGCGCCTGGACCACGGGGCAGCCGACTCTTGTGTGCGCTGCAGCGGGCTCGCGACGAGAGTGCGGACCGGAGCCTGCTGGTTGCGAAGGAAGAGGGCGGCCGACTCGGCCATCCGGTGGCCGAGAGTCGACAGGCCGAACCCCTCGATGCGCCCGTACAGGACACCGTCGGGGTTGAACACCTCGCCGTGACGGACGAGATGGATCTGGTTCGCGGGCACGGGATCCAGTGTAGATTGCGCCCGCGCGCACACCTCCCACCAGGGTTTTCCACAGCCGGGACTCGCTCGGAATCGAGAGAGTGCCCTCCTCCCGGTAAAGTCGTCCCTCGTGACTACACGCACTCTGATCTCCGACCTTGCTGCTTCGACCGACGGGCCCGTCCAGGTGTCCGGGTGGGTCGAGACGGTGCGCGATCAGAAGAAGGTCCAGTTCGTCGTGCTCCGCGACGAGTCGGGCGCCGTGCAGCTGGTCAACCCGCGCACGTTCGGCGAAGACAGCACCGAGGTCGCCTCCGACGTCTCGACGACGATCTCGTCCCTCTCGCAGGGCTCCTTCCTCTCTGTTCAGGGCGAGCTCAAGCACGACGAGCGCGTCAAGCTCGGCGGCGTCGAGATCAAGCTGGCCTTCATCGAGGTCGCCTCGCTGGCGATCCCCGAGACGCCGATCGCCGACGACTCCGGGATCGACAAGCGCATGGACTGGCGCTTCCTCGACCTCCGCGTGCCCAAGAACGCCCTCATCTTCAAGATCCAGACGACGCTGTTGCACGCGCTCCGCACCTACTGGGTCGAGCACGACTTCATCGAGATCATGACGCCGAAACTCATGGCGTCGGCCTCCGAGTCGAAGGCCGAGCTCTTCCGCGTCGAGTACTTCGAGGGCAGCGCCTTCCTCTCGCAGAGCCCGCAGTTCTTCAAGCAGATGGCGCAGTCGGCCGGTTTCGGCAAGATCTTCGAGGTCGGCCCGGCGTTCCGTGCCGACCCCTCATTCACGTCGAGGCACGCCACCGAGTTCACCTCGGTCGACACCGAGATCAGCTGGATCGACTCGCACGAAGACGTCATGAAGCTGCACGAAGAGCTGCTCCAGGCCGCCTTCCAGGCAGTCGCCGACAAGCACGGCGCCGCGATCAAAGAGCTGTTCGACATCGACCTCGTCGTGCCGACCGTGCCCTTCCCCCGAATCCCCCTCGCCGAGGCCAAGGAGATCGTCGCCTCGCGCGGCTACGAGGTGCCCCGCGCAGACGACGACATGGACCCGGAGGGCGAGCGCCAGATCTCGGCCTACGTCAAAGAGACGTACGACCACGATTTCGTGTTCTTGACCGACTACGCATCGTCGATCCGGCCGTTCTACCACAAGCGCCACGACGACGACGCGTCGCTGACCAACAGCTACGACCTCATCTTCAACGGCACCGAGATCTCGACGGGAGCCCAGCGCGAGCACCGCGTGGAGGTGCTCGAAGAGCAGGCGCGTTCGAAGGGCCTCGAGCCCGAAGAGCTGTCGGGCTACCTCGACTTCTTCCGCTACGGCGTGCCCGCGCACGGCGGCTTCGGCATGGGCCTCGCGCGCGTGCTGATGCTGATGCTGCACCTGCCGAACCTTCGCGAGACGACCTACCTCTTCCGCGGCCCGACGCGCCTCGAACCCTAGGCTCCGGCGCCCCGCCCGTCGGCGCCGCACGTGCCCCGCACCGCAGAACGGCCCCCGCACCACGCCTCGGCGAGGTGGCGGGGGCCGGTTCGTGGTGCGGGGCGTCACCCCTGACGGCGCAGCTCGTCGAGGACCGCCTTGCGGTCGACGGTTCGGAGTTCGCCGCGGAGGCGGCAGCGCACGTAGGCTGCGCCGCCTCCGATGAGGATGGAAGCCGGGGCGCCGATCACCGCGAGCCACTCGACCACCTGGGTCATTTCGGATCCTGCTGTTCACGTGCCATCACGAGTGAGCAGGCCCGCATGACCTCGATCTTCGGCGCCCGACGAATGTGCCCGCGGCGGATGCCTCGTGTAACGCCGATGAAGCTGGCGACCGTCGACAATACGAGGGCGACGCACACGACGAGAAGCGGCATCTTCAGGTGCTCGACACGATGGCCAGGCCGGCGAGCAACGTCGTGCGGCGGTTCGGACGGAATGCGGTGGAGATCGACATGACTGACTTTCGTACGGTCTCGTCGTCGAAACCCGACCACCGTATCGGCAGTCAGAACATCATGTCCAGAATGTGTATGTAGAGAAGTCAATACTCGTAGTCGATGGCGGCGCGCGACGAGACGAGGGTGCGGATGAGGGCGGCCACCTCGAGGTGGTCGGGGTGCGTCTGGTAGGCCTCGAGGCCCTCGTAGTCGGCGAAGTCGGCCACGACGGCGACGTCGGAGTTCTCGTCGGGGTAAGCGCCGTTGACGCCGACGGTGAGGCTCAGGATCGAGGGCACCCGGCCCACGAGACCAGTGAGAGCCGACTCGATGGTCGCCAGCGCTTCGGCCTTCTCGGTCTCGTCGGTGGCGGCGAGGCCCCAGATCACGATGTGCTTGACGGTCACGCGGGGGCTCCTGGGGAGGTGGGGGCGGCGGCGCCCGGGGTGGCGGCACCGGGGGTCGCGGCACCGGGGGTCGCGGCGCGGAGCGCGGTGCGGAGGCGCTCCGGCTCGACGCGCCAGATGGTGTGCACCCGGTTGTCGATCAGCACGACGGGGATCTCTTCCGAGTACTCGTCGGCGAGAGAGGGGTCGTCGAGGATGGAGAGCTCGTCGTAGTCGCGCGCCCCGGCGAACTCGACCTCGTCGAGCACCGACTCGAGGGTGGCGCGCGCGTCGTCACAGAGGTGGCAGCCGGGTTTCGTCAGCAGTGTGATGTGAGGAACGGGCACCGACCCAGCGTACCGCCGGGCCTCAGGATGCGACGGCCCGGCACCCTGCCCCGCCTCGCCTCGCGAGATGGCCCCGTCCGACTGCCCCACAGCGCATCCATCGTCGGACAGGCCATCTCGCGGAACGCGGGCGGAGCCCGCACGCCGCCGGCGGGCGGCCGGACCACCGTCGAGCACCCGCGGGCGGAGCCCGCACGCCGCCGGCGGGCGGCCGGACAAGCACGAAGTAGCCAACGAAAAACGGCCGCCGCCCGGAGGGCGACGACCGTTTTTCGTTGGCTACTTCTTGTTGCGACGCTGGTGACGAGTCTTGCGAAGCAGTTTGCGGTGCTTCTTCTTCGCCATACGCTTGCGACGCTTCTTGATGACAGAACCCATAGGGGACCTCACAGTTATCTTGAAATGGACCTTGGACCACCGGGCCCCAAAGCAAGAACCGCGGAAAAATACCTCGGGTCAGTCTACTAGGACGAAACGAGAAAGACGAACCAGTGCCGGATGCGCTCAGCCGACGTCGGCGATGCCGCCGCGCAGCACGGCGGTGACGGCCGATTCGGGCACGCGGAAGGAGCGGCCGAAGCGGATGGCCGGCAGTTCGCCGGAGTGCACCATGCGGTAGACCGTCATCTTCGACACGCGCATCATGTCGGCGACTTCGGCCACCGTGAGAAAACGCACGTCTGTCAGGTCGTCCGACATGTCCTGCCTCGGGGTCGTGGCCTTTCGCACGGGAATGCGTCGGGCGGGCTTGGGGGCTCCTGAGTGTTACTCGTGTGCCTCGTGGCTACTTTAGGGGCGCATGTGACCCGATGTAAAGCCGACGCGCTACCCCTGTTCGCGGTGCCCGAGGCGCTTCTTGACCGGCGCGACGATGCGGCTCTGCGCACCCGCGACGGCGCGGCCGAGCGCGTCGCCCACGTCGGAGGCGTCGGGCAGGCTCTCGGCGGCCCGGCGGAGGGGTGCGGGGACGGGCACCGGGCTCGTCCGGCCGCTCGGCACGGACACCAGGGGCGGTGCCGTGGTCGGCTCGACGAAGGGGTCGAGCCAGGCGCTCACCTCGCGGAGCGGCTCGTCGTCGACGCTGTAGTAGCGGTGCTGCCCGACCTCGCGCACGCGCACGAGCCCGGCCTCGCGGAGAACGCGGAGGTGCTTCGACACGGTGGGTTGGCTGAGGCCGAGCGACGTGACGATCTCACCCACGCTGATGTCGGCGGTCACCGAGCCGGGCGCGGCCGAGGGCGCGGGCGCGGAGCCACCGCCGCCCCGCCGCTCGAGGAGCACGCGCAGCAGCTCACGACGGGTGGGGTCGGCGATCACGGCGAAGATGTCGGCCATGTGCGCAAGGGTACTGACCCGGCGCTCCGAGTACCATGACGACCTCCGGGTGATATCTGCCCCCGGTTTCGGGTGAACGATGTCTTCGAGAGGAGACGGGGTGGGCGTCTTGTCGGCCGTTCGGCGCGCACGCGTCGCCTTCGCCGGCGTCAGCAGGCGGTCGCCCGCGCGGTTCGCGATCCTGATCTTCACGTCGTTGATCCTGATCTTCACGGTGCTCTTCATGCTGCCGATCTCGGCGGCCGACGGGGCGCCGACGCCGATCGCCGACGCGCTGTTCTCGGCGGTGTCGGTGATCTGCGTGACCGGTCTCGCGACGGTCGACATGGCCACGCACTGGTCGCTCTTCGGGCACGTCGTCATCTACGTCGGTGTGCAGATCGGTGCCATCGGGGTGCTGACGGTGGCGTCGATCCTCGGCATGGTGGTGTCGCGGAGGCTGGGCCTCCGGTCGCGATTGATGGCGGCGAGTGACACGAACCCGCTGCGTGCGCACGCGGGGCCGGTGCCCGAGGGGCAGGCGGTGCGGCTCGGCGAGGTCGGCGGCCTGCTGACGACCGTGGCGGTCAGCGCCCTGGCCATCGAGTTCGTGATCGGAGCCCTGCTCCTCCCTCGCCTGTTGATCGATGGGATCCCGGTCGGCGACGCGTTCTTCGACGCGTTCTACTACTCGGCGATGGCCTTCACGAACACCGGGTTCAGCCCGAACGCCTCGGGGCTCGCACCGTTCGCCGGCGACTACTGGCTGCTCACGCTGTTGATGGTCGGGGTGTTCTGCGGCAGCATCGGCTTCCCCGTCATCTATGCCCTCACTCGCAACCCCTGGCACCCGCGCCGCTGGTCGCTGCACGTCAAGCTGACACTGGTGACCACCGGCATCCTGCTGGCTCTCGGCACGGTGCTCTACATCGCCCTCGAGTTCGACAACCCGCGCACGTTCGGCGACAAGAGCGCAGGCACGACGATCTTCCAGTCGCTCTTCCTCTCGACGATGACGCGCTCGGGCGGCTTCTCGACCATCGACATGGCGCACCTGCACGACTCGACCCTGCTCGTCACCGACATGCTCATGTTCATCGGGGGCGGCTCGGCGTCGACCGCCGGTGGGCTCAAGGTGACGACCCTGGCGGTGCTGTTCCTCGCCGCGGTCGCCGAGGCCCGAGGCAAACGCAGCATGGAGGCGTTCGGGCGGCGCATCCCGTCGGACGTCCTGAGGCTGGCGGTGAGCGTGGCTCTGTGGGGCGCGACCATCGTGGCCGTGGCGAGCGTCGTGATCCTGCAGATCACCAAGGCGAACCTGTCGCACGTGCTCTTCGAGGTGATCTCGGCCTTCGCCACCTGCGGCCTCTCGATCGGCCTCACCGAGCACCTGCCCGACAGCGCCAAGTACGTGCTGGCGGTGACGATGTGGATGGGCCGCGTTGGTACAGTGACACTCGCCGTGGCCCTGGCGCAGAGCCAGCGGCGGCAGCTGTTCACGCGCCCCGAAGAGAGGCCCATCGTTGGCTGAACGCATCGCCCACGACGCCCCGGTGCTCGTCATCGGTCTCGGGAGGTTCGGCGCCGCCACCGCGGGCGAATTGCAGCGACAGGATCGCGACGTGCTGATCGTCGACACCGACCCCGGCCTCGTGCAGAAATGGGCCGACCACGTGACGCACGCCGTGCAGGCCGACGCCCGCGACATCGACGCGCTGCGACAGATCGGCGCCTCCGACTTCGAGATCGCGGTCGTCGGGGTGGGCTCGTCGATCGAGGCGAGCGTGTTGATCACCGCGAACCTCGTCGACCTCGGGGTGCCGCAGATCTGGGCGAAGGCGATCTCGACCTCGCACGCGAAGATCCTGACCCGGATCGGCGCGACGCACGTCGTCTCGCCCGAAGCCGAAGCCGGCGAGCGCACAGCCCACCTCGTGTCGGGGCGCATGCTCGACTACATCGAATTCGACGACGACTTCGCCGTCGTCAAGATGGTGCCGCCGAAACCCGTGCGGGGCCGGCGCCTGGCCGACGCCGACGTCACGTCGAAGCACCGGGTGACGGTCACCGGGGTCAAGACTCCCGGCAGGTCGTTCCAGGAGGCGACGCCCGACACCGTCGTCGGCGACCACGACCTGATCATCGTGAGCGGCACCGAGCGCGACCTCGAGAGGTTCGCGGCGCTCGAGTCATAGCTCGTCGCTCGTCCTTCGCCCCGCTATGACTCGGAGATCTCTTTCGCGCGCGCCAGGGCGGCAGCCGTCGCCCGGTCGAACAGCCCCTTGAGGTCGGCGCTCTGCAGCACCTCGACGGCCTTCTCGGTGGTGCCGTTCGGGCTGGTCACACGACGCCGCAGCTCGCCCGGGTCGATCACGTCGGCCGCCAGCAGCTCGGACGCGCCTCGGAAGGTGCCCTGCACCATGACTCTCGCCTGGTGCTCGGTGAAGCCGAGGTCGACGGCCGCGCGGGTCATCTCTTCGATGAGGTAGAAGACATACGCGGGGCCGGAGCCGGAGATCGTCGACAGCGCGTCGATCCTGTCTTCGGGGATGGTGACGACGTCGCCGACGCAGGCGAAAAGACTGCGCGCCAGGGCGAGATCGGCGTCGGAGGCGCGTGGGCCAGCGGCGAGGCCGGTCACTGCCAGGCCGACGACGGCCGGGGTGTTCGGCATGGCGCGCAGCACCGGCACCGTGTCGGGCAGCACGGCCTCCATCGTGGCGATTGTCGTGGCGGCGGCCAGGCTGACGACGAGAGTGCCGGGCTCGAGCACCGGTGCGATCTCGGTCAGCAGGTCGACGACCATGTAGGGCTTCACCCCGATCAGCACGACCTTGGCTCCTGTCACGGCCGAGGCATTGGCGGCAGGATCCGTCTGGGTCGCCAGCGAGGTCACGTTGCCGTGCCGCAGCGCCACCGCCTTCTCTTCGGTGCGGTTGGTGACGCGAACGCCCCCGTCGACGGTCACGTCGGGCCGGAGCAGACCGTGGAGGATCGCACCTCCCATCGATCCGGCTCCGAGAATCGCGGTGGCGGGCAGGCTCGTGCTCATTCGTCCATCCTAGGATTGACGGCATCGCGGCGTCGGCCAAACCGCGGTGCGCACCACGGCAGGCAGATCAGGGCGGATGGGCAGATGAGCGAGATCACCGAGGCAGCCGGCGACAGAGCCGACGAAGCAGCCGGCGACGGCGAGGCGTCCGGCGGGCACGGCACCCGCGCGATCCTGGCCGCGCTGAGCGCCAATCTCGGCATCGCGATCGTCAAGCTGATCGCCTGGGCGTTCTCGGGCTCGGCGTCGATGCTCGCCGAGGGCATCCACTCGATCGCCGACTCGGCGAATCAGCTGCTCCTCCTGCTCGGCGGGCGCCAGGCCAAGAAGGCTGCCGACGAGGAGCACCCGTTCGGGCACGGTCGCGAGCGCTTCGTGTACGCGTTCGTGGTGTCGATCATCCTGTTCTCGATCGGTGGCGTCTTCTCGCTCTACGAGGGCATCGAGAAGCTGCAGCACCCGCACCCCCTCGAGGTGTGGTGGCTTCCGCTGCTGGTGCTGCTGGTCGCTATGGGCCTGGAGGGCTTCTCGCTTCGCACGGCCCTCGGCGAGGCGCGACCGCACAAGGGCACGCTCGGCTGGTTCCAGTTCATCCGCCGGGCGAAGGCGCCCGAGCTGCCGGTGCTGCTGCTCGAAGACACCGCGGCGCTCACCGGCCTCGTGCTCGCCTTCATCGGGGTGCTGCTGACCGTCCTCACGGGCAACGGCATCTTCGACGGGATCGGCACGGTGCTGATCGGCGTGCTGCTGATCCTGGTCGCGATCGTGCTCGGGGTCGAGACGAAGAGCCTCCTCGTCGGCGAGGGCGCCTCGCCCGAAGACACCGCCGCGATCCGCTCGGCCATCACGCGCGGGCCCGAGGTCGAACAGATCATCCACATGAAGACGCTCTACCTCGGCCCCGACGAGCTGCTCGTGGCGGTGAAGGTCGCGATGCCCGGCAGGCAGCTGCTCGCCGACGTGGCCTCGGCGATCAACTCGATCGAGGCGCGCATCCGTGCCGCCGTGCCCATCGCCCGCGTCATCTACGTCGAGCCCGACGTCTGGGTCTCGCCCGACGCGCCGCAGCCGCCCACCGAGGCGATCGTGCTCAAGTCGAGCGACTAGCCCCGGCGCCCCTCCCCCTCCTCCGTTTTACCTATAGGCGGGCGTTTGCCGCGCAGAAACAACTGTGGGGGAGACGCTTACCTATAGGTAAAACGGAGGGGGCGGGAGGGGTCAGCGGCGCGGGGCGAAGAAGGCGAGGAGCTGGGCGGCGCACTCCTCGCCGCGCACGCCGGCGTAGACCTCGGCGCGGTGCGGCAGGCGCCGGTCGCGGAGGATGTCGTAGACGCTGCCGCCGGCCCCGGCCTTGTCGTCCCACGCGCCGAAGACGACTCGGGGCACCCGGGCGGCGAGGATCGCGCCGGCACACATCGGGCAGGGCTCGAGGGTGACCACGAGCGTGCAGCCGACGAGGTGCCAGTCGCCCAGGGCTTCGGCCGCGCGACGCAGTGCGACGACCTCGGCGTGGGCTGTCGGATCCTGATGCCTCTCGCGCTCGTTGCGCCCCCGGCCGATCACGCGGCCCTCAGGATCCAGCACGATGGCGCCGACAGGCACGTCGCCCGACACCTCGCACTGGGCGGCCTCGCCGAGGCACTCGCCCATCCACTCGTCGAACTCGGGTGGCACCGGCCCCACGACGGCACCTCCCTCTCGACGACTGCGGCGGCGCCCGACTGCCGGGGCGCTCGACTCCGCTAGCCTCGAGCCTATGCGAGTGCACGTGGCCGACCACCCCCTGATCACCCACAAGCTCACGGTGCTCCGCGACCGCGAGACGAAGTCGCCGACCTTCCGGGCACTGACGGAAGAGCTCGTGACGCTGCTCGCCTACGAGGCGACGCGAACGGTGCGGACCGAGGCGATCGACATCGTCACGCCGGTCGGGCCGACCACGGGGCTGGCGATCTCGAAGCCGCGGCCGCTGGTTGTGCCGATTCTGCGCGCGGGGCTCGGCATGCTCGAGGGCATGACGAAGCTCGTGCCCAGCGCCGAGGTCGGCTTCCTGGGCATGATGCGCGACGAAGAGACCCTGCAGCCGACTACCTACGCCGAGCGCCTGCCCGACGACCTGTCGAACCGTCAGTGCTTCGTGCTCGATCCGATGCTGGCCACCGGCGGTTCGCTGATCGCCGCCATCGACTTCCTGCTCGATCGCGGGGCCGTCGATGTGACTGCCGTCTGCATCCTGGCCTCGCCCGAGGGTCTTGCCGCCGTCGAGAAGGCGATGCACGGGCGCGAGGTGACGATCGTCGTCGGCGCCGTCGACGAGCGGCTGAATGAGCAGGGATATATCGTGCCGGGGCTCGGCGACGCGGGCGACCGGTTGTACGGGCTGGCCGAGTAGCCACCCCATCGGGTTGACATCGCGCGTCGCTTTACGAAACAATCATTTTTATGACTGCACACGCGCACACCCCGATCTGCGAAGGCATCGTCGTTTCAACGACGCGCGCCTCCCGAGGTCCTGTGGTGATTGCCGGCATGATGCCGGTTTCTGCAGTCATGTGTTGTCGAATGCAGGCCTGACCGGCTTCCGACCCCGCCGAGTCTCCGCAGGTTCGCAGACCTGATACCGCTGTCTGCAACCCGCACCCTCAGTGCGAGCACACCCGCTCGCGAGGTCGACTCCGGATGCACATCCGCCCACCCGGCGGGCATCCCCTCCCGTTCCACGTTGTGAGCCTCATTCCGCTCCACGTCGAACCACGCGGCACACACTGAAGGCACTGCGTTCCTTCTCCGCATTCGACAATGCATCTCTGGTCGGGTCAGCGGACGAGCGAGCGCCTTCGACGTCCCAAAGGACTCGTAACTCCCATGTCTCTCGCTCTTGACACCACCCCGAACACCACCATCCCCACCACCCGCCACCTGTCGGCCGTCGCCGACACGGCTGCGGCCCCGGCCCCTCGCCTTCGAGCCGTCCCGGCCGGAACCGAGGCCCGCGGCTTCGTGCTCTACGTCGGCATCGACGAGCTGAAGGCTGCCGAAGCCGGCACCAGCCTCGGCGAGATCGTCTCGCAGCTGCGCGCCCTGACCGCCCAGCTCGCCCCCGCCGCCGAAACGCACGCCGCTGTCGCGCTGGCCCCTGAGGGGTCCGGGGGTCGCGACGTCGACGTGGTCCGGCTCGCGCTGCAGGATCCGGCGGCCCTCGCGAAGCACCGCCACACCGAGGTCGACGAAGAGCCCGGCGCCCGCGGCGGCGTGGTCGTCGACATCTCGCGCAAGCGTCTCCTGCTCGACGGCGACGTCGCACCGCTCACCTACAAGGAGTTCGAGCTGCTGCAATACCTCGTGCTGCGCGAAGGCCGCACCATCGACCGCGCCGAGCTCATCTCGAGCCTCTGGTCGGCCGGCGACGACGAAGCGCCCAACGAGCGCACCATCGACGTGCACGTGCGCCGACTGCGCTCCAAGCTCGGAGCGTTCGAGGACATCGTGCGCACCGTTCGAGGCGTCGGCTACCGCTTCGACCGTCACGCCGATGTCTCGATCCGCCAGGCCTCGACCCCCTCGCCCGACGTCTTCTGAGCCGGTGTCCCCCGGGGTGCGGACAGCCCGTACCCCGGACATAGGCGACAGCAGGTGTCCACAGGGTGACTTCCCAGCAAAATAACGATTCGGTAACTAGACCGCCGTTACCAAGCCGTTATAGATTGATGTCACTGAAGTTGTTTGCTGTGGCAGCTTCAGCGGAATGTGATTGCAGGACACTCTTGGTGCAAGGGAGAGGGTCGGTCTCAAGCCTCTGAGACCGACCCTCAGTCCGTTAACCGGCTGAACCGATCAACCGACAGCCTTCTGCCAGGCGTCGTTCCGGCCCTTCCCGCTTTTCGCTTCGTAGACTGGTGGGCCAGCAGGGGGATGGAGGAGCAGATGAGCACGGCAACGGCGGACGCACCCGCACCGATGGAGAAGGGCGACAAGGCCCTCGCCGTCGGCGCCTGGGAGGCTCTCTTCCGCGCCCAGGTCACGATCATGCGCGAACTGACGGCGTGCTTCCCGACCGGCGAGATCTCGTTCAACGAGTACGACGTGCTCTTCAACCTCTCGAACCAGCCCGAGCGGCGCGCCCGCATCAAAGAGTTGACGCACCACCTGCTGCTGACGCAGCCGAGCATCAGCCGGCTGGTCGACCGTCTCGCCTCGAAGCAGATCGTCGAGAAGTTGCCCGACCCGGCCGACGCGCGCGGCATCGTCGTCTCGATGACACCGCTCGGCGTCGACCTCTTCCGTCGCACCGCCGTGCGCCACGCCGAGGCCATCTCGCGGCGAGTGGGCGGCACGCTCGACCACGACGAGCTGCAGCAGCTCATGGACCTCTGCACCAAGCTGCGCCTCGGCACCGCGATCGCCGAGGTTCCTGAAGCGGACGTCGTCTGCCCGTGACGTCACCCTCCCTCGTCTGGCTGCGCGACGACCTGCGGCTCGGCGACAATCCGGCCCTCCACGCCGCCCTCGAGCGCGACGAGCCCGTCGTGGTCCTGTATGTGCTCGAAGACGACAGCGACGGCCTCCGCCCGCTTGGCGCCGCGAGCAAGTGGTGGTTGCACCAGTCGCTCACCGCGCTCGACGCCGACCTCCGCGAGCGCGGCGGCAGTCTGACGTTGCGGCACGGCTCGTCGAAGAAAGTCGTCCCCACGCTTGCTCGCGAGCTGGGGGCGGGTGCGGTCTTCTGGAACCGCCGCTACGGCAGAGCCGCCCGCGACCTCGACACCGAGATCAAGTCGACCCTCCACGACGCAGGATTCGACGCGCACAGCTTCCAGGGCAGCCTCCTGTTCGAGCCGTGGACGATCCAGACCGGCAGCGGCACGCCCTTCAAGGTGTTCACGCCGTTCTACCGGGCGTGCCTCGACCAGCAGGAGCCGCGGCACCCCCACCCGAAGCCCCGCCACGTGCCCGGCCCGCGGTCGGCGCCGGACAGCGACGACCTGGCATCCTGGGGCCTCGAACCAGCGAAGCCGGACTGGGCCGGGGGCCTTCGCGACCGGTGGGAGCCGGGCGAGGCGGCGGCGCACCGCGTGCTCGAGGAGTTCGTGCACTCCGACCTCGCCGACTACGGCGACCGCGACTTACCCGCCGATGACACGACGAGCCATCTCTCGCCGTACCTGCGCTGGGGCGAGATCAGCCCCTTCCAGGTCTGGCACCGGCTGCGCGGAGACCTGCCACCCGCGGCGAAGAAGCTGACGGCGGCCTTCCGGCGGCAGCTGGTCTGGCGCGAGTTCAACTACACGGTGCTGTTCGCGAACCCCGACCTCGCCACCGCCAACTACCGGCCCGAGTTCGACGACTTTCCGTGGGCGAAGCCGCACGTGCGCGACCTCGAGGCCTGGCAGCAGGGGCGCACCGGAATCCCACTGGTCGACGCCGGCATGCGCGAGCTCTGGCAGACCGGGGTGATGCACAATCGGGTGCGCATGGTCGTCGGAAGCTTTCTGATCAAGAACCTGCTGATCGACTGGCGCGTCGGCGAGCAGTGGTTCTGGGACACCCTGGTCGACGCCGACGAGGCCAACAACCCGGGCAACTGGCAGTGGGTCGCCGGGTCGGGCGCCGACGCCACCCCCTACTTCCGTGTCTTCAACCCGCTGCTGCAGGCCGACAAGTTCGACAAGCAGCGCGAGTACGTGACGCAGTGGGTCGCCGAGGTCGACACCGAGGACTACCCCGAGCCGATCGTCGATCTGAAGCAGAGCCGCCAGGAGGCGCTGGCGGCGTACGACACGATGCGGACGAAGGCGGGCCTGAAATGACGATCGACAAAGGCTTCGAGACGGAGTCGGGCCCCGTGTACCGCGCGATCGCCGGCGTCAGCGAGCTGTTCGGCGCGCGAGCCGAGCGGCCGCACGCCCCGAGCAGCTCGTGGGGCGTCTTCACGACCCGCGACGGGCTCGTCGGGTCGGGTGTCACGGGCATGATCGGCGACGACTCTCCGCCCCGGGATGCGATCTACCGCATCGCCTCCTGCACCAAGAGCTTCACCGCGACCGCCCTGCTCGCCCTGCGAGACGCTGGCACAGTGAACCCCGACGACCCCGTGACCGACTACGTGCGGGCCTTCGCCGACGTGACGCTGCCGAGCCTCGACTCCCCGGTGCCGACCCTTCGCATGCTGCTGACGATGTCGGCCGGCCTACCCACCGACGACCCGTGGGGCGACCGGCAGGAGTCGATCAGCGACGACGACCTCGACGCCCTCCTCCGGCGAGGCCTCACGTTCGACAGCATTCCGGGGACCCGGTTCGCCTACTCGAATCTCGGCTACGCCCTGCTCGGTCGTGTGATCTCTGTCGCGACGGGCCGGCCCTACCGCGACGTGGTGACCGACGACATCCTGCGCCCCCTCGGCCTCTCCTCGACCGGTTTCGTCAAGCCCGAGGGTGCCGACGACCGGCTGGCGATCGGCCACCGGCGCGTGGGCGACGAGTGGGAGGCTCTGCCGTTCTCGGGCCCCGGCGGCTTCTCGTCGATCGGCGGGCTGTTCAGCACGGTGCCCGACCTGGCGCGCTGGGCGCGCTGGCTCGGGTCGGCGTTCGACCCCGACCAGGATGCCATTGGTGACTTCGACGGCATCCTGTCGCGCGCGTCGCGGCGCGAGATGCAGCAGGCCTACCGCGCTGTGCCGTCCGCACCTGTGCCGACCGGCTACGGCTACGGGCTCTTCATCGAAGAGCAGCCGGGGCTCGGCACGATCGTGTCGCACTCGGGCGGCTACCCCGGGTTCTCGGCGCACATGCGCTGGCAGCCGGCGAGCGGGTGGGGCATCGTCGCCTTCGAGAACGCCACCTACGCGCAGGTGGCCGTACCGGCGACGACCGCCATCCACGGGCTGCTGCACGAGCTCGACCTGACACCGGGGCCCCGGGTCCTGCCCGAGACCGCCGCCGCACGGGTCGCCCTGCAGAAGGCCGTCGTCGACGGTGACGAGCTGCCGGCCGACCTCGTGTCGGAGAACGTCGAGCTCGACATCCCCCTCGCGAGGCGGCGGCACGCGTGGGCGCAGGCGATCGAGACGATCGGCGGGCTCGAGCTTCCGGTGCCGATCGCGCCTGTGCCGGACCCGACGGCGACGTCGATCACGGTCGACGCCGAGTCAGGCGACGAGTCCACGTCGCCCACGCACCTCGTCTGGCGCCTGCCGGGGGTTCGCGGGCAGCTGCGTCTCGAGATCCGGCTGAGCCCGGAAGCGCCGCCGCGGGTCCAGACCATCCTGGTGCGCGCCGACCGGCTCAGCTGAGCCGCGCACCCCGCCCGGGCGTCACCGCGACGGGCGACCCCCGACCACGGCCCGCACCCGAGCCGCCGTGTTCGTGCCGCGCCGCGTCGACAGTGCGACGCTCGGCGAGTGCAGCCACCCGGCCAAAAACCCGGCGCTGAAGCCGTCGCCCGTGCCGACGGGATCAACGAGGCGCGACGACGCCGGTGCCGCGTGGACGAGTTTCGCCCCCTGCTTGCCCGCAACCGCTCCCCCGGTCGGCAGCGTCAGGGCCACGGCCCCGAAGCGCTCGGCGAGGGCGTGGACGATGTCGTCCGGCTCCTGGAGGCCGGTCAACAGGCGCCCCTCGTCGAGGCTGGGGAAGAAGAGGTCGGCCCCGTCGACCAGGTCGAGGAAGGCCGCGGGCCCGAAATCGGCGATGAATCCCGACGACGCCGGGTCGACGCTGATGAGGGCGCCGGCCTCGCGCACTCGGGAGACGAGCTTGCGGTACGCGACCGGGGTGCGCTCCTGCACGATGCTGTAGCCGGTCACGTGCACGATCGAGGCGCCGTGCAGCAGGGTGTCGGTGAGGGCGTCGAAGTCGAGCTCGGCGCTGGCGCCACGGTCGGTGAGCATAGTGCGCGTCGACCCGTCGACGACGATCACGACCGTGCCGGTGATCTCGGCCGACGACCAGGCGAGGTGTGGCTCGACCCCGGCGTCGACGAGCAGCTGCGAGTGCCGCTGCACGTCGCCCGCCCCGACGCGCCCGATGAAGTCGACGCGCACCCCCTGCGAGGCGAGCCACGCCGCCGTGTTCGCCGCTGACCCGCCCGCCCGGTGGCGGACGCGCGCGACCGTGTCGGTGCCGCGCGCGAGGCGTTTCGCGGGGGCGACGATGATGTCGTCGAGCACGTCGCCGAGCACGACGACCCTCGGCTCGTCAGGCTCGCGGCGAGCCGAGCGGCCGGGGCGGTGGGCGGGTGCAGAAGAGCTCATGAGACGAGGCAGACGGCCGAAACGGCCCTGCCCGGATTCCTTCGGGTCGAACGGGATGACGGGCGGCCCTGATCAGGGGCCGACCCCACCGCACCACGTCTCACGGCGCCCCGAAGGCCGGATCCCCTAGAACCATCCGTCTCCGCCGCTCGAGTCACCCGTCTCTCACCCGGGGGCCACGCGAGTGAGGTTCACAGGGGATGCCGCGTTAGGGTCGGAGGATGCCCGTCACCCTCCACGAATCGGACCTCGCCTCGATCGACCCCGTGACCCTCTACGCGATCCTGCGTCTTCGCGTCGACGTCTTCGTCGTCGAGCAGGAGTGCGCCTACCCCGAGCTCGACGGCCGTGACACCGAGCCCGGCACCGTACTGCTCTGGGCCGAAGACGAGGGCTCCGTCACCGCCACGGTCCGGGTGCTGACAGACGGGCAGGATCGCCGGATCGGCCGGGTCGCGACCGCGCTGAGCGCTCGGGGCGCGGGCCACGCCGGCCGGCTGATGGAGCAGGCGGTCGAGCTGTGCGAGGGTCACCTCACGCGTCTCGACGCCCAGGCTCGGCTCGAAGGTTGGTACGGCCGCTACGGTTTCGTGCGATCGGGCGACGATTTTCTCGAGGACGACATCCTGCACGTGCCGATGAGCCGCCCATCATCCTGATCACGCCGATTTCGCGCGTTCACCGAACTGTCTGTTTCGGACATGCCCGAAAGGACATACACTCGTGCCATGCCACGCCGGGAGACGCCGCCACGAGAGCGAATCCTCGCGGCCGCTCATGTCGAATTCGCCGAGAGGGGCCTGGCCGGGGCCCGGATCGACACGATCGCTCGTGAGGCGGAGGCGAGCAAAGAGCGCCTCTACGCACACTTCAAGACCAAGCGAGACCTGTTCGACTCGGCCATCGGCGCGAGCGTCGACCGCTGGGTGAAGGCGGTGCCCCTCGACGCCCACGATCTGCCGGGCTGGGCCTCGCGGCTCTACCTGCACTTCGCCGAGCACGTCGACGACGCGCGCCTGCTGCTCTGGGGCCAGATCGAGGGCGTGACCCTGTCAGCGCCCGGCATCGTCGACCACGAAGAGCTGACGGCCCGTCGAGTGGGTATCCGCGCGGCGCAGGCAGCCGGTGACATCCCCCGCGACTGGGAGCCCGACGAACTGCTGACAATGACCTTCGGCCTCGTCCTGGCGTGGTTCGTGACGCCGCAGACGCAGAACCTCCACCGTGACGACCCCGAGCGGCGGGCCGTCGTCGTGCGCGAGGCCGTCGTCCGCATCCTCGGCGCCGTCTGACGGTGGTCTGAGCCCGGGCTTCGTCTGACGGTCGGCCGCCGGGAGTAACGTCCGAGAGGTGACTGACGACATTCTCTCCCCCGTCCTGCAGGATCTCCTCGACAGCGTCCCCGAGTCGGGACCGGTCTCGACCGGCACGGCTCGCTACGCCGAAGGCGACTCCGAGCTCGAGGGCTACTTCGCCCACCCCGTCGGGGCCGACGGGCCCCGGCCCGGCGTGCTCGTGCTGCACGACTGGTTCGGCATGTCGGACCATGTGCGAGTGCGCGCCCAGATGCTCGCCCGTCTCGGCTACGTCGCACTGGCTGGCGACGTGTACGGCGCCGACGTCGAGGTGACGGACGGTGGTGAAGCGCAGGCGCAGGCCGGGCGCTTCTACGGCGACCCGGCGCTGTTTCGTGCGCGGGTGAAGGCCAACCTGGAGGCGCTGCGCGCGGATCCTGCCGTCGACTCGTCTCGGATCGCTGTGATGGGCTACTGCTTCGGAGGCTCGGGGGCGCTCGAGCTGGCCCGCACCGGTGAAGAGGCGGCGGGCTTCGTGTCGTTCCACGGCAACCTGACGAGCGGTGCCCCGGCCGAAGCCGACAGCATCGCGTCGCCGATCCTGGTGCTGACCGGCGCAGACGACCCGGTGGTGCCGCCCGAGGCCGTCGTGGCTTTCGAAGACGAGATGCGTGCCGGCGGTGCCGACGACTGGCAGATCGTCAGCTATTCGGGCGCCCTGCACGCGTTCGCCGTGCCCGGCACGAATTCGCCCGAGCACGGCGCCGCGTTCGACGCCACGGCGAACCGCCGCTCGTGGCGCGCGATGCGAGACTTCTTCGACGAGGTCTTCGCCTAGGGCGTCACTTCTCGATGATGACGGAGGTGCCGAGAGGCAACTGATCGAGGGCTGTGATCGAGGCCCCGTCGAGGCGGACGCAGCCGTGCGAGATGTCGCCCGTGTGGTATGGCTCGTAGTGGATGCCGATCAGGCCGCCGTCATGGCCGCCGAACGGCTCGTCGGCCGCCGACGAGTGCAGCGAGGTCAGCCCGATGGGATACACCGTCTGGTCTTGCGCCGGGTCGAGGTAGCGTGCCTGCATGTAGCCGACGACGTTTGTCGGAGTCGGGGTGCCTTTCGCCCCGACGCCGGCTTGGAAGGTGGCCGTCGTCTTGCCCTGCGAGTTCACGATCGAGACCGTCTGGGCGTCGAGCGAGACGAGGATGTGAGAGCTGAGGGTCTGCACTTTGATCAGAAGGCTCGTACGGATCCAGCCCGCCGACTGGGCAGCGGCACCCGGGTGCTTCGAGGGGAGCGCCTCGCGGGCCGGTGTCAGCACGAGAGTCCAGGGGCCATCCGACTGCGCGGGGACGATGACGCTCGGCTGCTTCAAGAAATTGAGGGCCGCGAAGCGGGCGACCGGCGTGCGCTGGTCGGCGGCGTAGAGGGGGGCGTCGGCGGCGATCTTGTAGACGGCCTGGGCCGCGACGGGGGTGCCGGTCGGCTGGTAGGCGACGAGCCCCGGGATCACCGCGTTGTACTTGGCCTCGGGCAGAGCGGCAACGGCTGCTGCCGTCGGTGCGACGTAGGGAGTGGGCGTCGGGGTCGGAGTGGGAGCGGCGACGTGGCTAGCGACGGGCGTCGACGCGGGGTGGTTGAAGGCGGCGACTGCCCCGGTCACGATGGCCGCCACTGCGACGACGGACGCCGATATGGTGATGATGCGCCGAGAGAATCTCACGAATATCCGTCCTACCGCGTGGTGACGGACCGACCCTCGAGAAGAGGGCCGGCCCGTCGGGAACCTGTGCTGTGCCTAGCCGCTGACGACGGGGAGCGACTCGACGGGAGGCGTCGTGCCGGTGCCGGTCGGGGTGGTCGTCGTGACCGGGTCGGCCACCACGGTGAAGGTGCCGGTGGCGATGCGACCCGAGCGGACGCCCGTCACAGTCACCGTGTAGGTGCCGGTGCCGGCGGTCGAGGGCAGGATGACGAAACCGGGGAAGCTGCCGTCGGTCGCAGAGGCGAAGAACTCGGCCGCGGCCGGGGCCAGCTCGACGGTGGCTCCGGTGGAGTCTTTGACCGCGATGGTCACCTGCTCGTCAGGGCTGAAGCCCGTGGCGAGGAAGGCGACGCCCTTGGTCGTGGCCGACGAGAGCGTCGACGACTTCGGGTCGGTGGTGAGGGTCAGCGGAACAGCCGGGGCCGGGGCGCTGGAGAAGGTGAAGTTCGTGGCGGTGGGCGACGTGCCTGCCTCGACCGCACCCGCGGGCGTGGTCTCGGTGATGATCGCTGTGCCGTCGGTCTGGCCCGGCTCGAGCTTGCTGAAGTCGGGAACAATCGACCAGGTCCCGCCCGGCGTCGTCACGGTACCGGTGCCGGCAACGAGGTTCTGGCCCGCACGAGCGCCGTAGACGATTGTGATGGTGTCACCGGGGGTGCCGGTGCCGGTGAACGCGTCGCCGGGGGCGACGACGGTGCCGGCGTTGCTGACCGGGTTCGTGATCGTGAACGGGGTCAGCGCATTCGGCGCCACTGCGAGCGTGAAGTCGAGGGTCTGTACCGGGTAGGCCGGGTCGGCAACACCGGTTTGCGCGTCGACGACCGTGACCGTGGCGGCGACTGCCGTGACTCCGGGCCCAAGCTGTCCGAAGTTCTCCAGCTCGGTCCAGTTACCTGCACCGTCGTTGTGCGCACCACCGGTCGAGGCCGTGTCGACACCGGTCGCGCCGACATAGGAGACGGTCACGTCATCGGCGGTCGGAAGACCGGTTCCGGCGAAACCGACAACGTTCGGTGCCACCTGGGCGACGCCCGTCTCACCGGCGGTCGGCGTCGTGATCACGAAGGGATCAGCCGCGTTGGCGGCCGTACCGGCCACAAAAGCGGGGGCGACGATCAGTGCGGCGGCGGTGCCGAAGATCGCCAGGCGGCGACCCATCGAGCGCACCACCGGCCTCTCGTTCGCTTCGGCGCGGAACGTGGTGCGAGACGTCATTGGATCTCCTGGTCTAAAGGTTCGGGCGCGGCTGAACTCAGCCTCCCCGGGAGCTTCCTATCAGGTTTAGGCGCAAACAGAAAGAAAAACTTTCAGCGTATCCGTTTAACGGCCCGTCTCAAAGAGGGGCTTCCTAATCGTTACTTCCGTCCCTTAGGGTCACGTCTAACGCGACGATTACGTCGAGTCGAACAGGGACGTCCGGCGCTGGGCCTGAACCCTCTTCTTGGACCACCGACTGGAGCATCCTCAATGTTCGAAGAGAAATTCATCAAGAATGCGATCGATCGCAGCGCCGAGACAGGCCTCGATCGACGCAAGCTGCTCGGCATGGTCGGCCTCGCCGGTGCCGGCGCGGCTGCCGCGGCGGTCGCGAGTGCAGCCCCCGCCATGGCCGCCACCACGCCTGTCAGCGACGGCACCATTTTGAACTTCGCCCTCAACCTCGAATACCTCGAGGCCGAGTTCTACCTCAACGCCGTCACGGGCGCCGGCCTCCCCGCCGGGCTCATCAGCGGAAGCCAGACCACCGGCGCCGTCAGCGGCGGCGGCCGTGCCGTCAACTTCACGACCCCGGCCATCAAGAACTACGCCACCGAGATCGCCCAAGACGAGAAGCAGCACGTGGCATTCCTGCGCGCCGCCCTCGGCAGCGCAGCGGTCGCCCGCCCCGCCATCAACATCGGCGCGGCCTTCCAGTCGGCTGCCGTCGCCGCCGGCATCGCGACCGCGTCGACACCCTTCGACCCGTACGCCAACGAGATCAACTTCTTGCTGGCCGCCTTCATCTTCGAAGACGTGGGAGTCACCGCCTACAAGGGCGCCGCCGGCCTCATCGCCAACAAGACCTACCTCGACGCCGCCGCCGGGATCCTCGCGGTCGAGGCGTACCACGCCGGCATCATCCGCACCACGCTCTACGCCCAGGGCCTCGAGACCCCGGCGATCTTCGCCGACGTCAACGCGATCTCGGGCCTCCGCGACGCGGTCGACGGCTCGACCGACGACGACCAGGGCATCGGCTCCGCGACGGTCGGCAACCTCGTCCCCACCGACAGCAACAGCATCGCCTACAGCCGCACCCCCGGCGAAGTCCTGAACATCGTCTACTTGAACGCGACCGGCAACTCGGTCAGCAAGGGCGGGTTCTTCACCAACGGCCTGAACGGCGCCCTCGTCGCCAGCACGGCCAACGGATAGCCAGCACTGACTCTGCAGTGCAGAGATCGCCCCTCACTTTCGACGGTGAGGGGCGATTTCTGCACTACCTCGACGGGCAGCATCCGGCAGGGGTGTCAGCCGGCGAGGGCGGGACTCGACAGGCGACGGAGGGTCAGCACCGTCTCGACAGCGGCCGAGGCGGCCTCGGCGCCCTTGTCCTCTTTCGAGCCGGCAAGGCCGGCACGGTCGAGGCCCTGCTGCTCGTCGTCCAGCGTGAGCAAGCCGAAGCCGACCGGCTTGCCCGTGTCGAGCGCCACCCGGGTGAGGCCGGAGGTGGCGGCATCGCTGACGTACTCGAAGTGCGGGGTGCCACCGCGGATGATGACGCCGAGCGCCACCACCGCGTCGGCGCCGTTGTCGAGCGCGGCCTTGGCGACGATCGGCAGCTCGAAGCTGCCCGGCACGCGCACGAGCGTCACTGCAGCGTTCATCGCCTCGAGGGCGCGAGTCGCCCCGTCCACGAGCCCGGTGCTGATCGCCTCGTGCCAGGTGCCGGCGACGATCGTGACGCGCACGCCGGTGCCGTCGACTCCGTCGGTGGTGGGTGCTCCCTCGCCGCTCATGCGGTGACTCCTTCTGACTGTTGGATGGGCGCCTTCTGATCGAGCCAGTCGATCAGCTGCGCGATGGTGACGACGGGGACGCTCTCGCGGGCCCCGAAAGCGAGGAGGCCGGGCAGCCGCAGCATGTCGCCGTCGTCGCCGACGATCTCGCTGATGGCGGCGACGGGCCGAAGGCCGGCGGCGATCATCAGATCGACCGACGCCTCGGTGTGGCCGCTGCGCACGCGCACGCCGCCGGCGCGAGCCCGGAGCGGCAGGATGTGACCGGGCCGGTGCAGATCACCGCGAACGCTGTCGGCGTCGGCGAGCACGTTCAGGGTGTGAGCGCGGTCGTGGGCGCTGATGCCGGTGGTCACCCCGCGGGCCGAGTCGACGCTGACCGTGTAGGCCGTTCCCCGCTCGTCTTCGTTGTGGGCCACCATCGGCGGCAGGTCGAGGCGGTCGGCGATCTCGCCGGTCATCGGTGCGCAGACGAAGCCGGACGAATAGCGCACGAGCCACGCGAGCCACTCTTTCGAGGCGAGCTCGGCGGCGAGCACGATGTCGCCCTCGTTCTCGCGATCCTCGTCGTCGACGACGACGACGCCGCGGCCGAGGCGCAGGTGTTCGAGGGCCGACTCGACGGTGTTGTCGACGCCGATCGACGCGCGGGCGGGCATCAGAGACCCACCGTCGCGACGGGGCTCGCGTCGAGGGCGGCGGTGGCCGCCTCGTCGATGCGAAGCATCCGGCGCACGTGGCGGGCGAGCACGTCGGTCTCGATATTGACACGGTCGCCGACCTCGAGGGCGCCGAGAGTCGTGGCCTCGAGGGTCTCGGGGATCAGCGACACCTCGAACCAGCCGTCGGCGGCTCCGGCCTCGCTGATGTCGCTGACCGTGAGGCTGACGCCGTGCACGGTGATCGACCCCTTGTCGACCACGAGCGGGGCGAGATCGTCGGAGAGGCCGAACCGCAACCGCTTCCAGGCGTCGCCGGGATGGATCTCGAGGAGGGCGGACGTGCCGTCGACGTGACCCTGCACGATGTGACCGCCCAGCCGGTCGCCGACGCGGGCGGCCCGCTCGAGGTTGACGTCGGATCCTGCGGCCAGGTCGCCGATGGTGCTCATCACGAGGGTCTGCTTCATGACGTCGGCCGTGAAGCCGCGCTCGTCGCTCGCCACGACCGTCAGGCAGACGCCCGACACGGCGATCGAGTCGCCGTGGTGCACGTCTGCGACGACGATCGGGCCGTCGACCGTCAGGCGCACGGAGTCGCCGTTGTCGTCGATGCGGACGACGCGACCTCGCTCTTCGATGATTCCCGTGAACATTCACTTCTCCGGTCTGGTGGGGATGCTCCGGGGGAAGGTTCGCGTCATCGCGGCTGCTCACGCGCGGGGGTACAAAAGGGCACGTGAGCGCGCGCTGCCTCGTATCCGGACTTTAACCGTCGGTACTGGAATCACACCAGTTCAGCCGCCCGACTCTCACTGCTGAGACTCGAGCGGGTCGCGGACTATACCGCCGGTACAGATTTTCACTGACCCCGGAGCGCGTTGCTTGTGACTGAAACTATCACCGCATTGTTTCGTTTTGCTTACGCGTTTCGCCCCGTGACATTGCGCCGGTCGAAAAGGCGCAGGATCCGCGCGGATCCGGGCCTCGATCGCCCGACAGAAGCCATTCAGGCGACGACGAGACCCAATTGCGCCGCCATCAGCGGGGCCAACAGCGTCACCTGGAACTCGTCGACCACTGCGCCGCGCAGCCCCTCGATGCCGTTCAGGGTCTCGAAGGTCGCCCCGCGGAGATCCACCGACGAGAACGTCGCCCGGGTCACGTCGAGGGTGCCGATGCGGCAGTCGACGAGCGCGACGCGGGTCGCTCGCACTCCCCCGAGGTCGAGCTCGCCGATCGAGCACCCCTCGAGAAGGACGTCTTCGAGGGTGGCCGAGCGCAGGTTGAGGTAGTCGATCTTGCCGCCCTCGACGCGCACGCCGCGCAGCTCGGAGTCGAACAGCTCGGCCGACCCCCAGCGGGGGCGCTCGACCCGGACGTTCCGCCACGTCGTGCGAGCCGCCGAGAGCTCGGGAGCGAACGGCTCGACCAGCACCGACTCGACGAACCGCGCGCCGCGCAGCTTCGCGCCGCCCCAGAGGACGCTCTCGAACCGGCACTCCGAATAGCTCGAGCCCTCGAGATCGACGTCCGTGAGGTCGACGCCCTCGAACAGCTCGGCGTCGTGCGACTCGCGGTCGCGGAGGGTCGTACTGTCGCCCGCACTGAGATCCTGCGGGTCGACCAGGTCGATTCGCGGCGCCTCGACGCCCTTCTGCTTAGCTGCCATGGGCTCCACGGTAACGGTACGGTCGAAGCATGTCGCTTCCCATCCTCCTCATGCTGGTCCACTCGCCCGACGGCTCGGTCTCGATCGAGCAGCAGGATTCCGACGCCCCGCAGATCACGGTCACCGACCTCGGAATCACCCGCGGCGACGGCATCTTCGAGAGCGTCGGAGTGGTCGACGGCCGCCCGCAAGCCCTCGAACCGCACCTCGCCCGCTTCGCGAAGTCGGCGCGGATGCTCGACCTGCCGCAGCCGTCGCTCGACGTCTGGCGTTCGGCGATCGTGCAGGGCCTCTCTCTCTCCGGCGAGGCTGCCGACGGGGCCGAGCTGCTGGTGAAGGTGATCCTGACCCGCGGCGTCGAGGGGCAAGACCTGCCGACCGGCTGGATCCACGTGTTCGACTCCGGCTCGTACGCCTCCGAGCGTGACCAGGGCATCGCCGTCGTCACCCTCGACCGCGGCTACCGCAGCGACGTGGCGCAGACGTCGCCGTGGCTGCTCCAGGGAGCCAAGACGCTGTCGTACGCGGTCAACAAGGCGGCCCTCCGCGAGGCGGCTCGGCGCGGCGCCGACGACGTGATCTTCGTCTCGACAGACGGGATAGTGCTCGAGGGGCCGAACTCGACCGTCATCGCGCTGATCGATGGCGAGTACGTCACGACGCCGCCCGACCTCGGCGTGCTCGAGGGCACAACGCAGGGCGCCTTCTTCGCCGACGTGTCGTCCCGCGGGGCCGTGACCGTCTACCGTCCGATCACGGTCGACGAGCTGCGGCGTGCCGAAGCGGTGTGGCTGGCGTCGAGCGGCCGGCAGATCGCGCCCGTGGTCACCCTCGACGGTTCGCCCGTCGGCCAGGACCCTGACTTCACTCCCGTCGAGCTGCAGACCCTTCTGGCACGCTGATCCTGCCCCCTCCTCCCAATTGCGAGGAGATTTCGGGCCGGGCTGCCCCCGATCGGTCTCACTTTCGCTCTGCGGGCAGAATCTCCTCGCAATTGGGAGGGGTCAGCACTCGATGACGTTGACGGCGAGACCCGCTTCCGACGTCTCCTTGTAGGACGTGCGCATGTCGCGCCCGGTCTGCCGCATCGTCTCGATGACGGTGTCGAGGCTGACGAAGTGCGCCCCGTCTCCCAGCAGGGCGAGGCGGGTAGCCGAGACGGCGGTGCCCGCGGCGATCGCGTTGCGCTCGATGCACGGCACCTGCACGAAGCCGCCGACCGGGTCGCAGGTCAGCCCGAGGTGGTGCTCCATGGCGATCTCGGCGGCGTTCTCGACCTGGCGGGGCGTGCCGCCCAGCACAGCGGTCAGACCGGCCGCGGCCATCGACGCGGCCGACCCGACCTCGCCCTGGCAGCCGGCCTCGGCGCCCGAGATCGAGGCGTTGCGCTTGTAGAGCGACCCGACGACCGCGGCCGTCAGCAGGTACTCGCGCACGATCACGTCGCGCGGGATACCGAGGAAGTCGAGCGCGTAGCGACCGACCGCGGGGATGATCCCGGCCGCGCCGTTCGTGGGCGCCGTGACGACGCGCCCGCCGCCGGCGTTCTCCTCGTTGACGGCGAGCGCGAACGCCTGCAACCACTGAGCCGCGACATCCGGGGCGTCGGGCGTGGCCCGGAGCGTCGCCGCGACCGATGCTGCCCGCCGCGGCACCTTCATCCACCCCGGCAGGACTCCCGTCGTCACCAGCCCGGCCGAGATGCACTCCTCCATGGCCGCCCAGCGGGCCTCGAGCCCGGCCTCGACCGCGGTGGTGCCGTGCAGAGCGCACTCGTTCGCCCAGGCGATCGACGCGATGGATGCGTCGCGCGAGTCGCAGAGTGCGAGCAGCTCAGCCGCGGTCGCGAAGCCGAGCGGCGCCTCCTGCGCCGGCAGGGCGACGTCCTCCTCGCCCTCGCGCACGACGAACCCGCCGCCGACCGAGAAGTACACCTCTCGTGCGAGCGACCTGCCGGCCGCGTCGAAGGCTTCGAAACTCAGGGCGTTGGGGTGCTGAGGCAGGCGGGTGAGCGGCGCGAGGCGGAGGTCTCCGTGCGCGAAGGCGACGTCTCTCAGCCCCAGCAGCGCCAGTGATCCTGCGCCCTCGACCCGCCCGGTCAGACCTCGCACGGCCGTCGGGTCGCAGGTCTCGGGCTCGAGCCCTTGCAGCCCCGCGAGCACGGCGTCGGGCGTGCCGTGACCGAGCCCGGTGGCCGCGAGCGATCCGTACAGCGTCGCCTCCACCCGGTGCACGGCGTCAAGGCCGCAGGAGGCGACGAGAGACAGCGCGAACCGCGTCGCCGCCCGCATCGGCCCGACCGTGTGCGACGACGAGGGGCCCACCCCCACCGAGAACAGGTCGAGGGCTGAGACGTACGACGTGGAGCTCATGCCCCGACGGTACGCCCCCGGAAGCGGCGAGAGGCGCGCTTAGAAGGCGAGGAGGTTCTCGCGGAAGGTGTCGTGCTCGTAGCCGTCGCGGATGAGACCCTTTCGGCGCAACACCGGGGCGAGCCCGTCGCAGACCTCGGTGAGGTTCTTGCGCGTGACCGGCAGGCCGATGAGGAAGCCGTCGCCGCCGACCTCGTCCATGGCCTCCTCCATCTGAGCCGCGACGCTGTCAGGCGTGCCGACAAGGTCGATCGAGCCGGTGGTGTCGCGCTGGTTGGGCAGGGCCTCGCGGAGGGTCTTGCCGTCGGCCTTGCGTAAGAACTCCTCGATCACGCTCTGGTGGCCGTTGCTCTTGCCCTTCAGCTCGGTGGGCAGCGGCTCGTCGAGGGCGAACGTGCCGAAGTCGAAACCACTCAGGTAGGACAGGTTGGCCAACTGCCCCTCGATGGACGCCTCGGTCGCCGTGAGCATGCGGTCGCGTTTGTCCTCCGCTTCGCGCTGGGTGTCGCCGAGCACCGGCGAGACGAGGAAGAGCACCTTGGCGTCGTCGGGGTTGCGGCCGAACCCGGCTGCGCGGCGGCGGATGTCGTCGCGGTACTCCTTCATCGCCGGGACGCCTCGGGCGGCCGCGATGAGAGTGTCGGCGTTCTTGGCGCCGAGGTCGCGGCCCTTCGGCGACCCGCCGGCCTGGCAGAGCACCGGGTGGTGCTGGGGCGACGGCACGGTGTTGAGAGGGCCGCGGGTCTTGAAGAACTGCCCCTCGAAGTTCGCGTGGTGCACCTTGGTGTGGTCGGCGAATACTCCGGTCGCCTCGTCGAGGACCAGCGCGTCGGCGTCCCAGGTGTCCCAGAGCGCCTTGACGGCCTGCACCCACTCGTCGGCCATCTCATAGCGCAGGTCGTGCTCGAAGTGCTGCTCGTAGCCGTAGTTCTGCGCCGAGGCGTGCGGGCTCGCGGTCACGAGATTGAGCCCGGCGCGCCCGTGCGTGAGGTGGTCGAGAGTCGACATGAGACGCGCGGCGAGGAATGGCGGGTAGAACGACGTCGCCGCGGTCGCGACGATGCCGAGGTGCTTGGTGGCCGCGGCGAGCAACGGCACCAGCGGCATCGGGTCGTGGCGGACGATGCCGGTGCGCAGCGAGTACTCGAGGCCGCCGCCGTAGACGTCGGGTACGACCGACGAGTCTTCGAGCATCATGTAGTCGAATCCGGCGCGCTCGAGCGAGGTCGCCGCATCGATGAAGAGCTGCGGGTTGGCCACGTCACGGCCGACGTTGCCTGACCATTGCTCGTTCCAGCCGTAGACGCCGAAACCGTATCCGAGGAACCAACCCAGGTGGAACATGTTCTTCATCCTTCGAGAGTGTGCGCGAAGCGCGCGCGGTGGTAGGGAAGCGGGTGATAGTCGAGCCGCAGGCCGAGCTCGGCCGCGGCCCGGAGTCCGAAGTGCGGGTCGCGCATGAACTCGCGGCCGACGAACACGACGTCCGCCCTGCCGGCGGCGACGATGTCATCGGCCTGGTGGGCCGTCAGGATCAGGCCGACGGCCCCCGTCGGCACGCCTGCCGCCTCGCGAAGCCGCTCGGCGAACTGCACCTGGTAGCCAGGGAACACGGGGATCTTCGCGTCGGGAACGAGGCCACCCGTCGAGACGTCGAAGAAGTCGGCCCCGGCGGCGGCGGCGAGGCGCGCGACAGCAGCCGTCTGCTCTTCGTCCCAGCCGCCCTCGACCCAGTCGGTCGCCGAGACGCGCACGACGATCGGGAAGTCGTCATCGGTAGCCACCCGGATCCCCTCGACGATCTCGAGGAAGAAGCGGGCGCGGTTCTCGAACGAGCCGCCGTACTCGTCACGGCGCCGATTGCTCAGCGGCGACAGGAACTGGTGGATCAGGAAGCCGTGCGCCGCGTGGATCTCGACGAAGTCGAATCCTGCCTCGAGCGACCGGCGGGCGGCGTCGACGAACGCCGCCACCGTCGCGTGGACCTCGTCGAGGGTGAGGGCGCGCGGCACGTCGTAGCCCTCATAGGCGATGGCCGACGGGCCGACGGTCAGCCAGCCGCCCTCGCCAGGCGCAATGGTCCCGACCTGCGGCTCCCAGGATCGGTTTGTCGCCGACTTGCGGCCGCCGTGCCCCAGCTGCACGCCGATCATGGTGCCCTGCGAGTGCGCGAACTCCACGATCGGAATCCACGCGTCGCGCAGCTCGTCGCTCCAGATCCCGACGTCGTGCGGCGAGACGCGGCCCTCGGGGGTGACGGCCGTCGACTCGGTGATGATGGCGCCGGCGCCGCCCGCGGCGATGCCGCCGAGGTGCACGAAGTGGAACGGGCTCGGCACCCCGTCCCGCCCCTCCGACGCGAACATCGTGAGGGACGGCACCCAGAGGCGGTTGCGGAAGGTCGTCGACCGGAGGGTGATCGGGCGAAAGAGGGCCGGCTCGGTCGTGGTGGTCACGATGTCAGAACGCCAGCAGGTTCTCGCGGAGCGTCGACCCGGTGTACTCCTCGCGGATCAGCCCGCGACGACGGAGAGCCGGCGCGAGACCGTCGGCCACCATGGCGAGGTTGAGACGCGTCGTCGGCATGTAGATCAGGAATCCGTCGCCGCCGATCTCGGCCATCAGGTCTTCCATCTTGCCGGCGACCGTGTCGGGCGAACCGTAGAGGCCGAGATCGCTGACCTGGTGCTGCGAGGCGACGACCTCCCGCAGCGTCTTGTCCTCGTTGCCCTCGAAGAGGTTCTTGATCGAGGTGTTCTCGCCGTTCTGCTTCGACAGGTCGATGTCGCGGATGAGCGTGTCGGGGTCGATGCCGCCGAAGTCGATGCGGCCGCCGGAGGTGTACGACATGTTCCAGAGGTTGTACTCGATGCCCTTGTCGCTGGCGCGGTACGCCTTGCCCGCCTCGACCATGGCCAGGGCTTCGTCGTCGGTCGCGGCGATCGTCGGCGTGGCCAGGAACATCAGCTTGACGTCGTCGGGGTTGCGGCCGTTCGCAGCGATGCGCCTCCGCATGTCGTCGCGGAACTCCTTGCCCTCGGCGCCGCTCCGCACCATCGAGATCATGGTGTCGTCGTACTTGGCGCCGAGGGCGCGGCCGGGCTCCGACGATCCGGCCGAGCAGATCGGAGGCATCCGCTGCGGCCCGGGGATCGTGTTGAGGGGCCCGCGGCTCGTGAAGTACTTGCCCTCGAAGTCGATCGGCTGCACCTTGGTGTGGTCGGCGTAGACGCCCGCGACGGGGTCGGCGATGACGGCGCCCTCCTTCCACGAATCCTGCAGCTGCAGCACGACGTCGGTCCACTCCATCGCCATGTCGTAGCGCTCGTCGTGCTCGAGGTGACGCTCGTAGCCGTAGTTCTGTGCCACGCGGTCGGTGACGCTCGTGACGACGTTCATGCCGACGCGGCCGTTCGTCAGGTGGTCGAGCGTCGTGAAGAGACGGGCGGCGAGGTACGGCGGGTACTGGATCGTCGACACCGTCGGCACGATGCCGATGTGCTTCGTCGCCGCGGTCAGCAGCGGGACGAGCGGCATGGGGTCGTTCTTCGGCGCCATGAAACCGCGGCGGAGGCTCGTGTCGGCGCTGCCGTTGTAGCTGTCCTCGACCATCGCCGTGTCTTCGAACAGGATGTAGTCGAACCCGGCCCGCTCGAGGCTCGTCGCCATGTCGATGTAGATGGCGGGGTCGGTCCAGTCGTCGACGTTGTTGCCGACCCAGGGGCCGTCGCCGTTGGTGGCGCTCCAGGGGTGGATGCCGAAGCCGTCGCCGAGGAACCAGGAGAGATGGAACATGGGTACTCCAGAGGTGTGTGTGGAAGGGAAGGAAGGGGCGGGCGTCAGAAAGCCAGGAGGTTGTCGCGCAGGGTTCCGCCGGTGTAGCTCTCGCGAGTGAGGCCGCGACGCTTGAGGGCGGGGGCGAGCCCGTCGGCGATCATCGCCATGTTGTAGCGGGTTGTCGGCAGGTAGAAGAGGAAGCCGTCGCCGCCGATCTCGTCCATCAGGTCGCCCATCTTCGCGGCGACCGTGTCGGGCGAGCCGACGAGGCCCATGTCGCCGATCTGGAAGGACGTGCCGACGACCTCGCGGAGGGTCTGCTCTTCGCGCCCGCCGAACAGGTTGGCGATCGAGGTGTGCTCGCCGTTCTGCTTCGAGAGGTCGATGTCCTTGACCTTCGTGTCGGGGTCGATGCCGCCGAAGTCGATGCGGCCGCCGGACGTGTACGACATGTTCCAGAGGTTGTACTCGATCGCCTTGTCGCTCTTCTTCCACTCCGTGGCGGCAGCGGCCTTCTCTTCGGCCTCCGCGTCGGTGGCGGCGATGGTCGGCGTGGCGATGAACATGAACTTCACATCGTCGGGGTTGCGCCCCTCGGCCGCCACCATGGCGCGCATCTCGTCGCGGTACTTGCGAGCCGACGGGCCGTCGGGCAGCTGCGCGATCATCGTGTCGTCGTACCGGGCGGCGAGGAGGCGCCCTGGCATCGAGCTGCCGGCCGAGCAGATCGGAGGCATCCGCTGCGGGCCGGGGATCGTGTTGAGCGGGCCCCGGCTCGTGAAGTACTCGCCCCGGAAGTCGATCGGCTGCACCTTGGTGTGGTCGGCGTACACGCCGGCGACCGGGTCGGCGACGACCGCGCCCTCTTTCCAGGAGTCCTGCAGCTGGGTGACCACGTCGATCCACTCCATCGCCATCGTGTAGCGCTCGTCGTGCTCGAGGTGGCGTTCGTAGCCGAAGTTCTGGGCGACACGGTCGGTGACGCTGGTCACGACGTTCATCCCCACTCGCCCGTTCGTGAGGTGGTCGAGCGTCGTGAAGAGGCGCGCCGCGAGATACGGCGGGTACTGGATGGTCGACACGGTCGGCACGATGCCGATGTGCTTCGTCGCACCCGTCATCAGCGGCACGAGGGGCATCGGGTCGTTCTTCGGGGCCATGAACGCCCGACGCAGACTGGTCTCGGCCGACTGCTGGTACGTGTCTTCGACCATGGCGGTGTCCTCGATGAGGATGTAGTCGAATCCTGCGCGCTCGAGGTTTCGGGCCAGGTCGATGTAGATGTCGGGCTTCATCCAGTCGGTGACGTTCGAGCCGGCCCAGGGGCCGTCGCCGTTGGTGGCGCTCCAGGGCTGAATGCCGAAACCCGAGCCGAGGAACCATCCGAGGTGGAACATGTGTTGCCTTTCTGTGGTGGTGCGCGAGGTGGTGCTCGCGGGCATGGCTGTGCCGCGCCGACGTGCGGAGAGAGGTGGAGCGGGGTCAGGCGGCGGGCTCCTCCACGGCCTCGTAGGCGCTGACGAGCTTCTGCGTGTACGCGTGCTGCGGCCGCTCGAGGATCTCGAGGGTGCGGCCGGTCTCGACCACGCGCCCGGCGTTCATGACGACGAGCTCGCGCGTGATGAACGCGGTGGCGGGCAGACCGTGCGAGACGAACATCAGCCCTGCGCCGTGATCGATCGAGTAGCGCTTCAGCAGGTTGAGCACGACGCCCTGCACCGACACGTCGAGCGCCGACACGGCCTCGTCGCAGACCAGGAGGCCGGGGCGCACGATCAGCGCGCGGGCGATCGACATGCGCTGGCGCTGCCCGCCCGAGAGCTCGCCGGGAAACCTGTCGACGAGATCGGGCAGGATCCCGAGCTCGGCCGTGATCTCGGAGATCGCCTGGTCGGCGCCCGCCTGGTCGTGCCCGCCGAGCAACTGCGCCGGCACACGCAGCGACTCGCGGATGCGGTGGCGCGGGTCGAACGTCGACGTGGTGTCCTGGGCGACGAGCTGGACCTTGCGGCGGTACTCGAGGCGGCCGGCCCGTGTCGAGAGCAGGGAGTTCAGCTCGTGGCCGTCGACCGTGATCGATCCGGCCGAGGCCTTCTCGAGACCGGTGATGATCTTGGCCATGGTCGACTTGCCCGAGCCGGACTCGCCGACGATACCCACGCGCTCGCCCTGGCCGAGCACGAACGAGACGTCCTGCACGGCGGTCTTGCGGCCGTACGACTTGCGGACGCCCGTCGCCTCGATGCGGACACCGGGGGTGGTGACGGGGGTGACGGCGGGGGTGCTCATGCGGCGGTCCCTTCGAGTCGGGCCCGCACCGAGTCGAGCGTGGGCAGCTCGTCGAGGCGAGCGGATGCCAGGGTGGGGATGCACTCGAGGAGGCCTCGCGTGTACGGGTCGGACGCGTTGTGCAGGTCTCTCGACGGGATCTGCTCGACGATCTCACCGTGGTACATCACCACGACGAAGTCGGTGAAGCGGCGGCAGAGCTCGATGTCGTGCGTGATCATCAGCACCGCGGTGCCCTCGCGCTCGGCGAGTTCGACCATGAGCTCCATCGCGCCGACGGCCAGCGAGGCGTCGAGGGCGCTCGTCGGCTCGTCGGCGATGAGGAGGGCGGGCTTCGACGAGAGCGCGATCGCCATCATGACGCGCTGGCGCATGCCGCCCGAGAGCTCGTGCGGCTTCGCCTTCATGACCCGCTCGGGGTCGGTGATGCCGACGCGGCGCAACCACTCGAGGGCGTCGAGCTTCGCCTGCTTCTTCGAGACCTTCTCGGTCGAGTGCAGGACGGCCGTCAGCTGGCTGCCGATCGTCCACACCGGGTCGAGCGAGCTCATCGCGTCCTGGAAGATCATCGAGAGACCGTCGGTACGCCTCGGGATCCTGGTCGGCTCGCCCGATCGCACGAGCGAGACGCCGTCGAGCTCGATCGTCTCGGCCTCGACGCTGCCCGCCTCGAGGTCGAGGAAGCCCGCTATGGCGTTGCCGAGGCTCGTCTTACCCGAGCCCGACTCGCCGACGATCGCCACCCGCTCGCCGCGGCGCACCTCGAGGTTCGCGTGGCTGACGGCTGTGTTGTCGCCGTATCGGACGGTGAGGTCGCGGACCCGGAGGACGGGTGCCGCTTCGGCTGTCTCGGTCATGATGAGCCTTCCTGCAGTGCGGAGAAAGAAGAGGGGTGGGCCGGCGGTGAGGTGCGCCGCCGGCCCGGGGTGCTACTTGGAGACGCTGAGCTGCGAGTAGTCGAGCACGTTGTCAGAGCGGTAGACGTAGCCCTTGACGTTGTTCGCGAAGGCGTTCAGGGGCTGGACGTAGTTGATGTAGATCGTCGGCATCTGGTCCTGGAGGACCTTCTGCGCGGCGTTCCACTCCTTGCCGGCGGCGACGCTGGTGGGGACACCCGCGTTGTTGCCGGCGGCGATGGCGCTGATCAGGTTCTGGTTGGTGAAGTCCGGCCAGTTGATCGGCGACTTGGGCGTGTAGAAGAGCGACAGGACGTAGGGCGGGGACTGCACCACGGCGTAGTCGCGCTGGAGGGACGCGGCGAAGGTCTTGGCGGCGAGGCCGGCCTGGAACGCCGACGAGTTGACCTGGTTGATCGTCATGTTGAAGCCGGCCGCCTTGACCGCGGTCTGGATCTGCACCGCGGCCTCGTCGAGGTCGGGCACCGAGTTGTTGACCGTCAGCGTGAAGTTGATCGGCGACTTGTAGCCGGCGGCAGCCAGGATCGACTTGGCCTTGGCGGGGTCGGTCGTGTTGGCCTTGAGGCCGGACGAGTCGAACCCGGGGTCGGTCGACGAGATGATCGTCGAGTTCGGCGTGGCGCGCCCGTGGTAGACGTTCTTGTCGATCGCGTCGTAGGGGATCGCATAGGCGAGAGCACGGCGCACGTTGACGTCTTTGAAGACGCCCGACGAGGTCAGAAGCGGCATGTAGACGTAGGCGTTGGTCGGGACCGTGAAGATGGTCGCGGACTTGGCCTTGGCGAGGCTGACCTGGTCGGCCGGGCGAAGCTGGACGGCGATCTGGGCGTCGCCGCTCTTGACGAGGTTGGCTCGGGTGCCGGCGTCCGCCACGACGCGCTGGACGATGCGGGTCACCTTCGGGGTGCCGAGGGCGTAGCCGGTGTTCGCCGTGTAGACCATCTGCTCGCCGGGGGTGTAGCTCGAGAGCTTGTAGGCGCCGAAGCCGAAGTTGGCGTGCGTGCCCGACCACTTGACTGCGTACGGGTCGGAGGCCGTCGCGTGCTTCTTGAGCAGGGTCGCGTCGTAGATGTTGTAGGGCACGTTGGAGAGCAGCGACAGGGCCGTGTAGCCGTAGCTCTTCTTGGCGACGGTCAGCGTCACGGTCGAGTCGTTGACGGCCTTCCACTGGGTCGGCGAGGTGATGAAGGGCGCGCTGACGAACGAGACGATGCTGGTCGCGGTCTTGAACTTGCGGTCCATCGACCAGACGACGTCCTGGGCGTTCAGGGCGTCGCCCGAGGTGCTCTTGGCCTTGGTGTTGAGGTGGAACGTGTAGGTGAGGCCGTCCGACGAGACGTCGTAGCTCTTGGCGAGCACGCCGGTGAAGTCGTTGTAGTCCTCGTGCTCGGACTGGCCGCCGGTGCCGGCGACGTACTTGTTGCGGATCAGGGTGGCGCCGGTGTTCATGAAGAACTCGGCGGCCTCGTAGCCGGTGGCGCTGGTCTCGTACGAGAAGCTCTGGGGCTGAGCCGCGGTCACGATGACGAAGGTGCTGGCCGACGACGTGCCCGATGATCCGCCCGAGCTGCACGCAGCGAGGGCGATCGCTCCGGCAGCGGCGAGGGCCACTGCGGAGAGGATGCGTTTGGTCTTTCTCATGGTGGGGAGACTCCAGTCGAGCGGGGTGGATGCGAGGGAAGGGGTGCAGGAGGGATCGCCGCGACCGGGGTGTGGCCGAAGGCGGGGGTGGAGAAGTGCGAGGGGTGGCGGGGTCAGCGCCGTTTCGCCTGGCGGCCGACGAAGGCCGAGACGAGCACGGAGGCGCTCCAGACCGAGAATGCGAGCGCGAGGGCCGGGAAGGCGACGGGCCACCAGTGGCCGACCGCAGCGTCCGGGGCTCCGACCGAGAGCATGGTGCCCCACTCGGCGGTCGGCGTCGGGATGCCGACGCCGAGGAAGCCGAGGGCGGCGCAGAAGATGATGCCCATGCCGAAGACGGTCGAGGTGTTCTCGAGCGTGGGCCGCCACGAGTTCGGCAGCACGTGGCGCACGAGCAGGCGGAGCTCCGACTCCCCCGACATGCGCGCGGCGTCGACGTAGCCGTCGCTGCGCGTCCGCAGCACCTCGGTGTTCATGAGGCGCGACTGGAAGGGGATGATGACGACGGCCAGCGAGAGGCACTCGACGACGGGGCTGCGGCCGAAGAACGACACGAGCACGAGGCCGGCGATCATGACCGGGATCGACTGGACGAGGTCGACGGCGCGGCCCAGGATGCGCGAGACGATGCCGAGCACGCCGCGGTGCGACCCGTACATGCCCGAGACGAGCCCGATGACCATCGCGGCGACAGTCGAGATGATCGCGACTCCCAGGGCGATGCAGACGTCGAGGCGGAACGCCGTCATGACCCGCGAGTAGATGTCGAGGCCGTTCGCATCCGTGCCGAACCAGAACTTGCCGTTCGGGGCGACGGTCTGGCCGCCGACCACGCTGGTGGCCGGGTGGTTGGCGAGGTACGGGCCGATGATGGCCAGCAGGATCACGATGGCGAAGGGCACGAGGCGCCAGGAGAAGTGGAAGCCCTTCGTCGATGCCGCCTTGCGGGCGACGGGCGGGGCGAGGATCGCGTCGTCGGTCGAGATGACGACGGGGGTGTCGAGCGACATCAGGCGTCCTTCCCGGCGACGCCCGAGCGACGCCTGGAGTCGAGGAGCATCGTGAGGATGTCCGTGATGAGGTAGATGACGAGGCACATGCCGGCGACGACCACGAGGAACGACCGGAGTGCGAACACGTCGCTGGAGTTGACGGCGTCGACCGCGTACTGCCCGAGACCGCCGAGGCTGAAGAGCGATTCGAGCACGACCGCGCCGCCGAGCAGGAGGCCGAAGAGCATCCCGAGCGTGGCGACGGCCGACGGCAGGGCCCGGCGGTAGATGCTGACCAGCACGGTTCGGCGCGACGCACCGGAGGCGACCCGGAACTTCGTGGCGGGGTCGTCGATCGCCTCGTCGAGCGAGAGGATCAGCATCTTGATGAGCAGCGGCGAGTCTGCGAGCACCATCACGATGACCGGCAGGACGAGGTGAGCCGCGTACGACTGCAGGTCGGCCGTGTTGCCGGCGAGGAGCGAGTCGAGCATCGGGAAGCCCGTGACTTGCGGCGGCGCGATCAGGATCGGGTCGAGGCGGCCCGAGGGGGCCGGCGCCCAGTGCAGTTCGGCGAAGAAGAAGAACAGCGCCGCGATGCCGATGACGTACTCGGGCAGAGCGCCGGCCGAGCGGGCATAGGAGGCCAGCGCCTTGGCGAACCCGTTGCTGCGGTGCGTGACGATGAAGTACGAGACGACGAGTGCGAAGACGCAGGCGAAGAAGAGTCCGAAGAAGACGAACTCGAGCGTCGCCGGGATCCTGGTGGCGAAGTCCTGTGAGACGGGCCGGCCCGACGCGATCGACGTGCCGAGGTCGAAGTGGATCAGCTGGTCGAGGTACGTGCCGAGCTGCTGCCACCACGGCCCGGTCAGCCCGTACGAGGCGCGAGCGGCCTGCAGGGCCTTGCCCGAGAGTCGGCCGCCCGTCGCTGCGACGACGGGGTCGCCGGGGATGAGCTTCACGAGGAAGAACGCCACCAGCACGAAGACGATGAAGTTGACGATCGTCTTGACGATCGGCCGGACGAACCAGAGCCCGGCGAAGGCGGATCGGCGGGTCGGCGCCAGTGAGGTGTCGAGCGCGGCGAGACGTTCCGCTTCGGCCCTCGTGTCGTCGAGGCTCTGACCGGTCACGGTCTGGGGCTCACTCACGGTCATGCGTCCGCCTTCCAGCTCTTCGTCACGGTGGTCGATGAAGACCACCAGGGTCTCCGCCGTGGGGATGGCACAATGATGGCGTCGCGACGTTTCCGGTACCGGCATCTGCGGTAACCGATCGATTACGCGACGTAGGGAACCTGCCGTGAATCACAAAAACCCTGTTCGCGGCTCGCTTCACACTGTCGTAACGCCACTCGAACAAGTTGGAGCGCCATGACAACGCCATCTCCGGAGCACCCGCGGTCTCGCGGAGGCTCGGCCCACGGGCGTCAGATCTCCGCCCGCCGGGTGCGCGATCTCATCACCTCGTCGATCCGCGACGGCTACATCGCGCCCGACGACCCGCTCGCCGAGGAAGACCTCATGGCGCTGTTCAACACCAGTCGCGGAAGCGTGCGGGCGGCCCTCACGCAGCTGCGCGACACCGGCTTCGTCGAGCGGCGACGCCGCGTCGGCACCCGCGTCAGCAACGTCGGGGTGCTCGTGCCGCTCAGCGACATCCACACCGACTCCGAGCACGTGGTCATCGAGACGATCGAAGAGCGCGTCGTGCCGAGCTTCCCGCTCGTCCGCGACCGGCTCCACATCGACGAGGACAGCGTGCGGATGATCGAGAACTCGTTCTTGACGGACGGCGAGGTGATCGGGCTGCGCACGGCGTACTTCTCGACCGTCTACACCGCCGCCGCCAACAGCCTCGAGGGCCGGTCACGATGAAGAAGGTCATCGAGGCGTTCTTCGGCCTGAAGCCGGGCGAGGTCACCATGACGATCGGCAGCGACGGCGCCGACGGCCACACCGCGCGCATTCTCGGCGTCGAAGAGGGCACCCCGCTCATCGCGCGCGACATGACCTACTACGCCGAAGACGGCACGCCCATCCAGACCGTGTTCGACCGATTCCGTGGCGACCGGGTGAGGCTGGAGGCGACGGCGACGCTGCTCTGAGCCACGTCGGCGCCCGGCGGGCGTGTCAGGGCAGGATCGCGAGGGTGGCCTCGCGGCCGAGGTAGCGGCCGTACTCCGCCGCGCGACGCTCCACCGCGCGCCGCACGACGTCGGAGAGCTCGGCGAAGGGCTCGAGGTCGATGCGCACCCCGCCCGATCCTGCGAGCGTGCGTCGCCACAAGCCCGAGACGACCCCGTCGATCACGAGCGTGGGGGCGAAGAGGCCGTTCGAGTAGGGCACGACGCGCGCGAAGTGCTCGGGGGCGAGGCTCGCCACACGATCGCGATACCCCAGCAGGATCTCGTCGAAGGGCGGCAGCAGACGCACGTCACCACGGCGAGGCGGCTGGGCAGCGCCGCCCGGCGGGACCAGGAGCCCCTCGGCATCCTGCTCGACCGCGTCGCCCGCGAGTGCGACGGCGCGGCGCGCGTCGGTGAGGGTGAGGCCGCTCCACCACGCGAGATCCGGCACGGTCGTCGGCGCATGGCCGGCCACGTACCGGGTGGCCAGGATGCGGAGCGCGTCGTCGCGCTCGTAGCGCACGGCCCCGGGGGCCCACTCGTCGAGGAGGACGAAGGTCTGCCGCGTGCCCTGTGGCGGCCCGAACACGATCAGGGTCTCGCCGGCGAGCTGGCGGAGGAGGTGCGACCCGCGACCGCCGCCGGTTTCGACGCCGGCGGCCCCGATCGCCTCCAGCAGCGCGGGGCGGCTCAACGCCGGCCCTCCCGAGAGCGCGTCTCGCACGATGTCGGCTGCCCGATCGAAGTCCTCCTTCACCATGCCGTCACGGCGCCAGACCGAGGCTGCGGCCGCGAACGCACGCGGAGCGAGCAGCTCGGTGAGCCAGCGGGCGTCGACTCTCGCCATGATCATGAGAGTGCCGCGCATCGGCCACGACCGGATGACGCTGCCGTCGACGAGTGCACTGGCGACATTGCCTTCGCCGGTGGTCGAGCGCAGGCCGAGCGCCCACTCGGCCCCGAGGAGATCCTGCGCCTGGGTCGCGAGCTGCGAGGCGGCGACCTCGGCGACCGACGACGCGCCGTGCCCGGCGACCCGCTGGGCGGTGAGCCGTCGCCTGGCGATCTCGTCCGGTCGCATGCGCCCACCCTAGGCGGCGCGGGCTCCAACCTGCCAGTTCGCCTGGCTCGAGCGGGGTTCGGGATGGGGCCGCGTAGCCTCGGTGCCCACGGGACCGCCAGGTCTCGACAGGAGGCACCACCATGGCCGACAAATCCAGCCACAAAGACGGCGCCAAAGTCGCCGTCCGCAGTCTCAAAGAGAAGCGCGCCGACAAGAAGGCGAAGAGCGGCAAGGCCTCGCACTCCGAAGACATCGTCTCGAACGTCAAGAAGCGCTGAGTCCATCTCCGCAGCGCCACCCGCATCATCCCGCAACACCCGAAGGGCCTCCTCAGCGCCTCGGTCTAGCCTCAGTGGCAACCGAAGCCCACGCTGAGAGAGGCCCTCCGTCATGACCCTGATCGACCAGCCGCACACATCCGTCTCTGGAGCGTTGACCTCCGAAGCCGTCTCCGGCTTCCGTCACCGCTTCGAGCACGACTCGAATGCCGTCCGCATGCAGAACGCGGTGACCCGCACGGGCCTCGACGACGTCGCCCTGCGCCGTGAGCGATTCGTCGCGATCCCGTCGTCCGTCTCGAACCGGCTGGACGACTGGAAGGTCACCAACCAGATGAAGAGCGGCCGCTGCTGGCTCTTCGCCGCCCTCAACCTCCTGCGCGTCGGCACGAAGAAGCGCCTCGGCATGAAGGACTTCGAGTTCAGCCAGAATCACGCGATGTACTGGGACAAGCTCGAGCGGGCCAACTTCTGGCTCGGAGACATCGTGTCGACAGCCACCGACGAGTCAGCGTCCCGGCTGGTCACCTTCCTGCTGTCGGAGCCCCTCGGCGACGGCGGCCAGTGGGACATGGCGACGAGCATCTTCGCCAAGCACGGCGTCGTGCCGCAGCAGGCGATGCCCGAGACGGAGTCGTCGTCGAACACCGGCAAGATGAACTCGCTGCTGCGCAAGCACCTCCGCCGCTCGGCTCTGCACCTGCGCGCCCTGGTCGCCGCGGGCGAGATCACCGACACCGTCGAGGCCGCCCGGCTCGATGCGCTCGAAGGTGTGCACCGCATCCTGGGCGTGCACCTCGGCACCCCGCCCGAGACCTTCGAGTGGCAGTGGACCGACGACGACAAGAACTTCCACCGCGACGGCGAGCTGACCCCGCAGGAGTTCTCCGCCCGATACGTCACCCTCGACCTCGACGACTACGTCTGCCTCGTCGACGACCCCCGCTCGGCACACGCCAAGGGCGAGGCGCTCACCGTGGCGAACCTCGGCAACGTGCGCGGCGGCAGCGAGGTGCGCTACGTCAACGCCCCGATCGAGGTCATGAAGCAACTCGCGGCCGCGTCGATCGTGCAGGGCGAGCCGGTGTGGTTCGGCTGCGACGTGGGCCAACAGGTGCTGCGCAAGGAGGGCCGCTGGGCGGCCGACCTGTTCGACTACGACGGCGTCTACGGCCTCGACCTCGGCATGACCAAAGAAGATCGCGTGCTCGCCGGCGACTCGGCGATGACCCACGCGATGCTGCTCACCGGCGTCGACCTCGACGGCGACACCCCGCGTCGCTGGCGCGTCGAGAACAGCTGGGGCGACTCGAACGGCGACCAGGGCTTCTACACGATGGACGACTCGTGGTTCGCCGAGTACGTCTTCGAGGTCGTCGTCAAGAAGTCGGCTCTGCCCGAGTCGCTGCGCCCCGCCCTCACCTCGTCCCCGCGGGTGCTGCCCGCGTGGGACCCGATGGGTGCGCTCGCGTAGCTCGGTTCCGCGGAGGCGCATCCCCGTGGCCGCCCGGGCCGCCGGTCGTGGCCCGGCGGCCGGTCGCCGCAGGGCGGCCGGTCGTACAGTGAGCCCATGAAGCACACACTCCTCGGAACCGGCGACGCAAGCCTCGACGTCGGCCGCGTGGGCCTCGGCTGCATGGGCATGTCGGCGTTCTACACCGGCCACACTCTGAACGACGACGAGTCGATCCGCGTGGTCCACCGCGCCATCGACCTCGGCGTCACGCTCTTCGACACCGCCGATATGTACGGCCCCTTCACCAACGAGCAGTTGCTCGGCCGCGCGCTGACAGGCAAGCGCGATGGCGTCGTCATCGCGACGAAGTTCGGCAACGTCACCGACCCGGAGGCCCGCAAGACGCGCGGCGTCGACGGCCGCCCCGACTACGTCAAGAAGTCGATCGAGGGCTCGCTCGAGCGCCTCGGCGTCGACTACATCGACCTCTATTACCAGCACCGCGTCGACACCCTCGTGCCGATCGAGGACACCGTCGGCGCCATGGCCGAGCTCGTGACCGCCGGCAAGGTTCGGCACCTCGGCCTCTCCGAAGCCGCGCCAGAGACCATCCGCCGCGCCCACGCCGTCCACCCGATCACCGCGCTCCAGACCGAGTACTCGCTGTGGTCTCGCGAGCCGGAGGACGAGATCCTGCCGACCGTGCGCGCCCTCGGCATCGGCTTCGTGCCCTACTCGCCGCTCGGCCGCGGCTTCTTGACCGGCGCCATCCGCAGCGTCGACCAGCTCGACGAGAACGACGTGCGTCGCTTCAACCCGCGGTTCCGGGGCGACAACCTCGAGGCGAACATCGCGATCGTCACGGCGGTCGACATCATCGCCGCCGACCTCGGTGCGAAGCCCGGGCAGGTCGCGCTCGCGTGGCTGCTCGCGAAGGGCGAGGGCATCGTGCCGATCCCGGGCACCAAGCGCCTGCCCTACCTCGAAGAGAACGTCGCGGCCGACGACATCGTGCTCGACGCCGACCAGGTTTCCCAGCTCGACGACATCGCGGCGCCGGCGGGAGACCGCTACCCCGACATGTCGACGGTCAACAAGTAGGCCGCGGCTCGACCGCCATGAGCGCTCAACCCGAACCGGTCGACATCGTCCGCCGCCGAGTGGTCGTGAGCGGCGTCGTCCAGGGCGTCGGCTTCCGGTTCTCGACGGAGGGCGAGGCCGACCGGATCGGGGTGGGCGGCTTCGTGCGCAATCGGCCCGACGGCACCGTCGAGATCGAGGTCGAGGGCGAGCCGCAGGATGTCGACGAGCTGCTCGCCTGGCTGCACGGCGGCGGCCCGTCGAGCGCCGAGGTCACCCGCGTCGACGTGTCGGAGCTCGCGCCGCTGGGCGAGTCGGCCTTCGAGACCCGTTAGCGCCGGACTCCGGTCGATTTCAGGCAAAACGGTCGATCTGGATCGACCGTTTTGACGGAAATCGACCGGAGTTCGACGCAGTCGGCAGCGCAGGCGGCTAGAGGGGCTGGCCCGTGAGGAGCACGCGGGGGTTGGCCGAGAACAGCGCGTGGTTCACCGCGCGGCCGAGCTCGTGCTCGCGCGGGTGCCGGTAGGGGCGATCCGAGCCGTGCACGAGCGGGCCGAGGCCGACCACGCGAGCCATCGCGTCGATGGCGCGCTCGTCGTAGGCGCTGGTCTCGTAGAAGACGTTGGGGTCGAACTTCGGCAGCTTGCCGCCTCGCGACTGGGCCGCGGCCTGCGCGAGCGGTGCCAGCCCGGCCAGGGCGATGAATGCGATCCTGAGCGTCGGGTGCTGGGCCCGGCCGACCTCGTGCCAGGCGGTCCACGCCGCCTTCAGCTGCTCGGCGCGGGGCATCGTGTCGGCCGTGGCGACACCGACATTGGGTGCGGCGACGACGTGTCGGGGGTGCACGAGAGCGGGCTTGCCGGCGGCCTCGACGCGCGCCAGCACTGGCTCGAGGTGGGCGACGGCCGCGGCATCGGCCATCGACGAGGCGGGCAGCTGGAGGCCGACGCAGTGCGCGTGGGCCAGGATCGCCGAGAGGCCGTCGAGGTCGAAGCGGGTCATCGGGGTGGCGGCCCAGACGCGGAAGGGGTCGCCCAGGGCGAGCGCCGAGCGGTGCCAGATGTCGATCAGGGCGCAAGAGTCGTCGAACGGCAGGTCTTCGACGCGCAGGTTGCCCGGCAGCGAGACCATCACCTCGCCCTTGCCCTCGCAGCGCTCCTGCTCGCGGCGGCGCTCGACGTCGTGAGCGGTGGGGTTGACCGAGAAGGCCGACTCACCCTCGGTCAGCAGTGTCCACTCGTCACGGAGCATCGGCAGAGCGGTGCGAGACCGCAGGGCGTCGAGGAACTCGGGTGGCAGAAGATGCTGGTGGAGGTCGACCCGGGTCGCCGCGGGGTGGGCCGTGGTCGTCGAATGCACAGATGCTCCCCGTTGCACCGTCACAGTCATGGTCACAGTGAAGCGGTTGCGCTCTCACCTCGTCAAATCCTTTGACGGCGCCGAATCCCCGGTGAAGGGACGGTGTGAGGCCGTCACCCGGGCGATGAGCGTGGCCGGTGACGGCGGCCGACCGTAGGCTCGGCTCGTGAGCGACAACGAGACCGCGGCTGCGCCGCCCGCCGTCGTGGTCGGCGCCGACGGCCTCGCGCGCCCCGCGTGGGCCGCGACCGACCCGCTGCTGATGGGCTACTACGACACCGAGTGGGGCATGCCCGTGCGCGACGAGCGCGGCGTCTACGAGCGGTTGAGCCTCGAGGCCTTCCAATCAGGGCTGTCGTGGGCGACGATCCTCCGCAAGCGGGAGGCGTTCCGCGAAGCGTTCGACGACTTCGACCCCGACACCGTCGCCTCCTACGACGACGCCGACCGCGCACGCCTCCTCGGCGACGCCCGGATCGTGCGCAACCGGCTCAAGATCGACGCCGCCATCGACAACGCGAAGGCCACCGTGTCGCTCCGCGCCGAGGGCGGCCTGGCCGCGTTCGTCTGGAGCTTCCGGCCTCGGGCGACGCCCGCACCGGCGACGCTCGGCGAGATCCCGACCACGTCGCCGGAGTCGACAGCGCTGTCGAAAGCACTCAAGCAGAAGGGCTTCCGCTTCGTCGGGCCGACCACGATGCACGCACTGATGGAGGCGATCGGCATCGTCGACACGCATCTCGTCGACAGCCACCGCCGAGGCAGTTCGGGAGTCTGGGCGTGAACCCCCTCTGATCGGTGCCCGCCCCGTGTAAAACTGTCCCGTGACCACCACAGATCGCACCGGCGACACCGACGCCCTCGAGCAGGGCTCGCTGGCCAGGATGCCTCGTCGCGGGTTCCGCGCCTGGATGCTCGACGGCCTCACCGACAAGACGGCCTCGCAGCCCGGCCCGCACGCCCGCACGGTCGAGAAGACGCACTCGTGGTGGCGGGTCATGTGCCTCACCGGCGTCGACTACTTCTCGACGCTCGGCTATCAGCCCGCGATCGCAGCCGTGGCCGCCGGCCTCCTGTCGCCGTTCGCCACGATCGTGCTGGTGCTGCTGACGCTGCTCGGCGCCCTGCCCGTCTATCGTCGCGTGGCCCGCGAGAGCTTCAAGGGTTCGGGCTCGATCGCCATGCTCGAGCGGCTGCTGCCGTGGTGGGGCGGCAAGCTGTTCGTGCTGATCCTTCTCGGCTTCGCCGCCACCGACTTCATGATCACCGTGACCCTGTCGGCCGCCGACGCCGCGGCGCACGCCATCGAGAACCCGTTCGCGCCGAGCTGGTTCCACGGCGCCGAAGTGCCGATCACCCTGGTGTTGATCGCCCTGCTCGGCGTCGTCTTCCTCCGCGGTTTCAAGGAGGCGATCGGCATCGCGCTCGTGCTCGTCGGCGTCTACCTCGTGCTGAACGCGGTCGTCATCGGGGTGTCCTTCGGCCGCGTCTTCGAGCACCCGCAGCTCACGAGCGACTGGTGGTCGAACCTCACTCACCAGCACAGCAACCCGCTCGCCATCATCGGCATCTCGCTGCTCGTCTTCCCGAAGCTCGCCCTGGGCCTCTCGGGCTTCGAGACCGGGGTGGCAGTCATGCCGCAGATCACCGGAGCCGAAGACGACGACCCCCAGCGACCGGCCGGCAGGATCCGGGGCGCCAAGCGGCTGCTGACCACGGCCGCCGTCATCATGAGCGTCTTCTTGATCACCTCGAGCATCGCCACGACGATCCTGATCCCGCAGAAGGAGTTCGCGGCGGGCGGGCAGGCCAACGGGCGCGCGCTGGCGTACATGGCGCACCTCTATCTCGGCAACGGCTTCGGCACGATCTACGACGTGTCGACGATCTGCATCCTGTGGTTCGCGGGAGCGTCGGCCCTGGCCGGCCTCCTCAACCTGGTGCCACGGTATCTGCCGCGCTACGGCATGGCACCCCAGTGGGCCGCCGCGGTGCGGCCCCTCGTGCTCGTGTTCATCGCGATCGCCTTCATCATCACGCTCGCGTTCAAGGCGAACGTCGACGCGCAGGGTGGCGCGTACGCGACCGGCGTGCTCGTGCTGATCACGTCGGCATCCGTCGCCGTGTTCCTGTCGGCGCTGCGCAAGAAACAGCGCGGCATCGCGATCGGCTTCGGCATCACCGTGGTGGTGTTCGGCTACACCACCGTGCTCAACGTGATCGAGCGGCCGGAGGGCGTGCGCATCGCCGGGCTCTTCATCCTCGGGATCATCGTGATCGCGATCCTGTCGCGCGTGCGCCGCTCGTTCCAGCTGCGCGCCACCAGCGTCTCGCTCGACCCGCAGGCGCTCGCCTTCGTCACGGAGGACGCCGACGAGTCGGGCCGAATCGCCCTGATCGCCAACGAGCCCGACGACGGCACCCTCGACGAGTACAAGCAGAAGGCGAAGGACGAGCGGCGCTACAGCGGGATCCCGCAGCGCACGCCGGTCATCTTCATGGAGGTCTGGCACGCCGACTCGTCGAACTTCGAAGAGGATCTGGAGGTCGAGGGCAAGCTCGTGCACGGCTACCGCGTCATGCGCGTGCGAAGTGGCAACATCCCCAACACCCTCGCGACGGTGCTGCTCGAGATCCGCGACGCGACCGGCGTCGTGCCCGACATCTACTTCGAGTGGAACGAGGGCGGCCCGCTGTCGAACCTCGCGCGCTTCTTGGTGACGGGCGTGGGCGACGTGGCGCCGGTCACCCGCGAGGTGCTGCGTCGGGCCGAGCCCGACCGCAAGCGGCGGCCCGACGTTCACGTCTCCTAGCCCCCCTCCCGTTTTACCTATAGGTGGCGCGCTTCCGCACAGAAATTTCCTGTCGGGAGGGCGCTACCTATGGGTAGAACGGAGGGGGCGGGCGGGGGGTCAGCGACCGAGAGGGCGCACGCTGACCGTCTCGGCGACGGCGCCGTGCGGCAGGTCGACCACGAGGCGGACGGCGCGGGCGATGTCGTCGGCGTGCAGGTAGAGCGACTCGTCGTAGCTGCCGCCCTGCGCCTCGACGAGCTCGTGCTGCATGTCGGTGTCGGTGCGCCCCGGGTGCACCGAGCTGACCCGCACGCCGTTCGCGCGCTCCTCGTCGCGCAGCGCGTCGGCCAGCGCCCGCAGCGCGAACTTGCTCGCGGCGTAGACCGACCCGCGCGGGCCCGACACGAACCCCGAGCCGGAATTGATCAGGATGACGGTGCCCTGGGATGCGCGGAGGGCCGGCAGGGCGATCCGGGTGATCTCGGCGACCGCGAAGACGTTGATCTCGAAGACGCGCCGCCACTCATCGACCGGGGTGTCGGCCACCGCCGTGCCGCCCAGCACCCCGGCCGAGTGGACGAGGACGTCGAGCCCGCCGTCGATCAGCGGCAGGAGGCCGTCGAGGTCGCCGGTCGCGACATCGGCCGCCCACGTCGCCGCGTCGGGCAGCTCGGCGGCGAGCGCATCGAGTGCCGCCTGGTCGCGACCGCCGAGGATCACGCGGTGCGTCTGGCCGAGATCGAGGGCGATCGCGCGGCCGATGCCGCGGGTGGCGCCGGTGATGAGGGCAGTGGGTCGGGGGCCGAGAGTCATGATTCCATTCTGGCCGTCGGGTACGGTCGTGAGATGCGGAACGTGCCGACCGACCTCGATCCTGCCGTCGTCAGCGAGATCGACGCCCGCCTCGCCGGCGTGGCCGTCGAGCACGACGTGGTCGTGCCGTGGGCGATCGAGAGCGGCAGTCGCGCGTGGGGCTTCCCCTCCCCCGACAGCGACTACGACTGCCGGTTCGTCTATGTGCAACCACGAGACCACTATCTCTCGCTCTGGCCGGCCCGCGACGTGATCGAGACGCCTCTCGACGAGATCTTCGACGTCAACGGGTGGGACCTCGCGAAGGCGGTCCGTCTGCTGACGCGCGGCAACGCCGTCGTGGTCGAGTGGCTGCGGTCTCCCATCGTCTACCAGGGCGACGAGGCCTTTCGCGACGCCTTCCTGGGCCTCGCCGACGAGGTCGCCGACCGGGCTCTCACCGGGCGTCACTACCTGCACGTCGGGCGGAACCAGTGGCGCACGTCGGACGAGCCGATCAAGCTCAAGGGGTCTTCTACGCTCTGCGCGCGGCCACTGCCCTGCGTTGGCTCGAGGTCAACCCGACCTCGGGCGTCGTGCCGATGCAGCTGTCGACGCTTCTGGCCGAGAGCGACCCGCCCCCGGCTCTCCTCACCGAGACCGCCGACCTGCTCGAGCTGAAGCGGGCCACTCGCGAACTCGGAGTCGGCACGCCGCCGCCCGCAATCCTGAAGTTCGTCGACGCCCAGTTCGAGCGTGCGATGACGCTCTACGAACGGGCCGAGTCACGGTCGGCCGCCGACAAGCAGAAGGCGGCCGACGCGTTCTTCCGTGACGTGATCGAGCGCAGCGGGCGACGCTAGCGGCGCTAGCGCTTCTGCGCGGGCGACGACTCGGCGAGGCCGCGGGGCCACGACTTGGGGCCGTCACTGCCCGCGGGGTACTCGTCGAGCGGCACCTTGTTCGCCTTCCACGCCTTCAGCACCGGCGCGACGATCCGCCAGCCCTCGACGGCCGCGTCGCCGCGCACCGACAGGCTCGCGTCGCTGTCGAGGATGCCCGACAGCACTTCGCCGTAGGCGGGCAGGTCGCCCGGGTTGAACACCGCTTCGAGCGAGGCGCGGTCGATGACGTAGGGGTCGCCAGGGCCGTTGACGTTCAGCTCGAGGAACATCTCGTCGGGGTCGATCATGATGCGCATGCGGTCGGGCGCCTTGAGGCTGTGGAACTCCGGCGGCACGTGCGTCGGCGGCTTGAAGGTGACGACGATCTCACGCCGGTAGTCGACCAGCGCCTTGCCCGAGCGCAGCATGATGGGCACTCCGGCCCAGCGCATGTTGCGCACCTCGACGACGACTTCGGCGAGCGTCTCGGTGTTGAGGGCAGGATCGACGCCGTCCTCCTTCACGTATGCCGGCAGCTTGCGGCCCGCGATCGTGCCAGCCGTGTAGCGGGCCCGGCGGCTCGTCGACGGGTCGTCGTTCCAGATGCGCATGGCGCGGAGGGCGAGCTGCTTCTGATCGCGGACGTCTTGAGCGGTGAGCGACGCAGGTGCCTCCATCACGAGCACGGCGAGCACCTGGAGCAGGTGGCTCTGGATCATGTCGACGAGAGCGCCGGCGTGGTCGTAGTAACGGGCACGGTTCTCGAGAGCGAGCTGCTCGTCGTAGACGATCTCGATGTTGGCGACGTCGCGGTTCGAGAGCATCGGCTCGATCAGGCGGTTCGCGAAGCGGAGGCCGAGGAGGTTCAGCACCGTCGACCGGCCCAAGAAGTGGTCGACCCGGTGGATCCTGTCTTCGGGCACGATCTTCTGCAGCAACGCGTTGAGCTTCTTCGCGCTGCGCTCGTCGGTGCCGAAGGGCTTCTCGAGGGCCAGCGACGTCTTCGGGGCAGGTCGATCTTCTGCAGCTGGGCGCAGGCGAGCTCGGTGATCGCGGGCGGGAGGGCGAAATAAATCGCAGGATCCTGATCGCACGCTTTCACGAGCGTGTCGAGGTCGTCTTTCGCCGTGACGTCCGCCTTGATGTACTTGGTCGACTTCAGGGTCGCGGTCGCCCCCGGCCCCTTCGCCTTGACGCTCGCGAACGACTCCTTGACGCGCGCCTTCCACTCGGCGTCGCTCAGGTCTTCGACGCCGGCGCCGACGAGCTGCACGCGCCGATCCGGCTCGTGGGTGAGGAGCCCGGCGAGGCCGGGCATGAGCAGACGGGCGGCGAGGTCGCCCGATGCACCGAGGATGAGCAGGGACGATGACTTCTCTGTGGCCATGGGGTGGACGCTAGTCCTCCGGGCTCGCCGAGCGCCCGCACGACCCGGGTCCGACATGAGGCCCACCTGGCAATATCCTTGACGCATGGCCATCCTCGATGCACCTCGCGCCCGACCCGCCGCCATCGAACAGGGCGGCATCGAAGCCATCCCGACCGAACGCCGCCACGGGTCGCCGTGGCAGCTGTTCGCGACGTGGACCTCGCCGAACCTCGAGTTCGCGACGATCTTCGTCGGTGTGCTCGGCATCTCCGTCGGCCTCAGCTTCTGGCAGGCGATCCTTGCGTTGGCTCTCGGCAACGCTCTCGGTGCGCTGACGCAGGGCATCCTGTCGACCTGGGGCCCGCGCGAGGGGCTTGCGCAACTCGTTCTGAGCCGGTCCGCCTTCGGATTCTTCGGCAACATCCTGCCCGCGGGGATCAACACCGTCATGGCGGGGCTCGGCTGGTTCGCGGTCAACTCGATCAGTGGCGCGTTCGCCTTGTCGACACTGACCGGCATGCCGACCGTGCTGGCCCTCCTGATCATCGTCGTGATCGAGGTCGCCGTCGCGTTCGTCGGGCACGACCTCGTGCAGATCTTCGAGCGCTACGCCGCCTACGTGCTCGGCGTGATCTTCCTCGTCGCAACGATCACGATCTTCGCGCACGCGCACGTCGGCTACGAGCCCAAGGGCGGCGGCTTCCACTTCTTCGCCTTCACGATCACGGCAGCCGCGGCGTTCGGCTACGCGTGCGGCTGGAACCCCTACGCGTCCGACTACAGCCGCTACCTTCCGGCCTCGACGCGCCGCTCCACGATCGCTTGGGCCGCCGGTCTCGGCAACTTCGTCTCGTGCATGGTGCTCATGGCCGCCGGCGCCGCATCGGCCACCATCGCGATGAGCGCGAACGACCCGACGGGCGCCTTCGTCTCGTCGATGCCGACGGTCGTGAAGGACTTCACCCTCGTGGCCATCGCGGTCGGAGCCATCGCCGCCAATGCGCTCAACATCTACTCCGGCGCCATGTCGTTCCTCGCCGCCGGGATCAAGATCCCGTTCAGCCTGCGGCGAGCGATCGTTGCCGTCGGGTTCGGTGTGATCGGCTTCTTCATCGCATGGAGCGCTCTGGCCGATGCCGGCCAGAAGTACAACAACTTCTTGCTCGTCATCGCTTACTGGATCGCGCCGTGGCTCGGCGTGGTGCTCGTCGACCGCCTGCTGCGGCGCGGCACCTCGATCGCCGAGCTGCTGCCCGACCACCGTCGCTACCGCAACTGGTCTCTAATGGTTGTGGCCGGTCTGGGATTGGCTGGCAGGCTGGTGCACGGTTCTGCCGGATGTGACTCTCTACTGGTCTGGCTCGTTTCACGACGGTGCCTTTGGTCTGATCTGTCCGTCCGGCGGGACCTGCATCGACCTGGCCCGTTCCGATGGCTTGATAGAAGGTTGCCCAAGTTCCGCGTCAGCGGACTTGTGGCTCGTTAGAGACACGCCTCGTAGCATTTTCCCAGGTCATGGCTGAGAGAGACCACTTCGAGGAAGGATGGACCACGGTGACTATCGTGGCAGACGAATTCACACATGTGATCGGTGTGGACACCCACGCCAGGACCCACACGTACGCCGCTGTCGAGGCTCGTACCGGAGAGATCCTTGGCACGGCAGTATTCCCCACTAGCCCTGCCGGGCTCGCCCGGGCGAGGAGCTGGATAAATCGACGCGCTCCAGAATCAATGCTCGTCGCCATCGAGGGAACCGGCTCCTATGGTGCAACCCTCACCCGCGCTCTCCAGGCCGAGGGCATTGAGGTTCGGGAGGTGAAGCCACCACGACGTGCTACCCGGTCCGCGCACGGAAAATCTGACGAGATCGACGCGATCGCGGCCGCGCGGACCGCTATTGCCTCGCCCCTGAGCGAACTCAGCACCCCACGAGCCGAGGGCATCCGGTCAGCACTGCGAGTCCTCCTCGTCGCTCGTCAGGCGTTGGACAGCCGTCGAACCGCCGACAACAACATGCTTACCGCGCTCCTTCGCAGTTTCAGCCTCGGCGTCGACGCACGCCGCCCGCTGACCGTGTCGCAGGTGCAGACCGTGGGTGGGTGGCGTGAGCGCTGCACGGACGACTCCGTCATCGGAACAATCCGATCGGAAGCGAAACGACTCGCCACCAGTATTCTCGCCGCAACAAGGCAACTCGATCAGAATCATGCTGCTCTGGCCCATCACGTCCAGGAACTCGCGCCCGGGTTTCTGAACATCAAAGGCGTCGGGCCGGTCACCGGGGCCATCATCCTCGCGGCCTATTCGCATCGAGGGCGCATCCGATCCGAAGCCGCCTTCGCCAGTCTCGCCGGCGTCGCCCCACTCCAGGCCTCCAGCGGCAACGTCGTCCGGCACCGTCTCAGCCGCCGCGGCGACCGTCAACTGAACCGGGCGATGGATATTATCGCCCGCACCCGCATGGTCTCCGATGCTGGAACTCGGGCCTACGTCGATAGGCGGACGGCAGAGGGTAAATCCCGACGAGAGATCCGACGCTGCCTCAAACGCTATGTCGCTCGTCAAATCTTCCGGCAACTCAACAGCCTCATGGGTTGACAACGAACCATAGAAGGATCAGGCCTGATAGCCTTCGCTGTCGCAGCCTTCGTCTCGATCTGGCTGTTCTGCGACGAGGAGTTCTACACGGGCCCGATCGCTGCGCACACCGGTCTCGGCGACATCACCGCCCTCGTCGGTTTCGTCCTCGCGGGCCTGCTGTATTGGGTGTTCTTCCGGCTGTTCAAGCCGGCCCTCGGGGCACCGCTCGGCACGGTCGGGCGCGACGACGTGCCGGTGGGCATCGACTCGGCCGACGACGTCGCGTGAGCGAGGCTGCCGACGCGGTCTCCGCGACCGACACCGTCTACGCGACCGACGCCGAGAAGCTCGAAGTCGCCCGCGCCGAGGCGCAGCTCTCGCTCGACGAGGGCGGCATCCCCATCGGGGCGGCACTGTTCGACGAGGCCGGGCACCTGCTCGGCGCGGGCCACAACATGCGCGTGCAGGGCGACAACCCGGCCCTGCACGGCGAGACGAGCGCCTTCCTCGCCGCGGGCCGCCAGAAGAGCTACCGCCGCACGACCATGGTGACGACGCTGTCGCCCTGCTGGTACTGCTCGGGGCTGGTGCGGCAGTTCGGCATCGGTCGGGTCGTCGTCGGCGAGGCCGTCAACTTCAGGGGAGGGCAAGACTGGCTCGAAGGGAACGGCACCGCGGTGACGACTCTCGACGACCCCGACCTGATCCGCGTGATGGGCGACTTCATCGAGCGGCACCCCGCCCTCTGGAACGAGGACATCGGCGAAGAGTAGCCGCCGCTGGCCCGCACCGGTGCTGCCCGACGATGCTGTCAGCCCGACCGCGGATGCGGCAGGCCGCCCGCGAGCCGTCGAAGCACCTTCGATCAGACCGAATCCCGCCCGGGAGAGCTCCGGATTCGTCCGAACGGAGGTGCATCGGCGCCCACGCAGGGCGGGCGGGCTACCCGCGGAGGGCGGCGAGCAGCGCCGTGCCGTCGGGCGAGCCGAGCCCGGTGCAGGCGTCCCAGCCGGGCGCGGCGCTGAACGAGCCGTTGTCGCCAGACGTGATGTCGCGGAAGGCCGACTCGGCCGGGTAGAGCTTGGGCTGCAAGAGCCCCAGCGGCGACCCGATCGATTGTGCCAGCCGCGCGACGAGTGCCGCCCAGAGCGGCGCGACGGCGCTGGTGCCGCCGATGACGAGCGACTTGCCGTCGACGATCACCTCGTAACCGGTCGCAGGATCGGCATTGCCCGCCACGTCGGGCACGCCGCGGCCGCCCCCGGCCGAAGCAGCCGCCGGGACACCGGCCGACGCCTGCCACGTCGGCAGCGGGTAGGCATCGCTTACTCCCCCGCCGGTCGCACCGCGGCCCGAGCCGTCGTTCCAGACCGTCTCGCTCGAAATCGTGGCGCCAGAGGCCTGCAGGCTCGTGCCGCCGCAGGCGAGCAAGTGCGGGCTGGACGCCGGGAAGTCGACGTGGTTGCCGCCGTCGGTGGCGCCGTCGGACGAGCCGTTGTCGCCGGCAGCAGCCGTGACCGTGACACCGAGGGCCGCGGCATCGACGAGGGCGTCGTCGAGGGCACTGCGTGCCTGCGCCGTCCACGCGTCTTCGCTCTGGCCCCAGCTGATGCTCATCGAAGTGGGCGTGGGCTTCGCGTGCGTCGCCTGGGCGATCGCGTCGACGAAGCCGGCATCGGTGTTGGGGGCGAAGTAGACGACGATCGAGGCCTTCGGCGCGAGGGCCCCCACCACCTCGATGTCGAGGAGGACCTCGCCGTCGGCCCCGTTCGGATCCTGACCGGGCACGTTGTTCGCCCCGTCGACTCCGGCGGCCGTCACCGACGGGCTGCCCACGCCGAGCTGCGTGAAGTAGGTGTCGAGATCGGTCTGCTCGAAGCCGCCGCCGAGTTCGACGATCGCGACGGTCTGGCCGGTCCCGTCGGTGCCGGCCGGGAAGGAATACGCCTCGCCGAGCTGCACGGGCGTGTAGCTGACGGTGGTCGCCGCGGCGGCCGGGGCGATACGGAACTGTGCGCGGGCCTGGGGGCGGTCGTCGAGGCCCAGCACCGCGACGACGACGCCATCGAGGGCTCTGGGGACGCTCAGGCCGCCCGAGCGCTGCCGGTGCTCGACTCGCGCGGCAGACCCGCGACCGGCCGACGGAGCTTCGCTGGAGACCGCCTCGAGCGACGTGCCGAAGACGCGCGAGACCAGCGACACAGCAGCCTCCACCCGCACGCGCCGAGACGCGGCGTCGCTCTCGAGGATCGTCAGGCCCAGGCCGGTGAGGGTCGACGTCACGAGCTCGAGGTCGGCGGCGGCCGCGCCGTGGTCGCGCACGTACGCGTCCGGGTCGGCGACCGTGGTCGCGGCCGTGGCGGCGTCGACGGGCGCGGCCCGGCGTAGCACGAGGGTCGCCTGCACGGTCGTGTCGGAGCCGAGCGCCGCCTCAGCGGGCTGGACGCCGGGGGCGGTTGGCTTCTCGCTGCCGGCGAGGGGCACGAGTTCGAGGTGGTCGAGGGGGCTCGTCGCGTCTGTCATGGCTCCAGGTGTACTCCGTCCCCCCGACAGAGACGTCTGCCCGGTGCGGTCGGCCACCCCGCGCCCGGGTCGAGAAGAAGACGCCGTCAGAACAACACTGTGATCAATTCGTGACACGAACTCACGGACACCTCTAAGCTCTCGTCGAGCCCTTACTCACTTCAAGGAGACATCGATGTCGTACAGCCCCCCGCCCGCCTATCAGTCGTCGCAGCCCGAATATGGAAACGGCGGCGAGCCGCCCCTCTGGGCCCCGTGGTACGGCATCTCGCTTCCCAACGCCGTGCGCCGTGCGCTCAAGAAGTACGCGACGTTCTCGGGCCGCGCCAGCCGCTCGGAGTTCTGGTGGTGGGCGCTCGGAGTGTACGTCGTCGACATCGTGCTGGGGATCATCCGCAACGCGGTCGGCGGCAGCAACGGGATGAACGCCGGAGGCACGATCATCGGCATCATCACCCTGCTCTTCAGCCTGGCCGTCATCGTGCCGTATCTCGCCGTGTTCTGGCGTCGACTCCACGACACCAACAAGTCGGGCGGCTGGTTCTTCCTCGGCTTCATCCCGATCATCGGCACCATCATCGTGATCGTCTTCCTGGCGCTCGCCTCGAAGCCCGAGGGCCAGCGCTTCGACCGCCCCAGCAACTGACCGGCGCGCCGCCTGATGCGATTCGCGCCTCAGACGGCGTAGGCCCCCGACCCCGCCGGGCGCTCCGCCGCCCACTGCCACGTGGCGCGCAACCCGTCCTCGAGCGAGACATCGGGCTGCCAGCCGGTGAGGTCTCGCGCGAGAGAGTTGTCGGAGAGAAGCCGGTCGACCTCGCTCGCCGCCGGGCGGAGGCGGGATGCGTCGGTGACCACCGTCGCATCCTGCCCCGACACGAGGATGAGTTTCTCGACAAGGTCGCCGATCGAGATCTCTGAACCCGTGCCGAGGTTGATCGCCCGGCACGTGCTGCTCGGAGATGGGCACCGAGCGCGCGCTGCCGTAGACCTCGGAAGTCGAGGTGTGCACCATGCGGGCACCGTGACGACGACACGACGCGACGACGTTGTGCGAGCCGGTCACGTTGGTCTGCACGTAGGAGTCGGGGGCGTCGTAGCTGTACGGAATGCCGATCAGGGCGGCCAGGTGGAACACCACCGAGGTGCCCTCGACTGCCGCGTCGACGCGGTGCGGGTCGCGCACGTCGCCGGCGAGCAGCTCGACGCGGTCGTCGTCGGCGTAGCGCGCCAGGAAGCCCCGCTCGGCGTAGGGCTTGTAGTGGCAGAGAGCTCTGCCGCTGGATCCTGGTGGCCTCGCGCAACAGCGCGACGTCCTGCCCGCGGTGGAGCTGGTGCACGACCAGCAGGTAGATGGCGCCCGAGACGACGAGCACGACGAGGGCCACTGTCACGGAGAGGACCGCCGCTAGCCTCGCTCGCAGCGAGCCGGGGCGCCTCACGAGAGCAGCCGGTAGCCGAGGCCGCGCACGGTCGCGACGAGCGTCTCGTCGGCGAGCCCCGAGGCCTTGCGGCGCAGGTGGCTGACGTACACCTCGAGGGCGTTCGAGTGCGGGCCCTCGTCCGGGCCCCAGATCGCATCCATCAGCTCGTCGCGCGTGCGCGCCCTCGCGGGGTCGGCGGCGAGCAGCGACAGGATCGCCGTCTCGATGCGCGTGAGCGACACGGACCGGTCGCCGTGCCGCAGCAGCCTCTGCGTCTCGTCGAAGCCGAACGGCCCGAGAGCCCGCGTCGCCTCGGGTGCCGGGGCTGCGCGTCGCACGAGGGCCCGCACCCGTGCGAGCAGCTCGTCGAGGTCGAAGGGCTTGCCGAGGTAGTCGTCCGCCCCGGCGTCGAGGCCGGCCACGCGGTCGTGCGGGTCATCGCGGGCGGTGAGCACCAGGATCGGCACCCGGTCGCCGGTCGCTCGGAGGGTGCGGAAGACGGCGAGGCCGTCGAGCCGGGGCAGACCGAGATCGAGCACGACAGCGGCCGGGTCGACTGCGGCGACCTGGGCGAGCGCGGCGGTACCGTCGGCCGCGGTCGACACCGCGTACCCGTCGGCTTCGAGAGCGGCGACCAGCCCGAACACGATGTGAGGATCGTCGTCGACGACGAGGACGCGCACGGGGCTGCCCGCACGCGCCGACTGCGCATTTCGCTCACCGACCTTCGCCACCCCAGCAGGGTAGCGAGGCGAGACCGAGCATCAGCCGAAGAGAGGGAACGGCGGGGAGGGCCCGGAGGAGGCCCGCCCCGCCTCGACTCGCGACCCTGATCCGCGTCGCGAGGCAACCTCGTTTCTACTCCCTGGCAACGAACCAGGGAAGAGGGTTGTCACCGATGAGGAAAAAAAGTGAAAATTCGCGAGAAAGAGAGCATGCCCCCGGCTCAGAAAGCCGAGGGCATGCAGCGTCGAGACGTTCGGGCCCCGCGCCGCTCGGATCAGGAGAGCGACGGTAGACCCGTCTTCATCGACGCAAGGCGCTCGGTAACCAGCCGAGACACGCCCTCCAACTTAGCGGGCAGGCTGCGACCTGCGATAGTGGACGCCGTGACTTTCCTGATCGGCGCCCTCCTCGTCGCCGCCATAATCCTGATCATCGTGGTGCAGGCCGTGACCCGCCACCGCCGATTGACGCGTCAGGCCAGCGAAGGGCAGACCACCCTGCCCCGCAGCACCTGGGTGATCTTCGCCGTCGCCGCAGCCTTCCTGATCTTCGCCGTGTTCGTCTTCCCGTCGATCGTGCACCGGTGAGCGCCGTGGCCACAGTTCTCTGGCGCGGGCTGACCGTGGGCCTCGTCGTGCCCGCGCGCGCGTTCGGCGCGGCGGTGGACATCGACGGCCTCCTCATCGAACCCGACCTGCACTTCGCCGCGACGCCCACCACCAGCCGTCTTATGCTGATGCCGCGCGCGGGCGCCTTCAGCCGCCTCCTGCTCGAGTGGGAGACTCTGCCCGAGATCGGCGTCTTCACGGCCTCGGCGTGGGGCCCGGCCCCGTTCGCCGACACCGAGCTCGCACGCCTCGAGACCTGGATGCGCGACGTCGCCGTCACGCTGCACTCCACCCGCGACCGCATTCGCGAAGCGTCCGAGCGCGCCGTGCACGACGCATCGTCAGGGCTCGACACGAGCCTGCCGACCACGGTGCCCGAGGGTGCCCACGTCGTCTCGGCGGTCGTCGGCACGCGCGTCTCGGGGCCGCACCCCGACGCGCCCTTCGGCGTCGTGGACGTCTCGCCGGCCAGGGCGACGGGCCCGGAATCCGGCGAGATGCTGTTCACACAGCGCTCGACGGGGCGTCTGCTGGGGCGCAGGATCACGACGCGCGACGGCGACGAGATCGCCTCCGCCCGGTTCGAGCCCGCCGTCGATGCCAGCGACACCTCTGCCGACGGCACCTCCGCCCACGGCACCTCCGCCGACGGCGCCCGAGCAGCCACCGAGGCCGATCTCGCCGAGTGGTACGAGCAGCACATCTTCAGAGAGGTGCTGTTCGACGACGTCTGGCAGGTCTACGTGCACCTGGCCGCCGGGCTCGAGCCGCCCGTCAGCGTGCTGTACACCGCCTTCGGCGGCTGAACCGCGCGACCCCTCCCCCGCCGAACCCTTACCAAAACGGCTCGCCCTTCCCCGACGAACGGGGAGGGCGAGCCGAAAAGGTAAGGGTGAAGGGGGTTAGACGTCTTCGATGCCGAAGCGGTCGACCTTGCGGTGGAATCCCTGGCCGGCCAGGCCGCCCAAGAGCGCCCCGCCGATCGACAGCACCACGATGAGGCCTTCGGCGATGAGCGAGGTGGCCGACGTGAAGTCGCTGAAGTTCATCGTCCCTGTGCGCGACTGGATCGACGACATAGTCGACGACTGGCTCGCGATCACGACGATGATCACCGCGATGATGATCGACGTCACGATGCCCCACAGCCAGACCGCGAGGCCCTGCTTGAGCCCCGAGAACCGCGCCATCCGCGACGCCACGAACCCGCCGACGAAGTACGACACGAAGAGCACCACCAGGAAGACGACGAGCGCCGTGATCTGCAGCGTGTGCGTGTCGAAGGCCGAGCCGAGCGACTTGATCGTGTCGTTGCTGCCCGTGATGACCGACTTCTGCGCCAGCCCGGAGGCGACGGCGATACCGCTCGCGATCGCGTACAGGATCACGGCGAGGCCCGTGGCGGCCAGCCAGCCGAAGAAGCCGGCGCCGAAGTTGATGCCGGCGAACTCCTGCTTCTGCCGGAAGGCGAGCTCGTCGCGGAACGAGCGGCGCTGAGCCAGCTCTTCGGGCGTGAAGCCGTCGTCACCGCCCGCGATGCCGTCGGTGAAGCCGAGGCTCTCGGCCGGGCTCGTGCCGAGGCTCGAGATCGGCGTGGTGCTCGTCATCGGCCGGATCGCCTCGGTCGCGCCGGTCTGCTCGGCGGGCGGCGGGGCGTACGGCGTCGGCGTCGCCGCCGTGGCGGGTGCCGGGTATTCGGCGGGCGACACCGGAGCAGGGGGCGGCGTCCACGCGGCGGTGCTCGAGCGGGCGCCGTTCGGCGCCGAGATGCGGGTGTCGTCGAAGTCGTCGGCCGGTTGCGTGGCCGAGGTCGACGCGTCGGCTGGCCGCTCGCCCGTGGCGGCGGCCGCAGGATCCGACGGCTCGCCCGAGCGCACGGCCTCCGCCGCGCGGAGAGCGCTGTCGTCGAGCAGCGGCCCCGAGGCCGCGCCGGTCGAGGCGGCGGCGGAGGCCGGCGGCGAGAGCGGCGGGAGAGGGCGCTCCGTCGCGGCGGGCGCGTCGGCCGCGGCGGCAGGCGCAGTACCGGCCGTCGCGGCGGGCGCGTCGGCCGCGACGGCAGGCGCAGTACCGGCGAGCTCGGGTGCGTCGGCCGTCGTGGCGGCCTCCGAGGCCGACGGTGCCTCGGCCTCGGCGGCGGGCGCAGCACCGCCGTCGGGCGCAGTGTCTTCGGGGGCGGTCGCGGGGAAGGCCGGAGCGTCGGCCGACTCGAGTGCGATGGCGGAGTCGGAGCCGCTCTCGGCATCCTGCCCCGTCGCATCCTGCGGGGCCTCGGGCTCTGGGGCGACTTCGGCCTCCGGCGACACCTCAGGCTCGGCTCCGGGCGATGTCTCGGGCTGCGGCGCCGCCACAGGTGCTTCGTCGGCGTCGCCGGCGCGGCTGACGCTCCATGCTCGCTCGGGGCGAAGGGGCGTCGAGGGAGCCGTCGGCTTCGGCGACCTGGGCGGGCGATGCGGGGTGACCGCCGCCGTGCGCGGGCGTGTTGGGGTCCGTCATGATGGCTCCTCGTGGTCGGTCTTCGCAGGGACAGTACCCCTGGAGGCGCCGTAATCCAGGCTCCCCCGCCGTATTCGGGCGACCCCGCGAGGGCTGCAGAGTCGTCCGACAGCCGCATTCGGGCGACCCGCGAGGGCTGCAGAGTCGTCCGACAGCCGCATTCGGGCGACACCTGGGGCCGACCGGGCGTCACACGACGTCACGGCCCGCTAGCGTGGGAGGACCGATCGACGACGAACGAGCAGAGGCTTCATGACCACCTCCACCGGCACTCCCGCCACCTCCCGACCCCGCCCCGATGCCGAGATAGCCCGCTCGTGGCTGCTCGTGAACGCGACGAAGACCGACTCGTTCGACGCTGCTGCACGCTCTCGCGCCGACCAGATCGTGCTCGACATCGAAGACGCCGTCGACCCGAAGGCGAAGCCCGAGGCTCGCGACGGCGTCGTGAAGTGGCTGAGCGAGGGCGGTAGCGCGTGGGTGCGCATCAACGACCGCTCGACCGACTTCTGGTCGGACGACGTCGACGCGCTCGTCGGGCTGCCGGGCTTGCTGGGCGTCATGCTCGCCAAGACCGAGGCCGCCGAGCACGTCACCGAGACGTTCGACCGGCTGCACGGCGCGAAGCCCGTGCTCGCCCTCGTCGAGTCCGCCCTCGGCATCGAGATCGCGCCGTCGATCGCGAGCGCCCGAGGGGCGTTCCGTCTCGCGTTCGGCTCGGGCGACTACCGCCGCGACACCGGCACGAGCGCCGACGACATGGCCATGTCGTACCCGCGCTCGCGGCTCGTCATCGCCTCGCGCATCGGCAACCTGCCCGGCCCGATCGACGGCCCGACGGTCGGGTCGAGCCACGGCGTGCTGCGCGAGCAGTCGACCATCGCCGTCAACCTCGGGCTCACCGGCAAGCTCTGCCTCGACACCGACCAGTTGCCCGTCATCAACGAGGTCATCAGCCCGACGCCGTCCGACACGGCCTGGGCCCGCGACTTCCTGGCCGACTTCGAGGCGCGCGGGCGCGTGATCCGCGACGGCAGCGACCTGCCGCGCCTCGGCCGCGCCCAGAAGATCGAGCGCCTCGCCACCGCCTTCGGCGTGCAGCCCAGCTAGAAGAGGCGAGCAGGTCGGCTCGTCTACGTGGCGCCCAGACGAGGACACTTCGCGGGCAGCCATCACAGCAGCGTGATAGTTCCTATCAGCGAAACGCGTACATCCGGAATTGCGGCAATCGCGAGATATCCGCCGATACGTGTTCCGCTGGCATCACGTGCCGTTAGGCTTCGAGGATGAAAGACGTGCCCGTGGCTACCGTTCACTCGTCCCGTTCGGTGGTGACACCCGGCGGGACCGAGTCCTCCGATCGAGTCGCGGACGTGCTGCTGCTCTTCGGCCACGCCTCCGGCCCCCTGGGAGTCACCGAGATAGCACGCACTCTCGGCCTGAACAAAACGGTCGTCCATCGGATTCTTCAGTCGCTCACCTCGCGTTCGCTCACTCAGAACGCTCTCCACTCCTCCAGCTACGTGCTCGGCCCAGCTGCGATCGGGCTGGGCTCCCGGGCGCTCGGTCAGGTCGACGTGCGCCGCCTGGCCGCTCCGATCCTCAGAAAGCTGCGCGACGACACGAACGAGACGTCGACCTTGTCCGTCCTCGCCGGTCATTCGCGCATCTACGTCGACCAGTACGAGAGCCCGCAGGAGGTCAAGATGGTCGTCGACATCGGCCCGCGGCTCCCGTTGCACTCGGGAGCCTCGAGCCGCTCAATCCTCGCCTTTCTCGGTGCGCAGTTCGTCGCGGAGGCCGTCGAGCAGCTGGCATCAGAGGCGCCGGAGTTCGATGAGAAAGCCTACCGAGACCGTCTCGAGACCGTCCGGGCCGAGGGATATGCCGTCTCCCTCAACGAGCGGAACACGGGCGCCGCGTCGATCGCAGCGCCGTTCTTCGATTCGGCCGGAAACGTGATCGGCTCGATCAGCTCGTCCGGTCCGGTCGCGAGGTATGCGCAGACGCAGAGTGAACACATTCAGCAGGTCGTCGACGCGGCCGCCGCCATCACGGCGCTTCTCGGTGCCTGAACGATGAATCCTGTCCGCACCTCTCCCCTGCCGCGCTCCTTCCTGTACGTGCCGGGCGACCGTCCCGACCTGATCGCCAAAGCTCGCGCAGGCAGAGCGGACGCTCTGGTTCTCGACCTGGAAGACGCCGTCTCGGCTTCCGGCAAAAGGCGAGCTCGATCGATCGTCGGCGATGCCCTTCGCTCACGAGACGAAGGCACAGACGGAGGCACAGACGGAGGCCGACAACGCGCAGGCTCATCGCTGCCCGAGCTGTGGGTCCGCGTCGACAGTGCGGCCCTCGGCGCGGACCTCGAAGCCGTGACGTGCCGTCAGCTCGATGGCGTCTTCCTGGCCAAATGCGAGCCGGATTCCCTCGACGAGGCCGGGCGCGTTCTCACCGACCTCGAGAGCCGTCGCGGGATCGCTGGGGGTTCAGTCGGCATCGTCGGCCTGCTCGAGACCGCGGCGGCAGTGACGCGCATCCTGACCATGGCCGAACACCCTCGCCTCCGTACCTTCGGGATCGGCGAAGTAGACCTTCTCGCCGATCTCCGCATGCGTCGCGGGCCACGATCGGCCGCCGCTCTCGATTCCCTCCGCGGACGCGTCGTCCTGGATTGCGCGGCGGCCGGGTGCGAACCTCCGGTGGCTCCGACATCGACCGACTTCCGCGACCTGGGAGCGTTCTCGGAGAGCAGCAGAACGATGCTCGACCTCGGATTCCGTTCGCGGACGGCCATCCATCCCTCGCAGATCCCCACGATCCACGACGTCTTCACGCCGACGAGCGAGGAGCTCGTCGCCGCACACGACATCATCGACCGACTGGGCGACGCGACGGGAGGCGTGACCGTCGACGCCGAGGGGCGTCTCATCGATGCCGCCGTCATCCGATCCGCCCGCGAGACGCTCGGCCGGGCGGATCGGTGACGATGACGATCAGTTTCCGGATCGCCTGACGTACTTTCCGCGAGGAGCGCCGACCATCGCGTCGTCGGCGAAGATGAGTTCACCCCTGAGATAGGTGTCGGTGACCTTGGCGGTCAGCTCGAAACCTTCGAACGGTGTGTACTCCTGCTCCGAGAACGAGTCGTCCGCGTGCACGACGTACGACACCTCGTCGTCGAGCAGGCAGAAGTCCGCGTCGAATCCCACGGCGATGTCGCCCTTGTTCGTCATGCCGTAGCGATCGGCCGGGTTCTTCGCCACGAGTTCCGCGATGCGGTTGTACGACAGGCCTCGCTTGCGGCCCTCGCTGACCATTCCGGGGAGGAGGTACTCGGTGCCGCCGAAGCCGGACTTGGCCAGGAAGACGTCGTCTCGCGGGTCTCCGAACTTCACCTCGTCTTTGCAGCAGGCGTGATCGGACGCGACCCACGAGAAGTCGCCGGCCAAGACGTGGTCCCAGAGGGCTTCGACGTCTTCACGGGGCCGGAGCGGCGGGTTGACCTTGCCACCGAGGTTCGCGGCGGTGCTCGTGTCGGCGAGCAGATGCCCGACGGTGACCTCCCTGCGGAAGTCGATGTGCGGGAACGTCTTCTGCATCATCATGGCCGCCTCGATCGCCTTGCGGCTGCTGAGATGAAGCAGGTTGATGTTCGGAAGCTCCGTCTCGTAGGCGAGGTACGAGGCGATCGTTATCGCGAGCCCCTCCGAGTGAGGTGGCCTCGATGCGCTGTAGGCCTCGAGACCGGTCAACGTGCCCTCCTCTTCGACGAGCTTGGTGTAGGCCCGCATGATCTCCGCCGTCTCGCAGTGCATCGACAGTGAGATGTGGTCTTTGTCCTTTTCGAACCGGGGATCCAGGCGCGCTTTCTGGAGTGCCCGCATGATGAACTCGAAGTGGGCGAAGTCGTACGACTCGTCTTCCGGGATCATCAGGAACGAGCTCTGATTGGTCGAGCGCCCGTGAAGCCCGTGGCTGCCGTAGAACATGAACACCTTGAACGACGGCACGCCGAAGTCGTCGATGATGTCGGGGATCTCCTCGATGTGCTCTTTGAGGATGGGGGCGAGGTGGAACCCGTAGTCGATGTACGCGTTGCCCTGCGCGGCCTCGAGCACGTCAGGGAAGACCTCACTGTAGGGGCCGGTGCGGTTCATGTAATATGCGCCGGTCCGCATGTACGTGATGCCGCTCGTCACGCCACCCTGAGCGGATGCCCTGCTCTCGCTCGCCGTGTCGGCCGAGAGCTCGTCGTAGATGCCCCAGTGCTGGTGGACGTCGACCGCACCGGGAAAGAGATACTTGCCCCCGGCGTCGACGACTTCGGCAGCGTCGCCGGGATCGACATCGGCGCCGATCGCGACGAATCGGCCGTCGGAGACGGCCACGGCCAGTTGCTCCGGGGCCGGAGCTCCAGGACGCACCACTTTGGCGCCCGTGATCACGAGATCGTATTTCGACATTCTTGTTTCTCCTCCTGGGTAAAGAAATCGGCTCCATCTCGATACTCGAGCTGGAGGTGTCATCTGTCGGTGCGGCGTCAGATCGGATCGATACGGGTCATCGACTGCAGCACGGCTCCGATGTCCTGGTGGCCGTCGAGATCCCGGCACGCGCTGGTCAGTGCTTCTGCGTCGGCCTCGTTCATGGTTCGCTGAGCGTTGTCGCGGAACTTCTGGTTCAACTCGTCGAACGACAGCGGGCGGGCCGGACCGCCCCGGGTGGTGAGCACCTTCTGGGTGACGGTGGTGCCATCCGAGAGGTGCGCTGTGAGCGTGGCCGGGAACTCGCGCGGGAAGATCGCAGTGCACTCGGCGTCGATCTCGACGTCGACCTTCTGCATGAGGGATCGACGAGCAGGATCCCGGGCGAGGGCGTCCGTGTAGTCGTCGAGCCCGACCTCGAGTCCTCCGCCGCCGAGGAGGCCGGCCACGACGGCGTAGGGTCCGCTGAACTGCGCCATGTAGCCGGTCTCCGGCGAACGCTTGACCTCGATGGGGTCGCCGATCGTGGGGAAGTTCGGCGCGGGAACGCCGAGAACGAGCCGATCGATGGAGTCGAGGTCGATTCCCGAACGGCGCAGCGCCGCTGCCGCATCGACAGCGGCGTGGGTGAAGTGGTTCGCGGGATACGGCTTGAAGAAGATCCCGGGAACGCACCAGTTGTCACCGAGTCCGTCCGTGATGGCGGACGGGGTGTAGTTGCCGTGCAGCCACGCCTGGAAGAAGCCGAACCGGCCCTCGAGGACGGTCGGCGGCCCGGTCAGACCGTAGCGGACGAGTTCGACGGCGGAGACGGCCGCGTGAGCCGCCCAACCGCAGTGGATCCTCTTGACGGTGCCTCCGGTGCGGTTGCTCTCGATGATCCCGGACGCCATGGATGCCGCGACGCCCAGGACGTCGACGATCGAGTGCTCGGCCCCGGCCACGATCGCCGCTGCGACCGCACCTCCCATCGCGCCGCAGATGGACGTCGCGTGCTGTCCGTTCTCGAAGAACGTCGAGTTGCCGGCGGCTTCGTCGTAGCCGGCCATACCGAGACGGACGCAGACCTCGAGTCCGATGGCGATGCCGCGGATGAGCGTGCGTCCGTCGGTGTGATGCATCTCGGCTGCGGCGAGCGCTGCGGGAATGACGCTCGCGCTCGGATGCAGCACCGAGGGCAGGTGGGTGTCGTCGTAATCGAGCGAGTGGGCGAGCACACCGTTGACGAACGCGGCGAGACTCGCGGGAAGCTTGTCTGGCACGCCCACCGCGGTCGCCTGCGGGTTTCCGCCCTGATCGGAGGCCCACCGTCGGGCGGCTCGGCTCGTGTCGAGGGGCGCTGCGGCGGCACAGATGCCCAGGGTGTCGAGAACCCGCATCTTGACGCTCTCGACGACGTCCTCCGGGAGGTCGTCGTAGCCCGTCCTCGCGGCGAAGACGGCCAGGGTCTCGGACAGGGTCATCGTCGCGACGGTCATGCGCTCACCACCGCCAGCGGGCGCACCGGCGATCCGGTCGCACCGTAGATGTTGAGGGGCACGAGCACGAACACGAACTCGTGGACGCGCTGTTCGCCGAGTTGCTCGAGATCGAGCGCCTCGACGATGTAGACGCCCTGCTCGACCAGGAGCACGCGGTGGGCCGGCAGAAGGGAATGGCCGCCTCCCGGCGCCAGCCGCTCGAAGGCGATGGTGTCGGCTCCCACGGCATGGACTCTTCGATCGGTCAGCCAACGGGCACCGGCCTCGCCGATCCCGGGCACTCCCGTCGTGGTCCCGAGGTACGGGGCGCCCTCGGCGAAACGTCGACCCCAACCGCTTCGAATCAGGACGACGTCGCCCGGTCGGAGGTCGACAGCCTCGGCGGAGAGCGTGGCCTCCAGGTCGGCGGCCGTGATCTCGTATCCGCCCTCGAGGACGTCGACGCCGAGATGGCGGGCGACGTCGAGCAGGATCCCGCGTCGGACCATGGGCTCGATCGTATGGACGCCGAGCTCGACGTACTTGCCGCCACGCCCGGCCTCCTGGGCGTCGAGACCTCCGAACAGCTTGCCGTCGTGCGAGACGTGCGCGAGCGCGTCGATGTGGGTGCCGACGTGAGTGCCGGTGGAGATCATGTCGTTGGCGGCGCTCCCCCCGTCTGGACGCAACATGTCGCCGTGCCGACGCGGCAGGGTGTGCCAGAACTGGGGGTGGTTCGGCGACTGCGGCATGCCGACGCGCAGTTGCCGGCCCAGGTCGATGGTCGTCACACCACCCTCGACCGCCGCGAGGAGGGTGTCTCCCGTTCTCTGTCGTGATGTCGTCATGCGATGGTTCCGCTCTCTCTGAGGTCGCTGATCTCGGTTGCGCCGAGCCCCGCTTCGGTGAGGATCTCGGTGGTGTCCTGGCCGATGCCGCGCCCGGTGAAGCGGATGGCGCCGGGGCTTCGGCTCATGCGCCACAGCACGTTGTGCTGCAACAGCGGCCCGAGGTCGGGGTCGTCCACTTCGACCAGCATTCGCGTCTCGCGGATGTGCGGGTCGTCGACGACGTCGCGCGAGTCGTAGACGGGCGCGATGGCCGCGCCCGCCTCCTCGAACGCCGCGACCACCTCGGCCCTCGTCCGCTCGCCGATCCAGTCGCCGACGTAGCGATCGAGGAGGTCGACGTGCTCGACGCGGGTGTTGCCTGCGGCGAACCAATCTTCGTCGATCACCTCCGGATGCCCCACGAGCGTGAGCACCCGTTCGGCGATCCGCTGCGCGCTCGTCGACACGGCCACCCATTTTCCGTCGCGGGTGCGATAGGTGTTGCGTGGCGCGTTGTTGGTGGAGCGGTTGCCGTGGCGCTGCTCGACGACGCCCAGCTGCTGGTAGTTCGTCGGTGACGGCCCCACCGCCGTCATGATCGGTTCGAGGATGCTCATGTCGACGACCTGACCGACGCCGGTCCGGTCGCGGTGCCGGAGGGCGACCAGAGCGGCGGAAGACGCCGCGATGCCGCAGATGCTGTCAGCCAGGCCGAATGCCGGAAGTGTCGGAGGTCCGTCGGCTTCGCCCGTGAGCTCCGCGAAGCCGCTCATGGCCTCGGCAAGGGTGCCGAAACCGGCCCGGCCCGAGTACGGTCCCGTCTGGCCGAAGCCCGTCAGACGCACGATGACGAGTCCGGGGTTGTCGCCCAGGAGGACATCCGGACCGATGCCCCAGCGCTCGAGCGTGCCCGGGCGGAAGTTCTCGACGATCACGTCGGCCGAGCCGGCGAGGCGGCGAAACACGCCGGCGGCCTCGGGTGAGCCGAGGCGCAGCGCAACCGTCCGCTTGTTGCGGCCGACCTCTTTCCACCAGATCGAATGACCGTCTCTGCTGGCCCCGTGGCCGCGCATGTTGTCACCGCCTGTCGGATGCTCGATCTTGATGACGTCGGCACCGAAGTCGCCGAGGATCTGACAGCAGAGCGGCCCCGCGAGGATCGTCGAGACGTCGAGGACTCTGAGCCCCTCGAGGGGAAGCGTCGAATTAGTCACCTGTTGTCCTGTTCCGTTGGTAGAAACATCGACCGGCGCTGCACAACGACCGGCTGTTGATGCTCGACACACATTACCTGTCTGACTCGGCGAGTCAATCCGATGTCACCTGAATAAAAGACGTTGACAGACAACAAGCATCATTGGAATACTTCTCGCACCCTCACGGAACCTGTTTCCTTCAGCGGAACAGTCCTAACGGCTGCACGTTCTGTTCAAAGGAGAGCTCCATGCGCACCAGACACTTCACCATCGCGGTCATCATCGCGTTGGTGCTCATCAACTACATCGATCGCAGTGCGATCTCGTACGCCGTCGTGCCGCTGACGAAGGAGTTCTCGATCACGCCGGCCCAGTACGGAGCGATCAGCAGCGCCTTCTCGATCGGCTACATGGTCTTCGCCCTGATCTCCGGGCCGCTCGTCGACCGATTCGGTCCGCGCCGGATCCTGATCGTCGGCATGCTGGTCTGGTCGGTGTCGACCGCTCTCACCCCTCTCGCCGGCGGTGTCGTCGGGTTGATGATCATCCGGATCATTCTCGGGATCGGCGAGGCGCCCGGCTTTCCTGCCGCGACTCGGCTGGCGAGTCGCTGGCTGCCTCAGAAGGAGCGTGGAATCGCGCTGAGCCTCATCGGCGGCGTCGCGGTCTCGGGCAGTCTCCTGATCGGCGGACCGATCGTGACGCAGCTGATCGCGGCAACGACGTGGCGGGGCATGTTCTGGATCCTGGCGGTGATCGGTCTCGTGTGGGTCGTGGTCGCAGCGTTCTTCCTCAAAGACACCCCCAACGACAGCAAGAGGACGACAGCCGCCGAACGGAGCTACATCGAAGCCGGTCAGCTCGAGGAAGAGCACAGCGGCCGACAGCAGAAGCTCGACTGGCGCACGCTCTTGACGAATCGGAACCTCTGGATCGTCGGCGCCGGATACTTCGCGTGGGGCTTCATGTTCTGGGGTTTCCTGTACTGGTTGCCCTCGTACCTCTCGGCCACCTACAAGCTCGACATCACCTCCGTCGGCGCCTTCTCGGTCGCCCCGTGGGCCGCAGGATGCATCGGAGCCGTTCTCGGTGGAATCGTCGTCGACCGGGTCTATCGCCGCACGTCGAGCATTCGCAGTCGCTTCGTGATCATGGGCATTGCGCTTCTGCTGTCGGGGGCATCGCTCGCACCGATCGCGTTCGCACCACCGACGCTCGGCTCGGCCCTGACGTTCATCTCGCTCGGTGTCGGCTTCGGCTTCGTCACCGGCGGCATCTGGTGGGTCGTCGCCATCGACTGCGCGCCGAACCAGCCGGCGACCGCCGCCGGATTCGCCGACGCCTGCTTCGGCCTCTCCGGGATCGCGGCACCACTGATCATGGGATTCATCGTTCAGGGGACGGGAACCTACACCAGCGGATTCGTGCTCATGAGCATCCTGGCGATCGTGGGTGCCCTCCTCCTCATCTTCGTGACCAGGAAGCCCGTCACCGAGATACTGGCCGAAGAACAGGCGCTCGAGACGACAAAGGTGGCGTGACCGGTGACGAGCAGCTCTGACGACGCACTCGACCTCGTGGTGGCCGGAGCCGGAGGGGGTCTCGTCGCGGCGTTGCGCGCGGCGCAGAACGGGCTGAGCGTCTTGCTCGTCGACTCGAACGAGAACTTCTCGCGCAGCAACAACACCTCGAAGACGACCTCGATGATCCCTGCCGCCGGCTCGCGCTGGCAATCCAGCGTCGGCATCGAGGACTCCCCCACCCGCTTCGTCGACGACGTCATGGCCAAGACGCACGGGGAGGCCGATCGAGCGCTCACCGAGGCTCTCGCCGAGGTCAGCGCGCCCCTCGTCGAATGGATGGCGAGCGATCTCGGGGTGCCCCTGTCGCTCGTGACCGACTTCCAGTATCCGGGCCACTCGGCGCTCCGGTGTCTCACTGTTCCGGGGCGAGCGGGCAGGGTTCTCGTCGATTCGCTTCTGACGAAGGTGCGCGAATCCCCCCTCATCGAGCTGCTCGCGCCGGCCCGTCTCGTCGATGTGGTCACGACCGAGGGCAGAGTCCGATCCGTGGTGCTCGAAACGGCCCGGGGGCGTCGAGAGATCGCGACGAAGGCCGTCCTCCTTGCGACGAACGGATTCGGTGCCGACTCGGGACTCGTGCACGAACATCTTCCCGAGATCGCCGATGCTCTCTACTACGGCAGTGCGGAATCCACAGGCACGGCTCTCGAAATCGGCACCCGCCTCGGCGCCGACACCGCCTTCCTCGACGCCTACCAGGGGCATGCGGCTGTCATCCGCTCCGGCGAGGCGCTGGCCGGGTGGGCGACCGTCATGCACGGCGGGTTCCTCGTCGACATCGATGGCGACCGCTACGGCAACGAGTCGGCGGGGTATTCGGAGTTCGCAGCCGAGTCGCTCGAGCGAGCCGGTGGACGATCCTGGATCATCATCGACCGCACGATCTACGAGGCCTGTCGCGATTTTCAGAGCTTCCGAGACGCCGCCGACTCGGGCGCTGTCGTGTGGGGAGCAGATTCGGACGACCTGGCCGCCCGCACAGGAATCTCGGCCTCGGGCCTCACGACGACCTTGTCGCTCACCCGGTCGTACGCCGCCGGTGACGCCGTGGACCCCTTCGGTCGCGACTTCTGGGAGGCCCCCCTCCGCGGAGAGCTGGCGGCCATCGCCGTGTCGCCCGCGCTCTTCCACACGCAAGGCGGGCTTCGGGTCGACAAGAACGCCCGGGTGCTGGATTCTGCCGGGGTGCCGCTCCAGGGCCTCTATGCGTCGGGCGGGGCCGCCATGGGCATCTCGGGCCACGGCGCAGCCGGATATCTGGCGGGCAACGGCCTCCTCTCGGCGTTCGGGCTGGCTTTCCTCGCCGCCCAGCACGCCTCGGCCGAGCTGGTGACGACGGCGAACGGCCCGGATCCCGCAGGATCCGAGCCGCTCACCTGACCGTTCTCGGTCGGTCGGTCGCGAAAGACTAGCCCTTCGGCGTGCCCACCGCGAAGGCGAACACGTGCAGTGCGCCATTCGTGACCGTCGAGGGCAGCGTCACGCTGGCCACGGTCTTGCCCGGCGTCAGCGCGGCGTCGGCGCTGAACAGGTACGCCTTCACCGTGTCGCGGCCGCCCGAGGAGGTGTCGCGGTACGGCGTCGTCGCGGCGATCGTGTTGTCGTCGGTCGGCGTCGTCACGCTGTTGCCGTTGAGCGTCCAGTCGCTGAGCCCGAGGGTCAGGTTCTGGGTCGTCCCGTCGGTGTACGTAATCGTGAACGACCCCTCCGAGCCCGGGTTGCCGTTGGCGGCGGCGCCCAGGATCCCGAAGTGGGTCGCCCCGGCCGTGCCCTGTAGCGGCACCGTCTGCCCGCCGGCCTGGATGTTGTCCAGCCCGTCGGAGGTCGGCGTCGGGAGGGTGTAGTCGAGACCGTTGCTGGTCACCGTGGATCCTGCGGTCAGACCTGCTGCGGCCAGCGCCTGCTGGGAGTACGACCAGCCTTCGCCGTCGAAGCTGCCCGACGTCGAGGCCCCGTCGGAGGCGATGCCGGCGTCGTTGTAGAACGGCCACAGCGAGCCGGGCTTCGCGACGTCGATCTCGACGACGACCTTCGGCAGAGGGTTGCCGACGGCGTCGCGCAGGCTGAAGGTCGCGTAGTAGCGGCCTTCGGTCGTCGGAGCCGTGACGGAGACCTGCGCCGTGCCGTCGCCGCTCTTCTTGAGCAGCAGCGACCCGGATGCCGGCGACACCGAGACTCCGGTGCCCCCCGCGGCCGTCCACGACACGGTCTGCGCCTTGGCGGTCAGGTTGCGGGCGCCGATCGTGACGGTGGCCGCCTTGCCGGGAGCCGTGACGACGACGTCCTGCTTGGCATAGCCGAGCGCCGAGCCGAGCCCCGTCGTGTCCGACGGAGGCGCGTCAGCGGCAGCCGCCGCGAACGACGTGTTCGGCGTCGAGGCGAGCGTGAACCCGACCGTGCCGCCTGAGGTGATGAGACCCGGCTGCAGGTACGCCTTCGACCAGGATGCCGAGGCGGCACCGCTGGCAGCGCTCGTCATGCTCTGCACGTAGGGCGTGCTGGCACCGGCCGCAGGGGCGTTCACGGTCAGCGTCTTGCCGCTGGGCAGGTGGATGGCGGCCTTGGCGAACAGCGGGCTGCCGAGCGCCAGGTCGCTCGTTCCGGGCGTCTCGGGGTAGAACCCGAGGGCGCTCCAGACGTACCAGGCGCTCATCGTGCCGAGGTCGTCGTTGCCGGCGATCCCCGCGGGCTGGTTGGTGAAGATCTGCTGCTGGATCGAGCGGACCGTCTCTTGCGTCTTGTACGGGGCGCCGACGTAGTCGTACTCCCACGGGATCTCGATCGAGGGCTCGTTGCCGAAGTCCGCGTTGGCAGCCGTCGGGTTCTTGATCGTCGAGGTCAGCGCGTCGAGCTTGCTGATCCAGGCCGCATTGCCGCCGGCCGCTTCAGCGAGACCCTTGATGTCGAAGGGCTCCATCGGCGTGTACTGCGCGCTCGAGCCCTCGACGAAGCCGTTCGATGACGTCGGTGTGAATCCTGCCGCGTACGCCCCCGAAGCCAGCTTGGGCTCGAGGTAGTTGGTGGCGGGGTTGAACACGTTCTGCCAGTTGTTCGAGCGAGCAGCGTAGGTCTGGGCCACCGACTTCTGGCCGAGCGCCGAGGCGAAGGTCGAGATCGAGTGGTCGGCGGTGTTGTACTCCTGCTGCGTCGACACGGCGCCGTAGAAGTTGCAGCAGCTGTACTGCCCGTCGAGCGGCAGGTAGCCGGTGTCGAGGTAGTCGGTCAGGCCGGGTCGCACGTTGCCCGGCGTGGTGGCCTCGGTCTCCATCGCTTTGAGGGCTGCGGAGGTGTCGAAGTCCTTCGCACCGAAGGCGTACGCGTCGGCGATGATCGCGTCGCTCGGGTCACCCACCATCACGTACGACTCGCCGTTGTTCAGCGCCCACTTCGGCAGCTGCCCGGTCTGGTCGTACTGGTTGAGCATCGACCGGATCGAGTCGCTGGTCTGCTGCGGCGCGACCATGGCAGCGAGCTGCACCTGGCTGCGGTAGATGTCCCAGCCCGAGTAGTTGGCGTACTCGTCGTGACCCTTCGCCGCCGTGTGCGTCTGCCCGTCGAACCCGGCGTACTGCCCGTTGACGTCGCTGAACACGTTGGGGTGCAGCAGCGCGTGGTACATCGCGGTGTAGAAGGTCTTCTGCGACGCGGTGTCGCCGCCGCCGATCTGGATCTTCGACAGCATCGAGTTCCACGAGGCGGTGGCCGCCGCGTGCGTCTTCGCGAACGAGAACGCAGGATCCTCGGTGGTGCGGTTCAGCTTCGCATTCGCCGTCCCGACGTACGAGATTCCGACGTTCGCCTGCACGACCGGGTTCGACGAGGTGTCGAAGCTGACGTAGGCGCCGTCGGCTCCGGTCACCGGCGGCGAGACCACGGCCTTCTGCTTCGGTGTCGCGACGCCGGCGCTCGGCGTCGCCTTGCCCTGCACATCGGGGCGCGTGCGGGTGACGCCGTTCGACGACTTCGGCTGGAGGGTCGCCTGCTGCTTCACCGACGGGGCGATGTTCTTGGTGATGTCGAGCGACTTCGCACCCGACTGCACGGTGGAGTTCTGATAGGTGCCGTAGCCGCTGATCGGCTGGTTGAACTTCATGTCGAAGTTGACCGTGTACTGGTCGCTGGCGCCGCAGAAGTTGCCGCTCGTCACCGATCCGGTGACCTCCGTCGGGCTGACGACCTGGAACCGCGTGTTCGACGACCCTGCAGCGCTGTCGGAGAGCTTGAACGTGAGGTTCGACTGGTCGCCCTTGGGGAAGGTGAACTTCGCGGCACCGCTGCGCTGCGTGCTGGTCAGTTCGGTGGTGATGCCGCTCGCTGCGAGCTTGTAGTAGCCGGCCTGGGCCGTCTCGGCCGAGTGGTCGAGCGGCAGGGTCGCGTTTCCGGGGTCGGCGCTGAGCGCACCGGACGACGGCAGGATCGGGATGTCGCCCGACGCCGAGCAGCCCGGGCCCGAGATGTGGGTCAGACTGAAGCCGGTGACCGACTTGTCGTTGTACTCGTAGCCGCCGCCTGCGGGGCGCGACGGCGTGTCGGGGCTCCACTGCACCATGCCGAAGGGCACGTCGGCGCCGGGGAAGTCGTCGACCGCACCGGAGGTACCGATGGTCGGGTCGACGAGGGAGGCGGGATTCGCCACGTACGGGGTCGACGCACCGGTGGCCGCCTGAGCGGCGACCCCCGGAACGAAGATGCCCGCCGCGATGACGGTGACGGACACGCCGAGGGCGATCCGTCTGGGTCGTACAGCCATGGAAAGGACCTTTCGATGGTGACAGCGTTGTCACACCCCCGAATGAGTGCCAGACAACGTTGTCTATTGGTGAGGTCGATACTGCCCCTCCCTCATCGGATCTGTAAAGGGCTTTGCCAGAACTGGCCATCCGCGCGCGCCGATCGGTGGCAGGCTGGAGGCATGCGCACCCGACCCAGCCGCCCGAACCGCAGGGCGACCAGGATGACGCTGCCCGAGGCCGAGAAGATCGTCGCCCTCGACCTCGACGGCAAGCTCGATCGCAGCGACAGCGACGTGGCGAAAGTCGTCTTCGAGGCTCACACGGTCGTGCAGCGCTCGAGCCTCTGGGGGGCCGCCCCGGGCACTCCAGCCCGGCGGCAGGGGCGCGTCGTCTTCATCGGCGGGGCGATCTTCATCGCGGTGTGGATCGCAGGCCTCATCATCCCCCTGCTGCTCGGGTACGACCGGTAGCAGCGAAGTGCCTACGCGAGCGAGCACGCGGCAGCGGCAGAGCTCGGTCGTGATCCTGCCGCTTGCTCTCGTCGCACTGCTCGTGCTGGGTCTCGTGGCGGCAGGATTCGTGGCCCGCGAGCGTGCGACCTCGACCACGCTCGCTCACGGCGCGGCAGCTGCACCGCCGTGGCCCGCCCCGGCCGACAAGGCCGCGCGTGCTTCCGCGGCACAACTGCCGAACGTCTACGGCCTGAAGCTGGCAGAGCACATCCACACGCACCTGACGATCACGATCGACGGGGTCGCCGAGACCGTGCCCGGCCAGATCGGCCTCGACGAGAAGCACCATTTCGCCACTGCCCTGCACACCCACAACACGTCGGGCATCATCCACATCGAGTCGCCAGTGAAACGCGACTTCACGCTCGGCCAGTTCTTCACCAACTGGGACGTGCGGCTCGACTCCCGCCACGTCGGGGCGGAAGGCGGCGACATCGGCGAGACGCTCACGGTCTTCGTCGACGGGCACCGCCGCGTGGGCGACCCCGCGTCGATCCGCCTGCGTGACCTCGACGACATCGACCTCGTCATCGCCCCCGCCGGCACGATCGTGCGCCCCGCCACCCCCTTCGACTGGCCGTCGAACTACCACTGATCAGGAGTCCTCGCGAAATCGCGACCACCACGGCTCAGACGCCGCACCGCGGCAGTGACCACTGTGACCCGGCAGGCGAGTCGGTCGCGATTTCGCGACCGCCCGGCTAGCCCTCCTCCTCGGCGCGCTCATGGGCGGCCTCTGAGGCCTCCGCGTGCTCGGTCTTGCCGCGCGCGATCAATCGATCGTCGCCGCGCCACATGCCGAGCGCCTCGGTCAGACGACCTCGCACCGCCCCGATCAGCGAGCGCGGCGTCGGCTTGAAGTCCTCGCCCTCGCGCCCGTCGCCCGCGTGTTCGAACTCGCGCAGGGTGCCCGCCTCGTCGTACTCGAGGGGCTGCCGCGCGTGCTCGACGCAGAGCTTCGCCACCTCTTCGGCGTGCGCGTGCATCACCGAGTGGGCCGCGCCCGGGATCTCCCACAGCCGCGACGACGGCAGCAGCTCGCCGGTGCGCCGCACCCACTCGCTCGGCGCGACGGCGTCGAACTCGCCCCGGATCACGAGCGTGTCGGCCTTCACGTGCGGCAGCGCGCGCTCGATCGGGAAGGTCATCATCTTCGGCAGGATGCGAGAGAACCACTTCGGCCCGCAGAAGAGGTAGGCGGTGATGGCGAGCAGTTTCACCCGCCCGGGCTCGTGCACGGCCGCCTGCAGAAAGCGCACCGCCTGGCGCAGCACGCTGCGCTCGCCCGGGTTGATCACGGGGCCGATCAGCACGCACGTCGTGAGCTCGGGCCGGCGGGCCACGAGGTCGGCGACGACCTGCGTGCCCATCGAGTGGCCGACCACGACGGGATCCTCGAGTTCGAGCCGGTCGATCACCAGGCCGACGAGATCGGCGTACTGCCGGATGGTCAGGGCGGCGTCAGGATGCGGAACGCCTGCGAACCCGGGCAGGTCGAGCGCGTGCACCGGCCCGAACTCGTTGAGGTTGGGGGCCAGGCGCTCGAAGTAGTTGCTCGCGACCCCGATGCCGGGCACGAGCACGAAGGGGCGCGTGCCGCCGTGGCCGATGGTCGAGACGCGGACGTAGAAGTCGTCGTCGCCGTCCGGCACCACCCGGGTCACGGTCACGTCGGTGGAGGAGCGCTTCGCCATTCGACCAGTCTGCCCGCCCCGGCTGCCGAAAAGATTTTTCGGGCCTGGAGTTGACTTAACGAACTATCACGATATATCTTTGACCTATCGCCGCAGACGATCCATCGGATCGGCCCGGCGCGAGTGGCCCGGCCTCACGGCCCGCCACCCCCACCGACTCACGACAACCGAAAGGAGTACCCCATGGGTACCCGACACAACCACGAATTCTCTGACAACAATCGATTCGAGCGCGGCGAGCAGCCGCGCCACCACCACGACCGCCGCCCCGGCTTCGGCCCCGGCATGGGCGCAGGCGCAGGCTTCGGCATGGGCCGGGGCATGGGCCGCGGTCGCGGCCCCGGGTTCGGCGGCGGCTTCGGCGGCGGCGGCTTCGGCGCTTCCGCCGGCGGCTTCCCCGGCTTCCCCGGGTTCGGCGGCCCCGGCTTCGGCGGCCCCGGAATGCGCGGCGGTCGCGGTCGTGCCCGGAAGGGCGACGTCCGCCTCGCGATCCTCTCCCTCCTGGGCGAGGAGCCGGCCAACGGCTATGGGCTGATGAAGTCCATCGCCGAGCGCACCGAGGGCGCCTGGCGCCCTAGCCCCGGCTCCGTCTACCCGACGCTGTCGCAGCTCGTCGACGAAGACCTCATCGTCGAGTCGGGTGAGGGCCGCCAGTCGACCTTCGACCTGACCGAGGCCGGCCGCACCTACGTGACCGAGCACAGCGACGAGATCAGCAAGGCCTGGGGCGACGCCACCGCCGAGCAGGGCCCCCACGGCGACGAGTTCATCGGCAGCGCCATCAAGCTCGCCGGTGTGATCAAGCAGTTCCACTTCGACGCCACCCCCGAGCAGCGCGCTGCCGGGGCGGCCAAGATCGACGAGCTGCGCCGCACGCTCTACACGATCCTCGCCGACTGAGTCCGTTCGAGGTCGCTCCGCTCTTCGAGTCTTCTCGGGCGGAGTGCGCCTCCCTGAATGAGGCCCCGCGTTTCGGCCGACCTCCCAGCGCCGCGGCGCGGGGACCATGGCCGAGACACGGGGTCTCGCTCTGCGTGCAGCGGGTTCGTAAGCGACCGTTACCCGGGCGTAGCCAAAACTTCAGGTCTTCTGGGGACGGGCTGGGCAGAGTCGGAGCGTGCTCGACCAGCTTCCGCTCGCCCCCGCCCCCGTTCGAACCCGCACGCCGGCGACCCGGGCGGCACGGCATCTGCGGGCAACGTCGGTCGAGCTCGCCGGTGTCGCCGGCACCGTGGCCCTTGCTCTCGGCATCCTGTCGCACCTCGTGCTCAGCCAGCGGGCGACGGTCTTCTTCTATTCGGGCGACTCCGTGCTGATGCCGCTCGTCGAGCGTTCGCTGCGCGAGGGCCAGCCGTTCGAGTGGGCGATGTCATCGGTGCTGTTCTTCGTGCCCGAGATCCCGGTGTACGTCGCGATCGCGACGGTCGTGCCGGGGGTGCACGCCGCGCTGCTCGTGAACGCGGGCGTCACGGTCGTCGGCCTCTACGGGATCCTGCGCGGTCTCGCCGCCGTGGTCGTGCCGTGGTTCTCGCGCCGCACGAAGGTGGCCCTCGCTCTCGCGCCCGTGGCGGCGCTCACCCTCTGCTCGCTGATGGAGCACACCGGCCAGCGGGCGACGCTCGAGCTGGTCTCGCTCTTCCTCACGACCACGTACTACTACGGCACGACGCTCGCCATGGTGGGTGCCCTGCCGCTCGTCGTGGTCGCCGCGAACGGGCGAACGGGACGGGCGCGGCGAGGCGCCCTGGTCGGACTCGTCTCGCTCGCCGCGGCAGCGACGTTCTCGAACCCGCTCTTCGCGATGTGGGCCGCCGTGCCGGTGGCGATCGCAGCCCTGCTGCTGTGGCGCCGGCGCCTGCTGACGAGGCGACCCGCTGTCGCGATGGGCGCCGCACTGCTCGTCGGATCGCTCGTCGGCTACGTGGCGCGCATCCCGATGGCGAAATACATCTCGATCCAGATCGGCCACTACCTGCGCATCGACCGGATGGCCCTGTCGGTGCGGTACTACGTCAACGACTACTTCTTCACGGCCTCGACCTGGCAGGGCGCGATCGAGATGTCGCTGCTCGCAGTCGCCGTCACCGGCACGCTGGCGGTGGCAGTCATCGCTCTCGCGCGCCACTGGCCGACGCGCATCACCCTGCCCCTCGTGGTCGCGGCCTGCTCGATCGTCGTGACCGTCGTGGCGGCGGTCGGGCTCGGCACGACCGCGAGCCGGTACCTCATGCCGCTGTTCTTCATGCCGGCGGCCGCCGCCGTCGTGCTCGGCGGGTACGCGCTCGAACGAGCGCCGGGCCTCACCGGGCTGTCCATCAGATGGCCGAGCCGCAGGATCCTGGTGCGCGCCACCGCGATCGCCGTCGTCGCGGTCACCGCCTGCAGCATCGGCGCCGTGCGGCTGATGGCGACCGCCCCGGCGACCCAGACCTACGCGTCCGCCACCTGCCTGTCGAACTGGATCGGCGGCCGCGACCTCACCGGCGCCGGGCGGTTCTGGACGATGCGTGCGCTCACGGCCTACGGCGACCAGTCCGTCACGATCCTGCAGATCACGGCCGACTACAACGCGACCCTCTGGCTCGACAACGCCGCCGACTACACCGGCCAAGACGTGTCGTACCTCGTGCTCGACGCGAAGAGCCACTATTCGCGAAGCCCGCAGGCCGTGCTCGGCGACCCCGCGCAGACCATCACGTGCGGCCAGTACACGATCCTCGACTACCTCGGCACGACCGGCGAGAGCATCCTGACCGGAAAGATCGCCCGATCGGCCGCCGCAAAGATCGCCGAGCGACACCTGTAAAGCGGGACTACCGTCCACCTCCGGGCGTGGTCATTGCAGACCCCGCAATCTTTGTCGCTGAGGGAGTGGTCATGTCGAGTTCGACGACGGTGGGTTCGAGGAGTAGTTCGGGGGGCCCGGTCAGAAGCCTCGTCCCGGCGCGAATGGACCGGCTGCCGTGGACGAAATTCCACTGGTCGATCATCGTCGGCCTCGGCATCTCGTGGGTGCTCGACGGTCTCGAGATCCAGATCGTCGCCTCGAACGGGTTCTCGCAAGAGTTCCACATGTCGTCGGGGCTCATCGGCAACCTGGGCACCGTCTATCTGCTCGGCCAGGTCGCAGGCGCCCTCGTCTTCGGTCGCCTCTCCGACAAGCTGGGACGCAAGAGGCTCTTCATCCTGACCCTGGTGATCTACCTCATCGGCTCCGGCGTCGCCGGCCTCTCGCCCGCCGTGTGGTTCCTCTTCATCTTCCGGTTCATCGCCGGCGCCGGCATCGGCGGCGAGTACGCCGCGATCAACTCGGCCATCGACGAGCTCATCCCGTCGAAGTACCGCGGCCGCGTCGACATCGCCGTCAACGGCACATACTGGGGCGGTGCGGCTCTCGGCGCCCTCGCCAACGTGTTCTTCTTGAACACCGACTTCTTCGCGGTGAACGTCGGCTGGCGCCTCGCCTTCTTCATCGGCCCGGTGATCGGTATCGGCATCATCTGGCTGCGCCGCAACATCCCCGAGAGCCCGCGCTGGTTCATGACCCACGGCTACGAGCAGCAGGCAGAAGACACTGTCGACGAGATCGAAGCCCGCGTGAAGGCCGACGGCGGCACGCTCACCCCTGTCGACGACAGCCAGGCCATCAGCGTGGTGCGCACCGACAGCATCAAGTTCGGCCAGATCTGGCACACGCTCTGGAAGGTGTACCCGAAGCGGACCGTCACGGGCCTGTCGATGATGATCACGCAGGCGTTCCTCTACAACGCGATCTTCTTCACCTATGCGCTGGTGCTCGAGAACTTCTATCACACGAGCCCGTCGTCGACGCAGTACTACTTCTTCCCCTTCGCCATCGGCAACCTGATCGGGCCGCTCGTGCTCGGCCCCCTGTTCGACTCGATCGGGCGGCGCAAGATGATCTTCGGCACCTACGTCATCTCGGGTCTGGTGCTCATCGTGTCGGCCATCCTGTTCGACCAGGGCGTGCTGACCGCGGCCACTCAGACGATCTTCTGGTGCGTGGCGTTCTTCTTCGCCTCGGCGGGCGCCTCGAGCGCCTACCTGACGGTCTCGGAGATCTTCCCCTCGAGATCCGCTCGCAGGTCATCTCGTACTTCTTCGCCATCGGCCAGATCGCCGGTGCGGTCGCCCCGTCGCTCTTCGGAGCACTGGTCGGCAACGGGACGGCGCGCGGGCCACTGACCATCGGCTACTTCATCGGGGCCGGAGTGATGATCGCCGGCGGTATCGTCGCGGCGATCTTCGGCGTGGACGCCGAGCGCAAGAGCCTCGAGACGATCACCACACCGCTGTCGGTGGTGAAGCAGTAGCCGCGCATCGCACGCCGGCGTTCAGTCGCCGGTGCTGACCACGGGCTCGACCTCCGAGAGGTCGAGCCCTAAGTCGATCAGGCGAATACGGCCGCTGAGCCCGGCCGCGGGCTCGAGCAGCAGCCCGGCCTTGACGGCCCCGAACGTCACGGTGACGAGGGCGGGCAGCACGAGCGGGTCGGGCACGGAGCCGTCGTCGACACCGATGCCCGAGGGCAGGTCGACCGCGACCACCGCGGGTGCCCCCGTCATGCGCATCAGAACGCTGGGCCGGATCGCCTCGACCAACGACCGAGCGCGACCGCGAAGCGCAGGATCCTGACCCGTTCCGGTGCCGAGGATGCCGTCGACGATCACGTCGACACCGTCCGTCACCGCCTCGAAAGCCGCGTGGCCCGGGTCGGTGTCGCGGTGGTCGGCCGAGGCCCCGGCTGCGACTGCCGCGGCGAGGCCCCCTTCGTGCCAGTGGGTGCCGGTGGTCAGGATGCGGACGGTGTGGCCCTGCGACGCGAGTGCGGCTCCCGCGTAGAGAGCGTCGCCGCCGTTGTCGCCCGAGCCGACCAGGAGGAGGACGACGCCGGCGGTGGTGCCGCGATTTGTGAGCACGGCCGTGATCTCTTCGGCGAGGCCGTGGGCGGCGCGCTGCATCAGGGGCTCGCCGGCGTCGAGAAGGGGCTTCTCGGCCGCACGCACTTGGGCGGCCGTGTATCCGTTCGTCATGACGACAGTGTCGTCGGTCGGCGGCGCCTTCGCCACCGGATCCCGTACAAGCCGGTTCCACCCGGTGGCGCTGACACCGGCGACGATCACGCCAGAATGGTCGGATGCGTTCGATCACCCGCAACCCGACCGACGGCACCGAGATCGCCTACGAGGTCTCAGGCGAAGGCGAGCCCCTCCTGCTCGTCCACGGCTCCGGCCTGTCGAAGGGCACCTGGCGCGGCCTCGGCTACATCAGAGACCTCGAGCGCGACTTCACCGTCATCGCCGTCGACCTGCGTGGGCACGGGCGCAGCGGCAAGCCGCACGACGCCTCCGCCTACCAGCCGCCGCGCTTCATCGAGGACGTCGACCAGGTGCTCGACGAGGTCGGGTCGGGGCCGGTGCACTACGTCGGCTACTCGATCGGGGCCCGCATCGGCCTCAGGATCGCGGCCGCCACACCGGAGAGGCTGCGCACCCTCACCACTATCGGCGGGTCTTTCGAGTCGATGACCGACCAGATCGGCCGCACGTTCTTCCCCACCTGGCGCGAAGCTCTCGACTCCGGTGGCATGGAGGAGTTCGTCACGGAGTGGGGCATGTTCCGGCACGAACCCATCGACCCGGCGACGGCGCTCGCCTTCCGGGCCAACGATCCCGTAGCGCTGCGTGCGTACTTCGAGGGCATCGAGGCGGCGGCGCCCCTCGGCATCGACGGGGCCGCGCAGATCGTCGTGCCGACACTGCTGCTCGCCGGCACGAACGACGTCGACCGGTTCCGCCAGTCGCAGGAGGCCGCGCGGCGCACAGCCCACGGCAGCTTCTTCGAGCTCGTCGGGCAGGATCACGCCTCGTCGCTCCTGCCCGTCGACGACGTCACCGACCTCATCCGTACCTTCTTGGAAATGCAGGATTCATAGTCGGCGGCGCCTTCGCAACCGGAGACGCGTACAAGCCGGTCTCGCCCGGTGGCGCTGACACCGCCGCCGCTGCCGCGCCGTCACTCGGCAGGGCTCCCGACGAGCTACGACATGCCGCCGTCGACCTCCATCGTCGAGCCGGTGACGTAGGAGGCGTCGGGGCCGGCCAGGAAGGCGATGGCCGCGGCGATCTCGGTCGGCTCGGCGAAGCGCTGCAGCGCCGTCGGCACCCTCAGCTGCACCTCCTGCGGCAGGTCGCGCAGCAACGGGTGCGTGTAGAGGGAGGCCACTTCGGCCGCCATGTCGGTGTTGGTGCCGCCGGGGGCGATGGCGTTGATCCTGATGCCGCGTGCCCCGAGCTCGGGCGCGAGGTTGCGCACCATCGCCTGGATCGCCGCCTTGCTGGCCGCGTAGACGGAGTGCTCGAAGACGCTCATGCGTCGGCTGACCGACGACATCAGGATGATGCTGCCGCCCTCGCCCATCACCGCAGCAGCCGCCTGCGCGGCGAGCAGCTGAGCCGTCACGTTGATCGAGAAGACGTCGTCGACCTGCTGCTTGGTGATCGTCGGCAGAGCACCGAAGTGCTCGATGCCGGCGTTGCTGACGAAGACGTCGAGGCCGCCGAACTCGGCGACCGCGGCTGCGACCAGCGCCTCGGACACGCCCTCCTCGCCCACGTCGCCCTGCACGGTGATCGCGCGACCGCCGACGTCGCGGATCGAGCCTGCCACCTCGTCGGCCGCCGACGCGCTCGACCGGTAGTTCACGACGACGGCCGCGCCGTCGGCCGCCAGCCGCCGTGCCACGGCCGCGCCGATCCCTCGCCCTGCTCCGGTGACGACGGCCGTGCGGCCCTCGAGTGCCGTCATGCTGTGCTCCTGTCTCGTGAAAGTCCTCCTCCACGCTATTCGCCGCCGGGCCCGGAGATACAGACGGACGACAGGTGACGTTGGGGCGGCGTTCATTCCGCCGGGCTACGTTCTCTCCATGGTCGCCCACCTCAGACTCGCCGAACGGCCGATCGGCACGCTCGGGCCGATCGCCTCCGAGTCCGACGTGCACTTCTTCTGTGTGGGCCGCGATCGGTGGTCGATCTACGATCGGCGGCTCGACCCCGCTGTGCCCGACGCCTTCCTCGGGCGGCTGCAGCGCATCGCCGGCGTCTACGAGATCGGCTTCGCCGACGCCTCGCGCCCCCGCGTCTACTGCGCGAGCCTCGCCGCAGCGCGCACCGAGTTCGTCGAGGTTCGCGTCGGTCGCCGCGCGGCCCTCCGCATCGTCGACTGAAACCGAGATCGCAGAGCCCGGGTAGGGCATCCTGGTGGGGATGACTCTCGACCAGAACCCCCACCTCAGCGACTTCGCCTCGTTCATCACCGCCTCGCCGACGTCGTACCATGCGGCGGCCGAGGCCGCGAGACGCCTCGAGGCCGCAGGATTCGACGCTCTCGACGAGCGAGACGCCTGGCCCACGACCCCGGGCCGCCGCTTCGTCGTGCGCGACGGTGCCGTGATCGCGTGGGTGCAGCCTCGCGCCGCCACCCGCACGACCCCGTTCCGCATCGTGGGCGCTCACACCGACTCGCCCTCATTCAAGCTGAAGCCGAACCCCGACACCGGCGCCTTCGGCTGGCAGCAGGCCGGCGTCGAGGTCTACGGCGGACCGCTCTACAACTCGTGGCTCGACCGCGACCTCGAGTTCGCCGGCCGGTTGGTCACTCGCGACGGGGACGTGCGCCTGGTGCGCACCGGCCCCGTCCTGCGCATCCCGCAGCTCGCCGTGCACCTCGACCGCGGCGTGAACGACGGCCTGGCTCTCGACCCGCAGCGGCACCTGCACCCGATCGTCGGGCTCAGCCCGGTGGCGGGCAGGGCGAGCCGGGGCGACGACATCCTGGCGGCCCTCGCCTCGCTCGTCGGCCTCGACCGTGACGACGTCGCGGGCCACGACGTGCTCGTCGCCGACACCGCGGCGCCGCAGCTGATCGGCTTCGACGACGAGCTCTTCGCGAGCGGCCGCATGGACAACCTCTCGAGCGTCCACGCCGGGCTCATCGCCCTGATCGCAGGCGCCGACGCTCTCGACGACGCAGCCGACATCGCCGTCTTCGCGGCCTTCGACCACGAAGAGGTCGGCTCGGAGTCGCCGTCGGGCGCGGGCGGCCCCTTCCTCGCCGACGTGCTGGCGCGCATCGGGCTCGGCCTCGGAGGCGACGAGAGCGACAGGATGCGCTCGTTCGCAGGCTCCTGGCTGCTCTCGTCCGACGCGGGGCACGTGGTGCACCCGAACTACCCCGAGCGCCACGACCCCGCCAATCACCCCCTGCCGAACCGCGGGCCGCTGCTGAAGATCAACGCGAAGCAGCGCTACGCGACCGACGGGGTCGGCGCAGCCGAGTGGGCTCGGGCCTGCGGGCAGGCCGGCGTGCCCTTCCAGCCGTTCGTGTCGAACAACGCGGTGCCGTGCGGCTCGACGATCGGGCCGATCAGCGCCACGCGCCTCGGCATCCGCACGATCGACGTGGGGCTCGGCCTGCTGTCGATGCACTCGGCGCGCGAGCTCTGCGGTGCCGACGACCCGGCGATGCTCACCAAGGCCGCGGGTGCCTTCCTGGCCCCGGAAGACTCTGTCCAGTAGTCTCCGAATCACGTGCGCCGCAAGGCGCCAGCGGGTCACGCTGGGTGGCCGGACTCTGACGAAGGGCTCTTCACCGTGACAACGACCGCCGATCGCAACGCCACCTCTTCGACCAACAGCGACTACGACCCCACGGTGCTCCGCGGGGTCTTCGAGCACCACTACACCTACGCCAACGGTGTCGAGCGCAACATCCACCGCTACGCCGCGCGCACGGCGCTGACAGACTCCGATACCGGCCAGAGCTGGACCTACCGCGAGCTCGGCGAGGTCACCGGCCGCCTCGCCGCCGGCCTCGCCGAGAACGGCGTCGGGGTCGGCGACGTGGTCTGCTACCAGCTGATGAACCGCCCGGAGTTCGCCTTCCTCTACGTCGCCACCCAGGGCCTCCGCGCCGTCGGATCGCCGATGAACTTCCGTCTCGCCCCCGGCGAGACCGCCTTCATCCTCGATGACTCCAAGCCGGTCGTGTTCTTCTTCGAGGCCCCCGACGCCGCCCTGATCGCCCAGGCGCTCGAGATCGCCGACCACCGCCCCTCGGTGCTCGTCGCGGTCGGAGACGAAGACGTCTCGGCCGTGGAGGGGGCGGTGCCCTTCTCGTCGATCCTGAAGGAGGGCGCCCCGTCGTTCACCGCGCCCGAGGGCGGCAGCACCTGGGATGAGACGACGCGCCTCTACACGTCGGGCACCACGGGCCGCCCGAAGGCCGTCCCGCTGACGAGCCTCAACGAGGTGCTGACGGCCCACGACGTCATCATCAACATGGCGCTGACGCCCAAAGACAAGACGATGAACATGTCGCCCTGGTTCCACCGCGGCGGCGCCTACTGCGCCGGCCCCAACACGGTGTTCTACATCGGGGCCGAGGCGGTCACCCTCCCGCGCTTCGACGCCGGCACCGTGCTCGACCTCGTGCAGAACGAGGGCGTCACCTACGTGATCGGCGCGCCGACCAACCTCGAGCGCCTCGCCGACGTGCAGGAGGCGACGCCCCGCGATCTGGGCACCCTCAAGGGCATCGTCACCATGGGCGCGCCGTTCGAGCGGAACGCGGCGCTCCGCTACCAGAAGGTGCTCACCCCGAACATCTCGAACGGCTACGGCACCACCGAGGCGTTCTGGAACACCTTCTTGCCCGGCGACGAGCTGACGAAGTACGCCGGTGCCGCCGGCCGGGCCTCGATCGACGACGACGTGGTGGTCGTGGCTGTTAGCAGCACCGGCCTCGGCGATCCTGCCGACCAGGTCGCGACCGACGGCAAGGAGATCGGCGAGGTCGCCGTGCGCTCGGTCAAGTCGGGCTACACCTACCGCGGCAACCCCGAAGAGGATGCCAAGAAGTTCCGCGACGGCTGGTTCTTCGCCGGCGACCTCGCCACCTGGAACGTGGACGAGGTCATCACCGTCGTCGGTCGCAAAGACGACATGATCATCTCGGGCGGCGAGAACGTGCACCCCGTGCAGGTCGAAGAGACACTCGCGTCGCACCCCGGCGTGGCCGACTCGATCGTGTGCGGGGTCGTCGATCAGGAGTGGGGCCAGGTCGTGGTCGCCTACATCGTGCGCAAGCCCGGCGCCCTCGAAGACGAGCAGGAGGCCGCCGACGCCCTCGAGAAGCACTGCCACGAGGCGATCGACCTGGCCGACTTCAAGCGCCCGCGCCTCTACTCGTTCGTCACCGAGCTGCCCTACACGGCCACCGGCAAGAAGCAGCACTTCGTGATGCAGGACCGCTCGCCCCGCGACCTCGCCGAAGGCCGCTTCGTGCGCCCCGCCCGCTGACCGAGCATCCGCGGGGAGTCGACAGAGACTCCCCCGGATGTAGGCGGTGTGGTACCTGGGCATGATGCCGGGGGGCAAGGGCCTCCCTAGCCTGGGGCGCATGGAGTTCACAGAATGATCCAGGCCAGCAACCTCTCGAAGCGCTACGGCGATCGCCTCGCCCTCGACGACGTCTCGTTCGAGGTCCGACCCGGCCTCGTGACGGGCTTCCTCGGCCCGAACGGCGCCGGCAAGTCGACCACGATGCGTCTCATCGTCGGTCTCGACCGCGCCACCTCCGGCGACGTCACCGTCAACGGCCGGCACTACGCCGACCACCGCGCCCCGCTGCGCGAAGTCGGTGTCCTCCTCGACGCGAAGGCGGTCCACCGCGGCCGCAGCGCCTTCGACCACCTGCTGGCGATGGGCGCGACCCACGGCATCGGCAAGAAGCGCGTCGAAGAGGTCATCGCCCTCACCGGCCTCGAGTCCGTCGCCAAGAAGCGCGTCGGCGGGTTCTCGCTCGGCATGGGGCAGCGCCTCGGCATCGCCGCGGCCCTGCTCGGCGACCCCGACACCCTCATCCTCGACGAGCCGGTCAACGGCCTCGACCCCGAGGGCGTCGTCTGGGTGCGCAACCTCGCGCGGCACCTCGCCCGCGAAGGCCGGACGGTCTTCCTGTCGTCGCACCTCATGAGCGAGATGGCCCAGACGGCCGACCACATCATCGTGCTGGGCCGCGGCCGCGTGATAGCCGACGAGTCGGTCGACACGATCCTCGCCCGGGCCAAGGGCGACGGAGTGCGCGTGCGCACCCCCCAGGCCGCGACGCTCACCCCGCTGCTGACTTCGCCCGAGGTCACCGTCACCGGCACCGCGGCCGATCTCCTCGAAGTGCGCGGTCTTCCGTCGGCGCGCATCGGCGAGATCGCGGCATCCGCCGGCGTCGTGCTGCACGAGCTCACCCCGCTCGACGGCTCTCTCGAGGACGCCTACATGGCTCTCACCGCAGACGAGGTCGAATACCGCGACACGTCCGCTCCCACCGGGGCAGAAGCACCCGTGCCCACCGCCGCCGAGACCGAGGTCGTCCGATGAGCACCGCAACCGCCCCCGCGACACGTCGCGATCACGCCAACCTCTCCCGCCTCACGTTCGGCGGCATCCTGCGCTCCGAGTGGATCAAGCTGCGCTCACTCCGCTCCACGTTCTGGTGCTACCTGTTCATCCTGCTGATCGACGTGGGCTTCGCCCTGCTCGTCTCGCACCTCATCGGCGACGCCGGCAGCCGCGGCCCGCAGAGCCGCATCTCGACCTCGAGCGGCCCGTCCGAGGCGATGGCCGTCATCACCGCCGGGCTGACCCTCTCGGTGCTCATCAGCGCCGTTCTGGGTGCCCTCCAGATCACGGGCGAGTACGGCACTGGCATGATCAAGTCGACCATGACCGCCGATCCCCGACGTTTCGGCGCGATTTTCGGCAAGGTCCTCGTCTTCGGTGTGAGCTCGTTCGTGGTGGGTCTCGTCTCGCTCGTGATCGCCGCCCTGGTCGCGACTCCGGGGCTGAACAGCAACCACGTCACGTTCGACTGGAGCGACGGGCAGGTCTGGCTCGCCCTCATCGGCGGGGCGGGCTACATCGCCATCGTCGGCCTGATCGCGTTCGGCCTCGGCGCGCTCATCCGCAGCACAGCCGGTGGCATCGCCGCGGCGATCGGGTTGGTCTTCATCCTCCCGATCATCGGATCGATCTTCAGCTCGCTCTCGTCGGTCACCTGGATCACGAACGTCATCGCATTCCTCCCGAGCAACGCGGGGCAGAAGATCTACGCCTACGGCGCGGGCACGTCGAGTGTCAAGAACGGCCTGATCACCCTCGACACGACGCAGGGCCTGCTGGTGCTGCTCGGCTGGGCCGTCGTCATCCTGGCGATCGCTCTGTTCAGCGTCAAGCGCCGCGACGTCTAGTCGCCGACAGGTGTCGGACGTACGATGAGGCCATGAGCCTCTACGACATCCCGGTCGAGACGGCGTCGGGCGAGATCACCTCGCTCGGCGCCTTCGACGACAAGCTCCTCCTCATCGTCAACGTGGCGAGCCGCTGCGGCCTCACGCCGCAGTACGGCGATCTGCAGCAGCTGCAAGAGAAGTACCGTGACCGGGGCTTCCAGGTCGTCGGCTTCCCCTGCAACCAGTTCAACGGGCAGGAGCCCGGTACGAACGAGGAGATCCAGGAGTTCTGCGTCGCGACCTACGGCGTCGACTTCCCCGTCTTCGGCAAGATCGAGGTCAACGGCGAGAACCGTCACCCGGTCTACGACGTCTTGACCGAGACGCAGGATGCCGCGGGCGAGGCCGGCGACGTGGCCTGGAACTTCGAGAAGTACCTCGTCGCCCCCGGCGGCGACATCGTCGCCCGGGTCCGCCCGCAAGAGAGCCCCGCCACCGACGAGTTCGTCGCGCTGGTCGAGGCCAACCTCCCGGTCGCTGCCGCCGCCTGAGCGGAGCCGCCTCAGATCAGTCCGTGACGACGGCCGACAGCGCCGACACCCGCAGGAAGTCGAGCTTCTCGGCCTCGGGCGAGTTCGCGGCGACCGTGTAGACGACGATCCGCAGGTCGGACCCGGCCACGGTCAGCACGTCGCAGTCAACCTCGAGGTCGCCGACGAGCGGGTGGCTGACCGTCTTGCGCTCGGACACGTGCTCGGCCACACAGGCCACCTCCCAGAGTTCGCAGAAGCGCTCGCTGCCCGTCGTGAGATCGTGGACGAGCCGCCGCACGGCGACGTCGTCGGGGTAGCGCCCCTGCACGCGCCGCAGATCGGCTGCGAGCGAGCGCTCGAAGTGCTGCGCGCCGTCCTCGCCGTTGGCGCGGCTGATCCGCGATCCGCCGCTGCCGGCGATCCCGAACGTCGACCGCAGCAGATTGCGCGGGGCGCCGAAGACCTCGTCGGGGTCGCCGATCAGCGTGCCCCACAGCGGGCTGTAGGTCAGAAGATCCCAGGACGCTGAGAACACCGCGATCGGAGACTCGCCGAGCCGTGCCACGAGACGCTGCACGCCCGGCGGGATGTGCCGCGGCACCTCGCCCGCGCCCGGGGGCAGGAGACCGGCCACGACGTAGAGGTGGTCGCGCTCCTCGTCGCCGAGCTGCAGCGCACGGGCGAGCGACGACACGACCTGGGCCGACGGGTTGCGCGCGCGGCCCTGCTCGAGCCGCACCACGTAGTCCACCGACAGGCCGGCGAGCTGCGCAAGTTCTTCGCGCCGGAGGCCCACGGCCCGGCGTGAACCGCCCGCGGGCAGGCCGACGTCGATCGGCGACAGGTGCGCGCGCCACGACTTCAGCAGAGCGGCGAGGTCTCCGTGCGTCTCGGGCATGCTCCCATTGTCGTCGTCGCGTCAGGATCCTGGGTGGTACTGCCAGTCCGCACGCTCGGCCGGGCCACGCGCCGGTCAGGTGCCCCGGCGCAGACTCGAGCCATGACAACGACACTCATCACCGGAGCCAACAAGGGCCTCGGCTACGAAACCGCCCGCCGCCTCATCGAGCAAGGGCACACCGTCTGGATCGGAGCCCGCGACGAGACCCGCGGGCAGAAGGCGGCCGACGAGCTCGGCGCGACCTTCGTGCAGCTCGACGTGGCCGACCAGGCCTCCGTCGACGCGGCGGCCGCGACCGTGGGCAAGGCCGGTGGCCTCGACGTCCTCATCAACAACGCCGGCATCACCGGCTCGCACGCCGACGCGGCCGACCTGACCGGGGCCGACTTCGAGGAGGTCTACGCCGTCAACGTCTTCGGCGTCGTGCGCGCGATCCACGCGTTCCTGCCGCTTCTGCGCCAGTCGAGCGCGCCGACCATCGTCAACGTGACCAGCGGCCTCGGCTCGTTCGACTCCGTGCACGACGAGTCGCGCATCGAGTCGAAAGTGATCGCCCCCATCTACAACTCGTCGAAGTCGGCGCTCACGATGCTGACCGTGCAGTATGCCAAGGCGCTGCCCGAGATCCGCATCAACGCGGCCGACCCCGGCTACACGGCGACCGACCTGAACGGCAACTCGGGCCACCAGACCGTGACCGAGGGCACCGACGCGATCGTCGAGCTCGCGACCCGCGGCGGCGAGGGCCCCACGGGGACCTTCATCGACCGGGCCGGCATCGCAGCCTTCTAGCGCCCCTTCGGAGTTCGGCGGCTCTGACGCACTTCGCGACGACCAGTCCGGCCGGAGTGCAGAAAAGCCGCCGATCTCCCGTCGGGCTTGCGCGTTAACCTTCGTCCGCCACAATGTCAGCGTGACGAAGAAGATCGATACAGCCCTCAAGGATCTGACCAAGGCGCTCGAGAAGCACGCCCAGATCGTCGGGCTGAAGCCCGTCCCCCTCAAGAAGGCCGGGCGCGCGGCGGCCGAGCTGCGGACGGCGGCCGCCGCCTACGCGAACATCGTCGAAGACAAGACGGGTCAGACGAACCCGTTCATCGACTTCCTCGACCCTGCGACGATCGAGTCGCTGGCGCGCGAGCGCGACGCGATCGTCAAGAAGGACCCCGCCGAGACGAGCGTCGACTAGGCGCTAGGGCTTCTCGTCCACCAGGGCGATGAAGCGGCTGCCGACGCCCTCGACCTCGCGGCGCACCAGGCCTGCGGTCGGCTCCGGCGCCTGGTAGGGCGCGTGGTAGTCGCAGATGAGGTAGTCCCAGTCGGGCCACCACTTCTTCGGGCGCGCCTCCTCGGCGAAGCCGCAGACGACGCACTCGAGGTGAGCCCACACCTTCTTCGCACCCGTGCGATTCGCGCGGGACTGCACGAGCCAGGCGGGCGGGTCCTGCTCGATGGCTTCGATCTCGGCCTCGCTGAGGCGCGACGGGATGCCGTGGCGGGTCGCCATCTCGAGAGGGATGTCGAGCCGCAGGGCGGCGTCGCGTCGGGAGAGCATCAGGCCAGCCTAGGTTCTGAGGCTGGGCTCTGCCGCCTCGTGCCCGCCGGCCACGGCCCGGCGCGACGTTTCGTGGGCGGCGCTTTGGCTCGGGGAAGGGCTTTGCTTTTCGTGGACTTCAGTTTTGCCTGAATTCAGGCACGCGTTCGCGCGAGGCCCACCCCGTAGCGTCCGCCTGAATTCAGGCAGACCTGAAGTCGACGAAAACGGATAACACCTCCCCGGAGGCGAAACCGGAGCCAGAACAGGACCGGCGCCCCCACAAGCGCGACCGCTGGCCGGCCGGCCGCGCCGATCAGGGGACGAGCACGACGCGCTGGGTGGAGCGCGCGAGGGGCTCCGTCCACGCGCGGGCGACGTCGGCCAGCGGCGTGGCGAGCGCGTCGACGGTGAACGTGCCGCGCACGAGCTCGGCGACGAGCGACGGCAGCTGTTCGAGGATGCCGCGTGCAGAGGCGGACCCCTGGCCGCTGCCGAGGAACTGGACGTTGGCCTGACGCAACACGGCCGACGGCAGAATGATCTCCGGCCCTGCCACCGCGCCGATCTGGATCCACTGCAGAAGGCGGCTCCGGTCGGCACGGCCCGTGATCAGGGGCATGATCGCGTTCTGGGCGGGCTCGCCCCAGAGGTAGTCGAGCACGACGTCGACCTCGGCCGCAGTGGCCGAGAGGGCGGCTGCGACGTCGTCGGGCGCCGCCGCCAGGTCGACGGTCGCGGTCGCCCCCAGTGCCGACAGCTCGGCGAGGCGCGAAGCACCGCGGCCGGCCGCGACGATGGAGGCAGCGCCGAGGTGCCTCGCGACCTGGATCGCGAGCCGACCCGCTGATCCTGTCGCGCCCAGGATCAGCACGGACTGCCCGGGCTCGAACGCGATGCGCCCGCGCAGAGCGATCCACGACGACATGGCGGGGTTCATCGCGCTCGCGACGAGCACGGGGTCGGCGCCTGCCGGCACCGGCACGCTGCGGCGCGGGTCGATCACGGTGCGCTCGGCCATCGCGCCGAACGCGGTGTCGGGCAGGACGAAGTAGACGAGCGACCCGTCGGCAAGGCGGCCGACTCCATCGACGCCCGGCACGAGCGGGAGCTCGTCGGTCGAGGTGTAGTGCGAGCCGGAGGCCTGCGAACGCACTCGCGGGTGAAGGCCGGAGGCGACGACCTCGACGACCTCCTCGCCCGGGCCTGCGACCGGTTCGGCGAAGTCGGCGAAGCGGGGCGGCTCGGAGAACGTGGTGACGACTGCTGCCTTCATGGTGAGGCTCCTTCGGTTCGAAAAGTAGTTTGTGACACCAATCATATAGTTGGTGCCACAAACCATGTCAAGTAGGCTGAGGGGATGAGCAGCGAAGGCGCAGGATCGAACGGGCCCGACGAGCCGCAGGATCTGACCGTGGTCGACGCCGCGGCCCAGCTCGCCTTCGCGATCCACGAGGCCCTGACTCGCGTCGCAGCGACCGAGCAGCTGTCGGTGACGCAGCTGCGGGTGCTCGGCATCCTGCGCGACCGGACACCCACGATGGCCGACATGGCCGACCGCCTCCGCCTCGACCGCTCGTCGATGACGGGGCTCGTCGACCGTGCCGCCAAGCGGGGGCTGATGGAGCGCGCCCCCTCCCCCGTCGACGCTCGCAGCATCATCGTGCGCATCACCGCCGAGGGCCGACGTGTCGGCGCACGCCTCGAAGCCGCGGTCGACGAGGCGCTCGGGGATCTCCTGTCGGACGCCTCCGCCGCCGATCAAGAGGCCCTCGTCCGCATCACGCGCGGCGTGCCTCGCCGCCGCGCAGAGCACTGAACACTCGCAGCCGGACTCCGGCTACGGACCTCTTACACCTAGGGCCACCGCCATCGCGACCAGCGAGGGTCGATGGCAGGATCTCGATGGGCACAGGCAGACTGCCACCTCGCGGCAGGGACCAGCCGAGGCCTACCGTCGACCCATGACCGACGTCGATACCCTGCTCACCCCGCCCACCGCCACGGCGGCACTCGCCCTCGAGACCTCCCGCGCCACCGCATCCCCGGCCCTCGCGAACCACTGCCTCCGCTCATGGGCGTTCGCCGCCGCCCTCGGCCTCGAACGGGGCCTCGTGGTCGACGCCGAGCTGCTGTTCGTCGCCGCGATGTTCCACGACCACGGCGTCGTGCCCGAGTTCGACGCCGTCGAGGCGCCGTTCGAAGACGCCGGAGGGGCTGTGGGTTGGGTGTTCGCCGCGGGCGCCGGGTGGCCCGTCGAGCGACGCGAGCGCGTGCGCGAGGTGATCCAGCGGCACGCCTGGGCCAGTGTGGACCCTGCGTCGGATGTCGAGGGGTTCTTGCTGGAGGCAGCCACGACCCTCGACGTGCGGGGCGTCGGCGCCGAAGCGTGGCGCGCAGACCTCGTCGCAGCCGTCGTCTACCGGGTGCCGCGCCTCGACTTCAGCGCGACGTTCGACGCGGCGATCGCCGCACAGGCGTCGCGGAAGCCCGGCTCGAACGCCGCCCGTTTCGCCCCGGGGATCGCCGACGGCGCCCGATACTGGGCCTGAGCCTCACGGCCCGACACCGGGACGGAGCGGCTAGTGCGCCGGCCCCATCAGGATGGCGAAGAAGCAGATCACCCCGGCGATGATGTAGAGGAACGTGCCGATCTGCATCGTGCGCGTCTTGTTGCGGTCGGCGACAGGCACCGACACCTCGAGGATGGGGCAGCCCGACCAGCCGAGCAGGCCGATGCTCAGGGCGAGCAGCACGGCGCCGACCCAGAAGACCACGCCGAGGAACGGGGGCAGGATCGACGGGCGCCAGCCCGACGCGAGCAACAGACCGAACGTGATGGCGACCGTACCCGCCGCACCGATGAACCAGGCCGTGCCGGTCCACATGATTCGCTGGACGTTCTTCTCAGGGGTCATCAAGTCGTGAAGCACAGCCATATCCTCCCGCGACCCCGGGCGCGGAGCGGGGATCGACTCACCCCGTCGTCACAGCCACTTCCGATGCCGGAAGACGCGGTAGAGCGCGAACCCGAGGGCGAACATCAGCACGATCGCGAACGGATAGCCGTAGCGCCAGTGCAGCTCGGGCATGTTCGTGAAGTTCATGCCGTAGATGCCCGCCACGAGGGTGGGGGTGAAGAGGATCGCGGCCCACGACGAGATCTTCTTCACCTCCTCGTTCTGCTCGATGCTCTGGTCGGTCTGGCGCCGCGTCACGATCGTCGCGTGCACCGTCAGGGCGTTGTCGAGGATCGACCGGAACGACCCGATCCGGTCGACGATCAGCAGCGTGTGGTCGAGCACGTCGCGCAAGGAGCGCTGCAGCTCGACGTCGACGCCGTACTTCTCGCTGCCGCGCTCGAGGTTCTCCAGCATCTTCACCAGCGGCACGACCGCCCGCTGGAACTGGATGACCTCGCGCGACAGGTTGTAGATGCGTTCGGAGAGACCGGTGGACTCCGGGCTGAACAGGTCGTTCTCGATCTCGTCGATGTCGTTCTCGAGCCCGGCGATGACCGGCTCGTACTCGTCGACCACCTGGTCGAGGATCGCATAGAGCACGGCCTCGGGCCCCTGCGCGAGCAGCTCGGGGTTGGCCTCCATGCGCTTCCGCACCTTCATCAGGTCGGGCGACTCGGCGTGGCGGATGGTGACGACGAACTCCGGGCCCAAGAAGATGTGCAGCTCGCCGAACTCGACCGTCTCCTCGGCGTCGACGTAGCGCGCGGGGCGCAGCACGGCGAACAGGATCTCGTCGTAGCGCTCGAGCTTCGAGCGCTGGTGGCCCAGCAGGGCGTCCTCGACGGCGAGGGGGTGCAGCGAGAACTCCGCTGCGACGCTCCGCACCTCGTCGTCGCTCGGGCGGTACAGGCCGATCCAGCCCATGCCGTCGTGCTCGTGCATCAACTCGTACGTGGCATCGAGGCTGCGGGGGTTCTCGATGCGTTTTCCGGCGACGTACACGCCGTTGTCGATCAGGGGCATGGGGGCATGGTGCCCCGGGCGGGTGAACTGCGCGTGTCAGGCGCGCCGTGCGCGGTCGGGAGCCCGCCCGCGCAGCAGGGCCGCGGCGAGGAACACCGCACCCGCGACGACCTCGATCGTCCAGTAGACGGGGCTCGTCGAGCTGAGCAGCGTCACGAGACCGTGACCGCCTTCGAGCATCAGCACGGCGCTGAGCACGGCGACGCCGGCGAGCGGCCAGCGCCCTCGGCCGTACCGCACGAGACTCGCCGCGACGCCGAGCACCGGCCCGGCGAGCAGGCCGACCAGCGACCAGAGCGACGAGAACGGCGCGGCGTAGAAGAACCCCCGCCAGAGGCTGACCTCGGCGTAGGCCTCGACCATCGCCTCGAACGCGAGGGCCCCCAGCACGGCGGCCAGCACCGGCCGGGCGCGCGACAGCCAGACCAGCAGGAAGGCGAACATGCTCCAGCCGCCGACCGAGTTGGCGAGCGAGCTCACCCAGTGCGGCAGGTACTCCTGGCCGAGGCTCGACAGCCCGCCGACCAGCACCGACCCGACGAGCACCACGGCCGTCGCCGCGACGGCGCGCGGCACGGACGTCCGCCTCGGCTCGTTGCGAGCAAGGGTGCGGCGAGTCGCCGTGGTCGGAGCGGGGGTCACGGCGTCCACGCTACGGGCGCAGGATCCGCCGGTCATCGGTCGAGAGGACGGCATGGGTCATCCCGTGGTCGCGTCGTGCCGCTAGCGTCGAGGCATGGCGCTGAGCGACGTGCGGGTGCGGGTCGTCGATCTCGACACGGCCCCGGGCGGCGACAGCACCACGCTCGACACCGCCGAGCGGGAGCGCGCGGCCCGGCTGCGCGACGCGACCGACCGGCGGCGGTACGTCACCGCGCACGTCGAGCTGCGGCGGGTGCTGGGCGACGCGACCGGCGTGGCCGCAGTCGACGTCGAGATCCTGCGGGCGCCCTGCCTCGCGTGCGGCGAAGCGCACGGCAAACCGGTCACGCGCGGTGCGCACTTCAGCCTCAGCCGTAGCGGCCGCTGGGCGGCGATCGCCCTGGCCGAGGAGCCCTGCGGGGTCGACATCGAACAGGCGCAGGATGCCACGCGGCTGGCCCCGCTCCACGCCGACGTCGTCACGCCGGGAGAGCCGCTGCCCCCGGGCCCCCTGGGCCTCTTGCGCACGTGGGTGCGCAAGGAGGCGCTGCTGAAGGCCACCGGCGCGGGGCTGACCCGGCCGATGACCGAGGTGCGGGCCGATCAGGCGCTCGCCCGTGGCATCCTGCGCGACCTCGACGGCCTGCCGAGCGGCCTCGTCGGCGCCATGGCGGTGGCCGACGACTCTTCGGGGTTCACGTCGAGTTAACCCCGCGCTCGTACCGTGGCGGCCAATCCGCTCCGGTGCCGTCGCCGGAGCCTCCACGAAGTCTGGAGCAACCCGGAATGAGCATCCTCGTCGTCGTCCTGATGGTCATCGCCATCGCCCTGATATTCGATTTCACCAACGGCTTCCACGACACCGCCAACGCGATGGCCACCTCGGTCGCGACCGGTGCCCTGAAGCCGCGCGTCGCCGTGCTGATCTCGGCCGTGCTCAACCTCGTCGGCGCATTCCTGTCGACGCAGGTCGCCAAGACGGTCTCATCGGGCATCCTGACCGAGAACACCAAGGGCCTGCCGCACATCACGCCCGTCCTCATCTTCGCCGGCCTCGTCGGCGCGGTCATCTGGAACCTCGGAACCTGGTGGCTGGGGCTGCCGTCGAGCTCGACGCACGCGCTGTTCGGCGGCCTGATCGGTGCCGCCATCATCGGGTCGGGCGTCAGCGCCGTCGACTTCGGCGGGGTGATCTCGAAGATCGTGCTGCCCGCGATCCTGTCGCCCTTCATCGCCGGCGCGGTGGCGCTCATCGCGACCTACGCGGCCTACCGGATCACCAAGCTCGCCGAGGTGCACGGTGCGAAGCGCGGCTTCCGCCACGCGCAGACCGTCTCGGCCTCGCTCGTCTCGCTCGCGCACGGCACGAACGACGCGCAGAAGACGATGGGCGTCGTCACGCTGACCCTCATCGTCGCGGGCTACCAGACGGCGAACACCGGCCCGCAGATCTGGGTGATCCTGATCTGCGGTCTGGCGATCGCCACCGGCACGTACACGGGCGGCTGGCGCATCATGCGCACCGTCGGCAAGAACATCACCGACGTCGAGTCGCCCCAGGGCTTCGCCGCCGAGACCAGCTCGGCCGCGACCCTGCTGATCTCGTCGAACCTCGGCTTCCCGCTCTCGACGACGCAGATCACCTCGGGCGCCGTGGTCGGCGCCGGGGTCGGCAAGCGGCTCGCGTCGGTGCACTGGAACACGGTCTCGAGGATCGCCGTCGGCTGGATCGTCACGCTGCCGGCCGCAGCTCTCGTCGGCGGCGTCGCCGCCCTGCTCGCCGGCACCGGCCCCATCGGCCTCGTGGTAGTCGTCGTGCTGGGGGTCGTCGGCGGCGCGACCTTCGTGCTGCTCGCACGGCGCCACCCCGTCAGCCGCGAGAACGTCAACGACGACTCGACCACCGCGACCGGCCGCCCGGTCGGCGCTGCCGCCGCCACTGTGAAGGGCTGAACCCATGAGCACACTCCTCCTCGCCGCAGCTGCGGCCCCCGCGCCCGTCACGGGCTTCCTCGGCGTCAACTGGTCGTCGATCGCCGAGGTCTGCATCGTCACCCTCGTCGCGACGGTCGGCATCGTCGTGATCTTCTCGATCGGCCTGCGGCTGCTGTCGATCGGCTCGCCCGACGACGGAGGCGACCTGGCGGCCTCGGGTGCGATCACCCGTCGACCCGTCGCCGCGACGGCCGTGGGGTATCTCTGCGTCGCGATCGGGGGCGCCGCAGTGCTCTACGGCATCTATCTGGTGATCCCGCTGTTCCACCAGTGACGAATCTTCGACCGGTGACGAACCCGAGACACCCGGTCGACCGGCGAGTCACCCGGGCCCGATAGGGTGCAGGCGCACGCCGCGCAGCGCCACCCCGCCTCCCGCCCGAAAGCACGCCTCGATGACCGATCCCCTCCCTCCGGGTCTCCTCCTCGGCTCCGAACGCACACCGCCCGAGCGCACGCTGGTCGACGTGCTCCGCTCGACGGTCGAGGCCTTCCCCGAAGCCTCGGCGCTGGAGGACGAGGACGGCGCTCTGAGCTATCGCGAGCTGGCCGTGCGCGTGCGGGCCGCCGCCTCGGCGCTCTCGGCAGCGGGCGTCGCGCGGGGAGACAGGGTCGGCGTGCGGATGCCGTCGGGCGACCGGTGGCTCTACATCGCCATCCTGGCCGTCCTGACCGCCGGCGCCGCCTACGTGCCGGTCGACGCCGACGACCCCGAGGAGCGCGCCGCCCTCGTCTTCGGCGAGGCGCAGGTCGTCGGCATCGTCGGGGCCCGTGGGCTCTATCGGGCCGACGACGGCACCGAGACACCGATCTTCCAGGCCGTCGCCCCGCACCCGAGCCGCGCGACCGACGCCCGCGCTGCGCTGCCGGTGGCCCCGTCACCCGACGACGACGCCTGGATCATCTTCACCTCCGGCTCGACGGGCACGCCGAAGGGCGTCGCCGCGAGCCACCGCTCGGCCGCGGCCTTCGCCGATGCCGAGGCGGGCCTGTTCCTCCGCAGCCCCGGAATCGATCCGCTCGGCCCCGGCGATCGCGTCCTCGCCGGTCTGAGCGTCGCGTTCGACGCCTCCTGCGAAGAGATGTGGCTCGCCTGGCGGTCGGGCGCGTGCCTCGTGCCGGCGCCGCGCAGCCTCGTGCGCAGCGGCGCCGACCTCGGGCCGTGGCTCGTGCTGCACGACATCACCGTGGTCTCGACCGTGCCGACGCTCGCGGGGCTCTGGCCGACCGAGGCTCTCGAGAGCGTGCGCCTGCTGATCTTCGGCGGCGAGGCCCTGCCGCCCGAGATCGTCGAGCGCGTCACCGGCGACGGCCGCGAGGTGTGGAACACCTACGGCCCCACCGAGGCGACCGTGGTCACGACCGGCTCGCTCGTCGCGCCCGGCGAGCTCGTGCGCATCGGCCTCCCGCTCGACGGCTGGGACGCCGCCGTCGTCGACGTGACGACCGGCCTGCCGGTCGGCGAGGGCGAGGTCGGCGAGCTGATCATCGGTGGCGTCGGCCTGGCACGCTATCTCGACCCGGCCAAGGACGCCGAGAAGTACGCGCCCCACGAAGGCCTCGGCTGGCAGCGCGCCTACCGCTCGGGCGACCTCGTGCGTTTCGAGCACTCCGGTCTCGTCTTCCAGGGCCGCGCCGACGACCAGGTCAAGGTCGGCGGTCGCCGCATCGAGCTGGGCGAGATCGAAGCCGCCCTCCTCGGTCTCGAGGGCGTCGGCGGGGCAGCGGCCGCCGTGCGGAAGACCGACGCCGGCAACCAGATCATCGTGGGCTACCTCGCGGTGCAGGATGCCACGCAGTTCGACCGCGGCGGCGCCCTCACCCGCCTCCGCGAAGAGCTGCCGGCAGCCCTCGTGCCGCTCCTCGCCCTCGTCGAGGGCGACCTGCCCACCAAGACGAGCGGCAAGATCGACCGCGACTCGCTGCCGTGGCCGTTGCCGCCCACCTCGGTCGGGCCCGAGGACAGCGCGATGAGGCCCGACGAGCTGATCCTCGCGGCCGACTGGCAGGCGGTGCTCGGCCTCCCGGTCGACGACGCCGACGCGAACTTCTTCGACCTCGGCGGCGGGTCGCTCGCCGCGGCCCAGCTCGTCGCCCGCATCCGCGAGCGCGACCCCGAGTTCACCGTCGCCGAGATCTACTCGCACCCGCGGCTCGGAGCCATGTCGGACGCCCTCGAGGCGCGCGTCGGCACCGCTGCCGTGCCGAACGACGACTACCACCGCTCCTCCCCACCCCGCTGCGGATGCAGTGGCTGCAGACGCTGCTCGGCCTGCCGCTGCACATCCTGAGCGGTGTGCGCTGGCTGACCTACGCGCTGACCGCGTCGGGGCTGGTGCGCTGGGCGGCGGGCGGGCACGCGTCGCACGCCTTCGATGCCCTGCCTGCCGTGAACGGCTGGCTCCTCGTGATCCTGCTGGCCGTCTTCGTCACCCCGTTCGGCCGCATGGCGATCTCGGTCGTGTTCGCCCGGGCACTGCTCGCCGGCGTGAAGGCGGGCGACCACCCGCGCGGAGGCGGCGTGCACCTGCGCCTCTGGCTCGCCGAGCAGGTCGCTCACCAGATCGGGGCCGTGGGTCTCGCCGGCGCCCCGTGGGTCAGCTATTACGCTCGCGCCCTCGGGCCCGCATCGCCCCCGACGTCGACCTGCACGCCCTGCCGCCGGTCACCGGCATGCTGCGCATCGGCCGCGGCGCCTCGATCGAGCCCGAGGTCGACCTGTCGGGCTACTGGATCGACGGCGACGTCGTGCGCATCGGCGCGATCCGCATCGGTGCCGGCTCGACCGTCGGCATGCGGTCGACGCTTCTGCCCGGCACCAGGATCGGCAAGAACGCCTCGGTCGCGCCCGGCTCCGCCGTCTTCGGCCGCGTGCCGTCCGGCCAGGAGTGGGCAGGATCGCCGGCGGCGCGGGTGGGCAAGAACCGCACCTGGTGGCCCGCCTCGCGACCGGGCTCCCACCGGGCGTGGCTCGCCGCGTACGGCGTCTCGTCGGTGGTGCTCTCGCTGCTGCCCATCGCGTCACTGGCGGGTGGCGCCGCCGTGATCGCGCTGGGCCTCCGGGGCGCCCTTGCGCTCGGCGACGCGTACCTCCGCGCTCTCGCCCTGTTCGTGCCCGCGGCGCTGCTGGCCGGCGTCACGGCAGCAGTGCTCGTCGTGCTCTTCGTGCGCCTCCTCGGCCTGGGTGTGCGCGAGGGCACCTTCGCCGTGCGCTCGCGCGTCGGCTGGCAGGTGTGGAGCACCGAGCGCCTGCTCGATCTCGCCCGCACCTTCCTCTTCCCGATCTATTCGAGCCTGTTCACCCCGGTCTGGCTGCGCCTGCTCGGGGCGAAGGTCGGCCACGACGTCGAGGCGTCGACGGTGCTGCTGCTGCCCGCGATGACGACGATCCGCGACGGCGCCTTCCTCGCCGACGACACCATGGTCGCCTCCTACGAGCTCGGCGGCGGCTACCTGCGGGTCGCCGAGGCCGAGATCGGCCAGCGCGCCTTCCTCGGCAACTCGGGCATGACCGGCCCCGGCCACAAGGTGCCACGCGACGGTCTGGTCGCCGTGCTCAGCGCCGCCCCGCGCAAGTCGAAGGCGGGGTCGTCGTGGCTCGGCTCCCCCGCGGTGCGGTTGCGACGCACGGTCGCCGTGACTGACGAGGCCCGCACCTTCCGCCCGCCCGCCCGCATCCGGGCCGCCCGCATCCTCTGGGAACTCGGCCGTGCCGTGCCGGTGCTCGTCGCCTGCCTCATCGGGCTGACGCTCGTCTTCGCCCTCTGGGGGCTCGTGGCGTGGCTCGGTCCGGGCTGGGCGATCCTGCTCTCCGGGCCCGTCATGCTCGCGGTGGGCGCTGTCTCGGCCGCCGTCGCGACGGCGGCGAAGTGGGCTCTGGTCGGCAGGATACGAGTGGCTGAGAAGCCGCTCTGGTCGAGTTTCGTCTGGCGCAGCGAAGTCGCCGACGTCTTCGTCGAGATGTGCGCGGCGCCCTTCTTCGCGCAGCCGGCCGCCGGCACCCCCGCGCTGGTGTGGTGGCTTCGCTCGCTCGGCGCCTCCATCGGCCGCGGAGTCTGGACCGACAGCTACTGGCTGCCCGAAGCCGACCTGGTGCACTTGGGGGACGGCAGCACCGTCAACCGGGGCTGCGTCGTGCAAACCCACCTCTTTCATGATCGAATCATGAGCATGGACACCGTCACCCTCGACCCCGGTTCGACGCTCGGCCCCCACAGCGTCGTGCTGCCCGCCGCCCGGCTCGGCGCGCACGCGACGGTCGGGCCCGCCTCGCTCGTCATGCGCGGCGAGGGCGTGCCCACCGGCAGCCGCTGGTCGGGCAACCCCATCGGCCCGTGGCGCGAGGTGCGCTTCGCCGACTACCACGCCACCGCGAACGCCTGACCCCGTGGCTGTTGCTTATCTGCCGGACCCCGGCAACGACGGCTACTCGACGCTCTCGTACGACCTCGACCTGAGCTACCGGGTCGCGACGAACCGGCTCGACGCCACCGCCGTCATCACCCTGCTCGCCACCGCCGACCTGCCACGATTCTCGCTCGACCTGGTGCGCCTTCGCGCCTCGAAGGTGCGGGTCGACGGCACGAAGGCCAGCCGCTTCTCGCAGTCGGCGACCAAGCTCTCGATCACACCGGCCGCGCCGATTCCGGCCGGGGAGGAGTTCGTGGTCACCGTCGACTACGCCGGGTCGCCCGCGCCCCGCAACAGCACCTGGGGCACCGTCGGCTGGGAAGAACTGACCGATGGCGTGATCGTCGCGTCGCAGCCGTCGGGCGCGCCCACCTGGTTCCCGTGCAACGACGACCCGGGCGACAAGGCCTCGTATCGCATCGCCGTCAGCGTCGAAGAGGGGTACACGGTGGTCGCCAACGGCGAGGCAGGGTCACGCAGCACTCGCTCGGGCCGCACGACCTGGCACTTCGATCAGCCCGAACCCACCTCGACCTACCTCGCCACGGTGCAGATCGGCCGCTACGAGCTGGTGCCGGTCAGCCTCGGCGCCGTCCCCGGCGTCCTCGCCGGGCCGCCCAAGCTGCGCTCGCGCATCGGCCACGACTTCGGCGACCTGCCCGAGATGATGGCCTGCTTCGTCGACGCCTTCGGCCCGTACCCGTTCGCCGCGTACACCGTCGTCGTCACCGACGACGACCTCGAGATCCCCCTCGAGGCGCAGGGCATGGCGATCTTCGGGGCGAACCACGCCGACGGCCACGGCTCGGCGACCAGGCTGGTCGCGCACGAGCTGGCGCACCAGTGGTTCGGCAACAGCGTCGGCGTCTCGACGTGGCGCGACATCTGGCTCAACGAGGGCTTCGCGTGCTACTCGGAGTGGCTCTGGTCGGAGTGTTCGGGCGGGGCGACAGCCTCCCGCCTCGCCGCCGAGACGCGAGCTCGACTGGCGAAACTCGGGCAGGAGATCGTTCTCGGGGATCCTGGGCCCCGCTCGATGTTCGACGACCGGGTCTACAAGCGCGGGGCGCTCACGCTGCAGGCGCTCCGGCTCACTGTCGGCGACACGGCGTTCTTCGAGACGCTGCGGTCGTGGACGGAAGTGCACCGGCACGGGGTCGCGACGACCGAGGACTTCGTGATGCATGCGTCACGCATGGCCGGTCGGCCACTCGGCGACCTCTTCGACGCGTGGCTCGATCGAACGCCGCTGCCCGAGCTGCCTGCCGTCGGGCGGTAGGTGTTCGGCGCGGGTGCACGTCGCCCGTTGCCCGTCCCTCGTTGCCCGTCCCTCGTTGCTCGTCGTGCCCGAAATCGCGACCGCCCAGTGCCTCTTGTCGCGATTTCGCGACCGGCGGCCGGATCGGTCGCGATTTCGCGACCGGCGGCCGGATCCGTCGCGATTTCGCGACCCGTGCTGAAGCGGCGGCGACCGCTACAGGCGCTTCTCGTAGCAGAGCGAGAACGGGATCGCTTCGACGTAGGGCTCGTAGACCGGGATCGGCGTGTAGCCGAAGCGCTCGTAGAGGCGCACGGCGTCGGGCTGGCGGTCGCCGGTCTGCAGCATGATGCGGCTCGCTCCCCGCGCCTGGCCGACTCGTCGAGCTCGGCCATGAGCTTCGCGCCGATGCCCCGGCCGCGCTGGCCGTCGACGACGATCACGCGCTTCATCTCCCACTCGCCGCGCAGGTCGCGGACGGCCGCGTGGGCGAGTGGCGTGCCGTCGGTGTCGACGATGAGGATCGTGTCGAGCACCGAAGCCGGGTCGACCGCCAAAGCCGCGGCCCGGCGATCCTGAGCCTCGACGGTCTGCAAGACGTCTTTGTCGGCGTAGCGGGCGGTCATCTCGACGTCCATCGCCTCGCGGAGGGCGACGGCCCGCGGGTCGTCCCACTCGACGTGGAGGGTGGTCAGGGCGGTCGGGTCGGTAGTGCTCGGGTCTGACGTGTTCGGGTCTGACGTGTTCGGGTCGGTGGTGCTCACCTTCCCATTGTGCCGCCCGGCCCCTCCCCACCCTTACCTTTTCGGCACGTCCTCTGCGTCGTGACGGGGAGGACGTGCCGAAAAGGTAAGGGCTGGCGCGCGACGCGGGTCAGCCGGCGGTCACGGGCTCGAGGGGCGACTCGGCGGCGAGGCCAGCGGCAGCAGCAGCAGCGTCGCCGTCGGCCCCCGAGCGGCGACCACGAACGATGCCCGAGGGCAGCAGCAGCGCCAACAGCGCCGACGCGAGCAGCACGCTCGCCCCCACCAGCACGGCCGGCGCCGCAGCCGACACGTAGCCGGTCGGCGTCAGCTGCCCGCCGGCCCCCGTGAAGACCGCGGTCAGCACGGCGATGCCGAGGGCGACGCCGATCTCGCGCAGGGTGGAGTTGGTACCGGAGGCCTTGGCCTGGTCGTCCTGCTTCATGTTGACGAGCACCGCGGTCGACAGCGGCGCGAAGACGAGCCCCATGCCGATGCCCGCAAGCAGGAATCCGGGCAGCAGCGTCAGGTAGCCCACACCGGCCGACATCGTCAAAGCGATCTCGAAGAGGCCGCCCGAGAGCAGCACCATGCCCGAGACGATCAGCAGGCGGGTGCCGACGCGCGGCGCGATGAAGCCGGTCAGCGGGGCGATGACCATCGGCGCAAGAGTCCACGGCATCGTCGCGACGCCCGCCTCGAGCGGCGTCTTGCCCTGAACCACCTGCAAGAACTGGATCAGGATGAACACCGACCCGAACGCCCCGAAGCTGAACGTCATGGCGACGAGGTTCGCGAGGGTGAAGCTGCGGTCGCGGAAGAGCCGCAGCGGCAGCAGAGGCGAAGCCACTCGCGACTCACGCCAGATGAACAGGCCGATCAGCACGGCGCCGCCGATGAGCGCGACGAGCACCTGCGCGCTCGACCAGCCCGCGTCGTTGCCGCGCACGATCCCGAAGACGATGCCCAGGATGCCGAGACCGGCCAGCAGGACGCCGAGGAGGTCGGCCCGCACGCGCTCGCCGAGGCTGTTCGGCAGGGCGAACAGCGCCAGCGGGATCGCGATGATTCCGACGGGGACGTTGAGCCAGAAGATCGACTCCCAGCTCCAGCCCTCGACGACCGCGCCGCCGATCAACGGGCCGAGCGCGACGCCGAGGCCCGAGACGCCGCCCCAGACGCCGATGGCGAGGGGGCGGGCCTTCGTGCCCACGGATCCGACGAGCAGGGTGAGCGAGAGCGGCATGATCGCCGCGGCTCCGGCGCCTTCGAGGGCGCGAGCCGTGATGAGGGCCGCGGTCGTGGTGCTGAGAGCGGCGAACGCGGACGCCCCGGTGAAGACGACGAGACCGGCGATGAAGAGGTGACGCCTGCCGATCCTGTCGCCGAGGCTCACGGCGAGCAGCATGAGGGCTGCGAACGAGAGCGTGTAGGCGTTGGTGATCCACTGCAGGCTCTCGACGGTCGATCCGAGCTTCTCGTGGATGACGGGGAGGGCGCTCGTGACCACGAGGTTGTCGAGGGTGGCCATGAACATGGGCAGGCTGGCGGCCGTGATGGCCAGCCAGACGGGGATGCGACGGGCGGTGGTTGCAGTCGGCACGGCACGGCTCCATTCGAGTTCTGGGATCCGGATCACGGTTGTAATCGGATGATTACTAGACACTAAGTAATCAACTGATAACCTGTCAAGCATGGATTCCGCAGTAGTGCCTTCGGCCTCGACCCCGCGCCTCTCAGCGGCCGAACGGCGAGAGCAGATCCTCGATGCGGCCACGGCCGTCTTCGGCGAGCGCGGCTACCACGGCACCACCACCGACCAGGTAGCGGGGGCCGCGGGCATCAGCCAGCCGTACGTCGTGCGGATGTTCGGCTCGAAAGAGAAGCTCTTCTTGGAGGTCGTGCACCGTGCCCTCGCGATGCTCTTCGACGCCTTCCGGGCAGCCCTCCCCGACCCGGGTGACGGCACGAGCCGCGAGAAGCGGCTCGGTGGGGCGTTCGTCGACCTCGTGCAGAAGGAGGGTGTGCACCGCACCCTGCTGCACGCGTTCGTCTCGGGCAACGATCCCGTGATCGGGGCGGCCGCTCGCGAGGGCTTCGTCGGCATCTACCGGCTGCTGCGCGACGAGGCCGGCTTCTCGCCCGAGCAGATCGACCAGTTCTTGGGCGGCGGCATGCTGCTCAGCGTCCTGCTCGGCATCGAGCTGCCGAGCGTCTACGGCCAGGATCGCGACGCCGACGAGCTCATGCAGGTCGCGTTCGGCGAGAAGTGCGCCGTCGTGATCGAGGCCGCCGGCCCCGCCTCCGCAGCGGGCGCCGCGACCGCCGCCGCCGCCGCCCGCTAAGCGTCGCGCCTTCGCGCGACGCCCGGCACCGCGCCTCGGCGAGGTGCCGGTGGCCGCCGGGAGGTGCCGCGGCCAGTCACCCCTTTCAGCCGCGATGCAGCAGGATCGCCGCGATCGCAATGCCGATCGGAACCATCAGGAGGAAGGCGAGCGGAGGCTCGCTCCGCTCGCGGACCTCGGCGCCGTGGGTGATCTGCCCGATCCCGACGACGATGGGAAGCAGCGAGAGCTTCACGCCGGCGAGCGTGAGGCCGAGCGAGACCAGAGCAAGCAGGACAGCCGAGGCAGACCGTAACCGGATCGCGTCGAGGCGGCGGCGGGGAGCCTCGACGGGATCGCTCAAGCCACCTCCTTGCGGAGCTGCCGGAACCAGCCGACGCTCAGCGGGAGCGCTGTCCAGAGCGCGAGAGAGCAGAGGGCCGGCCCCAACCCCGTCGTCGTGTCGCTCGAGGCGAGCCATGACCACTGCGGGTCGGCCAGCCAGGTGCTGAACGCGAGGCTCGACACCCACGGGGCGATGCCGGGGAAACGTGCGCCGATGGCGAGCTCGTACGTGATGGGCACGATCATCGTCACGACGATCGCCAGTGGCGTGATGAGGAGGAGCGAACCCATGGCGACCCCGGACAGTGCCGCAGCCAACGAGATCGCCAGGATCGACCACAGCGTCTCTCGCAGATCGCTCCAGTCTGTGCGCGGCAGATTCTGCGGGTGGACGAGCAGGAAGGCCACAGCCGAAAGCACGGTGAGCACCACCATCGTTGCGACCACCACGATCATCGCGGCGAGAGCCCGGGCAGCCAGCACGATCGATCTGCGAGGAACGAGCGCGAAGGTCGTCATCGCCCCGCGCTGAGTCCAGTCGCCGGTCACGAGCAGGATCGCGATGATCGGCAGCAAGAGCGGGAGCGGGAGGACGGCGGCGCCGAGGAAGTCACTGAGGGTCGGGTCGGACTGGGACGAGATGACGGCCGTCCCGGCGCCGAGAACCACCATGACGGCCAACAGGATCCGGGACGCCCGCGTGTCCGCGGAGAATTGTTTTGCATTTCAGTTCTCCTGATTTTCGAGCACGGCGCTTCCGCGCTCGGGACGCCCTCGCAGTTGCCGCTGCAGAGGGCCGAGGTGGAACCCCCAGACGGGAGGTTCCACCTCGCTGAGGAGTATTCCGAGCTTGACACGCACGTGTCAAATCAGGAGTGTGAAATGCAGAAAGACGCCCTAGAGGGCGGTGTAGCCGCCGTCGACCGTGTACTGCGAGCCGGTGACGAACGACGCGGCGTCGGAGAGCAGGAAGGCCGTCACCTGGGCGACCTCGTCGGCGGTGCCGAGGCGGCCGATCGGGTGCTTCGCGACGAGGCCGTCGTAGGCGGGCTTCGGCAGGTTCGCCAGCAAGGGCGTGTCGATGTAGCCGGGGTGGATCGAGTTGACCCGGATGCCCTGCGCCGCGTACCCGGCGGCTGCCGCCTTGGTGAGACCGGCGACGCCGTGCTTGGCAGCCGTGTACGGCACGGCCGTCGGCTCGGCGACGAGCCCCAGGATGCTCGACACGTTGACGATCGAGCCGCCTCCGGCCGCGAGCATGGCCGGGATCTCGAAGTGGACGCCGAAGAAGACGGCGCTCAGGTTGACGTCGATCACCTTCTGCCAGCCGGCGATGTCGATGTCGCCGGCGAGGCCCTGCGGCCCGCCGATCCCGGCGTTGTTCACCGCGAGGTGAAGGGCGCCGTAAGTCGAGACGGCGAACGCGACGGATGCCTCGACCGACGAGGGGTCCGACGAGTCGCCGACGAACGCGGCAGCGAGGCCGCCCGACGCGACGATCTCGTGCACGACCGCGTCGACGGGATCCTGCCGGATGTCGGTGGCGACGACACGAGCGCCGCCCTGGGCTAGCAAGAGGGCCACCGCGCGGCCGATGCCCGAGCCGGCGCCGGTGACCAGGGCGACTTTGCCGTCGAATGTGTTGACCATGGGGGCAACGGTAGGCCGGGAGGCCGACGTGCGTGGCGTTCTCGTTCAGGATCAGGATCCTGGGACCCCGACAAGACCGGCGGGCCAGGATGAGCAGATGGAATCCGATCTGAGAATCGTCAGCTACAACCTTCGCGAGCACCTCGCGATCGGAGAGCTCACCGAACTCGTCGACACCCATGCGATGGACGTGCTCTGCCTGCAGGAGTGCGACAGCACCGACATCCCGAACGAGATCCTGGGGCTGACCCTGGCGGCGTCGACGAAGACCAATCGCCTGGGGCTCGCCCTCTACTACCGACCCGAGCGCTTCGAGTTGCTCGGCACCAGCCTCTACGCGCTGATGAAGTCGATGCACGACCGGGTCATGCAACCGGCCCACGAGCGGCTGCTCGCCGCCCGCCTGCGCGACAGGACGACCGGCCAGGAGATCGTGATCGCCGACTTCCACGCCGCGCCGCTGACCGCCTCGAACGCGCTGCGGCGCAAGCAGATCGGGCTCGCGCACGAGAAGCTGAGCGATCTCGCGAACGGCGTGCCGACGGTGATGGTCGGCGACTTCAACTACCCGTGGTTCCGGCAGGGGCTGCGGCGGTACCTGCAGAAGACGGGTTACGAGCTCTCGATCACCGAAGAGCCGACGTACGCGCGCCCGGGCTTCAGCGGCCACTTCGACTTCGCGACGACGATGGGCATGACCATCGCGAGCGTGCTGTCGCTGCCGCAGGGCAAATCGGACCACCGCCCGATCCTCCTGCTGGCCAGCGTCGCCGCCGCCTGACGCCGGAGTGCCGCGTGTGTCCGGCATCTGTCCGACAGAACGACGACCGTCGTAAAAATACCGGCAAGAATGTTCTACGAAACGTTGCCCTCGGCGTGGTGATCTGATTACTATTTTGATTACGCCACTGATCCGGCGGTGGCGGGAGCTCTTTTATTCGGGTAAGAGACTCCCGCCCATTCTCTTTCGGCCCGGCGGCGAACGGACGGCCCTACGAGTGAGCGACGCCCCCACCGCTCGGACCCTGCTCCGTGAGCGCGTCCTCGGCGAGATCATGCGCGCTATCCTCGACGGCACGCTCGCCCCCGGTGCCCGCCTCCGCGACGACGAGCTGATCGCGTGGCTCGGCACCAGCCGCGCCCCCATCCGCGAGGCGCTCACACAGCTGGCCGACATCGGCCTCGTCGACATGGCGCCGAACCGCTACACGAAGGTGGCCGAGGTCACGCCGCGCCTCTACGCCGAGAGCACCGCCGTCTGGGCGACCCTCGTCACGCGCGGCATGCACTGGGGCATCCGCGACTTCCCGGCCGACGAGCTGCCCCTGCTCGAAGCCCTCCGCGACGCGCAGCGCGACTTCGACCCGACCGCCTTCCCCGTGGGGCCGACCGTCGTCGACCGGTTCGTCGGCACCATCCTCGCGCACTGCCGCAACCGCGTGCTGCTCGAGACCATCGCCGTGCACGACCCGCTGCTGCAGCTCGGCGTCAACCGCTACAAGGGCTTCATGAAGAGCGAGCCGATCACCGTCTTCTTCACCAGCGTCATCCGCCGCTGCCGCGACCACGACGTGAACGGCTTCGAGGCCGAGATCCGCGCCTTCCTCGGCGGCCCGATGCAGAGCTTCGTCGAGACGATGACGGGTTTCGAGTACTACGACATGTATGGGATCACGCCCGATGCCGGTTCCTGACCGGGCGCCCGAGCGCCTGCCGACCCGTCGCCTCCTCACCGACGACGTCTTCGACCGGCTGCGCGACGACATCGTGCGCGGCTACCTCGCCCCGGGCCAGCGCATCCACGACCTCGACCTCGCCCAGAACCTCGGCCTGAGCCGCGCGACGGTGCGCACCGCCCTGCAGCGGCTGACGCAGGTGCGCCTCGTCGAGACGGTGCCGAACCTGTTCACCCGGGTCACCGAGATCGACCTCGACCGCTATTTCGACTCGCAGGACACCGCCCGCGCCCTCTACGTCTTCGCGGCGCGGTTCGGCGTGTCACTGATGACCGACGAGGCGATCGCCGGCATGGTCGCCTGGTCGACGAACCTCGGGTCGAGAGAGATCGTCGACCCCGAGCCCGTGTTCGTCGGGCGGGGCGACGCCGGCCTCTTCCGCGTCTTCGTCGATTCCCTGGCCAACGCTCCGCTGATCCGCACCGTCGACCGTCTGCGGCCGACGCTGCAGCGCGTGGTCGGGCAGTTCGCGCACCTGATCCCGGCGCGCGAGACCGACGAGGTGCTGCTGCGTGTCGTCGAAGCCGTGCAGCGCCGCGACGGCGACGGGGCGGCCACAGCCCTCGCCGCGTACTACGACGGCCCGCTCGCCCTTTTCCACGAGCGCCTGACGGCGACCGTCTCCACGAGAGCCTGACCGCGACCGTCGACGCTCGACGCCGACGCCGGCACCTCGAATGAACGCGTGTGACGCCGACCTGGCTCTGCTCCAGGCCGCTCGGTTAGCCTTCTGGGATTCCGCACGCACCGCGGATCCTGCCCAGAAAGCCGAGTGAGACCATGCCCACCCCGAGTTCGACTTCGAGACGCGTCAGATCCACGCCGGCACCGGCCTCGACAGCGATTTCAGGGCGCGCGTGCTTCCGGTGTACCAATCGGCGGGGTTCGTGTTCGAGTCGTTCGACGACGGCGAGGGCCGGTTCGACGGCAGCGTGCAGAGCAACGCGTACGCCCGCACCGACAACCCGACGAACGCGGCGGTGGCCCGGCGGCTCGCCGACCTCGAGGGCGGCATCGCAGGGCTCCTCACCGCGAGCGGCACCGCGGCCATCGCGCTGACGCTGGGGGCTCTCGCGAGCTCGGGCGATCACATCCTGGCGACTTCCAGCCTCTACGAGGGCTCGAAGACGCTCTTCGCCCGCACCCTGGCCCGGCAGGGCATCGAAGTCGAGCTCATCGCGGCCGACGCCTCCGACGAGGCCTGGAACGACGCGATCCGGCCCACCACCAAGGCCGTGTTCACCGAGACGATCCCCAACCCCAAGAACGACGTCGTCGACCTCGAGCGCCTCGCCCGCATCGCCCATGCGGCCGCCGTGCCGCTCGTCGTCGACAACACCGTCGCGACCCCCTACCTCAACCGGCCCATCGAGCACGGCGCCGACATCGTCATCCACTCGACCTCGAAGTGGCTCTCGGGCCACGGCGCGGTGCTGGGGGGCGTCGTGATCGACTCGGGAGCGTTCGACTGGAGCGCAGACCCGTCGCGCTACCCGCACATCGCCCAGACCGGCGCGCGGGGGCCACGTCGTACGTCGAGCGCTTCGGCCCGTACGCCTTCCTCGCCTACCTCCGCACCGCCGCCGCCCTCGACCTCGGCCCGACACTGCCGGCGATGAGCGCCTTCCAGCTGATGCAGGGCATCGAGACCCTGTCGCTGCGCATGGAGCGCCACGTCTCGAACGCCCTCGAGGTCGCCCAGTGGCTGGAGCACCAGGATGCCACGGTGTCCGTCGACTACCCGGGCCTCGTCTCGAACCCCTACTACGCCCGCGCGCAGCGCTACCTTCCCCGGGGCCAGGGCGCCGTGGTCACCTTCGAGCTCGACGGCGGCCGCGATGCCGCTCGCGTCTTCATCGACTCCCTCCGGCTCGTCAGCACGATGACGCACCTCGGCGACGTCCGCACCCTCGCGATCCACACCGCGTCGACCATCCACGGGCACCTGACCGAAGACGAGCGCCTCGAGCGCGGCATCACGCAGGGCACGATCCGGCTCTCGGTCGGGCTGGAGAGCATCCGCGACATCCGTCACGACCTCGAGCAGGCCTTCCAGGCGGTGCGCGACGCGGGATTCGCCGGCGGCGCCGGTGTTGCCGCCGGGGCTCGTTCGGCGGCCTGAGGCTCGGCCTCGCGGGCGCTCGGGCCAGGGCCTGGGCCTGGGCCTGGGCCTCAGTAGCTCGTGCTGCGGATCGGCGTGCCCAGCGGGCGCGTGCCGAGCGGGATCGGGTGCGTCACGAAGGCCGCCGAGCAGATCTTCACGACCGACCAGCCGAGCACGACCACGAGCAGCAGGTTGCGCGCGCCGAGGATGGCAGCCAGAAGCGGGTCGAGGTCGAGCAGCGAGTTGTAGAAGCACGGGAAGACCAGCGTGGTGAGCACCGCGATGGGGATCATCAGGATCGCGGGCACCTTCCAGTCGGGCGGCCGGATCACGAGCCCGACGGCGACGATCGGCGTCAGCCAGAGCATGTACTGGGGCGATCCGACCTTGTTGAAGACGATGAAGGCCGAGGCCAGGGCGAAGGCGCCGACGAGCACGAGGTCGACCTCTTTGCCCATCGGGTGCGTGAGACGTGACAGCCGCTTGGTGGCGATGACCAGCACGACCATGATGGCGGCGAGCACGCCGAGCATCAGGTACGTGCCGTTGTCGACCATCCACTTGTCGCCGGGCCCCGTGATCTCTTCGGTCACGAGAGCGGTGTCATGGATGTGGTGCGCGCCCGGCACATGGAAGACGGCCATCCACAGCCAGGGGGTCGAGAGAGTCGCCTCGATCTGGAGCGGACGGCCGTTCTGGGCGTTCACGAAGCTTGTGATGTGGTGGATGCCTCCGCCGATCCAGACCACGGCGACGACCACGACGGTGACGACGGCACCCATGGCGACGACCAGCCAGCGTTTGGTCGACACGATCACGATCGACACCAGCACTGCGGCCGGCCACACCTTGATCCAGGTCGCCGCGGCAAGCAGCACACCGGCGATCTTGGGTCTGGTCGCGAGGAAGAGCAGGCCGATGATCACGGCCGGGGCGGTGAAGCCCTCCAGCCGCAGAAGGGCCACCGGCGACATGATCGCGATGGTCAAGACCCAGAACATCGCGGCCGACTGGTTGCGGAGCTTGCGGCCCCAGCGGATGAGCCCCCAGAGCGCGACCGAGTTGGCGATCAGGATCAGCACGAACCAGACGACCTGATAGAGGTGCGGCCCGAAGACCTTCGGCAGCATCACCGGCAGCAGCGCCCCCGCCGGGTACACCCAGTCGTGGGCGAACACGGGCCAGCCGCCGCCCTCGAGGGCCTTCGTCGCCCAGTTGCTGTAGACGTTGACATCGCCGACGAACTGCCCCTCGAGCATCTCGGGCAGAACCGCCACGAAGATGACGACGTGCGTGAGGATCATGACGAACCAGAGCACCACCGTGGTTCGTTCGGGGCGCAGAGGGGAACGGACGAGCACGTTCAGAGCATAGACAAGTTCGCTGGGAGAGAAACGACGCCCGCCTGCCGGCCTCTGTTGCTCCCGAATGCGACAAGTGAGCACGGGCATCAGTGTGCAGTCGTCGCATTCGGGAGCACCGCCTCACCGCACGGGAACGCCGGCCGCTACGAGCATGCGACGGAGCCGCCACGGCTCCACCACGTCCCGCCACTCCACGCGAACCACCTCGCGCACGCGGGCAGCGCGAGCAGCCGTCGCTCCCGCTTCCGCTCTGCGAGCGCGACCTCGGCAGGGGTCCGGCCTCGCGTGTACCGAGGGTTGAGGTACTTCTGATCGCCGTCGAACTCGACGACGACGCTCTGCTCGGCGAACCAGAATTCGACGAACCCGATCAGCCCGAAGGCGTCCGTGAACTCCTCCTGCTGCGTCGGGCACGGTGTGCCGAGTTCGAAGAGGCGGCAGCGGCACCAGGACTCACCACCCGAGTCGGACTTCGCGTTGGCGAAAGCCAGGGCTCGGCGCGCCGCGACGCGGCCTCGCGCGTGTGGCCGTACGGCGAGACGCTGAGCGAGATCGTGCCCGGTGACGAACTCACGCCGGAGGCATTCGTCGATCGCCGCGACGGCGACCTCGAACGGCGCTTCCAGGGCGAGGTCTACGCAGGTTCGTGCCAGGCCGGTGGCACGGATGCCGTCGACCAGGCACACGTCGGCCGCCGCCAGCGGCCCCGGGTGCTTCGCGAGCCCTCCCCGACTCTGGCCACGATCTCCGCTCGGATCGACCACGTGGACCTTCCTCGGCCACGGGCGAAGCGACGAGACACCGTGCACGGCCAGTGCCGAGGCGTGCGAGACGACGTAGCGCGGCTCGAGCCGCGGAACAGCGGCGCGGATCCGCAGGATGTAGCGGGCATCCGGCGTGAGGCCGTGCCACGCCGCGGCATCGACGAAGACGCCCGGCCAGACCACGACGAGCTCGCGCGACAGTGCGCCGCGTTGAAGCGCGCGACGTTCGCGACTGCCCGCGGGCGTCGCGGAAGCTCGCTGGAGAGGCGGCAGATCATCGGAAGACATCGGCGCAGGATGCCAGGCGACTCGCGTGGCATCCTGCGCCCCAGGTGTGCTCTGTGGAGAACTTCGACCACGACGCCCGAAAGCGACAACTGGACGCGGTTGTGGCGTCTCAGTTGTCGCTTTCGGGAGGGAAGCGGGGCTAGAGGCCCCGCGCCAGCCGGTAGTAGGCGGCGTTCCACTGCACCTCGCGGCGGAAATCGCGGAGGCGCGTGTCTTCGTCGATGATCAGCAGCTCGGTGCCGGCCATGAGCGCGAAGTCCTCGAAGGTCTCGAGGCCGACCGCGGTCGACATGACGGTGTGGTGCGCGGCGCCGGCGGTGAGCCAGGCCTCGGCCGAGACGGCGAACGAGGGGCGGGGCTCCCAGACGGCGCGGCCGACGGGCAGCTTCGGCAGGTCGGCATCGGGCTTCACGACGTCGACCACGTTGGCCGTGAGGCGGAACCGGTCGCGCATGTCCGACAGCGCCACGACGACGGCGGGGCCGGGGTCGGCGGTGAAGACGAGGCGCACCGGATCGTCCTTGCCGCCGATGCCCAGCGCGTGGATCTCGAGGGTCGGCTTCGATGCGGTGAGCGTCGGCGAGACCTCGAGCATGTGCGCACCGAGGATCTTCTCGGCGCCGGGCACGAGGTTGTAGGTGTAGTCCTCCATGAGCGACGCGCCGCCGGGGAGGCCCGCGCCCATCACGTTGGCGGCACGCACCAGGATCGCCGTCTTCCAGTCGCCCTCGGCCCCGAAGCCGTAGCCCTCGGCCATGAGGCGCTGCACGGCGAGACCCGGCAGCTGCTTGAGCGCGCCGAGGTCTTCGAAGTTCGTGGTGAAGGCGCCGAAGTCGCCGGCCTCGAGGAAGGAGCGGAGCCCCAGCTCGATCGCCGCGCCGTCGCGCAGCGACTGATGGCGAGAGCCACCCGGCAGAAGGTCGGCGACGACGTCGTACGAGTCGAGGTAGACCTGCACGAGCGCGTCGACGTCCTCGGAGGAGGCAGCCTCAACGGCTGAAGCGAGCTCGTTGACACCCCAGGTGTTGACCGAGACGCCGAACACGTGCTCGGCCTCGGTCTTGTCGCCCTCGGTGACGGCGACGTTCCGCATGTTGTCTCCGAAGCGCGCGAGCTTCAGCGAACGCACCGCGGCGTAGCCCGCTGCGGCGCGCGTCCAGGTCGCGATCTGCGAGACGACGCGGGGGTCGGAGAAGTGGCCGACGACGGTCTTGCGGGCGACGCCGAGGCGTGACTGGATGTAGCCGAACTCCCGGTCGCCGTGGGCGGCCTGGTTGAGGTTCATGAAGTCGAAGTCGATCTCGGCCCACGGGATCTCGACATTCGCCTGGGTGTGGAAGTGCAGCAGCGGCTTCTGCAGCGCGTCCAGGCCCTTGATCCACATCTTGGCGGGGCTGAACGTGTGCATCCAGGCGGTCACGCCGATGACGCGGTCGTCGGCGTTGGCCTCGAGAGCCAGGCGGCGGATGGCCTCGGAGTCGGTGAGCACCGGCTTCCAGATGATCTTGACCGGGATGTCGTCGTTCTCTTCGAGAGCGTCGGCGATCACCTTCGACTGCGACGCGACCTGGGCGAGGGTCTCTTCGCCGTAGAGACCCTGTGAGCCGGTGAGGAACCAGACCTCGTACGGTTCGAGCGAGGTGGAGAGGGTCATGAGTCTTTCCTTTCCGACACGGCGGCAGCCGAGGGCTGGCCGTAGACGTTCTGATAGCGATCGAAGAGGGCGTCGATGCTCTCCTCGGGGATGGGAATGGGGGCGCCCAGCTGGCGGGAGATGTGGACGGTTCGGGCGACGTCCTCGGCCATGACAGCGGCCTTCACAGCATCGCGAGCGTCTTTGCCGATCGTGAAGACACCGTGGTTCTGCATCAGCACGGCCCGCGAGCGATGCCCGCTGAGGGTCGCGACGACGCCGCGGCCGATCGAGTCGTCGCCGATGATCGCGAACGGCCCGACGGGGATCTCGCCGCCGAACTCGTCGGCCATCGCCGTGATCACGCAGGGCACCGCCTCGCCGCGGGCGGCCCACGCCGTGGCGTAGGTGGAGTGCGTGTGCACGACGCCCCCGACCTCCGGCATGTTCCGGTACACGTAGGCGTGCGCGGCAGTGTCGGACGACGGCGACTTGTCACTGCCCGACGTGCCGGGCACGACGTTGCCGTCGAGGTCGCAGAGGATCTGGTTGTCGGGCGTCAGCTCGTCGTACGACACCCCGCTCGGCTTGATCACGAAGAGGTCGGCGCCGGGCACGCGGCCCGAGATGTTGCCGCCCGTCCAGATGACGAGGCCGTACTTCGTCAGCTCGGAGTGGAGCGACGCGACCTGCTCGCGGGTGCGCCGGATCGCGTCGATGATGTCGGGTGACCAGGATCCTGATGGCTGGGTCATGATTCCGCGCTTTCTGTCGAGGTGGTCGGGGTGGCGCCCGCAGCCGCCCTCTGCAGAGGGAGGGCCGCGCGATAGCGCTCGAGGTAGGTGGCGAAGCCCACGAGATCGGCCTCTCTCGGCTCTTCGACGACGGCCTCGGCCGAGCCGAAGACCTTGTCGTTCAAGAACTCGGCCAGAGACGACTGCGACGCCGCCCGCAGGTAGGCGGCCAGGACGGCGACGCCCCACGCGCCGCCCTCGCTGGCGGTGCTCTCGACGGCGACGGGCACGCGCAGGGCTGCGGCGAGCAGCTGCTGGGCGGCGCCCGGGGTGCGGAAGAGACCGCCGTGGGCCAGGAGGCGCTCGACGTTCACGTGCTCGTCGGCCAGCACCTCCATGCCGATGCTGAGCGTGGCGAAGGCGGCGTAGACCTCGGCGCGCACGAGGTTGCCGAGGGTGAAGCGGCTGTCGGGCGTGCGCACCAGCAGCGGCCGCCCGTCTTCGACGCCGGTGACGGGCTCGCCGGCGAGGTAGTTGTAGGCGAGGAGACCGCCGGCGTCGGCGTCGCTCGCCAGCGCCTCGGCGAAGAGGGTGGCGTAGACGTCGTCGGGCTCCACAGGTGTGCCTGCGACTTCGGCGAACCGGCCGAACACCCGGGCCCACGAAGCCAGCTCGCTCGCGCCGTTGTTGCAGTGCACCATGGCCACCGCGTCGCCGACCGGGGTCGTCACCACGTCGAGTTCCTGGTGCACGCCCGTCAGCGGCTCGTCGAGCACGACCATCGCGAAGATGCTCGTGCCGACGCTGACGTTGCCGGTCTTCGGCGCGACCGAGTTCGTCGCGACCATGCCGGTGCCGGCGTCGCCCTCGGGCGGGCAGAACGGCACCCCCGGCTGCAGGGTGCCGCTGGGGTCGAGGAGGGCGGCGCCCTGGGCTGTGAGCGACCCGGCATCCTGCCCGGCCACCAGCACCTCGGGCAGCAGGGTTGCGAGGTCGAGCCCCGGAGCCTTCTCGGCCAGGAGGCCCTGCGCGACGTCTCGCATGCGGCGGTCGTAGTCGCGGGTCGCAGGATCGATGGGGGCGGTGTCGATAGGAAACATGCCCGACGCATCGCCGACGCCGAGCACGTCGCGCCCCGTCAGGGCCCGGTGGACATAGCCCGCGAGAGTGGTGAGGCCGGCGATCTGCCCGACGTGGGGCTCGTCGTCGAGCACCGCCTGGTAGAGGTGCGCGATCGACCAGCGCAGCGGGATGTTGAAGCTCAGAGCCTCGCTGAGGGCGGAGGCTGCCGGGCCCGTCGAGGAGTTGCGCCAGGTGCGGAAGGGGACGAGCAACTCGCCCTGGGCGTCGGTGGCGATGTAGCCGTGCATCATCGCCGAGATGCCGATGGCGCCGAACGTGGTCGGAGCCTCGCCACCCGTCGACGTCACGTCGCGGACGAGGTCGGTGTAGGCGGCCTGAAGGCCCTCGCGGATGGCCTCGACCGAGTACGTCCAGCGGCCGTCGACGTACTCGTTCTCCCACTCGTGGCCGCCCGAGGCGATGGTGACGAAGTTCTCGTCGATGAGGCACGCCTTGATGCGCGTCGAGCCGAACTCGATGCCGAGGCTCGGTGGTGGGGTGGTCATGAGGACATCCTTGTCGTCGGTGAAACGGAGCGGTGCCAGTCTGCCATGTGAGCGCTCACATCGGAAGTCGAATCATCGAGAGTGCACAAATCGCCGGGTTCGGCGAAAGTGAGCCGCGAGTTGCGCACTCACGGGGTGTTCCGGCGAGCGGGCGGGGCGAGGGCGGGGCGGGGGCGGGGCGGGGGCGACTCGCGGACGACCAGCGAGGTGGCGAGCTGCAGGTGGCTCGAGACGGGCGCCGTGCCGTCGACCATGCCGACGACAGTGGCCAGGGCGATGCGGCCGATCTCGACGATCGTCGTGTGCACGGTCGTCAGCAGCACCGGCGCGGGCAACTCGGCATAGGTGTCGCCGTAACCCACGACACTGACGTCGTCGGGCACGCGCCGCCCCGACGAGTTCAGCGACCGAGTCGAGAGTTGCGCGCCGTGGTTCGTCTTCTGATCTGCACTCGGGGGCGGCTCTCGCCACCGGCGCTCGGGTCTCGTTCGGGGCCTGGGACGTTCAGGTGCTGGTGACGCCGGCTAGCCGGACACTCGGGCGGTCGACGACCGGACGATGAGCTCGGGGACGGGCACGAGCGGGGGCTCGACGGCCTCCGCCGCCCCCACGAGCGACTCGACCGTCGCCATGATCTGCCGGCCGAGGGCGGTGAAGTCTTGCCGCACGGTGGTCAGCGGAGGGATGAAGTGCCGCGACTCGGGCACGTCGTCGAAGCCGGTGATACTGACCTGGCCGGGCACCGGGATCCTGCGCTCTGAGAAGGCGTGCAGGAGGCCCAGCGCCATCTGGTCGTTGGCGCAGAAGACGGCGGTGACCTCGCCCCGGGCGGCGCGGTCGGCGAGGCCCTGGCCCAGCCGGTAGCCGCTCTCGGGGCTCCAGTCGCCGCGGAGGGGCTCGGGAGCGTCGAGGCCGAGCCGGTCGCAGGCCGAACGCCAGCCCCGCTCGCGCTCGAGGGCGTCGGTCCAGTCGGACGGCCCCGCGACGTGCACGATCGAACGGTGGCCGAGGCTCGCCAGGTGCTCGCTGGCGAGCACCGCGCCGGCGAACTGGTCGAGCGAGACCGAGACGACGCCGTCGTACTGCCCCGTGTCGGCGACGACGAGCGGCACACTGACGGGCATCGCCCGGATGGCGTCGATCGCCGCCGAGTCGGGAGCGATCACGACGATGGCCTCGACGTTCTGGCCGAGCAGCGCGTCGACCGCCTGCCGAATCTGAAGAAGCATCGCGTCGTCGTCGGCTCGGGCGATCGTCGCGATGGAGACCTGGTAGCCGGCCTCGCGGGCCGCTCCGTCGAACCCCTGCATGATGCTCGAGGGGCCGAACAGTGGGCCGCCCGTCGAGAGCAGCCCGAGCGCCCGGGTCTTGCGGCTGGCGAGAGCGCGCGCCGCGGCACTCGGCCGATAGTGGAGCTTGGCGATCGCCGCATCCACCCGCTGCCGGGTGGCGGGCCGCACTCGCGGGTCGCCGTTGACCACGCGCGACACGGTCTGGTGCGAGACCCCCGCCTCGCTGGCCACGTCGAAGATGTTCGCCACGGGGGCGAGTCTACGGTGGCGACCCGCCCTCCCCCGCACGTGCCGAGCCCGTGCCCGTGCCCGTTGGTAAGACCGGGGAATCGACGGCGGCCGCGTCAGGTCAGCGGCGCTGGCGCTACCGCCAGGCCAGAACTCCGGTTCTACCAACCGGGGCGGCCGCCGGGATCTCGCGCTGGCGGCGGCAGGCCGGGCGCCCGCGGTCGGGCTTGTCGGTAGAACCGGAAAATCCGCCGCTGGGCCGGCGCCGGGCACGGCTGCGGGTGGAGGCGGCGCGCGAACTCCGGTTTTGCCAACCGGGGCCCGTTGTCGAGCATCGTTCTCTCGGGCGTGGGGTCGCCGGGGCGCATGCCGGCAGGGGGCGGAGGGGTCGGAGGGGACCGGCACCGTGCCGGCCCAGCGCGCGCTGGTACAACCGGAGAATCGGTGTCCGGGTTCGCGTGGGGCACGGCAGCGGGCGGGGTCGACCTTCGAACTCCTGTTTTGCCAACCGGGGTGGGTGCCGCGTCGGTGGCGCGGCTGCGGGCGGGCGGCCGCGACGGCTCGGTGCGGCCTTCGGCACCGCGCGCTCGGCATCGCACCGCCGGATTCGGCTGTTGCCCACTGAATCAGGAGTGTCGCGCGGGGCGGGCCGGTTCGGGCGGGCAGGGCGGGCAGGCAGGCGGGCAGGCAGGCAGGCATGCGGGCAGGCGGGCAGGCGGGCAGGCAGGCAGGCGCAGGATGCCGGAGGCGGACCTCAGCGGGCGAGCAGCGCCTCGATCTCGGCGGAGGTGGGCGACGTGGCGGGCCCGCGGCGCGAGACGGCGAGCGCGGCCGCCGCGTTCGCCCGACGGACGGCGTCGGGGAGGGAGTCGCCCCGCGACAGCGCGGCGCAGAGCACGCCGCAGTGGGCGTCGCCGGCCCCGGTGGAGTCGACCGCGGTGACGGCGAAGCCCGGAACGAGGACGGGGGCGCCGCCGTCGACCAGCCAGCAGCCGGCGGAGCCGTTGCGGACGAGGACGGCGGCCCCCGGGCGGACGCGGGCCGCGAGGTCGGCAGCAGAGCCGGCGGCGGGTGCGGCAGGCGGGGCACCGGCGATCAGCCCCGCCTCGCGCGCATTCGCGGTCACGATGTCGGCACGCGCAAGCAGTACGTCGAGGGCGGACGCCGAAAGCGACGCGACGAGCGGCGACGGATCGAAGACCACCCGCACGCCGGCCGGCAGGGCGGCGACCCAGCCCGGCAGGACGTCCGGCGAGTGCGCCAGGCTGTAGCCGGAGACGACCACGATGTCGTCGTCGCGCACCTCCACGGCGTCGAGCGCGGCGCGGGTCAGGCGGCTCTCGGCTCCGACGTGCGTGACGAAAGTGCGTTCGGTCGACGGGTCGATGAGCACCACCGAGTAGCCGGTGTCGACGTCGACCACCGGGCCGACGGCCCGGATGCCCGCGTCGCCGAGGGCCCGCGCCACGATGGCGGCGAACGGGCCGGCGCCGCGTGCGCCGAGGTGCAGCGTCTCCAGACCGTCGCGCACCGCCGCCACCATCGTGTTGACGGCGCCGCCGGCAGTGATGGCCGACGACGAAGCCAGCACGTCGCCGCCGGGTTCAGGCAGAGAGTCGATCGTCAGGGCGACGTCGACGATGGCATTGCCGGTGTGGAGCAGCCGAGTCATTCGGTCACCCGGGCTCGAGCGGCGGACACCGTCACAGGGCGGCTCACGACGGCCGCACCGGCACCGTCTGCCCGCCCGCGGAGGCTCGCGTGACTCGGCCCCGCCGGATGGCGAGCAGCCCGTCGACGAGGGGAGGCAGGTCGAGGCCGTTGACCCGGGCGACCGTGTCGACGGCGGCGCCCGGCCAAGCGAGAGTGCCGTGGATCGCGCCCAGCACGGCGCCGGCCATCGCGCCGATCGTGTCGGTGTCGCCGCCGAGGCTGGCCGCGTCGCCGAGGGTGACCCACGGATCCTGCTCGATCGCGACGAGCGCCAGGGCTGCGACCACCGACTCCTGCGAGGCGACCGAGGTGCCGACCACCTCGGCGATGGCCTCGAGGCGCTCGTCAGCGGGGAGGCGCACGAGCCACGAGCGCGCCCAGCCGAGGCGTGCGGCGATGTCGCCGCCGGCCGCCCAGCTGCCGCGGGCCGAGCCCAGCCGAGCCGCCGCGGTGGCGATGTCGAGGGCTTCGCCGACGCCGGCCCCGTCGATCCCGGCGCTGACGGCGGCGGCGATGGCGGAGGCTCCGGCGATGCCGAGCCCCGTGTTGTGCGTCACCATGCTCGCCTCGACGACGGCGTCGACGAGCGCGTCGAGGTTGTCGCAGGGCGTCGCTATGCCGACGGGGGCGATGCGCATCGCGGCGCCGTTCGTGGTGCCGCCGCTGCCCGCCTCGGCGACCGGGACACCCTCGAGGATGCGGGTCACGGCGGCTTTGGTGCTCGGCCCGAGCAGGTCGAGCGATCCCTTCGCCTGCATGCCGCGCTCCCACTCGACCAAGCGGTCGGCGAACTCCCGCGGGTCGATGCGGCCCCCGCCGTCGACGAGCATCCGGGCGAGCAGGATCGCCTGCTCGGTGTCGTCGGTGATGCTGCCTGCCGTCATGCCGTGGGCGATGCGCTGGTGGGGCCCGGCGTCGGCGAAGTCGGTGATCCGGCCGTGGTCGGCGACGATCTGCGCCCTCGACATCGACTGGGTGGGCATCCCCAGGGCGTCGCCGATCGCGAGCCCGAGCAGGGACGCGGTGGCGCGATCGGTGAGGACGGGGTCGCCGGGCATGACTCCATCGTGGCATCGTTGGCTGGTGCCCGACCGTGCCTGCGTCCGATGACGAGAGATGAGATCGCCGCCCGACTCCGGGCCGCCGGCTCGGTGTTCGCCGAAGACGAGGCCGACGTGCTGCTGGGCGCCGCGACAGGCGATCCGGAGGGCGACCTCGAGTCCATGATCCGGAGGCGCGTCGCAGGCGAGCCGCTCGAGGTGGTCGTCGGCTGGGCCGAGTTCCGGGGCCTTCGCATCGCGGTCGAGGCGGGCGTCTTCGTGCCGCGGCGGCGCACGGAGTTCGTCGTCGAGACCGCTCTCGCGCTCGACACGCTCCGCGACCCGGCCTCGCACGCTGTCGCCGTCGATCTCTGCTGCGGCTCGGGCGCCGTCGGTGCGGCCCTCGTGGCCGCGCGCCCCGGGGTCGAGCTGACTGCCGCCGACATCGACCCCCGCGCCGTGCGGGTGGCACGCCGCAACGTGCGGCCGTGCGACGTCGTCGTCGAGGGCGACCTGTACGACGCGCTGCCTGCGGGCCTGCGTGGCCGGGTCGACGTGATCCTGGCCAATGCGCCCTACGTGCCCTCCGACGAGGTGCAGTTCATGCCGCGCGAGGCCCGCGACGCCGAACCGCTTCACGCTCTCGACGGAGGCGCCACCGGCACCGAGCTGCACGCGCGGATCGCCCACGGGGCGAGCGAGTGGCTGACGCCCGGCGGGGTCGTCGTGATCGAGACGAGCAAGGCGCAGGCGGCCCAGACGGCTGGGCATCTGCAGGATGCCGGTTTCGACACCTTCGTTCATCATTCGAGCGGCCTCGACGCGACATGCGTCGTGGGAGTACACAGAGATGACCGCTGACCGACAACGAAAGGCCCCGACATGCCCACCAAGATCACGTTCGTCATCGACAACCCGACCGACCCCGACGCGTTCGAGGCGGGCTATCCCGACCTGCTCGCCAAGGCGAAGGCCTTACCCGACATCGTGAAGGTCGAGACGAGCAAGGTCTGGCCGAAAGAGGACGGCAGCCACACTCCCGCCTATCGCCTCATCGACCTGTATTACAGCGACTACGACTCGGCCAGCGCCGCCGTCGCCACCGAGGCCGCCGGTGCGCTCTTCCCCGCCGTGTTCGAGCTGTCGACCGGTGGCGTGCGCATTCTGTTCGCCGACATCGAAGAGGGCTGACGGCGCTCACCCACAGCTGATGCCGAGTTCGCCGTGAGCCCCCATACTGGGGGCCCTCGCGGACGGCCTGGTCTTCTCGTGCCGTCGACTCGCCTCGAGCGGCTCTGTAAGCTGAGGCTCAATCGAACCCGAAACGATTGGTCTCCATGGAACCCGTGGCTTATTGGCGTGCTCTCAGAAAGAGCTGGATCCTCATCGTCGTGCTGATGATCGTCGGCTTGGCCGTGTCGTTCGGCGTCGGTAAGGCTCTTCCCGACTCCTACAAGGCGACGACCAGCGTCTTCGTGACGGCAGCGCAGGGGTCGAACACCACCGAGCTTCAGCAGGGCGCCATCTTCACGCAGGGCCAGGTGCAGTCGTACGCGCAACTCGCCACGACGCCCGCTGTGCTCCGCCCCGTGATCAACGATCTCGGCCTGAAGACGACCACGACGGATCTGGCCAAGAAGGTCACCTCCACCAACCCCCTCAACACCGTGATCGTGCAGATCAGCGTCTCCGATTCGAGTGCATCGCAGGCGGCGCGGATCGCGAACGGCATCAGCGCCTCGCTCCGCACGGTCGTCTCCGACATCGCGCCGTCGAGCAAAGGCGGCGCCTCGGCCGTGCGGGTGTCGATCGTCACGCCGGCACAGGCCCCGACATCGCCGTCGTCGCCCGACCGGCACCTCCTCGACGTCGCCGGGCTTCTGATCGGCCTGGTGATCGCCGTGATCATCGCCCTCGCCCGGGCGGCATCCGACAAGCGCATCCGCTCCGAGCAGGACATCGAAGCCCTCACCGACGCCCCCGTGATCGGTCGCGTCCAGCGCCCCGGGCGCCGCGATGCCATCATCCTGCGCGACGCTCCGACCGACCCGTCGGCCGAGGACTACCGCAGGATCCGGGCCACGCTCCAGTTCGCCGGCCTCACCGGGGCCGTCACGTCGCTGACGGTGACCTCGCCCTCCGACCACGAAGAGCGCGCCGCCTTCGCCATCAACCTGGCCCTGTCGTCGGCCGAGCGGTCGCAGCGCGTGCTGCTCATCGACGCCGACCTCCGCGGCGTCGGCACCGCCGCCGCGACAGGCGTCTCGAGCACACACGGCCTCGTCGATGTGCTGGGCGGCTCCGTGTCGCTGGCCGACGCCGTCGTGCAGTGGAACGGTGTGGACGTGCTGCCAACCGGCGCGGTGCCGTCCAACCCGACCGTCGTGCTGGGTTCGCCGAGCCTCGCCGGTCTGCTCGCCGAGGCCCGCGACCAGTACGATTTCGTGATCGTCGACACCCCGCCGCTCCTCCCCTACGCCGACGCGCTCGCGGTCGTCCGCGAGACCGACGGCGCCCTGGTGCTCGCCTCCGACATGCACACGACGCGGCCCGAGCTGCTGCGCACCCTGACCTCGCTCGACGGCGTGAAGGCCACCACCATCGGCGTCGTGCTCGTCGATTCTCACGCGCTGGTTCGCTCGGCACGAGCGACTGCGCCGACCAGCTCCCGCGCGGCGGCGGCGCCCGCCTCAGCGGCTCCCGCCTCAGCCTCCACCGCGGGGGCGTCGGCAACGTCGTCGAGCAGTCAGACCGCGACGTCGACGGACGACGTCGAGGCGGACGACCGCGCCGCCGCCGAGCACGCCCGCGTCGGCGCGTCGGCCCGCTCGCCGCGAACAACGCCGCAGACGAGCCCGCGTAAGCCCTCCTCCGCCCGCGGCGGTTCCCGCCCCGCCGAGGACTGATCCGGCCACTGCCGACGGCCGGTCGCCGACTCGGCGATCGACTTCAGCGGCGGTATTCGTTGAAGCGGTGGCCCCAGGCGCCCGAGACCATGCCGGCTCCGCGCGCGAGCGTGCGCGACCCGCGCGCATTCTGCTCCGTCGATCGCGTCACCGCGCCCACCGCGAGGCGCCCCGCTCCACCGGCCACCCGGACGGCGCCGGTCGCCGTCATCCGCAGCCGCGTCGAGAGGCGTCGCGGTCGGTCGGCGAGCATCACCGACGTGACGCTCCAGCCGTTGCCGCTCGAGAAGGCGCGCTGAAGCACCCACTGCCGTGTGACGCGAGCGGCCGGGACGACGTCGGTCACGGTCGCCTCCGCGCACCACAGCATGAGCCCGCCGTGGCCGACCAGCTGACGCGTGAAGAGGGTGTCCTCGCCGCCGGAGATGCCGAGCGAGAGGTCGAACTCGAGGCCGAGTCTCCGCACCACGCGAAGGTCGAGCAGCAGGTTGTTCGTCGCCGCCACGTCGAGCACGGTGCCGGTCTCGAGTCGCCGCCGCTGGAAGAAACGACCGGCCGTGATCCAGGCGTCGGGCTCGACGTCGTAGCGCGAGACGACGGGGCCCACCACGGCGGCGGCAGAGCGCGCGAGCAGCAGGCCGACGAGCGATGCGAGCCAATCGCGCGAGGGCCGCTCGTCGTCGTCGATGAAGGCGAGGAGGTCGGATCCTGCGCTCTCGCGAAGGGCTCGATTGCGGGCGGCCGCGATGCCGGGCGTCGGTTCGTGCACGTAGTCCACCCCGTCGCGGCCCGAGGCGAGTTCGCGCGCCGACGCCTCGGGGTCGTTGTCGACCACGAGCACTCGCGCGGGGACGCCCAGCGTCTCGATCGAGGCGGCCTCCTCGACGAGCAGGGGAAGGACCTCGTCGAGGTCGCGTGGGCGACGGAAGGTCAGCACCGCGATCGTCAGGCTGCGGGGTCGCTCGTCGTTCATCGGCCGGGCGCGTCGGCAGGAGACGTCGGGGGTGTCGTCGAGACCGCTGCGGCAGCCTCGCGACGCCGCCGCGCCAGGTCGCGCCGGACATACCAGACGTCGGGGATCACCTGGCAGACACCCACCGAGATGGCCGAGCCCATGATGGGGCCGGCGGCGCCGAAGGGTGCGATCAGGGCGAGCGACACGAAGAAGTTGAGCGGGATCATGATCAGGATCGGCACGACCTGGAACTTCAGGCCGCGCTCGTCGGTCATGTACATGCCGACGGGGTATTTCGCGCCCTGCAGCGCGACGAAGACGATGTACGAGACCAGGAGCGTCAGACCGAGGTGGATCTCGCCGCCCGCGATGAATTCGACGAGGAGGGGCGAGATCGCGGCCAGTGCGATTCCGACGAGTGCTGCGCCGCCGCCGAACCACAGCGTCGGCTTCATCGGCGACTGGATCTGCCCGCGGGCCCGCGCTCTCGCGTAGATCGGCCAGAACGTGACGCCCGCGGCCTGGATCGTCTGGATGACGAGGCCGAAGAGCTGAGCCGACAGGTTGTACTGCGCGAGCTCGTGCGTGCCAGATACGTGGCTGAGCAGCAGCCGGTCGGTCTGCAGCACGAGCGTCACGGCGACGGTCTGGACGAGCATCGGCCAGGCGACGTGCACGATCTTGACGCTGGGGTACTCGCGGCGCTTGAAGACCAACTTCAGCGAGGCGCCGAACTGCGGTGAGATGGCCCGAGCCGCGATCACGAGGCAGATGACTGAGAGCAGCGCGTTCGCCACGTAGGACACGACCGACAGGAACGAGCCGGCCGGCACGGAGAAAAGCACGAACATGCCGATCACGAGCAGCATCACCGGCGCGACGACCGCCTGGCTGGCCACCTGCACGTTGGTCTTCTTGAGACCGATCAGGATGCGCTGGCCCACCACGAGAGGCAGCACGAGACCGTAGACCAGGAGGCACAGCCCCGCCACGAGGTTGCCGCCCTGCATCAGGCCTTTGCCGAGGAGGAAGGGCCAAAGCCCTGACGCAGTGATCACGATCGCGATCGCGACCATGATGCCGCCCGAGACCATGAGGATTCGGAGCGCGGTGACCAGCGTCTTCCGCACGTTGTCGTCGGTGCGGGGCTTCTCGGATCCTGCGATCGCGTTGATCACGACGGCGGCGATGCCGAGGTCGGCGAAGGGCAGCAGCGACGGGAACGACGACAGCAGACCGTACTGCACGTAAGCGCCGGTGCCGAAGTGGTGGATTATCAGGCGGCTGGTGACGATGCCGAGCACACCCGACAGCGCCATGACGAGCACCTTGGTGATGGCTGTCGAGCCGACTGCCTTCATGCCCGAGTCGCCGCTGCCTCCGGGGCCGCCCGAGCCGCCTTTGCCGCCGCGACCGCCGGGGGTGAGTCGCGCGCGGACGCTGTCGATGACGGTCACGAGGCCAGCCGCCGAACGGCTGTGAGGGCCGCCCGGTACGCCTCGGTGTGCAGCGCACCCGCGAGGTCCCACTCGCGCGCCGACAGGTCGGGCCGTGCGCCGCTCGACGGCGAGGCCGCGACGGCGAGAGCGCGCTCGATGTCTCTCGGGTCGAGATCGCCGTCGTACTGCACGACCCAATTCTGCCCCACCTCGGCGGCCAGACGGCGGTTGACGTCGTTCGCCGGCACCAGCACGGGCCGCCCGAGCGAGAGGGCCGTGAGGACGCCGCCGGAGTTGTGCATCTCGCGGTAGGGCAGCACCACGAGACGCGACTCGGTGATCTCGCGCACGAGTTCGGCGTCGTCGACGAAGCGCAAGGTCAGCACGGTCCGCGGGTCGGGCTCGGCCAGAGCCTCGAGAGCCGCGGCGAGCTCGGGCGTCGACGGCCGACCCGACACGTGCAGCGACACGTCTCCCGGCAGCTCGCGGAAGGCTTCGATCAAAGTCTCGACCCCCTTGTAACGGCGGATGAGGCCGACGAAGGCGACCCTCCCCTCGACCGGCTCAGAGACCTGGTCGACGCCGTACCAGTCGCGGTAGTGCCCGTGCGGGATGACGACCGACGGGCGGCCGTTCGGCACCGGGGTGTCGTCGTTCAGACGGATCCAGAGAGCGGTGCGGCGCTCGATGAGGGCGAGCAGCCACTGCTCGCGTCGCGAGATGCCCGTGGGCCGCTCGAGGTTGTGCAGCGTGCGCACGATGGGGGTGCGGGTCACGGCGAGCTTCGCGACGAGCAGCAAGGTCAGCGCCTGCCGCACGAGCTTCTTCACCGGGCTCTGACCGGACACCAGGATCTCGGGCCAGTGCACGTGGAAGACGTCGGCTCGCGACAGCAGCGCGGTGCGCCACGAGAACGTCTTGACGCTCACGCCGGGCACGGAGGCCAGGCTCTCGGCCAGCATCACGAGGTACGGATTGGTCGTCGGCCGAGGCCGCGGAAAGGACTGCTGCACCACCACGGGGGCAGTCCTCTCCGCGACTCGCACGGACGCGTCTTCCGTCACCGTCACGGGGTCGTCGTGGCGCTCAGCTGGCTGATGCTCACCGTCTGCGGGGCGTTCGTCGCGCTGCCCGACAGGTAGCCGAGCACCCCGACCCCGCCGGCAGCCTGGAGAGCGGGCGTCGAATCCGTGGTCGTGACCTGCCAGGTCGTGGGCTCCGTCGTTCCGGTGACCCAGACCCGGGCCCGGATCGTCGTCGGCGAGGTGCCGACCGCTTCGACCCGCACGCTGTAGTTCGTGCCCGCTGCGGCAGTCAGGCCGCTGATCGTCTTCTCAGAGACCAGTGTCGTGGCCGTCGACGAGCCGTTGTAGGCGAGGAGCGACAGCCCCACGACTCCTGTCGGCAGGAGGCGGACCTGGGCGCGGTACTCGTTGTTCGTCGAGATGCCACGCGGGATGGCCGACACGTAGGTGCCGCCTCCGGTCGGAGCCTTCGCGAGGGTGAACGAATAGAGCAGGTTCGACGACGTCTGCGACGGGCCGTAGAGGTAGGCGGCGATCTGGGTACCCGTGGTCGGCAGCAGGAGGTTGCCGGCGTTGTTCGAGACCGTCAGGTTGCTCGCCGAGCCCGCCTTCGTCCAGGCGCCGCCCGTGTTCGCCGACCCCCAACCGCCGGTGACGCTGCGGTTGAAGGTGTCGAGGGCGAAGGGCTGGATCACGGGTTGGCTCACCGTCACCGACTGCGTGCTCGTGTTCGTGAGCGCGTTGCTGTCGGTCACCTTGAGCGTCACCGTGTAGGTGCCCGCCGCCGTGTACGCGTGGCTCGCCGTCTTGCCCGTCGCCGTGCCGCCGTCTCCGAACGTCCAGGCGTACGAGCTGATCGTGCCGCCCGTGGCCGCCGAGCCGGAGGCGTCGGTCGACACCGTCAGTCCGCTGGTGCTGGTAGTGAACGATGACGTCGGGGGCGTGGGCGCCGCGACCGTGAGCGACTGCGTCGAGGATCCTGTGGCCCCCTGGTTGTCGGTCACCGTCAGCTTGACCGCGTACGTGCCGGCCGAGGCGAAGGTGTGGCTGGGCGTGGCTCCCGTGGCGGTCGTGCCGTCTCCGAAGGTCCAGGCGTACGAGGCGACGGTGCCGTCAGGATCCGACGAGCCCGTTGCGTCGAAGGCCAGCGTCAGGCCCGTGGTCGTCTCGGTGAACGAGGCGGTCGGAGGAACGTTCGCCTTCGAGACCGTGACCGACTGCGACGAGGTGCCCGTCTTGCCGTTCGCATCCGTCACCGTGAGCGTCACCGTGTAGGTGGCGGCCGAGGCGTAGGTGTGGCTGGGCTTCGAGGAGGTGGACGTGCCGCCGTCGCCGAAAGTCCACGCGTAGCCGGTGATGGCCGCGCTGCCCGCGGTCGACGAGGTGCCGTCGGCCGTGAGCGTCAGGCCGCTCGATGTCGAGGTGAAGGCTGCGGTCGGCGGGACGGACGCTGCGGCGACCGTGACCGACTGCGATGCCGTGCCCGTCAGCTTGTTGCTGTCGGTCACCGTGAGCTTGACCGTGTAGGTACCGGCCGCCACGTAGGTGTGGCCAGGCGTCGCACCGGTACCTGTCGTTCCGTCGCCGAAGTCCCAGGCGTAGCCCGTGATCGTCCCGTTGGTGTCGCTCGAGCCGGTCGCGTCGAACGCAGCGGCCAGGTTGGTCTGAGTCGCCGTGAACGAGGCGGTCGGAGGCACGAGGGCCTTCGTGACCGAGACCTGGGCGCTCGAGGAGGCCGTGGAGCCGTTCGAGTCGGTCAGCGTCAGCTTCACCGTGTAGGTGCCGGCGGCCGTGTAGGCGTGCGTCGAGGTGACACCGGTGCCCGTGGTGCCATCGCCGTAGTCCCAGGCGTACGACGTGATGGTGCCGCTGGTGTCGCTCGACCCGGAGGCGTCGAAGGCCGCCGAGAGGTTCGTCGGCGTGCTCGTGAACGACGCCGTGGGAGGCGTGGGAGCGGTCACCACGACCTGCTGGCTCGAGGTGCCGGTGACACCGTTCGCGTCGGTCACGGTCAGCTTGACCGTGTAGGTGCCGGCTGACGCGTAGGTGTGGGACGGAATCGAGGAGGTGCTCGTCGCGCCGTCGCCGAAGTCCCAGGCGTAGGAGGCGATCGAGCCGCCCTTCTCGGACGACCCGGTGCCGTCGAACGCGACCTTCAGGAAGGTCGGCGTCGCGGTGAACGACGACGTCGGCGTGACGGTCGCGGTGGTGCCGGTTCCGAGCGCGTAGTGCTGCGCGATCGTCGAGGCGCTCAGAGCCTGCGGGTACACCGCCGCCTCGTCGATGGTGCCGGCGAAGTACGGGCTCGAGGAGCCCCAGGTCTGGTCGCCGCCGATCTTCCAGTAGCCCGTGTAGGCCTGGGCCTGCGTCGTCGGGTTGGTGCCGATCAGCTGACCGTCGACGTAGAGCGCGAGGCCGGCCGACGACTGCGACGCCGTGACGTAGTGCCACGCTCCGTCGTTGTAGCTGCCGGGCGTCGTGATCGTGTTCTCCTGGCCGGTGTACGTGCCGAAGACGAGCTGGCCGTTGTCCTGCATGTAGATGTGGCGGTCATAGCTGGACGAGAGACCCGTCTGGCTGCTGCCGAACCCGATGATCTTTCCACCGGTGGTCGTGGTCGTCTTGAACCAGGCCTCCTCGGTGTACGTCTCCGGGTCGTTGAAGCTCTGCGAGCTGGCGACCTGGCCGGACGACCCGTCGAAGGTCGCCGCCGTGTCGGAGGTGCCCGACAGCGCGCCGGCCGCACCCTGCGTCACTCCGCCGGAGTAGACGCCGTCGATGGCCGAGGGGCTCGAGTCGTGTGCCGTGGTGGAGCCGGCTGCGTCGTCGAGGCGGTAGTAGAGGGAGGGGCTGTCGGTGAAGACCTGGCTGCCGTAGGCGTCCTTCGGGGCGGCGGGGATCGTCGATGTGTTGCCGGCCGCAACCCACTGCGCGTCCACCTGCGAGCGGCTGAGGGCGGTCGGGTAGACGGAGACGTCGTCGATGTTGCCGCTGAAGAACTGCGCACCCGACCACGTGGAGTCGCCGCCGATGCGCCAGTAGCCGTTGTAGACCTGCGCCGACGTGATGTTCGCATTCGTGCCGACCAGCTTGCCGTCGACGTAGAAGGTCTCGCCCGCCGGGCTCAGCGTGCCGATCACCTGGTGCCACTTGCCGTCGTTGAGCGGCTTCGGGCTGGTGAGGATCTCGGTGTTGCCGTCGTAGACGCCGAAGTTCACGTCGCCGTTGGTGTCCATGTACAGGTGGCGGTCGTAGTTGGACGACGTCGTCGTGTTCTGATCGCCGAACCCGGCGATCACGCCGCCCGCGGTCGAGGTGGTGTTGATCCACGCTTCCACGCTGAATGTCTGGGGACCTGCCACGGCGGTCTTGGTCGCCGCGTAGCCCGTGCTGCCGTCGAAGGTGGTCGCCTTGCTGCCGTCGGAGGCCGAGCCGCTGGCTCCACGGGTGACGGTGCCGGTGGTCGTCATGTCGTTGTAGCCGACGTTGTCGTACACGGCTGTGCCGCTGGCCTCATTGAGACGCCAGAGGGAGCTCGCGCCCTGAGACGACACCGTGTCGACGTAGTTCGAGGGGCTCGCCGAGGTGATCGTGACGTAGGCGCTGTCGCCCTTCACCGTGTTGCCGAACGAATCCGTGGCGCTCACCCGATAGCTGTACTGCACGCCGGGCGTCAGCCCCTTGTCGACGAAGCCCAGCGTCGGCAGCTGCCAGAAGGTCGACTGCGCCGTGGTCGTGTAGACGGGGGTCGCACCGCCGTTGCGGTAGACGTTGTAGGTGAGGTTCGAGTTGTCCCGGTCCCAGTTGGACTGGAAGCTGACGCGGGCCGTGCCCGACGAGAGCGAGACGACGCTCGGCACGAAGTTCGCACCGGTCACCATCGGGCCCTGCTTGTTGGTCGAGAGCGACGAGACGGCGAATCGCGTGAGGCCCTGCTGAGCAACTCCGTTGACAGTCGTGAACTCACCGCCGTAGACGACGTACTTCGAGTCGGACGACGCCGCGACGCTCCAGGGGCCCTGCGACTGCCCGGTGAACGTGCCGGTGTTGAAGTCGGGGAACCACGTGAGGATCGAAGGTGCCGGGGTGCCGGTGAAGTCGGCGTACGCGGGCGTGTAAGGGTCGGCCGTCGTCTTCTGCGTCGCCGCCAGGCTGAACGCCAGGCCGCGGTGGAAGACCCAGTTCGCCGAGTTCGCGGCCTGCTGGAAGCCGCCGATATCGCCGCAGTAGTGGGGGTGGCCCGCGACGTACTCCGCGTCGTTGGTCACGGCCGTCGAGTAGGTGTCTCCGTGGCAGCTCTCGAGCCAGGTCAGGTTGCCCTGAGCCCAATCGGCACGGAACGAACCTTCGACGTTGCCACCGGCGCCGAACACGAAGCCGGAGCCGTAGAGGCCCGTCGAGTCGGCGGTGAGGCTCGTGATGCCGGCGTTGACGCCCCCATCCTGGACGACGTTGTCGGCGTTCCAGGGCAGAAGCGCTGCACTCGTCGGATCGACGGCGGCGAGGCCGTAGCCGGGGTTCGTGGATCCTGCGACGCTTGTGAACTGGCCGCCGACGACGACCTTCGAGCCGTCGGGGTCGACCGCGACGGCTGCGACTCCACCGCCCGCGATGTTCGGCGCCCACGGGAGGAGTGCTCCGGTCGAGGCGTTGACGGCGGCGGCGTAGCTACGCGTCGAGTTGCCGACGCCCGAGAAGTTGCCACCGAGGTAGACGGTCGAGCCGTAGGTGGCCAGGGCGTTGACGGTCGCGTTCGGCGCCGCCGAGAAGGTCTTGATGAGCGCACCGGTGGCGGGGTTGAGAGCCGCGATGCGGGTCGCCGTCGCCCCGTTGACCGTGGTGAACTGCCCGGCCACGTAGAGCACCGAGTTGTCAGGCGACATGGCGACGGCTTTGACCTGGCCGTTGAGCTGGGGGTTGAACGTGGTGATGAGGGCGCCGGTCGTCAGGTTGTACGCCAGCAGGTCCGGCTGCGAGATCTGATTGACGCCCTTGGCGGAGCCGTAGGGGCGGATCGTCGACCAGTTGCCTCCCGCGTAGACGACGTTGCCCACGACCTTCTGCGACCAGACGACGCCGTCGATCTGCGGAGTGGGCAGGGCGTCGGCCGTGACGGTCGTGGGAGTCGACGGCGATGTCGGGTCCACGGGCGCCGAGTCGGCGAGAGCGGGCGAGGCGGCCGCGATGCCGCCCAGCGCTATCGCTACTGCAGCAAGGGAAGCTGTGATGACAGTGCTCAGACGCGACGGCGCGAATTTCCCCATGGGAATGCCTCATTCGGGTGGGTAAGCCGTGAATTTCGGGTTCACGTGCATGCTTCGTGAATTTCGGGTTCACGTTCGCTGAGAAGTTCGGGTCTCACAGCGATGTCACGACTATAGGTGACCCCTGGACGGGGCACATCCCCCCGAAGGGGGGTGTACAGACGAGTCCCCCTTGAGGAGGACCGGGTCAGTCGGGGACGTTGCCCGTGAATGCGACGACCGGAGTGCCCGCCCGGTAGTCGAACGAGATGCCCACGTCTTTGCGATCGGCTTTCGCCAGGGTGAACGTGTAGACGGCCGTGGCGGACTTCCCGGGGGCCACCGAGGTCGGAAACCCGGTCCGGACCGATACGAGTTCGTCGGCCGGCGTCTTAGCCGCGCCCGAGGTGACGTTGACGACGGCCGTGTCGAGAGCGACCGCCGTCGACCCGTCGTTCGTGACGGTCACATCGAAGCGGATGGCCGGCCCGGAGATCTCGCCGATCCCGTTGCCCTTGCCCTCGACGCTCTGGATGTCCGAGACGTGCACGACGACACCGGGCTTCGGCGTCGCAACCGCGTCGAGTGGCACGGTGCCTCCGCCGGCGTGGTGCGGCGCGGTCGACGCGGGGGCCGACGGCTGCGGGATGGGCCGACTGGGCGCGGGTGCGGGCGTGGCCGACGAGGCGGCGCCCGAGGGCTTGACGAGCGACGAGCTGCTCGGGTGGGTGCGGTCGCCGAGGGCCGACCCTGCGGGATCACAATGATCAAGAACACGATGATCGCGATCACGACGATGGCGCCGACGACAATGGCGACTACGGCAGGGCGGGAGAGCTTTCGCCCGGGTCGATCGGCTTCGTTGTCGGCCATTCCGGCTCCTTGACATAGCGGTGATGACGGGTTGCTCCGTCTCGGGTGGCCGACACTACCGGCAGCGCGACGAGCCCGATGGCCAACACGATCGACGTGCGGCTCGACAGGAGCGGACCGAACGGCAGGAACCAGAGGCTCTGCGCGACGGCGAACAGCATGAGGCCGGTCGCGTGCCGTTCGGCGATGTTCTTGGCGAGGAACCAGACCATGACGACGGCGAGCAGCAGCGCGTAGGCGAACCCGACGACACCGAAGTGCGCCCACAGGTCGCCGACCACCGAGTGCAGCTCGATGTGGCCGCCGAACATGAAGTTCTCGACGTAGCCGTTGTTCGGCGCGTAGCCGATCGACGCCATCCCCGACTTCGCCGTGAGCAGTTGGTCGGGCGTGAGGTTGACACCGAGCCCGAACCCCGCAGGATCCTGCCGCATCAGCGCCAGCGTCGCCGCGAGTTCAGGTCGCCCCCCGACGATCAGCGAGCCCGAGGTGTCGATCTGCGCGATCGAGCGCGCCTGCGTCGCCGCCCCCAGGGCCCCGTCGAGGATGAGCGCCTGACCGGCGTTGTAGACGAGGATCGCGAGGACACCGAGACCGACGATGATGCGTGCGGCCGAGCCTTTCCTGCCGAATCGCTTGAGCGGCACCTGAGCCGCGAGGATGGCAGCCGCGAGCAGCATCTGACCGAACATCGACCGGAAGTCGTGCGTGGCCGAGTAGGCGAGGAGCACCAGGAGGACGAGTAGCTCGACCCACCACGAACGGAACCGCTGCGCCAGGGCCAGCGCGACGACGGCGACGGGGAAGGCGAACGAGAATTTCCAGGGGTTCTCCGAGAACTGCGAGTCGAGCGGCACGATGCCGAGGACGAGCCCGACGCCGAAGACCAGCGCGACCGTTCGCGTGTCGAGCACCGTCCGTGCCCAGAGCACCACCCCGATCGAGGTGATCAGGTTCAGAAGCAGGAGGAGGTACGAGATCAGCGAGGTACGGTCGACGCCGTTGGTCGACTGATGCGCCAAGGCCAGCACGAAGCCCGACGCCAGCGTTACGAGGCCCCCGGCCAGGACGAGCCGCATGAGGCGGAACCGCGCGACGGCGGGCACCCACAGCGGCGCCAGGATCACCGAGATCACGAGCGAGATCGGCACCTCGTGCGGGAGGGTGACGCGCAGGGGAATGAGGACGACCGCGATGATCGCGATCAGGCGCGAGGCCGTGGCCGGGACCGCAAGTGAACCGAGTGCTCGCGAGGCCCGCTCGCGCACCAGCACCGTCTCGGTCATGGCGACAAGACTAGGCGAACGGACGGGCGAACATCTCCCCCGATCGCGTCCCCTCTTCAGGGCGCACCACGACGGGGGCTTGTCTGTCCCCCGTCACATGCCTGACAGTGATGTGGAATCGGTCTATCATGCGTGGTTACCCCTGAGATTCGTCCCCGACGCACAGAGCATATGTTCCGGCTCCTCGAAAGATCACGCCCGCGACGAAAAGAGCACCCCTTGGCGCCCTCCCATGCACTGCGCAAACGACGCGCCTTCCCGGTCGTTCCGATCCTTGGGCTGGTCGTAGGCATCGTCGTCGCCGGAGTGACTTCGACCCAGGTCGCCCAGGCCGCGCCGTCGCTGACCGCCAGCGACGCGTTCTCGCGCACAGTCTCGAACGGCTGGGGCTCGGCGACGAAGGGCGGCGCGTACACCGTCGTGGCTGACAAGGCCACGAAGCTGTCGGTCTCCTCCGGGCGCGGCCACATCCGGGATCTCGCACGGGGCCGGGCGGTGACGAGCACGCTCAAGTCGGTCTCGGCCGGCGACGTCGAGATGCAGGGCACGATGGTGATGCCGGGCAAGGCCCCCATCGTCTACCACGCCTACCAGCTGCGCACCCAGACCAACGGCTCGCTCTATCGGGGGCGCCTCGACGTGCTCGCCGGAGGAGACGTCGACCTGACGGTGTCGCGCCTCGACCCGGGCAACAAAGAGGTCACGCTGTCTCGCAAGCTGCTGTCGATCCGGGCCGGAACGAACACCGCCATCACCTCCGACTTCCAGATCACCGGCACCTCCCCGGTGACGATCAAAGCCCGTGCGTGGCTCGCGGGCGCGGCGCAGCCCTCCTGGCAGCTGACGACCACCGACTCGTCGGCGCAGCGCATCCGCGCGGCCGGCCACGTCGGGCTGTGGGAGTACTCGAGCGGCTCGAACAGGGCCGCGATCGGCACCGACGAGGATGCCATCGTGGTCACGAGCAACCCGACGACCGCCGTCGTGCCGCCGACGCCCCCGGTCACGCCTCCCCCGGTCACGACCCCTCCGGTCACCGTGCCTCCGGTGTCGCCTCCGGCCTCCCCGCCGACGTCCAGCGACCGCGGCTCGCTGCCCGTCGGCTCCAGCGACTACCCCGTCCCCGCAGGCGCCGTCTTCGTCTCGCCGACCGGCAGCGACGCGGCGGCAGGATCGGAGACGTCTCCGCTCAAGACCCTCGGCGCCGCGATCGCGAAGGCGACGCCCGGCTCGACGATCGTGCTGCGGGCCGGCGTCTACAACGAGTCCGTGGTCATCCCCGAGTCGAAGCCCTACCTGACGGTCGAGGCCTACCCGCACGAGGCCGTCTGGCTCGACGGATCCGTGCCGGTCACGAACTGGACGAAGACGGGCTCGACGTGGACGTCGAGCGGCTGGACCACTTCTTCGCCGACACCCTCGACGGCATCGCCAACAACCCGTACTTCGTCGACACCGCGCACTACCCGCTCGCCGCCCAGGCCGACATGGTCTTCTCCGACGGCACCCAGCTGACGCAGGTGGCGGCACCGTCCGCCGTCGTCCCCGGCACCTTCGCCGTCGACCAGGCGGCGCACACCATCACCGTCGGATCCGACCCGTCGGGCCACGATCTGCGTGCGAGCAACCAGATGCAGGCCATCTACGCCAAGTCGGTGGGCACGACGCTCGAGGGCTTCGGCGTGCGCCGCTACGCCACCCCCTACAACGTCCGCGGCGCCCTGCGCCTCGGCGGTGTGGGCGAGACCGCCCGCAACATCGTCATCGAAGACAGCGCCACCACGGGCATGAACTTCGAGGCGGACGACATCACGCTCGACCACCTCACCGTCACGCGCAGCGGGATGCAGGGACTCGGCGGCAACTCGACCTACGGCACGACGCTCGCGAACAGCGTCGTCAGCTATGCCAACGACGAGCACTTCAACGAGTCGCCGGTCTCGGGAGGCGTGAAGATCACGAGATCGCGCGACCTCGTGATCAAGAACAACGACTTCGTCGACAATTACAGCTTCGGCCTCTGGCTCGACGAGTCGTGCCTCGATCCGCACATCACCGACAACACCGTCTCGGGCAATTCGGGCCACGGCGTCGAGGTCGAGATCTCGGCGGGCGCGATCATCGCCGACAATACGGCGACGTCGAATGGCAAGTCGGGAATCCGCCTGCTCGACACGAGCGACTCGCAGATCTACAACAACTCGATCGGCGACAACGGCGTGTTCGGCGTCCAGCTGTCGCAGGATTCACGGCGCGAGTCCGACCTGTCCGTGCCCGGCCACGACCCGAGGCAGCCCGAGCCCGACCCCGACTTCACCTGGCTGACCCAGAACGACACCGTGGCGAACAACGCGTTCGGCACCGGTGGCCAGTTCCAGGTCTACGCGCTCGACAACTGGACGAACATCCCCGTCGACAACTGGCACCTCGCGATCACCGGCAACCTCTTCAACTCGCAGCCGACGTCGTCCCAGCCGACCATGGTCGCGTGGGGCGGCAGCAACAACGTCACGCTCGACCGGTTCAGCACCCCGGGCGCCCTCGCGAGTGCGAAGGGCCCGTCGTGGAAGAACGGTCAGACGAGCAGTGTCGAGCCGCTCGGCTCGATGTCGAGCGCGCTCGCCCAGGCCGCGTCGACTGCCGTGCCCCTCCCGCCGACATCGCAGCGGCCATCGGCCAGCCCGCCGGCACCAAGCACGTCGGCACCTTCTAGGAGCCCGCACCCGTCCGGCGCGCGTGCGCCTGCCGGCACCGGTGGCCGGCGCCGCCGGCGCTAGTGCCGCGAGCGAATGGTCGGGGTGCCCTCGATCGCGTCGGACGTCTCGATGAGGGCGCGCGCCGTGTTCTCGAGCACGGCGGTGAGGTCTCCGGCCGCCACGTCGAATCCTGCCTCGAGGGCCCGGGCGATGGCGTCGTAGTACTGGCCGTACATCGAGCTGCGCGCGCGCTGCCCCGTGGTGGTGAGCGCGAGCAGCAGGCTGCGGCGGTCGGCGGGGTTCGGCTCGCGCCCGACGAGGCCGGCGCCGACGAGGCGGTCGGTCATGGCCGTGACGGCGCCCGTCGTGATGTCGAGGTGGGCCGCGAGCGCCTTGGGGGTGAGGTCGGTGACCTCGCCGATGTGCATGAGGGCGTTGAACTCGAGCGGGCTGAGGCCGACGGAGGCCGCGAAGACCGAGCGGAGGCGTCGGTGGGCGGCGTCGGCGTCGGCCATCGCCGAGGCGATCTCACGCACGACGGGGGTGTCGCGGGTGAGGTGGGAAGGCGTGGAGGCGTCGTCGGCGACGACGCCTGATGCAGGGGAGGTCACTGGCTGCTCCTAGAGGAGGGACGGAACGGGAAGGGCGGCATTTCTGCCTGGATCAATATTCGCAGGCGAGGGGCTTTCGGTTTTGCCCCACTAGTGGGGGTTTCAATCGACGGGCAAGTATCCCCATCATTGAGTAGCTTCACAAGTGAGCAATCAACTGGCTCCCACAAACCACTCATCAAGAGTCTCACTCGAGACGATTACCACTACGACCAAGGGGTTCACGAATGTCCAACAACCAGCACGCGGCGAAGGCAAAGCGTCTCCGGTTCGCTCCTCTCGCCATCGCGACCGGTGTCCTCGGGGCCGTCCTCCTCTCCGTCTCGATGTCCGGCACGCTGTCGGGCTTCGTCGCCAGTATCCAGAACACCTCCAACACGACAGCCTCCGGTGCCCTGACCATGCAGGAGACCAGCTCGGCCACCGGCACCGCGGTCACCTGCAACTCGACCGACGGCGGCACGGTCTCCACCAACGCGGCCACCTGCGCGACCATCAACAAGTACGGCGGATCGACCACGATGATCCCCGGCCAGACGGTCTCGACCGCGATCGCCATCAAGAACACGGGCACCGTCGCGGCCAGCACGTTCGCCCTCGCCGCCGGCACCTGCACCCAGGGCACCAACGGCGCCCTGAACGGCACCGCCAGCGACCTCTGCACGCAGATGACCGTCGTGATCACCAACACCACCACGTCGACCGCCGTCTTCAGCGGCACGCTGGCCGCCTTCAAAACGCAGGGCTCCATCCCGCTCGGCGCCGCTGCCCCGGGCGCCAGCACGGCCTTCACCATCGCGGTCACGCTGCCCTCGACCCTCGGCAACACCTACCAGGGCCTGTCCGTCTCGCAGCCGATGACCTGGACCTACAACAGCTAGTCCGTCACTGCACCACCCCGTCGGGGCCGGACGACCCGCGGCCCCGCCGGGAGCAATCGTGAAGCCCCACCCGGCCGAAGCCCCCACCCAGCAAGAGAGTCAGACCCATGATCGACGTCCAGAACCTCGAGGCAGCAGAAGCCGTCTCGAGCATCGGAGCCACGGCTCCGCTGGCGCCGCAGGCACCCGCCCCCGGGGTCGCCGGGCACCGACCCTCCTGATCTGGGCGGGGGCTCTCGTCGCTGCCGCCATCGTCGTCGTCGCCCTGCTCTTCCAGGCGCACGGCGGCCGCTGGTTCATCGTCGAGACCCCGTCGATGGGCACCACCGCCCCGGTGGGCACCCTGGTGCTGACCACACCGGTGAAGGCGCAGGATCTGCACGTCGGCGACATCATCACCTTCCACCCGCCGACGGACGCCAAAGAGGTCTACACCCACCGCATCGTCGGCATCACCGCCCAGGGCATCCAGACCCGCGGCGACATCAACGGCGCCTCCGACGGCTGGTTCCTCCACCAGCAGGACATCATCGGCCAGACGACGACGATCCTCCCGGCCGTCGGCTGGCTCGTGAAGGGCCTGCCGATCCTGATCGTCGGGTTCGCCTTCATCATGTTCACGACGAGCCTCATCCGCACGCCGACGAGGCGACAGTCCTTCCGCATCCTGGGCTTCTCGATGCTGATGTCGCTGACCGTCTACATCCTGCGACCCTTCGTCGGCCTGGTCGTGCTCACCACCACGCCCGTGAAGGCCGGGGTCGAGGCGCAGGTCGTCTCGACCGGGATCCTGCCGATCACGGCCACCGCCACCCACGGTACGAGCGTGAACCTCGTCGCCGGCCAGGTCGGCACCGTCACCGTGCCGGCGCAGGCGGGCATCGGGCACTACTCGATGTCGTCGGCCCTGCACCTGAGCCTGCCCGAGTGGATCGCCTTCTTCGCCATCTGCGCCATCCCGCTGCTCTGGACCTTCGTGGTCGGGCTGCCCGGCGCCTCCGACGACGGGGACGACGCGTGAGGCTGGGTCTCCGCCGCCCGATGCTGCGGCCCCGCACGATCGCAGTCGCCGCCGCAGCTCTCGCCGCCGCGGCGCTCTGCCTCGCTGCCGCGCTCACCCCGGGCTCGTTCTCGGCCTACGTCGCGTCGGTCAAGAACTCGACCGACACCGCCGCCACCGCTCCGTTCTTCACCTGCGCCGCCGCGCTCGCGAACGACAGGTCGTCGGCTCTCTTCACCCTCCCCCTCAACGAGGCCTCCGGGTCGACGACGGCGATCGACACCGACACCGGCACCATGCCCGGCACCTACCGCGGCACCATGACCACGTCGACGACGGCTCACCTCGCCTGCTCGCGTGACACCGGCGGCGCCTACGTGCTGAACGGCACGACGAGCTACGTCTCGACGTCAGCCCTGCAGTCGTCGCCGGCGACGTTCAGCGAAGAGGTGTGGTTCAAGACGACGGTCGCCTCGGGGCGCCTCATCGGCTACGGCAACGCGGTCACGGGCGCGTCCAGCACCTACGACCGCCAGGTCTACCTGAACACCTCGGGGCAGCTCGTCTTCGGCACCTACAACGGCGGGTTCCAGACCATCGCCAGCTCGGCCGCCTACGACGACGGCGCCTGGCACGACGTCGTCGCGACCTTCTCGGCGACGACCGGAATGACGCTCTACGTCGACGGCGCGAAGGTGGCCGGCAACACGGCCTATACGACGGCGCAGACCAACAACGGCTACTGGCGTGTCGGCTACGACAACCTGAGCGGCTGGCCGGGCACCGGCACGAACTACTTCTTCACCGGCAGCATGCGCTTCGCCTCGGTCTACTCGACCGTGCTCACCACGGCGCAGATCACGACCCACTACGCCGCCGGCCGCTGAGCCTGGCTGTTGACCCGCTCCGATCCTCGAGAGTGCGCAACTCGCCGCTCACGTTCGTGCCGGGCCGCGATTTGCGCACTCTCACCGTCACACCTCGGCTCCGAGGCCCGCCTGACGTCCAACGCGGCGGCCCCAGAGCCAGCGCGTTGGCAAAACCGGACTTTCTTCCGCACCGAGCCACGGTTACCCGGCCACGCGGGTGCCCGCGCGGGATCTCCGGTTCTACCGACGGGGCGGCTAGGCCGTGGGCGAGCACGGGGCACGCGCCGGGGCCAGCCGGTCGGGTCAGAGGTCGGCGATCGTCCAGGACGCCCGGTGGGTGGCGCCAAGCTCGAGGGTCACGAGGTCGGTGCCCGAGTTGAACGCGTCGGGCGGGCACGTCATCGGCTCGACCGCCAGCCCGAGACGGTGAAGCGCGGGCTCGGGCGGTCGGCCGTGTGCACCTGGACCCACGGCAACTCGTCGCCCCACGTGATCCTGACGCCCGTGCCCTCGGGGGCCCGCACCTCGACGGTCGCCGTGCCGTCGGCCTCGCGCGTGAGGCCGGTGAAGGCGTGGTCGATGAACAGCTCGTCGATCGCGCGGGGCGACCGGAAGTCGAAGGCAGGATGCGACGACACCGGGTGCACGCCCTCGGGCAGCAGCCGCTCGTCGGTGACTTCGAGGTACTCCCCCGCCGGCAGAGTCAGAGTCCAGTCGTCGACGTGGCCTGCGCCCGCGCTGAGGTAGGGGTGCGGGGCGGTGCCGTACGGCGCAGCGGCGCGGCCGGTGTTCAGCGCCTCGACCGTCGTCGACAGGCCCTCGTCGCTCAACGCGTAGGTCACGGTGATGGTCAGCGGGAAGGGGTAACCGTCGCTCGGCACGACGTCGGCTCGCAGCACTGCGGTCGACTCGTCGGCCGAGACGATGTCGTAGTCGGCCCACGCCAGCAGCCCGTGCAGCGCGTGCCCCCGGCCCGGCTCGGTCAGCGGCACCTGGTAGTCGACACCGTCGAACGTGTACTTGCCGTCGGTGATGCGGTTGGGCCAGGGCGCCAGGATCGCCCCGCGGAAGACGGGTCGGACGGCGTCGGCCTCGAATGGCACGGTGAGATTGCGGCCCTCGACTGTCAGCTCGCGAAGCGACGCCCCGACGGTCGCGATCGTCGCCGCGTACCGGCCGTGGGCGAGGTGCACCTGCTGGCCGCTGAGAGGGGTGGGGGTGGACGACGTCGTCATCGATCGGGCCTTTCGTTCGGGGTGGTGAGCGGGGTTTCGTGATCCTGCCGCCCGCTCGAGCGCCGGCGGATCAGCTCGAAGTCGGCGACGACCGAGACGAACGCCCTCTCGGGCGACGCTATCCGGTCGACGAGCAGCTCGACAGAGCGGCGCGCGATCTGCGCTCGACCGGGCGACATCGTGGTGAGCGACGGGGTGGCGTAGCGGCCCTCCTGGGTGTCGTCGATGCCGACGACGGCGATGTCGCGGGGCACGTCCAGCCCGTGCTCGATCAGCGCCCACTGGGCGCCGAGCGCGAGAGCGTCGTTGAAGCCGAGCACGGCGTCGAACTCCAGCCCGTCCGCGAGGGCGCGCTCGACGGCCTCGGCGCCGGCGCGGCGGTGCCACGGGAGCGCTGCGCTGACATACCGCTCGTCGAAGGGAAGCCCCGCGTCGGCGAGGGCGATCTCACAGCCCCGTCGCCGGAGCGCCGCCGTGTGCGACGGCGAGTGCCCCGACCCGCCGAGCATCAGGACCCTCCGCCTGCCGGTCTCGATCAGGTGCGACATCGCGACGCGGGCCACCTCGAGGTCGGCGATCAGCACGTGATCGGCCAGCCCGTCGAACTGTCGCTCGCCGATGATGACGAGTGGGAAGCCTGTGCGGACGTGCTCGACGTCGCTCGGGCCGAGGGCCAGCGGGTCGAAGATCGCTCCGTCGATCCGCTGGCGCCGTGCCCCCGACAGCGCGTCGATCTCGCGCTGCCGGTCGCCGGCCGTCGTCTCGACCAGCACGGTGAGGCCGAAGGGCTCGGCCGCGTCGATGACCTCCTGCGCCAGCTCGGCGAAGTAGGCCTGGTCGAGCTCGGGCACGATCAGAGCGATCATGTCGCTGCGGCCGGCCCGGAGGCTCCGCGCCGACGCGTTGATGCGGTAGTCGAGGGCGGCCACCGCGTCGGCCACGCGCGCGCGGGTCTCGGGGCGCATGTGCGGGTAGTCGGCGAAATAGTTCGACACCGTCTTGATCGAGACGCCGGCGCGCAGGGCGACATCGCGCATCGTGGCTGCCACGATGCCGAGCTCAGACCTTCGCCAGGCGCACCGTGTTCCACGACAGGGGCGGCAGCACGACCTCGAGAGTCGAGTCGCTCCACGAGGTGTTCGGGTTGGCCACCGGCGCGACGCTGTCGGCGGTGTCGACCGTGACCTTGAGGTACGGGTCGGGGTTCGACAGCTGAGTCGCCTCGACGAGTCGCAGGGCGCCGAACGCCCGGGTGTCGACGTCGACGGTGATCGACTCGGTGAGCGACCGGTTGATCGCGAAGACGACAAGATCGCCGGTCTCAGGATCGTGAGTGGCCACCGAGTCGATGGCGGGCACGGCACCGTATTTGGTCGTCTCGTGCACCGGCGACTGCGCCTCGATGCGCAGCACGTCGCCCGTGGCGTACCGGCTCGGCTGAGCGAACGGGTGGTAGGTGGTCTGCTTCCAGCTGCGGCCGCCCGTCTCGGTCATGATCGGGGCGATCACGTTGACCAGCTGCGCGAGGCTGGCGCTCGCGACACGGTCGCTGTGCTTCAGCAGCGAGATCAGCAGGCTGCCGACCACGACGGCGTCCGCGACGCTGTACTGGTCTTCGAGCAGCACCGGAGCGACCGGCCAGTCGGTCGGGTTCTTCGAGGCATCGCCGTTGAGGTACCAGACGTTCCACTCGTCGAACGAGACGTTGATGCGCTTCTTCCGCTTCATTGCGGCGCGGACGTGGTCGACGCTGGCGACGACGTCCTCGATGAAGTGGTCCATCTCGACGCCCGAGGCGAGGAAGCTGGCGAGGTCGCCCTCCTCTTCCCAGTAGTAGGCGTGCATCGAGATGAGGTCGACCTCGTCGTAGGTCTCTTCGAGCACCTCGCGCTCCCAGGTGCCGAACGTCGGCATAGACGAGCCCGACGAGCCGCAGGCGACGAGGGTGAGGTCAGGATCGACGAGACGCATGGCCCGTGCCGTCTCGGAGGCCAGCCGGCCATACTCCTTGGCCGTCCTGTGGCCGATCTGCCACGGCCCGTCCATCTCGTTGCCGAGGCACCAGAACTTCACGTCGTAGGGGTCGGCCGAGCCGTTCTTCTTGCGGAGGTCGGAGTGGAACGATCCGCCGGTGCCGTTCGTGTAGTCGATGAGGTCGACGGCCTCCTGCACGCCGCGCGTGCCGAGGTTCACCGCCATCATCGGCTCGACGCCGGCCTTCTTCGCCCAGCGCATGAACTCGTCGACGCCGACGGTGTTGGGCTCGGTGGTGTGCCAGGCGAGGTCTTTGCGCACAGGGCGGTCTCCGACCGGGCCGACGCCGTCTTCCCAGCGGTAGCCCGAGACGAAGTTGCCGCCCGGGTAGCGCACCGTCGAGATGCCGAGGTCGCGCACGAACTCCAGCACGTCGCCGCGGAAACCGTCTTCGTCGGCGGTGGGGTGGCCCGGGTCGTGGATGCCGCCGTAGACGCACCGGCCGAGGTGCTCGATGAACGTGCCGAACGTGTGGCGCGAGACGGGGGCCACGACGAACGCGGGGTCGAGGCTGAGGCGGGCGTGGGGCATGCGGTTCTCCTTCGAGTACATCGTTGTAATAGCCAGTATGTACATCGATGTACACGCCGTCAACCCCGGGTTTGCGGCGCTCAGCCTCGTCGAGGGTGCGCAAATTGTGGCGATCGGCGAAAGTGAGGGGCGAGTCGCGCACTCGGGTCGTCAACGCCGCCTGCCGCCGACCTCGGCGCCGGGCGAGACCACGGCAGGGCACGACGAAGCCCTCCCACCCCACGGGGCGAGAGGGCTGCGAGCGTGGAGAGGAACCTACACCGTGACGGCGGCCAGCACCTCGTCGAGCACGGCCGAGGCCTCTTCGTCGGTGGACTTCTGTGCGAGCGCGAGCTCGGAGATGAGCACCTGGCGGGCCTTGAGCAGCATGCGCTTTTCACCGGCCGAGACACCGCTGTCCTGGTCGCGGCGCCACAGGTCGCGGACGACCTCCGAGACGGAGTAGACCGAGCCGGAGCCCATCTTCTCGGTGTTGGCCTTGAAGCGGCGCGACCAGTTGCCGGGCTCCTCGACGTGATCGCTGCGGAGCACCTCGAACACGGCCTCGACACCCTTGGCGTCGATCACGTCGCGAACGCCGACCAGATCGACGTTGTCGACCGGCAGCTCGATCATCAGATCACTGGCGTGGACGTTCAGCGTGATGTATTTCTTCTCGACGCCCTTGATGGTGCGGATCTTGACCGCGGTGATGGTAGCTGCGCCGTGGTGGGGATACACAACGGTCTCCCCTACTTCGAAAATCATCTAGTAGTGCCTCATGTTCTTTTGATTTGAGTGCGTCGACCATTGCCGGGCATCATCTCGGCAGTCTTGCCAGTCTACCCGATAAAAGGGGGGTAGGATGCCGCGGCCTTCAGCCCGGGCAACGCCCCAAGCGGAATTCAGAGCACGAGCACTAGCAGGACGATGTTCAGGCCGGTCAGCGCGACCGCCGCGACACACGCGGCGCACGTCGTCCACCATCGATTCCGGAGGCCGCTCATCGTGCTCCGCTGCGACGTGAAGCGCACCAGGGGAACGAGCGCGAACGGCACGCCGAACGACAGCACGACTTGGCTGAGCACGAGCGCGAGCGTCGGGTCGACGCCGAACCCGAGCAGCAGCAGCGCCGGTATCAGCGTCACCATCCGGCGATACAGGATCGGCACCCGCACGTTGAGCAGCCCGTGCATGATCTCGGAGCCCGCGTACGCCCCGACCGACGTCGACGCGAGCCCGGAGGCGAGCAGCCCCACGGCGAAGAGCGTCGCGACGAGCGGCCCGAGGTGCAGCAGCAGGGCTGCGTACGCCCCCTCCAGCGTGTCGGTGCCGCTCACCCCGCGCAGCGTGCCGGCAGCCACCAGCAGGATCGCGACGTTGACGGTGCCCGCGACGACGAGCGCCACGGTCACGTCGATCTTCGTCGCCCGCATCAGCGTGCGCTGCCCGACGGTCAACCCTTCGAATCGGTCGCGAGCGAGCGCCGAGTGCGCGTAGATGGCGTGCGGCATGATCGTCGCCCCCAGGATCGAGACGGCCAGCAGCACCGACTTCGACCCCTCGAAGTGCGGCACCAGACCCTGCCCCGCGGCCGCCCACGACGGCGGCGATGCCACGAGCCCGGCGCAGAACCCGACGGCGATCACCACGACCATGCCCGTGACGACGCGCTCGAACACCTGCGCTCGGCCGCGCACCTGCAGCAGGAGGAGCAGCAGCGAGATCACGCCGGTGATGAGCCCGCCGGCCAGCAGCGGGATGGAGAAGAGCAGGTCGAGCGCGATGGCCCCGCCGATCACCTCGGCGATGTCGGTGGCCATGGCGACGATCTCGGCCTGCAGCCAGAAGGCGCGGCGCGCCCAGGGCGACAGGATGCGGCGGCCCAGCATCTCGGGCAGGCTCGCGCCCGTCGCGATGCCGAGCTTCGCCGAGAGGTACTGGATCAGCCATGCGGTGGCATTGCCCGCGATGACCACCCACACCAGCAGGTAGCCGAACAACGCCCCCGCCGTCATGTTGCTCGCGACGTTGCCCGGGTCGAGGTAGGCGACGCCGGCGACGAGCGCCGGGCCGAGGAGGGCGGCGACGCGCGGTGCACGCGAGACGGCGGGGGCGTCGATCATTCGTCGTCGACGGCGTTGAAGCGCTCGAGGCCGGATGCCAGCACGTCGATGTCGGCGTCGGTCCAGTCGGCGAGGCGGCGGGCCAGCTCGTGGTGGTTCGCCTCGAGCGACCGCTGCAGCAGCTCCGACCCGCGCGCCGAGAGGGCGAGGATCTGACCGCGACCCGGGCCGCCCGATCCTGCGTCCTCGTGCTCGCGCGCGTGCGCGTCACTCGCGCCGGCCGCGACGAGCCCCAGCTCGACGAGGTCGCCTACCTGGCGCGAGATGGTCGAGCGGTTGAGCCGGAGGGCCGCGGCGATGTCGATGGCACGGCAGTCGCGGGTGCTCGCGATGAAGGTGAGGAGGGTGTGCTGGACGACGGTGAGCGGGGCGCTGGTGCGGCGGTTCCGCGCGACGGCGCGCCGGGAGATGGTCTCCATCTGCATGTAGACGGCCTCCATCCGCCGGGCGCGGGAGGCTCGTCGCTGATCCGTCACTTCACCAGGCTATCGATCGGGTGTACTGTTGAGCATTGTTGCATGATGCAACACTTACTCTCCGAAAGAAGCACCGTGTCCAGCAGCACACCCACGCAGACCGTGGCCCTCCGCGAGCCCCTGCCGCACACCTCCCACGACCCCGGCCACGTCAGCCACCGCATGACGCCGCAGCCGAACCCCGGGCCACGGCTCTTCCTCGGCACGCCGGTCGCGGCCTTCAAAGCCTTCGGCGCGGCGATCCTGGTGCCCCTGTTCTTGGCGGTCGGCATGTCGCTGGCCTACCTCGGTGCCTTCCACCAGCCGACGCCGCACCACCTGCCGGTCGCGATCGTCGGATCGCAGCCCGCCACCCAGGTGTTCGCCCAGACGCTGAACGACAAGGCGCCCAGCCAGCTGAGCGTGCGCACCGTCGCGACCGACGCCGAGGCCCGCAAGCTCATCGTCGACCGCACCATCAGCGCCGCGTACGAACCGACGACCACGAGCGCGAGCCTCCTCGTGTCGTCGGCCGCGTCGGACACCAGCGCGACCGTGGTGCAGAAGATCTTCCTGCCGATCGCCTACGCCGAGAAGCTGCCGCTGCAGGTGGTCGACGTCGTGCCGGCCGGCACGCACGATTCGACCGGGCAGGGCATCTTCTTCCTGCTCGTCGGGCTGAGCGTCGGCTCGTACGCCACGGCCGCGGCCGTCGCCGCCTTCGCCTCGCGCCTCGGCATCCGGTGGTCGATCGTCACCTCGGTGGTGATGTCGGGCATCGTCGCCGGCATCGCGCTCACCGTGGCCGGGCCGATCTACCACGTGATCGACGGGCAGGTCGGGAGCATCTGGCTGCTGGGCTGGCTCTATTCGCTGGCGATCATCCTGATCGGGGTCGGGTTACACCCGCTGCTGCGGCACTGGACGACCGCCGCACTGACGGCGCTGTTCGTGATGCTCAACTTCACCTCGTCGGGCGGGATCTTCGCCCCCGCCCTGATGCCCGGCTTCTTCGCCGGCCTGCACACGTTCTGGAACGGGGCCGCATGGCTCGACGCCGCGCAGACCCTGCAGTACTTCCCCGGCCACGGCTTCGGGCTCGACGTGCTGCGCCTCGGGCTGTGGGCGGCCGCCGGCCTGGGCCTCACGCTGCTCACGCACCTGCTCTCGCGCCGCCGCGTGCGCCTGGCCAACGAGGCGGTCGCCACCCGCGAAGAGGAGACGGTGATCGCGGCGTAGCCCCCGTGCCACGGTATAAACATATTTCACTGTGCATACGGTTTTTCTGTTAGCGTCCCTTTCTATGCGAGACGGTCTCGCCGGGAGGGATATCAATGACGATCAAGACGACTTTGGCGGGCGTCGCCGTTGCCGCGGCGGTAGGGGCTGCGCTCCTTGTACCAGCACTCCCCGCTCATGCGACTCAGTGCACGATCAAGAGCGTGACCACGACTAACGTCAGCAGCCGCGTCCAGGGCAACTCCACCACGCAGTGCCAAGTCGGATTGAAAGGCACGATCACACAACGCGTCTTCCACCGTTTTCCGGGGATCATTCCCGATGCTCAAGTCTTCTGGGGCGCAAAGCTAGGCCCGCAGAACGGCGCAGCATTCTCTTATTCGATCCGGCGGTGCGACAACCAGACCGAAGCCGACTACGACACGCGTGTCACCGTCGACTACGGCGGCTCGAAGAACAGCGGCGTCAAGCACATCAGGACCTGCGCCGGAACCGGCGGCTGACCTGTGACTGGGGACGGGGCATCCTCGCTGAGTGTCGTAGCGCTGAATGCCCGATGCCGGCGCCGCCAAGTGCTGAACGATTTGAGCTTTGCCGTCAGCGGCGGCGTTCACGCCATTCTCGGGCCGAACGGGGCAGGCAAGTCCACACTGCTCCGAATTCTGGCGGGCCTCGCCAAAGCGCAGTCCGGCGATGTCGGTTTCGAAGGGGTGAGTCTCGGAGATCGCCGAGGCACCCGGATCATGCGACGTTGGTTCGGCTACCAGCCTCAGACTCCTGTTTTCAACAATGGATTCACGGTTCGCGAATCGGTGGGTTATGCCGCCTGGCTCAAGGGCATGGGCGCCCGTCAGGCGCCGGGGCTGATAGACCGAGCCCTGGAGGCGACGCATCTCAGAGACGTGAAGTCCATGCCCGTGGGACGACTCTCTGGCGGGCAACAAAAGCGTGCAGCCATCGCCCAGGCGATCGTCCACCAACCACGACTCCTTCTGCTGGACGAGCCCACTGCCGCGCTGGACCCCTCTGAACGACGCAGCATCCTCGACGTGATCGATCATCTCGGGCGCGAGTCCACCGTCCTCCTCTCAACGCACATCACCTCTGATCTGAGAGTGGCCGACAGCGTGCTCGTTCTGACCGACGGGCAGGCCAGGTTCTCGGGGCCGAAAATGGAGTTCGGCCAATGGGCGCGAGCGGATGATGCCGACATCTGGGAATCTGCCTACGACGTCCTCTGCGAGAAGTTATGACCGCGCTCGGGGCAGCCTTGCTCATTGCCCGTCGAATGCACGTCCTTCCCGCCTTAGGAGTGACCGCCATCCTGGGCACCCTCCTCGGCTTGGGTGAAACCGCTCCACGATTTTATGACTGGCGCGATCGAACCGGCGCAGTGGCTGCCGCCTTCACGCTGGTGATTCCGCTCTTCTGCGGCCTTGCCGCCTTCATGGGTGGGCGGATCCGCAAATCCTCGTACTTCCTTCTCATCCGTTGCGCCCCTGACGGAGGTGTTCGCGCCACACTCGCCGCATCGGCCAGCGTCGTGCTCGTGGCGGGGAGCATGTCTGTCTTCGTCGTATCCGGCATCCTCATTCCCTGGGGGTCGCTGGGTGTTCCCGCGGGGCACCCAGACTTTTCAAGGCTTCTGTCATCCGTCTCATCGCTGACCGCCGGGGGTCTGGTCGGCTTCGTCTTCGGGTTGCTCGTCCCGTGGTGGTGGGCCCCGCCGATCGCGTGCATCGGCTCGTACGTCTTCGGTGTCGCCGTATTGGTTCTCGGCGGAGGCGTCACCTCCACCCTGCCGGTACTCTCCCCCCTGTACGTCGCCTCTCTCGGCCCGTATTTCGACCTGAACGTTTCTCTCTTCGCGCTCCGCACGACCTGGTTCGCGGCAGCAGGCGTGGCCGCGGTTGGAATCGCTGTCCTCATCGTCGCCCGGTCGCGTCGAGTCGCAGCAATCATTTCGGCCTCGGGATCCGCGATCCTGATCGTGGTGGGCGCCGGAGTCATCTGTTCACCGACCGGCGTCTCCCTCGACCGCGCCAGCGGCTCGTTGCACTGTGCCGGGTCGGGTCCAGAGTTGTGCCTCCTTCCCGCCTACGAACCAGAGCGTGTCACGATCTCCACGGCGTTGGGGCCAGTCGAACGGCAGTTGACCGCAACGCCCTTCCATTTCGAACGAGTCGAGGTGACGCAACGCGGCGTGAGCCGCGTCGTCACACCCGGAACCGTAGAACTTCATGTCGACGACTTCGCCCAGGGTTGGGAGCAGCGAGACCTCGGCGAACTCGTACAGAGCATCCTCGACTCCCGTCAGTCCGGTGCAGCATGCAGAGTGCTCGGGCCGGACGACCCGCTCGGCTATGTCTACGGCCCACCTCTGGTCTTTGTCGGCTGGGCGATCGACAGCCGGGAGACAGCAGACGCTTGGGAAGGGGGCGGCGCTGCCTACGACAAGCTCATCTCGATGCCGCGTGCCGACCAGATCGCCTGGGTCGCCGGCAACACCCGAAATCTCTGCTCCGGCAAGGCGAACCTCCGCGCCCTCCGATGAACTTTCACGTTGCCAGTTTTCGGATGTACTCGATCGTTCCGCTCATGGTCGTCGCAGGGGCCCTATCGGGCTGGGGGGAAAACCTCTCTCTTCGCGTCGGCTACGAGATCGACTTCCGAGTACCCGCATCTCTTGTCCTCCCCCTCACTGCAGCATGTCTCGCATCCGGGTTGATTCTCGATCCCGCTGGCCCGATCGCGGCGATATCGACGCGACCACTCCGTCGTCTTCTCGCCGCACGGCTGGTTCTCTGCCTGTGCTCGTTCACCCTGGGGCTCGCGGGCGCTCTAACCGTGATGGAGGCACCCGACGCGGCCATTGCGCTCGCTCTGCGGAACGAGGTTCTCCTTCTCGGCATCATCCTCGGCTCCATTGGATTCCTTGACCTCGCCCTAGCCTGGATACCGCCGAGTGCCTACGCGATCATCTGCATGCTCGCGGGCGTGGGGGCAGACGGGTCAAGGCATCCATGGGCCGTTCTGCTCGAGCAGGACATCCATTGCGCAGCAGCGTGGGCTTCGGCGTTCGCCGTCGCAGTCATCGGTCTCAGCATCACGATGATTCGTCTCCGCACGAGACAAGCTCGTCACTGATCGAACTCCGCCCGCTGGCCGATCTGTGGGGCGAGTCACGACTTCGGGCTGCTGAGGGCGTAGACCGTGCTGCCCCCGACCGTCTTCGCCGTGTAATGCGACTCGACCCAGGCGGCTATCTTCGACGCGGTCGACGAGCTGCTGCCGCCCATGCCCCCGCCGGTGCCGCTGGAGACGTAGTAGCCGATGTCGCCCGCTTTCACGGAGGCCTCGAATTGCGCCAGCGTGGGGGTGGGGTCGTCGCTCCAGCCGCCGATGGCCATCACCGCGGTGTCGCTCGAGAGCTCGAGGGTCGCCGCCGACTGGTCGTTGTCGACGGCCGCGGCCCAGCGGGCGGTGGACGCCTCGAGCAGCTTCGTGAGCGCGGCGGACGAAGTCGTCCCACCACCGCCACCGGTCGGTGCGGTGCGCGCCGCCTCGGAGGAGGTGTCCCTCGAGCCGGTCGGCGAAGTCCCGCCGGTGCCGGACGGCCGCGTACCCGACGGCCTGGTTCCGGACGGCTTCGTGCCCGACGACCCCGACTCCTCGGACGCTGCACCCCCGGCTGCCGCGCTCGACCTGCCGGGCCCGCCCGAACCGCCGCCGAAGCCACCGCCGCCGACCCCACCACCGCCGCCACCGAAACCGCTCGTCGACGTCGATCCCACGCTCGGGATCGACCCGGTGTGCCCCACCGACGCCGTCGCGATGGCATACGCACCCGACCCCGAGAGCGCGAACAGCGCGCCCGCAAGAGCACCCACCAGCGTCAGCCGCCGCCACGCCGCGATCGAGCCGACCACGAAGAGCAGGGCCGACAGGATGGCTCCGACGAGCACGACCCAGCGCAGCCACGGCAGCCAGGACGCGTTCGCCCCGAGCAGGTGGAACGCCCAGGCCCCCGTCACCGCGACGGCGACGGCCAGCCCGAGTCGCCCCAGCCATGTGGCGCGCGCCTGCCAGAGCACGACCCCGCCCGTCCCGACGAGCCCGGCGATCGCCGGTGCGAGTGCCACCGTGTAGTACGGATGGATCGTGCCGCTCGTGTAGCTGAAGACGAGCCCGGTCACGGCGAGCCACGCGCCCTGCATCACGAAGCCGGCGCGAACGAGGTCGGTGCGCGGGCGCCGCCCAACAACGACGATGCCCAGCACCATCAGAACGAGGGCCGCAGGCAGGAGCCATGAGATCTCGAGCCCCATCTCGCTCGAGAACAGGCGCGTCAGACCGGTCGAGCCGCCGAACGACGAGCCCGCAGCACCACCCCCGCCGGCGCCGCCACCGCCGCCGTTCCCGGATCCTGACCCGAAGAACCGCCCGAGACCGTTGTAGCCGAACGCGAGCTGCAGCACCGAGTTGTTCGTCGATCCGCCGATGTACGGGCGCGCATCGGCCGGCCAAAGGGCCACCGCTGCCACCCACCAGCCCGCGCCCACCACGACTCCGGCGACCGCCCCGAGAACGTGCAGGATGCGACGCCACCAGGACGCGGGCGCCGCCAGCAGGTAGACCAGCGCGAACGCCGGCGCCACCAGGAGCCCCTGCAGCATCTTGGTGAGGAAGGCGAAGCCGAGCACGAGACCCGCGGCCGCGAGCCACTTCCCGCTCGCCCGAGGCAGGGCTCGCACCGTGAAGTAGCCGGCGAGGCTCATCAGCATCACCAGCAGCGCGTCGGGGTTGTCGAAGCGGAACATCAGCGCGGCGGCGGGCGTGAACGCCAGGGCGAGGCCGGCCAGGAGCCCACCGGTCGCCGCCAACCGCGCACCGAGCATGACGAGCGTGCGACGCACGGCCAGGAAGACGAGCAGCACGCTCGCGACCCCTTCGAGCGCCTGGGGCAGAAGGAGGCTCCACGACGAGAAGCCGAACAGGCGGGCCGAGAGTCCCATCAGCCAGAGCGACGCCGGCGGCTTGTCGACGGTGATGAAGTTCGACGAGTCGAGCGAGCCGAAGAACATCGCCTTCCACGACTTGGCGCCGGCCTGGACGGCCGCGGCGTAGAAACTGTTGGCCGTGCCGCTCGCCGACAGGTCGACGAGGTACAGCAGGGCCGTGAGCACGAGGAGGCCCCAGAGGCTCGGGCGGATCCACTGCGGGTCGGTCGAGCGGCCGAGGAGAGCGCGGGTGACTGCTCCTCGCCCGCGCTCGGCGGTGTGGCCCCGGATCGGGCCGTCGTATGCGGTCATGGGTGTCCTCCTGCTGGTCAGGCACCGAGCCTCGCTGACGACCCTTTCGACACCCGATGAGGCTCCCCTGACATGACGAAGCGCCTGCCGGAAGGATCCCGACAGGCGCCTCGCGAGGTGAAGCGGCAGCGGTCGTTACGCGGCGACGCTCTCCTCGGTCGCGGCGACGAGCGCCGGCTTCCGCACGAAGAACGCAGCGACGATGGCGAAGAGCGAGATGATCGCGCCTGCGAAGAAGGCCGTCTGCACACCGGACGCCGTCGACGCCACCGCTGACGAGCCGTGGGTCACCGCCGCGGCAGCACCCGTCGACAGGAGGGTGACGAACAGCGCCGTGCCGACCCCCGCCGACACCTGCTGCACGGTGTTGAGGATGGCGCTGCCGTGCGAGTAGAGGTCGGGCCGCACCGCGCCGAGCGACGCCGTGAACAGCGGCGTGAAGGTGAAGGCGAGCCCGACGCTCAGCACGATGTGCACGATCGGGATCACATAGAGAGGTGTGCCCTGCCGCAAGAACATCGCCATGCTCCAGAGCGCCGCGCTGACGAGGATCGAGCCGACCACGAGCAGGGCCGTCGGCCCGATGCGGTCGTAGAGCCGGCCCACGACGGGCGACAGCACACCCATGATGACGCCACCGGGCAGCAGGAGGAGCCCGGTCGCGAGCGTCGAGACGTGCAGCACGGTCTGCAGATAGATCGGCAGGATGATGAGGCTGCCGAACAGCGCGATGCTCGAGACCGCGATCATCGCGATCGAGATCGAGAAGGTGCGCGACAGGAAGGTGCGGAGGTCGAGCAGCGGCGCCGACGACCGGGCGAGCCGGGTCTGACGCAGGATGAACAGCGCCAGAGCCACGACGCCGACGATCACCGGCACGAGCGGCGGGACGGGCTGCGGAGACCCGGAGGCCGCTTCGCCCACGCTCGAGAGGCCGTAGAGCAGCCCGGCGAACGCGAACGCGGACAGGATCACCGAGAGCACGTCGAGCGGCACCTTGCGCGGCACCGTGACGTTCTTCATCTTGATCGCGCCGACGACCAGGGCGACGAGGGCGATCGCAGAACGATGATGAACATGAAGCGCCAGCTCAGCACGCTGAGGATGAGACCCGAGATGGTGGGGCCGATGGCCGGGGCCACCGAGATCACGATCGAGATGTTGCCCATGATGCGACCGCGCGCGGCAGGAGCCACCAGCGTCATCGCCGTCGTCATCAAGAGCGGCATCATCACGGCCGTGCCCGTCGCCTGAACGATTCGAGCGACGAGCAGCACCGGGAAGCCCGGCGCGACGGCCGCGATCAGCGTGCCGGCACTGAACAGAGACATCGCGAGGATGAAGATAGACCGCGTGCTGAAGCGCTGCAGCAGGAACCCCGTGATCGGGATGACCACCGCCATGGTCAGGAGGAAGCCCGTCGTCAGCCACTGGACGGTCGCGGCCGACACCTTGAGGTCGATGATCAGCGTCGGCAGCGCGACACTCAGGATCGTCTCGTTCAGGATCACGACGAAGGCCGAGACGATCAAAAGCCCCAGCACGAGGCGGTTGCGCGCGGCATCGTCCGCCACGGCACCCTCGGCGGCGGAGGGCACGGTCGTCGTGGTGGTCTGTTGCGTCACGGTGTTCCTGTCAGTGATCGTGGCAGTCGGTCGGTACGGGGTGGAACCAATCGGTCCGGTCAGTATTCCCCGCACCGCCGACATTGGCCAGTGCTTCACCCGATGGTCGCTCAGGCCCGCGCTGACGACCCCACGAGCTCGATCGAGGCCTCGAGCGGGGTGGCCGTGAGCGACGTGCCGACGTGCACCTCGAACGCGCCCTCCTCGTAGTTCCAGCCCTCGTCCCAGTCGGCGAAGGCACGCGCCGGCAGCGGGATCGTGACGACCTGGGACTGCCCTGCGTCGAGTATCACCGGCGCGAAGCCGGCGAGCCACCGGGCGGGGCGATCGACCGCGCTTTCGGCGCGCGACAGGTACACCTGAACGACGTGCTTGCCCCGGCGCGAACCGGTGTTGGTGACCGTGACCGACACCGTGGCATCCTGCGCCCCGCCCGAAGCGGAAGGAGCGGACGGGGCGGAGACCGACGGCGAGACCTCGAGCGACCCCGTCGAGAACGTGGTGTAGCCGAGCCCGTGCCCGAACTCGAACGCGGGCGTCTGGCCCGAGCGCAGCCACGCCCTGTAGCCGATGTGGATGCCCTCGTCGTAGGCGACGATGCCGCCGTGCGGTGTGACGTCGAGCACCGGCACATCGCCGAGCAGCGCCGGCCACGTCGTGGGCAGACGCCCGCCGGGCTCGACGGCGCCGAACAGCAGGTCCGCGAGCGCGTTGCCGTACTCCTGGCCGCCGAAGTAGGTCAGCAGCAGCGCCTTCACGTCGTCGCGCCAGGGCATGACGACGGGCGAGCCCGAGTTGACCACGACGATCGTGTTCGGGTTGGCGGCGACGACGGCGCGCACGAGGTCGTCCTGGCGCCCGGGCAGGTCGAGGTTCTGGCGGTCGAAGCCCTCCGACTCGACTCGAGAGTTGGTGCCCACGACGACGATGGCGACATCGGCGTTCGCTGCGGCGTCGACCGCCGAGGCGATCAGCCCTCCGGGTCGGAGTTGTCGGCTTCGAGCCCCGCCGTGATGCTCCACACGCCCGCCATCGACTTGTCGCGCGAGCCCATGTCGAATTCGATCTTCACGTCGAGCGAGGTGCCCGCGGCAACCTGCACCGGGGTGACGATCGATGGCGGCGCGAGCAGCGACGCGCCGAGATCCATGCCGCCGGTGTCTTTCGAGGTCTCTTCGTGCACGAGCCGGCCGTCGACGAAGATGCGCCCGTGGCCGACCGAAGCGAAGCCGAAGAGCGCCTCGCCGGTGGTGGCCGGCGTCCACGTCATCGTCATCTCGGCAACCGCCGAGGTGTCGACGGGGGCGTCGCCACCGAAGTACGTCAGCGCCGTGGCCAGGCGGTCCTCGCGGAACATCTCCGTGCCGTCGGCGTCGAGGAAGCGGACGAGCATGCCATTCGAGCCCGTGGCCGGGTTGACGATGTCGTCGAGGGGAAGCTCGGTGATGCCCTCCTGGACGACGGCCCCGATGGAGTACGAGACGATCGCACCGGGCAGAGCGGCACGGAGACCTTCGAGCGGCGAGACGACCTTCGTCGGCAGCACGGTGGCCGAGCCGCCGCCCTGGGTGCGGGCGTGCAGGCCGTTGTGGCCGATCAGCGCGACCGACCCCAGTGCCGAGGCGTCGAGCGGCAGGGTGCCTTCGGGGTTCGCGAGCAGCACGCTGCCGGCGGCCTCGGCCTCGCGGGCGAACGCGACGCCGTCTTCGACGGTGACGGGAGCGGCCTGCACGGGTGCGAAGCCCTCGAGCGCGCCGACACGGGCAGCGAGGCGCAGGATACGGATGACCTTGCGATCGATGGCCGCCTCCGACACGTCACCGCTGCGAACGGCCGCCACGAGAGCGGCGCCCCAGGGGCCGTCGGGGCCGGGCATCACGAGATCCTGCGACGCCTTGGCGCTCTCGACGGTGCGAACAGCCGTCCAGTCGCTGACGACGACGCCGTCGAAGCCCCACTCGGAGCCCAGCGGCGTCTCGAGCAGCTCGCTCTCGTGGCGGTGGTGCCGTTGATCTGGTTGTACGACGACATCACGAGCCACGCGTGCGCCTCGGTGATGCTCTTCTCGAAGGCGAGCAGGTAGAGCTCGCGGAGGGCACGCTCGGAGACGACGGTGTTCGCAGTGAAGCGCTCGGTCTCGTAGTCGTTGGCGATGTAGTGCTTGGGGGTGGCCCCGACGCCGTTCTCCTGCACGCCCGACACGTAGGCCGCGGCGAGTTCGGCGGTGAGCAGCGGGTCTTCGCTGAACGCCTCGAAGTGGCGGCCGCCCAGCGGCGACCGGTGCAGGTTGATGGTCGGCCCGAGCACGACGTCGACGCCCTTGCGGCGGGCCTCGACAGCGGACGCGGCACCGTAGCGAGCAGCGACGGCGCGGTCCCAGGACGACGAGAGCGCCGTCGCGCTCGGGAGGTTGAGCGAAGGCGAGCGCTCGTCCCACACCTCGCCACGGACGCCGGAGGGGCCGTCCGACACCAGGATGCGACGCAGCCCGATCTTCTCGATGGGCCAGGTCGTCCAGAAGTCGCGCCCGGTGAGCAGCTGCACCTTCTCGTCGAGGGTCAGTTTCGCGGCCAGTTCGTCGAGACGGGCGGTCTCTTCTGCGGAGTCGTACATCGGTGCCTTTCGGGTCACGGCGGCGTCGACCTCGACGCGGCCTGTCGAAGAATCTAGCATCACAAACCTACCTCGGGTTGGGATTATCGGCGCTAGGTTTGTCGCGTGACCAGTGCTGTTCCCTCCCGCCGCTACGCCAAGGGCGACGCCAAGCGTGCGGAGATCCTGAGTGCGGCTCTCGCCGTCATCGGCGAACGGGGCTACCGCCACTCCTCGCTCCAGGAGATCGCCGACGCCGTCGGTCTCACGAAGGCCGGAGTGCTGCACTACTTCGACTCGCGCGAAGACCTCCTCGTCGAGGTGCTCCGCGAGCGCGACGACGCCGACGAGGCCCGCCTCCTGCCCGACGACGGCGACATCATCGACCTCCTCCCCCGCGCCCTGCGCCACAACGCCGAGGTGCCGGGCCTCGTGCAGCTCTACTCGCGCCTGGTGGTCGAGTCGGAGGCGGCCGAGCACCCCGGCCACGCCTACATCGACGACCGGTACGCCCAGATCGAGACGACCCTCGGCGAGGCCGCCCGAGCCCGTCAAGAGGCAGGCGAGATCCGCATCGACCTCGACCCGGCGATGATCGCGCGCATCCTCACGGCGGTGAGCGACGGCATCCAGCTGCAGTGGCTGCACGACCCGGCGATCGACATGAGCGGCACCTTCGAGACCGTGCTCGGGCTACTCACCCCGCCCCCGTCGGGCCCGACCGCTGACTCGTGACCCCCTGACTGGGGTGTCATACCAGATTTGACGGAGCGACAGCATCCTGCTATCGTTATCCAGTTGCTTGAGTGGACTATCTACCCATTCGCGACGTGCTTGTTGAACGACGTGCGTGTTTCACGACAGGCATGCTGGCCCCGAGCCAGTGCCGTCGGCCCAACAGGCCAACACATGCTCGTTCAGACCTTCATGGGTCTCATTCCGACCGAGCCAACCCGCGCTTCGTGCCCACAAAGCACCGCGCACCAGCACGCCGACACTCGGCGTGTGCGAACAGCGCCGCACCCTCACCCGGTGCCCGCGCGAACTCGCCGCACAGCATCGAAAGACAGCACCATGACAACCATTTCACTCATCCAGATCGACGGGACCGTCACCACGGCTCCCGTGCTCACCCACGACAACCTCGTGGAGTTCGTCGTCGTCGACGAGTCCTCGCGCGAATTCGTCGTCCGCATCGCCCGCTCCGAGCTCGGCGGCCACGTGGCCCCGGGCGCTCGCGTCGTGGCGTCGGGCGCCGAGGGCTGGGTCATTCCCGGCCGCGCCTGGGTCTCCGAGCCGTCGCGCACGATCCTGCAGGCGCACGACGTGCAGCTGCGAGAGCTCGCCTTCGCGGCATAGGTCGAAGCCAGCACCACTTTCGGCGCAGGGCACCGGTTCTCACCGGTGTCCTGCGCCGATTCTCGTCTGCGGGGCTACGCCTCCGGCTTCGGCGGCAGGTTCGCGGCGATGACGCGGTCGACCTTGGCCGCGTACACCCTCTGGTCGACGCCACCCGCCTCGAGCACCCCGAGGTCGCTCTTCGTGACGCGCTGCTGCTGCCGGTAGTCGGCGGCGTAGAGAGCCGCCCGGTAGCCGGTCGACGTCATGCACGTGGCGTCCTGCACCGCCACGCTCTTCTCACCGGCGCTCACGTGCGCCGTCGGCAGCCCCACCGCGAACCCGTTCGCCACCGAGGGCGACGGCATCAGCGCCGGCGACTCCGGCAGGTCTCGGACGCGGGCCGGTGCCATGCAGGTGCGCCAGGCCCTCTCTCGAGAGACGACGGCAGGATCACGACGCGCGTCTCGCAGGGCCCGGTTCGCCAGCGTCACCGCGAGAGCGTTCGCCACCTGCGCCCTGCCCGACAGCGGGGCGATCGAGAGCTCGGTCTCGCGCACCTGCGTCAGGCACGAGTCCGCGACCCTCTGCTGCGCACCCGTCAGCGGCGGCCGCGCGAGGTAGGCCGCCCAGAGCCCGCTCGAGAGCGTGTCGGTCGGCACCCGGTGGTAGCCGACCGCCTTCGCCGTGCCCACGGTGAGGGGCCGCACGACCGAGTCCTGGCCGAGGCCGGCGTCTTCGGCGTCGCCGAATCCGTGCACGCCGATCGATGTGACGTCGCGCCACGGCACGTCCATCCGGACACCCTGGGCGGCCGCGCACTTCGACTGCAGCAGCAGCTCGGCGTAGTGCTCCTGGTCGTCGTTCACGACGAGGTAGCGATCGAGCGGCATGCTCCACGACGACACGTCTTTCGTCGGCAGGTGCGGCAGCGCCTGGTCGGCCGGCTCGGGGATGTTCGAGACGGCGATGGCGGCCGTGCCGGCCACGACGACCACGAGGGCGGCGAGCTTGGCGACCCACTGGCGGCCGAGGAAGGCGGACGGGTGCTTCATTTCGCTCCTTCGGCGGCCTGGTCGACCAGGGCGTTCTCGTAGGCGAAGACGACCACCTGGATGCGGCTGCGCAGGCCGAGCTTCAGCAGCACGGCACGGACGTGGCTCTTGACCGTGGCCTCCGAGACGACCAGCTCTGCCGCGATCTCGGCGTTGCTGAGGCCCCGCGAGACGAGCGCGAACATCTCGCGCTCCTTCGCCGTCAGGCTTTCGAGCGGATCCGGTCGCTCGGGGGCCTGCGGGTCGGCGTGGGCGCGCACCAGTTCGATCGCATCCGCCTCAGTCGGTGCGGGCGCCCCCGTGACGGCCGCCCGGATCGCGGCCAGCACGACCTCGGGCGAGGCGTCCTTCGTGAGGAAGGAGTGCGCGCCGGCCTGGAAGGCGGCGTACACGGCCTCGTCCTTCTTGATCGTGGTGAGCACGACGACACGAGGAACGGCGTCGACGGGGAGGACGCCGGTCGATTCGGCCTCGCTGATGAGGCGCGTGGCCTCGATCCCGTTGACCACCGGCATCCTGATGTCCATCAGCACCACGTCGGGAGCGACGCGCGCCACGAGCTCGACCGCTTCGCGGCCGTCGAGCGCCGTGCCGACGCACTCGAGGTCGGGCTGCGACTCGATGAGCATGCTCATGCCCGAGGCGAACAGGCGCTGGTCGTCGACCACGACGACCCGGGTCGTCGAATCAGGCATTCTGCACCCCGCCTCGCGCCGATGGCACGAACGCGGTCACCACGAACGCCGACTCTCCGGTCTTGCCGACCGGCGCGGCCCGCAGCCAGCCACCCGCCAGCCGAGCGCGCTCCTTCATGCCCGCGATGCCGGCGCCCGGGCCCACCCCGTCGACCAGGGGCTGGTCGCCGCTCGACGACACGTGCACGCTCACCCCCGACTCGGCGCTCGCGAGGTCGACGGTCACGCGAGACGTCGAGCCGGAGTGCTTGAGCGCGTTGGTCAGGCTCTCCTGCACGATGCGGTAGACCGCCACCTGCTGCGCGTCGGTGAGGGCGATCCGCTCGTCTCCCGACAGCTCGAGGTCGATCGACATGCCGAGAGAACGCATCTGCTCGACGAGGTCGGGCACGTCGGCCAGCGTCGCGCGCGGCAGGATCACGTCGTCGACCGTCTGGATGCGCTCGACGAGGCCCCGCACGTCGACGAGAGCCGTGCGCGCGACCTCGGCGACGGTCTCGAGCGTCTGCGCTTCCAAGGACCGGGCCTCCACGGACCGGGCCTCCACGGACCGGGCCTCCATCGATCCTGCCGCCGGTAGGCCTGCCCCCGCGGGCCCCGCCCCCGCGGGCCCGGCGGTACCACCGGGGCGGCTCGCGGCGAGCGCGACGGCGCCCTGCGCCTGCGACACGATCACGGCGAGAGAGTGGGCCAGCGAGTCGTGGACGTCTCTCGAGATGCGCGCACGGTCGTCGGCGATCCGGAGGTCGAGGCCCGCCCGGGCGAGCTGCGTGTCGACACGCTCGACGTCCCGCTCGACCACGGCGATGAACGACGAGACCGCGATGCCGATCAGCCACGCCGCCAGGCCGACGGCGAGGGCAGCGAGCGCGAGCGTCTCGGCGTCGCGCCGCGGGCTGTCGATCAGGGGGCCGTCGCCCACCCACGAGCCCCAGCGGTACGGCCGCGCGTCGGTGGGGAAGGCGGTCACGAACGCGAACAGCAGCGACGAGGCCACGACCACCGGCACGGCGAGCCAGCGCGTGAGCCCGCGCGCGAACAGGCCGACGAAGAAGACCACGAAGGCGATCGCCAGCGACGCGGGCCAAGTGGTGTCGTCGGTCGGCGCCACGAGGCCTAGGGCCTGCAGCGCGCCGATCGCAAGAACGAGGCCCATCGCCGTGCGCGGCATCCACGTCGACAGGCCGAGGGCCACCGCGAAGAGCGCGAACAGCACGATGTTCGGGGGCGAGTGGCGGCCCACCTCGGCGATGTTCCAGAGCACCAGGTAGACGGCGGCTGCCACGGGGGCGGCGGCGACACTCGTGATCCGCAAGACCAGCAGCGTCGTCGCGCCGAACAGGCGGGGCGAGTTGTCCATGCTTCGACGGTAGAGGCGACCGGGGCCGAGAAGGCGCCCCGGGGCCGCTTTTCATCCCTGATGATGAGACACCTCCAGGGCCTGCCCCCTCTCCGGGGGTTCCCACCTCTGGGGACTGTGCTCGGGCCGCCCCAGAACCTACCGTCGAAGGCGAGGGGGTCGTCCCGTCACATCTTCTGAGGGGAAGACCTGCCGATGCAGCACGCACGCGCCACGAATGCCACGAGAGCCAGTCGACGACGTCGGGCGGTGGCCGCGATCGCGGTCGCGGCTCTCTCGGTCGCCGGCGTCGGGGCGCTGGGTGCCGCACAGGCATCCGCCGCGACCCCTCGCGTCACGTTCGCGAGCGCCGTGCCGACCTGGGCCAAGAAGGCCGCCGTGACGACTGCCACCTCACCGACCACTGTCGTCGAGGGCGAGGTGTTCCTCCCCCTGCAGGACGAGGCCGGCGCCGAAGCTCTCGCGTCGTCTGTGTCGAACCCCAAGAGCTCGCAATACCGCCAGTACCTCAGCCCTTCTGACTGGATCACCCGGTTCGCGCCGACGCAGGCCTCGTTCGACAGCGAGAGGGACATGCTCACCGGGTCGTCGTCGAATCCCACCGGCATCACCATCACCGGCTCCCCGGCGAGCCGTCAATACATCGTCTTCCGCGGCACCGTCAAGGCAGTCGACGCGCTCTTCGACACGTCTCTCGCCACGTACGACGTGCAGGGGCATCACCTGATCGCACCGTCGCGTGTCCCGTCGCTGCCCACCGCGCAGGCGGCACACATCTCCGGGATCGTGCTCGACCAGGGGCGACTGCTCACCCGCCCCCAGAACGTCGGCCAGAACTCGATCCAGACGGTCGGCGGCTCGCCGAGGAGCCTGCAGTCGCTCGTGGCCCCGAGCAGCGTCACCGTCAAGGCGCCCTGCTCGACCTACTCCGGTCAGCGGTCGGTGACGATCCCCACCGCCTGGGGCCAGACCCACGCGGGCACCGTCAACTGCGGGTACACCCCCAAGCAGATCCGCCAGGCATACGGGCAGTCCGCGACCGCCGGCGCAGGTCAGACGGTCGCCATCATCGACGCCTACGACTCGCCGACCACCGTCACCGATGTCAACACCTACTCGCGCAGCAAGGGCGAGCCTCTCCTCACTTCGACCCAGTACCGAGACGTGTCGGTGTCGAAGTCGGCGTTCACCGACGAGGCCTCCTGCGGTTACCCGAGCGGGTGGCAGGTCGAGCAGACCCTCGACGTCGAGGCGGTCCACGCGATCGCGCCCTCCGCGGGAATCCTGTACGCCGGCGCCGGCGACTGCGGCGCAGGCACTGACCTCGCGCTGTCCACGATCCTCGACCAGGGGCTGGCGAACGTCGTCAGCAACAGCTACGGCGGCACCGGCGAGCCGACAGGCCAGGGCGCCCAGGCCTATATCGACGGCGAGGTCAACCTCCAGCTGCAGGCCGCGGCCGAGGGGATCGGCCTCTACTTCGCCAGCGGTGACGACGGCGACGAGAAGGCCGACCTCGGCTATGCGTCGGCGAACTTCCCGGCCTCGTCTCCGTGGGTCACCTCGGTCGGCGGCACGAGCCTCGGCATCTCGAGTACCGGTCAGCGCGCCTTCGAACTGGGCTGGGGCGACGTGCTCGACCCGATCGTCACGACGAAAGCCGCCCCCAAGGCGCACTATCAGACGACGCTTCCCGGCAGTCTCTTCTCCGGGGGGTCCGGTGGCGGGTGGAGCAAAGTCTTCAAGCGGTCGAGCCTGCCCGTCGACTACCAGGCCTCGGCCGTCAACGTCAAGACGGCGTCCGACTACCGCGTCGGGCCCGACATCTCGGCGCTCGCCGATCCGTTCACCGGCCTCAGCATCGGCTACCACCCGATCACGAACAACTCGACCCTCGCGACCGGCGCCTGGTCATCCAGCGTCGCCGGCGGCACGTCGCTGGCCACACCGCTCGTCGCCGGTCTGATGGCGACCGTGCAGCAGCGCACCGGTGCCCATGTCGGATTCGCCAACCCGATCCTCTACTCTCTGTACCGGTCGGCGCCGAAGACGTTTTTCGACGTGAAGACCCCCACCGGCCACCCGAGGCTGGTCTACTCGACCTCGTCGGCGAGCTACCTGGTCACGCTGAACGACGATGGCAGCTATCACACCGCAAACGGCTTCGACTACGTCACCGGCCTCGGCGTTCTCAACATGTCGAGCATCGCCGGCTTCGCCACCCCCGCCAGCTGACCCCCCCCCCCCGAACTGGGGTCATCGGAGCGCCCACCGGGCAAGGGCTCGACTCCGAAGTGAATTCGAATCGGCGACGCGCATTTCGGGTCTGCGTCGCCCTCTCACCCCGCCGCTCGCGGGGCCGTGCGCGGTCGGGAAGCCGCCTCGGCCCCGCGAGCGCTTTGCATCATGCGCCCGTTGTTTTTCATGACTGCACCTTTTCACTTGCGTAAGTTTGCAGTCCGGGCAATAATCGAGGCATGGTGACCGAACCCCTCGGCTTGCGCGATCGCAAGCGCGAAGAGACGCGCCGGCGTCTCGAGTCGGCGGCCGTCACGCTCGTCCTCCGCGACGGCCTCGAGCACGCCACGGTCGACTCGATCAGCTCGACTGCCGACGTCTCGTCGCGCACGTTCTTCAACTACTTCGACAGCAAAGAAGACGCGATCCTGGGGATCCACGACATCGAGCTCACGCCCGGGGTCGTCACCGAGCACATCATGCGCAACGACGGGGTCGACGCGGTCGAGTCGACCGTGATCCTGCTGCTGTCTCTGATCAGCCCGTCAATCGAGGGCAAGGCCCTGCACCAGCAGCGCCACGAGGTGCTGAAGCGGCACCCGCAGCTCTTCGGCCGCCACGTCGCCCAGATGACGCGCATGATCGACACCCTCACCGATGCCGTGAGCGCCATCCTCGAGCACGATGCGACGGGGCTCGGCTCGAACCGGGCCGAGGCCGAAGTGCTGCTCAGCCTCTGCGGAGGCGCCGTCCGCAGCTCGGTCAAAGAATGGGTCGCCCTCGACCCGGCCGAGCCCGTCGAGCGCATCCAGCCCGAGCGACCGGTCTCGTCCGCTCGGTTCTCGCGCGCATCTCTCAGCCGGTCGCCTGAACGAAGCGCCCGGGTCACTCGGGTGTCCTCTGTTTTGCCCACTGGTCGAGCGCGGCCGTACCGTGCACACTGTCGGGATGCCCGACCGTCGACCTCCCGCATCCGGCCCGTCCGATCGTCCGCCATTCCAGACCCTGCTTGCCGTGCTCTCGGCGGCGTCGGCGCTGGTGCTCGTGGTCGGCGTGGTGCGAGCGCTCATGACGGGACAGTCGTCGCCGCTGCTCATCGCAGTCGCGGTCGTGCTGGCCGCGAGCCTCATGCTGATCCGGTCGCTGCGGCGCACCGCCGTCCCGCGCCGGAGCACAGGATCCGACGGACGTCGCCGCCCGGTCAGCGAGCGCACCCGCCCTCCGCTGGCACGCGACTGAGCGGAAGCCCTGTGGACCCTCGGGTCAGCTCATGACCTGGGCGAGCACCGGAGGCCTGCGCCTGCGACTCTGTCGCACCGAGCTCGGTGTCGGCCCCAGCACTCGCCGGACGGCCGGCGAGACGATGGTGCGGCGTCGGCCGAGCGGTGTGCGCCAGGTGAGGACGGTGCGCGGCGCGACCGGGACGGCGCGCGAGCGGGACGCCTCGAGAGCGCTCGTCCACGAGCGCTTGGTGGAGAAGACGGTCTGGCCGTAAGCCTCCACCTCGCCGAGGCGATGGGTGCCGACGACGTCCCCGTCGATGTCGAGGAGCTCGACGTGGACGCCCTTCACCGGCTCTGCCGAGTGGTTCTCGATGTGGACGTCGTAGGCGACGTAGCCCTTCTTGAACGAGGTCGGCGGCAGGTGCTCGTGGGTGCGCTTGTCGAGGTAGTTGCTGTAGACGGTGACGCTGAGGGGCGCCTCCTGCGTGCGGACGACGGGGACCGACGCATCCTCCTGCTTGCGGATCGAGCGGGCGGTGAGCCCGAGCACGACGGCGACAGGGGTTCCGACGACGACGGCGCCGAGCGTTTTGATGATCGGCGAAACCATTAGAGGATTCCTCGCGAAGAAATGTCCATACGTCGATTTTGCACCCGATCGACGCTGCCGTCGCCCATTCCGGGCGATGTTGACTCGTCATCGAGCCATCGGCAACCACAAATCGAGGGTCGGTTTGTTGGACGACTCCGCCCCGGTCGGCCGTGCCTGCCCAGTGCAAACTGGTAGCGGCTCGAACGCAATCCGCACCATCTCTAGGAGACCCACGCATGAAGCCCCTGCAGAATCGCACTGTCGCCGTGACCGGCATCGGCGTCGTCACGCCCAGCGGCATCGGTGTCGACGCGTTCTGGAAGAGCCTCTTCGAACCGGCCGCGCACGTCAACGTCCGCCGGGTCGACCTGGACACCCTCGATGCGCGACGACTGATGTCGCATAAGAACAACAAGAATGCCGACAACGTCACACGCATGGCCATCGTCGCCGCGGACGAGGCGCTGCGCGACGCCGGGCTCGTGAAGGTCGACGCCGACGCGCCCTACCCGGCCGAGTCCGACACCGGCGAGCTCATCGACGGGATCGACCACGACCGCGTGGCCGTGTCGCTCGGCACCGGCATGGGCGGCGTGCAGACCCTCGCCGAGCAGATCCTCATCCTCGACAAGAAGGGCGAGCGCCTCGTCTCGCCACACACCGTGCCGATGGTCATGCCGAACGCCCCGGCCGGCGCCCTCAGCATCCGCTACGGCCTGCGCGGCGTCGCCACCACGATCTCCACGGCCTGCGCGGCCGGCACGGACGGCATCGCCGCCGGGGCTCGTCTGATCGCCCACGGCACGGCCGACCTCGTCATCGCCGGGGTACCGACTCAAGCCTCACCCCGGTCTGCATCGCCGGCTTCGCCAACATGCGCGCCCTCTCCAAGACCGGCTTCTCGCGCCCCTTCGACCGCGACCGCGACGGCCTGGCTGCTGCCGAGGCGGCCGGCATGCTCATCCTCGAGCCTCTCGAGGCGGCGCAGGCCCGCGGCGCCCACGTCTACATGACGATCGACGGGGCCGCCTCGACGGCTGACGCCTACCACGTGACCGCGCCCGCACCGCACGGGACGGGCGCCGAGCGCACGATGAGGCTCGCCCTCGACGACGCAGGCCTCGCCCCCGACCAGATCGCACACGTCAACGCGCACGGTACCTCGACCAGCCTCAACGACCACGCCGAGAGCGAGGCCGTCGAGCGCGTGTTCGCAGGGTCCTCGCCCATCGTCACGAGCATCAAGGGCGTCACCGGCCACTCGTTCGGCGCCGCCGGCGCGGTCGAGGCCGTCTCGGTCGCGCTCACCATCAAGCACAAGACCGTGCCGCCGACCATCGGCCTCGTCAACCAGGACGACGACATCCACCTCGACATCCCCACCGAGGCCCGACCGTGGACGCCCGGCCCGGTGATGTCGAACAGCTTCGGTTTCGGCGGCCACAACGGCACTCTGGTGTTCTCGCCCGTCGACTGACCTTGATCCGACCGGATGTGCGCGGCGTGCCGCGGACAGCGCCAGGGCTGAGCGCCGCTCGACTCTAAGCTCGATGTTCGTGACCCACTACACCCGGCGGTTCAGCGCCGAGCATCGATGGCCGTCGGTGGTGGCAGTGCTCGTCGCAGTCGCACTCGTGGTCACGCTGCCGGCCACGGTGCATCCGCACCTGCGTCTGGCCATCGCGGGCGTCGAGCTCCTGGGGCTCGTGGTGCTCGTGGCCGTCAACCCCGTGCACCTGACGCGCGAGCCGCGCTGGAGCCGTGTCCTCGCGCGAGGCGAGTCCATCCTCCTCGTGCTCGCCGCCCTGGCGTCGATCGCCGGAACAATCGTGCTGCTCGCCCACGGCGACGACGACGACGGGCCGCGACTGCTGCTGGCAGCCCTGCAGGCCTGGGTCGCACTGGTGATCAGCTTCGCCGTGCTGGCCTGGCACCTCGACCGGGGCGGCCCCGTCCACCGGCGCGACGACTCGGAGGCGGGCGGCCTGCAGGGCCTCCGTATCGACCTCCGCTTCGCGCAGGACGAAGCGCCCACTGGCTCCCGCCGCGCCGGGCCGCACCCCGGCTCGGTCCGTTCGTGGGCGCCGACCTTCACCGACTACCTGCTGTTCTCGCTCACCGCTGCCACGGCGGTGGTGCCCGGGCAGACGGTGCCGCTGTCGACTCGGGCGAAGTTGCTGTGCGCCCTCGAGTCGTTCGCCGGCTACGTGCTGATCGGCATGGTCATTGCGCGAGCGGTCGCTCTGCTGGCCTGACGCCCACTCGAGCCTCACCCAAGATGGTTCGGGGCTCGAACTATCGGCGTAGAGTGGGGGCATGCTCGATCAGCCCTCCCTCGTCTCCGCCGTGCGCGCCCTCGCACGCGCCTCCCGCATCGTCGAGCGCGCCTCCGACGGCCTCAGCTTCGCCGACTACCGCGTGCTCGCGGCGATCTCGAGCGGTGAGGAGCGCGCCTCGCGGCTGGCAGCCCGGCTCGCGGTCGGCAAGCCGACGATCAGCGCCACGGTCGACTCCCTGCACCGCCGCGGCCTCATCCGCCGCGACGCCGTCGCAGGCGATGCTCGGGCGACGTCGTTGGCGCTGACCCCCGAGGGCGAGCAGCTCTTCGACCAGATGGAGGGGCGCATGTGCCGGCAGCTCGAATTGCTGGCCGAGCGAGCACCGGATCCTGACGCCCTCGTCGCGTCACTTGCCGCTCTGGGCGACGCCGTCGAAGAGGCCGTCGCCGAGCGCCGCCAGAAGGAGGCCACCGCGTGAGCAGCCCTGACAGCACACCGATCTCCTCCCCCGACGACACCGCCACCTCCACCGAAGGCTGGATCCGCCGCCTCTGGCGCTACATGCTGCGCCACCGCCGCAGCGTCGTCATCTCGCTCACCGCCGCGCTGCTCGGCAGCCTCTGCCAGGTGGTGGTGCCGCTCGTCGCCCGGCAGATCGTCGACGGCGTCATCGTGGCCAAGTCGTCGCCGCTCGTTCCGTGGCTGATCCTCCTGATCGCCCTGTCGGCCGCGACCTTCGGCTTCACCTACCTCCGGCGCTACCGCGGCGGCCGGGTCGCGCTCGAGGTGCAGAACGACCTCCGCAACGACATGCACGACCACCTGCAGCGCATGGACTTCGCCAGCCTCGACCGGATGCCGACGGGTCAGCTGGTCAGCCGCGCGAACTCCGACAGTGCTCTGGTGCAGGGCCTCCTCAACATGCTGCCCATCATGAGCGGCAACGTCATCCTGATGATCCTGTCGATCGTCGTCATGTTCTTCCTCTCGCCGCTGCTCGCCGTGATCAGCCTGGTGATGGTTCCGGCGCTGGTGTTCACGGCGTACCGCATGCGGGCGAAGATCCTGCCCGCGACCTGGGACGCCCAGCAGCGCGAGGGCGAGGTCGCGCAAATCGTCGACGAAGACGTGAACGGCGTGCGCGTGGTCAAGGCCTTCGGCCGCGAGAAGCGCGAGGTCGAGCACATGGCCGACGTCGCGACGGGGCTCTACGGCTCGCAGATGCGCTCGGTGCGCATCCAGTCGCGGTTCCAGCCGCTGCTCGAGGCGATCCCGACCCTGGCGCAGGTGGCCGTCCTGGCACTCGGCGGCTGGCTCGCCCTCGAGGGGCGCATCAGCATCGGCACGTTCCTCGCCTTCACGAGCTACATCGCGGCCCTCATGGCCCCGGCTCGGCAACTCGCCGGCGTGCTGACCATCGGGCAGCAGGCGCAGGTCGGCATCGAGCGCATCTTCCAGCTGATCGACCGCGAGCCGACCATCCGCGACGCCGCGGACGCGACCGCCCTCGACGACGTCCGCGGCGACATCGAGTTCGACGACGTCACCTTCGGCTACGGCAGCGAGCATGCGGCCCTCGACGGGCTCTCGCTGCACATCCGCGCGGGCGAGCGCGTCGCACTGGTCGGGCCGTCCGGCAGCGGCAAGTCGACGGTGGCGTCTCTCGTGGCGAGGTTCTACGACCCGGTCGGCGGCCGCATCCTGCTCGACGGCCACGAGCTCCGCGACGTGTCGCTGCACTCGTTGCGCTCGAGCATCGGCATGGTCTTCGAAGACAGCTTCCTGTTCTCCGACTCGGTCGGGGCCAACATCGCCTACGGGCGGCAGGATGCCACCGACGCCCAGATTCGCCAGGCCGCCGAGGTCGCCCACGCAACGGGCTTCATCGAGGCCCTCCCCCGCGGCTTCGACACGGTCGTCGGCGAGCGGGGCTTGAGTCTGTCGGGTGGTCAGCGGCAGCGGATCGCGCTGGCGCGCGCGATCCTGTCCGACCCTCGCATCCTGATCCTGGACGATGCGACCAGCGCGATCGACGCGTCGACCGAGCAGTCGATCCACGAGGCGCTGCGCGACGAGCTCGAAGGGCGCACGGTTCTGCTGATCGCGCATCGCGAGTCGACTCTGCACCTGGCCGATCGCATCCTGGTGCTCGATCACGGCCGGGTCGTCGACGAGGGCACCCACGACGAGCTTGTGAAGTCGAGTTCGGTGTATCGCGCGCTGATCACAGGCCTCGACGACGACGAGACGGACGACACCGCAGCCGCGGCCGCGTCGGGCGACATCGACGCGCTGAGCCGGCTGGCGGCGGACGCTGCGGGCAGAGGCGCCGGCGGCGGTGCGGCCGGCTCGGGCACGACGGCCGCGGCCTGGGGTTCGGACCCGCGAGCAGGGCGCGCCGGCGGGGCCGTCGGCCCGGGCGGCGGCCTCGGCATGGGTCTCGGCGGAGGCGGCGGGCGCGGGGGCGGCCGCGGCATGGCGGGCATGTTCGCAGCGACCCCCGAACTGCTTGCGCGAGTGGCGGCTCTCGGGCCCATCCGTGACAAGCCGCGCATCGACCTCGATCGCGAGACGGTGCAGAACCGTGACTTCTCGCTCGGCACACTGCTGCGCGAGTTCCGGAAGCCTCTGCTGCTCGCCCTGCTCTTCGTCGTGATCGACGCCGTGGCGGGCCTCCTCGGGCCGACCCTGGTCAAGACCGGCATCGACTCCGGGGTGCAGAAGGGCTCGGAGGCGGTGCTCTTCGGGGCCGCAGGCCTCTTCCTGCTGGTGACGCTGGCCGACCTGTTCGACGGGATGGCCGAGACGTTCGTGACGGGCCGGGTGGCCCAGCGCGTGATGATGAGCCTGCGCATCCGCATCTTCGCGCAGCTGCAGCGATTGTCGCTCGACTTCTACGAGCGCGAGATGGCGGGCCGCGTGATGACCCGCATGACCACCGACGTCGACCAGTTCGAGTCGCTGATCGAGAACGGCCTGCTTTCGGCCCTCGTCTCGATCGTCACGTTCGTCGGCGTCGGGTCGCCCTCGTGCTCATCAACACCGAGCTCGGCCTGCTCGTGCTCTGCGTGGTCGTGCCCCTCGCGGCAGGCACCGTCTGGTACCGCAGCCGGTCGCGCGTGCTCTACGACGAGGCCCGCGAGCGCATCGCGATCGTGAATGCCGACTTCCAGGAGAGCCTCTCGGGCGTCCGTGAATCGCAGGCGTTCGTGCACGAGGCCGCCACGATGCGTCACTTCCACGGGCTCGGCCGCCGGTACCTCGACTCCCGCATCGCGGCTCAGCGTCTGGTCGCCGTCTACTTCCCGTTCGTGCAGTTCTTATCGGGTGTGGCCGACGTGATCGTGCTGGGGTGGGTGCGACTCTGATCGCGTCCGGTCATCTCACCTCGGGCGCGCTCATCGCCTTCCTGCTTTACATCGACATGTTCTTCTCGCCGATCCAGCAGCTGTCGCAGGTCTTCGACTCATGGCAGCAGACCAGAGTCTCGGTGTCGCGCATCAGCGACCTGATGAAGCTCGAGACGCTCACCCCCGAGGCGCAGGATGCCACGACCCCCCAGCGCCTACGAGGTGCCCTCGAGCTCCGAGGCGTCCGGTTCTCGTACCCGCTCGTGACCCCGGCGACCGCCACCCCCGAGCGTCGCGGCCCCAGCGACCGCCGCTCGATCGCCCTCGCCCCGGCGCTCCACCCGAAGCCGCCCGAAGCGCTGCACGAAATAGCCCTGACGGTTCCACCCGGCGAGACCATCGCCCTCGTCGGCGAGACCGGCGCCGGAAAGTCGACCGTGATGAAGCTGATCGCGCGCTTCTACGACCCCGACGAGGGCGCTGTGCTCGTCGACGGTCACGACCTTCGGCACCTCGACCTGCACGCCTTCCGCACGCAGCTCGGCTACGTGCCGCAGGAGGCCTTCCTCTTCACCGGCAGCGTCCGCGACAACATCAGCTATGGGCGATCCTCGGCGACGGATGCCGAAGTAGAGGCCGCGGCGCGAGCCGTCGGCGCGCACGACTTCGTCGGCGAGCTGCCCGGCGGCTACCACCATCAGCTCTCCGAGCGCGGCCGGTCGCTGTCGGCGGGCCATCGCCAGCTGATCGCGCTCGCCCGAGCCGAACTCGTGGATCCGGCGATCCTGCTGCTCGACGAGGCCACGTCGAACCTCGACCTGCTCACCGAGTCCCGTGTCACCGCGGCCATGCAGAGCGTGTCGCGGGGCCGCACCACCGTCGTGATCGCCCACCGGCTGCAGACCGCGCGCGCCGCCGACCGCATCGGCGTGCTCGCCGGCGGCCGGATCGCCGAGCTCGGCAGCCACGACGAGCTCCTTGCCCTCGACGGGAAGTACGCGTCGATGTGGCGGGCGTACGAGGCGGTGGAGGCCCGCTAGCCCTGGCGAAATCCGGCTGTCATGTGCGCCGAGTAGAATAGGTCGGACAGGGAAGGACAACAGCTGATGTCGAGTCGATCAGAGACGGAGACCTCCGAACGGGTGCCCGGTTCGCCGAATCACCGGTCGGACCGTTCTCGACTTCGGCACGGCCTCGGCGCGTGGGACCGCGTGCTGATGCACGACATCGGCCTGGTCAAGATGTTCGCCGCCGGGCGCGTCCTCTTCACCCTTCCGGCCGGGATGGCCGCGGGTTACGGAGTCGCTCTGATCTTCGGGCTGCCGGCGCTGGTCGGGATCATGCTCGGCGCCCTCCCCGCCTTCCTCAGCTGCTTCGTCGTCGTCGACTCCACAGCCAGTCGCGTCGCCGCGCGATCGGCCGCGCTCTACGTGCCGTTCGCTCTCGCGCTGTTCTGCAGCATCGCCCTCCGCGAGTTCCGCGTGCTCGAGCTCGTGCTGATCATCCTGCTTCTCTTCATCCAGTTCTACGCATCGCGGTTCGGCGTCTGGGTGGGTGACTTCGGTGCCGGGCTCTTCGCGGCCTACCTCGTGGGCCTCCTGCTGCCGCTGCCCCTCACGTCCTTCCCGGTGCTCGCCCTGATCTTCGCCGTCTCGCTGCTCGCGACGGTCATCGTCCGGTCGGCGATCTTCCACCCCAACGCCTACCGCTCGCTGATGCGGTCGCGACGTGCTTTCCTGGCCTGGGGCACCCGGGTCCTGGAGGCGTCCGCCGACGTCCTCGACGAATCGTCCCGCGACAAGCGCGCTCACGTGCGGCTCCGGCGGCGGCGCAGCCAGTATCACGAGGCGGCCCTGATCGCCGACGGCATGCTGGCCGTACCCGGCTCCGGCGCGACCGGCGAGACCGCCGAGCGCCTCCACTCCCTCCTCTTCGACACCGAGCAGGCCATCGACGGCCTGGCTCGCGTCGCCCACGAGCTGGCATCGGCCGGTGCCCCGGCCGAGGTGCGCGCCGGCGTCGCCCGGGCCATCCGCCTCGTCCTCGAGCGCTCCGGCGGCGAAGGCCACGCTGCTGCGACCCGCCTGCTCGCCTGGGCCGACACCTCCCCCGAGGTCGTCGCCGACGCGCGCTGGGCGAACGCCGTGCACCGCACCGCCATCCTTCTCGATGACATCGCCGCGACCGCCGACGAGTGGCGCTCGGTGCGCCGCAGCCTGCCTACGTCCGGCGAGGGCGTGCCGTTCGAGTCGCCCGTCGTGCTCTTCATGGGCCGCCCGGCGGGCGCGACACCCATCCTCAACGCCGAGCTCGCCGACGGCGGCATGTCCGGCCCGTGGCGGCGCCTCAAGGTCTCGCCGGCTCTCCGCACCGCGATCCAGGCGGCCGTCGCGGTGGCGATCGTCGAGCCCATCGCGCTCGCCCTCGACGGGCAGCGCTTCTACTGGGGCGTCATCGGCGTGATGGTGGTGCTCGCCGGCACCAACTCGATCCACGACCGGGTTCGCAAGACCGTCAACCGTGGCATCGGCACTGTGATCGGCGGGGCCATCGGCATCGTGCTCGTCCACTTCGTCGGCGTGACGCACCCGTGGATCACCCTCGTGATCGTCGTCGTCTTCCTCGTAGCGGGCATGTACGGCTTCACCCGCTCGTACGCCTTCTGGGTGATCGGCCTCGTCGTCGTGCTCTGTCAGGTCTACAACTACTCGGGCGCATTCAGCGACGGCTTGATCGTCTACCGCCTCGTCGAGAACCTCCTCGGTGCGGTGATCGCCGTGATCGTCAGCGCGGTGATCCTGCCGCTCGCGACCGGCCGCATGATCCGCCGCGCCGTGATCCGCCAGCTGGCCACCGTACGGCGCTTCCTCGAGGCGTCGCGCGGCATGGGTTCGGGGCCAGAGAGCGCCGCCGCCCTGCGCCGCGCCTCGCGCGCGATCGACCAGGCCACCTACCAGCTCGAATCGGTGATGAAGCCACTGGTGCGCTTCACGTCCGGCGGCGGCAGCCGGCGCGACGACCGCACTCGCACCGCCCTCGTCGGCGTCGCCTCGACCCTCCGCGGCGCGGCCTACCGCGGCGAGCGGCACCGCCCGCTGAGCGATGACCGGGCGACCAGCCTGAGCGAGATCGTCGACGTGCTCGGAGGCTCCATCTCGGGGCTGTCCGAAGCGGTCGCCGCTTCCGGGCCTGGCGCACGTGCAACGCCCGCGTCAGGCGCGCCCGTGCCGACGCCGGTGTGGCGCAGCTCCGCGTCGCTCCTCACGGCCCTCGACGAGCAGCTCGCCGACAGCGGAGACGACGTCCTGCTCAGCTACCGGCTGCACGCCCTCATGCGGGTCGACGAGGCGATGGCCGGTCTCGCGCCGCTCTACGGCATGCACGTCGATGCCACAGCCCCCCGCACCGACCTGGTCGAGCGGCGGGCCCACATCACGGCCGGCCACGTGCGTCGGCGGTTCCCCGCGGCCTGAGACGACCGATCCTGATCCTGCGCCATTTTCATGCGAATGCATGGTTTCGGGAATGAGGCGCTGAGGCGCACGGTTGAGACGCTCATGAAGCGCATCGGATTCTTGTCGTTCGGGCACTACCAACCCGTTCCCGGGTCGAAGACCCGCACCGCTCGCGACGTGCTGACGCAGACCATCGAGCTGGCCGTCGCCGCCGAAGAGATCGGCATCGACAACGCCTCCGTGCGCGTGCACCACTTCGCCCGCCAGTTGGCCTCGCCCTTCCCCTTGCTGGCGGCCATGGCCGCGCGCACTTCACGGATCGAGCTCGGCACCGGTGTCATCGACATGCGCTACGAGAACCCGCTCTACATGGCCGAAGAGGCCGCGGCGACCGACCTCATCAGCGACTCGCGGCTGCAACTCGGCGTGAGCCGGGGGTCACCCGAGACGGCGCTGGCAGGATACGAGTCGTTCGGCTACGTCCCCGCCGAGGGCCAGACGGATGCCGACATGGCCCGGCAGCACGCGGGGGTCTTCCTGCGCGCAATCGAGGGAGCGGGCGTCGCGCACGCCAACCCCGAGATGACCGGCGGCCAGACGGGCGGGCTGTCGATCATGCCGCAGTCGGAGACGCTGCGCGAGCGGATCTGGTGGGGCTCGGGCACCCGCTCGACCGCGAAGTGGGCGGCCGAGATGGGCATGAACCTGCAGTCGTCGACCCTGCTCACCGAAGACACCGGCGAGTCTTTCGGCGACCTGCAGGCGTCGCAGATCGAGATCTATCGCGACGCGTGGAAGGCCGCGGGGTGGGAGCGCGAGCCGCGCGTGTCGGTGAGCCGCAGCATCCTGCCGATCACGACCGACATCGACCGGATGTACTTCGGCGGGCGCCAAGACGACGCCGAAGACCAGGTCGGCTACATCGGCGGCGAACTCGCGCGCTTCGGCAAGAGCTACGCCGGCGAGCCCGACGAGATCGCCGGCGCGCTCGTGCAAGACGCCGCCGTGATGTCGGCGGACACCCTGCTGCTGACCGTGCCGAACCAGCTCGGCGTCGACTACAACGCCCGACTGCTCGAGACCGTAGCCGAGCACATCGCGCCCGCCATCGGCTGGAGTCGCGCGCTCGTCTAGCGAGATGGCCCCGCGCGTTGGTCTGGCCCGGGCGGCCTCCGCGAGGGGCCGCCGCGTTGGTAGAACCGGAGTTTGCGTGCAGCCGGGGTCGCGCGCCCAGCCGCCCCCGTCGGCGCGCGCCAGAAGTCCGGTTTCACCAACCGGGCGCAGCCGGCCGAAGTGGGCAGCCGCACATCTCCGGGGCGGCACCGTTCGGACGGCCCGACTCCGATCTCGCGCAACCCAGGTTGGCAAAACCGGACTTCGCGCGGTCGCAGGGTGACTCCTCGGCCGCGTGCTGCCGTGGCGGCCCGAAACTCCTGGTTTACCAACGAGCTCAGCGGGGCGGGGGGCGCCGCGAGGGGCGGGGCGGGCGGCGCCTAGACGGAGGCGCCGCGCATCGCGTCGGCGGTGAGTGCCACCGACTCCAGCCGGCCTGCGATCTGCGGCGACTGGTGCGCGACGATCAGCTCGTCGGCCTGCGCCGACTCGGCGAACGCCGCGAGATACGAGCGCACCTCCGAAGGGGTGCCGACGGCCGCGTACTTCATCATGTTCGCGATCTGACGCCCGTTCGGCGTGGTCAAGAAGATGTCGATCTGCTCGTCGGTGTATTCGGCCGAGCCCGGCGTCCGCGAGATCATGCCGCGCACGCGGGTGCGGCGCGTGGCGTCGAACTGCGCCTGCGCGTCGTCGGCCGAGGCGGCGGCGACCACGTTGACGCCCGCGATGACGTACGGCGACGAGAGCTGCGCCGACGGGGTGAACTCGCGCCGGTAGAACTCGACTGCGTCGTGCAGCAGGTCGGGCGAGAAGTGCGACGCGAAGGCGTACGGCAGGCCGTACGCGGCGGCGAGCTGGGCGCCGAACATCGACGATCCCAGGATGTAGAGGGGCACGTTCGTGCCGGCGCCAGGCGTCGCCGAGACCCCCGCGACACGCGACTCGCCGCTGAGGTAGCCCTGCAGCTCGAGCACGTCCTGCGGGAAGGAGTCGGCCGACATCGGGTCGCGGCGCATCGCGCGCATCGTGACCTGGTCGCTGCCGGGGGCGCGCCCGAGCCCGAGGTCGATTCGGCCCGGGTAGAGCGACGCGAGTGTGCCGAACTGCTCGGCGATCACTAGCGGCGAGTGGTTCGGCAGCATGACGCCGCCCGAGCCCAGGCGGATCGTCGAGGTCTTGCCCGCGACGTGCCCGATCAGCACGCTCGTCGCCGACGAGGCGATGGTCGGCATGTTGTGGTGCTCGGCATACCAGACGCGCTCGTAGCCGTGAGCCTCGGCGGCCTGCGCCAGGGCGACGGAGTTCTCGAAACTCTGCGCGACGGTCTCGCCGGGGGCGATGGGCGCGAGGTCCAGGATCGAGAGGCGCGGCGTCGAGAAATCACTGTCACTGGTCATACCGTCCCCAACAGCCGAGCAGTCGAGATCGTTCCCGATACGCTTCGATCATGGCCGCGCTCGACGACTACCTCCGCCACCCGAAGCACGGCCCGCTGCCCGCGCTGCTGCTCGTGCTGACGATCACCACGGGGTGATCGACGCCACCAGCATCCTGGGGCTCGGCCGGGTCTTCGTCGCCAACATGACGGGCAACGTCGTCTTCATCGGGTTCGCCCTGGCCGGCGCGCCGGGCTATTCGATCTGGGGGTCGCTCGTGGCGCTGGCCGCCTTCCTCGTCGGGGCGAGCGGCGGCGGCTCGCTCATCGCCCGCACGGCGTCGAACCGCGGCGTGCTGCTGCGCAACTCGCTGGCGATCCAGTGCGTGCTGTTCGCCGCGGCACTCGTGGTGGCGATCGCGGCAGTGGCCTCGGGGGCGAGCAGCGGGGTGCGTGGGTCGGCCACCCTGCCGATCGGCGACCAGGTCGTGATCCTGGCCTGCGCGGCTCTGGCCCTGGGGTTCCAGAACTCCGTCGTGCGACAGCTTGCCGTGCCCGACATGACCACCACTGTGCTGACGATGACCTTGACGGGCATCGGCTCGGACCTGCGGAAGGGCGATCGACGCACGGCCTCCCGGCGCATCGTCGCGGTGCTGGCGATGCTGGTGGGCGCCTTCGTGGGGGCGCTGCTGGTGCTGTCGCTGGGCAGCGTCGCCGGGCTCGCACTGGCGCTCGCGCTGCTCGTGGTGACGTTCGGCGGGGCAGCCGCGGCGAGCCGACGCGACGCCGCGTGGCAGCACGCCTGACACTCAGACGCTCAGACGCGCAGACGCGCAGACGCGCAGACGCGCAGGCGCGCAGAAGCGCAGGGCGGCAGGATCCGACGCCCTAGGCGGTCACCCGGCTCACTTCGTACTCGCGGGTCAGCCAGGCGCCTTCGGGCCGCACCATGCAGGCCCGCTCGGTGGCGCAGGTCTTCCAGTCGGATTGCGCATAGACGAAGAAGGCCGCCTCCTTCGCCGCGATCTGCTTCGAGCTGAGGTTCGCAGGAAAGCGCTCGAGCGTGTAGCCGCGGTACCCCGCGAAGCTCGGCGCGCCCGACCCGGCCGGCCGCCCCTCGGCATGGACACGCTCGGCGAGGTAGGCCGCGACGTGGTGGTCGCTGTGGTCGCCGTCGCCGAAAGCGCCGATGTGATCGAGCGTCAGGATGCGGGTCGGCCGGGTCTCGTCCATGATCGAACGCAGCGCGGCGTGCAGGCTGGCCAGGGTGTGGGTGGCACTGCCGTCGACGGCGGTGATGGTCGACTGGCCGCCCTCCCACAGCCGCCGCAGGCTCGCGCCGCCCGACCGCCGGCCGCCCGCGCCGTCGACGCCGCCGTCTGGCAGGCGCAGGAACAGCAGGCGCACCCGTGGGGCCGCGGCCAGGGTCGCCTGCGCGACCGGGATGGCCGGTGCGCCGGGTCCGACGGACAGAGAGCGCTCCTCGTCGAGCCAGACGTCGCCGACTCCGAGCATGGCGGCGTAGGCGGCGCGGACGCCGGCCTCGCGCGCCTTCCAGTACCACTCCTCGTCGTCGTCGTCTCCCGCCGTCAGGTACACGGTCGTCATCGGGGTGCGCTCGTCGACGTCTGCCTGAAGGCTGAGGCTCTGGAAGAGCAGGTCGTCGTCCTGGTGCGCGAGGATGCGCAGCGTGCCGCCGACCGACACCGAGGCCGAGGCCGAGGGCAGCGTCGACACGGCGGCCGCAGCCCGCTGCTGCTGCTGCTGCCTCGCCGCTCGGGCTTGCGCTGCGAGGCGCGCCAGGCGGCGCCTCGCAATTCGGACGTAGGGCGTCATTTTTTGGTCAGCGCGTAGATCTCGGTGCCGTCGTGGCTGTAGGCCAGGGTCGACTCGGCGGCGATGTGGCTCTCGATCGAGGTGATCTCGGCTCGGGTGAACGTGCCGCTCTCGATGGCCGTGTGCGTCTGATTGGGAGAGAAGGCGACCCAGGTGGTGCCGCCGTCGTAGCGCTGCGCGATGAGCTCTTCGAGGCGCTTGTTGTTCACCCTGGTCGGGTCCTCGTTCTTGACGTCGGTCATGGCCGTCGACTGGGCGTAGCGCAGCAGCTGCTTCGGGTAGTTCGGCCCGATCAGCAGCGGGAAGGTGTCGTCGACGCTGAACACGGTGTCGTCGTCGTTGAAGTGCGCGTCGAGCCACAGCGCCCCGTTGACGTCGGCGCGCGAGATGCGGAGGCTCGCCTCGGGCTGGAAGTAGGTGCCGACGAACAGGATCAGCAGGACGGTGAGCGCGGCGATCAGCCCGGTCATGCGGATCGCCGGGCGCTTGCCCGACCAGAAGAGCCAGGCCACGCCCATGGCGTAGAACGGCAGGCCGAAGAGGAACACCCGGAACTTGCCCTCGCCGCCATAGCTCTGGCCGAAGAACGTGAACACCGGGGCGAACGCCAGCCACGCCACCACGAGCGTCGTGCGCACGTGGCCGTTCAGGATGCGACGAACGAACCCGGCGAGAGCCAGCACGACGGCGACGCCGGTCAGCAGGATGACACCGTGGCTCTGCAGTGTCGCCGCCTCCGAGACGCCGAACGTGCTCACCGACGCCGTGCTGGCGTTGGCGACGGGATCGAAGCTCGAGAACAGGCCGAAGTTCGTCTCGACGTAGCCGAGGTTCGGGATCAGGTAGACGACCGGCACCACGACCACGACCAGGGCGAGCCAGAGCGGGCGCAGGTAGCCGAAGACCAGCAGAGGCAGAAGCGCCAGGATCGCCACGTAGGGCGTGAGCTGGTGGCTGAACGTGATGACGACCTGCAGCACGATGATCGCGACGATCGCCAGGACGCGTGCACGGGGCGACCGGCCCGCGCCCAGCAGCTCGCCGTTGATCGTGCGACCAAACCGTCGAGCCGGGGTCGCGAGCACGTTTTCGAGCCATCTCAGCGGTCGCCGGGGCTCGCCCCCGAGGGTGTGGACGGCCACGAGCGCGGCCGTCAGGTAGAGCATGAACGCGAACGCCTGCGGCGAGTAGTAGTTCTGGCCCACCCAGTTGCCGACGGTGAACACGATCACCGCGGTCCAGGCCCAGCGCCGGTGGCGCGAGATCGAACGGGCGATCGCGAGCACGAGGAGGCCGTCGACGAGCGCAAAGGCGACCTCGGCCCATGCGGCGTAGTCGACCGCGTTCGGCAGGCCGATCGAGGTGCCGAGAGAGGCGGCGAACGAGAAGAAGCCCGGCCAGCGGTTGTAGATGTCGATCGACGGCTTCACGCTGCCGTGCGTGGCGATGTAGTTCGTGACGGCGATGTGCTTGTACACCCAGGGCAGGCGGGGTGCGTTCTCGACCACGTCGGCCGAGGCGTAGAGGATCACGATCAGCGTCGCGATGCTCCCGGCGAGGAGCCCGTGCGAGCGCAGCTTCGTGAAGAGGCCGAACATCACGACCGCGAAGGCCAGGGCGACCGAGACGTACCAGACGGCGGGGAAGGCGGCGAGGAGGCCCAGCTGGCCGAGGTCCGTGGAGTTCGTCAGCGAGACGCCGACGATCCAGAGAACGAAGGCGACCGCGAGGGCGATCCACGCGCCGAGCACCGGGCGGGCGAGCCGGTGGCCCTGGGCCGACGCCGGGCGGGCGGGGGCGGGGTCGAGCTCGGCCCCTGATCCTGAATCGACGGCGAGCGCGCCTGCGGGCTTTCGCGCGATGAGGACGGCGGCGATCACCAGGATCGCGACGGCGGCGGGCTTCGGGTGCCAGAAGTGCGTCCACACCATCCCGACGGCAACGACGGTCTCGAACAGGATGCTGCCGATCAGGGTCAGGGCGACGCGCGCAGCCGGTTCGATGGCGGCGAAGCGGCGCAGCAGTGTCCAGCCGGGCACCAGCATCAAAGCGACGAGCACGACGATGGTACGGACGGGGCCCTGGGCGTCGAGCCCGATCAGAACCGCCGCGACGATGCCGAAGACGGCGAGGCCGATCTCGGCGGCGCGCAGGGGCGCGAGGCGCGGCCGGGGATCGGTCGCGGGGGGCGCTTCGAGCTGGGTGGTCATCGGTTCACTGGTGCTTTCCGGGCTGCGCTCGCAGCCATCAGGACGTTCTCGAGGTCGTCGACGTGCCTCTCGTACGAGAAGTGCGTCTCGACGAAGGCGCGGCAACGGAGGCCCAGCAGCGGGTCGCTCTCGTGCCAGTCGAGCAGCTGCGACAGCCGGGTCGCCAGGCCCTCCGCGTCGCCGGGGATGACGAGCATCGGCGCCATCTCGCCCGTGAGCACGTCGACCATTCCGCCCTGGCGCGTGCCGATGGCGGGGCGACCGGTCGACATCGCCTCGACCAGCACGCGGCCGAAGCCTTCGGGCGCGATCGAGGGCGAGACGACGACGTCTGCCGCGGTGAGCAGCGGCAGCACATCGCTCTGCACGGGCAGGACGCGCACGGAGCCCTCGGGCATCGCCGACAGCAGCTGCGCGATGGGCCCGTCGGCGTCCGAGCCCGCGAGCACCAGGACCGCCTTCGACGGGGCGAGGCCGAGGCCGCGCCACGCGTCGAGCAGCGTCGCCACGCCCTTGCTCTCGACCAGGCGGCCGAGGTAGAGCGCGACGCGCGTGCCGGGGTCGACGCCGAGGGCGATCTTGGCCTCGGCCTCGTCGGAGAGGTCGGCGAAGGGGTACTTGTCGGGCGGCACGGCGTTCGGCACGACGGCGACGCGGTCTTCCGGGATGCCGCGATCGACCCACTCCTGCTTCATGTAGTCGGAGACGGCGACGAACCGGGCGACCCTCCGCGAGAGAAGGCCGAGGTTGTTGTAATTGGGGGCGTGATGCAGGTGCACGACGAGTGGCAGCCGTGCGATCCGCGCGACGACCTGACCCCAGACGAGGTACTCCGGGCGGTTGAGCCAGAGCACGTCGGCGTGGGAGCGGCGAGCGGCGCGGGCGGCGCGCACGAAACGGGCGAGGTCGCGCAGCGCGTGGTTCGGCCGGAACAGGAACGAGAACGGACCCGTCATCCTGACGCCTTCGGCTTCGAAGCCCCGCCGCATCGACCCGTCACGCGCATAGAGGATCTCGACGGCGTGGCCGTCGGCCACGAGCGCGCGGGTGTCCTCGTCGAGGCACAGCTCGATGCCGCCGACCGGCTCCAAGAACTCGGTCGACGTCAGGATGCGCAAGCGGGCACGCGGGTCGCGCCGGCGGCTTCCGTGCCCGCCGGCGGTCGCATGCCTCGAATCGAGCACCACCGTCACGCCCTCGCGCCGACCGAGGTGCCCTCGCGGACGACCTCGGGTGCGGCTTTGAGCGCCTGCGTCGACTTCCACCAGCGTCGGCTGCGGAGATAGGCGAGGGGGCCCTTGGGGTAGCCGCTGAGCTCGTCGAAGACGAGCGACGCGGGGTAGCCGGTGTCGAGGGCCTGCTCGACAGCGGTCTGCTGCGGGCCGGCCGTGCCGCGCGAGCGGGTGACGACGCGGCCGATCGTCTGCTTGACCATCGTCACGGAGGCGAGCGGCACCTGCCAGCCGAGGCCCAGCAGGTGGCGCGGATCGGCCGCGGTGAGGGCGAACAGCAACGCCGTGAAGCCGAGGCCGTAGCCGTGCAGCTGGCTCTCGAGCTCGCGGAGCGACTGCCGGTGCCGGTGATGCACCACGGCGCCGGGCTCGAAGGCGAGCTTGTCGCCTCGCCAGAGCATCGTCATCAGGGTGGCCAGGTCTTCGCCGCCGAGAGCCGGGGTGCCTGTGCCGAGAGCGTTGTCGAAGCCGCCCGCGGCGATCAGCGATTCGCGACGGTACGACATGTTGGCCCCTGCGCCGTACGCCCCGACGCCGTAGACGGCGAAGCGGGCGGACTCGAACCCGTCGGCCCCGTACGCCGCGATGCGCGACCCGCGGATCAGGCGCGGCACGTCGTCGACGGCGCGCAGGAGGGCGGGCGCGAAGAGGCGCTCGCCGCTGAAGCCGCCGTAATAGCGCTCGAACCAGAACTGCGCCGGTGTCTCGAGCTCGGCCGGCAGGATCATGCCGGTCATCACGTCGATGCGGTCGCGGCGCGAGAAGCGCTCGCCGATCACCCGCAGCCAGTTGTCGTCGACCCGCACGTCGTCGTCGGTGTAGGCGACGACGTCGTAGCGCGCGGCGGCGAGGCCGGCGTTGCGGGCGGCCGCGATGCCGGCCTTCCGCTGGTGCACCACGCGAATGTGCGGGTACGGCTCGAGGAGGCCCGGCAGGATGTCGAACTCGGGGTCGACGACTCGGTTGTCGACCAGGATGAACTCGTGCTCGCCCTCGTACTGCTGGCGGGCAAGGCCCGTGAGCAGCTGCCGCAGGTCGTCTTCGCGAGCCACCATCGTGCAGACCACGACCGAGACGCTCGGCATCGGCAGCCCGGAGTCGTAGTCACGGTCGGTGTCGGGGGCCGGGTCGCGGCCAGCTCGACGAGCTGCGCGGCGGCGACGTCAGGGGTCTCGCCGAGGACGATGTCGACGGCGCCGACGGGCACCTCGTCGAGCCAGCCGATCACCAGGGCCGTCGAGTAGCGGTCGTCGCCGACGATGTCGGGGATGCCCTGCGCGAGGTCGATGTTGAGGACGCGGCGGGGCTTCGGGCCGGCCTCTTCGAGTGCCGCGTGGTCGTGTGAGGTCATGCTGGGGTCCCCCCGGTGGTGTGGACGTCGGCGGGCGTTTCGGGCGCACCGTCGGAGTCGTCAGAGATGGAAGTGGATTCGGTGGCGTCGCCCGCGCTCCGCGCCGACCGGAGCCGGACGAGGAACCAGGGCAGACAGGCGAGCGCCGCGGCCGTGCGCCCGAGGTTCCAGGCGAGGGTCTGCGGAAGCAGGATGGAGGCGCCGGCGACGAGCACGGACGCGAAGATCATGAGGGTGATGGTCGCGGACGGCCCGCGCCAGGGCGGCTTCGTCGCCGCTCGACGCCCGGTCGAGCCGCGCCGCCAGCCACGGAGGGCTCGCAGCTGCAGGATCGCGAGCACGCTGTACGCCACGAGCGTGGCCAGAGCCGCCCCGGTGATGCCCATGATCGGCACGAGCACGAGGTTGACGGCGATGTTGACGACCGCTGCCACGCCGGCGAGCGCGCCGAGCGTCTTGCCGCGCCGCTGCACGATCAGCAGCCGGTCGGTGGCGCCGCTCGCGGCGACCGGGAAGGCGGTGAGCGCCACGATGAAGACGACGAGGGTGAGGTCGTTCGGCTTGAAGCTCGCCGGAGCCAGGATCCGCAGCGCGAGAGGCGACACGAGGGTCACGGCCAGCGTGATCGGCATCAGCAGACGGTAGAGCTCGTCGCGCGACCGCATCGCCAGGGCGTACCGGGCGACCTCGCTGCGGAGTCTCGCGAACTGCGGCGTCCACGCCGAGTTCGTGAAGTTTAGCAGCAGGATCACCGCGGAGCCGACCACGTAGGCCACCTGGTAGCGACCCACCTCGGTCGCCCCGAGGTCGCGCTGCACGATCACGCGGTCACCCGCGTTGAGCACGAAGTAGGCGAGCGACCCGAGCGCGAGCGGAATGCCCAGGGTGATCGCACGCCCGGTGACCTTCCACTGCCAGAGCCCGCGGATCCTGGGCTTCGTGACCGCGAAACCGACGAACATCGCGAGGAACTGGCAGACGACGCCGCCCCAGGCGTAGGTGATCGCGTCGGAGCCGGGGATGGTGACGAGCAGGATCAGCCCGACGAACGAGCCGCCGACGGCGCTCAGCACGCTGACGATCGAGAAGGTGCGGAGGCGGTCCTCGGCGATCAGCAGCGAGAGCATCACCTGAACGGCGGCCGACGGCCCCGTCCACAGGATCACGAGGATCACGAGCTTCGGCTCGGCCGTGAAGCCGAGGGCACCGCCCCAGATCGGCGACGTCAGGAGTGCGAGCGCCGTGACGAGGAAGGAGATGACGACGGCCACGGCGACGAGACCGCGGGAGTCACGGGCGTCGCCGTCTTCGGCGCGCTGCAGCACGAGCGCCTGGTCGAGCCCCAGGAGGGCCACGACGCTGAGCACCTGGTAGAGCGCGATCGCCGTGGCGAGCGAGCCGAACTGGGTCGGGCCGAGCAGGTGCGCCAGGATTGGCGACACGATCGTCGAGCCGAGCAGCTGCAGCGACCAGACCACCACGTAGAGCAGGCCGCGGCCGAAGAGGCCGGAGTTCGTCGGCTCGGTGGTCTGCTCGGTGCCGTGCTCGGCAGCCTGCTCGGCAGGCGACTGCTCGCCCGTCCGGGCGGCGCCGGAGACGGGTGCGGCCTGCGACATCTCGGCCGTCTCGGGCGCGCTCATCGCTTCTGCTCTGTCGATACTCGACCCGCGCGTGCGGGGAGGGCAGGGGGTCGCTGGTCGCGCAAGGGGATCCTGTCGGTTCGGGTTCCGAGTCGGAGGGAGCGGCCGGCCCCGATGGGCCGGCATCGGTTGGTTCAACGGTAGGCGACCAACCTTGGGGTCACAATGACGCTTTGTGGTGACAGACAAGTGTGTCTAGTCTGTACCCGAATGAATTCTCAGGGGCCGATAGCCTGGAGTCATGCGCGCTCGACTCACCATCCTCGACGACTATCAGTCGGTCGCCCTCGCCTCCGCCGACTGGAGCGCGGTCGCCGATAGCCACGACATCGACGTCGTGACGACGCACCTCGACGGCGATGAGCTGATCTCCCGGCTGGAGGCGTCGGAGATCGTCGTCGCCATGCGCGAGCGCACCGCCTTCCCTGCTTCGGTGCTGGCGCAGCTGCCAGACCTCAAGCTGCTCGTCACGACGGGGATGGCGAACGCGGCGATCGACCTCTCGGCAGCTCACGAGCAGGGCGTCGTCGTCAGCGGCACCGGCGGATCAGGCCGCGAGGTCGCCGAGCTGACCATGGGCCTCATCGTGTCACTCGCCCGCCACATCATCACCGAAGACCGCTCGATGCACGAGGGCGGCTGGCAGCACACCGTCGGCACCCGGATCGAGGGCAAGACCCTCGGGCTCGTGGGCCTCGGCAAGCAGGGCGCCTGGGCGGCCGAGCTCGCGAACGCCTTCAGGATGCGAGTGGTCGCCTGGAGCCCACACCTCACCCCCGCGCGTGCGGCTGCGCACGGCGCGACCGCCGTCAGCAAAGAAGAGCTGTTCGCGACCAGCGACTTCGTCTCGGTGCACATGCCCCTCACCGACTCCACGCGCGGCCTCATCGGTGCCGAAGAGCTCGCCACGATGAAGGAGACCGCGTACATCGTCAACACCTCGCGCGGGCCGATCATCGACGGGGAGGCCCTCCTGATGGCGCTGATGGTCGACACGCTCGCCGGTGCCGCCCTCGACGTGTTCGACGTCGAGCCGCTGCCCGCGGCCGACCCTCTGCGGAAGCTCTCGAACGTGATCCTGCTGCCCCACATCGGCTACGTCGTCGACGACGTCTACCGCGTCTTCTTCGGCGAGGCCGTCGAAGACGTCTTGGCGTTCGACGCCGGATCGCCTCTGCGCGTGCTGTAGCAGGCTGGTGTCATGACCTACGTCTTCTCGCCTACTGCCGTCCCGTCGCTCGCCGTGGCCGGCTCCGCCGACCTGTTCCCGGTGCGGCGCATCCTGTGCGTCGGCCGCAACTACGCCGACCACGCCCGCGAGATGGGCAGCGACCCCGACCGTGAGCCGCCGTTCTTCTTCTCGAAGCCGGGAGACGCGATCCTGCCGGCGTCGGGCACGGTGCCCTACCCGACGCAGACGTCTCGGCTGGAGTACGAGGTCGAGCTGGTCGTCGCCATCGGCGTCGGCGGCTCGTCGATCCCCGCGACGTCCGCGCTCGACCACGTGTGGGGGTACGGCGTCGGAGTCGACCTCACGCGGCGCGACCTGCAGCAGCAGGCCAAAGACACCCGACGGCCGTGGGACGTGTCGAAGGGGTTCGACGCGTCGGCCCCGGTGACCCCGCTGATTCCGGCAGCATCTCTGGCAGGTGGGCCGGGCGCCGGGCGGATCTGGCTCGCGGTCAACGGCGGCGTGCAGCAGGACGGCGACCTCGCCGACATGATCTGGCCCGTCGCCGACATCGTCGCCGCGGCCTCCCGCTCGTGGCGGCTGGCGCCGGGCGACCTGATCTTCACCGGCACGCCCTCGGGGGTCGGCCCTGTGTCGCCCGGCGACGCCGTCACCGGCGGCGTGGCCGGCATCGGCTCGTTCGAGTTCACGATCGGCGCCGCTCCCGCCGCCTGACGTGTTGCCCGACATTGCGACACCCGGCATTTCGGCCTGCGTCACCGCGCCGCGGCGCTGGGAAGTCGGCCGAAAGCCCGGGTCTCGCGCGAAGTGCTGTCTCAGAACTCGTTGCCCTCGGGGTCGGCGAGCACGACCCACGTGATGTCCGAGCCCTGGCCGATGTCGATGCGGGTGGCGCCGCGGTCGACGAGCGCCTGGACGTCGGCTGCCTGGTCGTCGTCGGGACCGGGCGCGAGGTCGACGTGCAAGCGGTTCTCGACGGTCTTGCCCTCGGGCACGGAAACGAAAGTGAGCGTCGGCGACAGCGTGGGCCGGCTCGGTTGCACGCTCGCCGAGGCCACGTCGAGCGTGGTGGCCGGCGAGACCTCGACCTCGTCGTCGGCATCGTAGGTGATCGGCCAGCCGAGAGTCTCGCTCCACCACGCTGCCAGAGCGTGCACGTCGCGGCTGTCGACGACGACGCTGGCCCACCGAACTGTCCTGCCGCCCTGTCTACTCCGGCGCAGTCCCGGTGCGCCACCGCCGCGCCTCCATTGCGGCACCCGGGTGGGTGCCGCCCGCCCCGTTGGCAAAACAGGGGAAGGCCGTCCGCCGCGACGAGGGCCGCGGTGCGCACGGCCCGTGCGTGCAGAAAATCCGGTTTCACCAACGGCCCAGTCCTCCGACGAGCGGCGGGCCGCTGCCGCCGAGGCCGCGCAGCGCCAGCGAGGCCGCGCAGGCGGCTCGCGCCCGGCGCCGGCCGGTTGGTAAAACCGGAGTTCGCGCAGAGTGCGCCGAGACCGCCCGGCCGCTTGTGCCGAGCTGCGCGCATTCTCCGGTTGTACCAACCGGGGGCGGCGGCGCGGGGTGCGACGGCGCGGGCGGGCAGCGGGCGAGCGGCGCGGGGTGCAATGCCGGATGCGAGCGGCGGCAGCGCGACGGTGCGCGGGCGTGCGGGCGGGGCGTCAGGGGCGCCGGCCGTCAGGGGCGCGCGGCGTCACGGGCGCGCGGCGTCACGGGCGCGCGGCGTCAGGGGCGCGCGGGCCGGGGCCGTCAGGGGCGCGCGGCGCGGATGGTGGTCGTGACGTCGACGAGAGCGGGGGTGGCCGGGGCCGAACCGAAGCCGAAGCGGACGGGAGGCGACAGGCGGGCGAGGGCCCCGAGATCCTGCCCCTCGAACGTCGCCTCGAGTGACGTGATGCGGCGGGCGAGTGTGACGCCGTAGTACTCGCGGCGGCCGCGACCGGCGGTGCCGGCTGTGGCCGCCCCGGGCACCAGGATGCGGGCGATCGGGTCGACGAGGCCGAGCCAGCCGGGCCGCGTGGCGAAGGCCGACGGCACGGCCCGCAGCAGGGCGCCCAGCCAGGTGATGCGGCCGACGCCGAGCCGCGCGTGCAAGAGGGGCTCCTCCCCCGCGCGCCCGGCGACGACCTCCAGCCCGCCGTCGACCTTGCGCCACGAGACCGGCACGACCCGCACCTCGTCGAACGTGTAGGTCGACGAGACGTACTCGGCGACGTCGTCGCCCGGGGCCAGCAGGAGGCGATGGCCCACCTCGGTCTCGATCATCACGTCGGCGAAGCGGCCGAGGGGTGACTCCGCCCACAGCCCCATCACGATGCGGGTCTTCGCGGCCGTGCCGACGCCGGCGATGCGGCCGACGAAGCGCTCGTCAGCGGTGCAAATGGTGGTCATCACTCGAGCGTACGCAGGGGTTCCTCACTCGACACATCTGGCATTGTCTGCGATTGTCTTGTTTTCTGTGTCATTCGGGCATATCGTCTCTGCAAGCACAGGCAAAGCAACGAGTAGGCGACGCGGAGGTCACCGGATGTACGCACTGGAGCGACACGACTCGATCACCGAGCTGCTCCGCGTCGAGGGGCGCGTCGTCGTCGCCGACCTCGCCGCCCGGTTCGACGTGACGACCGAGACCATCCGGCGCGACCTCGACTCGCTCGAACAGGCCGGCCTTCTGCAGCGCGTGCACGGTGGTGCGGTCGCAAGCGGCCACACGAGCGTCTCCGAGCTCAGCTTCGACGAGCGGCAGGGGCAGCAGACGCCGGGCAAGGCCGCCATCGCCCGCGCCGCCGCACACCTCGTGCCGCCGACGTTCGTGGGCTCCGTCGCCATCGACGCCGGCACGACGACCGCGGCCGTGGCGGCCGAGCTCGCGTCGTGGCAGCCGTCCGAGGCGGGCCGCCTGCTCACCGTCATCACGAATGCGGTGCCCATCGCCGCGATGCTCCAGCACAGCCCTCACATCGACCTGCGGCTGCTCGGCGGCCGCGTCCGAGGCCTGACGAGCGCGGCCGTCGGCACCGCGACTGTCGAGCAGGTCGCAGCCCTCCGCCCCGACATCGCGTTCGTCGGGTCGAACGGCATCAGCGCCGGCTTCGGCCTGTCGACCCCCGACGAGCTCGAGGGCGCGGTGAAGACCGCGTACGTGCGGGCGGCGAGGCGTGTCGTCGCCGTCGTGGACTCGACCAAGCACGGCGCCGAAGCCCTCACCCGCTTCGCCCGGCTCGACGAGGTCGACACGCTCATCACCGAGGTCGCGCCGCCGGCCGATCTCGCCGGCGCCCTGGCCGAATCCGGAGTCGAGGTGATCGTCGCGTGATCATCACCCTCACCCCCAACCCCTCGCTCGACCGCACCATCGAGCTCTCCGCACCCCTGGCCCGCGGGGCCGTGCAACGCTCCGTCCGCACCACGGACGAGCCCGGCGGCAAAGGCGTCAACGTGTCGCGGGCGATCGCGGCATCAGGAGGCGACACCGTCGCCATCCTGCCGGGCGCCCTCGACGACCCCGTGCTGGTGGGTTTGCGCGCCCGCTCGGTGAGCACGGTGTCGCTGCCCATCGACGGGCGGCTACGAGCGAACGTCACACTGACCGAGCCCGACGGCACCACGACCAAGATCAACGAGCCCGGGCCCGACCTCGGGCCGCACTCGATCGCACTGCTCGACCTCGTCGTCGAGCACGCCGCGAGCGCCGACTGGCTGGTGCTCGCCGGCTCGCTTCCGCCCGGGCTGCCCGACGACTTCCTCGCCGGCGTCGTGCACGCGGTGCGGCTCGTCCACGGCGACCGCGCCCCGCGCATCGCCGTCGACTCGTCGGGGGCGCCGTTCCGCTGCCTTCTCGACTCCGGCGTGCCCGTCGACCTGGTGAAACCCAACGCCGACGAACTGGCGGAGGTCGTCGGCGGCGACCCGGCCCACTACGAGTCGGATCGCGACGCCGCGGTGGCGGGTGCCCGGCTCCTGCAGGCGCGAGGTGTCGGGGCCGTGCTTCTGACGCTCGGAGCCCAGGGCGCCGTGCTGGTCGACGGCGACGGCGCGTGGTTCGCCGCAGCCCCCGCCATCACCGCCCTCTCGACCGTCGGCGCCGGCGACTCGTCGCTCGCGGGCTACCTGCTCGCCGACGAGGCGGGCGCGACCGCACCACGTCGGCTCGCCCAGGCCGTCGCATCCGGGGCGGCCGCGGCGTCGCTGCCCGGCAGCGTCGTGCCGACCCTCGACCAGACCCACCCCGAGCAGATCGACGTCGTCGCCTTCGGCCGCACCGCCGAGGCGCGCTGACCCTCCCCAGGCCCACGCGTCGCACCACTTGTCGCATCACTGAACTGGCACCACCCATTCGCAGCAGCAAAGGAGCTCCAGCCCATGTCCTCACTCATCAGCACCGATCTCGTCGGGCTCGACGAAGACCTCGGGGGCACGTCGTCCGATGTGATCCACGCCCTCGCCGCGCGCGTCGCCGGCGCCGGGCGCGCCGGGTCGGCCGAGTCGCTCGCCGCCGACGCCATCGCCCGCGAGGCGTCCGTCGGCACGGGCGTGCCCGGTGGCATCGCGATCCCTCACGCCCGTTCGGCGTCGGTCGTCGAGCCGACGCTCGCCTTCTCGCGCCTGTCGCGGAAGGTCCCGTTCGGCGCCCCTGACGGCGACGCCGACATCGTCTTCATGATCGCCGTGCCCGAGGGCGCCGACGCCGACCACATGACGGTGCTGTCGACTCTCGCCCGGGCGCTCATCCGCGACGACTTCACCGCGGCGCTGCGAGCCGCGGCCACCCCCGCCGACATCGTCAAGCTCGTCGACGACGAGGTGGGCGGCGAGGTCGATCAGGCGCGCGGGGTCACCGGCACGTCGGCTCCTGCCACAGGTGCTGCCGCTGCCGCCGGCGCCGCGGCGGGCACCGAGGGCGCTGCCGCGGGCGCAGGATCCGACCGGGCCGCCTCGACCCCGCGCGTCAGGCTGGTCGGCGTCACGGCCTGCCCCACGGGCATCGCCCACACGTACATGGCCGCCGACGCCCTGGTCGCGGCCGCCACCAAGCTCGGAGCCGACCTGCAGATCGAGACGCAGGGGTCGGGCCAGGTGACCCCGCTGGATCCTGCCGTCATCCAGGCCGCCGATGCCGTGATCTTCGCCGTCGACGTCGACGTGCGCGACAAGGGGCGCTTCGCGGGCAAGCCCGTCGTGCAGGGGCCCGTCAAGCGCGGCGTCGACGAGCCGACGAAGATGGTCGAGGAGGCCATCGCCGCAGCCTCCGACCCGCATGCCGCCCGTGTCTCGTCGAGCATCGCCTCGGGGCCGGCCATGGCGCAGGGGCGGCGCGGCTTCGGATCGTCGCTCAAGACGTGGCTCTTGACCGGGGTCTCGTACATGATCCCGTTCGTCGCAGGCGGCGGCCTCCTGGTCGCGTTGGGCTTCCTGATCGGCACCGACAGCATCGCGAAGACCGCGACGGGCCATACGGTCAACAACGCCGTCTACGCCCTCATGAACTACAACCTGCTGCACCTGCCGCCGGAGGGGCTGCACTGGTACCTCGGCGCCGCCGCCTTCGAGATCGGGCAGCTCTCGCTGGCCTTCCTGGTGCCGGCGCTCGCGGGCTACATCGCCTACGCCATCGCCGACCGCCCGGGCATCGCGCCCGGGTTCGTCGCGGGCTCGGTCGCGGTCTTCCTCGGCGCCGGCTTCCTCGGCGGTCTCGTCGGCGGTCTGCTCGCCGGTCTTGCAGCGTGGTTCATCGGCCGCTTCGAGGTGCCGCGTTTCGTGCGCGGTCTCATGCCGGTCGTGATCATCCCGCTGCTGGCGTCGATCTTCGCCTCGGGCCTGCTCCTTCTCGTGCTCGGCGGCCCGATCGCATTCATCACGAAAGAGCTGGGCCTCTGGCTCAACTCCCTGACAGGATCCGGCGTGGTGCTGCTCGGCATCATCCTCGGCCTCATGATGTGCTTCGACCTCGGCGGCCCGGTCAACAAGGTCGCCTACGCGTTCGCCGTCGCCGGCCTCTCGGCGGGCTCTGCCGCGCACCCGGCACCGCTCGAGATCATGGCCGCCGTGATGGGCGCCGGCATGGTGCCGCCGCTCGCCATGGCTCTCGCGTCGACCGTGCTCTACCGCAGGGGGTTCACGCAGGTCGAGCGCAACAACGGGGCCGCAGCCTGGCTGCTCGGCGCCTCGTTCATCTCGGAGGGCGCCATCCCGTTCGCCGCGGCCGACCCGCTGCGCGTCATCCCGTCCGCGATGGTGGGCGGGGCTGTGACCGGCGCCATCTCGATGGCCGCCGGGGTCACCTCCGAGGCGCCTCACGGCGGTATCTTCGTCTTCTTCGCGATCGGCAACCTGCTGATGTGGATCGTCGCCATCCTGTCCGGCACCGTGGTCGCGGCCGCCGTGCTCGTGCTGCTGAAGCGCTTCGTGCGGCGGTCGGCGGCGCTGCCGGCCGGTGACGCCGAGGCGACGGCCGACGCGGCCGCGGCGGCCGACCTCGTCGACCAGCGCACGCCCATCACCGTCTAGAGCGGCGCTTCGGCGTCGCGGCGCTTGCGCCCTGGGCACCGGCGGCCCGCCCCGGGATCGCAGTTCGGCCCGGCCACCCTCCCGTACCCGGGCCGAACTGCGATCCCGCCCGCCGCCCGCGGGGCGCTGACCGGGGCGGAGCGTCGGCCTGGCCCTTGGCAAAACAGGAGAAACCGCGCGGCCCGAGCGGCCGTCGGCGCGGAAGTCCCGAGGGTCAGCGTCAAATCCTGTTTTGCCAACAGGGGGGCAGTGAACGGGCCGGCGCAGCCCGACTTCGATCAACGGGGAAGCTACCCGGGTGACGCTGCACTCGACCAGGCGGCACGCGAAGACTCCGCGACGAAAGCCGCTCAGGCGACGATGGAGCGGACCGCTGCCACCGACTCGCGCAGCAGGCCGGCCACCTCGAGCAGCTGAGCGGCGGTCACGTCGGCCGCCCAGGTGAAGCGCACGGCCGTCTGCGCCACCTCCGCCGGAACGACGAGGGCCGTCAGCACGTGCGAGGGCTCGTCGCTGCCGGCCGCGCACGCCGAGCCGCTCGACGACACCACGCCGCGCCGCTCCAGTTCGAGCAGCACCGACTCGCCGCTCGTGCCGGGGAAGACGAACGAGGCATGGCGGGGCAGGCGCCGGGCGCCGGGCGCGCCGTCGGCCCCGGTCAGCTGCGCGCCCGGTACCCGCGCCAGCACAGCGGCGATGAAGTCGTCGCGCGCAGCGACCGAGACCGGCGAGAGCGACACGAGCGACGCTGCGACGCCCAGCGCCACCGCCCCCGCGACGTTCTCGGTGCCCGACCGCCGCCCGCGCTCCTGCCCGCCGCCGTGCAGCACCGGCTCGAGCGGCAGCGCGCCGGCGACGAACAGCACGCCCGTTCCCTTCGGGGCTCCGAGTTTGTGGCCCGAGAGAGAAAGGGCCTGCACACCGAGCGCGCCGACGTCGACCGGCAGCTGACCGGCCGACTGCACGGCATCGGTGTGGAACGGCACACGGTGGGCTCGGGTGGCGGCCGTGAGAGCCTCGAGATCCTGCACCGTTCCGATCTCGTTGTTCGCGTGGGCGATCGAGACCAGCGTGGTGTCGGGCCGCAGCACGGCGGCGAGCGCGGCCGGCGTCACGAGGCCCTCCGCGGTGAGCGGCGCGAACGACACCTCGAAGCCGTGCGTGCGCACCAGGTAGTCGATCGACGAGAGCACCGCCTCGTGCTCGATCGCCGTCGTGACGATGTGGCGCCCCCGCGGCCTGCCGAGGGCGATGCCCTTGATCGCGAGGTTGTCGGCCTCGGTGCCGCCGCCCGTGAAGACGATCTCGGCCGGCCGGCAGCCGAGCATCTCGGCGACCTGCGAGCGAGCCCGGGCCAGCCCGCGCGCCGCCGACTCTCCGACGGTGTGGTGGCTCGACGGGTTGCCGAAGTCACCGGTCAGGTACGGCCACATCGCCTCGAGCGCCTCGCGGCGGACGGGCGTCGTGGCGGCGGCGTCGAGATAGAGCATGAGAGTACGAGGCGCGTCAGACGGCGGCGAACCCGGCGGGGGCACGCCCTGCGGGCACGTCGATGGCGATGTCGAGCCCTAGATCGAGAGCGCGGGCGCTGTGCGTCAGGGCGCCGACCGAGATGAGGTCGACTCCGCTCGCGGCGATCCTGCCGACCGTGCCGAGATTCACCCCTCCACTGGCCTCGACCAGCGCCCGGCCGGCGACCTGGGCGACCCCTTCGACGAGATCGTCGGGCCCGAAGTTGTCGAGCATGATCGTGTCGACCCCGGCCGCGAGCACCTCCTCGATCTGGTCGAGCCGGTCGACCTCGACTTCGACGCGGGTGGTGTGCGACAGCCGCTGCTTCAGGTCGACGAGGGCTTCGGTCACCGTGAGCCCCTGGGCCAGCAGGATCGCGAGGTGGTTGTCTTTCACGAGCACCGCATCGCTCAGCGAGAAGCGGTGGTTGCGGCCCCCGCCCGCCACCACGGCGTCGCGCTCGAGGGCGCGCAGCCCCGGCGTGGTCTTGCGCGTGTCGACGATCTGCGCCCGCGTGCCCTCGGTCTGGGCGACGTAGGCCGAGGTCAGCGTCGCGATTCCCGAGAGCCGCTGCAGCAGGTTCAGCGCGATGCGCTCGGCCCGCAGGATGCCACGGGCCGAGCCGCTCAGCTCGGCGAGGGTCTGCCCTGGGGCGAAGTGGTCGCCATCCGCGGCGCGCAAGGTCACCTCGATCAGCGGGTCGACTTCGCGCGCCACCGAGAGCAGCACGCGGGTGCCCGCCAGCACGCCGGCCTCACGGGCCACGACGCTCGCGGTCGCCGAGGCCTCCTCGGGGATCAGCGCCTCGCTGGTGACGTCGCCCCAGGGCGCGTCCTCGCGGAGAGCTCTCTGGACGACCTCGGTGATGGCGTCATCGGTCAGCATGTTCGTTCACCTTTCGGGCCCAGCTGGTCGAGCGGGCGAGTGTCGGGTCGGTGCGAGCGAAGTCGCGGCGGAAGTGGGCGCCGCGCGACTCTTCGCGGGCGAGGGCGGCGGCCACCACGAGGCGGGCGACGTCGCGGAGGTTGGCGGTCTCGAGCAGCGCGGTGCGCGGGGCTGTGCCCGCAGCGGTTCTGTCGGCGCCCCCGTCAGCGCCCCCGTCAGCGCCCCCGTCAGCGCCCCCGTCAGCGCCCCCGTCGGCGCCCCCGTCGGCGCCCCCGTCGGTAAAACCGGAGTTCTGACGGAGCGTCGCCGCGGCAGCCCGGGCGGCGTGCCCAGACCGTGCGGATTCTCCGGTTTGACCAACCGGCGCCGCGGCCCCGACGGCAGCCGCCTCCGGCAGCTCGCCCTCGTCGAGGGCGTCGAGCGCGGCGGCGAGGGTCTCACCCGAGCGCTCGACACCGGCCGCGCCCCACATCAGCCTCTGCAGCGCCGCCCGCTCGGGCACGGCGTCGTCGACCGACGGGGGCCGCACGGCGTCGTGCCGCGACGCGTCGTCGAAAGCCGACGACCCGGTCGCGTCCGCGCCGACCGCGGTGGCCGCGCGCCAGCCGAAGACGGCGGCTTCGAGCAGCGAGTTCGACGCGAGCCGGTTGGCCCCGTGCACCCCGGTCGAGGCGACCTCGCCGACGGCGTAGAGGCCTTCGAGCGACGTGCGGCCGTCGAGGTCGGTCGCGATGCCGCCCATGAAGTAGTGCGCCGCCGGTGTGACGGGGATCGGCTCGCTCGCCCAGTCGAGGCCTGCCGCCCTCATCGCCGCGGTGATGGTCGGGAAGCGCCGGGCGAGGCCGGCCGCCCCGATCATCGTGGCGTCGAGCAGGGCGGGAAGCCCCGCCTGGCCGGCCATCATGTCGAAGATGCCGCGGGCGACCACGTCGCGGGGTGCCAGCTCGGCACGGCGGTCGACGGCGGCCATGAAGCGGCGGCCGCCGGCGTCGAGCAGCACCGCGCCCTCGCCGCGCACTGCCTCGCTGATCAAGAAGGAGCCCGGCATGGCGAGGGCCGTGGGGTGGAACTGGAAGAACTCGAGATCCTGCACCCGTGCGCCGGCCCGCCAGGCCGCGGCGAGGCCGTCGCCGGTCGCGGCGAGGGGGTTCGTCGTGAACTCGTAGAGCTGCCCGGCCCCACCCGACGCGAGCACCACGGCGTCGGCGCGGAGGTCGCTGACGCCGGCGGCCGTGACGAGCGAGACGCCCACGACGCGGCGCTCGTCGCTGGAGGCCAACAGGAGGTCGGCGACGAACGCCTGCTCGACGACTTTGACGTCGGAGGCGGCTAAGCGGGCCAGCAGGGCCTGGACGATCGCGGCGCCGGTCGCGTCGCCGCCGGCGTGCAGCACGCGGGCACGGCTGTGCGCGGCCTCCAGCCCGCGGGCCCAGCCCGCGGCACCACCGGCGGCAGGACCACCAGCTCGAGCCGCGTCGGCAAAACCGGAATTCGCGCCGCCACCGACCTCCGCGCGGTCGAACTCGACGCCCCAGCGCGCGAGATCCTGAATTCTCAACGCGCCGTCGGTGCAGAGCGCCAGGACGGCGTCGTGCACGGAAAGCCCGGCCCCGGCCGCGAGAGTGTCGCCGACGTGCAACTCGACGGAGTCGTCGTCGAAGACGGCGGCCGCGATGCCGCCCTGCGCGTAGCGGGAGTTGCTCTCGTCGAGGGCGCCCTTCGTGACGAGGGTGACCGAATGCCCGAGAGCCGAGGCCCGGAGCGCGGCGGTCAGCCCGCCGAGCCCCGAGCCGACCACGACGATGCTGCGCGGCGCAAGCAGGCGAGCGGCCGACGCGGCGCCACTCACACCGACACCGTGTGGTTCGGCTTCGCGGCGAGCATCCGCTCGAGCGCGATTCGAGCGGGCGCAGCGACGGACGCCGGCACGGTGATCCGATTGAGCACCTCCGAAGGGCGTGCAGCCGTGCCGACCAGTGCCTCCAGCGCCCAGGCGATGTAGCCGGGGTGGATGCGGTACATCGTCGAGCACGGGCAGACGACCGAGTCGAGACAGAAGATCGTGTGCTGCGGGTACTCGGCCGCGAGCCGCTGCACGAGGTTGATCTCGGTGCCGATGGCGAAGGTCGACCCGGCCGGCGCCGCCTGGATCGCCTTCACGATGAAGTCGGTCGATCCGTACGAGTCGGCCGCGTCGACGACGGGCATCGGGCACTCGGGGTGCACGATGACCTGCACGTCGGGGTGCGTCGTGCGCGCCTCGTCGATCTGAGCGACGGTGAAGCGCTTGTGCACCGAGCAGAAGCCGTTCCACAGGATCACCTGCGCGTCGACGAGCTGGGGCACGCTCGAGCCGCCGAGGGGCCGACGCGGGTTCCACATCGGCATCGCCTCGAGCGGCACACCCATGGCCTTGGCGGTGTTGCGCCCGAGGTGCTGGTCGGGGAAGAACAGCACGCGGCGCCCTCGAGCGAACGCCCACTCGAGCACCGTCGTGGCGTTCGACGACGTGCAGACGATGCCGCCGTGGCGCCCGCAGAAGCCCTTGAGGTCGGCGGCCGAGTTCATGTAGGTGACGGGGATCACCGGCACCCGCCCGTCGGAGTCGACGGCGGTGAGGTCGCCGTAGACGTCTTCGAGCTGCGACCACGCCGCCTCGACGCTGTCGATGTCGGCCATGTCGGCCATCGAGCAGCCGGCGCTGAGATTCGGCAGGATCACGGCCTGGTCGGCTCCTGAGAGCAGGTCGGCCGTCTCGGCCATGAAGTGCACGCCGCAGAAGACGATCGCCTCGGCCTGCGGAGACGCCGCGGCTTTGACGGCGAGCTGGAACGAGTCGCCCACGTAGTCGGCGTACTGCACCACCTCGTCGCGCTGATAGAAGTGGCCCAGCATCAGCACCCGGTCGCCGAGCGTCTCGCGAGCCGCGCGGATGCGCCGGTCGAGCTCGGCGGGCGACGCCTCGCGGTATTCGAGCGGGATCTCGCCCTGCAGCGGCGACCCCAGCGGGATGGAGTCGAACATCGACGAGCCGGGGCCGTACGACGGCGTACCGGTGTCGAAGTTCCACGGCGCGATCCGGAGGTCGGTGGCGCACACCTCGCCAGGCAGCTCGCCGTTCGTGATGCGACGGATCGTGGTGTCGACGGAGGTCATCGATGTTCTTCTTTCGCAGGTTCGGGAGGAAGCGCGGCGTCAGACGCCGAGCGGGTCGGGGTCGACGAGGTCGACCGCGGTGTCGTAGCGGTAGAGCTTCGGCGGCCGGTGGGCCGTGCCGGTGAGACGCTCGCCGGTGTCGACGACGGAGTCGCTCGACTCGACCATGCGTCTGAAGTTCGCCGGGTCGAGCGACCGCCCCAGCACCGCCTCGTGCACCTCTCGCAATTGCGCGAGCGTGAACGTCTCGCCGACGAAGGCATGGGCGATGCGGCTGTACTCGATCTTCGTGCGCAGCCGCCAGAGCGCGTAGTCGACGATGGTGCGGTGGTCGAAGGCCAGCTTCGGCAGCGCGTCGGCGTCGAACCAGCACACGTTCGGGTCGCCCGTCACGAGCGACGGGGCGGGCGATGCGACGGCGAGCGCAGGATCCGACGACGCAGGAGGCGAGGCAGCCACGCCCTGCGACACCAGCGCCCAGTACACGATCGACACGACCCGCTCGTCCGCACCCCTCCCCCGCGCCCCGAACGCGTACAGCTGTTCGAGATAGCTGGGCGACAGCCCCGTGGTCTCGTAGAGGTGGCGGCGAGCGGCCTCGGCGAGGTCCTCGGCCGCGCCGAGCGGCCCTCCGGGCAGGGCCCACTGGCCGCGGTAGGGGTCGCGGATGCGGCGCACGAGCGGGATGTGCAGCGCCATGCGGGCGGTGACTTCGGAGGGCATCAGCGAGAAGATCACGGTCGACACGGCGAGCGTCGGCGACCCCTGCGGTGTGGCTTCGGCGTGCTGTTGCGACATGGTGTCGGCTCTCGTCGTGCGGCCGAGGAGGCGCCGCGAGGTTAAGGTCAACACGACCCTATCACTTAAAGTCGTAATCACCTAATGCCACCCCGATCAGGCTTCGGTCTAGGGTCGAGCGCATGTCCCTGCCCCTCGCGGTCGTCCGCTCGCTGCTTCGCCTCCTGCCGCGGTCGACCGACACGGCCGACTCGCTCACCAAAGCCATCTCCGACCGGAAGGGCGAGGCGCCGGTCACCGACGCCGCCCGCCGAGCAGCGCACGTGACGGAGCGCCGGGTCGAGGGCATGCGCGTCGTCCGGCTCGAACCGCGGCACGCCCACCGTGACGACTCAGAGCGTGCGGTGCCTCGCGCGCACCTGATCTACACCCACGGCGGGTGCTACACCTTCCCGATCCGGGGCCTGCATTGGGACCTCCTGGCCAGGCTCGTCGAGGGAGCGCACGTCAGCATCGACGTTCCGCTCTACGGGCTCGCCCCCGAGCACATTGCGGCCACCGAGTATCCGGCGCTCGAGGCCGTCTATCGGCAGGCGATCGCCGAGCACCCCGGCCGCGTGTTCTTGGGCGGCGACTCGGCGGGCGGTGGCCTGGCACTCGGCCAGGCGATCGCGTATCGCGGTGCGGGGCTGGAGGCGCCCCGTGGCATCCTGCTCCTCTCGCCCTGGGTCGACGTGACGATGACGAACCCCGGCATCGCCCGGCTCGAGCCGCGCGACCACCTGATCGCGCCGCTCGGCCTCGTCGAGGCCGGGCGGCTCTGGGCGGGTGATCTGGACGTGCGCGACCCGCGCGTCAGCCCGCTCTACGGCGACCTCGCCGGGCTCGCGCCCGTGCACATCTACCAGGGCGACCGCGACATCCTCGCGGCTGACGCGTACGAGGTGACCCGTCGCCTCCTGCGGGCGGGGACGCCCGCAGAGCTGCGGATCACGCGCGGCGGCTTCCACGTCTTCCCCGCGGTCGGCGTGCTGCCCGAGGCCCGCCTCGCCGTGTCGCGCATGGTCGACGTGCTGCGGGCCTGAGTTTTTGCGGGCCCGAAGGCCGATTGTCGGCGCCTCAGGCCCGCCCGTCGGATCCGACGACCCGACGATCAGACGGCAAGCCGACCGCCATCGACGGGCAGGATCACGCCGTGCACGTTCGATGCCGCAGCCGAGGCCAGGAAGACGACGGCGTTCGCGATCTCGGTCGGCGTGCTGACCCGGCCTGCCGGAGTCGTGGCGGCGAGCGCATCCAGCCCGTCGCCCATCCCTGCGGTGCCCTCGGTGCGGGTCGGCCCGGGGCTCACGGCGTTGACCCGTACCCCCGCTGGGGCGAACTCGGCCGCCCACGCCTTCGTCAAGAGCTGCAGCGCCGCTTTCGACGAGCCGTAGAGCGACATGCCGCTCATGCCGAAGGAGGCCACCATCGTCGAGACGTTGACGATCGCGCCGTGACCACGGTCGGCCATGGCAGGGGCCAGGGCTGCGACCAGGGTGAACGGCGCTCGCACGTTGACCGCCATCACGGCGTCGAACGTCTCGACGTCGACCTCGGCGGTCGGGCCGAACGGGAACATGCCCGCGTTGTTGACCAGCACGTCGACGTGGCCGCCGCCGAGCCGACTGGCCTCGTCGGCGAGGTGGGAGACGGCGGCCGCCTCGGCGAGGTCGACGGCCACGAAGTCGGCCGAACCGCCGGCCTCGACGATCGAACGCACGGTGGCTGCCCCGCGTTCGGCATCCCGGCCGGTGACGACGACGTGCGCGCCGCCGGCCCCGAGCTGGAGGGCGACCTCGCGGCCGATCCCGCTGGTGCCGCCCGTCACGAGTGCGGTCTGCCCTGCAAAGTCTGTCGTGGTCATGTGAAGCCTTTCGATTGGAGTGATTGCTCCAATCGTGACGACCAAAAAATGGAATGTCCACTCTAAAACCGGTATCGTGGCTGTATGCCCTCCGCGCCTCCTGCCGAACTCGTCGCCGTCGGCGGCCGCCCACTGACGGCGAAGGGCAGAGCCACCCGGCAGCGCATCGTCGAGACGGCGTCGCGACTCATGCTCGAGGTGGGTGTCGAGCGCGCCACGATCGACGACATCCAGCAGGTGGCCGGCGTCAACACCTCGCAGCTGTACCACTATTTCACCGACAAGAACGCGCTGATCCTGGCCGTCATCGACCACCAGACCCAGACGGTGCTGGACATCCATCGGTCGAGCCTCGAGCGCGTCGAAGGCTTCGACGGCCTGGTCGCGTGGCGCAACATGATCGTCGACGTCCTTCAGGCGCAGCAGTGCGTCGGCGGCTGCCCCATCGGCAGTCTCGCGAGCGACCTGGTCGAGACCGACCTCGTGGCGCGAAAGGCGCTGCAGGGATCGTTCGCGGCGTGGGAGGGCCTTCTCCGAGACGGGCTGTCGACCATGCGCGACCGCGGCATCCTGCCGCCGGGTCTCGACGTCGAGCGCTCGGCGCTCGCTCTGCTCGCGGCAGTCCAGGGCGGGCTCCTCCTCAGCCAGACCCGCCGCGACACGATCGCCCTCGAGGCCGCGCTCGACGCCGCCATCGACCACCTGCGGTCGCTGTCGGCCTCGGCCCGCTCACGCGAGGCCCAGCCGTGAGGTCAGACCGCCCGGTGAGGCGGCTCGTCCCTCTCTTTGGCCTCGGGGTCGGGGTCGTGGCCGGCCCCGGTGATCTCGTCGGGGTCGTGGTGGTAGGCGGCCACGACCATCGCGTTGACGGTGGCGATGAACGGGACGGCGAAGAAGGCGCCGGCGATCCCGGCGAGCGTCGTGCCGGCGGTCACGCCGAGGACGACGCCCAGCGGGTGCACCTTCACGGCCGACCCGGTCAGCAGCGGGTGCAGCACGTGGCTCTCGATCTGTTGCACGAGCAGGACGATGCCCAGCATGATCAGCGCGTGCAGCCAGCCGTTGAAGACGAGGGCGATGCCGACCGCGGCGATTCCGCCGACGATCGCGCCGACGACGGGCACGAAGGCGCCGAAGAAGACGATCACTGCCACCGGCACTGCCAGCGGCACGCCCAGGATGAAGGCGCCCAGCCCGATGCCGACGGCGTCGGTCGCCGCCACGACCAGCTGCACGCGGATGAAGGCCGTGAGGGTGCGCCAGCCGGCGTCACCGGCGGCGTGGATGCGACCACTGGCACGGCGAGGGAAGAGGCCCGTGACCCACTGGAAGATGCGGCCGCCGTCGATGAGCGTGAACAGCAGCACGAAGAACGCGATGAAGACGCCCTCGAGGATGTGGATGGCCGAGGTGCCGGCGGCGGCGGCCCCCGCCCCGAGTTTGGACGCGTTCTTCGTGAGGAACGACTCGATGTCTTTGACGTAGCCGTTGACCTTGTCGTCGGTCAGACCGAACGGGTGCGTCGCCAAGAGCGACTCCGCCGACTTCACCGACGCGGTGATCTGCTTCTCGAGCGCCGGCAGCTCGGAGATGACCTGCTGCGTGACGAGCAGGCCGAGGCCGGCGATCACGACGACCACGACGAGAAGCGAGATCACGATCGACAGCCACTTGGGCACGTGATGGCGACGCAGGAGAGACTCCAGCGGCATGAGGAGCGCCGCCAGGATGAGCCCGATGAGGAAGGGGATGACGATCTCGGACAGCTCGTAGACGAGCACTCCCACGAGCGCGAGCCCCGCTGCGATGATGAGGATTCGGGCGGTGAAGCCCGCCCCGATCGTGAGCCCCTTCGGAATCGGATCCGACGCGGGGGTCGGAACGCGCGGCGCGCTCGGGGCTTTTCGGAGAAAACTCATAGCGTGACCGTAGCCGGTCACCGCCCCACCCGCCGGGAGCCACTCGGATCATGCGCTCAGTGGCTTTTCGCTCAGTGGCTTGTCGCTCAGCGGCTCTTCGCTCGGCCGCGACGCCTTCCTGTCGCTGAGGAGGCGATGGCGCCGCTCGATGGACCGACCCCAGCTCGTCGCAGCCAGGATCAGGGCGATGCCGCAGTAGCCGACGGCGGCGACGTGGTCGTGCGCGATCACGATTCCGCCGATGGCGGCCCACACGGGCTCGGTGCCGAGCAGCAGACCGACGCGCGACGGCGACGTGCGACGCACCGCCCAGGTCTGCACGAAGAACGCGAAGACCGTGCACACCACAACGAGATACAGGAAGAGCAGCGCGCGGCCCGGGTCGAGGCGCACGACGTAGCTCGGGATCGACTCGCCCGTGAAGACGGAGATCACGGTGAAGACGGCTGCGCAGGTCGCTAGTTGCACGGCGGTGAGGTGAAGCGTGTCCATCGGCCTGGCCATCGTGATCCTGTGCGTCGACGTGACGTAGACGGCCCGCGCGAGGGCCGCGCCGAGGACGAGCAGGTCGCCGAGCGAGGGCGGGCGGACACCGCCGTCGCCGGCGAGCAGCACGACCCCGAGGACGGCGACCCCCGCTGCGGAGAAGAATCTGCCGGGCAGGTGACGGCCCGAGACGACGGAGTCGAGGAGCGGGGTGAACACGATCGTCAGGCTGATGATGAGACCGGCGTTCGTCGCCGAGGTGTGAGCTATGCCGAACGTCTCGAACGCGAACACCGCGCTCAGCAGCAGACCGAGCAGCGCGCCGGCGCGCACCTCCGCGAGCGTCACGCGCTGCCGCCGGACGCCCACGACGCCGGCCATGATCGCGGCCGCCAGCAGCATCCGCAGCGCGAGCAGTGCGACGACCGAACTCGGCGTGACCAGCTCCTTGGCCACGAGGTAGGTCGACCCCCACGAGACGGCGACGACGAGCAGGAGAAGGTCGACGCGGAATCGTGAGCGAGAGGCAGCCATGGCTTCATGGTCGTTCGGCCCGACTCGTAAGACAAGACACGAATTTGCACCGCGTTGGTTTAGTGTCAGCTTATGGAACAGGGTCAGCTCCGCGCTCTCCGAGAGCTCGGCGATCGGGGCAGCATCGCCGCTGTGGCCCTCGCGCTGCGGGTCACCCCGTCGTCCGTCTCGCAGCAGATCAGCGCTCTCCAGCGCCGATCATCCGTCCCCCTGACCGTCAAGGACGGGCGTCGGCTGACGCTGACCGATGCCGGCCGAGTGCTGGCGCGCGCCGCGATCGACGTCGAGGTGGCGTTCGAACGGGCCGAGCAGGCGGTGGCGCGATTCCAGAGCGAGCCTGCCGGCACGGTGACGGTGGCCGCCTTCAACAGCGCGGCCCTGTCGATCTTCGGCCCCCTGATCATCGGGCTGAGCGGCCCCGATCAGCCGCGGGTCGGCCTCAGCGATCAGGACGTGGCCCAGGAGGGCTTCCCGTCGCTCACGGCCGATCACGACCTCGTGATCGCGCACCGCCTGGTGGGAAGCGCGCCGTGGCCGGCCACGGTGCGAGTCGAACCGCTGCTGTTCGAACCCCTCGATCTCGTCGTCCGGCGCGATCATCGGCTTGCGGCGATGGAGACGATCGAGCCGGCGGATCTCGACGGCGAGGCCTGGGTGGCCGTGCACGAGGGATTCCCGCTCGAGAGCGCGATCGCGGCGATCGCCGGCATCGGAGGGAGAGACGCGCGCATCCTGCATCGGATCAACGAGTTCTTCGTCGCCGCCCGAGTCGTCGAGGCGAGCGGCTGCATCGCGTTGATGCCGCGCTACACGAGCGACCTCCGCCACCACCCCGATCTCGTCCTCCGGCCCCTGTCGCCCTCGGGGCTCGGGCGCCACATCGACTGCCTCGCTCGGCCGGAGACGCTCGAGCGCGCCGCCGTGCGCACGGTGCTCGAGCGGCTGCGCACCATCGCGAGCGGCCTCGCCGAGGCGTGAAGATGCGGCCGCGAGGCTCAGATGGCCCCGAGGTTCGCCGTCGGCGTCGCCTCGGTGCAGTCGGACCGGATCAGCCCCCGCTTCCGCAGCTCGGGCGCGAGCCCTGACGCGATCTCGTCGACGTAGCGCCTCGAGTGGGTGCGCTGCGACTCGCCGCGGGGTGCCCTCCGCCCACGGCGACTTCCAGGCAGGCACTTCGAACGGGGTGAGCCAGGCGAGGTGAAACGGATCTGCACTCATCACGGGCGACTCTACGAACGGCGTGAATCGTCGACGAGCACCCGGTGTAAAGCGGTGGTGACGCCTCGAGGTGCGGGCCGCAGGATCCGGTCGCCTGCGTGATAACGCGGCTCGCGGCCCGCTCCCGGGCCCCGGCGCCGTGATCTCGCGGCCCGCTCCCGGGCCCCGGCGCCGTGATAACGCCGCGCCCTCGACGATAAACTGACGCTCCCACCACCGACCGGAGGATTTTGTGCCTGCAGCCCCGCTTCGACCGGATGCGCGCCGCCGGCTCGCCGTGCTCGGCTCCCCCATCGGGCACTCCCTCTCGCCGCGGCTGCAGGGCATCGCGTACGACCGGCTCGGGCTGCCCTTCGACTACGGCCTGGCCGAGGTCGCCTCGGGTGCCCTCGCTCCGTTCGTCGACTCGCTCGACGAGTCGTGGCGGGGGCTCAGCCTCACCATGCCACTCAAGCGCGAGGTCGTCCCGCTGCTCGACGAGGCCTCTCCGCTCGTGCGGAAGCTCGGCGTCGCGAACACGGTCGTCCTGTCGCAGGTCGACGGCTCCCGGCACCTGGCCGGTCACAACACGGACGTCGACGGCATCACTCGCGCCGTGTCGTCGCGCCTGGCCGACGTGAACGATCTCCGCGGCGACGAGACGATCATCGTCGGCGGGGGCGCGACCGCCGCATCGGCCCTCGCGGCCGTCGCCGAGCTCGGCGTGGGGCGCGTGCGCCTGTACCTGCGCGACGTCACCAAGGCGTCCGAGTTGAGCGGCCTGGCATCCTCGCTCGGCGTCGCCCTCGAAGCGCTTCCCCTCGACCGCCTGGCCGATGCGGGCCCGGCCGACCTCGCCGTCAGCACGCTGCCCGGCGGCGCGGCCGACGACCTGCCGCTCACCCCGTCGGGCCCCGGCGCCGTGCTGCTCGACGTCGCCTACGACCCGTGGCCGAGCGCCCTCGCCACCCGCTGGGCCGACGCCGGAGGGCTCATCGTCTCGGGGCTCGACATGCTCATCGAGCAGGCCGTCGGGCAGATCCGGCTCTTCGCCGGGCTGCCGCAGACTGTCTCGGTGCCCGACGAGGACGCCATCCGCCGCGACATGCGCGCCGCCGTCGGCGTGCCTCCGGTGCCGGTGCCGGTCCGTGTGCCGGTCTCGCTCCCGGTCCCGGGCGAGGTCGTGCGATGACCGACACGATCCGGCCCGTCACGCTGCGCGGGCTCGAACTCGGCACCGGCCGCCCCAAGATCTGCGTGCCACTGGTCGCGTCGACCGTCGACGACCTGCGCCAGACCGTCGCCGGGCTGCCCGAGGGGGCCTTCGACCTCGTCGAGCTGCGCATCGACCACTTCGTCGACGTCGACGACCTCGACGCCGTTCGCATCGCCATCTACGCCGTCCGCGAGGGCGTGGGCGAAAACGTGCCGATCCTCTTCACCTTCCGGTCGCGACCCGAGGGCGGCAGCCGCGACATCGAGCCCCGCCACTACCGCGACCTCCTCGCCTCGGCCGTGGCCACCGGGCAGGTGGACGCCATCGACGTCGAGATGTTCACCGAGCTCGGCATGCTCGAGCAGATCGTCAACGGCGCCCACGAGCACGACGTGTCGGTCGTCATGTCGTCGCACGACTTCGAGAAGACCCCCGACCACGACCAGTTGATCGCCCGCCTCGCCCTCCAGCAAGACCTGGGGGCCGACGTGCTGAAGCTCGCGGTGATGCCGCAGAGCCCCGCCGACGTGCTGACCCTGCTGACGGTGACCGAGGAGTTCGTGCGCGAGCAGGCGCACCGGCCCGTCATCACGATGTCGATGGCCGCGCTCGGCGTGGTGACGCGCCTGGCCGGCGAGACGTTCGGATCCTGCCTCACCTTCGGGTCGTCGGGCGCGGCCAGCGCGCCCGGGCAGGTGGAGGCGTGCGAGCTGCGCGGCATCCTCGACCTCGTGCACGGCAGCCTCGATGACGAAGGTCTCGGCAGCGGCAGGGGCCCCGCCGATCGACGCAGCCCGGCTGCGGCAGCCGCCGAAGGCGAGCCCGGCACCGGCCGCGACGACATCGCCGCCCGGCGCGACATCGCGGGCCGAGACCGCAACGACTCGTTCGGGCGACCCGCGGCAGCACCCGCCGAAGGCTGAGCATGTCGCACGAACACGGCACCCCCTCGTCGAGCCCCGGGAGGCTCGCCACAGCCCTCGCCATCACGTCGCTGATCCTGGTCGCCGAGATCGTCGGCTCGGTGCTCACCGGCAGCCTTGCGCTGCTCGTCGATGCGGGCCACATGCTCACCGACGTCGCGGGCCTCACGACCGCCCTCGTCGCGGCCTGGTTGATCACCCGGCCGGCGACGTCGTCGCGTACCTGGGGTACCGACGGGCCGAAGTGCTGGCCGCGCTCGGGCAGTCGGCGGTGCTCCTTGCCGTGGGCATCTACGCGTTCGTCGAGGGCGTGCAGCGCCTGTTCGCGCCGCCGTCGGTGCCGTCGGGCTCCCTGTTGCTGTTCGGCGCCATCGGCCTGGCCGGCAACATCGCCTCCATCGTCGTGCTCGCCTCGGCGCGCAACTCGACGATGAACCTCCGCGCCGCCTTCCTCGAGGTGGTGAACGACGCGCTCGGCTCCGTCGCCGTGATCGTCGCGGCCGTCGTCATCGCCCTCACCGGCTGGGCGCAGGCCGACGCCGTGGCCGGCATGCTCGTCGCCGTCCTGATCGTGCCCCGCACCGTCCTGCTGCTGCGTGAGACGACCGGCGTGCTGCTCGAGTCCACGCCCCGGGGGCTCGATCTCGACGACGTCCGCCGGCACATGCTCGAACTCCCCCACGTCCGGGCCGTGCACGACCTGCACGCGTCGCAGATCGCGACCGGCCTGCCGATCCTGTCGGCCCACGTCGTCGTCTCGCAGGGCTGCTTCGAAGACGGGCACGCGCCGCGTATCCTCGACGACCTGCAGGCCTGCGTGCTCGAGCACTTCAGCATCGCGATCGAGCACTCCACCTTCCAGCTCGAGCCCGAGCAGCACGCCGCGCACGAGCACATCGACCACGCCTGACCGGCGCGCCGCCCCGCCCCTCCCCGCCCCTCTGCTCCCGTCGCCCCGCCCCACCCGTCGCCCCGCCCCACCCGGCGGCTCCGCTTCCCGCCCGGCCGCTCCGCTTCCCGCCCGGCCGCTCCGCTTCCCGCCCCGTCGTCGTCCCGCTCCGCCTCCGGGCCGCCCGGCCCGCTCCCGACGTTGGCAAAACCGGAGATTCCAGGGCAGCGCCTTCGGGGCTTCCACCCCCAGGTCTCCGCCGCGTGAATACTCCGGTTTTGCCAACAAGACTGCCCAGGCGCAACACGCTCGTCCGCCCCACGCCACCCGCCACCCGCCGCACGCCACCCGCGCCACGGCGCCCCGCCCTTGCCTCCGGTGTGGCGCAGCCCCCGGGCCCGCCTGGGCGCGCCCTGTTGGAGAAATCGGACTCTCTGCCCGACCGCTGCCAACTATCGCCGCACGGGCTTCGCGCAGAGGGGTTTCTCCGGTTTTGCCGACCGGAGCGACCACCGCGCACGCAGAATGCCCCCGCCCACGGTCTGGAGCGCCGGGACGAGAGCCGTCGGCCTCGGGAGGGAGGACGAGCCCGCGGGCTCAGCCCATGTCGCGCTGGCTGTCGCGCAGCAGCTGGTGCTTGAGCGCCGGGGCGAGGTCGTCGATGATCGAGGCGGTGTACGTACGGCTGAGCGACTGGTTGTGGATCAGGAAGCTGTCGCCGCCGACCTCGGCCATGATCGCCTCCATCTCGTCGGCCACCGACTCGGCCATGCCGATGAGCGGTACCGACGAGGTGCGCCCACCCGACGCGGCTTCGCGGATCGTCCTATCGCCCCAGGCACCCTTCGTGTTCTCGAGGGTCGACTGGTGCCCGTTGGTCGACACGCCGGTGGGCAGCTGCTGGTCGAGGTCGAACTGCGACCTGTCGATCTCCTGCGTCGCTTCGACGTGCGACATCGAGATCTCGAAGTTCGTCCCGCCCCGAGCGTTCCAGGCCTCCGACATCTCCTGGGCGTGCCCTATCGTGTCGGCGATCAGCGGCAGGATCACGAAGAACACCTTGATCTCGTCGGGGTCGCGCCCGAATCCCTCGGCACGGCGGCGAATGTCGTCGCGGAACTCCTTCATGCCCGCGGCCCCATTGGGGATGTCCAGGATCAGGTCGGTGTGCTCGGCCGCGAAGTCCCGGCCCGCAGGCGACCCGTCGGCCTGGCAGTAGGCCGGGTAGTGCTATGGCGAGCGCGGCACGTTGAGCGGCCCGCGAGTCTTGTAGAACTCGCCCTCGAAGTCGGCGCGGTGCACCTTGGTGTAGTCGGCGTAGTAGCCGGTCTCGGGGTCGGCGACGATGGCATCCTCCTCTCACGAGTCCAGAGGGCTTCGGCCGCCTCCGTGAACTCGTTCGCCATCTCGTGGCGGAGGTCGTGCTCGGGCAGCTTGTCCATGCCGAAGTTCTGGGATGCACGGTCTTCTGACGAGGTGACCATGTTCCAGCCGATGCGGCCGCGGGTGAGGTGGTCGAGCGTGGCCAACTGGCGGGCCGGCCGGTACGGGTTGTCGAACGTCGTCGACGCCGTGCAGATGATGCCGATGTGCTCGGTGGCGTGGGCCAGCGTCGACGCGGCGACCACCGGGTCGAGCTTCGGAGCGTAGCGCCCGTGCTTCAGGGCGATCTCGCTGTTGCCCCTGATCTGTCAGGACGAGCAGCTGACGCGGGTGCCGACGTGGCGCTGACGGATGACGAGCACCCCGATCGCAAGCTGCACGAGCGCCTGGCGGATGCTGACGCGAGGCAGATCGAACCTCTTGACGAGCTCGTCCTCGACGAATTGCTCGCTGTTGACGAGCACCCCGGAACGGATGAGCGAGCGCACCATCTCGAAGGCGCGGCGGGTCTGGTTGTCGGGTGGTCGCCGCGAGTGGGTGGGTTTGATAGGTGAAGTGATCACGCGAGGGGCTCCGGTCCGAACGGCAGTAATCGAAATAGCTCCTGGGCAAGTTCAAGCGCGCTGGTGTTTCGCCCACTCTGACGGGCGTGTGACGTCATCGCTTCGCGTGCCTGTGACAGCCACTCGCCCACTTCTGGCGTTTCGATCGGTACTTTTGATTGACAGTCGTCAGAAGTCTGACCAAGATCGAATCAGACGACGGCCGGCACAGTGCAGTGCCGGGCAAGCCGGCGCCTGCTATCAAGGAGAACCATGCCGAGCGACTCGCCGACCACTCCCTCCGCCCTGCGAGTGGCCATCATCGGCACGGGAATGATCGGCGCAGTGCATCGGCGGGCCGCTCGAGACGCAGGATCCGTCGTCTCCGGCGTGCTCGCATCCTCGCCCGAGAAATCGCTCGAGTTCGCTGCCGCCTGGGGTGTCCCTTCCGGCTACGCGTCGCTCGACCAGTTGCTCGCCGATCGCCCGGACGTCGTGCAGATCTGCACCCCGAACGCGACGCATCACGCGTACGCGCTGGCCGTGATCCGCGCCGGAATCCACGTCGTCTGCGAGAAGCCGCTGGCGCTCGGCGCGGCCGAGGCCCTCGAGCTCGCCTCGGCAGCCCGGGCCGCCGGGGTCGTGGCGACCGTGCCGTTCGCCTACCGCTATCACCCGCTCGTGCGCGAGCTGCGGGCCCGCCGACAGGCCGGCGAATTCGGCGAGGTCGTGCTCGTGCACGGCTCGTACCTGCAGGACTGGCTGCTCGACCCGTCGTCGTCGTCGTGGCGAGTGGATTCCGCGGCCGGCGGCACGTCGCGCGCCTTCGCCGACATCGGATCGCACTGGTGCGACCTCGCCGAGTTCATTTCGGGCGAGCGGTTCGAAAGCGTCTCGGCGGTGATGACGACTGTCTATCCGACCCGGCCCCGGCCGATGGGCCCGTCGTTCGGGGCGGGCGCCGGCGGGTATGCGGCATCGTCCTTCGCCGGGGCCGCGTCGTCTGCGTCTGCGTCGCACGGCGAGCCCGCATCGCACGGCGAGCCCGCATCGCACGGCGAGCGCGCGTCGCACGGCGAGCCCGATCGCATCGAGGTCACGACCGAGGACACCGCCGTCGCCACTTTCCGCACGGCCTCGGGCATCACGGCGAACACTGTGATCTCGCAGGTCTCGGCCGGGCGCAAGAACCGCCTCTGGGTCGAAATCGACGGGTCGCGCGGCAGCGCCGTCTTCGACCAGGAGAACCCCAACACCGTGTGGATCGGCACCGACGAGGGAGCGCGGCTGCTCGACCGCGCCTCGGGGGCGGTCGCGCCCGACCAGGCCCGCCTCGACCTCGTGCCCGCAGGGCACCCGCAGGGCTACCCCGACGCCTTCGCCGCTTTCCTCGCCGACACCTACGCGGCCGTTCGCGCCGCACAGGCCGGAGGCCAGCCCCCGGACGGCCTCCCGACCTTCGCCGACGGCCTCCGCGCGGCGCGGATCATCGACGCCGTAGTCGCCTCGGCCGCCTCGGCCGCCTGGACGCCCATCCCCGCCTGAGCCCCGAGCCGGTCCGGCCTCGCGACGAGCGATGCCCGCACCGCTCACGCGAAGACCTCCTGCGCCCCGCTCGGGAGGACGTCCTCCGCGGCTCACGCGCCCAGCCCTTCCGCCACCCGGCGCAGCCCGGCGGACGCTCGGCACCGCCACAGCCGTCGCCTGCCCTGCGGTCGAGGCCAGGTCGTCACGGCCGGCGGCATCGACCGTCGTGCCTCGTTCCACCGTGACAGCGGCCTGACATGCAGCTCGAGCGCCGACCGAACGGCCGCGAGGATCTTCGCCCACTCGTACCGGACCATAGAATAGCTGCCCCGCAGGACCAACCAGCCCTGCCGCACGATCGCGAGGTCCTTTCGACGGTCCGACTCGAAGCGGTCCTGATGGAACTCCCGCCCGTCGAGCTCGATCGCGACAGTGCCGTCGACCACGAGGTCGACCTTGGACGCGCCCGGAACGGGGTGCTGGGTCACGATCGTGTGACCCTCGCGGAGGAGACGAACGCGACCGACGCTCTCGATGACGCTGTCGGATCCTGCGTCGCCCCATTCTGCGATCCCCCGCCGATCGAGAGGGAGGAGTGCTGCCACCTCGTCGAGGGCGCTCTCGCTGAACCACTCGCACGCCAGCGCCCAATCCCAGAGAGCCACCGCCGACTCGAAGTCGACCTCGGCGAGGGCCCGCACGAGTGCGTCGCGCGGATCGACCACGCTGGCAGTGCCGCGGCGCTCGACCCGCGGCGGGTCGTAGGCGACGACGGCCTTCCGGTCGACTGTCAGGCGCGACGAGTGGGCCGGCACAGACACCGAGAAAGTCGACGCGCGATTCCAGGTCCACGCCCCGAAGATTTCGAGAGCGGCCTGGCCGGTGAGGCGCCCACCGGCGCGAGCGGCTCGAAAACGCAAGTCGTCGGGCGAGAAGGTCGAATACCACCCCCGCCGGGGTCTCCGCACTTCGCCCTCTCGTACGGCTCGCGTGAGGTCGCGGTCGCCGGCCCCTCGGGCGACGAGATCGCGCTTGTGCAGCAGCCCGCCTGCCTCGGCAACCCACTCGTGAATGCTGGTCATGGCGACAAGGATCGCTGGATTCGCGGTGCGGCGAGGGCCACTTCGGCAATCTGTGGAGAACTCGCTACGCGAGGCGGCATGTGGAGGACAGGACGCGCGCGGAGCGCGACCGCGGTCGCTCCACGCGTCGGCAAAACCGGAGTTCGGGCGGCGCGCGTCGCGCGCGGGCCGCCGCCCGGCGCCGCCACCCCCGAACTCCTCTTTTGCCAGCAGAGGGGCCCGCCCGGGCACGAGGGTTCGCCAGCAGAGGGGCCCGCCCGGCGGCCCGCGCCGGCGCGGGAGCCACCTCCGGCCGCCCCTCTCACGGGAGAGCTGCACACCCCGAAGCACCCTCCTCCGCGCCGCAGTGCGGCCCGCCCTGACGGCACAACAGGAGTTCGCGCCCCGCGCGGCTGGGGCCGCCAGCGAAGCGAGCGGCGCCCCGCGCGAACTCCTGTTTTGCCGACAGGGGCAGGACCAAAAGCGGCAGCCCCGGCGGCACGGTAGCGTCGAGGGTGTTCGAAGGAGAGCCCATGACCCGCACCGCCCTGACCACCCTCGGCCTCCTGCCGGAGGGCGCCTCGCTCGAGATGCTGTCGCAGATCTCGACCTGGGCCGAAGGCCCCGTCTGGCTGCCCGACCGCCAGTCCCTCCGCTGGAGCGACATCAAGGGCGACCGCATCCTCGAGTGGTCGTGGGCCAGCCGCGAGACGACCATTTACAAAAGCGGCGTGGAGTTCACGAACGGCCGCATCCTCGACCACGACGGCAGCGTGCTGCAGTGCTCGCACGGCCGTCGCCGGGTCGAGCGAGACCGCGACGGAGTAGTCACGCCGGTCGTCGAGCAATGGCAGGGCCACCGCTTCAACTCGCCCAACGACATCGTGGTGGCGCGAGACGGCGCGATCTGGTTCACCGACCCCGACTACGGCATCACGCAGCCGCTCGAGGGCCACCCCGGCGAGCTCGAGTACGGCGATCACTGGGTGTTCCGAGTGGCCCGGCCTGCACCGGGCGCGGCGTCCGAGGCGGTGCCGATCGTGCGCGACGCGGTTCGCCCCAACGGTCTCGCCTTCTCACCCGACGAGAGCGTGCTCTACGTCGTCGACTCCGACGGCCACGAGCGCCTGATCCGGGCCTACGACGTCGCACCGGGTCGGGGCGAGACCGCCGAGACCCCGGTGGCCACCGGCTGCCGCGTCTTCGCGACTCCTCGCCCCGGCGGCCCGGACGGGATCCGCGTCGACGAGCGCGGCAACGTGTGGTCGTCGTGCGGGGGCGGCGTCGTCGTCTACTCGCCCCAGGGCGACGAGCTCGGCCGCATCGAGGTTCCCGAGGTCACAGCGAACCTGTGCTTCGGCGGCCCCGACGGGACGACGCTCTTCGTCACGGCAACGACCGGCCTCTACCGCATCGAGACTCTCACCCGCGACGCGCACCTGCCCCGCTGACCGCGCGGCCGAGGGCTTCGGCCCAGGGCCGAGCAAGAACACGCACAGCGAAAGTACGCGCGCACGGCAAAGCGCCCGTCGCCGGTGAGGGCGACGGGCGCAGGATCCTGACGTGGCAGGAACGCGACAACCTAGAAGACGAGGAGGCCTTGGGTCTTGGAGGCTGCTGCGGTGTAGCGGGCCTGGACGTTGTCCCAGTTGACGATGTTCCAGAACGCCTTGACGTAGTCGGCGCGGACGTTCTTGTAGTCGAGGTAGTAGGCGTGCTCCCAGACGTCGAGCATCAAAAGCGGCACGAGGCCGAAGGGGACGTTGCCCTGCTGGTCGAAGAGCTGGAAGATGCTGAGCTTCTGGCCGAGGACGTCGTACGCGAGCACGCTCCAGCCGGAGCCCTGCACGCCGAGAGCGGTGGCGGTGAAGTGCGCGGTGAACTTGTCGAACGACCCGAACTGGTCGTCGATCGCCGAGGCGAGGTCGCCGGTGGGCTTGTCGCCGCCGTCGGGCGAGAGGTTCGTCCAGAAGATCGAGTGGTTGACGTGGCCGCCGAGGTTGAAGGCCAGGTCTTTCTCGAGCTTGTTGACGCCTCCGAGGTTGCCCGACTCGCGGGCCTCGGCGAGCTGCGCGTTCGCGGTGTTCGCACCGGTGACGTAGGTCTGGTGGTGCTTGTCGTGGTGCAGCTCCATGATCTGAGCCGAAATGTGCGGAGCAAGAGCCGCATAGTCGTACGGAAGGTCGGGCAGGGTGTATTCAGCCACGGTTGTCGCTTTCTCTCGATTGTGATTCCAGCCTAGGATCTCAAGTGCGCTTGAGGTCAAGCGATGTCCAGCATTCATGCGGATTCACAAAGGATTCACTAGGCAATTGGACGACAGGTGACGAAAAGCAGCCAAGACACCCTCACCATCGGCGAGGTCGCCCGGCGCTCGGGCGCCACTGTTGCGACCATACGCTTCTACGAGCAGAAGGGGCTCGTGCACTCCACCCGCACGGTGGGCGGCAGCCGCCTGTTCGCCCGCCACGCCCTTCGTCGCGTGTCGATGGTGCGTCTCGGCGCGCAGCTCGGAATCCCCCTCGCCGACATCGCGATCGCCTTCGAGGCGCTGCCGACCGACCGGCCGCCGTCCAGAGCCGACTGGCAGACGATCTCGACCGCCTGGAACGCGACGGTCGAGAGCAGGATCGACGAGTTGGCCAGGATGCGCGAGAAGCTCACCGACTGCATCGGCTGCGGCTGCCTCTCGCTCGGCACCTGCTCGCTGTTGAACCCCGACGACACACTCGCGGTCCAGGGAGCGGGCCCGCAGCGGGTCCAGCCGGGTCGACCGCTAGCCTGAGTACATGTCAGGACAAGCGACCCCCGACGACGAGATCACCTTCCGCACGCGCAAGTGGGTCCGCCCCGAAGACCTCAATGCGAACGGATCGCTCTTCGGAGGGTCTCTGCTGCGCTGGATCGACGAGGAGGCGGCCATCTACGCGATCCTGCAGCTCGGAAACGGCTTCGTCGTGACCAAGTACATGTCGGAGATCAACTTCGTCTCGAGCGCCAAGCAGGGCGACCTGATCGAGATGGGTCTGCGCGCGACGAACTTCGGCCGCACCTCGCTGTCGATGCGGGCCGAGGTGCGGAACATGGTGACGCGCCAGAGCATCCTGACCGTCGACAAGATCGTGATGGTCAACCTGTCGCCGGAGGGCGTGCCCCTGCCGCACGGGTACACGACGATCACGTACGACCGCGACCGCATCCCCGACACCATGAGGTGACACCGAGCCAAGCCGGATACAGTTCGTTCGACCGCCCCCGTCTGCAGAGGAAGCCTGATGTCCGTCGTCAAGATCAATGCCATCCACGTCCCCGAGGGCCACGGAGCCGAGCTCGAGAAGCGCTTCGCGGCGCGCAAGCACTCCGTCGACGGCTCGAAGGGCTTCGAGGGCTTCCAGTTGCTGCGCCCGGTGAAGGGCGACGACCGCTACTTCGTCGTGACCACGTGGGACACCGAAGAGAGCTTCCAGGACTGGGCCGCGAACGGCGCGAAAGCCGCCCACGGCCACGGCGCGCCCACCGGCGGCGCTCACGCGGCCGCCACTCCGGCCGACGGCGCCCACCACGGTGGCGAGGGCGCCCAGGGCCCCGTCGCGACTGGCGCCGACCTCCTCGAGTTCGAGGTCGTCGAGCTCTAGCTCCGTCCCGGCACACACACCCGAAGTAGTCTTGCACCGTGAGTGATCGCGGCGAATTCCTGGCGGCTCTGTCGACGCTCTCGCAGGCGGCGGCACCCCGCGCCGACCTGTGCGGGCCCTTTCTCCGGGCCCTGCCGGTCGCCGGTGCGTCCGTCTCGACCCTGGGCGACCCGCTCGGCAGCGCTACGGTGTGTTCGAGCGACGAACGTGCCGCGCGCCTCGACGAGATCCAGATCGACCTCGGCGAGGGCCCCTGCTGGGACGCCCTCGTCACCGATGCGCCCGTGCTCGCGTTCGATGTCCAGACCGTCGCCAACGACCGCTGGCCGGTGGCTGCGGCGGCCCTTCGCGAGACGGGCCTCGAGGCCGTCTTCGCGTTCCCGCTCAGCTACGGCCGTCTCGGCATGGGCGCCGTCGATCTGTACGCCGACAAGCCCGTAAAGCTGTCGGACGACGAGGTCTCCGACGCCTCGACCCTCGCGAACGTGGCCGCCCGGCACGTGCTGCACCGGGCAGTCGCCGCCTTGGCCCCGAGCGCGTTCGAGGAGGTCGACCGGTACTCCCGCCGCGAGGTGCACCAGGCCTCGGGCATGGTGTCGGCGCAGCTCACGGTCGACGTCGACGACGCCCTCCTGGTGCTCCGCGGGCACGCGTTCGCCACCGACACTCCCCTCCGCGAGATCGCGGCCGACGTGGTCGCGCGGCGGCTGGACTTCAGCGAATGACTCCCCGGATGCCCGCCTTCGGCGTGCGTAGGATGCAGCAATGACCGAGTCCAGCCGAGAGGCGCAGCTGCTCGAGACGTTCGTGACCCTCGCGGACTCCCTGGTGGTGGGCTTCGACGTGCTCGACCTGCTGCAGACACTGGTCGACCGCTGCACCGTGCTCTTCCCCGCGAAGGACGCCGGCATCCTCCTGGCCTCGTCGACCGGCGAACTCGAGGTGGTCGTCTCCACCAGCGAGCGCAGTCGCCTCGTCGGCCTCCTGCAGCTCGGCGCCGACGAGGGCCCGTGCGTCGAGGCCTACACGTCGAGCAAGGTCGTCACGGTGGTCGACGCCGCCGAGATCACGAGGCGCTGGCCGACGTTCGCCGCCCGCAGCGTCGAATCCGGCTACCAATCGGTGCACGCCGTGCCGTTGCGCCTCCGCGGCACGTCGCTCGGCTCGCTCAACCTCTTCAGTGAAGTGCCCGGTGCGCTCGACGAGGGCGACACCGTCGCGATCCAGGCGCTGACCGACGTGGCGACCATCAGCATCCTGCAGGAGCGGGCGCTCCGCGAGACCTCGGTAGCCCGCGAGCAGCTGCAGCGCGCCCTCGACAGCCGGATCATCATCGAGCAGGCCAAAGGCGTCATCTCGTACACGCACGACATCGACATGGATGCCGCCTTCCGGTTGATCCGCGAGTACGCGCGGTCCAACCGCGTGCGGCTGTCCGACGTCGCCGAAGGCATCGTGCGGCGCTCGCTCACGGTCTGAAGCGCGGGCCACGAGCCCCGCACATCGACGTTCTTCGCGCAACGGGTTGCCGACGGAGGCGACCGCGTCTAGCGTTTACGAGGTCAAACGCGCCTCCCCAGCCCCGGTGGTTCCTCGTTCCCTAGTTCAGGAGGCCACGATGTCACCCCGCATCACCCCCGATCCCATCCCCGACCCGGCCGAGCCCGACCACGTCGAGAGTCTCGACATCGACGACTACCTCGACGACTCGACCGGCGACCCCGCGCTCTGACCGGCGTGGCACCATGGGTGTCATGGCTCAGATCAGCTCCGTCTGCCGTGTCGCCCAGCTGATGCCCGACTCGGGCACGGTCGGCGTCACGGCCATCGACAAACGCCCACTCGACGAACCGGTGCTCGTCAAGAAGCTCGGCCTCTACGGCGACGTCCAGGCCGACCGCACGCATCACGGCGGGACCGACAAGGCCGTCTACGCGTTCGCCGACGAAGACGCCGCTCACTTCGAAGGCCTCCTCGACCGGGTCGTCGAGCCGGGACTGTTCGGCGAGAACCTCCGCACGCAGGGTCTCGACGTCACCGGCGCCGTGATCGGCGAGCGCTGGCACGTCGGCGAGAAGCTCATCCTCGAGGTGACCATGCCGCGCACGCCGTGCGGCACCTTCGCGCGGCGCATGGGCGAGCAGCAGTGGGTCAAGCGGTTCACGGCGGAGGGCCGGCCGGGTGCCTACCTGCGGGTGGTGCGGGCCGGGGCCGTGGCCGAGGGGGACGGCATCCTGGTGTCGGATCGCCCTGCTCACGGGGTCACGATCGGCGACGTCTTCGGCGGGCTCACAGCGGCTGCGGCTCAGCGCCTCCTGGCTGGGGCGGCCGCGGGTGGGCGAGTGGCCGAGCCCGTGCTCGACGCCGCCTCGCGAGCGGCCGCGCGTCTGTCGGCCTGAGCCCGGCTCGCACTCGGCCTGCACCCGGCTCGCGCCCGGCCTGCACCTGACCTCTACCCGGCGTGCGCGTGGCCTCAGCCCTTGGCTGCCACGGGCTTGTCGGTGAGCAGCTGCGCGATCCGGTCGGTCGAGCGCTTCGCCGCGCCCGAGTCGGCGAGGAAGGCGAGCGCCATGATCACCAGCGCGAACCCGAGCATCACCCACCACATCGAGTGCGCAGCCATCGAGAAGTTCGAGCCGACGGTGGCCGCGCCGCTCACGCCGGTGAGAGTGCCGGCGAGCGCCACCCCCAACGACACTCCCGTCTGGCGCGATGTGGAGGCCACCCCCGCTGCCGATCCTGACCGCGACCGGGGCATGCCCGACACCGCGGTGTTGGTGAGCGGCGGGTTGATGAGACCGAGGCCCGCGCCGATCAGCAGGTACGTGAAGAGCAGGAAGGGGACGGGCGTCGTCGCACCCGTCGTGAGCAGCAGGATCGCGCCGACACCGAGCGACGCGGAGCCCAGCACGAGCGGCCGCCGAGTGCCGGTGTTCGACACGAGCCGCCCGGCGAGAGGCGCGCAGATCAGCTGTGCGACCCCGAGCGGCAGCGTGCGGAGCCCGGCCTGGAACGGCGAGTACCCGCGCACCTCCTGGAGGTAGAGAGCCGTGATGAAGATGAAGGCTCCCTGGGCTGCGAACGCGCAGACCGCGGTGATGATCGCCGACGAGAACGGGATGCTCGTGAAGAACCGGAAGTCGAGCAGCGGATCATCGCGAGCGCCTTCGTACCGGTAGAGGACGAACAGCGCGACCGCCCCGAGTGCGAACAGGCCGATAGTGAACGGCGACCCCCAGCCGAAGCGCGGCCCCTCGATCAGCCCCGTGACGACGGAGGCGAGCAGCACGATGACGAGAAGCTGGCCGACGGGGTCGAACTTGCGGGCTCGGCCACCTTTCGACTCGGGCACGAAGGCGAAGGTCAGCACGATGGCGGCGATGCCGATCGGGATGTTGATCCAGAAGATGGCACGCCACCCGACGCTGTCGGTCAGAGCCCCGCCGATCAGCGGCCCGAAGCCGGTCGAGATGCCGACGACGGCGCCCCACACGCCGACGGCGCGAGCTCGCTGGCCGGCATCGGTGAAGGTCGCCGAGATGATCGACAGAGCGACGGGGTTCAGCATCGAGCCGCCGATCGCCTGCAGCATCCGACAGGCCACCAGGATCGGCACGCTGGGCGCCAGGCTGCACAGCAGCGACCCGATCACGAACACCGTCAGCCCGATCTGGAAGACGCGCCGGCGCCCGAACTTGTCGGCGGTCGACCCCGAGAGCATCAGGAAGCTGGCGATGACGAGCGTGTAGCCGTCGATGGTCCACTGCAGGCCCGAGATCGTCGAGTGCAGCTCGCGGCCGATCGAGGGCAGCGCGACGTTCACGACCGTCGCGTCCATCGACGCGATGAAGAGGCTCATGCAGCAGATCGCGAGGATGCCGTATTTGTGCGTGTAGCGCGATGGGAGGGTGCGGGAGGGCGAGGTGGACGAAGCGACGGTCACTCGTTCGATTGTGCACCCGGCCGGCCCGGGGGCGCTCAGGTCGTTCGGCTGCCGAACTACCGCCTCGACGAGTGCCCCGCCGGCGGCCTCCGTCGGCAAAACCGGAGAAACAACTGCGGCGGCGCGGGCCACCCCCGGAGCCCGTTGTCGGGCGGCGCATTCTCCGGTTTTGCCAACGGGGATCGCGACCGCGAGAGCTTCGTGGTCTCGCCGAGGTGCCCGCACGACGCCGAGACAAGGGTGCAGCCGAGCGCTCGGGAGCCCCTGCAGCGTGCCCGGCGGCGGGCCCACCTCGGTCGAAAAAACAGGAGAAAGCGCAGCGGCAGCTCCGGCTGGCGGCGAGATCTGCCGACGGGCGACGCGATCTCCGGTTTTGCCAGCGGGCGGGCGGGCAAGCAGGCAAGCAGGCGATCACCCGTTCGCAGGGCGGGCTGGGCGCGCGGAATGTGACGCCCGAGTCAGAACGACAGCTGTCGCGTTGACGCACCGGTGGCCCGCGGGCGATCCTGAAATCCACGAGCGTTCCGCGCCGCCTGCTGAAGCTCGGCGCCGCGGACGTCGTCGAGCAGGCGCGACTCGACGGCCTGACCCTCCGCCAGGTGCTCGACCTCCAGGCCGCCAACCACTGGGCAACGTTCGTCGGCACCGCGGACACCGTCGCCGACGAGATCGAGCGCTGGTATCGCTCGGGTGGCGCCGACGGCTTCAATCTCTTCCTGCAGTACCCCGCCGACTTCGAGCGCTTCCGCAGCGAGGTGATCCCGAGGCTGCAGGATCGCGGGGTCTACCGCACCGAGTACGAGGGTGACACCCTCCGCGCCAACCTCGAGCTTCGCGTGCCTGTGAACAGGCAAAGCCCTGTGAACAGGCACGGCCCCGCCCACATCTGAGAAGGGGCCCGAGGGCTACACCCCCGCGGGGGCGAGCCGCGCGGCCGTGTGGCGGTTGACGGGCACGGGGATGCCGAGGTTGCCGCGCAGGGTCGACGAGTCGTAGTCGCGACGGAAGACGCCGCGATCCTGCAGCAGCGGCACCACTTCGGCCACGAAGCGCCGGAACTGCGCGGGGTGCTCGACATGCACGTTGAAGCCGTCGACCCCGCCTCCCTCGAACCACTCGATGAGGCGGTCGGCGACCGTCGCCGCAGTCCCGACGAAGATGCCGGGCTTCGGCGCGGCGAACCGCTCGACGACCTGGCGGAGGCTGAGGCCCTCGCGCAGGGCGTCGTCGGTGATCCTGTCGGCCTGCGTCTTGAAGCTCAGCGCTGCGACGTCGCGCACGTCGGGGAAGGCCGCGTCGGGGTCGTACTGGCTGAAGTCGTGCCAGCCGAAGGGGCGCCCGAGCTCGGCTCGGGCGCGCTCGAAGCTGTAGTTGAGAGCCTGGGCCTCGCTCTCGAGACGGCGGGCGTCGTCGTCGGTGTCGCCGACGAACACGGCGATGCCGGGCATGATGCGAAGCTCGTCGGCGTCCCGGCCCTTCGCGGTCGCACGAGAGCGCAGATCGTCGCGGAACGCCTTCGCCTGGGCGAGCGAGACCGCGTGCGTGAAGATGCCCTCGCCGAACGCGGCGCCCAGGTCGCGGCCCTGCTCGGAGTCGCCGGCCTGGAAGATCACCGGCTGCCCCTGCGGTGAGCGTTCGATGTTCAGCGGGCCCACGACGCGGGGGAAGTAGGTGCCCTCGTGGTTCAGCGCGTGCTGCTTGGTCGGGTCGAAGAAGACGCCCGAGGCGCGGTCGCGCGGGAAGGCGTCGTCCTCGTACGAGTCCCACAGCCCCTGGATGACCTCCAGGGCCTCCTGCGCGCGCCCGTACCGGGTGTCGTAGTCGTAGTGCTCGTCGCGACCGTAGTTGCCCGCCGTGCCGGCGTCGCCCGAGGTGACCACGTTCCATCCGGCGCGCCCGCGGCTGATCAGGTCGAGGGAGGCGAACCGGCGAGCGAGGTTGAAGGCGTCGTTGTACGACGTGGTCGCGGTCCCGACGAGCCCGATGTGCTTCGTCGTGACGGCGAGCGCCGACAGCAGCGTCAGCGGCTCGAGGCGGTTGAGGTAGTGGGGAGGCGAGTTCGGGGTGATGAACTGGCTGTCGACGATGAAGACCAGGTCGAACTTCGCGCTCTCGGCGAGCCGCGCGTACTCGATGTACCAGTCGACGTTGACGCTCGAATCGACGGGCAGGTCGGGGTCGAGCCAGGTGTTCGGGTGGCCGGGGCCGCCGGCGCCGGTCAGCACGACGCCCAGATGCAGCTGCGTGTCAGTCATGTCGTTCTCCTTCGAATTGCAGTTCGGGTTCCGGTTCGTGGGGGCCGTTCGAGGCGGCAGGAGCCGACGGGTCAGCAGGAGCCGACGGGTCGGCAGGAGCCGACGGGTCGGCAGGGCCCGACGACACGGCTCGCACCCGCCCGTACGCCCGGTCGAGGACGGCGCCGACATCCGTGGCATCCTGCGCCGCCCCGCGCCAGGCCACGTGGTGGTCGGGCCGAACGAGCGCGAAGTCGGCCCCGTAGGCCTCGCGCGCGTCGCTCTCGTCGAGGTAGACGACGTCGAGGGCGATGCCCCGCGCGGCCGCGGCCGACACGAACGGCTCGACGAGCGTGAGGTCACGGGTCAGCACGAGCAGGGCCGTGTTCGCGCCGATGCGGTTGTAGAGGGTGTCGCCGTAGGGGTCGACGTTGCCGTTCGGGGCACGGTGGCCCGGGCGGCCTTCGGGGAGGTACCGGAAGGGGTCCCAGGCGGGATCCGACGCCGTCTGCCCGTCTTCGTACCAGACGACGCTCGACTCGTCGTAGCGCTCGTCGAGGTCCACGCCGACGGCCGGGCCGTCGTGGCGCGCGATGATGTCGCCCATCTCCGCGCGCTTTCGCGCCGCCTCGTCGCTCGTGTCGGAGTCGTCGGGCACGCCGAGGGCGCGCACCCGCTGCCACGCGGCGTCGGAGGCGCGGCTCGACGCGAGCGCGTGGGCCGAGACCCGCGCATCGTGGAGGTGGCGCTCCTCGTGGTACGAGTGCAGCAGAGCCTCGCCGCCGGTGCCGCGCAGCACCGCCGCCAACTTCCAGCCGAGGTTGAACACGTCGCCGAAGCCCTGACCCAGATTGCCGCCCGGTGCCCGGATGTGAGCCGCGTCGCCGACCAGCGCGACCCGCCCGCGCACGAATTCGTCGGCGATCCTGGTGCTCTTGAAGAACGGGGTGATCGACACCACCTCGAGGTCGATGTCGAAGCCGAACGCGGCCCTCCCCACGGCGAGGAACTCGTCGTCGGTCGGCCGGTGGTCGAGGGCGTACGGGCCGCAGTGGATGCGCCAGTCGGTCGCGTCGAGGGCGGCGAGAAAACCGGAGTACTCGTTGTTGAAAATGATGTTCGTCGCGCTGGGGTAGGGCTCGAGCCGCGCCGGCAGCGGGCCCTTCACGCGGACGACGACGCGGAAGTGGCGCTCGGTCGCGTGTTCTCCTGATCGCTCGACGCCCACGAGCTGCCGCACGGTGCTGCGTGAGCCGTCCGCCGCGACGACGTAGCGCGAGCGGATGTCGCGCTCGTCGCCGGTCGCCTCCGAGCGCACGCGCGTCGTGACTCCTGCGCCGTCGTCGTCCACGGCGCTCACGCGCCAGCCGCCGCTGACCGGCACGCCGCGCGACGCCAGCTTCTCGAGGAACACCTTCTGCAGTACCGTCTGAGGCCGCCGGATCCCGTCTTCGAACGAGTGCGCGCCACCCACGCCCTTGCCGAAGCTACGGGTCGTCGTGCCGCGCAGGCGATGGCCCACCAGAGAGGTGAGGAAGAGAGTGCCCTTGTTCCACTCGGGCGGGAAGGTCCACTCCTCTTTGATGCGGTCGACCACGCCCCAGCGCCGGAAGAACTCGACGGTGCGCGGCGAGTGCCCGAAGGCGCCGGCGCGGATGAGGGTGAACTCGGTCGCGGCGTCGACCACGGCGACGTCCACCCCGTGGCGGTCGAGCTCGATGGCGGTGGCGAGCCCGGACGGCCCGGCCCCACGACGAGCACGTCGACGTCGACGGGCGGCGGCCCCTGTCGGGGAATCAGGACGACGTCGACCCGGCGGCCGTCGGCGTGCGCCGTGTCAGTGGTGCCCATACGATTCTCCTGTTTTCTCAGCGCGGGCCGGGCGGGCCCCGGACGGGGCGGCTGCGTGGGCTACTCGATCTCGACGCGGTCGCGCAGGGCGTCGCGGGTGGCGCGGGCGCTGGCTGCGCCACCGAGGGTCGGCGCCGAGCCGACGAGCAACTGCGTGTAGGGGTGTTTCGGTTCGTTGATGATCAGGTCGGTCTCGTTCACCTCGACGATGCGGCCCTGGTAGAGCACCACGACGCGGTCGGTGATGCCCGCGACCGAGCCGAGGTCGTGCGAGATGAAGAGCAGTGACACGGAGGGCCCGGCGAGCCCCTGCAGCAGCTCGAGGATCTGCACGCGGTTGGCCGAGTCGAGCGCGGACACCGGCTCGTCGAGGATCAGCAGCGCAGGCTCGGTGACGAGCGCCCGGGCGATCGCGGCTCGCTGGCGCTGGCCGCCCGAGACCTGCCCGGGCAGGCGCGGCAGGAGGCTCTCGTCGAGGTGCACCCGGGCGAGGTACTCGCGCACGCGGCTCGCGATCTCGGCCGCCGAATGGCCGCCGGCGTTGACAAGCGGCTCGGCGATGGACTGTTCGATCGTGAACTCGGGGTCGAGCGAGCGCATCGGATCCTGGAAGACGTACTGCAGCGCCCCCGTGCGCCGGAACTCGCGCCACTGCGCGGGCGTCAGCGACGTCAGGTCTCGCCCGCCGAACGTGACGGTGCCTCCGGTGGCCTTCACGAGACCGAGCACCGTGCGCGCGAGGGTCGACTTGCCCGACCCGGTCTCGCCGATGAGGCCGATGACCTCGCCGCTCGCGATCTCGAGTGACGCGTCGAAGATGACCTGCTTCTGGCGAGAGCCCCGGCCGTAGGCGACCTGGAGGCCCTGCACGGAGAGGACGGGTGCCGAGAGGACGGGCGCCGCGAGGCCGGGTGCCGCGCTCATGCCGACGCCTCGCTCTCGCCGACCGGGTGGCGGAGGAACCGCTCGAGCCCGAACCGGTGGTGCTCGTCGAGCAGCAGCCGGGTGTACTGGTGCTGAGGCGAGTACAGGATCTCGGCTGTCGGCCCCTGCTCGACGACCTGCCCTTCGCGCATCACGAGCACCTCGTCGCAGAGCTCGGCGACGACGGCGAGGTCGTGCGACACCACGATCAGGGCCAGCCCGAGGCGATCCTTCAGGTCGGTGAGCAGGTCGAGGATCTCCGCCTGGACGGTCACGTCGAGAGCGGTCGTCGCCTCGTCGGCGATCAGCACGGCGGGCTCGCAGGCCACGGCCGAGGCGATGAGCACGCGCTGCAGCATGCCGCCCGAGAGCTCGAACGGGTACTGGAAGTAGACGTACTCGGGGTCGCGGATTTTGACCTGGTCGAGCAACTCGATCGCCTGCGCCTTGGCGTCGGCCCGCGACAGCTTCTTCTTGACACGCAGCACCTCGGCCACCTGCTTACCCACCGGGATCGACGGGTTGAGGTAGGTCGCGGGGTCCTGGAACACCGCCGAGATCGTCGAGCCGCGCAGGGCGGTCCACTCCTTGCGCGAGAGCGTCGCGGTGTCGCGCCCTTCGAGCGTGATGCTGCCCGACTCGATCTCGAACAGCTCGGGCAGGATGCCGAGGAGGGCACGGCAGGTGATCGTCTTGCCCGACCCCGACTCCCCCACGATGCCGAGGGCCTGACCGGCGCGCAGCTCGAACGAGACGCTTTCGACGGTGGTGGAGTCCTGCAGGTGGTTGTAGATGCGCACCTGGTCGACTGCCAGGACGGGTGGGGTGGTGGTCATCGTGATCCTGCCTTCCCGGCGACGGCGGGGTTGACGCGGGCGCCATGCAGGGCCCGCTTCCGCCGCTTCCTGATCTCGCGGCGACGCAGCAGGATCCGGCCCGACTCGCCCGAGACGTCACGCAGCACGTCGGCCATGAGGTTGAGCGCCAGCACGGTCAGCATGATCAGCACGACGGGGAAGACCGGCGCCCACGCCTGATACGACAGATAGCCGAGGTCGCTCGAGAGCAGGCCGCCCCAGGTGGGAGCGGGCGGCTGCACGCCGATGCCGAGGAAGGTGAGGCTGGCGACGATGACGAGGCCGACACCGGTGGCGTTCGCGAAGGCGATGCCGACGGGCGCGATGACCTTCGGTCCGATGTGGCGGCGCAGCACCCACGAGGTGGAGGCGCCGCTCAGCACGGCCGCCTCGACGTACTGCGAGCTCGACACCGAGAAGGCGGCGGCTCGCGACACCCGGTAGAACATCGGGGCCAGCAGGATCCCGACGGCCAGCATGGCCTGCTGCAGCCCGTTGCCGAGAAGCGCCGTCATGGCGACCGCGAAGACGAGGAAGGGCAGGGCGATCAGGGTGTCCATGATGCGGAGGGTGAACCACTCGAAGACGCGTCCGAGGTAGACCGAGAGGAGGCCCGGAATCGTGCCGACGATGAGGGCGATCGCCGCGACCTCGAACGCGCTGAGCACGCTGACCGGGGCGCCGGCGAGGATGCGCGAGAGCACGTCGCGACCGAGGTAGTCGGTGCCGAGCAAGTGCGCGCCCGACGGCGACGCCAGGATCGGCGTGCCGCCGGTCAGCGGGTTGTCGGGCGCGAGCAGCTTGCCGAACACCCCGAGGAAGAGGATGCACAGCAGTATGCCGGCGGAGACCCAGAACGACGGCAGGCGGATGAGTCGGCCGAACATGTCAGACCCCTCTCTTCGCGGCGGGATCGATGCGGTTGAGGGCGATGTTGATGAGCAGGTTGAAGCCGACCACGATGACGATGGAGACGACGAGCACCCCTTCGACGCTCGGCACGTCGCCGTGGAGGGCCGACGTCGACGCGAAGACGCCGTAGCCTGCGAGCCCGAAGATCGACTCGGTGACGACAGCGCCGCCGAGCAGGGTGGGGAAGGTGAGCCCGACGTAGGCCAGCGCGGGGCCGCCGCCGTTCCGGAGCACGTGCGTGAAGAAGATGCGGCGCGGGCTGAGCCCGTGCACGATGGCGCCGGTGATGTAGTTCTGGCCGTAGGTCGTGACGAGCCCGGCCCGCAGCTGCCTCGCGACGCCGGTGATCATGTCGAAGCTGAGGGCGATGGCCGGCAGGATGATGTGACTGAACCAGATGCTGAAGCCCTGGTGCAGCGACACGTAGCCGGCGGACGGCAGGATCTTGAACTGCACCGCGAACACCGCGACCAGGATCACGCCGACCGTGAAGGGCGGCATCGACGCCATCACCGACGTCACGGCCGTCACGGTGCGGTCGAGCCACGAGGCCCGGAAGAGCGCAGCCAGCGTGCCGAGGATCGCCCCGACGACGACGCCGATGATCAGGGCCAGCACCGCCACCGAGAGGCTGATGCCGATCCGCTGCCCGATGAGGGTCGACACCGAGATGCCGTCGACCCAGCTCTGGCCGAGCGAGCCGTGCAGCAGGTCGGTGAACCAGTTCCAGTACTGCACGATGAACGGCCGGTCGAGCCCGTACTGGTGGTTCAGCCGGGCGACGGCGGCAGGCGTGGCCGCGTCGCCCAGCTGAACGTAGGCCGGGTTGAGACCCGACAGGGTGCCCAGCAGGAAGGTGATGAAGGTGCCGAACAGGAACACCGGGATGAAGACCAGGAACGGGCGCAGGATCGCGAACCCCACGCGGCGTGCGCGCAGGGAGCCCGTCGTGCGTGGCTCGCGCCGACGCGCGACCGCCACCCGTCTCACTTCGATCTCGCGGCGTGCGCGCAGGGAGCCCGTCGTGCGTGGCTCGCGCCGACGCGCGACCGCCACCCGTCTCACTTCGATCTCGGTGCCTGTGGCCATGCTTCGATCAGCTCCCTGAGATGGTGACGCCGGTCCAGGTGATCTTCGCCGGGATCTTCGGGATGCTCGAGACCGACTTCGACTTGACGAAGAGATTCGGCACCGTGTCGGTGAAGACGAGACCGGTAGTGGCCATGCCGGCCGCGGTGGCCGCCTGGATGTTCTTCTGGTAGTCGGCGGAGTTCAGCGGGGTGGCCAGAGCCTTCGCGACGGCCGCCTCGTAGGCGGTGCCGCCGTCCTTGCCGCTGAGGTTGAGCGCGCCCGCCGCACCGAAGTGCGCCTGGAGCGTCTGCACCGGCGAGTCGCGACCGGTGGTGCCGTAGGTCGAGATCGGCAGCTTCTTGGCGAAGAACGACGTCGCCCAGTTGGGGTCGACCTTGAGGGTCGCGTCGATGCCGACGGCCTTCAGCTGCGCCTGGAGCAGCTCGTTCTCGGCTGTGCCGACGGCGGTGCCGACGGTGAGCGTCACGGACAAGCCCTTCGGGTAACCCGCCGCTGCCAAGAGGGCCTTCGCCTTCGAGACGCTGAACGGATACTTGTTCGCGACGCTCGAGTTGTAGGCGATGTAGCCCTTCGGGAAGGGCTCGTACGCCGGGGTGCCGTAGCCGAAGTCGGCCTGGCTCACGATCTGCTGGCGGTCGATCGCGTAGTTCACGGCCTCGAGCACCTTCGGGTTGTTGAAGGGCGCGATCGACGTGTTGACACTGAGGTTGTTCGCGTTGAAGCCGGGCTGGTCGACCACGTCCAGGCCGGCGGCCTTGGCCGACTTCGCCTGGCTCGTCGCCAGGTCGGCGAAGTTGTAGACGCCGCTCTGGATGCCCGAGACGACCTGGGTCGGGTCGATGCCGAACGAGACGGTCACGTTCTTGATGTGGATGTCTTTCGCGTCCCAGTAGTACGGGTTCTTGACGAACGTCGCCTTGGCGCCCGCCTCGACGGTGACTGCCTTGAACGGGCCCGCGCCTTCGGGTTTCTGGTTGAGCTCGGCGGTGGTGTACTTCGGGTTGGTGATCTGGCCGACACGCTCGGCGAGCACGAGGGGCAGCTGGTAGTCGGCCTGGCTCAGGTTGAGCACGACGCTCGTGGCGCTCGGAGTGTCGATCGACTTGATCACCGAGATGCCCTCGCCGACGAGCGCCGACGTCTTCTGGCTCTGCGCGCGCAGCAGGTAGTCCTTGACCGCCGTGGCGTTCAGGGCAGAGCCGTCGGAGAACTTCAGGCCGGAGCGCAGGGTGAAGGTGACCTGGGTTCCTGCCGAGTTGTACTTCCAGCTCTTCGCGAGAGCCGGCACGGCCTCGCCCTGGGTGTTCGTGCTGGTCAGCGAGGCGTAGGCCAGCTGGGTCACGCGGAAGGTCGCACCGGAGCCGTTGACCACCGGGTCCCAGCTCGTGGGATCCTGCGCCGACGCCCAGTTGAGCGTGCCGTTGTCGCCTGACGCGGCACCCGTGCTAGACGTCGTGCCGGAGGCCGTGGTGCAGCCGGCGAGGACGAGCGTGACGGCGGCGAGCGACGCGGCGACGGCTGCGACCCTGGCTCTCGGCGAGCGAATCGGGGGTGTGAGTTTCACTGGTTCTCCCTGGCGGCGGGGGTCGTGCGGGGGTAACGACCTCGGGTGCACCGCGCGTTGTGAAGCGATGATCGCAGGCGCTTCACTGAGCCTGCTCGGTGCGCGACACACGGCGTCACACGGTTACGAAGTGTTGCGATAAGCGGCGACAGTCGTTGCCTAAGCGAGCACCTTCTGTGAGCGGCGAGCGGTATGGCGGTTCTCGGGGACGGGGAGCCCGAGGTTGCCGCGCAGGGTCGACGACTCGTACTCGGTGCGGAAGATGCCGCGCTGCTGCAAGAGCGGCACGACGTCGTCGACGAAGCGCCTGAACTGCGACGGCTGCTCGAGGTAGATGTTGAACCCGTCGACGGCACCGCCGGTGAACCACTCCTCGATGAGGTCGGCCACGTGCTCGGGCGTGCCGACGAAGTGGCCGCGCTTCGGCGCCGAGAATCGCTCGACGGTCTGGCGCAGCGTCAGGCCCTCGGCGAGAGCGGTGTCGGTGATCTCGTCGGCGCGGGTCTTCCAGGCGAGCGTCGCGATCTCGCGCACGTCGGGGAAGGGTGCCTCGGTGTCGTACCCGCTGAAGTCGTACCAACCGAACGCGCGACCGAACTCGGCGCGGGCCCGGTCGAAGTCCCAGTTCATGTCGTTGGCCCGCTGCTCGAGCGCGCGCGCCTCGTCGTCGGTGTCGCCGATGAAGAAGCGGACACCCGGCTGGATCAGGAGGTCGTCGCAGCGACGCCCGGCCTCGGCCGCGCGACGGCGCATGTCGTCGCGGAAGGCCTTCGTCTTCTCGAAGCTCTCGCCGTGCGTGAAGATGCCCTCGCCGAGCTGGGCCCCGAGGTCGCGGCCCTGGTCGGAGTCGCCGCCCTGGAAGATGACCGGCTGACCCTGCGCCGAGCGCTCGATGTTGAGCGGGCCGACGATCTTCGGGAAGTAGGTGCCCTGGTGGTCGAGGGTGTGCTGCTTGGAGGGGTCGAAGAACGCCCCAGTCTCGCGGTCGCGAGGGAAGGCGTCGTCCTCGTAGGAGTCCCAGAGGCCCTGGATGACCTCGATCGCCTCGTGGGCGCGGCCGTAGCGGGTGTCGTAGTCGTAGTGCTCGTCACGGCCGTAGTTGCCCGAGGTGCCCGAGTCGCCTGTCGTCACGACGTTCCAGCCGGCGCGTCCCCGGCTGATCAGGTCGAGGGAGGCGAAGCGGCGGGCCAGGTTGAACGGGTCGTTGTACGAGGTGGTCGCGGTGCCGACGAGACCGATGTTCTTCGTCGTGACGGCGAGCGCCGAGAGCAGGGTGAACGGCTCGAGGCGGTTGAGGTAGTGAGGCGGCGAGTTCGGCGTGATGAACTGGCTGTCGACGATGAAGACCAGGTCGAACTTGCCCTCTTCGGCGACGCGAGCCTGTTCGATGTACCAGTCGACGTTGACGCTCGAGTCGAGGGGCAGATCGTCGTAGAGCCAGGTCTTGGGGCGACCGGGGCCGCCGGCACCGGTCAGGATCACGCCGAGGTGGAGACTGCGTTCGGTCATGGTTGTGCCTTCCGGGTTGGCTGTGCCTTCAGGTTCGACTGGCTCTCCCGAGTGTTGTCGCCGTGTCTTTGAATGGCCTATGGCGAGCCTTTATGTTGCGCAGTGTGACGCTGTGGGTCGCCTTAGGCTGGAGCGGTGAACACTACCGACGTCGACACCCGGGGTGCCGGCGTCTTCAGCCGGCAGTACCTCCTCTCGACCGTCGGCATGGTCGTCCTGATCGGCATCGCGGCGTTCGAGTCGCTGGCCGTGACCACCGTCATGCCGACGATCAGCCGCGAGCTGCGCGGTGAGGCGCTCTACTCGCTGAGCTTCGCGGCCCCCTCGCGACGAGCCTCGTCGGCATGGTCGTCGCCGGCAACTGGGCCGACCGCTCGGGGCCGCGCGCCGTCGTGATCGCGTCGATGATCACCTTCGGCGCAGGGCTCCTGGTCGTCGGCACGAGCCCCACCATGACGGTCCTGCTGCTCGGCCGGCTGCTGCAGGGCTTCGGCTCGGGGGCCCTGATCGTCGGCCTCTACGTGATCGTCTCGCGGCTCTACCCGCCGTCGCTGCACCCGTCGGTCTTCGCCGGGTTCGCCGCCGCGTGGGTGATCCCCGGGCTCGTCGGGCCCGTGATCGCGGGCTCGGTGACGCAGGCGTTCGGCTGGCACTGGGTGTTCATCGGGGCATTGGCGGCGTGCGTGCCGGCGGTGGCGATGATCGTGCCGAGCCTCCGGAAGCTGCCGCGTGAGGATCCTGCCGCCTCGGGGGTGTCGTGGAGCCTCTCGCGCATCGCATGGTCGGCCGGTGCCGCAGCCGCGGTGGTCGCGCTCAACCTGTTGAACGAGGTGCCCACGTGGGCGAAACCTCTGGTCGTAGTGCTCGCCGTCGCGCTGCTGGCGGTCGCCCTGCGCCCCCTGCTGCCGAAGCGCACGCTGCGAGCCGCGGCCGGCGTGCCGACACTCGTTCTGATGCGCGGGCTCGTCAGCGCGGCGTTCACGGGCGGTGACATCTACATCCCCTACCTGCTGGTGTCGCTCTTCGGGTTCGAGCCCGCGGCGTCCGGGCTGACGCTCACGCTCGGATCGGTGAGCTGGGCGCTGGCCAGCTGGATCCAGGGGCGGCTCGGCTCGCGGCCCCGGCAACTCGTCGGCATCCGCATCGGAGTCGTGCTCATCCTCGTCGGGATCCTGGCGGCCCTCTCGACCGCACTGTTGCACCTCTCGCCCGTTGTGATCATCGTGGGCTGGACGATCACAGGGTTCGGCATGGGCTTCATGTACCCGCGGTTCGCGGTGCTGACCCTCAAGTGGTCGGGCGACGACGAGAAGGGCTTCAACAGCTCGGCGCTCACGATCGCCGACTCGGCCGGCGGCGCCGTCGTGCTGGCGCTGGCGGGCGCGGCGTTCGGTGTGCTCGGCGGGGCCGGGGCGGCGGGGGCGTTCGTGGCGTGCTTCGGGATCGCAGGAGCCGTGGCCGTCGTCGCACTCGGCGTCAGCGGGCGGGCGATCCCGCGGGCTCTGCGGGCGGAGTAGCGCTCGCGCGGGGCGCCTGACGAGCGCTTCGCCTGTCAGACTGGGGCCATGGCAACTCTTTCGTACGACGTCACCGTCAGCCGCGACGGGGCCGCATGGCTCCTCGAGATCGCACCAATCGACGGCACGGCCGAGGCCCGCTGGCTGGGCGAGTCCGAAGACGTCGCGCGCGCGTTCATCGCCGACTTCGAAGGCGTCGACCCGTCCGATGTCGAGATCGCGCTGACCGTGGTCTACCCCGGCGAGACCGCCGGCTACCTCGATGAGGCGGCGAACCAGCGGGCCATCTCGGCCACGGCCCTCGAAGACGAGTGGCTGGCCCTCGCGAACGCCGCCCACGAGCTCGACGAGGCCGGCGTCACGAAGCGCGACATCGGCGACATCCTCGGCCTCGCCGTGCCGCGGGTGCGCAAGATCCTGCGCGGCGGGCCGCGCGACCAGTAAGCCGGGCTTCGCACCACGCGATTCGCTTCGCGCCGCTGAATCCCGTGGCGCGAACGGGATCGCGTGGTGCGACCCGGGTGCCGTCGGCACCTGCGCGTCAGCGCGTCAGCGCGTCAGCGCGTCAGCGCGTCAGCGCCAGTCGAGCGCACCCTCGAGATGGCCCGGGTGCGCGAGCCGGGCGTGCTTCAGCAGCACCTCGCCGGGCCGCAGCGCCACCACCGACACCGACAGCGACGCGTAGCGATGGCCATCGATCTCGTCGCTGCGGAAGAGCGCCTCGTCGTCGTCGGTCGGGAGGTGCGAGCTGGCCCGCAGCACGTCGAGCCAGGTGTCCCAGCTGCCGCCGTCGAGCGGGCCGTCCGGCCGCGCGGCCGCCCTGAACTCGGGCAGCCAGCGCACCTCGCGCGGCACGCTCGCGACGTCGGGGCCCTCGTGCGTGATCACGTGCACACCGGGAGCGAGGGCCGTGGTCACCACGTCGCGGCCGTCCCACGCCGTGTAGCGGATGCCGCCGGGCGAGGCCTCGACGAGGTTGAAGGTGCGGGTCTTCGGGTGGCGGGCCGTGGCATCCTGCCACCCGCCGTCGGCCCCCGCCGAAGCGGCCGGGCTCACGGCGTCGAGCGGCAGGATGCCACGGGTCACCCACCCGCCACGGGGCTCGGGCGTCTGCTCGTGGCGATTCAGCACGACCGCGGCCCTCGACGTCGCGTCGTCGACGGCGAGCCACGCACCCCCGGCCTCCCGGTCGCGGATGCCCCGCACGCTCGGCCCCCGCTCGGGCCACCACGCCCCCGGCGGGTCCCACGGGCGGTCGACCGACTCGTCGCGGAGACCCAGCATCACCACCGGGTACACGGCGGACGGGTCGAGGCTCATGACGACGGTGCACACGGTCTCCACGCTAGCCGCCCCGTCGGTAAAACCGGACTTCCGTGCCGCCCCGACCACCGAGATGCGAAGCCGGCTGCTGCGCCGAACGAATCTCCGGTTTTTCCGACGGGGCGACGACGGGGCGACGACGTGGGGCAGACTGGAGTGACCGAGCTGGAGGAGCACCGTGGCCGATCGCCTCACCGTCGTCGTCGGAATCAGCGGGGGCATCGCCGCCTACAAGGCCGTCGGCGTGGTGCGGCTGCTGGTCAAGGCCGGCCACGACGTCCATGTCGTGCCCACCCCGGCGGCTCTGCAGTTCGTCGGGCTGCCCACCCTCGAGGCCCTCAGCCGAAACCCGGTGACCGCGTCGCTCTACGACGACGTCGCCGCCGTCCGGCACGTGGCGCTCGGGCAGGCCGCCGACCTGGTGATCGTCGCCCCCACCACCGCGAACACGCTCGCGAAGCTCGCCACGGGGCTCGCCGACGACCTGCTCGGCACCACGATCCTCGCGACGAAGGCACCGGTCGTGGTGGCGCCGGCGATGCACACCGAGATGTGGCAGAACGCGGCGACGCAGCACAACGTCGAGGTGCTGCGGTCGCGGGGTGTGACAATCGTGGGCCCCGAGTCGGGGCAGCTCACCGGGGCCGACAGCGGGCCGGGGCGGATGAGCGAGCCGGAGGACATCGTCGCGGCAGCTCTCGCGATCCTGCAGCCCCCGACGACTCCGCAGGATCTCGCGGGCCTCGACGTGGTCGTCTCGGCCGGCGGTACCCGCGAGCCCCTCGACCCCGTGCGCTTTCTCGGCAACCGGTCGAGCGGCAAGCAGGGCGTGGCGCTTGCCGTCGCTGCTCTCGCCCGGGGTGCCCTGGTCACGCTCGTGGCCGCGCATCTCGAGGTGCCGGTGCCGGTCGACGCCCGGCTCACCGTGGTCGACGTCACGACGGCCCTCTCACTGTCCGAGGCGATGACGGCCGCTGCCAACAGGGCGGACATCGTCGTGATGGCAGCGGCCGTGGCCGACTACCGCCCGGTCGAGGTCAGCGACGGCAAGATCAAAAAGGAGACCGGTGACGGCACCCTCACCCTGCGGCTCGTCGAGAACCCCGACATCCTCGCCGGGCTGACCGCGGCACGGCGCCCCGGGCAGGTGATCGTCGGCTTCGCGGCCGAGACCGCGGCCGATCGAGACGAGCTTGTGACGCTCGGGCGTGCGAAAGCCCAGCGGAAGGGCGCCGACCTGCTCGCCCTCAACGCCGTCGGCTGGGCGCAGGGCTTCGGCACCGACGACAACACGGTGCTGCTGCTCGACGAGGCGGGCGCTCTCGTCGCCGAGGCGACGGGCGCGAAGTCGGCAGTGGCCGACGCGGTGCTCACGGCCGCCCTGAGTGTGCGCGCTTCGCGCTAGCCCGACGAGCCCTGCCGCCCCGTTCCCCGACCCGCCCGGCCCCGAGCCGCCCCGCGCCAGCCCGCTCCGCCCGTCCCTGGTTGGTAAAACCGGACTTCAGGTCGAAGCCGACCGACACGTCCCACCATTCGGTCGACGCCACGTCCGATGTCCGGTTTCGCCAACCGGGCCGACCCCGAGAGCGCCTCGCCCGGTGCCCGCGCTCCGACGGGCCGACCCCGAGAGCGCTCCGCCCGGTGCCCGCGCTCCACCGGGCCGGCCCCGAGCGCCCCTGCCCGCAACTCGGGTCAGCGGCCGGCGTCGCCCATCGACCGGTTCAGCGAGAAGATGAGGCTGGACAGGATGCGCCGGGTGGCGACCTGATCGTCGACGGTCAGCCCCTCGAGCATCTGCTTCTCGATGCCCCTGACGACGACCGTCGCCTTCGCGAGACTCCGGCGGCCCGCCGGGGTGAGGCTCGTGGGCAGCGCCTTGCCCACAGGAGCCTCCGTGGGGCGGGTCACTTGGCCGTCGCGCTCGAGCGACTGCAGGAGGACGTTCATCGACTGCCGGGTCACGAACGTGCCCCGGGCGAGGTCGGAGTTGGACAGGCCGGGGCGCTGCGCCAGCAATTCGAGGCACGAGTAGTGCGTCACCGTCATCCCGAGCGGGCGGAGGACCGCTTCCATCGCAGCGCGCAGCGCACTGGAGGCCTGCTTCAGCAGATACCCCAGAGATGTTTCCAGGTCGACGCCCTCATCCGCTTGACTCATGTCAGCATTCTGACATAGGTTGATGCGTGTCAACAAACTGACAAACGAAACGGAGCATCACCATGGCTGTCACCGGACCCGACTTCATCAACCTCCAGGCGACCGACCTCGCCGCATCGCAGGCGTTCTACGAGCACTACCTCGGCCTCGTCCGGTCGCAGGCAGGGCCCCCTCACGCCGTCGTCTTCGAGACGACGCCCATCGCCTTCGCCCTGCGCGACGTCATCCCCGGCACCGACATCGCATCCACCCCGCAACCCGGCATCGGGGCTGCGATCTGGCTTCACGCGACCGATGTCCAGGCCATCCACGACGCCCTCGTGGCCGACGGCAAGACGATCGTCTCCAGCCCGATCGACGGCCCCTTCGGCCGCACGTTCACCTTCGCCGACCCCGACGGCTACCAGATCACCCTCCACGACCGCGCCTGAGCGGCGCACGGTGACGGCGGGCTAGGCCCCGTTCAGTACTGGATCTTCTTCGAGCAGGTCTTCTGCGCGGCGGTCTGCCCCGTGACCGACGGCGGCAACGTCACCGTCGACGTCGAGCCGGCCGAGGTCGTGGGCGTGCTCGTGGGAGCCGACGACGTCGACGGTGAGGCGGACGCAGAAGCCGAGGTCGACGGCGAGGCCGACGAACTCGGCTGCACCGACGCGCCGTCCCCGGTCGTCCCGGTCAGCACCAGGGGCTGGTCGGCGACGAGAGCCTGGTTGACCTGCTGCGCCGCGTACTCGCTAGGGATCACGCGGTTGATGTTCGTCGGATCCTCACCGACCGGGTACTGCAAGAAGACCATGTTGGAGAGCCCCACCGTCCGCACCGCTTGGAACACACCGAGCAGGAAGGAGGGGGTGACGGTGTCGGAGTAGGTGGTGTTCTCGGTGACCGCCTTGGCGATCTTGTAGAGCGTGAACGGGTTGCTCAGGGTGCCGCTCGACGTCAGCTGGCGCGCGAGAGACGACATGAACACCTGCTGGTTCGAGATGCGGCCGAGGTCGGACCCGTCGCCGACGCCGTGCCGGCTGCGCAGGAAGGCGAGCGCCTGGCCGCCCACCAGCGTGTGCTCGCCGGCCGACAGGTTGAGCGCGGGGGTGACGTTGTCGTCGACGATTGGCGTGGCGAGACACACGTTCACGCCGCCGACCGCGGTCGAGATCGCGGCGGTGCCGGCGAAGGTGACGCTCGCGGCGTAGGGGATGTTGAGGCCGGTGAGCTTCTCGATGGTCAGCACGGCGCACTGCAGCCCGTGGGCCTCGTCGCCGCCACGGCTGAGAGCTGTGTTGAGCATGTCCTGCGACGACGCGTACGAGTAGCCGCCGCCGGCCGTGGGGCAGGCGGGGATGGGGATCTCGAGGTCGCGAGGGAAGCTGACGACGGACGCGCTCTTATGGTCGGCCGAGATGTGCAGCAGGATGTTGACGTCGTTGTTGCCGGCCCCCTGCGAGGCGGCCTGGTCGGCGGCGTCGCCGTACCCCGCCTGACCCGACCGGGTGTCCGACCCGATCACGAGCATGTTGACCTCGCCGACGGATTCGCCGGCGGGAGCGGAGGGCAGCGGCGTCGCGGTGTGCCCGGGCAGCTGAGCCAAGTGCACGGGCGGTTTCGTCGACGTGACGACGTCGTGCAGAGCGTAGGCAGCGACCCCGGTCGTGCTGATCAGCACGACCGCGACGACGACTCCGACGAGCTTCCCGAGCGCGCCCACGGGGTGCGAGCGCCCCAGCCGTCCGTGCCGGATCTGCCCGGCAGCCGTTCTGCCCGCCGCGCTCGACGTCGTACCGCTAGCCGCCATTGCCGCCCCTCGCCCGGTCCCCGAGAGCCGGTGCTCTCAGTGGTCACTGTGAACCCGGTGCTCACAGTCAACTCTGATCACACTGATAACAGAGTTCGTGTGCAACCCTAGGCGACGCGACCCGGGGATCCGAGCAGTTCGCGGCCCCTTTTCGGGGCGGGCCTCAGCCGGCCAGCTCAGCGGGCTGGCGCTGGGCGACGGGGCGGAGGCCCTGGTGGGGCGTCCGCAGACGCTCGACGAACTGAACGATCTGGGCGGCGACCTGCCGGTGCGTGATGTCGTTCAGCACGTCGTGCTTGCCGTCGTCGAGCACGAACAGGCGCGCCTCGGGCAGGGAGTCGTAGACGACGAAGGCGGCCTCGGCCGAGCTGATGACGTCGTTCTCGCCGTGCAGCACGAGGGCGGGCACCAGGATGCCACGGGCCAGCTCGTCGGTCACCTCGTCGGAGGCGTCGGTGCGGGTCAGCTCACCCGACTCCAGCACGCCGTCGGCGGCGAGCTTGCCGCGGTGCACCGGGCACGCCGTCCGGGCCTCGATCTCGGCGGCCCCGTCGACACTGCCGGCACCGGCCTCGGTCAGGGCTCCGGCCGAGACGACTCCGGTGGCACCGAGGCGGCCGTCGGCGATCGCGCGCCAGGCGAGGGCGGCCCCGGAGTCGGAGCCGACGACGACGCGGGGGCCGGCTTCGGTGGCGTCGAACTCGGCGGCGGCAGCGGCCACGACCTCGTCCGCCGCCGAGCGCGAGTCGCCGAACGCCACCACGCGGTAGCCGTCGACGGCGATCCGGTTGGCGAAGCGCTCGTACACCTCGGGGGTCTCGCCGCGGCCGCCGAGCACCACGATGGTGCCGCGCACGACGACGCCGGCGGCGGGGGTGCGCTCGAGACGAGCGGGCGTAGAGGAAGAAGTCATGTCACAAATCGTCTCTCGGCTCGCGGCGGGGTGGGGATTTGTTACGAATTGCAACCGTCACCTGTCGTTCACGCCCCGCGAGAGAGGAGACTCGAGCGGTGACTGACGAGAAGACCCCGACCAGCCCGGCCACTACTCAGATCCACGGCGGCGTGGTGCCGCGCGAGACGCAGAACACCGTGGCGACGCCCATCTTCCAGACGGCCGCCTACGAGTTCGACGACCTCGCCACGGCTCAGGCGATCTTCGCGCTCGAGAAGCCCGGCAACCTCTACAGCCGCAACGCGAACCCGACCCAGGCGGTGTTCGAGCGTCGCATGGCAGCGCTCGAGGGCGGCGTCGCGGCCCTCGGCGTGGGCTCCGGCCAGGCGGCCGTCGCCGTCACGCTCCTGTCGCTCGTCAAGACCGGCCAGCACATCGTGGCGCCGGCTCAGCTCTACGGCGGCACCATCGACCTGCTGACCGACTCGTTCGCCGACTTCGGCATCGAGGTGACGCTGGTCGACCAGGACGACCTCGACGCCTGGCGCAGAGCGATCCGCCCGAACACCCGGGTGCTCTTCGCCGAGGGCATCGGCAACCCGACCGCCACCGTGCTGCCGATGGCCGAGGTCGCCGAGATCGCTCACGCGGCGGGCGTGCCGCTCGTCATCGACTCGACGCTCGCGACCCCGATCCTGCAGCGCCCCAAAGACTTCGGGGCCGACTTCGTCGTGCACTCGGCCACGAAGTTCCTCGGCGGCCACGGCTCGTCGATCGCGGGCGTGATCGTCGACCTCGGCACGTTCGACTTCGGTGCCGAGCCTCGGAAGTGGCCGCAGTTCACCGAGCCGTACAAGCGTGTCGGCGGCGTCGTGCTCTGGGAGCGCTTCGGACGCGACAAGAGCGCCTTCCTGGTCTACGCCAAGACGAAGTGGGTGCACGACCTCGGGCCGTCGCTCTCGCCGTTCAACTCGTTCCAGATCCTCCAGGGCATCGAGACCCTCGACCTGCGCGTGTCGCGGCAGTCGGCGTCAGCCCTGGCGATCGCCGAGTTCCTCGAGGCGCATCCTGCGGTCTCGAAGGTCAACCACCCGGGGCTGGCCTCGAGCCCGTATCACGAGCTCGCGGCCCGCTACCTGCCGAAGGGCTCGGGCGCCGTCTTCTCGTTCGACGTCGCCGCGGGCGAGGACGCCGTCGCGACCGTTGTCGACTCCCTCGGCGTCTTCTCGCTCGTCGCCAACATCGGCGACGTCCGCAGCCTCGTGATCCAGCCGGCGACCACGACCCACAGCCACCTCACAGAAGACCAGCTGCGCGACGCCGGCTTCTCGCGGGCGACCATCCGTCTCAGCATCGGGCTCGAAGACGTGCAGGATCTCATCGCCGACCTCGGCCAGGCACTGGACACGGTCGTCCCGGCCACCGTGCCGTCCGCTGCAGGCGTCGTCGGCAGCACCGCATCACGAAAGGACTGACCATGCACTTCGGCTACTGGACCCCGGTCTACGGGGGCTTCCTCCGCAACGTCGGCGACGAGGGCATGCCCGCCGCGTGGTCGTACATCAAGCAGATTTCGCAACAGGCCGATCGCCTGGGCTACCACACCACTCTCGTGCCCGAGCTCTACCTCAACGACCGCAAAGGCATCGACGCCCCGTCGCTCGAGGCGTGGTCGCTCTCGACCGGCATCCTCGCGGTCACCGAGCGTCTGCGCGTCATGACCGCGGTTCGCCCCGGCTTCCACCTGCCGGCCGTGATCGCGAAAGCGACGAGCACGATCAGCGACATCGCCGGCCTCTCCCCGAGGGCGCGAGCCGCTTCGCTCTGAACGTCGTCGCGGCCTGGTGGGCCGAGGAGGCCAAGCAGTACGGCGGCGTCTTCACCACGCACGACCGGCGCTACGAGCAGGCGACCGAGTTCGTCGAGATCCTGCACGGGATGTGGACCGAGCCTCGCTTCGACTACGACGGCGCGTTCTGGAAGGCCGAGGGCGCGATCCTCGAGCCCAAGCCGGCGGCCCTGCCTGCCATCTTCGCCGGCGGCGAGAGCGAGGCCGGCCGCGAGGCGATCGCCGCGTTCGCGGACAGCTACGTGCTGCACGGCGGCACCCTCGACGAGGTGGCCGACAAGGTGCAGGACATGGACGAGCGGCGCCTCCGGATCACGGGCGAGCGCTTTCGCGAGTACGGCATGGCCGCCTACGTCATCGTGCGCGACACCGAGGCCGAGGCCCAGAAAGAGCTCGACCGCATCACCGAGGTCGATCCGGACTCGCCCGGCTACGCCTCGTTCGAGGAGTTCCGCGCGCACTCGAACCTCGACGTCGAGCTCTCGAAGCGCGAGTACTCGGTCGGCACCCGCGGCCTCCGCCCGAACCTCGTCGGCACGCCCGAGCAGGTCGCCGACAAGATCCGGGCCTACCAGGATGCAGGTCTGACGCTGCTCCTGATCCAGTCGAGCCCGCTCGACGAAGAGCTCGAGCGCATCGCGCGCGACGTCTTCCCGCTCGTCCCGGCGCGGGCCGCGACTCCCGTCGTCTGAGGTCGCGCGAAATCGGCTTCCGCTAGGCGGCGACTTCGGCGGAGGCGGGGGCGAGCACCGCATCGGCGATGCGGTAGGCCACCTGGCGCACTTCGCCGATGGCGACGGTCTCCCAGAGGGCGCCCTTGAGCGCTGCGCCGATGGTCAGGATGCGCGTCGACGGCTCGCCGTCGGCGCTGCGGACGAAGCCGGACGGGTCCGCGTCGACTCCGATGCCCGTCGGGTCGGCGACGATCGTGCCGCGCCCGAGCAGCCGGTCGACGAGCGGGCTCCAGCCCGCTGACGCCACCGACGCGGGCCCGGTGCAATTGATCGCGACGTCGAACGACTCTCCCGCGACGTCGCCGGACGACTTCAGCGTGAGCGTACCGTCCTCGAGCAGAGCCGAGAGCTCAGCCCAGACAGCGGGCGCCATGCGGTGACGATGCACGTCCCACCGGCGGGCGGCGTGGGCGAGGAAGCGCTCGCGATCGGCGACGGAGAGCCGGAGCCACAGGGCCTGCGTCTGCGGTCGCAGGCCGTCGAGGACTGCCTGCCACGGGGATCCTGTAGCCGTCGCATCGCGCAACTGCCGCCCGAACAGCGTGGCCATCTCGCCGAGCGTCGAGACGTCGTCGCCGAGGCCGGGCCCGGGGGCCGCGGGGCCGGTGAGGTGCACGGCCGGCAGCATCAGGTGGCGGCTGGTGGCCGTCAAGCGGATGCCCGGGCTTCGGCGCGCGAGCGAGGTCGCGACGTCGATCATGGTGAGGCCGGTGCCGATCAGCAGGATGCGATCGCTCGCGGTGACACGGTCGAGAGCGCCGGGCGCCCACGGATCGTCGATCGACCGCTGGGCGTTCGACGGCACGAGGCCCGGGGCCGGGTTGCCGAGCGCCAGCACGACGCGGTCGGCCGACAGCGTGCGGCCGTCGGCGAGGGTCGCGGTCACGCCCGCGTCGCCGCTCGGCCCGTCAGCGCTCGGCCCGTCAGCGCTCGGCCCGCCAGCGCTCGGCCCGTCGACGCGGCGCCCGTCGGCACTCTGCCCGTCGATAAGACCGGAGATCTCGCCCTCCGCCACGTCGACGACCTCGCCCTGGACGAACCGCACACCGGAATCCGGTTTTCCCGACAGGGCAGCGAAGCTCGACGCCACGTAGTCGCCGAAGACGCGACGCGGAACGAAGGTGCCTGCTCCTGCCGCCGAGCCGTCGACATCGCGCCAGCCGACCTCGTCGAGATAGCGGAGGAAGGCGGCATCGTCGGTGGCCGAGAGGCTCATCTTGCCGGCAGGGCTATTGAGGCGGTGGTGTTCGTCCGCGCGCCCGTAGGCGAGGCCGCGGCCGACCTCGGGCTCGCGCCCGACGACGGTGATGCGAGGTGCAGGCGTTCCTCCGACTGCCGCGCGGTCGCGAAGCGCGAACGTCACGAAGACGGCGCTGGCGCCCCCTCCGACGATGAGGATCTCGTCACTGCCGACGGTTGCATGAGGGCTCATGCGGGCAACGGTAGTGATTCATGCAAGGGAATGCACTGGTGCCGGCCAAGAGCCTCCTATGAGCGGACGGAGAGTTCTCTCGAGCAGGCCTCGGCGGCGACCCAGGCGAGCATGCCGCACTTCACCCGCATGACGAACTTCGAGACTCCCTGGAAGACGACGGCGTCGCCGAGCAGGTCTTCGTCGGGCTCGTCGGCCCCGCGCGAGCGCATCATCGACCGGAAGGCGTCGACCCGCTCGCCCAGCTCGGCGAGCGTGAGGCCCGGGGCCATGTCGGCGAGCACCGAGGCCGAGGCCATCGAGATGCTGCAGCCGTCACCCTGCCAGGCCAACTCGGCGATCCTGTCGCTGTCGCCCTCGAGCCGGACTCGCACGGTGATTTCGTCGCCGCATGTCGGGTTCTTCTCGAAGTGCTCGGCGTCGAAGCCTTCCAGCGCGTGGTCGCCGGTGCGCGCCTTGGCGTGGTCGAGGATGACCTGCTGGTAGAGGCCGGCGAGCAAGTCGGCCATCAGCGCGCCCTCTCGACGCCGAAGTAGCCGCGCACCTCGGCGGTGGCGGCCAGGAACCGGTCGACCTCGTCGTCGGTCGTGTAGAGGTAGGTCGACGCGCGGGTGGTGGCTGTCACGCCGAGGCGGCGGTGCAGCGGCTGCGCGCAGTGGTGGCCGACTCGCACGGCGATGCCCTCGGCGTCCAAGAACTGCCCGACGTCGTGGGCGTGCACCCCGTCGACGTCGAAGCTGACGAGGCCCGAACGCGGTACGCCGAGCGGCGGCCCGACGGTGCGGATGCCCGGGATCGCCGCGAGGCCGGCGAGCATCTTCTGCGCGAGGCGCTCTTCGTGCTCTTGCACCCAGCCCAAGCCCGCCGCGTCGAGGTAGCGGATCGCCTCGGCGAGCGCCACGGTCTGCGAGACGGGCTGAGTGCCGGCCTCGAAGCGCTGCGGGGCGGGCAGGTACGTCGTCTCGTCCATCGACACGGTCGAGATCATCGAGCCGCCGGTGCGGAAGGGGGGCAGCGCGTCGAGCAGCTCGGGGCGGCCCCAGAGCACGCCGATGCCGGTCGGCCCGAGCATCTTGTGGCCCGAGAACGCGACGAAGTCGACGCCGAGCGCCTGCACGTCGATGGCGCGGTGCGGAGCCGACTGGCAGGCATCGAGCACGACGAGCGCTCCGACGCGGTGCCCGAGCTCTACCAGCTCGTCGACCGGCGCGACGAACCCGGTCACGTTCGAGACGTGGGCGAAAGCCAGGATCCGGGTGCGCGCGGTGATCACGGATGCCGCGTCGTCGACCGTCCAGGTGCCGTCGTCGCGAACGGGCACGTAGCGGAAGGTGGCCCCGGTGCGGAGGGCCAGCTCTTGCCAGGGGACGAGATTGGCGTGGTGCTCGGCCTCCGTGACGACGATCTCGTCGCCGGCCTCCAGCACCAGGCGTGCCGCAGCGGGGCCGCCGCGACCGAGGGTCGCGTTGCCGATGCCATAGGCGATGAGGTTGAGGGCGTCGGTGGCGTTCTCGGTCCAGACGACCTCGTCGGCGCTGCCTGCCCCGATGAAGCGTGCCACGGTCTCACGCGCGTCTTCGTAGGCTTCGGTGGCCAGGGCCGCGAGGGTGTGCGCGCCGCGGTGCACGGCGGCGTTCGTGGTCTCGAGGAAGGTGCGTTCGGCGTCGAGCACCTGCACCGGGCGTTGAGCGGTCGCCCCCGAATCGAGGTAGGCGAGCGGGTGGCCGTTCACCTCCTGCTGGAGCGACGGGAAGTCCGCCCGGAAGAGAGCGCTGCGAGAGTCGGTGCCGGTGATCACCTGTCAACGATCACACAGCTGGCTGGCTCATCGCTGTTTGTTTCGCTTCGGGCTGAGCGACCTACGCGGTGCGCGAAGGCACAGGCGCCGCCACGGTCGCGGGTCTCGCCGACCACGAGGCGGGTTCGAAGCGCTTCTTCAGCGTCATGAACGGCTTCTCGATCACGAAGTGGCTCGCGATGGCGGAAACGATCGCGATGCCGATCACGATGAACGTGCCCGTCAGGCCCGGGAAGAACGGCAGCAGGAGGCTCATGATCAGCACGTGCCAGAGGTAGAGCGAGTACGACACCTTCGCGCCGAACCAGGCGAGCGGCTTGAACGCCAGCACGGACGCGATGAGACTCGGCCGCGAGACGAGGCCGCCGACCATGAAGGTGGCGGCGATGCCGACGCTCGGAAGGATCACGCCGAAGAAGGGGGCGTGCTGGTTCCAGTCGGCCGACTTGATCGAGAACATCAGCGCGACGATGTACGCGGCGCCGACCCAGGTCGAGATCTGACCGAAGCGGCCCGAGAAGAGCCGGCGCGCCTTCTCGCTCGTCAGCGCGAGGGCCAGCACGCATCCGCTCAGCAGCGGCGCGATGTTGGCGACCGGGCTGAAGTAGATGTCGGCGGTGCCACCGGGGTTCGGCGTCGTGTACATCAGCCAGCCGAGGGCACAGGAGACAACGATCAGTGCGACGAGGCCCCATGCGATCACCTTGCGGCGGAAGCCCCAGGCGAGCAGGAAGACGAGAACGGGCGGCCACACGAGGTAGAACTGCTCTTCCATCGCGAGGCTCCAGCTCGGAGCGAAGATGCCCTGCGAGACGTGGCCGAATGCGCGGGCGAAGTTGCCCGTGTAGGTGAGGGCGATGAGCGCGGCACCTCCGGCCGAGAGGTTCTTGGTCGTGCCGTCTTCGCCGACGAGGAACCAGAGGGAGGCGCCGACCGCCACCACGGCGATCAAGGTGGGGTACAGCCGAAGGACGCGTCGCGCCCAGAAGCGTCCGAGCTTGATGGTGTTCGTGCGCGAGTGCTCTTTGAGCAGCAGCGACGTGATCAGGTAGCCCGAGAGCACGAAGAAGACGTTGACGCCGACGAAGCCGCCCTTGAAGTGCGGCACATGGAAGTGGTAGAGCACGACGCCCAGGATCGCCAGGGTGCGCACCCCGTCGAGAGGGAGCACGCGGCGGGTCGGAGCCGATTGGGCCTCACCGCCCCGGGAGGTCGAGGAGAGGGTCGTGGCGGCCGGCTGGGTCAGGGTCGTCGTTGCCATTCCGTTATACAACTCCCCTCACATTGGCGAAAGTGAAGCACTTCCTATGAGAAGTCTGTGGCCCCGCCCTGCCGCTCACTCCCAGTCAGCCAGGTTCTCGCGGAAGGTCGAGCCCGGACTGCTGCGGCGGATGAGCCCCGCGGCGCCGCAGTTCCGAGCTCAGCCCGTCGGTCACCTCAGCGAGGCTCCGGCGGGTCAGCTCGTTCTCGATCCTCTGGATCGTCTGTGTCAGATCGGCCGGGCCGGGGCGCCGGCGACGGTCGTGCCGGGCTCGACGTCGCGTGTGACCACCGAGTTCGCGCCCACTCGCGCGTCGTCCCCGACGGTGATGGCCCCCAGGATCGCGGCCCCGGCCCCGACCACCACGCCGTCGCCGAGGGTGGGGTGGCGCCGCCCCGCGAGGCCCACGCCGCGCCCGCCGAGCGTCACCCCGTGATAGATCAGCACGTCGTCGCCGATGACTGCTGTCTCGCCGATGACGACGCCCATGCCGTGGTCGATGAAGAGGCGCTGCCCGATCCGGGCGCCCGGGTGGATCTCGACCCCGGTCGCGCTGCGGGTCAGCTGCGAGAAGATGCGAGCGAGAAGACGGGAGCCGACGAACGGCTGCCGCCGCCAGAGCCGGCTGGTGACGCGGTACATCCAGACGGCGTGGAGCCCGGAGTAGACGAGGGCGATCTCGACCGACGAACGGGCCGCGGGATCCTGCCGCTGGGCGGTTCGGATGTCGTCGCGCAGTCGCGCCAGGAGTCGCACCGGACGATTCTAGAGGCGCGGGTCCGGGCCTCGGCGGTTCATGACGGCCAGCGACCCGCAGTGCACGGGCTAGAGGGTGGCGAAGGAGGCGATCTGCACGTCGAGGTCGACGATCAGCGAGAGCATGCGACCGTCTTTGAGGGTGCGGAACTCGTACTGGTGGTCGCCGATCTCCTGCGGCTCGGCCCACGCGAGGGCGAGGCGGCTGCGGTGGTCGAGACCGGAGTGGATCGCGAGCCAGCGGATGACGGCGGCGCGCTCGTCACGGACGGCGCGGGTGTGGAGTGCGCGGCGGCGGCTGACGAGGGCTGCCACGACGGTGAAGGCGACCGTGGCGAGGAAGACGACGAGCTTGAGGGCGCCGTCGAGCGGCAGAAGGGCCGAGATGATCATCGACTGCACGGCGACGAGCAGCAGAGTGGAGTCGATCATCGAGTAGCGACGCATCGGAAGACCACGGCCGTTGCCGCAGCGGAGGGTCTCGCAGGGCAGCTCGATGTCGCGGAGCGCGTCGGTGGCCGCTGCAGATGCGGCTGGATTGATGATTGTCACGATCAGGATCTCCCCTGGCCCGACCCTCGGGCACGTCTTCAATGGTGGCGGGACGTGCGCGAAGACGGGGAGCCCCCGTCCGGGGCGCCGTTACCCCAGTTCAGGGGCAGTTTAGCGCGTCTTGGGGGTGATCAGTGCGCGGACGCGCTATCGGGGTACGTCCGGGGGTCCTCGAATTCGAGGACACCGCGAGCTGCAGCCTCCGCGAGTGCCGCGTGCACGGTCTCGACGTGCGCCTCGGGAGGGACGTCGAGGGCCCATAGGGCCGGGAAGCTCGTGGGCACCACGTCGGCGCCCAGCTGGCGGAGGCGCTCGACGACAGGCCGAACCGGCTCATCGCCTTCGAGCGTGATGAAGCGGAAGGTCGCGTGCCCGCCGCGCCGCGTCCTGCCCTCGAACCGCAGGATGCCGTCGGGGCCGGGCGAGGTCAGTGCCGTGTCGCCCCGAGACAGGTCGAGCGCGAAGACGGGGATGCTCTCGACGACCGCCGTGTCGCCCTCCTCACGCCAGGAGTCGAGAGTCTCGACGGCCACCGGCGGCCAGCCGTCGACGACCTCGAGAGGAACGTCGATGCGGACGGATTCGGCCATGACTCGAGAGTAGCGCCGAGGTCGCTTTGATACCGTCCCCGTATGCCGACTCCTGATTTCGTCCTCGACCTCCGCGAGAAGATCGGGCACGACCCCCTCTGGCTGTCGGGCGTCACGGCCGTGGTGATCCGCGGCGACGAGGTGCTGCTCGTCAAGCGCTCGGACACCGGGGCGTGGACCCCGGTGACAGGAGTCATCGACCCCGGAGAGCAGCCTGCCGTGGCGGGCGCCCGTGAGGTGCTCGAAGAGGCCGACATCGTCGCCGTGCCCTCAAGGCTCGCCGCGATCGGCGTGACGGCGCCCGTCACCTACGGCAACGGCGACGTCTCGCAGTACCTCGACCTCACCTTCCGTTTCGACTACGTCTCCGGCGAGCCCTTCCCGGCCGACGGCGAGAACACCGAGGCCGCCTGGTTCGCCCTCGACGCACTGCCAGAGATGTCGGCCGAGATGACGACGCGCCTCGCGAACGCTCTGGCCGAGGGGCCCGCGGCGCGCTTCGAGTTCTGACAGACCCGCGCGGGCCGCTCAGCCCCGCACGTCGTGCAGGTGATGCACCGGGTCGTGGGCGAAATAGCGGGCGAGCGACTCGACCGTGAAGGCGCTGCCGTCCGAGCGGAGGCCTGTGCGCCCGAGTCGGTCGGGGTCGACCGCCGCGAAGGCGTCGGCCACGGCCGTGCCCGCCTGGAGGATCTCGAGGGCGACCGTCTCGGCGTCCTGCGCCGCGTAGTCGTCGTCGATCGCCGTCGCATCCTGATCCCAGTCGGGGAAGGTCGGGGCGACCTGCGTCAGCATCAGATCGAGGCGGCCTGCGAAGACACGGAAGACGTCGCGCACGTGGGCGCCGTATTCGAGCGGCGACCACGTGTCGTCGTCGGGCCGCTCTCGGGCGTCCGGCTGCGCCAGGCGATGAGGCCAGCGGGCGGCGTTGGCGCGGACGAGAGCGGGGACGTCGGCGAATGCGACCGCGGAGGCGTCGAAACCGCAGTCGACACACGGCTTCTCGAGCACCCAGGTCCAGTTCTTCGTGTCGGGGACGATAGGCATGCTGCGAGGCTAGAGCCCGAGCCGCGCGGCCGCCGCCCGCCCCACTGCCAGAGAGCCTCCCGAAACCGCCAACCCCGTGCCGCTCGGGGCGCTAGCGTGGTGTGGTGAAGTCGAAGCCGAAGCGGGGGGCCAAAGCCCTCGAACCCGTCGACCCCGCGCTCGTCGAGGGCCCGGTCGCCGACGGCCTCCTCATCGCACGCTCCGCCGCCTCGATCGCCGTCGCGAACCGCATCATCGTGCGCGCCCTGCGCGAGAACCGCGACTTCGACCGCGGCGAGACGCAGGACGCCGCCCGCGACGAGCTGGGCAACCTCATCGCCGAGCAGCAGGAGCTGGCCGAGCGGATGGCCGAGACCCGCACCAAGGCCTCGAAGAGCCGCGGGCGCTCGCGCCACCAGTTCGACTACCGCCGCGAAGACGAGCAGCCGCTCGCGCAGCGAGAAGCCATCTACCGCGAGATCGCCACCCGCCTGGCCGCTCTCCGAGACGACGACGGCTACATCGACGACATCGCGATGGGGGCGCGCGACCGCGCGTGGAACGACATCGGCGCCACCATCGTGAACCGAGTCGCAGCAGCGACCGTCGTGCCCGACCGCACGTACGACGAGCACCGCGACGAACGCCTCCGCGAGCTGCTCGACATCGACTTCCGCGCTCTGGCCGAAGCCGACCGCGCAAAGTAGTCCGGGTCGGGAATAGGGCAGCCGCACCGGGGCTTGACCCCACTGGTCGTCCAGCGTTGCACGCCCCGTGTTCCCTCCCGCTTCACATCGTCAGGACGCAATGACCTCCACGACCTCAGCATCTCCCGCGACCGGCTCCCTGCCGGCACGCGCGGCTCCGCTCCCCGCGACCACAAGTGGCTCGTCCTCGCCGTCGTCGGCCTGGCCCAGCTGATGGTGGTGCTCGACGGCACCATCGTCAACATCGCTCTGCCAGCGCGCAGGCCGACCTCGGCTTCACCAACGACAACCGCCAGTGGGTCGTCACGGCCTACTCGCTCGCCTTCGGCAGCCTGCTGCTGCTCGGCGGCCGCCTCTCGGACATCTTCGGTCGTAAGAACACCTTCATCATCGGGCTGATCGGCTTCGCCGTCGTCTCCGCCATCGGCGGTGCCTCGCAGTCGTTCGGCATGCTCGTGACCGCGCGCGCCTTTCAGGGAGCCTTCGGCGCCCTCCTCGCCCCGGCCGCCCTCGGTATCCTGACGACCACGTTCTCGACACCGAAAGATCGAAGCAAGGCGTTCGCCATCTTCGGCACCATCGCGGGCTCCGGCGCCGCGGTCGGCCTGCTGCTCGGCGGCGTCCTCACCGAGTACACCTCGTGGCGCTTCTGCCTCTTCGTGAACGTCGTCTTCGCCGTGGTCGCCCTCGTCGGCGCCCTCGTCTTCCTCAAGGCGAAAGCCGTCGGCGGAGTCCAGCACCACGTCGACATCCCCGGAACCATCACCGTGACCGCCGGGCTCGTCGGCATCGTCTACGGCTTCTCGAACGCCGAGACCAACAGCTGGACCGACCCGATCACGATCATCTGCCTCGCCGCCGGCGTCGTCCTGCTCGCCGTGTTCGTCGTGCTGCAGACGCGGGTGGCACACCCGCTGCTGCCCATGCGCGTCATCCTCAACCGCGACCGCGGCGGGTCCTACCTGGTCATCGCCCTGGCCGGCATCGGCATCTTCGGCGTCTTCCTCTTCCTCACGTACTACCTCGAGCTCACCCTCGGGTACTCGTCGCTGAAGACGGGCATCGCGTTCCTGCCGCTGCCGCTGTCGATCATGCTCTCGTCGAACGTGTTCGGCAGCCGCCTGCTGCCCCGCGTCGGCCCCCGCATCCTGATCGTCATCGGCGCACTGCTCGGTGCCGTCGGCCTCGCCTGGCTCAGCCAGATCGCGCTCGACTCGCTCTATGCGACGGCGGTGCTGCCCGGCCTCATCCTGATGGGCCTCGGCATGGGCCTCATCTTCTCGTCGGCGATCAACACGGCCACCTCGGGTGTCGCCCGCGAAGACGCCGGAGTCGCCTCCGCGACGGTCAACACGATGCAGCAGATCGGCGGGTCGATCGGCACCGCGCTGCTCTCGACGTTGTCGGCCAGCGCGGTGACGGCGTACATCACCTCGCACGGCACGACCAAGCTCGACCAGGCCAACGCTGTGCTCTCGGGCTACCACCTCGCGTTCTACGTCTCGACCGGCGTCTTCGTGGTCATCGCGATCGCCGGCGGCACGATCATCGACCGCCACTCGGTGCGCCTGCGCAAGATGGCCGCGGCCAAAAACCTGACGGGTGCCGTCACCGGCCCGATCGAGGTTCCGGCGGGCGCGCACTGATCGACTAGGGCTTCAGAGGCCGTGAGACCTCAGAGAGTGCCGCTCCGGCCCGCCGGAAACCGCGTTCTCTGAGGTCTCGCTCGTCTGGGTCCCACTCGTCTGGGTCTCACTCGTGGCGGGTCTCACGCGTGGCAGGTCTCACGCGTGGCGGGTCTCACGCGTCCGGCGCGGTGAGCAAGCCGTCGAGCAGGGCGGCAAGGTACGCGTCGGGGGCCGTGGTGCCGCTGACACGGACGGCGTAGGCCGCACCGCAGACGAGGGCCATGGCATCCTGGGCCCCAGCGGCGAACGGATGTGCGACGAGGCTCCTACCCGGTCGAGCAGCACGGCGAACGCGTCGATGAGATCGCGGCGCCTCGCCTTCGTGGTGTCGAGCGCAGGATCCGACGTGGTCGCCACACGCGCGAAAGCCACGTCGTCGACGTACACGCGCATCGCGACCGCCAGGAAGCCGCGCAGGGCCCCGGCCGCGTCGGCCTCCCCCGCCGCGTCCGTGGCACGCTGCGTCAGGTCGTCGAACCGCCCTTCGACGAGTGTCTCGACGAGAGCCTCGGTCGTCGGGAAGTGCCGGTACACCGTGCCCACTCCCACGTCGGCCCGCCGCGCGACGGCGTTCAACTGCAGCGGGAGGCCCTCGTCGGCAAGCGACCGGGCAGCGGCGAGAATGCCGTCGCGATTGCGGGCGGCATCTCGGCGGAGCGGGGCGGGCGTCATGGCGACATCCTATTGTGTGCGGATCAGTCATCCGATCGGATACTCCATCCGTTTAGATGTTATGGTCGGATCATGACCTCGAAGCGCACGATCGACGCCGCCGGCAAGCGCCGCACCTACCGCCTGACCCTGCCGCCCGATGCGACACCGAGCGCCGGTGCGTCGCTGCTGTTGCTGTTCCACGGCTCGAACCAGACGGCCGCCTCACTCGAGACGTTCACAGGAGGCACGCTCGAGGGGCTCGCTGCCGCGGACGGCGTTGTCGTCGCCTCCCTCGACGGCTACAAGCGCAACTGGAACGACGCGCGCGAGCACTCGACCTTCCCCGCACGACTCGAGGGTTACGACGACGTCGCTTTCGCCGTGGCGGTCATCGACGAGCTCGCCGCCGACTACGCGATCGACACGTCACGCGTGTTCGCTGCCGGCTTCTCGAACGGCGGCGCTCTGGCCATCCGTCTGGCGCACGAGATCCCCGATCGGCTCGCGGGTGTCGGCATCCTGTCGGCCACCATGCCGGTCGCCCACAACTTCGCCGTCTCGCGCGACCTCGAACTGCCCCTGCCCGTGATCCAGTTCCACGGCACGCACGACCGCCTCGTGCCGTACAGCGGCGGAATGGCCTCGCTCTGGGGCCTGAAGCCGCGCGGGCTGGGAGTGTCGGCGCGTGACACAGCGGCCTACTTCGCCGGCCGCAACGGAATCTCGACACCGCCGGTCGAGACTGCGGCGACGACGGGCAGGCCGCAGGTGACGCGGCTCGACTACTCCGCGCCCGGCCACGCGCCCGTGCGGCTCGTCACCGTCGAGGGCGGCGGCCACACGATCCCCGGGCCGAAGCGGGCGCCGCGCATCATGGGCGCAACGGTCACCTCCTTCAGCGCCGCCGACGAGCTCGCCGCCTTCTTCGGCCTGCGCTGAGCCTGAGCCCGCGGGGGCGGCCCCACCCCCCGCGCATCAGCCCCGTTGGCGAAACCGGAAATTGCGCGAGCTGCTGCTGCACCCCCTCGCGCCGAGCTCGTGACGGGCGCGGATCTCCGGTTCTACGAACGGGGGCCGGGCCGTGCTCGCCCCGCGGCGTGGCAGAGGGCGCTGTCCCTGCCGTGCGGCGCCAGCGGGCCACCCCCGTCGGCACAACAGGAGTCTCCGCAGCGGGCGGTCGCAGAACCGGCTCGCCCGGCCGCCAGGGCAGCAGAACTCCGGTTTCACCAACCAGGCCGCACCGCCGAGGCCCGGCCGACGCCCGACAGGCAGGCAAGTGGGCGGGCAAGCGGGCAGGCAGGCAGGCGGACGCGCGCGCCCCGGCAGAAGAAGGGCGGCCCGCCCGGAGCCGTTGCAGGGGCTCCGGGCGAACCGCCCCGGTCTGTAGCTGTGCCGAAGACCTACGCCTGGGGCGACCCGAGGCGGCCGCGGTGACGGGCGACTCCGACGACACGGGGGCGTCGGCAGGAGCCGGCGAGCGCGCCCCTTTCTTCGATCCGACCTCGACCCCGTGGAACTCGGCCAGGATCGACACGGTGCTCTCGATCTCGGCGTCGCGCTCGGCGTCCGACCACCCGAGGGGAGCCTCGAGGATGCCGGCCAGCTCACTGAGCAGCTCGAGGGTGACGCCGCCGACGAACGCGAGGTTCGTGCGACGAAGCACGACGTCGATCAAGTGCACGGCGTCTTCGTGCTCGGCGAAATAGGCGATCTCGGCGGCCGTGAAGTCGCTGTCGGCGGCCAGAGGCTCGGACGGCTGGTCGATGAGGGTCTGGATGACCTCGTCGGCACGGGTGCCGTAGCGGGACAGGAGGCGGTCGACCTGGTCGCGGTCGAGCCCGTTGAGGTGCTCGGTGATCCACTTGGCACGGTCGCCCGGAAGCGTCGGGAAGTCCTTGCCGCCGCCGATCGGCATGCCTGCCGTGTCGATGGTGCGGGCGACGCCGAGGCGCGTGGTGGCCTCGGTCGAGAGGTGCGTCGAGAGCGCGCGGAAAGTCGTCCACTTGCCGCCGACGAGCGACAGCACCTTGGACTTCGGCAGGGCCGCGACAGAAGTCTCGACGATGCGGTAGTCGCGCGACACGAAGCCGGCGGCGAGGTCGTCGTGCTTCGGCAGCGGGCGCACGCCCGAGTAGCGGTACACGATGTCGTCGCGCGTGATCGAGATCGACGGGAAGACGTGCTTGACCAGATCGAAGAAGTAGTCGACCTCTTCTTCGGTGCAGATCGCCGACTTCGACATGTCGGCCTCGAGGTCGGTGGTGCCGATCAGCACGCGACCCTTCAGGGGGTAGATCAGGACGATGCGACCGTCGTTGTTCTCGAAGAACAGCTCGCGGCCATTGGTGGCCTTGAGGAGGCCCGGGTGGTCGACCACGATGTGCGAGCCCTTGGTGCCGCCCATGTACTGCGACTCGGCCCCGAAGGCCTTGTTGGTGAGGTCGGTCCAGGGCCCGGAGGCGTTGATCACGACATCGGCCTCGATGACGAACTCGGTGCCCGAGACGACGTCCTTGACGAGCACGCCGCCGTCTTTCGTGCCGACGGCCTCGACGTAGTTCGCGCTGCGGGCGAACTGCCCGGCGCCGCCGCGGTTGCCGGCGGCGAGGCCGTCCTTCAGCACGTCGAGCGCGAGGCGCTCGGGCTCGTGCACGGAGGCGTCGTAGTAGGTGCCGGTGTACTTGAGGTTCTTGTTGAGCGCCGGCATGTCACGCAGCGCCGCCTTGCGGAGGCGGAAGACGTGCTTCGGCACGGTGCCGCCGTCGCGCGAGAAGGAGTCGTAGAGGGTCATGCCGATCTGGATCAGCAGAGCACCGCGCTCTTTGGTGGAGCGCTGCTTGTGCGTGAGCATGCGCAGGGGCGCGTTCATGATGCCCGAGAACGTCGAGAAGATCGGCATCGTCGTCTGCAGCGGCTTGACGTAGTGGGGTGCGATCTTCAGCAGGCCGTTGCGCTCTTCGACCGATTCGCGGACGAGGCGGAACTCGCCGTTCTCGAGGTAGCGGATGCCGCCGTGGATCATGTGCGACGAGGCGGCCGACGCGCCGGAGGCGTAGTCGTTGCGCTCGACAAGGATGACGTCGACCCCCTGGAGTGCGAGGTCGCGGAAGGTGGCGATGCCGTTGATGCCACCGCCGATGACGAGCACCTGGGCCTTGGGGCGCTCCTTGATGCGGGAGACGTTGGCGCGGAGAGTGCTGGCGGATTCGCTGCTTGTCTTCTTCGACGGAGTCACTGGCTTGTCGCTTTCACTGTCGTGACCGGCGTTGCGATCGAGCCGGTCGAGGATCTCGAGTCGACGATCGACGCCGACAGGTCGACGTAAGCCGCCGATGTGTCCATAATTGACCTGCACAGGCAGACGGTCAAGGCGTCTGCACATATGTGCACGGTGCCTTCGCAGCGTGCATCCACGAAAGGTTCGATCAATGACGTTCGAGACGCAGGCCAGCGACAAGACACAGGACGCCCTCAGGGCCTCCCACCTCTATTACCTGCAGGATCTCACGATGGAGGCGATCGCGCGCGAGCTCGGCACCTCGCGCTCGAGCGTCAGCCGACTGCTGAGCTACGCCCGAGAAAGCGGCCTCGTCGACATCCAGATCAAGTCGCCCCTCGACCAGGCAACGGTGACCAGCGAGGCCCTGCACCGGCGCTGGGGCATCACGGCGCACGTCGTACCGGTGCCCGACCAGACGACCGACGTCGACCGCCTCGACCGCGTCGCCCTCTCGGCTGCACGGATTCTCACCCAGTTCGTCGACTCCAACATGGTGATCGGCGTCGCCTGGGGCTCCACCGTCAGCGCGATCAGCCGCTACCTCGTGCCGAAGGCGACGCACGGGTCGACCATCGTGCAGCTGAACGGCGCGGCCAACACCCGCACGACCGGCATCGTCTACGCGAGCGAGATCCTCCGAAGGTTCGGCGACGCGTACGGCGCGACCGTGCAGCAGTTCCCGGTGCCGGCGTTCTTCGACGACCCCGACACGAAGCTGGCACTCTGGCGCGAGCGCAGCACGAAGCGCGTGCTGGAGTTTCAAGAGAGCATGGACGTCGTCCTCTTCGGAGTGGGAGCCGCGAACGCTCTCGTGCCGAGCCACGTCTACTCCGGGGGCTACCTCGAGCGTGCCGATCACGAGAGCCTGATCAGCGAGGGCGTCGTCGGCGACGTCGCAACGGTCTTCTTCCGCGCCGACGGCTCGTCGACCGACATCACGCTCAACAAGCGCGCAAGCGGCCCCGATCTCGCCACTGTCCGCCGGGCGCCGCGGCGGGTGTGCGTCGTCGCCGGGGTCGGCAAAGCGGAGGGCCTCATGGGGCTCTCGCAGCGGGGCTCGTCACCGACCTGATCCTCGACGAGAGCTGCGCCCGAGCGCTCCTCGAATCCTGACGCCCTGGCCGTCGGCCGAAGAGCGAGAACCGAGAACCGAGAACCGAGAGCAGGGCGGCGACAGCGCGGGCGGCTAGAGTGTGCCGCCCATCGGGTCGCGGGCGGCGTCGTCTTCGAGCGCCTCGCCGCCCAGCGGCTCGCCCTGCCACGCGACCACCCGCCAGCCCGACGTCGGCGACCCGTCGAGGTCGACGACGCCGGTGTTGTCGAGGTGGTGCGCGCCTGCGAAGTCCGGGCCGAGATTGCTCGCCCGGCCGCCCAGCCAGACCCGGATTGCACCCGCGTGCGACACGACGCCCACCGTCGAGTCGAGCCCGTGCCGCTCGGCGATCGCCGCGATCGCACCGTCGAACCGAGCGAGGAAGTGGTGCCCGTCGTGCGCGCCGGGGATCGTCGCCGACAGGTCGCCCTCGCCCCAGCGCCGGATGGGCGCGATGTAGTCGCGGAACGCCTGGGGGTCGGTGCTGTCTTCGAAATCGCCCGCCTCGATCTCGTGGACTCCGTCGATGACGACGGCGTCGAGACCGTGCGCCCGTGCCAGTGGCTCGGCGGTGATCGCGGTGCGCTGGAGGGTGGAGACGTAGAGGCCGTCGAGCGGCACGTCGGCCAGAGTCTCGGCGAGAGCCGACGCCTGCGAGCGTCCGAGCTCGGTGATGCCGGGGCCGGGAGGGCTGGTCGACAGAGCTCCGGCGACGTTGGCGGGGGTCTCGGCGTGACGGATGAGGAGGAGGCGCACGCCGTCAGAGTATCGCTCCGACCCGAGCATCAACTTGCATGCAATGATGCATGCAAGCTACCGTGAGCGAGTGACAGTTCTTGACGTCCCCGCCGCCGAGCGGGCCTACAGTGACACCAAACTGCGCATCCTCCGCGGCGATCTGCCGGGCGGCTCGTCGCTCAGCGAGATCGCGGTGTGCGGCGAGCTCGGCCTCAGCCGGACGCCCGTCCACGAGGCCTTCCTGCGGCTCGCCTCCGAAGAGCTGCTGACGCTCGAGTCGCGCAAGGGCGCCGTCGTCCGACCGATGTCGCCGAGCGAAGCCGACGACGTGGTCGAGATGCGCGAGGCCGTCGAGGCGACTGCCGCGCGTCGAGTAATCAGGAGTTCGGCGGGCTCCGCGCTCGTCGCGAGCCTGAGCGAGCTGCTGGCCCGCCAAGAATCCTGTCTTGCCGACGGCGACGTCGACGGGTTCGTCGAGGCCGACGACGCCTTCCACCACGCGGTCGTCGAAGCGTCGCAGAACCCGATCGCCCTGCACTTCAGCCGCCTGATCCACGACCGCGCCCAGCGCCTGCGCTACCGCTTCATGCGCATCCGCCCCGAGCACCTCGCGCAGTCGCTCGCCGACCACCGCGCCCTCGCCGAGGCGATCGCGGCCGGAGACGAGGCCGCCTACGCCGCGACCCTCGCCCGCCACGTCGACATGCTGCGAGGCATCCTGTGAGCGTCGAAACCGGCTCGATCCGCACGCCGACGCCGACGGCGACACCCAGGTCGCAGGATGCCACCGCCTCCGCCGCGAGCACCCGCGGCCCCCTCCCCCGCTGGGCCCTGGTCTGGGGCGCCGTGTTCGTCATGTCGTGGGGCGGCAACCAGTTCAGCCCGCTGCTGTTGATGTACGAGAACCGCGACCACTACTCGTCGGTGCTCGTCAACGCCTTCCTCGGCGTCTACGTGCTGGGGCTGGCGCCCGCCCTGCTCGTCGCCGGGTCGCTCTCCGACCGGCACGGCCGCAGGAAGGTCATGATCGCGGGGCTCGTGTCGGCCGTGGTCGGCAGCGGTCTGCTGGCGTTCGGCGGCCTCGGCCCCGAGTTCCTCCTCGTCGGGCGCCTCTTCTCGGGGTCACCGTGGGGATCGCGATGGCGGTGGGCAACAGCTGGATCAAAGAGCTGTCGCAGTCGCCGTACGACCGGGGCGCCGACCGCGGGTCTGGCGCGCGGCGGGCGTCGCTCGCGTTCACGGTGGGCTCCGGGCTGGGCGCGCTCGTGGCCGGGCTGATCGCCGAGTGGGGGCCGATCCCCGAGATCCTGCCGTTCGTCATCCACATCGCGGTGACGCTGCCGTTCTTCGTCGTCGTGCTGCGCGCGCCCGAGACGCGATCGGCCGCCGTGATGGCAGCGGCTCGCACGGCCGGCCCGTGGTGGCGACAGCTGCGCGTCCCCTCGGCGACGCACCGCCGCTTCATCCGCGTCGTGATGATCTCGTGCCCGTGGATCTTCGCGGGCGCGGCCATCGGCTACGGGTTCTTGCCGACCCAGCTGCGCGGGGCCACCGGCTCGTGGGGGCTCGTCTTCGCCACCGCCGGCACCGTCGTGGCCCTCGGCGTCTCGTCGGTGATCCAGCTGCTCGCCCGCCGCGTCCACTCGGCGACCAGCTCCCGGGGCATGGCTTCGACGGTGCTGATCATCGCCGCCGGAATCGCTCTGGTGATCGTCTCGATCGAGTCGCAGTCGATCTGGATCGGCCTCGTCGCCAACGCCGTGATCGGCTTCGGCATGGGCATCGGGCTGGTGTCGGGCCTCCTCGAGGTGCAGACGATCGCCGGGCCCGAGGGCCTCGCGGGGCTCACCGGGGTCTTCTACGCGGTCGCGTACGCCGGTTTCCTGCTGCCCGCGATCATCGCCGCCCTGACGTCGGTGACCTCGGTCGAGACGATCCTCGAGGTGGTGGTCGGCCTCGCTGTCGTCAGCTTCGTGCTCGTGATGGTCTCCTTTCGCAAGCACCTGCCCGGCCCGACGGTCTGACAGGCTTCAGGATGCCACGGCGAGCGTGACCGGGCGCGTCACGAGCCACGCCCGGCACACGTCGTGCGGATACGGGCGGTGCCACGAGAGATCGACAGCGCGGCTGGCCAACTCGTGGCCGTCGGCCCCGTAGGCGGCGACCACCACGGCCGTGGGGTACTCCTCAGCTGTGTCGAAGGTCCAGCTCGACGGCGGTCGGCTGAAGAAGTCGAAGGTCGGCGCCGGGAAGCTCGCACCCCCTGTCGGCAAAACCGGAGAAGGCGTTTCAGCCGAGGTCGGGGCGGTGGGCAGAGTTCCGCCGCCCGGCAGGGAATCCTGTTGAACCGACGGCCCACGGTCTGCGTTCGCCGTGGCGAGCACTGACGCCGCAGGAGCCGAGCAGCCACCGCTCGTGCAGAGCCTGACGTCGTGAGCGAGGCCGGGAGTGCCCGAGAGGTGCACATCCACCGTGATGACCTTGGCGACGGCCGGGCAGCTGGTTGCGAAACGAGGCCCTGCGGTGCCGGCGACGACGAGTGCCGCGACGACCGCGGCCGCGGCCGCGCCGCCTCCGATGAACGCACCCGTCGATCGCTTCATGGGCGCCTCACCGCCCCACCCGGAGCCTGACGGGCCCTGGGACGACCGGCGTCGGGCACGCCGACCCCGGTGAGAGCTCGTGCCAGTCGAGGGTCGCGACACGACTGGCCAGCGCGCGGCCGTCGGCGCCGTACGCGGTGATCCCCACCGCCGGAGGGCGTCCGCCGACGCCGGAGAAGCCCCACCTGGCCGGGACCGTGTCGGCGAAGGGTGAGAACTGGGGGGCCGGTTCGACGCCGGGTGTGGCGGTCGTGGTGCCCGTCCAGCCGGAGCCGGGCCGGGAGGCGCTCGTCGAGCCGGGCGGGCGGGCCGGCGCGGGAGTCTCGGGGCCGGTCGGCGGGCTCGGCACGGTCACAGCCGAAGAGCGGCCACTCGGCGGCGAGGCCGGGGTCGCCGCGGGCGTCTCCTGCACGGAGGAGCTGTTTGCGTCCGCCGCCCAGCGGGCGAGCGCGGCCGCCGCAGGCGCCGAGCACCCGCCGGTCGTGCAGACGCGCACGTCGTGCACCGCCGCAGGATCACCGGTGATCGTGACGACGAGCAGGGGCGCGTAGCCGACGGCCGAGCACACGGTCTCCTGCCGAAAGCCACTCGTGGCCAGGCCGATCACGGCCACGATGGCCACGGCCGCCACCCCCAGGCCCACGAGCGCAGGCACTCCACCGGGTTTCATCTCCCGATCGTCGCACGTGCGGACGCGAGCGTCACTCACGATCGCGTAACGCCCGATCCCTTACCTTTTCGGCAGGCCCTGACCCACGAGGGGATGAGATCAGGCCGAAAAGGTAAGGGTCCGGGCGTCGAGCGGGCGGGTCAGCCCTTGAGCGCCCCGGAGGACAGGCCCGCCACGTAGAACCGCTGCAGCCCGACGTAGAGCGCGATGCACGGGATCATGGCCACCACAGACCCTGCGACCAGGGTGCCGTAGTTGATCGACCCGTAGGCGCCGGTCTGCAGGTTGAGCAGCGCGACCGGCAGCGTGTAGAGGCTCTGTTTCGTGAGGAAGGTCAGCGCACCGAGGAACTCCGTCCACGCCGCCAAAAAGGCGTAGAGGGCGGCCGTGGCGGCGCCCGGCATCAGCAGGGGCCGGAGCACCGACAGGATCACTCGGGTGCGGGAGGCGCCGTCGACGAGCGCCGACTCCTCGAGCTCGTCGGGTACCGCGTCGAAGGCGTTGCGCATCACGAACGTGCCGAACGGCAGGTTGACCGTCACGTAGAAGAGGATCAGCCCGACGAGCGAGTTCGTGAGGTGCATGGCGTTCAGCTGCAGGTAGAGCGGCGTCAGGATCGCCTGGAACGGCACCATCATCGTGAGCAGGATCATGCCGAAGAAGAACTTCGAACCCCTGAAGCGGAACTTCGACAGCCCGTAGCCGGCCAGCGTCGCGACGACGGCCGTGACGACCGCGGTCGAGATGGCCACGATCAGGCTGTTCACGAGACCCGTCAGGATGTGCTGTGACGGGCTGAAGATGGCCTGGAAGTTGGCGACGCCGAAGTTCCAGAACGTCGACCAGGTCGGGGACGCGACGATGGTCGCGTTGGGTTGGAAGGCGCGCAGGATCGCGATCAGCAGGGGCACTCCGAAGATCAGCGCCGAGCCGACGCCGGCGATCACGTAGAGCGTGCGCTTGACCCGGGTGTCTCGCGGGTGATTGACGCTGCCCTGGTGGTGCGCGAGATTGCGCTTGGGGCCGGACGACCCGGATCCTGCGCCCGCGAGCTCGGCGCGCGAGGCTTCGCCGGCCCGACCGGCCAGGGAGGCTGCGGGGTTGGAGGCTGCAGTGGTCATGAATTAGTCCCTCTCTCGAAGAGCCCAGAACTGGAACGCCGTCACCAGAGCGATGACCACGATCAGCGCGAACGCCTCGGCCGTGGCGGCGCCGAGCTGCAGCTGCACGAAGGCGCGGTTGTAGATGTAGCCGACGATCGTCTGCGTCGAGGTGCCGGGGCCACCCTGGGTCAGGATGTAGAACTGCGTGAAAGCGAGCAGCGATCCGGTCACCGAGATGATGACGCTCAGCGCGATCGTGTTCTTGATGATCGGCATCGTGATCAGTCGCTCCTGCTGCCACCAGGTGGCGCCTTCGAGCGATGCCGCCTCGTAGATCTCGCCCGGGATGCCCTGCATGGCGCTCATGACGAGCACCATCGTGAGGCCCGACACGGCCCAGATGACGAAGACGATGATCAGGCCCGTCGCGAGCGGGCCGTTGACGAGCCAGGCCGTCGACCCGTCGGTGATGTGCAGCAGCTTGAGCAGCACGTTGACGAGGCCCGAGTTCGGCTGCGCCTCGAGCACGAGCATGAAGCTGAGCGTGGTGAGGCCGACAACGTAGGGCAGGAAGAAGATCGTGCGGAGGATCGTCGCGCCCCGGCGCCTCGAGCGCACCAGGACGGCGAGGAAGTAGCCGACCCCCAGGATCGGCAGGGTGACGATCACCGTGTACAGCAGCGTGTAGAGGATCGACTGGACGAACGTCGGATCCTGGAACAGGTTGAAGTAGTTGAGCAGCCCGACGAAGTGGTAGCTGCCGATCAGCGGCCAGTTGGTCAGCGAGATGTAGACCGCGATGATCAGCGGCGCCACGACGAAGACGAGGACGAACGCGAGCGCCGGCGTGACGAGGGCCAGGCCGATCTTCGGCGGGTGGGTGAGCGACGCCCGCGGTTTCGTGGCCCCTCGATTGCCGGGCCCGCCAGCGCGATCAGCGCTGCCGGCTCGCGACCTCAGTGTTGTGGATGACATGTGTGCACCTCCTTGTGCTGGGTGCCCGGCCTAGGCCTGGGACTGGTCGAGAATGCGGTCCCAGACGGGTGCCGCGGCTTTCAGGGCCTTCGTGACCCCGTCGCCGAAGACGGCTTCGCGGAAGAGGGCGAGGAAGGGGCTCGCCGTCTGGTTGTAGAGCAGGTTGTAGGCGATCGTCTGCGGCGCGTAGCCCTTCTTGAGATTCGACAGCGGCAGCACCGAGAGCGGGTACTTCTTGTCGTACGAGGGGGTCAGCACGTCCGAGCGGACGGGAAAGTAGCCGCCGGCCGGCAGCGTCGACTGCGTCGCCGTCGCGGTGGCGTACTTCATGAACTCCCAGCCGCCCGCTGCGTTGGCCGCGCCGTTCGGGATGCACATGTTGTCGCCACCGTCGAAGAACGCCGACCCGCCGGTCGGCCCGGTGAGCAGCACCGCGTCGATCTTCTTCAGCATGGCCGGAGGCGCCGTGTAGACGGATCCCCACGAGATCGGGATCATGCCGACGGTGCCGGCCCGGAAGTCGGCTCCCCACGCCGTGCCGGCGTCGGCGTAGGCGTTCGTCGAGACCAGCTTGTCGACCCAGAGCTGCCGGTAGAACGCCAGCGTCTGCTCGAGAGCGTCGTTGCCGACGATGTGGCCGTGCTGCTTGCCGAGCGTGCCGATCTGCATGTCGGTGCCGGTCGCCCAGATGTTCGGCTGCACGGTGAACCCGAGGATGCCCGCCGCGGCGCCCGACAGGCTCCAGGCGTGGATGTCGCCGCCGAGCTTCTGCACCTTCCTGGCTGCGGCCAGCTGGGCGTCGAACCCGGTCGTGAGCGAGGTCGGGTCGACGTCTGCCTTCTGCAGGATCTCGGTGTTGTAGTACAGCATCGAGTTGTCGGCGAGGTAGGGCAGGCCCCAGATCTTGCCGCGCTGCTTGACCAGGTCGAGGTGACCGGTCGAGAGCTTGTCGTAGTACGGCAGCGACTTCACGACGCTCGTGAGGTCGGCGAACACGTCGCGGTAGGCGAACAGGACCGAGTTGATGTCATCCATGTCGACGACGTCCGGCGGCTGCCCGCCGCGGATCGACGTGGCCAGCTTGGTCACGTACTGGGCATCGGGGATCGGCGTCAGGTTGACCTTGAGGTCGCTGTGCGACTTGTTGAACGAGTCGACCAGCGCGACGAGCCCGGTCTGGGTCGCCGCGCGGCACCACACGTTCACGGTGCCGGTGGCCTTTCGATTGAAGGCCCCTGACGACGAGTCGATCTGCGGCAGGGCGCCGGCGCAGCCTGCGAGGGCGAGCGTCGCCGCCCCCAGCAGACCTCCGGCGAGGAATGCGCGTCTGTCCATGCGGCGCGCCCCCTAGAGGGTCGGGATCCAGACGCGCATGGGCCCGATCTCACGATTCGCCCACGCGTAGTAGGGGATCGCGGTCAGGGTGACGGCTTCAGGATCCTGAGGCTCGGTCTCGGGGTTCGCACCGGGGTAGCCGACGCCGCTCGCCGCAGCATCCACCCGCTGGTACGGCCAGGTCGTCTCGGTGTGGTTCGACGGCGACGAGCCCTTCAGCTCGACGGTGACGATGCCGTCGAGCAGATCGTCGCGTTTCTTCGTCTCGATGGCACCCTCGAGATCGAGGAGGACGTCATCGACCTCGGGGGCGGTCTGGTCGGTGTGGCCGTGCTGGTCTCCGTGCTCGAGGGCGTAGACGAGCGGCCCGCGCTCCACCGCGATCTGACCACGGCTCGCGTCGATGCGCGAGTCGGCGGCATACAGGTGCACGGTGAGGTCGAGGTCGAGGCGCACGACGTCGCCGACCTTCCACTCGCGCGTGACGCGGGCGTATTCACCAGGAGTGACAGCGTCGCCGGGCGTCGTCTCGACGGGCTCGCCGTTGACGGTCAGCGACGTGTTGTCCGACCAGATCGGCACGCGCACGTCGAGGCTCCAGGTGCCCGTCGAGGCGGTGATGTCGATGCCGACGGCGCCGTGCCAGGGGTAGTCGGTGGTGACGTCCACGGATCCTGACGCGTTGTCGTTCTCGAACGCGAACGAGCCGGTGGCGAACTGGTGCAGCTGGATGCCGTCGGCCGTGCTCGTGGCGAGGTAGGCGTCGAGGCTGGCGAAGGTACGCATGATGTTCGGCGGGCAGCAGGCGCAGTCGAACCAGCCGCGGCGACCGTGGGCAGGCGAGCGATTCTCGTCGGCGTGGGCGTGGTCGCGCATCTGCAGCGGGTTCACGTAGAAGTACTCGGTGCCGCTCAGCGAGACGCCCGGCAGGAAGGCGTTGTAGAGGAAGCGCTCGATCGCGTCGGCGTAGACGGGCTTGCCGGTGGCGAGCAGCAGGCGCCAGGCCCACTGCACCCCGCCGATGGCGGCGCACGACTCGGCGTAGCCGCGGTCGGTGGGCAGCTCGTAAGGGTCGCCGAACGCCTCCCAGTCCCAGCGCTGGCCGAGCCCGCCGGTGATGAACGCCTTCGACGACATCATGCTGGCGAACTGCGTCTCGAGGGCGGCGAGCAGCTCGGCGTCGCCCGTCTCGAGCGCGACGTCGGTGGCGCCGGCGCCGAGGTAGACCGCGCGGACGGCGTGGCCCTCGACGGTGGTCTGCTGACGGACGGGCACGCGGTCGGAGAAGTAGGTCTCCTCCTTGCCGTGGCTCTTCGTGTAGCCGTGACCGCGGGCCTCGACGAAGTGCGCGGCGAGGTCGAGGTAGCGGCGCTCACGGGTCTCGCGGTAGAGCTCGACGAGGGCCATCTCGACGACGGGGTGGCCGTCGACGTCCTGCCGCTTGCCGGGGCCGAAGGTGGCGTCGAGGTGGTCGGCCAGCTTGATCGCGACGTCGAGGAGGCCGGTGTCGCCGGTGCCGCGCACCTGGGCGACCGCGGCCTGGAAGAGGTGGCCCGCGCAGTACATCTCGTGACTCCACGGCAGGTTCGTGTAGCGGCCCTCGCGGCCACCCTCTATCTGCTGCACCGAGTCGAGGTAGCCGTCGTCGGCCTGGGCGCCCGCCACGAGGCCGGTGACCTCGCGCTGCATCTGCAGCAGGTCGCCGGAGGGCTCGCGGGCGTATTCGAAGGCGACGGCCTCGAGCCACTTGTAGATGTCGGAGTCCATGAAGATGGGGCCCCGCGCCTCGCCCTGCTTGGTGCCCGCGGCGATGCGGAGGTTGTCGAAGTTGCCGGCCGTCTCGAGGAGGTCGTAGGCCTCTCGGATGGCAGCGGCTCCGTTGCGCTGCTGCCGCAGCGACCAGAAGCCCGAGGTGATGCGGGCGTCACCGGCGGCGAGCGGCGCGAAGGCCGTCGTCGCGGTGTCGGAAGGGAGGACGGGCTGAGCCCTGAGCGGTGCCCCGAGGGTACCGACGGGCGACGGCGACGTTGCGGTCATTGCTGCTCCAGTGCAGATCGAGGGATTCCGGAAAGTGCGGAATACGTTTTCTGAGTGTGAGGCTACGTCTGTCTCGCCTTTCGCGCAACACTCGCTTTCTCTGATTTCGCCTGCGCTTGTGATCTTGCGTATGATCTGAAGACTCGGAAAGGAGGTTGCCGTGTCGACAGATCAATCCGGCTTCGCAGTCGTCAGGATCACCGACGTGGCGGCCCTCGCCGGCGTCTCGATCGGCACTGCCTCCAAGGCTCTGAACAACACCGGGCAACTTCGCAGCGAGACTCGGGCCCGGGTGCGCGAGGCGGCCGACAAGCTCGGGTTCGTGATGGACGCCCGCGGTCGGGCGCTGTCCTCCGGCCGCAGCTACACGGTCGGCATGGTCACCACCGACTCGTTCGGGCGCTTCAGCATGCCGGTGATGCTCGGCGCCGAAGACGCCCTCGCCGCCGGTCAGATGGCCGTGCTGATGTGCGACACCCGCGACGACGCCGTCCGCGAGCAGCACTACCTGCGGTCGCTCACCTCACGCCGCGTCGACGGGATCATCGTGACGGGGCGGTCGTCCGACGCGCGGCCTCCCATCGACGTCGACATGCCGGTGGTGTACGCCTTCACGCCGTCCTTGGATCGTGCCGACGTCTCGATCGCGGTCGACGACGCGCGCGGGGCCGAGATCCTCGCCGAGCACCTGCTCTCGATCGGGCGCCACCGCATCGCCTACGTCTCGGGTCCTGAGCGGCACGCCTCCGCGTCGCTGCGCGCCGGGGCCGCGGCCGCCCTGCTCGGCCAGTCGCTCGTCGCGCCACCCCTCTTCGGCGAGTGGTCGGAGCGCTGGGGCCGCCAGGCCGTCGACATGCTGATGCGCACCTCGCCCGACATCGACGCCATCGCCTGCGGCAGCGACCAGGTCGCCCGGGGCGTCTGCGACCGGCTGCGCGAGCTCGGCAAGAGCGTGCCCAGCGATGTCGCGGTCACCGGCTACGACGACTGGAACGTGATGGCTCTCGCCAGCCGGCCGCCGCTCACCACCGTCAACCTGCGGCTCGAAGACGTCGGGCGGCTCGCCGGGCAGGCACTCCTCGACCTCGTCGCCGGGCGGCCCGCAGCCTCGTCCGTGATCGAGCCGGCCCTCGTGATCCGCGAGAGCACCGTCGGCGCGTAGCCGCTCGCGCCGCGCGGCGCGCCCGGCCCGGCGCGGCGCGCCCGGCCCTCGCGCGGCGCGCCCGGCCCCGCGCGGCGCGCCGCGCCCCGCGCGAGCCCGCCTCGCCCCGCGCGCTGCACCCGGCCCCCGCGGGCCCGCCTCGCCGCCGCGTGCCCGACCCGCCTCGTTGGCACAACCGGAGATCCTGCGTGAGCTGCCCCGGCTCGCGCCGATCGCGACCCTCGCGGGAAGCAATCTCCGGTTTTACCGACCGGGGCGGTGCCGTGCGATCCACCGCACTCTAGGCGCACCCTGCGCGAGTCCCCCTTTTGGCCGCCTTGTCGACCCTCGTTCAGCAGAAATACACTTTTCGGAAGGAGTTTGTAAAGAACTCTAACAAATACCTGACCGGAGCGTCCCATGAGTCTTAGTCGCATCGCCGCCGCCGCCGCCGCGGCCGCCCTCCTCATCGGCGGTCTCACTGCCCCGACCGTGGCCGAGGCAGCGACCGCCGACCTGGTCGCCGACCCCGGTTTCGAGACCGGCGCTCTCAGCCCGTGGACGTGCGCCGGACCGGGATCGGTCACCAAGACCGCCCCGCACTTCGGCTCGTACGCGCTCACCGACGCGGCGACCTCCAGCGACGTCTCGAAGTGCTCGCAGGTCGTCTCGGTGAAGCCCGGCTCGAGCTACACGCTGAGCGGCTACGTCACCGGCGCGTACACGATCCTCGGCGACACCGGCACCGGCACCACGGACGGCAGCATCTGGGCGTCGGGCTCGGGCTGGTCGAATGTCACGACGAGCTTCAGCACGGGAGCGAGCACGACCAGCGTCACGATCTACGTCAGCGGTTGGTACGGCGAGGGCTCGTACGGCGCCGACGACATCTCGCTCACCGGCCCGGCCGGCAGCAGCACGCCGCCCGCCTCGAGCGCGACCGTGCCGGGTGCCCCGACGAGCGTCCACTCGACGGCCACGACGAGCAGCAGCGCGACCATCGTCTGGACTGCACCGTCGAACACCGGCACGACGTCCACCGGCGCTGCCGCGCCCCTCAGCGGCTACACGATCTACCGCGGCGGCACGAAGGTCGGCACCGCGACCGGCACGAGCTACACCGACTCCGGGATCGCAGCGAGCACCGCCTACTCGTACACCGTCAGCGCGAGCAACGCGACGGGCGCGTCTCCGCAGTCGAGCGCAGCGAGCGTCACGACGACGGCGGCCGCCAGCGGCGGCACCGGCGGCGGCACGGGCACGGGCACGGGCGGCGGCACCGGCGCGGCGGCCCAGCTGCCCGAGCACCTCCTCACCGGCTACTGGCAGGACTTCACCAACGGCGCCGAATCCCTCCCGCTCTCCGCCGTCCCCACGAGCTACAACCTCGTCGCGGTCGCCTTCGCCACTTCGACGTCCACCCCCGGCGCGGTCACCTTCAGCATCGACTCCGGCCTCTCCACCGCACTCGGCGGCTACACCGCCGCGCAGTTCACCTCCGACATCGCGACGCTCCACTCGCGCGGCCAGAAGGTGATCCTGTCGGTCGGCGGCCAGGACGGCACGATCAGCGTCTCCGACTCCGCGAGCGCCGCCGCCTTCGCGTCGAGCGTCGAGTCGCTGATGAGCACCTACGGCTTCGACGGGGTCGACATCGACCTCGAGAACGGCATCAACCCGACCTACATGGGACAGGCCCTCCACGCGATCGCCGCAGCCAAGCCCGGTGCGATCATCACCATGGCGCCGCAGACGATCGACGTGCTGTCGTCGACGTCCGACTACCTCGCTCTCGCGCTGAACATCGAAGACGTGCTCACGATCATGAACACGCAGTACTACAACTCCGGGTCGATGAACGGCTGCGACGGCGGCGTCTACAGCGAGGGCACCGTCGACTTCGTCACGTCGCTCGCGTGCACCGCGCTCCAGGCAGGTCTCAAAGCCAGCCAGGTCGGCATCGGGGTGCCCGCGTCGACGAGCGCGGCAGGATCCGGATACGTCGCACCCTCGGTCGTCAACAGCTCCCTCACGTGCCTGGCGAGCGGCACGGGCTGCGGCACCTTCGTCCCGACGGCGAAGTACCCCACCATCCGCGGCGCCATGGACTGGTCGATCAACTGGGACGCCTCCAACGGCTACGCGTTCGCCGACGCCGTCCAGGCGCAGCTCGCGAAGCTCCCCTGACTCGCCCGCCCGCACTGACTCCCCTCCCGCACCACACCCATCCCACCCCTCCCCGAAAGCCAGAAGACACCCATGAAGAAGATCCCCCTCGCGCTCGGCGCAACCGCCGTCGCAGCGCTCGCCATCCTCGGGCTCGCCACCCCGGCGAACGCCGCGACGGCCGCGCCCAGCCGACCCGTCCCGATCCTGCCGGCCCTGCCCCTGCCGACGCATTTCGCGGCGCCCTACATCGACGTGACGAGCGTGCCCGACCTCGCCGCAACCTCGCAGGCTTCAGCGTCCAAGTACCTCACCCTCGCCTTCCTCCAGACGCCGGCCGCAGGATCCTGCACCGTCGACTGGGCAGGAAACTCAGGCACGCCCGTGGCGACTTCGACCTACGGCGAGGCGATCGACAAGATCCGGCTGCACGGCGGCGACGTGATCCCGTCGTTCGGCGGCTACTCGGCGGACACCACGGGCACCGAGATCGCCGACAGCTGCACCTCCGTGCCGGCAATCGCTGCCGCCTACGAGAACGTCGTCACGACCTACAAGGTGCAGCGGCTCGACTTCGACGTCGAGGCGTCGTCGCTCGACGACGCGGCGGGCATCCAGCGCCGCAACGAGGCGATCGTGCTCGTCGAGAAGTGGGCGGCCGCAACGCACCGCCGCGTCGCGTTCAGCTACACGCTGCCGTCGACGCCGCAGGGCCTCGCCCCGTCCGGCCTCGCCGTGCTGCAGTCGGCGGCGTCGGTCGGCGCACGGATCGCGACCGTCAACGCCATGACCTTCGACTACTACGACGGGCTCCAGCACGACATGGCCACCGACGGCGAGACCGCGGCGACTGCTCTCGTCGGGCAGCTGCGCTCGACCATCTCGCCGACTCTGTCGACCCGAGCCCTCTGGCAGCAGGTCGGGATCACGCAGATGATCGGCATCGACGACTACGGCCCCGCCGAGACGCTCTCGGTCGCGGGCGCCCAGTCGTTCGTGAGCTGGGCCCGCACGGCCGGCGTCGGCACGACGTCGTTCTGGGCGCTGAACCGCGACAACGGCTCGTGCGTCGGCACGAAGGGCGCGAATGCCTGCTCGGGTGTGGCGCAGTCGACCTGGGCGTTCAGCCACGTGTTCGCGCGCTTCACGCGCTGGCTCTAGCCGCCGCGCTCCCCGGCCGGCGCGCGCGGCTCGCCCGGCGGGCCCGCGCGGCTCGGCCGGCGGCCCCGCGCGGATCGCCCGGCGTGCCCGCACGGCTCGGCCGGCGAGCCCGCGCTGGGACCCACGCGGGGCCCCCGCCGGCAAAACAGGAGTTCTCATGCACCACCCCGGGTCCCCCCTACGGCCCGGCGGCGGCCGCGCGTGAACTCCTGTTTTGCCGACGCGGGGCCCGTGGCGCGCGCGGCTCGCCCGGCGTGCCCGCACGGCTCGCCCGGCGGGCCCGCGCGGCTCGCCCGGCAGGCCCGCACGCGAGCCCGACCTCGTCTGACCCCGCCGAAAGGGCGAAGACGCATCAGGATCACGATGAGGCGATGCTTCTTCGCCCTCTCGCGTCTCAGAAGGCGGCGGGCCTGTCCTCTGCCGGCAGGTCGCGGGTCAGCGGGATGGCGGGGCGGCCCGCTTCCACCGCGCGCCGTACCTGCGCAGGCTGATGCGCGTGCGATCGGCGCGGAAGAAGTCGTGCGAGAACTCGATCGGCGTCTCGGACGCGTCGAACGTGGTGCGCCAGATCTCGAAGAGCGCTGCCCCCGGGTCGACGCCCAGGATCGCCGCCTGGCCGTCGGTCGCGAGGGCCACGTCGATCGTCTCGTCGGCCTGATGCATCTCGATGCGGTACTCGCGCGCCAGCAGACGGTAGACGGACTCCGTGTGGTCGTGGCCCTGGAAGTCGGGCAGCAGGCGCATCGGCAGGGCCATGGTGTCGAGAGACAGCGGGATGCCGCCTGCCAGGCGGAGCCGTCGCATCCTGAAGACGTTGTCGCCCTCTGCCAGCGCGAGCGTGCGCTGCTCGGCGGGCGAGGCCAGCCCGATGCCTTCGTCGAGTACGGTGGTCGACGAGACGAAGCCCTGCTGGCGCAGCATGTCGGGCACACCCTGGATGGTGTTGAGCTGCCGTTCGATCTTGCCGTCGGCCACGAACACGCCTCCGGTGCGGCCCATGGTCCGCCGGATCACGTTCGCCGACTCGAGCTCTTCGAGGGCTTCACGAAGGGCCGATCGCGGCACGCCGAACTGCTCGGCGAGTGCGCGCTCGGAGCCCAGGCGGTCACCGACTCGAAGCTCGGCACGCGCGATGGCTCGCCGGATCGCCTGGGCGATCTCGGAGTGGTCTCTGGGCACGGCGCCTCACTGAAAATCGGTCGGAGCCGCCATGGTACCGGCGGGCGCGTCAGGCGCGCGGGGCAAGGGGCGTCTCAGGCGCCGAGCGCGGTCAGCGCGCCGTCGAGCGACTCGGCCAGCCGCGGCACGTCGGCCGATTCGAACGCGAGCGGGGGGCGCAGCTTCAGCACGCTGTTGTTCGGCCCGCACACGCTCGTCAGCACGCGACGTTCGCGCAGCTCTTCGAGCAGGTCGAGAGCGATCGCGGTGCCCGGCTCTTTCGTCGAGCGGTCGGCGACGATCTCGAGCCCGGTGTACTGCCCCGAGCCTCGCACGTCTCCGATGGCAGGATGCGAGGTGGCAAGACCCCGCAGCGCCTCGCGCAGCTCCGCCCCCACCGTCAGCGCCTTCTGCTGCAGCCCCTCGTCGCGGATCACGTCGAGCACGGCCTGCGCCGCGGCGATCGCCACGGGGTTGCCGCCGAACGTGTTGAAGTAGGGCCGCTTCGTGGCGAACGGCTCGAGCACCTCGTGCCTTGCGGCCATCGCCGCGATCGGGAACCCGTTGCCCATCGGCTTGCCCGTGGTGACGAGGTCGGGCACGAACGGGTCGGCGAAGAGACCAGCCCCGTCGACCGCGCCGAGGCCCTGCCGCGCGAACCCCCAGAACGCCTCGCCAGTCCGGCCGAAGCCGGGCTGCACCTCGTCGGCGATCACTATGCCGCCGTGCGCGTGCACCAGGTCGAGAGCGGCGCGGATCATGCCGGTCTCCCCCAGGAAGATGCCGTCCGACGAGAACGACGAGTCCAGAATCAGACCCGCGAACCCGTCACCGGAGGCCTCGATCTCGAGAATGGCGCCCTCCACCTGAGCCAGCCACCAGGATCCTGCGCCCTCGGCGGTCTCGGATCCCAGCCGGTAGGTGTCGGGCGGGTCGACGACGCGGAGGGTCGCGTCCATGGTCTCGGCCGGGCTGAGCGACGGCGAGTGCGCCGACACGAGCGCGGTGTTGCCGTGGTAGGCCTCGTTCGTCGCGATGTAGGCGAGCCCGCCGGTGTACTCGCGGCCGACGCGCAGGGCGAGGTCGTTCGCCTCCGAACCGGTGCAGACGAACATGACCTCGTCGAGGGCATGCGGCATCGTCGAGAGAAGGTCGTCGGCGTAGTTCAGCACGCCTTCGTGCAGGTACCGGGTGTGGGTGTTGAGGGCGGACATCTGGCGCGTGACGGCTTCGACGACGCGAGGGTGCGCGTGGCCGACGCTCGGCACGTTGTTGTAGAGGTCGAGGTACTCGTTGCCCTGGGCGTCCCAAGCGTGGGCGTCACGGCCGCGCACCAGTTCGACGGGGTGCCGGTAGAACAGCCGGTAGGCATCGCCCAGCACACGCCGCCGCTCGGTGAGGGCGCGCGTGCGCGGATCGAGCGCCTGGGCGTCCTCCGCCTTGAAGCTGTTGCCGTCGAGGATCGATGCGGTGCCGGTCATGGCTCCATCATGCTGTCTCGCGCCGGGGCGCGGGGCCCTGGGGCGTTGCCGGTGCGTTACCAATGGGGGCCCGCAGATGAATGGCGTGTTTCGAGCGTGAACGGCCTGTGACAGTTCGCGCTCGAGACCACCCGCCTGCCGTATCTTCTGCCTCATGACGCTCGATCAGCCCGTCACCGGCTCCCTGTCCGCGTTCGACCACGTTCGTCGCGGCGATACGGCGCCCGACTGGGTGAACTCCGGCGTGTGCGCGGCGTGGGGCCTCGCCCCGTCGACGACCGCGCTGTCGCTGATCGCCGTCTCCGAGAACGTCACGTTCATGGTGTCGGTGAACCAGGATCCGACGCTCGTCGTGCGGCTCGGCCGACCGGGCTATGCCGAGAGCATCGAGCACGTCCGCAGCGAACTGCTCTGGGTCGAAGCTCTGCGGCACGATGCCGGCGTTCCCACCCCGTCGCCCCGCCACGGTGCCGACGGCGACCTCGTGCAGTTCGTCGTCGACGACTCCGGTGCCTCGTGGACGGTGGTCGCGTTCGAGTTCGTCATCGGCACGATGCTCGAAGACCAGGCCGACGTCGCCTCGGCCTTCGCCGAGATCGGGGCGCTGACAGCGCGGCTGCACGAGCACGCTCGCGCGTGGCAGCGGCCCGCGGAGTTCCAGCGGTTCTCGTGGACCCTCGACGACATGACCGGCGGGACGGCCCGCTGGGGCGACTGGCGGGACGCCCCGTTGGCACAACAGGATTTCGACACGCTGGAGCGCGCCGAAGTGGCCGCCCGAGCAGTTCTCTCCGGTTTGACCCGCACGCCGCAGCACTGGGGCCTCATCCACGCCGACCTGCGGCCCTCCAACGTGATGACGCACGGAGGCGAGACGACGATCATCGACTTCGACGACTGCGGCGACGGCTACTTCCTCTACGACTTCGGCTCGGCGCTGACGTTCTACGAACACCGGCCCGAAGCACACGAGATGGCGGCGAACTGGCTCGACGGCTACCGGTCGGTCGCGGCCTTGTCGAGCGACGACCTCGAGACGGCGGCCGCGCTGTCGCTGATGCGGCGACTCACGATGCTCGGCTGGGCGACCACGCACCGAGCAGACGCGCTGCCCGCCGATCTGTGGAGCGAGAACCAGCCCGGCACGGTCGAAGTCGCGGCGCGGTATCTCGCCGACCCGCTCTGGCTCGTCGGCTAGCCCGCCCCCACCCTTACCTTTTCGGCACGTTCTGACCCTCGCGGGGATCAGGACGTGCCGAAAAGGTAAGGGTGGGGTGGGGTGGGGTGGGGTGGGATGGGGTGGGGTGGCGGGCCGGGCACGCAGAAGCGCGGCACCTCCGGAGGGGTGCCGCGCTTCGTGTGGTGCGGGGTGAGCTAGGCCTGCGGTGGTGCCGGCGGAGTCGTCACCGGGGTGACGACGGGCTCGGCGACGTTCTGAGCGAACGGTGCGGAAGGCGCAGCCGGGGCCGCGGTGCCAGGAGCAGCCGTGGCGGTGGCGGTCTTCGACGGCTCTTTCATCTCGCTCTTGAAGATGCGCATGGACTGGGCCACGCCGCGCGTGAGGGCCGGCAGCTTCGTGCTGCCGAACAGCAGAACGACGATGCCGAGGATGATGAGGAGGTGCCAGCCTCCGAGGTCTCGCAGCATGGGGTGTCCTTTCGGTTGATCGGCCTTCCGCTCCGTCGCGGAGGTTCGACCACTAGTCAGAAGAGCGTAACTCCGATCGCCCGAGATCGCACCTTCGGATTGCGTCTCGTCACGAGATTTTCACCTGGGCTCCGAGGCGGCTCTCAGGCGCGAGACGCCTGCAGCAGCGCCCAGAGCTCGGCCCGGCCCGCGAACTCGTCGAGGTCGAGCGACAGCAGCGTGCCCACGCGGGCGATCCGCGCCTTGAGCGTGTGCCGGTGCAGGCCCGCCTGACGGGCCGCCGACTCCCAGTGGCCGTTGTGGTCGAGCCAGAGACGCGAGCACTCCACCAGATCGCCGGGTTCGCCCTGCAGAGCGGCGAGGCGCTTGCGGGCCACGTTCTCGGCCGCGGGCGACCACAGGTCGTCGAGGAGCCCGCCCGCCGAGTCGCCGAAGACCGTCAGCCCCGGCTCCGACCGCAGCGACAGCACACGCGTCGCCTGCGCGAAGCCGGCGGCGGTCTCGGAGGGCGCGAGGGCCGCCGACAGGCCGACCGTGACGCCGGCGAAGGCGGGCACGTCGGCCAGCACGCGGTCGATGCGCTCGACCGACGACGCGGTCAGAGCGAAGACGACACGGTCGACCCGGTCGTCGGCGAACGCGAGGCCGCCACGGGTCAGCGCATCGACGAGCTGCGCCCGGTTGCCGGCGCTGAAGTCGTCGGGCAGGCCTGCGATACCGACCCGCAGCGGGTCGGGCAGGGGCGTGTCGAACTCCGCGGCGAGGGCCGCGGCCGCGGGCAGCTGGGCATCGAGAAGCAGGCGCAGGATCACGGCGCCGGATCGCTGCCCGAGCCTCCGCTCGGAGTCCCCGTAGCCGAGCAGCACCTCGGCGATCGCCACGGCGCTCGTCACCACGGCCTGGGTGGCGACGTCGTGGCGACCCGTGCCCGCCACCCCGATGGCACCGCGCAGCCCCCCGCGGGGGCCGAGCGTCTGCACGGTGGCGAAGCCGGACCACCGGGGTAGCGGCACCTCGGCGCTGGCGCGTGAGCCGCGCCCCAGCATCCTGCGCCCCTCGAGGGCCAGGGGGTCGAGCGACACCGGCGCGACGCGCTCGTCGAGCACGACGTCGCCCGTCGACGAGAGCACGACGACCCCGCCGGCCACCTGCTCGGCGAGCGCCCGAGCCACGGCGGCCAGCGTGCCCGAGGTGAGAGCGGCGATCGAGACCGCCCGCTGGGCGCGGAGGGTCCACGAGTCGCGTTCGCGGTCGCGGGCGGCGATGCGGTCGGCGACCCAGCGGATCAGCGCGATGAACGGGACCTCGTAGGGCACTTCGACGAGGGTGACACCGTGGGCCTCGCAGGCGCGGGCGAGAGACGAGGGGGTGCCTTCGCGGATGACCTCGAGCCCGAAGCCGACCGCGACGACCCCGGCTCCGACGAGCCGCTCGACGTACGCGTCGTAGTAGGCGTCGTCGTCTTCGGCGGGGAACTGCGTCCCCGTGGTGAGCAGCATCGTGTCGTCGGTGAGGAAGGGCGTGGGGTCGGTCAGGTCGGAGCTGTGCACCCAGTCGACGGCCGTGTCGAGGCCGCTGCCGGGGTGCCGCGGGCGCAGGCGCAGGGCGGTCTCGGCGAGGAGGCCGCGGACGGTGGGCGGCGTCGTGATCTGCACCGTCGAAGGTTATCCCCAATTGCCGCTCGGGCCCGCCGTTCTCCACAATCTGCCGAAACGGCACCACCGGGTCTCGGTCACGTCTCTAAGTTGTCGGTGAACCAATTCGTCGCGCTTCAGGAGGCCCCAGATGACGATCGTCGATTCCGGCCACAGGACGGGCGGGCCCACGCTGCCACAGCAGCGCCGGCTCGTCACCGAGATCCCCGGCCCGCGCTCGCGCGAGCTACTCGCCCGCAAGTCGAGCGCCGTGGCGCAGGGCATCGGCATCAGCCTGCCCGTGTTCACCGACGTCGCCGGGGGCGGTGTGCTCGTCGACGTCGACGGCAACAGCTTCATCGACCTCGGCACCGGCATCGCCGTCACAGGCGTCGGCAACGCGGCCCCGGCGGTCGTCGAGGCCGTGCAGGAGCAGGTCGGGCGCTTCACGCACACCTGCTTCATGGTCACCGGCTACGACCTCTACGTCGACGTGGCGGAGGCCCTCAACCGGCTGACCCCGGGCGACCACGACAAGCGCTCGGCCCTGTTCAACACCGGCGCCGAGGCCGTCGAGAACGCCGTCAAGATCGCGCGCTCGTACACGGGCAAGCAGGCCGTCGTCGCCTTCGACCACGCGTACCACGGCCGCACGAACCTCACGATGGCTCTGACGGCGAAGTCGATGCCCTACAAGTCGGGCTTCGGGCCGTTCGCGCCCGAGATCTACCGCGCCCCCCTCTCGTACCCCTACCGCGACGGGCTCGACGGCCCTACCGCCGCGAAACTGGCCATCTCGATGATCGAGAAGCAGATCGGGGCGGCGAATCTCGCCGCGATCCTGATCGAGCCGATCCAGGGCGAGGGCGGGTTCATCGTGCCCGCGCCCGGATTCCTCACCGCCCTGTCGGAGTGGGCGAGCGCCAACGACGTCGTCTTCATCGCCGACGAGGTGCAGACCGGCTTCGCCCGCACCGGCGCCATGTTCGCCTGCGAGCACGAGGGCATCGTGCCCGACCTCATCACCACCGCCAAGGGCATCGCCGGCGGCCTGCCGCTGTCGGCCGTCACGGGCCGGGCGGAGATCATGGACGCCCCCCACGTCGGCGGCCTCGGCGGCACCTACGGCGGCAACCCCGTGGCCTGCGCCGCAGCTCTCGCGGCCATCGACTCGTACGAGCACGACGGCCTCATCGAGCGCGCTCGTGAGATCGAGACGCTGATGAAGCCGATCCTGACCGACATCCAGTCGGCCGACCCCCGCGTCGGCGACGTCCGCGGGCGCGGCGCGATGATCGCCATCGAGATCGTCGACCCCGCCACGGGCGACCCGGATGCCGCTCTCACCGCCGCCATCGCGTCGTACAGCCACCAGCACGGGGTGGTACTCCTGACCTGCGGCACCTTCGGCAACGTCATCCGTTTCCTTCCGCCGCTCTCGATCAGCGACGACCTGCTCCGCGAGGGGCTCGACGTCGTGCGCCAGGCACTGGAGGCCTCATGACCATCACCGCGACGACCGAAGACCGGCTGCTGGCCGACGTCCCCTCCGGGCTTCTCGTGAACGGCGTCTGGCGCCCCGCGACCGGCGGAGAGACGTTCACCGTCATCGATCCTGCGACCGGGGCGTCACTCGCCGAGGTCGCCGACGGCACTCCGGCCGACGGGATCGCCGCCCTGGACGCGGCCGACGACGCAGCGGCAGGATGGGCTGCGACCCCGCCCCGCAAGCGCGCCGAGATCCTGCGCCGCGCCTTCGATCTGACCATCGAGCACACCGACGACCTCGCGCTGCTCATGACGATGGAGATGGGCAAACCTCTCGCCGAGGCTCGGGGCGAGGTCACCTACGGCGCCGAGTTCCTGCGCTGGTTCTCCGAAGAGGCCGTGCGCATCTCAGGCCGCTACGGGCTGAACCCCGAGGGCACCGGTACGACGATCGTGTCGCACCGCCCGGTCGGCCCGTGCTTCCTCATCACCCCGTGGAACTTCCCCCTCGCGATGCTGACCCGCAAGATCGGCCCGGCTCTCGCCGCGGGCTGCACCGTCGTGGTCAAGCCGGCCGAGCTCACGCCGCTCACGAGCCTCTACTTCGCGGGGCTCCTCCTCGAGGCCGGCGTGCCCGCGGGCGTCGTCAACGTGGTCACGACCACTGACGCGTCCGGTGTCTCGTCGGCGATCATGGCCGACCCGCGCCTCCGCAAGGTGAGCTTCACCGGCTCGACCGCAGTGGGCAAGATCCTGCTCAAGCAGGCCGCCGACAACGTGCTGCGCACCTCGATGGAGCTCGGCGGGAACGCCCCGTTCGTGGTCTTCGACGACGCCGACATCGACAAGGCGGTCGACGGCGCGATGCTCGCCAAGTTCCGGAACATCGGCGAGGCCTGCACCGCGGCCAACCGCTTCTTCGTGCAGAAGGGCGTCGCCGACGAGTTCGCAGCCAAGCTCACCGCCCGGGTCGAGGCCCTCGGCATCGGCCGCGGCACCGACGACGGCGTCTCGATCGGGCCGCTCATCAACGAGGCAGCGGTCTCGAAGAGCGCCGACCTCGTCGCCGACGCCACCTCGCGCGGCGCCTCGGTGCTGACCGGCGGCAGCGCCATCGACGGCCCCGGCACCTTCTTCGCGCCGACCGTGCTGTCGGGCATCGTGCCCGGCACGCGCCTGCTGCGCGAAGAGATCTTCGGCCCGGTCGCCGCGATCGCGACGTTCGACACCGAGGAGGACGGCGTGCGGCTCGCCAACGACACCGAGTTCGGCCTCATCGCCTACGCGTACACGACCGATCTGGCCCGCGGCCACCGCCTGATGGCGTCGCTGCGCGCCGGCATGCTCGGCCTCAACGCGGGCGTCGTGTCGAACGCGTCGGCGCCCTTCGGCGGTGTGAAATCGTCGGGCCTCGGCCGCGAGGGCGGGCTCGAGGGCATCCACGAATACCTCGACACCACGTACACGATGCTGCCGGCGAGCTAGGAGCGCGACCATGCCTGTGGACACCCTTCAGAACTTCATCGACGGCGCCTTCGTCGAGGTATCGGGTGATGGCCGACTCGACGTCGTCGACCCCCGCACCGAGCAGGTCGTCGCCATCTCGCCGATCTCCGACGCGAGCGATGTCGACCGCGCCATGGCCGCCGCAGCGGCGGCCTTCCCCGCCTGGAAGCGCGCGACGCCGAGCTTCCGGCAGAAGGCTCTGCTCGCTCTGGCCGACGCACTCGAAGCAGGATCCGATCGGCTCGTCGAGGCGCAGCATCGCAACACCGGCCAGCCCAAGGCCACGATCGCGAGCGAAGAGGTCGCTGTGGGCGCCGACCAGATCCGGTTCTTCGCCGGGGCGGCCCGTCATCTCGACGGCCTCTCCAGCGGCGAGTACGCCGAAGGCCTGACGTCGTCCGTGCGGCGCGAGCCGATCGGGGTCGTCGCGCAGGTGACGCCATGGAACTACCCGCTGATGATGGCCCTGTGGAAGATCGGGCCGGCCCTCGCAGCCGGCAACACGATCGTGCTCAAGCCGAGCGACACGACGCCGGAGTCGACTCTGGTGCTGGCCGAGCTGACCCGTGGCATCCTGCCGGACGGGGTGTTCAACGTGGTGCTGGGCGACGCCTCGACCGGCTCGCTGCTGACCGAGCACCCCACCCCCGGGCTCGTGGCGATCACGGGCAGCGTGCGCGCCGGCCGCGCCGTCGCAATGTCGGGAGCGGGAGGCCTGAAGCGCGTGCACCTCGAGCTGGGCGGCAAGGCACCGGTGGTGGTCTTCCCCGACGTCGACATCGAGGCGACCGCGCAGGCGATCACCGAAGCCGGATTCTTCAATGCGGGGCAGGACTGCACGGCGGCGACTCGCGTGATCGTGCACCGGTCGATCCACGACCGCTTCGTCGAAGCCCTAGTGGCGGCTGCCGAGGGCACCGTGACCGGCGACACCGACGAGGCCTTCTACGGCCCGCTCAACAACGCCAGGCACTTCGCCGCCGTCTCGGCCGCCATCGAGGCCCTACCCGAGCACGCGACCATCCGCACCGGCGGGTTCCGCGTCGGCGACACGGGCTTCTACTTCGCGCCGACGATCGTCGCCGACGTGCGGCAGGACGACGCCATCGTGCAAGACGAGGTGTTCGGGCCCGTGCTCACCGTGCAGCCGTTCGACACCGCCGACGAAGCGCTCGAACTCGCCAACGGGGTGCGCTACGCCCTGGCGTCCAGCGTCTGGACGGACAGCCACACGACCGCCGAGCGGTTCGCCCGCGATCTCGACTTCGGCTGCGTGTGGATCAACACCCACATCCCGCTCGTGGCCGAGATGCCGCACGGCGGCTTCAAACAGTCGGGCTACGGCAAAGACCTCTCGGCCTATTCGATCGACGACTACACCAGAGTCAAACACGTCATGTCTGCGCACTGAAGGCGCCCTGCGCCGCAAGTGTGCAGACATGACAAAACAAGCACAGTATGTAGCCCCGTGAAACGACTACTTCCGCAAACGAACCAGAGCAAACCAGCAGTGAAGGCGACCACATGACCACCGACACCCTCACCACCGACGTCGTCATCATCGGCGCGGGCGCCACCGGTCTCACGGCGGCGAGCGACCTCGTCAAGGCGGGCGTGGACGTCGTCGTCCTCGAGGCCCGCGACCGCGTCGGGGGTCGGCTCTGGACGAACGACATCGACGGCCAGATGTACGAGATCGGCGGCCAGTGGGTCTCACCCGACCAGACGGCCCTCATCGCGACCCTCGACGAGCTCGACCTGCCGACCTACTCGCGGTTCCGGGACGGCGACAGCGTCTACGTCGGTCGCGACGGCGCGGCCAAGCGCTTCACCGGCGACATCTTCCCTGCCACGCCGCAGACCGAAAGCGAGATCGAGCGCCTCATCACGGTGCTCGACGAGCTCGTGGGGCAGATCGACCCCGACGCCCCGTGGGCGCACCCGCAGGCCCACGCCCTCGACCACATCTCGTTCAAGGCGTGGCTCGCCGAGCAGTCGGACGACGAGGAGGCGCGCGACAACATCGCCCTCTTCATCGCCGACGCGATGCTGACGAAGCCCGCCCACTCGTTCTCCACGCTTCAGGCGCTGCTGATGGCCGCGAGCGCCGGCAGTTTCTCCAACCTCGTCGACGCCGACTTCATCCTCGACAAGCGCGTCGTCGGCGGCCTGCAGATGGTTCCCTTGACCCTCGCCGAGCAGCTCGGCGACCGCGTCTACCTCGACGAGGCCGTGCGCACGCTCGAGTGGTCGGCGAGCGGCGTGGCCGCGGTCACCGACACTCTCCGTGTCGAGGCGAAGCGCGCGCTCGTCGCCGTTCCGCCGAATCTCTACGGCCGCATCACGTACGAGCCGCCGCTGCCGCGTCGCCGCGCCCAACTGCACCAGCACCTCTCGCTGGGCCTCGTCATCAAGGTGCACGCCACCTACGACACTCCGTTCTGGCGCGAAGCCGGCCTCTCGGGCACAGCCTTCAGCCCGTACCAACTCGTCCACGAGGCCTACGACAACAGCAACCACGGCGAGAGCCGCGGCACCCTCGTCGGTTTCGTGTCGGACGAGAAGGCCGATCGGCTGCTCGCACTCGAGCCCGACGAGAGGCGCCGGCTGATCCTCGAGTCGCTCGCTTCCTATTACGGCGACCGGGCTCTTGATCCTGCCGTCTACTACGAGAGCGACTGGGCGAGCGAGGAGTGGACGCAGGGCGCGTACGCCGCGAGCTACGACCTGGGCGGCCTCAGCCGGTATGGCGCCGATCAGAACACTCCTGTGGGGTCGATCCGCTTCGGCTCGAGCGACCTCGCGGGGCTCGGGTACCAGCACGTCGACGGGGCCATCCGCGTCGGCCACCGCATCGGCGCCGAGATCCTGTCCGACCTGGGGGCGAGCGTCGTCACCGCCCCCTGATCCGCTCCCGCTCCATGCTCTGCTCCAGGCACAACTGAACACGCTTCCCCTGCACCGCCGCGTCCCACCTGCACCGCCCCTGTCCCTTCCCCCGAAACAGAAGGCTCGGCTCTCATGGCACTCGACACCCACGCACCTTCCTCGAGCGGGGCCGATCTCGCGCCGGCCGCGGTCGAGAGCAGCAAGCTGAAGCGGCACTTCGGCCGGTTCGACATCCTGTTCTTCTTGATCTGCACGATCGTGGGGGTCGACACGATCGCGACGGTCGCTTCGTCCGGCGGCGAGGCCTTCACCTGGATGGTGATCCTGGCGGTGGTGTTCTTCGTGCCGCAGGCGCTGCTGTTCTCCGAGCTGGGCACCGCCTTCCCGCAAGAGGGCGGCCCGTATCTGTGGACCCGGATGGCGTTCGGGCACCTTGCCGGGGCCATCAACAACTTCCTCTACTGGGTCACCAACCCGGTCTGGCTGGGCGGCACGCTCGCGTTCTCAGCGGCCGTGGCCCTCGAGACGTTCTTCAACGACGGCAAGACGTTCTCGACCCCGGTCTTCTACCTGGTGACGATCCCGTTCATCTGGGTGGGTGTGCTCGCCGCCGTCCTCTCGTTCCGGGTCGGCAAGTGGATCACGACGGTGGGCGCCTTCGCCCGCTTCCTGCTGCTCGGCATCTTCGTGGTCACCGTCGTCGTCTATGCCATCGTTCACGGTGTGCACGGCCCGTCCGCCGGCGACTACAAGCCGACGGCCGGCGGCTTCGTGGCCCTCGTCGGCGTGCTGCTGTTCAACTACGTCGGCTTCGAGCTGCCCAACAGCGCCGGTGAAGAGATGAAGGACGCCGCGAAAGACGTGCCGTTCGGCATCGCACGCTCGGCGGTCTTCTCGTTCCTGCTCTACGCCGTGCCGATCTTCGGCATCCTGCTGGTGCTGCCCGTCGGCCAGGTGAGCAACTTCGGCGGCTTTGTCGACTCGATCAAGACCACGTTCACCGTGTTCGGCGGTCACGTGGGCGCGAACGGCGCCGTCCTCACCGGCTTCGGCCAGGTGATGGGCGGTCTGGCCGGCATCGTCTTCGTCATCTGCGTGCTGACGTCGGGCGTCACCTGGATCATGGGCTCCGACCGGTCGCTGGCCGTGTCCGGCTACGACGGCGCGGCACCGCGTTTTTTCGGGGTGATCAACGCGAAGCTCGGCACGCCAGTGCGTGTCAACATCTTCTCGGGCATCGTCGCGACGATCGTGCTCGTACTCGCCAACACCATCACCGAGGGCAACGCCGCGAAGTTCTTCGGCGCCGTGCTCGGCGTCACCATCTCGACCACGCTGATCAGCTACCTGCTGATCTTCCCCGCGCTCTGGAAGCTTCGGCGCAGCCACCCCGACACCCCGCGCCCCTACCGGATGCCGTTCTACCGGCCGCTGACCGTCCTGCTGATGGCGCTGCTCGCCTTCACCGTGATCCAGCTGATCGCGCCCGGGGCGTTCTTCTCCTGGTTCGGGTCGGACTTCCGGCCCACGGGCTGGGGCAAGTCGGAGGGCGTGCTCTACCTGCTGACCGAGCTGGTGCCGGTCGTCGCGTTCATCGTCATCGGCGTGATCTTCTGGGCGCTCGGCACGAAGACGCGGCGCGAGAACCTCGCCATGGCGAAGGAGCTCGACGCGGCTGCCGCGCCGGGTGCCGGCGCGGCAGCGCCCGCGTCACCCGCGGGGCCGTCGTCGTCTGCGGGCCCGTCGTCGTCAGCCGAGTCCAGCAGCGCCGTCCCCCGCGGCTCTGACTGCTGTGCCGCCGCGCGGGCCGCTTCGCCGCCTCGTCGAGGTCTCGCCCGATCTGCTCGTCGCGACGAGCCGTCGCGACACCACGACGACCTCCGTCGTGCGTGCGGCCCCCGGCTCGCATGAGGTGCTGCTGGTCGACCCGTCGTGGGAGGTCGACGAGCTCGAGGCCCTCGCCGACGACCTCGACACGCTCGGGCTCACCGTGGTCGCCGGGTTCTCGACGCACGCGCACTTCGACCACCTGCTGTGGCATCCGCGGTTCGGCGACGTGCCGCGGTGGGCGTCGGCGACGACGGTCGCCGTGGCAGCCGCCACCCGCGACATCCTGCTGGACGAACTCGGCCCGTGGCCCGAGGCGCTCGTGCCTCTCGTCGGCGATGTGGCGGCGGCGCGAAGCTCGCGTCTCGCGTGGGGCGGCCAGGAGGTCGCACTCGTCGAACACTCAGGCCATGTGCCCGGGCACACGGCGCTCTGGCTGCCGGGCCCCCGCATCCTGCTGGCCGGAGACATGCTGAGCGACGTCGAGCCGCCTCTCCCCGCCGCTGACGACTCGTCGCTGCGCGCCTACGCGGCCGGGCTCGACACCCTCGAGCCCTTCGTGCGGCAGGCCGCTCTGCTCATGCCGGGCCACGGGCATGCGACGCAGGATGCGGCCGCTCGCCTCGCCGCCGACCGCCGCTTCGTCGAGGCGGTCGCCTCCGGCTCCTCCCCCGCCTCCGTCGATGGGCGCTGCTCTCCGGCGTGAGCTGCGCTCCCGCCTGACCCGGGCCGTGCCGTGTCGACCGGTGCCGTTTGCCGCGCGTCAGGCCTCCTCCGTGGCGGCTGCCCGCCAGCTCGCCCGCCGCCCGCACGATCACGCGGCCACCCCGCGAACTCCCGCGCCCCGACCCGGGCCTGCCCGCCAGCTCGCCCGCCGCCCGCAGCCCGCCGCCCGCACGATCACGCGGCCACCCCGCGAACTCCCGCGCCCCGACCCGGGCCTGCCCGCCAGCTCGCCCGCCGCCCGCACGATCTCCGGGGCATCCTGAGATCGCCGGATCACCCGCAATTGCTCTGCACCGCGCACGCGGCACTCTCAACACGGAGCAGTCCACGCGTCGCTGGCACTCGACGAGGCCGGTCACGGCACCGGCACGCCGACTCCGAGCAGCAGTCGCCGCAATCGACGCGGGGCTCGAAGATCTCGCCACTCGCACCGGACGACCGTGCGCAGCTCCGGGCTCAAGTGGAGATCCTGCTCTCTTCGCTTCTCGTCGACGAAGACATCGGCAGGATCTCTGCCCTTCAGGTATCGCGCTTCGGTGTACTTGCCATAGCCGTCGGTTTCAAGCGCGACGCCCTGCTCGGCGAAGAAGAAGTCGACGCGCCCCAGAAACCGCGCATTGTCGTACAGCTTCTTCTGCAGGACGGGCCGAGGTGCACCGAGCTCGTGCAGAACGATGCGGCCGAGGGATTCGGACGCCGCCTCGGCATCCTTGTCGCTGAAACGCAACGCCGCCGCCGCCTGATCTCGTCGGGGTCGAACGGGAAACTCGGCGAATGCACGCGACAGGGCCTCCTTGTCGAGCACCTCGAAGTGCAAAGCCGAGTCGATCGCGGCCACCGCGCCAGCGAACGGCATGTCGTGGGCGAGGTCGAAAGCCGTGCGCATCGGGCTCGTGACTGCGAGCCCGTCGACCGTCACGATCTCGGCCGACGTGAGTCGGCCCGCGTGGATAAGGGCGTTCGTGCGCCTTCGGGAGCGCTGCGCCGACGGGTCGATGAGGTGCACGGGCGCCGGGAGAGTGTCGAGGTCGGCCCAGCCGAACAGCGCCGCGGCCGACACGTGCGACAGCACCCGACCGGCTCCGATCCGAGGTGCGAGAGCGCGAATCTGCAGAACGTGACGCTCTCGGGGCCGAAGCGAGGCCCACTCGCTCGACAGCACGAAGCACCCCTCGGCGACCCGATGCAGCTCGTCCCTCTTCTCGCGTCGCCTGAGGTCGACGGATGCACGGCTGGAGGCACCGTAGGTGGCGGATCGCAGGATCAGGGGGAGGTCGTCGTCCATGCCTCCACCGTGCCGGTTCAGAAGGCAGGGAATCGGTGCGAACGGGTATCTGTGGAAAAGTCGCTCTCAGAACGAGCCTGTGGAGGAGGAGAGCCGGACGAGCGAGACTGGGCCCGCCCGGCAGTTCGAGACTCGCCCGCGCGATTGCGCGGTCGGCAGCAGATCTGCCGGTCCTGACGAGCTACGGCCGCGCCGCCGCCCGGCAGTTCGCTCCTCGCCCGCGCGATTGCGCGGTCGGCAGCAGATCTGCCGGTCAGGACCAGCTGCCGTCGCGCGGTTGCCCGGCAGTTCAAGGCTCGCCCGCGAGAATGCGCGGGCCGCAGCGGATCTGCCGGTCCAGACGAGCTACGGCCGCGCCGCTGCCCGGCAGTTCGAGACTCGCCCGCGCGAGTGCGCGGTCACGAGCAGAACTACCGGGAGCGCGGGGAGCCGCCAGACCGAAGCGGGGCTAGAGCGAGAGGGCAGGCTCCTGCTGCGTGATGCAGTGGATGCCGCCGCCGCGCGCGAAGATCGGCCTCGCATCGACGGTCACCACGCGGCGCCCGGGGTAGACGGACGCCAGGATCGATGCCGCCCGCGAGTCGGCGGCGGGGTCGCCGAAGCCGCACGCGATGACACCGCCGTTGACGACGAAGTGGTTGACGTAGCTGTGGTCGACCCAGCCCGTCTCGTCGCGGAGCTCGGTCGGGGCCGGAAGGTCGACGACCTCGAAGGGCCGGCCCGTGGCATCCTGCGATTCTTTCAGCAGCGAGCGGAGAGCCGACGAAACAAGATGATCGGGGTGCGCAGGGTCGTTCTGCGAGTGCAGGAGCACGACGCCCGGCGAGGGCATCGCGGCGACCATGTCGACGTGGCCGCGGGTGCCGAACTCCTCGTAGTCGCGGGTGAGGCCGCGCGGCAGCCACACGACGTGGGTCGCGCCGATCGTGCGAGCGAGCTCGGCCTCGACACGAGCCTTGTCGGCGTAGGGGTTGCGGCCCTGGTCGAGCTGCACGGTCTCGGTGACCAGCACCGTGCCCCGGCCGTCGACGTGGATCGCCCCGCCCTCGTTGACGAGCAGAGACGGCAGGATGCGAGCGCCCGCCTGGTCGGCGACGAAGCGCCCCACCTCGCGGTCGTGCTGCCACGACGCCCAGGCCTGCGCGCCCCAGCCGTTGAAGATCCAGTCGACGGCGCCGAGGCCTGCCGCGTCGGAGCCGCCGACGGCCGAGTCCGCAGCGCCGGGGCCCGCAGCACTCGAGCCGGCCGCAGGAACCACGAACGAGGGCCCCGAGTCGCGGATCCACGAGTCGTCGAGGGGCGCCTCGACGACCTCGATCGTCTCGGAGAGGTGACGCCGCGCATCCTCGCGGGCCGACGGGTCGACCACCATCGTGACCGGCTCGAACTCCGCCACGGCGTGGGCGACGGACGCCCAGGCGGCACGGGCCTCCTCGGCCGAGGCGGCGTCGTCGCCGAGCGTGTAGCCGCCGGTCGGGAAGGCCATCCAGCTGCGCGCGTGCGGCTCGGTCTCGGCGGGCATGCGCCAGGGCCCGGGCACGAGCGGGCTCATGCGGCACCCCCGGCGGTCGGGGCGCCTGCGGCCGAGGCGGCACCCGCCGACGTCACCGCGTCTTCGATCGAGACCCCTGCCGCGTCGGCGATCGCCTCGAAGGCGCCGTACGAGTGCCGCGCGACATCGACCGGCGCCGCCAGCGGTTCGTACGTGTCGGGGCGGCGAGTGACGAAGAACGGGAAGAGCTTCAGCCACTCCTCGCGCGCCGCGATGTCGAGGTCGGCCACGAGCACCACCGACTCGTCGCGGGGAGCCTCGACGAGCACGCGCCCGAACGGGTCGGAGATGAACGACGTGCCGTAGAACGTGATCTCGCCCTCCGACCCCCAGCGGTTCGGCACGACCATGAAGAGCCCGCTCGTGATGCCGTTGGCGACGATCACCTGGCGCCAGATCGGCGCGGTGTCGAAGGCGGGGAACGTCGGCTCCGAGCCGATCGCCGTCGGATAGGCCAGGATCTCGGCGCCACCCAGCCCGTACGACCGCGAGACCTCGGGGAACCACTCGTCCCAGCAGGTCGGAAGCCCCACCCGCGCGCCGAGCCCCGAGGGCTCGTAGACCGGGTATGCATCGACCGCCGGGCCGGGCCGGAAGAAGGTGTCTTCGTAATATCCGGCGCTGATCGGGATGTGCGTCTTGCGCGTGCGCCCGACGAGCTCACCGGCGGGCGACACCAGGATCGCCGTGTTGTAGCCGCGCGGGTCGGCCGGCTGGTCGTCGTCGGCCGGGCGCTCGTAGAGCGACGCGTGTACGAACACCCCGTGCTGCTGCGCCTGCGCGGCAGCGAAGGCGAACGTCGGCCCGGTGAGGAGGTCTTCGGCCGATTCCTTCGGCACCCCGGCCGCTCGGGCGTCGCCGGGGTACCGCGACAGCGTCAGTTCGGGAAGGAAGACCGCCTCGGCGCCGGCATCGGCGGCGCCGGCGATGCCTTCGGCGAGCGAGGCCAGGTGGGCCGCGGCGTCGGCCTGCCAGCGCATCTGGACGAGAGCGACGCGGACCGGCGCTCGACGGCCGGCAGTGGCCGGAGCGGCGCCGGTGCCGGTGCCGGGAGCGAGCGGGGAGGCAAGAGCAGGAGCCTGAATGATCTGCATGCGTTGATCATATGATCAACTCTGGTCGAAAACCACCTAGACTTTCGGCGTGGACCAGCGCGCAGCCCGACTCACGGCAGAGCAGCGCCATGCCCAGATCGACCTGGCCGCCCGCGCCCTGGCGCTCGAGGAGGGGCTCGGCGCCCTCACCCTCCGCGGCATCGCGACGCGCGTCGGCGTCGCCTCCGGGCTCGTCGCGCATTACGAGCCGTCGATGGAAGCCCTCGTGGCGCACACGTTCGCCGCCGTCGCGGCCACCGAGCTGGCCGAGGTCGAGGGCGCGGTCGCCAGCGGCGGCACCCCGATCGCCCAGCTCGCGACGCTCGTGGCGACGCTGCTCGACACGCAAAGGGACGACGTGTCGAGCGTGTGGGCCGACGCGTGGAGCCTGGGGCGGCGCATGCACCTCGTCGCGGCTGCCGCGCGCGCCGGCATGGATGCGTGGTCGGAGGTGGCCCGTGGCATCCTGCGATCCGGCCGCGACAGCGGGGCCTTCCCCGCCGACGCCGACCTCGACCTGGTGGCGCTGCAGCTCTTCGCGCTGGTCGACTCGACGACCGCGTACGCCCTCGTCGGCTACCGAACTCCCGACGAGCGCCGCCGCCTGGTCACGCGCTCGCTCGAGGCCTCGCTCGGCCTAGCCGACGGCACACTCGTCGCCCCGGCCGCCGGCGCTACTTCGCGGTGACCTGGATCCGGTTCGCCCACGGGTCGTCGAACGCGAGGGTGCGGCCGTCGTCGGCGGTCTCCACGCCGAAGTGCTTCAACCGCTCGTCGAGCGCCCCGAGCTCGTCGGCGCCCGGCACCTCGATGCGCACGAGCCCGAGGCCCAGCGCGAGCTGACGGCGACCGGCGCCGGCGCTCTGCCAGGTGTTCATCGCCATGTGGTGGTGGTACTTGCCGGCGCTGACGAAGAGCGCCTGCGGGCCGAACTCGGTGGTGGCCTCGAAGCCGAGCTGGTCGACGTAGAAGCGGCGCGCGCTCGGCACGTCGCCGACACTGAGGTGCACGTGCCCCACTGTGGCAGGGCGAGACGCCGCCGCCGCGACGGACGACTCCGACAGGTTCTCGTGCAGGAAGTCGTTCGGATCGAGCGCGAGGGTGGCCATGTCGATCTGCCCGTGCGTCCAGCTCCACTCGGTGCGATCGCGATCCCAGTAGAGCTCGATGCCGTTGCCCTCGGGGTCGGTGAAGTAGAACGCCTTCGACACGAGGTGGTCGGCGCTGCCCGTGAAGGTGTTCGGGTGGCGCGAGGCGACCGCGTAGACGGCGGCGGCGAGATCCTGCTCGGTCTCGAAGAGGATCGCGGTGTGGAAGAGGCCCGCTTCGCGAGGCCCTGCGTGACGCATGCCCGGCGCGTGCTCGAGGATCACGATCGGCGTGGCGCCGCGGCCCAGGACGCTCCGGGCCGGGGTGCCGTCGCCGGCCGGCTCGGTCGCGAGCACGGTGAGCGTGACCGCGTCGCGGTAGTAGGTCGTCATCGCGTCGAGGTCGGCAACACGGAGGGTGACCGCGCCCATCGAGGTGTCGGCGGCGAGGAGATCCTGCGGAGAGGCGGAGCTTGTGGACATGTCACCGATCTTATCACCCGTTAGTTGTAGCGACAACTAAATTCGTGACCCCGTCTGGGGAAGGGCTTCAGGAGGCGACGGGTTGGCTTAACACGTCGGCCCACCCGGTCGACGAGACGAAAGGACATCACCCGATGACCATCGAATCACTTCCCGCACAGGCCGCCGGCACCTTCGACCTCGGCGGAGACCTCACCGTCAACCGACTCGGTTTCGGCAGCATGCAGCTGACCGGCCCGGGAGTCTGGGGCCCGCCGAAAGACGAGGCCGAGGCGATCCGCGTGCTGCGGCGCTCGGTCGAGTTGGGCGTCAACTTCATCGACACCGCCGACTCGTACGGCCCGGCGGTCGCCGAACCCCTCATCGCAAAGGCGCTCAAGCCCTACCCGAGCGACCTCGTGATCGCGACCAAGGGCGGGCTCACTCGCTCGGGCCCGAACGAGTGGCCGCCGGTCGGTCGGCCCGAGTACCTCCGCCAGCAGACCGAGATGAGCCTCCGCTGGCTCGGCGTCGACCGCATCGACCTCTACCAGCTGCACCGCATCGATGCGAAGGTGCCGCTCGAAGACCAGGTTGGTGAGCTCAAGAAGCTGCAGGACGAGGGAAAGATCCGCCACATCGGCCTCAGCGAGGTCTCGATCGACGACGTGAAGGCAGCCCAGAAGGTCGCCACGATCGCCTCGGTGCAGAACCTCTTCAACCTGACCGACCGTTCGGCCGAGCCGCTGCTCGACTGGTCGACGGAGCAGGGCATCGCCTTCATCCCGTGGTTCCCGCTCGCGACCGGCTCGCTCGCAGGCGAAGGGTCGCCGTTGGCCGAGCTCGCCGAGAAGAAGAGTGCGACGCCGTCGCAACTCGCTCTGGCCTGGCTGCTCAAGCGCTCGCCCGTCATGCTGCCGATCCCGGGCACCTCAAGCGTCGAGCACCTCGACGACAACATGCACGGCGCCGAGATCGAGTTGAGCGACGCGGAGTTCGCCGAACTCAACGCGATCGCATAGCGCGCGAGTTATCCACAGGGGTGTCGGGCCTGGCCCCGGCACCCCTTTCGCGTAGGTACCCTTGTTGCCGTGACAGACATGAGCCTCCGCCTCCCGACGACGACGTTCCAGGCGGTCCTGAACCTCGGTGCGAAGACGGCAGCCGTCGTGCCGCCGCCCTCGAACCTCGGCAAACCCGATCTCTACGGCGACTGGGACGAAGAGACGGGGCAGTCGAGCCTCGCGGTCGAGTTCGCCTCGGGCCAGGTGCACCTCGAGACCGTCGACGACGGCATCGACTACCACTTCCACACCGGCACAGGTGACGAAGCCCAGCGCAGCCCCTGGCCCTCCAGCGTCACCGACCCGGTGGTGCAGTGGGCGTCACTGCTGCTCTCCGACTTCCATCTGCGCATGCCCGAGCTGCTCGAAGACCTCGAAGAGGCTGCGGCCTGGCACGACGAGGGCTACGAGCTCTACGTCTGCGAAGTCGAAGAGCCCACCCACCTCGACCTCATCACCGTCGACATCGAAGGCGAGCTACTCACGCTGCCCTGGCTCGGCGCCGGATTCGTCGATCACGACCACATCGACGGCGACAACCACCCGATCGCCCTGCTCTGGTCGACGGTGCAGGATGCCGACGGCGTGCCGATCGCCGAGGCCCGCCTCGACCCGGTCACCGAGCTCCCTGTCACGACGGCGCTGCCCGGTGTCGACTGGGCCGAGGTCGGCATGCCCGCCGACGAGGTGCTCTCGTGGCTCGAGGGCATCTACCTCAACCACCACGTGCTGCCCGACGCTGTCGGCACCCTCATCACCGCGTCGCTCGAGCGCATGGGCGGCGTCGACGGCGTCGCTTCGCAGCAGCTCTAGGCGCCACCCCTCGCTTCGCCCCGGGGCAGCCGTCACGACGCCGGCTCGGCGGCGCCGACGAGCGCGAGCGCATCGGCGATCTCGGTCGGCTCGGACATGCGGATGGACCGGCCGTCGATGCTCGCGTCCGCCGAGACGCCGACGGCGACCAGCCCGACCTGATCGGCGGTCACCCATCCGGGCTCACCGGCCACGACGCGCGTGCTGACCGGGCCGAGCACCAGCGCGAACGCGCGGTTGGCGCCCTCGAGCTCGGCGACCAGAACCTGCTGCATCATGAGCACGGCGGCCTGCTCCATGCTGACGAGACCGCTGGTCGGCACGGGCCAGGATGCCGAGGCGCCGACGACGACCGCGTACGAGCCGCCCGGCGTCAGCCGCGGGATGACGGCACGAGCCACAGCCATGTGCGCTGTCGCCAGCCCGACGAACGCTGTGGACCAGTCCGACTCGTCGATCTCCCAGAGTCGCCTGCCGGCCCACCAGCCACCGATCGGGGCCACGACGTCGTCGATTCCGCCGAGGTTCGCCACCATCTGCACCGCGAGGTCGTCGGCTCCGGCGAACGACGTGTAGTCGTGGACGACGAGGTGGAGGCGCTCGGTGGCGGCCGGCCCCAGCAGGGCACGGAACTCGTCGGCGCGCTCCTGGCTGCGGGTCGGTACGACGACGTCGGCCCCGGCGTCGAGATAGCGGCGGACGACCCCTTCGCCGACGGCCCCGTCCCGCCGGGGACGAGGACGCGGTGGCCGGAGAGATCGGGAAGAGTGAGCGAGGCGGACATGAGAACTCCTTGGGATAGCGGTTGGCTCTGCCAACGTTGGTATTACCAACATACGTGCGTTCATTGGGATACACAACCTTTTTCTGTTGGAGTCGCCAACGATTATGCTGAGGTCATGACAGACGACGACGCCCTTCTGCCGCCCGCCCGCCTCCGGGAGCTCACGCAGTGGCAGGTCAGCAAGATCTCCACCCTGGGGGCGCGACTCACCGCGGCACGGATGCCGCTGCACGGGCGGGCCGATTTCGCCATCCTGTCGGCGCTCGACGAGTACGGGCCCCTCAGCCAGGCCGAGCTCGGCCGCCGCCTCGGCCTCGACCGCAACGATGTCAACGGCGTCGTCAACCGACTGGACGCCGCAGAGCAGGTCGTCCGCGAGACCGACCCCGCCGACCGGCGCCGCAACATCATCACGATCACTCGAGCCGGCAGCGCCCACCTCTCTGTGCTCGACGGGCACGCTGCGGACGTCCAGGCCGAGCTTGTCCACACCCTCGACGAGTCCGAGCGGCGACAGCTCCACGCCCTCCTCACCAAGGTGCTCGCCGGCCACACGCCTCAGCCGGCCTGACCCGGCGGCTCGCCCGACGGCCTTGCCGGACTGGCTTGCCGAACGGCCCTGCCCGAAGGAGCGCGGGGGCATCAGGCGGCGCTGCGCTCCGAGAAGGGGCGACGACGACGGGCCACCTGTGCGATGGAGGCCGGCACGTAGGCCTGATCGAGCGTGCCGATGTCGGTGCCGGGCGCGACGATCTCGTCGATCCTGTCGAGCACGTCGTCGGAGAGGACGGTGTCGACGCCGGCGAGGAGGTCGTCGAGCTGCGCCTCAGTGCGAGCGCCGAGAAGGGCGCTGGTGACGGCAGGATGCGAGATGGCGAAGGCCATCGCGAGGTGCGGCATTGAGACGCCAGCCTCGTCTGCCAGCGAGACCAGCTCTTCGACGGCGTCGATGCGGCGCTCGTCGGTGAAGGTCGTCATGTACTTCGCACGGTTGAGATCCGTCTCCTGACCGCGACGCACTCGGCCGGTCAGCATGCCCTGCCCGAGGGGACCCCAGACGAGGATCCCCATCCCGAACTGCTCGGCAACGGGAAAGATCTCGCGCTCGACGCTGCGATTGAGGATCGAGTAGGGCGGCTGCTCGGTGCGAAGGCGCTCGAGGCCGCGACTTTCGGACATCCACTGCGCCTGGACGATGTCGGAGACCGGGAGAGCCGATGTACCGAAGGCTCGGACCTTGCCGGCGTGGACAAGGTCGCTGAGCGTCGAGATGGTCTCTTCGAGGTCGCTGTCGGGGTCGGGCCTGTGCATCTGATAGACGTCGATCCAGTCGGTCTGGAGGCGGCGCAGCGATGCGTCGACCGCCTTCGTGACCCACCGACGCGAGCCGCCCCGATGGTTCGGCTCGTCGCCGAGCGGGCGACCGAATTTCGTGGCCAGCACGACGTCGTCGCGACGGCCCTTCAGCGCGCGGCCGACGATCTCCTCTGAGTCGCCGTAGACGTCGGCCGTGTCGACGAGGTTGATGCCGGCGTCGAGAGCCTTGTGGATGATGCGCGCGGACTCGTCTTCGGTGTTGCCCATCGAGGTGGCGAAGTTGAGCGCGCCGAGCGCGTAGGGGCTGACTTTGATGCCGGTGCGGCCGAGTGTGCGGTAGTGCATGAGTGTCTCCAGACCTTGTGACGGGGTCTCCGCGATCTATACTCGAGTCAAACGGAATGTCTTTCCGCAACTATACGGAATTGCTTTCCGGTATGCAAGAGCAGCCGACACCCTCATGGAGACCAAATGACCACGTCCGGGCCGACCCGCCGGCGCCGATCCGACGCCGAGCAGAACGCAGCGGCGGTAGTCGAGGCCGCCACCACCGTCTTCGCCCGCAGCGGAGTCGACGCCCGGCGAAGGAGATCACCGACCTCGCGGGTGTCGGTGTCGGCACGATGTACCGCCACTTCCCGCGCCGCTCCGACCTGGTCGCCGCCGTTATGGCCAACGAGATCGATGCCTGCGCCGACGCGGCGGTGACGCTGGCCGCCACCGCGGAGCCGGGCGTCGCCCTCATGACGTGGGTGGAGAAGTACATCGAACTGGTCGCGACCAAACGCGGTTTCGCGGCCGCTCTCAATTCGGGTGATCCCGGCCTCCACGACATCGGCCCCTATGTGCGCGAGCGCCTCGAGCCCGCGCTTCAGACTCTGCTCGACTCCGCGCGAAAGGCAGGCGACATCCACTCCGAGACCACGGCCACCGAGCTCATCGTCGCGATCGCTCTGCTCTGCCACCCTGTGCCCGACGAAGACACGGCATTCAATCGCTCACTGATCCGCGTGTTTCTACAGGGCCTTCGCTGACTCGCGCGGCCGCGACCGACCGGATCGCTACTGCAGGGCCGCGATGGCCCGATCCAGCCATTCGCCGAGCAGTGCGCGCTCGGGCTCGCTGAACATCTCGAGGTCGTTCACGGTCGCCCGGAGCGCGACCGCAGGCCCCAACGCCGCCGCCTCTGCGGGCGCCTCGCCGGATGCGTGGGCGACTCGCGGCGACCCGTCGGCATCCGTCACGATCTGCGCGAGCACGGCCTCGAACATCGAGTCGGCGAGGCCGGGATCGCGCTGGTCGGGCGAGGTCGACAGCAGGATGTGGATCGCGCCGGTACCAGCCGCTTGCACGAGGTAGACCGCTCGCGCCTCGGACGCCCGCAGGCGCCCGGCGAGAGCGACCCGGTGAACACGGGCCTCGAGCACCCGGCGGCCCGACTCGGCCGCCTCGGAGTTCATCACCCGGTTCGGATCGCTGAGCAGTCGGAAGAGCGCCGGATTCGCGACCCCGAATTCGATCTGAGCTCGCCAGCCGGCCCGCAGATCGTCGACAGGATCGACGTCGTCGGCCGCGGCGGCCTCGACGACTGCCGCCTTCGACGAGACGTACGTGGCCATGACGTGTTCGGCGACCGCCTCGAGCAGACCGTCCTTGTCGCCGAAGAGACGGTAGATCGTCGGGGCCTGAATTCCGGCCGCCTGGGCGACGCCACGAGTCGTGACGGCCGCCGGCCCCTCCTGCTGCAGCAGGCGAGCCGCGGCCTCGACGATCTTCGCCCGATTGTCGGCCCGACTGTCGCCCCGGATGATCTCGCTCACGAATCAACGATAACCCAGTCTTGCTAACAGTTAGTTTCCGATGATACGCTTTTTACCAATCCACTGGAAACAAGAGAGGTCGTCCCATGATCATCGTCACCGGCGCCACTGGCGCCCTCAACGGCGCGACCGTCGACCACCTGCTCGAGCGTCTGCCCCCGAGCGAGATCACTGTCGTGGCCCGCGACGCAGCCAAGGCTCAGCGGTTCGCCGATCGCGGCGTCGCCGTCCGGGTCGGCGGCGACTACTCCGACACCGCATCCCTGCCGAGGGCATTCGAGGGTGCCGACCAGCTGCTTCTCGTCTCGTCGAACGATCCCGGCGCCGACGCCGTCTCGCTGCACGGGGCCGCCATCGATGCCGCCAAGAGCGTCGGCGTCGGCCGAATCCTCTACACGAGCCACCAGGGCGCAACTGTCGGCAGCCCGTTCTTCCCCGCCGACATCCACGCGCGCACCGAGCAGCTGCTCGCCGACTCCGGTGTCGCGTGGACGTCGATGCGCAACGGCTTCTACCTGCACAGCCTCACCTGGTTGGCAGGCCCGTGGCGCGAGACCGGTGTCATCACCGTTCCCGGCGAGGGCAAGGTCTCGTGGACGGCGCGAGAAGACGCGGCCCAGGCGGCCGCCGCCATCCTGCTCTCCGACGGCGAGTACGACGGGCCGACCACGATCACGGCAAGCGCGGCTGTGACCTTCGACGAGGTGGCGGCGATCGCCTCCGACCTGACCGGACGCACGATCGGCTTCTCGCGGGTCTCCGAAGACGAGTGGGTCGCAGGCGAGATCGCCTCAGGGCAGGCGGAGCAGACCGCGCGATTCCTCCTCGGGTTCTACCAGGCCACCGATCAGGGGCTCTTCGCCGGCACCGACCCGCTGCTCGCAACCCTGCTGGGCCACGAGCCGCGCACCGTGCGCGACTTCCTCGCCGAGCCCCCGGCACCCTCCGCCTGGTGACGGCTAGGCGGCACACGGCGACAGGGCCAGCGCCAGTGCCGGTATCAGGCCATCGAGCACTCGCACGAGGAGTCGCTGACGCCGGGCACCTGACATGCTGATGCGATGCCCCTGCAACTGCCGCCCCGCCGCTCGACCGGCGCATCCTCGCGCAACCGGCCGTCCAGGTCGCGCGTCCGGCGCCCCACCGTGACGAGCCGCCGAAACGGCGCGAGCCCGAAGCCTCGGCTCATCACGGTGCAGGCCTTCCGAGTCGGCCTCGTCGGCGTGCTCGGCGTTGGCCTGGGTCTCGCGATCATCGGCGGAATCCAGACGATCGCCTCGCTGCTCACGTACATCGGCGTCGCCTACTTCCTTTCGCTGGCGGTCGAGCCGATCATCCAGTGGGCAGGTCAGCACCGGGTTCCGCGCTGGTCGGCAGTCAGCGGCATCTTCCTGATCCTCGTGGTGGCGGCCGCCGCCCTCGTCCTGACCGTCGTGCCCCTGGTCACGCACCAGATCGTCGGGCTGGCCAAACGGGCACCGACGGCGCTGCACACGCTGACGAACGAGCCGTGGTTCGCCGACTTCACCAAGTCGCTCGGGGTCGACGGCGGCGTGGACGGCCTCGTCAAGGCGGCGAGCAACTTCTTGAAAGATCCCGCGCACCTGCAGTCGATCGGCGGCGGACTCCTGTCGGTGGGCACGGGCGTCGTCGACGGGGCGACAGCCGTCTTCGTCGTCCTCATCCTCACCGCGTACTTCACCTCGACGCTGCCGGCGATCACCAACAAGGCGTTCCAGCTGATCCCGGCATCGAAGGCGGGCTCGTGGCGCCCCGTCTACGACGAGATGACCCATTCGGTCGGGCGGTACGTCGCAGGTCAGGTGCTTCTGGCGGCATTCAACGCGCTGCTGACCTGCATCCTGCTGCTCGTCTTCCACGTGCCGGGCGTCGCCCTGCTGACCGCCGTCGCGTTCGTCGGTGCGCTCATCCCGATCGTCGGCACGATCGTCGAAGCCCTGATCATCATCGTCGTCTGCTTGTTCACGTCGCCGGCCGCCACGATCGCCGCGGTCATCTTCTACATCGTCTACCACCCGCTCGAGGCCTACATCCTCACCCCGCGTGTGATGGCGCGAGCCGTGCACGTCCCCGGTGCGCTCGTCGTCATCGCCGTGATCGGCGGCGGCGCACTCGGCGGCATCCTCGGCGCTCTCGTCGCCGTGCCGATCATGGCCGCCGCCGTAGTGCTGGTCGAACGGGTCATCGTTCCTTGGCAGCGAAAGCGCTAGCGTTCTCGAAGGCCGAACTCACCGGAGGAAGACAATGACCGTCACACTCACGCGCCAGGGCGCCATCGCCAGCCTCACCCTCGGCGACGACGAGAACCGCTTCTCGGCCGAGTGGTTCGACGAGATCGAGTCGGCGCTCGACGACCTCGAAGCGACACCGCCCGGCGCCCTGGTCTCAGCCGGTGGCGGCAAGTTCTTCTCGAACGGCCTCGTCGAGGCCGAGATCACCGCCGAGCCCGAGCGCCGGTCGGCCTACCTCGCCCGCGTGCACGACCTCCTCGCGCGAGTGACGACGCTGCCCTGCCCGACGGTCGCGTCGATCAACGGCCACGCCTTCGGCGCCGGTGCCATGCTGGCGCTCGCCCACGACTTCCGGGTGATGAACGCCAGCCGCGGCTACGTCTGCTTCCCCGAGGTCGACATCAAGATCCCCTTCACCACGGGGATGGCGGCGCTGATTCAGGCGAAGATCCCTCCGGCGGCAGCGATCGAGGCGATGACCACCGGTCGGCGCTACGGCGGGCCCGACGCCCTCGAGCGAGGGATCGTCGATCGAGTCTCCGAGCCCGACGATCTCCTGGATGACGTGCGAGGCTTCGCCGAATCTCTTCTGGGCAAGGACCCCGCCACGCTGAAGGCCATCAAGGACATGATGTTCGCCGGGCCGGTCGAGGCTCTTCGGGCCTCACCTCTCAGTTGATACTGACCTCTCAGTTGATACTGACCCCTCAGTTGATGATGGCCCCGCGCTCGTCGGCGCGAAGCACCGCCAGGCGATCCCGCCACGCCTGAAGCGCGTCGGGCGTCAACCGCAGCCAGTCGTCGACCTCGCCGGTGACTCGAAGCGGGGCCGTGCTGCGGTACGACCTCGTGGGGTTGCCCGGGAACTTCTTGTCGGTCACGTTGGGATCGTTCTCGAAGTCTCCTGTGGGTTCGACGGCGTAGACCCGCGGGGCGGCGTCGCCGGGCGCGAGCTCGGCCGACAGCCCGGCACCATCGCGCAACGCCGTGAAATAGACGTGGTTCATCACGATCTCGGGGCGGTAGTTCGACCGGAACCCGGCCGTGAGAAGGTCGCCGACCGCGAGGTCGGCCTTCGTGCCGTGGAAGAACGGGCCATCGTCGAGCGCTTCAGCCATCTCGACAGTGTAGGCATGCGACCCTTATGGCATGGATCTGGAGGTGAACGCTGACTTGACGATCCCGGCTGCCGAGTTCGGCTGGCGGTTCTCGCGGTCGTCGGGGCCGGGCGGGCAGCACGTCAACACCTCGGACAGCCGCGTGCAGCTCTCATGGAGCGTGGCCGAGTCACCGACGCTCACCGACGAGCAGAGGTTGCAGCTGCTCGCGCGGCTCTCCACCCGTCTCGCCGGCGGGCTGCTCACCGTCAGTTCGTCCGAGCAGCGCTCCCAGCTGCGCAACCGCGAGACCGCCCTGGCGAAGCTCGCCGGACTTGTGGCCGTGGGGCTCGCCCCGGAGGCCGCGCCGCGCCGCCCGACTCGACGGAGCCGCGGCGCCGACCGCCGGCGCCTCGAGACGAAGGCCGAGCGCTCGGCGACGAAGCGACAGCGACAGCGGCCCTCCACCGACTGACGCAGTAGCCTCGGGCCATGGCGACCCGATACGACTACGGCGACGACGCGATGCAGTACGGCGTGTTCCGCCCGGCAGACGGAGCCGCGCGCGGCACCGTGATCCTGATCCACGGCGGTTTCTGGCGCGGCACCCCCGACTACTTCGACGGCCCGACCGAGCTCGCCGAGGCTCTCGTCGCCGAGGGCTACAACATCTGGCAGATCGAGTACCGCCAGCTGCCGAACGGCGGCGGCTGGCCGGGCACCCTCGACGACACGGCAGCCGCGATCGACCACCTCGCGGTCGTCGTCGCCTCGCTCGGCATCGACCCCGGGCCCACAGTCACGGTAGGGCACAGTGCGGGCGGCCACCTCGCCGTCTGGGCACTGTCTCGGCCCGACCCCGTCGTGACCCTCACCGGCGCCGTCAGCCTGGCCGGGGCCGTCAATCTCCTCCTCGGCGAACACGAAGACATGGGCGACAGCGCGGTCCAGAACTTCCTCGGCGGCAGCTCGGACGACCATCCCGACCGCTACGCCGCGGCCGACCCGATGCTCAGGATCGAGCCCACGCTGCCCGTGCGGATCGTCCACGGGCGCGCCGACGACGTCGTCCCGATGAACCAGTCGGAGACCTACGTCGCCGCAGCGCTCGAGGCGGGGCAGGATGCAACCCTCACGGTGGTCGACGGTGACCACGGGGTCGTCATCGACCCGTCGCATCCCGCCTTCCAGGCCCTGCTCGCAGCCCTCGGCGACCTCGCCGGAGCCGGAGCCGGAGCCGGAGCCGGAGCCTGAGCCTGAGCCTGAGCCTGAGCCTGAGCCCGAGCCTGAGCCCGAGCCCCAGCCAGACTCCGAGTCAGCCGGCAGCAGGCCGCGGGCCCCGCTTCAGAATGAGGTGCGCCACCGCTGCCGTCCAGCCTGTCTGGTGCGAGGCGCCGAGGCCCTGCCCGGTGTCGCCGTCGAAGTACTCGTAGAAGAACAGGTACGGCTTCCAGCGCGGGTCGGCCGACAGCAGCGCGTAGCGCGCGTCGGAGGGGCGACGACCGGAGGCGTCGGGCACGAAGAGCGAGATGAGTCGCGACGACAGCTCGTCGGCGGCGTCGGCGAGCGAAAGCTGCGTGCCGGTGCCGACCGGGAACTCGACCGTCTTGCCGGTGGTCTCGTGCAGGTCGTTGGCCCGCAGACCGTTGATCAGCAGCACGTTGAGAGGGAACCAGATCGGCCCGCGCCAGTTCGAGTTGCCTCCGAACAGCGCGGTGGTCGACTCGGCCGGCTCGTAGTCGACCGATGCGCTCGTGCCCGCCACGTCGACGACGAACGGGTGGTCGCGGTGCCAGGCCGAGATGCCGCGGATGCCGTGCCCCGAGAGCATCCCGGTCTCGTCGAAGACGTGCGACAGCATGCGGATCAGGCGATCCGGCGGCACGAGTGCCAGCAGCGTGGTGCGCTCGGAGGCCTCCTCACTCACGTGCACGAACTGGTTGTAGTCGGGGTGGTTCGCCAGCACCCAGTCGAGGCGTTCGCGGAATCGGGGCAGGGCGTCGATCTGCTCGTCGCTGTAGACGAGCGAGGCCACGACGGGCACGAGGCCGACGAGCGAACGCACCTTGAGGGGCACGTCGCGGCCGTCGGCCTGGTGCAGGATGTCGTAGAAGAACGCGTCGTCGTCGTCCCACATCCCCGACGAGTTGGCCGCGAGCGCGATCGCGAGGAAGTGCTCGACGAACGTCGTCGCGATGTCCTGGTACGAGTCGTCGTGGTCGGCGAGCACGAGCGCGATCTGCAGCAGGTCGAGGGCGTAGTTGCCCATCCACGCCGTCGAATCGGCCTGCTCGATGGTGCCGACCGAGGCGGGCAGCGCCGAGCGGTCGAGGGGTGCGATGTTGTCGAGCCCCATGAACCCGCCCGAGAACAGGTCGCCGCCGTCGCCCGACTCCTTGTTGTTGGTCCACCAGGTGAAGTTGATCAAGAGCTTGTGGAAGATGCGCTTCAAGAAGTCGAAGTCACGGGCCCCGTCGATCTCGAACACCTGCAGGGCCGCCCAGGCGTGTGTGGGCGGATTGACGTCGGAGAAGTTCCACTCGTAGGCGGGCAGCTGCCCGTTCGGGTGCATGTACCACTCGCGCAGCAGCAGGATCAGCTGCGCCTTCGCGAACTCCGGGTCGATGTGGGCGAGGGTCACGCAGTGGAAGGCGAGATCCCAGGCGGCGAACCACGGGTACTCCCAGGTGTCGGGCATCAGGATCACGTCGTGGGCGTCGAGGTGCCGCCAGTTGCCGTTGCGCACACCCCCGCGCCCCCCTGCCGGGGCCGGACCCGCCGGGTCGCCCGTCAGCCACGTCGCCACGTTGTAGTGATAGAACTGCTTCGACCAGAGCAGGCCCGCCATCGCCTGCCGCAGCACCTGCGCCTCGTCGGGCGTCGCGTCGGACGGCGTGACGGCGGCCCAGTAGGCGTCGGCCTCGGCACGGCGGAGGGCGACGACCTCGTCGAATCGAGCGGTGTCGAACGGGGTCGGAGGCAGGGCGTCGGATCCTGCCGCACCGTCGGATCCTGCTGCGCTGTCGGATCCTGCCGCCTGAGACCCTGCTTTCAGCCGGACGCGGATCGTGGCCGTCGCCCCCGACTCCACCGTGAGGGCGTAGTCGAGAGCGGCCTTCGTGCCGGTCTGCGCCGGGTTCACGCTGGCGGCACCGTGCACGACGTGGTCGTTGATGCCGTCTTTCGGGAAGGCGGGGCTCGTCGCGTCGCCGAACAGCCGGGCCGCGTTCGTCTCGTTGTCGCAGAAGAGCGGCGCAGGATCGTGATCGCCGATCAGGTGCAGCTCTCCCGTCGCCTCCGACTCGGCTTTCAGCCCTGCCCCGTCGACCGTGATCGACGGCCGCGGCTTCGTCGAATCCCACGACCAGGTGTTGCGGAACCACAGTGTCGGCAGCACGCGGATCGTGGCGGTCTCGGGCCCGGCGTTCTCGACCGTGACGGTCATCAGCAGGTCGTGCGGGCCGCCCTTGGCGTAGTCGACGGTGACCACCCAGTACTTCGAGTCGTCGAAGACGCCCGTGTCGACGAGCTCGTATTCAGCGTCGTGACGCCCGCGGGCCTTGTTCGTGGTGAGGAGGTCTTCGTAGGGGAAGGCCACCTGCGGGTAGTGGTAGCGCCACGAGTTGAACGAGTGTGTCGGGGTGCCGTCGGTGAACCACCAGTAGTCCTTGACGTCTTCGCCGTGGTTGCCCTCCTCGCCGGTGAGGCCGAACATTCGCTCTTTGAGGATGGGGTCGACGCCGTTCCAGACGGCGAGCGAGAGGCACCAGTTCTGGCCGAGATCGGAGAAGCCGGCCATGCCGTCCTCGTTCCAGCGGTAGGCGCGCGAGCGGGCGTGGTCATGGGGGAAGAAGTTCCAGGCGTCGCCGTCGTCGCTGTAGTCTTCGCGGACGCTGCCCCAGGCGCGCTCGGCGAGGTAAGGTCCCCAGTCGCGCCACTCGGGCGAGCCGGCGTTCGCCTGCGCGAGGCGGCGGTGCTCGGCGGTGTCGGTCGCTGCGGTGTCGGTGTCGGTGTCGGCGGTGTCGCTCGTGCGGGGCTCCGAAGGCATGGGGCCATTGTGGCCCCGGCCGGCTTCAGCGACGCTCGACGACGCAGACCTTCAGGTCGGCGCGTGGCACGAAGCCCATCGACTCGTAGAGGCCGCGGGCCGGGTTGCCCTCGGCCACGTGGAGGAAGGCGCGGTCGCCGTCGGCACGGATGCCGCGGGCCACGTCGAGCATGAGCCGCCGGGCGTAGCCGCGGCCGCGCGCCTCCGGGTCGGTGCAGACGGCACTGATCTCGGTCCAGCCCGGCAGGCTGAGGCGGCGCCCGGCCATGGCCAGCAGCCTGCCCTCGGGTGAGACCACCCCGCGGTACCCGCCGAGCTCGACCGTGCGCTGCTCGAAGGGGCCGGGCGCCGTGAGCGTGGTCAGGCGGACCATCTCGGGCACGTCGTGCGGGGCGAGGTCGGTCGCCTCCTGAAACGGCTCGGTCGGCGTCTCGATGTCGTCGTCGGTCATCTGCGTCAGCGCGATCTCGTGCACGACGCTCCAGCCGTCGCCCGGGGTGAAGCCCGGGTCGACGAACATCGCGACCGTACCTGTCGGGGCGATCCGGCCGAGGGACACCCAGTCCGCCGCGGTCGGCGCGAGGCCCACCGACGCGAAGGGGGCGACATCGGCCGGGTAGCGGCGCACCTCGCCGGCGACGACCGCGAGGGGTGCATGCCTGCTGGCCAGGGCCGCGCCGATGGCGTCGTCGAGCGAGTGCGTGTCGAAGCGAGAGGTGGTCACGCATCGGCCAACCTGCTCCGCTGCGGTCGTTATTCCCGGCGGCTCGCCGGACGACTTATCCACAATTTGGTAGATCCCCTCTTTGTCAGGCTGGTTGTGAGTCATTCATGATTGGTGAGGGAGTTGGCGGCATGTCGATTAGTCCGGGTTTCACAACGGAGCAGATCCGTGAGTTCGTCCATCGGTATGAGCTGACGCCGTACGGGCAGAAGGCGTTCTGGCTCGAGGGGCAAGGCGTGTCGTATGACCGTCTTCGCCGGTGGCGGTCGGCAGTTTTCGATGGTGATCTCGACCGCGGGTTGATTCCGCGAGATGGTGGTGTTGTGACAGTGCCACCGGAGAAACGCACGAGTATCGAGAGGCAACGCGCGCGCGAGCGTTCAGCGCAGGAAGAAGAGGTAGCGCGTTTGAACGCGCGGGTGCACGAGTTGGAGCAGACCAACGATGCCTTGGGAAAAGCTATCGGGCTCTTGCATCAGATGAGCGAGCAAGAGCCCGGCACGAACCCGACGACGGTCGCTCCGTTGGATTCCTCGACGCCGAGACCGACCTCGTCGGACGACTGACATCCATCCTCGGATCGCAGCGGCAGGCTCTGAAGCTTGTCGGGTTATCCAGGTCGACATGGCATTACCGTTCCCGACCACGAGAGCGAACTGCAGCGCCGATACCGCAGAAAGATCGGGCGTATCCGACACGCATCGGGCAGAGTGATCGTGCCGTTGTCGAGGCTCGGATCGTGGCCGGTTGGGCGGACGGTAACTCGGTGGATCACTCTTTCGCCTCGGCCTGGGACGAGGGAGTGATGCTCGCATCACGCCGCTCGTGGTGGCGGATCGCTCAGGACGCCGAAGACCAGTCGGTCCGCCCCGTCGCACCCACCAGGCGCAACAGCAGTACTCGGGCGCCACGAGAGGCACCGGTTCTTGAAGCGACCACCCCGGGCCAGATCTGGTCGTGGGACATCACTGATCTGCGCACTCCGTGGCGAGGAGTCGCTTTCAAGGCGTACTCGATCATTGATATCTTCTCCCGGAAGCTCGTCGGCTACCGGGTCGAAGAACGCGAGGTCGACGACCTCGCGGTCGAGATGTTCGAGGACGCCTTCTTGCGGCACGGAATACCCGCCGCCGTCCACGCGGACTCCGGGCCCGCGATGCGCTCGGGGGTGTTGAAAGACCTCCTGCGAAGGCTCGGCGTGAAGCAGAGCCACAATCGGCCTCGGGTGAGTAACGACAACCCGTTCTCGGAGTCCGAGTTCCGTACGATGAAATACCGCCCGAACTACCCCGGCGTCTTCGACAGCCTCGAGGCGGCACGCGCCTACGTCGACTCCTACGCGCCTTGGTACAACAAAAATCACAAACACTCCGGAATTGCGCTGTTCTCGCCAGACGAGATACACGACGGCACCTGGCGTGACGCCTGGGCACAACGCGACGCAACCCAGCATGCCTACTACGCGCAACACCCCGAGAGGTTCCAGCGTCCCCCGTCCACGCCAGCACCAGCCGGACGCGTCGGCATCAACATGCTCCAACACGCCCCCGAGACCGACACCCCACGACTCCAGCCAGCTTGACAACGACCGATCAGCCCATGTCGTGGGAGTCGAGAGAATAAATTGACATGATGAGTACTGAACTTCTCTCTAATAGCCAGCTTCCCGTTTCGCCTTTTTCGTATTACGATAAAGTCATGGCCAAGGAGACTATCAACGGGGTGCCCGTTTCGGATGACCCGATCGAAGCGTGGGCCGACGAGGCTGAGCGAGGGCTGGCCGTCGAGCAACTTCGTAAAAGAGGCCGCAGGCCACTCGCTGCTGGGCCGAGCGAGGTCGTTCCGGTCCGGATGGATGCGACGCTCCTCGCGGGCCTCGCTGCCCGCGCCGACCGCGATCACATCAGCCGATCCGAGGCGATTCGCGCAGCAGTCCGGGCCTGGCTCGACGCAACTGCGTGAGGGCGCACCCGTCGGCCCTCACGGCAACGAACTACAGATTCACGCCATGAAGGCACGACCGCAATATCTGGATCTCCTGCCGTGAGGCGGGGCACTTGCGAACGGCGCTCTCAGCGAGAGGTGGCGGCGGGCCCTGAGACGCCGGGGGCCAGCGGCGCGGCGAGAGTCTGGTCGTCGTCGGAATCGTCGTCGTCCGCATCACGGTCGACGTCGAGGCCGGCCGAGGCCGGGTCGGCAGCGACGACGGGCGCCGCGGGACGCCACGTGATCGCCATCGAGACCAGCGCCAGCAGCGCGCCGAGAACGCCGACTGCAATGAGCAGGCCGCCGATCGTGCTGCCCGAGGTGTACGCGAAGAGCTTCGGGTAGTCGGCTTTCCCGCTCACGTAGATCGCGGCCTCCTTCGAGTTGAAGGTGATCATCAGCAGATAGCCGACCACCGCGACGACGATGGACGCCAGCCACAGGATCATGCGGGGCAGGTTGATCGTAGACAGACGGCTGGGAGAACTCGACGACATAGAAGACTTTCGCTAGGCGGGCGACCCGAACGGGCCACGGCGAACGTAGGGGCCGAAGCCTGCCATCTCCTATGAGTTTCGCCAGCGCAACCGATGAGTCCGCGCCCGGTGGCCGCTACGGCACGATGACGGCACGACCGCGGATCGTGCTGGCGTGCAGGTCTTCGTAGGCCTTCGGGCCGTCGTCGAGCGTGTACTGCTGGATCTCGACGTCGATCTTGCCGGCGCGTGCCAGGTCGAGCACCTCGATGAGCTCACCTCGATAACCCCAGTAGGGGATGCGCACGGCGACGTCGTAGTTGATCGTGCCGAAGCCGAACGCGACCTCGCCGCCGCCGATGCCGACCACGGTGACGTCGGCGTCGATGCCGGCGACCGAGACGGCGAGCGGGATGGTCGGCTTCGCGCCGACGAAGTCGAAGACCGCGTCGGCCCCGAGACCGGCGGTGATCTCCATGATCCTGTCGTGGGCCGTGGCGTCGCTGATCAGCGTGATGTCGGCGCCGACCTCCTGGGCGAGCTCCAGCTTCTGATCATTGACGTCGAGGGCGATCACGGTCGCGCCCGAGAGAGCCTTCAGGATCTGGATGCCGACGTGGCCGAGACCGCCGGTGCCGATCACGACGGCGAAGGTGCCGGCGCCGAGCTTCGGCAGCGAGCGCTTGATCGCGTGGTAAGGGGTGAGGCCGGCGTCGGTCAGCGAAACGTTCTTGATCGGGTCGAGGTCGCCCAGCGGCACGAGGTGGCGGGGGTCGTCGACGATCATGTACTCGGCCATCGAGCCGTCGGTGCCGAGCCCGGGAGGCGTGATGCCGAGGTCCCGGGCGTTGGTGCAGTAGTTCTCGTGCCCCTCGGAGCAGTTGTGGCAGTATCCGCAGCCCCACGGCCCGTAGACGGCGACCGCGTCGCCCACCGCGACGGTCGAGACGCCTTCGCCGAGCTCGTGCACGATGCCCGCGCCCTCGTGGCCGAGCGTCATCGGCAGCGGGTAGCCGGCGGCCGTGTACTCGTCTTCCGACAGGCCCATCACGTAGTCGTCGGAGTGGCAGACGCCCGCGGCGGTGACCTTGAGCAGCACCTGGCCGGGGCCGGGTTTCGGGATGGGGATCTCGACGACTTCGGGTGCTTGTCCGACGGCGGTGTAACGCAGAGCCTTCACGGCTGTTCTCCTCTTGATAGACGACACGTGTGGTTCACGGGCCGACCCTTGGATTATGCTCCTGGTTTCTGCGAACGGCGACCCTCGAAGCGGGCGCTAGGACCTCGGGCGAGGGCGTGCCAGACTTGTTCGAGGCGATCTCTCGGCCGCCCTTGATCCCGCCGCCGGACCACTGACGTTCCGACCCATCCCCCTCGTCGAAGGAACCCCACGGCTTCGTGACCACGACTCCCCTGCGCGACAGATCGCACCTGGCCTCCCTCTCGGCCCTCCTGTTCGACCTCGACGGCGTCCTGACGCCCACCGCCGAGGTGCACATGCGCGCCTGGGCGACGCTCTTCACCGACTACCTCTCGGCCCACGCCCCCGAGGCGGCGCCCTACACCGACGCCGACTACTTCGACTACATCGACGGCAAGCCGCGCTACGACGGCGTCCGCTCGATGCTGGCGTCGCGCGGCATCACACTGGCCGAGGGGCTGCCGACCGACGCTCCCGAGGCCGACACCGTCTGCGGTCTCGGCAACCGCAAGAACGCCGTGTTCGCCGCCGAGCTCGAGCAGAACGGCGTGAATCCCTACCCGGGCTCGGTCGCCTTCCTCGACGCGGCGATCGCCGCCGGGTACCAGGTCGCCGTGGTCTCGAGCTCGCGCAACGCGGTGCCGGTGCTCACGGCCGCGGGCCTCCGCGACCGATTCGACGTGATCGTCGACGGCGAGGTCGCCGCGCGCGACGGGTTGGCGGGCAAGCCGGCCCCTGACACCTACCTCGACGGCGCACGGCTGCTCGGCCTCACCGCCGCCCAGTGCGTCGTCGTCGAAGACGCGCAGTCGGGCGTCCAGGCCGGCCGGGCCGGCGACTTCGGCCTCGTGGTGGGCGTCGACCGCGGCGTCGGGCCCCAGGCGCTCATCGACTTCGGGGCCGACTTCGTGGTCGACGACCTCGGTGTGCTCGTCGACTCCCTCTCCCCCACGTCCCCAGCCACTTCGGAGCACCACTCATGAGCGTCATCACGTCCGATCCGCTGGATCGCAACCGCTTTCCCGTCGACGAGTGGGCGCTCGTCGAGCAGGAGTTCGCGCCCGACGACCAGGGCGTCTCCGAGACGGTGTTCGCCGTCGGCAACGGCTACCTCGGCATGCGCGGCAACCTCGACGAGGGCCGCGGCGGGCAGTCGTACGGCACCTACATCAACGGGTTCCACGAGACCTGGCCCATCCGTCACGCCGAGGAGGCCTTCGGGTTCGCGCGCGTCGGCCAGACGATCGTCAACGTGCCCGACGCCAAGGTGATCCGCCTCTACGTCGACGACGAGCCCTTCGTGCTCGCCGAGGCCGACATCCTCGGCTACACCCGGAAGATCGACTTCCGTGAGGGATACCTGGTCCGCGAGATCGTCTGGCGCACGCCGTCGGGCAAGCGCGTGCTGATCACGAGCCGACGCCTGGCGTCGCTCACCGATCGCCACCTCGCGGTCATCGAGTACGAGGTGACGATGCTGGAGGGCGACGCGTCGGTGCTGCTGTCGTCGCAGATCCTGAACCGTCAAGATCTGGGCGACGAGTATCACGCCGGCATGCGCGCTGCGGCGAGCTTCGACCCGCGGAAGGCCGAGTCGTTCGCCGACCGGGTGCTCCAGCCGGTCGTCAAGAAGGTCACCGGCACGCGCTACGTGCTCGGCTACCGCACCACCAACTCCGGCATGACCGTCGCGGTGGGCGCCGAGCACACGCTCGAGACCGACGCCGAGTGGCAGCAGTCGTCGCAGATCGACGACGACCTCGCGAAGCACGTCTACCGGATCAAGGCGAAGACCGGCACGACCATCCGCCTGGTCAAGACCATCACCTATCACACGTCTCGCGGCGTGCCCCCGCGTGAGCTGGCCGACCGCTGCGACCGTACCCTCGATCGCGCCCGCGAGACACCGGTGGAAGAGATCTTCGAGGCCCAGCGCGCGTGGCTCAGCGACTACTGGGAGCGCACCGACGTCACACTGCCTGGCCACCCCATCCTGCAACAGGCGATCCGCTGGAATCTCTTCCAGCTGGCCCAGGCGACGGCCCGCACCGACGGTCAGGGCATCGCCGCGAAGGGCGTCTCCGGCTCGGGCTACGGCGGCCACTACTTCTGGGACACCGAGGTCTACGTCCTCCCCTTCCTCACCTATACGGCACCGAACGTCGCCCGCAACGCGCTGCGCTTCCGCCACGGCATGCTCGACGCCGCCCGCGAGCGCGCCACCGAGCTGAACCAGCGCGGTGCACTCTTCCCGTGGCGCACCATCAACGGGCTCGAGTCGAGCGCCTACTACGCGGCCGGCACGGCGCAGTACCACATCGACGCCGACATCAGCCACGCGCTGACCCAGTACGTGGCCGCGACCGGCGACGACGACTTCCTCGCCCGCGGCGCCATCGACATCCTGGTCGAGACGGCTCGCCTCTGGGCCGACCTCGGCTTCTGGCGCTCGAACGGCGACCAGAAGTTCCACATCGACGGCGTCACCGGCCCCGACGAGTACACCACGGTGGTCGACGACAACCTCTACACGAACGTCATGGCCCGGGCGAACCTCTGGAGTGCGGTCCGCGCCTGCGAAGAGCTGATGGCCACCGACACCGTCGCCTACGAGCGCATGGTGACCCGCCTCGGGTTGCAAGAGCACGAGATCCGGGGCTGGCGCGCCGCCGCCGACGCGATGGAGATCCCCTTCGATCCGCACCGCGGGATCCACCCCCAAGACGCCCAGTTCTTGGACAAAGAGCTGTGGGATCTCGACTCGACCCCCGAGTCGAAGCGCCCTCTGCTGCTGCACTACCACCCGCTCGTCATCTACCGCTTCCAGGTGCTCAAGCAGGCCGACGTGGTGCTGGCGCTCTTCCTCCAGGGCGACGAGTTCACCCCGGCCGAGAAGCGCCGCGACTTCGAGTACTACGACGCGCTGACCACCGGTGACTCGACGCTGTCGGCGGTGGTCCAGTCGATCATCGCGGCCGAGGTGGGTCACCACCGCCTGGCGCAGAGCTACTTCTTGTCGGCGCTCTTCGTCGACCTCGCCGACCTCCACCACAACACCTCGGACGGCGTCCACGTGGCCTCGACCGGCGGCATCTGGTCGGCGCTCGTCTACGGCTTCGGCGGCATGCGCGACCACGGCGGTCGCATCACCTTCAACCCGCGCCTGCCCTCCACCTGGGACGACCTGACGTTCCGCATGACGGTGCGGGGCTCCAGGATGCGAGTCGACCTGACCCAGCACGACATCACCTTCACCATCGAAGAGGGCACGAACGTCACGGTGCACGTGCACCACGAGCGCGTCGAGGTCGAGGCGGGCGCTCCCGTGACCGTCGCTCTGGCGAACCAGGGCCCGCGGCTCGAGACGCCGCCGCCGACCACCTCCGACCTCCGCGGCATGCTGCGGGCCGACGGCAGCGTCGTCACGGCGTCGATCCCGACGGTCTCGGTCGACCGGTCGGAGATCGACCTCGACGTCACCACCTGACCCTTCTCCCGCCACAGCCGCGCCGGCCCTTACCTTTTCGGCACGTCCTGATCGTTCGGGCGGTCAGGTTGAGCCGAAAAGGTAAGGGGCGAGGCGTCACGCGGGCGGCGCCTGCGTGCGGAGGACGATCTCGCGCATCAGCGCTGCGGCAGCAGCCGGCTCGCCGGCCGCGACGGCGTCCGCCAGCTCGACGTGCAGGCCGACGTCGTGCGGGTCGGGCGGCAGCGCCGCGCGTTCGTGCAGCGCGCGCTCGGTGAGTGCCGCGTCGATCACCGCGCGGAGTCGCACGAACATCGCATTGCCCGAGGCCACCAGCACGAGCCCGTGGAGGCGGCGGTCGGCGGCCAGGTAAGTCGTCGCATCCCGCGCCCCGGCAGCCCCCGCCTCGCCGACGGCGCGCCCGGCCGCCGTGATCGCCGCGGCCTCGGCTGTCGACCGGCGCGACGCCGCCAGCCGCGCGGCCTCGGGCTCGACGGCGAGGCGGAGATCGCGCAACTCGTCGATCTGAGCGCTGCGACCCGGCGAGTCGAGCCGCCAACGGATGACGGCAGGATCGAGCACGTTCCAGCGATCGGGCGGCAAGACCTCGAGCCCCACCCGCCGCCCGGCGCTGAGGAGGCCGAGCGACACGAGCACCCGCGTCGCCTCGCGCACGATGCTGCGCGATGCCTCTGTTCGCTGCTGCAGACCCTCCACCGTGTCGGAGTGACCCGCAGGCAGCTCACCGGCCACGATGGCGCGGCCGATGGTCTCGAGGACGCGCGAGAACGCGACGCCGCCGGCGCCGCCGGCTCCTGCCGGCACCGTCACCCCTGCGACACCGGCGAGACGACGAGCTCGTCGATGCGCACGTGCGGGGGTGAGTCGAGCACGAACGCCACGGCGCGGCCGACGTCGTCAGGCGACAGCATCACGGATCGGGCGGCGGCGTCGGGCACCGAGGGTCGCATCGACAGGAAGTCGCTGTCGACGTCGCCCGGGCAGAGGTGGCAGCAGCGGACTCCGTGCGACTTCTCCTGCTGGTTCAGCATGCGGCTGGCCGAGCCGAGGGCGGTCTTGCTCGCGCTGTAGGCGACGCCCGACCCCGGCGAGAACGACCAGGCCGAGTAGGAGGAGATCATCACGACCGTGCCGCCGCTCTCGCGCAGCGACGGGAGTGACGCGTCGATCACTCGCACGGTGGCGACGAGGTTGGTCTGCAGGATCGCGTCGAAGCGGTCGAGACCCTGGTCGGCCCAGGTGCGCTGCGGGTCGTTGAGGCCCGCCGAGGTGACCACCCCGTCGATCCTGCCCCAGCGTTCGAGGATCGCATCGCGGGCCGCGGCCACCGCCGCCTGGTCGGTGACGTCGGTCGGCAGCGCCATCGCCTCGCCGCCCGTGGCCTCGATCTCGCGGGCGACCGCCGCGAGAGGCTCGGCCCTGCGGCCGCTGAGCGCGACCCGCCACCCCGACCGCGCCGCCTCGATCGCGCTCGATCGGCCCATGCCGGTGCCGGCGCCCGTCACCCAGAGCACCCGTGCGTCTGCTGCCATCTCTTCTCCTGAGTTCGTCTCGCCGCTATTGTGGCAGCAATAGTATGACTATTCGAGACGAGACTACGACGAAATGAAGGCGTGACGATGCGGATCGATTTGACCGACAGAGTGGTCGTGGTGACGGGCGGGGCTCGCGGGATCGGGGCCGCGCTCGTCGACCGGTTCGTCGGCGAGGGGGCGCGAGTCGTCGCCCTCGACCTGGCTTTCGGAGGCACCGCCTCCCACGAGGGCCGGGTCGCTCTCGAGTGCGACGTCAGCGACCCGGCCTCGGTGGCCACCGTCGTCGCCGACATCGACAGCCGCTTCGGCGGCATCGACGTGCTCGTCAACAACGCAGGCATCAACGTCGACGGCCTCGTCGCCGACCTCGACTTCGCGCGTTGGCAGAAGTGCTTCGACGTGAACGTCGGCGGGGTCTTCCTGATGAGCCAGGCGGTGGCACCGATCATGAAGCGGCAGCAGAGCGGCCGCATCATCAACGCCGCCTCGTTCGCTGCGATCGTCCCCAGCATCGGCAGCTCCGCCTACGCCGCCTCGAAGGCCGCGGTCGTCCAGCTCACCCGGGTGCTCGCCGGCGAGCTCGGGCCGTGGGGCATCACCGTCAACGCCTACGCGCCGGGCATGGTGCCGACG